>NZ_CP082269.1:2839224-4258836 GCF_019880405.1 Enterobacter sp. C2
GCTGGTGCAGGGCAATCTGGTTGATATCCAGACTCATGATAAACTCTCCTGTTAGACCGGCGGTATTCAACCACCGCAGAGGTAACAGCGCAACCAGAGATCAAACCAGAGATAAAAAAGCAGAAAAAAAGCTGTTGCTACGGTAATATGTTGCCCTTTCATAAAGAGACTGATTCTGATTTTATGCCACAGATTTCCCGTTATAGTGATGAACACGTTGAACAACTGCTGAGCGAGCTGGCAAACGTGTTGGAAAAACACAAGGTTCCGACCGATCTCTCCCTGATGGTGCTGGGAAACATGGTCACCAACCTGATCAACACCAGCGTTGCCCCGGCACAGCGGCAGGCTATTGCGAAATCCTTCGCTCAGGCGTTGCAGTCCTCCGTGGCTGACGATAAAGCGCATTAAGGACAACGACGGCATTTTATGGTGACTCATCGTCAACGCTACCGAGAAAAAGTCTCCCAGATGGTTAGCTGGGGGCACTGGTTTGCCCTGTTCAACATTCTGTTGGCCATGGTTCTTGGCAGTCGTTACCTGTTCGTCGCCGACTGGCCGACCACGCTTGGTGGCAGGATCTACTCCTGGCTGAGCGTCATCGGCCACTTCAGCTTTCTGGTGTTTGCCACCTATCTGCTGATCCTCTTTCCGCTCACCTTTGTGGTGATGTCGCAGCGGCTAATGCGCGGGTTCTCCGCCGTGCTGGCTACCATTGGCATGACGCTGCTGCTGATCGATAGCGAAGTCTTTACCCGCTTCCACCTGCACCTTAACCCTATCGTCTGGGAGCTGGTGATCAACCCGGACCAGAACGAGATGGCCCGCGACTGGCAGCTGATGTTTATCAGCGTGCCGGTGATCCTGCTGGTAGAGCTGCTGTTTGCCAACTGGAGCTGGCAGAAGCTGCGCAGCCTGACGCGCCGTCGCCGCTATGCCAAGCCGGTGGCCGCCCTGTTCTTTACCGCCTTTATCGCCTCGCACCTGAGCTATATCTGGGCTGATGCCAACTTCTACCGGCCAATCACCATGCAGCGCGCCAACCTGCCGCTCTCCTACCCGATGACCGCGCGCCGCTTCCTGGAGAAGCATGGCCTGCTGGATGCCCAGGAGTATCAGCGTCGGCTGGTTGAACAGGGGAACCCGGAGGCGGTGTCGGTGCAGTATCCGCTGAGCGATCTGCGCTATCGTGATATGGGGCCGGGTCAGAACGTGCTGCTGATCACCGTCGACGCGTTGAACTATTCGCGCTACGAAAAAGAGATGCCGTCGCTGGCTGGCTTTGCCACTGAGAATATCACCTTTACCCAGCACATGAGCGCCGGGAACGATACCGATAACGGCCTGTTTGGCCTGTTCTACGGGATCTCACCCTCCTACATGGACGGCGTGCTGTCGGCGCGTATTCCGGCGGCGCTGGTGACCGCGCTTAACCAGCAGGGCTACCAGCTGGGCCTCTTCTCTTCGGACGGGTTCAGAAGTTCGCTCTATCGCCAGGCGCTGCTCTCTGACTTCTCCCTGCCTGCAGCGAAGGCGCAGTCCGATAAGCAGACCGCCGACCAGTGGATCAACTGGCTGGATCGCTATGCGCAGGAAGATAACCGCTGGTTCTCATGGGTTGCGTTGAACGGCACGTCGCTGGACGCTGACCAGCAGGACTTTGAACGCCGCTATGCGCGTGCCGCCGGTAACGTTGATGCACAGATTGAACGCGTGCTGACCGCCCTGCGCGACGCGGGCAAGCTGGATAAAACGGTGGTTATCATTACGGCGGGCCACGGCGTCTCCGCTGAGAGTAGTGACATGGATGAGGGCTGGTCGCGGGGCGATCTGCATGTGCCGCTGGTTATCCACTGGCCGGGCACGCCTGCCCAGCGCATCAGCAAGCTGACCGATCATAAAGATGTCATGACTACCCTGATGCAGCGCCTACTGCACGTTAGCACCCCGGCAAACGAGTACTCTCAGGGTCAGGATCTGTTTAACGCCGCGCGCCGCCATAACTGGGTCACCGCCGCAGATAACAATACGCTGGCGGTCACCACGCCGGAAATGACGCTGGTGCTGAAGCACAACGGCACCTATCAGACCTACGACCTGAAAGGTGAGAAGATCGGCGATCAGAAGCCGCAGCTCAGCCTGCTGTTGCAGGTGCTGACGGATGAAAAGCGCTTTATCGCTAACTGATTGATTAATTATAAATCAGTCAGCGGGTTGCCTCTTGCAATCGATGGTGAAAAGGGTACTATTAGCGCCACAGATCGGCACGTAGCGCAGCCTGGTAGCGCACCGTCATGGGGTGTCGGGGGTCGGAGGTTCAAATCCTCTCGTGCCGACCAAATAATCCCAAAAAAAACCAACCGCTTAGGTTGGTTTTTTTATGCCTGCTTTTTGCCTGCGTATAAAAAACCTCGCCTCACCGACTATTAATAGTGCATTTTCTAATCGCTCTATCTCCCCCATGCTGTAGCTGAAAGATCGCTGTTCTCTTCGAACGCTACCAACTTGAGGAATTAACTATGTCATGGGATAATGTTACCGGTATTAAAAATATCAAAATCTGGACAGACTTCTCGGATTCAACGCAGGGGCATCTGTTCGTTAATGACCAGCATCAGCTGTCATTAAACGTAGGTCTCTCCTTTAACCTAAAATCGGGGGCCACCGAAGGGCCGACGAAAGATGAGGTAAAAAGCGCCCTGTCGCTGATCAACAATCAAGATAGCGGCCCGTTAAAATATCTTGCCCTGGCGGACAGCGCCGGACGTTTTAACGCCATTTACGATCCCTATTATCCTCAGGCTGTCCCTACAGCCGATACGGATCCTGTGGAAGACGGCATCTACGATTTTCAGTTTAGCTATATCGTCTCCAGCCCCTATTCGATAAATGCCGAATGCTATTCCGAAGAGGTGGCGCTGAAGCTAGAGTATTCTGTCACTGATTCTACTGGAAGTACAAGCCAGAAGATCATAGAGACCTCTCGCTCCGGTACAGGCTCTTCAATAAAAACCTATGTTTCCGTCGCCTGTTATTCGGCTAAACTTTATGGTGGACCGGGTGCAAACCGTACAAATTTAAGGTGTTCGAATACTGAAGCTGAAACTAAAGGAAAAAGCAGTAATGATAACTATGACCATACTGACAGTTCGTTTCATATAGTTTCTCTATATATTGATGATCCCTATTTTAAAATTTTTTACTTAGAGAATGGACAGGAGCCTGATCCTGATCGTCAAGTGGAACCTTTCTTTATTAATAAAAGCAAAGATAGCGTCATGTGGGATTACATTTATAACTCATTCTTTCCCAATATAAAATGTGGCAAGATGGACTACACTGTTCAGGCTATAGTGCGAGATGTTAATGACCAGAGTGACCATATCTACTTTGCACATGTTGATGTACAGCAGCAAGAGAACCAGGTAACTTTTATTGAAATAAGCACTGATGTTAAAAGCCTGGATCACTTTTCAGGCAGCGACGAACGAATTCATCTAAGCGTATTTGATCAATTTGGTAATAGTGCTTATGTCATTGCTTACCATAGTAGCGATTTAAACTTTATCAAAAGCGTAAGCTAAAGTTTAACCTTATAATGCAGAGGTGATATTATGTCATGGGATAATGTGAAAGGGGTTAGTTCTGCCCAGATCTGGACGGATAACCCGGATATAACCAAGGCGTACCTGTTTGCTAACGGTAATCACCAGGTTAAGCTGACGGTCGCCGTAAGTTTTGTACTGAGCAATATAGCCGAAGCAGGCCCAACGGAAGATGAGGTGGAAGCTGCAATAACCTTAATTGATTATCAAACCGCTGCCGGGCTTTCGCACCTGAAAACTGGTGACAAGGGGGCATATGCCGCCGTTTATCAGCCGAACAGTCCTGTTACTATTAAAGCAGTTGAAGACAGTAACACCGGTGCTTACCAGTACGAGTTTGATTACTATATTTCCAGCGACAGCACCATTAACGCAAGCTATATGTCTGAAGAAGTTGCTCTACTGATCTCCTATACCGGCAGCGATGGAAAGCCGGTAAGTTACTCGACGGCCAGCGGCAGCAAATCGCAAAGCTCTGTGGCAGTGACTGTAGAACCCCCGAAAAAATATGGTATGTCAGGTTCGAATATGACACCTGTTGTTTTTAATACTCTCGATGATAAATTTCAAGCCAGCGCTACAACAGTGTCAAGCTGGATAAATCATCTTTATGAAACATCTGCAATTCTTTATTCCCTAAGAATAGATGATAGCTATTTTAAAATTATAAATTTCATAACAACAAATACGCCTGAATCGCCTAATGCTTGTTTACAGCATACAATAAGTAATTTTTCAGACGATAACGATTATGAATATGTATTCGCTCATAGTTTCCTGATTGCAAACAAACCCTTACTTGCTACATTGAATGTATACAGTACAAATTTAGATATCATGAGCTCAGATTCCTGGATTCTAATTGAATATAGCGGTCAAGTTAGCCAAAGCCCTGGAGAGTTGATTTTTGCTTATATAAACAGTCATATGATATATGCCAAGGGAGGGCCGGGCCCTATTGCTGAATCTAGTGGGCCAGCTACTTTAACCGCTTACGATCAGTTTGGCAACGATACAGATATTGTCATAAATAGTGATGATAATGGCTATCCCAAACTTGCGAGCGTAAACTAAGTTGCCACCCCGGTAATAGGATCTATTTTAATACGTATGCCGCTATTTTAGAGAAACTACTTTTCTCCTCATCTATCGCAATCAATATGAGGTAAAATATTATGTCATGGGATAATGTGAAAGGGGTTAGTTCTGCCCAGATCTGGACGGATAACCCGGATATGACCAAGGCGTACCTGTTTGCTAACGGTAACCACCAGGTTAAGCTGACGGTCGGCGTAAGTTTTGTACTGAGCAATACAGCCGAAGCAGGCCCAACGGAAGATGAGGTAAAAGCTGCAATAACCTTAATTGATTATCAAACCGCCACCGGGCTTTCGCACCTGAAAACCGGTGACAAAGGCACATATGCCGCCGTTTATCAGCCGAACAGTCCTGTTGCTATTAAAGTGGTTGAAGACAGTAATACCGGCGCTTACCAGTACGAGTTTGATTACTATATTTCCAGCGACAGCACCATTAACGCAAGCTATATGTCTGAAGAGGTTGCTCTACTGATCTCCTATACCGGCAGTGACGGAAAGCCGGTGAGTTACTCGACGGCCAGCGGCAGCAAATCGCAAAGCTCTGTGGTAGTAACAGTAGAACCGCCGAAAAAATATGGTATGTCAGACCCGAATTTGACACCTGTTATTTTTAATACTCTTGAAGACAAACCAAGTTATACAACAGATACCAGCTCATTTGTAGATACATTTATAGTGCACAGTGTAGAAATTTATGGACTTTCGATCGATGACTCTTATTTCAGATTTATTAGCTATCAAGCCCCGGATACTCGCTTATCACCTACACAATTTCGCCAAATCATAGAGAGTAACTATTCAGCCGGGGATACTCCCGGTTATAAATTATCTCAAGGGTTTCTGCTCAAAGATAATGATGTAAAAAGCATGGGCAAATCCTATAGTGCTCTGGTAGGAGTAATGGATGCAGATACAGATACAGGAGAGCCTAATGGAGCGATAGCTGAATTAGATGTAGATGTATACCAACGATCTGGTCAAATCATTTTTATCAATTTTGACGTAGACGTCAGCTGGTATAACAATTATGGTGACACTCTTTTCAAAGAGAGTGCAAGCGCCAAGCTTACTGCTTTCGATCAATTTGGCAATCCAGCTTATATTGAAGTAGGTGCCGGGAATAGCTCAACTCTCACGCTTTCAAGCGTTAGCTGAATTATACCTTAACTTATAGAAAAGCTTTGCGCTGGTCTTGTGACCAGCGTTGTTTTTACATTAAGCCAGCTCCGCCTCAACCTGCACCTGTGCCGCTTTCGCCGCTGGCACCGCATCCACCACCGGCTGCGGCTCATAGGTCAGGCCCAGCACCTGGCTTGTCTGCTGCAGGACCCGCTGGGTGGCTTCGACGTTGCCGTTAAGCTGCATACCAAAGCTTGGGATGATCTCCTTCAGCTTCGCCTGCCACGCGGGCGACGCGAACTGGGTCTTAAAGACCTTCTTCATCAGCTCCAGCATGATTGGCGCTGCGGTAGAGGCCCCCGGAGACGCGCCGAGCAGCGCGGCAATGGTGCCCTGCTGGTCGCTAACCACCTCGGTTCCGAGGCGCAGCACGCCACCCAGCAGCGGATCGCGCTTGATGATCTGCACCCGCTGCCCCGCCTGCCACAGACGCCACTCCTCTTTTTTCGCCTGCGGATAGTATTCGCGCAGGGCGGCAAAGCGTGCATCGTCGTTCTGTAGCACCTGCCCTACCAGATATTTCACCAGGCTGAAGTTAGTCAGCCCCACCTTCACCATCGGCATCAGGTTAGACGGGGTGGTTGAGCGCGGCAGATCCCACAGTGAGCCGTTCTTGAGGAATTTAGTCGAGAAGGTAGCGAACGGTCCGAAGAGCAGCACGCGCTTGCCGTTAAGGATACGGGTATCAATATGCGGGACTGACATCGGCGGTGCGCCGACCGACGCCTGGCCGTAAACCTTCGCCAGATGGCGGTTCACCACGTCCGGATTGTCGGACACAAGGAACTGACCGCCCACTGGGAAACCGGCAAAGTCCCGCGCTTCCGGAATGCCGGACTCCTGCAATAGTTTCAGCGCCGCGCCGCCCGCGCCGATAAAGACAAACTTCGCGATGATAGTGCGCGAGCTGCGGGGATGATTGACGTCGGCAACGGTCACCGCCCAGCGGCCATCGGCATTGCGCTTGATGGCGCGCACCTCGGTGCTCAGGTTTAGTGAAAAGTTCTCGTGCTTTTGCAGAGAGGCCACCAGCTGGCGGGCGATCTCGCCGAAGTTGACGTCCGTCCCCAGCTCGGTGCGGGTGGCGGCAATTTTCTGTTTTGCATCGCGCCCTTCCATCACCAGCGGTGCCCAGCGTTTGATTTGCGCGTGGTCTTCACTGTAGCGAATGCCGCTAAAGAGATTGCTCTGCTGGAGCGCAGCGTAGCGGGCGCGCAGGAAGTTGACGTTCTCTTCCCCCCACACAAAGCTCATGTGCGGTACGGTGTTAATAAAGGAGCGGGGATTATTCAGCACGCCCGCTTTCACCTGGTGAGCCCAGAACTGGCGGGAGAGATGAAACGCCTCATTGATCTCGATGGCTTTGTCGATGCTGACGCTGCCATCGGCCCTCTGCGGCGTGTAGTTCAGTTCCATTAATGCAGCGTGCCCGGTGCCGGCGTTGTTCCAGCCCTCGGAGCTCTCCTTTGCGACTTCATCCAGGCGCTCAATCATGGTCATTGACCACGTTGGTTCCAGCGCCTGTAGATAGGTTCCCAGCGTAGCGCTCATAATGCCGCCACCCAGGAGGAGTACATCAGTTTCTCGCTTCTTCGCCGCAGTTGCCTTCCCTGTCCGTGAGGCAGCGCGACTACCCGTAGCCACAGAAGAGAGCACGGCACGCATTTTTTTCATAATGATAATGCCCTACAATTAGTACTGCTTTATTGGAATTTATTGGAGTGAAATCACTTGGATAACTAACCTACCACCATCATCCGTGGATTTAAATATTGTTGAGATAGTACACAGCAAGTTGATAGATGTTAACAAAAAGTTAGATTTTTATAACGGCTATGACAAAAAAACTGGTATCTCCTGCGCTGCGCCGCTACTATTCTCCGCTTTGTTACACTGCACACTTTCCGTCCGCTTTGATTCTGTGAAACTCTATGCCTGATGCTCAAAAAGCTTTAACTCCTGTACAAGCGGGAAACGTCGCCACGGTGCTGCGCTCGCCGTCTCTGCTGATGCGTGAAACCCTGGCGGGGGTGATGACTGCCCTGGCCCTGATCCCGGAAGTGATCTCCTTCTCGGTGATCGCCGGCGTCGATCCCACCGTGAGCCTGATCGCCTCCGTGGTGCTATGCCTCGGGATGTCCTTCCTTGGCGGCCGCCCGGCGATGGTTACCGCTGCAGCGGGCTCCGTGGCGCTGGTGATCGGCCCGATGGTGCACCAGCACGGCGTGGAGTACATCCTGCCCGCCGTTTTACTGGCGGGGGTGATCCAGATTGTCTTTGGCCTGACGGGAATGGCGCGCCTGATGCGCTTTATTCCGCACACGGTGATGACCGGATTTGTTAACGCGCTGGGGATCCTGATTTTCTTTGCACAGGTGCCGCACTTCTGGACCCGTGACCCGCTGATCCTCGGGCTGTTTGTCCTGACGATTTTGATTGTGCTCTGGCTACCGAAGGTGCTGAAGAGCGTCCCCTCCCCGCTGGTCGCTATCGTAGTGCTGACTCTGTTTACCGTCTTCTCCGGGCAGATCCTGCCGGTAGTGGGCGACGAAGGCCCAATGCAGGGTGGCCTCCCCGGTCTGACTCAGTGGCTGGTGCCGTTTAACCTGACCACGCTGAGCATCGTCTGGCCCTGCGCCCTGAGCATCGCCTTTGTCGGCCTGATGGAGTCGCTGCTAACGGCGAAGCTGGTGGACGATCTCACCGAAACGCCGTCAAACAAGGGCCGCGAGAGCGCAGGTCTTGGCATCGCTAACATTCTGGCGGGTTTTTACGGCGGGATTGCGGGCTGTGCAATGATCGGCCAGACCATTGTCAACGTTGAGATGGGTAAAGGGCGCAGCCGCGTCTCGACCATCGCCGCGGGACTGGTCCTGCTGCTGCTGGTGACCGCGCTGAGCAACGTGATGGCGAAGATACCGATGGCGGTGCTGGCCGGGATCATGGTGATTGTGGCGGTGAAGACTTTCAACTGGCACAGCATTCAGCCTGCGCAGCTGAAACGCGCCCCGGTAGCCGAGACGCTGGTGATGCTGGTGACGGTGATTGCCACCGTCACCACCGGGAACCTGGCGATTGGCGTGGTCGCCGGGGTGGTGCTGATGTTCCTCCTGCCTCCGGTCTTTAGCCGTAAAAAACGCGCTACAGCAGAAAAATCGTCGCCAGACCGAGAAAAATAAAGAAGCCGCCCGTGTCCGTCAGGGCGGTGATCATCACGCTGGAGCCGACCGCCGGGTCGCGCCCCAGCCGGACCATAATCATCGGGATCAGCACCCCCATGGTGGCGGCCAGCAGCAGGTTTAGCACCATCGCCAGGGTCATCACCCCGCCGAGGGCCATGTCGTCATAGAGCCACCAGGTCACGCCGCCCATAATCCCGCCCCACACCAGGCCGTTGATCAGCGCCACGCCCAATTCGCGGAAGATGAGAAAGCGGTAGTTTCCTGGCTGAATGTTTTGCAGCGCAAGCGCGCGCACGATCATGGTGATGGTCTGGTTGCCGGTGTTGCCGCCGATCCCGGCGACGATAGGCATCAGCGAGGCCAGGGCCACCAGCTGGGAGATGGTATGCTCGAAGCCATCAATCACCCGCGAGGCGATAAAGGCGGTGCAGAGGTTGATCGCCAGCCACGCCCAGCGGTTCTTGACCGCTTTGCCGACCGGGGCAAAGACATCCTCCTCCGGGCTGAGACCGCCCATCAGGCGCATGTCGTTATCGCTCTCCTCATAGACCACGTTAACAATCTCATCGATGGTCACCCGCCCCAGCAGCTTGCCGTCGGGGTTGACCACCGGCGCACTCACCAGATTGTCACGCTCAAAGGTACGGGCGGTCTTCTCCGCATCGTCATGGGGCGAGAAGGTCACAGGATCGTCCTCCATCACCTCGCTGACCCGCGTCTGGGTATCATTGAGCAGGATCGTTTGCAGCGGCAGCTCGCCGAGCAGCAGCCCATCGCGATCGGTCACAAACAGCTTATCGGTGTTCTGCGGCATGCTGCCGAGGCGATGCAGATAGCGCTGCACCGTCTCCAGGGTCACCTCCGGACGGACGGTGATCACCTCAAACTCCATCAGCGCTCCCACGCTGTTCTGCTCGTAGCTCATCACCTGATGCACGCGGGCGCGATCGTCGGGCGGCAGCGAAGCCTCCAGCCGTCCGGTGAGGTTACGCGGCAGACGCTTAACCAGATAGATCTGCTCGTCGATATCCAGCCCGCGCAGCGCCTCCAGCAGCGCCTGGTCACTCATCTCCTCGATCAGATCCTCGCGCACGCTGTCCGTGGCCTCAAGCAGGATGTCCCCGCGTTTGAGATCGTCAACCAGACGCCACAGCGCCCGGCGCTCCTCGGTGGGCAGCGCCTCCAGCGTATCCGCCAGGTCCGGGGCCGGGAGGTGCGAGACCAGCACGCCAACTTCGGCAATATCATCGTTTAGCGCGCTGCCGTCGAACTGCTCGACCAGGGTCAGCTTGCCGAGGATCTGGGAGGTAATGGCGCTGTTAGTATTTAGCAGCCAGATGAGGCGCGCCCGCTCCTCGTCGCGAAGGCGGGCGCTATTTTTAGGGGTGGCGGACATTAACGACTCCTTATCCTTTATCCTTATGCGGTGCGTGAAACGGCGTCGCGGGAAGCGAGCGTTCGTTCTTCTCCTGTCAGCTCTGAGAGTACGCCACTGCGCATCTCCAGCAGGCGATCGGCATGTATAAAGTAGTGGTCGTCGTGACTAATAGCAAAAATGGTTTTCCCTTCGGCCTGCATCAGCGGCAGGATCGTCTGGTAAAACTCGCGGCGGAAGTGCGGATCCTGATCGGCGGCCCACTCATCCAGCAGGATGATATCGCGCTCCTCTGCCAGCGCCAGCAGCAGGGCCACGCGCTTCTTCTGGCCTTTCGACAGCTTGAGGTTCAGGATCTTGCCGTTATCCAGCTCCAGCTTGTGGGTCATCTTCAGCTGCGCTAACCATCTGTCGACGATAGCCGGATCGGCCTGCTTCCCTTCCGGGCCAATGAGCTGGTCAAACAGCCAGACGTCGGTAAATACCGCTGAGAAGAGCTTGCGATAGTCCTCTTCACGCCCGGCGGCCAGCGGCTGGCCGTCGATGAGAATGGTGCCCGACACCGGCTGATAGAGACCGGTCAGCAGCATCGCCAGAGTCGACTTGCCGCTGCCGTTGCCACCGATCAGAAATACCAGTTCGCCGCGCGTCAGAGTCAGGTTAATCGGCCCCACGGAGAAAGCGCCCTCCTGGTAGGTAAAGGTCACGTCGCGTAGCTCCAGCGTCTGCCAGCCGGTAAAGGCGGTCGGGCGCGGAAACTCAGGGTTATAGGGCGCAAGAGAGAACTGCTTTAGTTTGTTAAACGCCACTTGGGCGCTGAGCAGGGTCGGCAGCGCCCCTACCGCCGACAGCAGCGGCGTGCGCAGGAACAGCACGGTCAGGGAGAAGGTCGCCGCGACGTTAGTATCCGCCCAGCCAAGGCCGTTAGCCATCCAGAACACCAGGCCAATCGCCCCCAGCATCATGATGTTTGACCAGTTAACTGCGCTGAGGTGGAAGGTGTCGGCGCGAATAATATGGTGGCGATACTCCTGCGCATCCGGCAGGTAAGCGTTGTTAAAGATCGCCTCGGCACGCTCGCGGTTGAGGGTCAGCTCTTTACGCCCCTCCAGCACCGTCTGGTAGTCATGGTGCAGCTTGTCTTCGGTTTCACGCAGTCTCGCTAAATGCTTATAGACCCGCGACACCAGCACAAAGCCGCCCCAGATGGTTATCGCCATCCACAGGGCGGTGACCAGCAGCATTTTGCCAGAGAGCCAGCCCAGGTAGGCCGCCGATCCGGCGGTCAGGATGATCCCCTGCACCAGCTCCGGCAGGCGTACAAAGGCGATGGTGATGTTACGCACGTCGCTGGTCAACGCGGCCAGCAGCGCGGCGTTGCCTAACTGCTCCACGCGCTCCACCTGGGTATCGAGGATGCGCTTAATGAACTCTCCCCGCAGGCGGTAGACAAAGTGATGGCCGAGGGCGGTCAGTGCCAGCTGCGAGCCAAGGGTCACCGCCATCAGCAGCAGCAGCAGGCCGAGAAACTCCGGCAGCACCGTCAGGGTGATATCCACGTTCTCGATGAGTCGCGCGTTAATAAAGGCAATGAGGCCGATGCCAAGCGCCGCGCTGAGCAGGGTCAACAGGATGACGGCAATAAAAGGCCAGCGGTACTGCCGCCAGACAAGAAGAAGAAGTTCCATGAGAGCGATCCGGCAAGAAAAATCAGCCCGCAGTGTAAACTGCTGCTGTGACGGATCAAGAATAATTCTGATTTATATTCTTAATTACCTGCACGGCGAAAGGTTAAGTTGTAGCGGCATTCACCGGTGGCCGGATGCTGGCCTGGCTTAAGCGGCTGCACGCCGTGATAGAAGAGACGCGACGGGCCGCCCCACACTACCACGTCGCCATGCTCCAGCAGCAGGCGCTTGAGCGGATCGCTGCGGCGAAGCCCACCAAACTGGAAAACAGCAGGCAGGCCCAGCGAGACCGAAACGATCGGTGCCCGCAGATCCGGCTCGTCTTTATCCTGATGCAGAGAGAGCTTGGCGCCCGGCAGGTAGCGGTTGATCAGGCAGGCGTCCGGCTGAAAATCGCTGTAGCCTGCCGCCGTCGAAGCCTGCTGGCATAGCGCGGCAAAGGCGGGCGGCATAGCAGGCCACGGCTGGCCAGTGAGCGGATCGCCAGGGGCATAGCGGTAGCCGCGCGCATCGGTCGTCCAGCCCAGGCGGCCACAGTTGGTCATCGCCACCGACATGGTATAGCCGCCGGGAGTGACCATCTGGCGAAACGGTGACTGGCTGGCGACCGCGTCAATATCGGCCAGCAGCGCATCGGCGTCGGCAAGGGCAAAGCGACGCAGGATAGTGGCCCCCGGTGCCAGCGGCTCCTGCCACGGTTCAGCATCGGCAAACAGATCGAGCATTATGACTCCTCTTTTAACGATTCGCGCGCCAGCAGCTGGGCCTTGCGCGCCGGCCCCCAGCGGTAGCCGGAGAGCATGCCATCCCCGCGAACCACACGATGGCAAGGGATCACGATCGCCAGACGGTTAGCCGCACAGGCGCTGGCTACGGCGCGGATCGCCTGCGGCTTGCCGATGGCACTGGCAACGGCGCGATAGCTGGCGGTTTCCCCCGCCGGGATCGCCTGCAGTGCCTGCCAGACCTGCATCTGAAAGGCGGTGCCGCGTAGATCCAGCGGCAGGGCCAGCGGGCGGCCAGGACTTTCAATTGTCGCTACAACCTCGGCAACCCGGGCGCTAAATTCAGCATCGTCCTGCGTAAGCTGAGCCTGAGGAAACATCGTGTGCAACTCGGCGGTGAGCAGCGAGTCACAGTCAGCCAGCAGGATCGCGCAGATACCGCGCTCGCTTTCAGCCACCAGACAGCGGCCCAGCGTAGAGTGCGTTAACGCGTAGCGGATCGCTGCCCCCTCCCCGCCCTGACGATACTGGCGAGCCGTCATACCCAGCGACGCATCCGCCTTGCGGTAGTAGCTGCCGCTGTCCGGGAAGCCAGCGGCCAGCACCGCATCGGTAATGGTTGTACTGTGAGGAAGTGCGTTGCGCAGGCGCTTCGCCCGCGCGGCCTGCTGCCAGGCTTTGGGCGTCATGCCGGTAACGGCTTTAAACTGGCGGTGAAGATGGTAGGGGCTGAGACCTACCTGTTGCGCCAGCGCTGCCAGGGTTATCGGCGTCTCCTGCTCCAGCAGACGGCAGGCTGCGGTAATTTTTTGCGCCAGGCTGCGCTTGTCTGCGGGTCTGTCCGGCTGGCAACGCTTGCAGGGACGAAACCCCGCCTGCGCCGCTGTCTGAGCATCGGCAAAGAAGCGCACGTTTTCGCGCAGGGCGTGGCGCGCCCGGCACGAGGGGCGGCAAAAGATGCCGGTGGTCATGACGGCAAAGACGAAACGATCGTCCGCGTCAGCACGCCGCTCAAGCACCGCCTGCCAGCGCTGCTCGTCTTCAATAAAGGTCGTTACGCTCATATCAGGCTCCTCTCTTTAGCTTAGCCCGACTATGCCCTGGGGCCAGACTACCTTCACCTGAAATCTTGCGCTTTAATTCTATTTGCTCTGCAAAAAAGCAGCAAACTGCGGCGACATCCAGGAGGTAAAGGTATCGCCCTCCTTGGTGATCATATAGATTGCCAGCCCTTCACGCATCGCCACCTCGCGGGCCTTCTGCGGGCCCAGCACCATCAGACCGGTATCCCATGTGTCGGCCTCCAGCGCCGTCGGAGCAATCACCGTGACCGATACCAGATTATGATCAATAGGATGTCCGGTATGCGGATCGATAACGTGCGACAGCCGCTTGCCGTCCAGCTCATAGTAGTTGCGGTAGCTGCCGGAGGTGCTGATACCGTGTCCGTTAATATCCACCACCGCCTGTACCGCGTTCTCGCGATCGGTCGGCTTCTGGATCGCCACCCGCCAGGGTTTACCTTCGCCGTTCATACCCCGGCTCACCAGCGCGCCGCCTACCGAGACCAGATAGCGGGGGATCCCCTCCTGCTCCATCAGCTGTGCCAGATGATCGGCTGCGTAGCCCTCACCGACCGTAGAGAGATCGACATAGAGGTCGGGAATATCCTTCTGCAAAAACTGCTGCCCAGCCTGGTAAGAGACCGCCAGATGTTGCAGGCCAACGCGCATTTTTGCCGCCTCAATCTGCGCTGGCGTCGGCGTCGTGTTGGGCTGTTTATCCGGCCCAAAGCCCCACAGGTTAACCAGCGGGCCAATGGTGATGTCCATTGCACTGTCAGTTTTGATGCCGATACGCAGCGCAAGAGTGACAATGTCTGCCATCGCGGCGTCAACCGGCCACGGCGTGGTGCTGGTGGAGGCGTTAAAGCGGCTCAGGGCTGAGTCGCTCTTCCAGGTCGAGAGCAGCATGTCATCAGCGTCGAGTTGGGCAGTAATTTTTTCCCGTAGTGCATCGGTCTCGGCTTTATCCCTATCCACAACGCTGACGCGCCAGGTGGTGCCCATGGTTTTGCCTTCCAGCACGGTAACGGCAGCGGCAGGCTGCGGCGCGGGCGGCGTCGGATCGCAGCCGGTGAGGATCAGGGTAAGCGCCAGCAGGGCAGCGCGAAAAAGAGTTGTATCCATAGCAATGATTCCCTTACGCAATGCGCGCAAGCGTACACCAAAAGTGTGTCTGTCCAGAAAAGAATCGATAAAAAAAGGGGCCAGCGCGGCCCCTTCATGCACGTATGTATGTAACGACTTAGAACTGGTAAACCAGACCCAGGGCTACGATATCATCGGTGCTAACACCGGCCTGACGGGTGAAGTCGTTGTCATCCAGCAGGTTGATTTTGTAGTCAACGTAGGTAGACATGTTTTTGTTGAAGTAGTAAGTCGCGCCAACGTCGACGTACTCCAGCAGATCCTGGTTGCCGTAGTTAACGAAACCGTTGTCTACGTCTTTGCCTTCAGACTTCAGGTAAGCGATAGACGGACGCAGGCCGAAGTCGAACTGGTACTGAGCAACCACTTCAAAGTTCTGCGCTTTGTTAGCAAAACCGTATACGGTGGAGTCGTTCTGAGAGTTACCGAAACGGGTTGCGTTGTAGGTCTGGGAGTACTGTGCTGCCAGGTACAGGTTGTTCGCGTCGTATTTCAGACCGCCGGTGTAAACGGTAGCACGGTCGCCGCTGCCGTAAACGCCGATCTCATTCTGGTCAGCAGTACGCTTAGAGGTAGTGATCGCACCACCAACGCTGAAGCCTTCGCCCATGTCATAGGTCAGAGAGCCGCCGTAGCCGTCGCCGTTCTGACGCAGGGTGCTACGACCGGTATCGTTTTCACCGCTGGCGCTGCCGTTTTTGCCCTGGTACTGCAGAGCAAAGTTCAGGCCTTCAACCAGGCCGAAGAAGTCGGTGCTGCGGTAGGTCGCCACGCCGTTAGCACGGGACTGCAGGAAGTTATCGGCACCGTAGGTGTCGCCGCCGAACTCAGGCAGAACGTCGGTCCAGGCAGTAACGTCATAGGTTACGCCGTAGTTACGACCGTAGTCGAAAGAGCCCGCGTCGCCGAATTTCAGACCAGCAAACGCCAGACGAGTCCAAGACTGGTTTTCGCTTTCAGCGGTGTTGCCCTGCACCTGGTATTCCCACTGGCCGTAGCCGGTGATCTGATCGTTAACCTGGGTTTCGCCTTTGAAGCCGAGACGCATGTAGGTCTGGTCGCCATCGCTACCGTCGTCATCAGAGAAATAGTGCAGGCCATCAACTTTACCGTAGAGGTCTAATTTGTTGCCGTCTTTGTTGTAAATTTCAGCCGCATTCGCTGCGCCTGCTACCAGCAGAGCTGGTACCAGGAGGGACAGTACTTTAACTTTCATGTTATTAACCCTCATTTATATGCTTTTTATAGTTGCCACTGCTTACTGATTGACCGTCAAATCAGTCGGCACAGCCATTCTCCTAAAAAATACAGAATAATCCAACAAGAAAATGCTACTAAAACTTTTAATATGTTTCAGGGAGGGTGATAGGTGTTTCATTTTGTAAATTTCGGGGAACTTTTTTCAGCATCAATGGTTAAAAAATAAAGCACTAATAATCAAAAAATAATATTTATACTTATAAATCATGATATTGCATGTTTTTCCAAGCATAGCACTGAAAGACAAAACAAATCACAGATGGGCTACTAAAATAACCCTCGCTATCATCATTAACTTTTATTTATTACCGTCATTCGACTCTGAATGTCCGTTTACCCCCAATTCTCGCCGAATGCTCTGCATTCGGCTTTTTTTTACCTTTCTTTACGTTGCCCATGCAATTATGTGCTACCGTCCCGAAATCATAACGACTATTAACTAATGATGACGGAAAGTAATCAAAATTCGCTGTGCAAAACGCTCGGTCAATATCTTGTTATTTCGTGCAATTTGTCCACACATCTTGCTGAATATTTATACCATTGCTTAAAGCCTGTACAGGTTTGCCGTTTCGCTATGCCGAAATAGCGTTTTTAGCATTTAGTTCCTCTTCAGAGGTGAAGAGAGTCTGGAAATTCATGCATTACCCTTTATACTGCCTGCTGTACGCCACCCAGTAGCTTAACTTTTACCAGCCTGATGACACACTGATGAGTCGATCCGACAGCATGATCCCTGGCAAGTTTTCCCTGATACCAGGCAACATTACCCGTTTTTTTCTATTACTGATTATCGTTCTGTTGGTCACCCTGGGCGTCATGGTGCAAAGCGCCGTCAATGCATGGCTGAAGGATAAGAGCTATCAAGTCGTCGACATTACCCATGCGTTGCACAAGCGGGTCGATACCTGGCGCTATGCGACGTGGCAGATTTACGACAATATCGCTGCTGCCCCTGCCGCACCCGCAGACGGTCTTCAGGAGACGCGTTTAAAGCAGGACGTCTACTACCTTGAGAAGCCGCGGCGTAAAACCGAAGCGCTGATCTTTGGCTCACACGACAGCTCCACCCTTGAGATGACGCAGCGCATCTCCACCTACCTCGATACGCTGTGGGGCGCGGAGACCGTGCCCTGGTCGATGTACTATCTTAACGGCCAGGATAACAGCATGATCCTGGTGTCGACCCTGCCGCTGAAGGATCTCTCTTCGGGCTTCAAAGAGTCCTCCATCGACAATATTGTCGACTCTCGCCGGGCAGAGATGCTCCAGCAGGCCAACGCCCTTGACGAGCGGGAGAGCTTCTCTCCGTTGCGCAGCCTGAGCTGGCAAAACGGTTACTACTTTACTTTGCGCACCACCTTTAACCAGCCGGGCCATCTGGCGACGGTGGTGGCGTTCGATCTGCCGATTAACGACCTCATTCCTCCCGGCATGCCGATGGACAGCTTCCGCCTCGAAGCGGACAAAGGCCCTGCTCCCCTGCGTACCTCAGACAAGGAGACGGCAGACAGCGTTTCGATCAACTTTAGCGGGGCGAAGATTGAGATCTCCTCCGCGCTGAACTCAACGGATATGCGCCTGGTGTGGCAGGTACCTTTCGGCACCCTGCTGCTGGAGACGCTACAGAATATCGTTCTGCCGCTGCTGCTCAACGTTGGCCTGCTGGCACTGGCGCTATTTGGCTTTACCACTTTTCGCCATCAGCCGGGCCGCCAGCTTGATGGTCAGCCTTCGCCCGGCGCCAATAACGAGCTGCGCCTGCTGCGCGCGCTGAACGAAGAGATTGTCTCCGTGCTGCCGCTGGGGCTGCTGGTGCACGACCAGGAGGCTAACCGGACGGTGATCAGCAACAAGATTGCTGACCATCTGCTGCCGCATCTGAACCTGCAAAACATCACCAGCATGGCGGATCAGCATCAGGGGGTGATCCAGGCGACGGTTAACAACGAGCTGTATGAGATCCGCCAGTTCCGCAGCCAGGTGGTGCCGAGAACGCAGATCTTTATTATTCGCGATCAGGACCGTGAGGTGCTGGTGAATAAAAAGCTCAAGCAGGCCCAGCGTCTGTATGAGAAAAACCAGCAGGGCCGCTCGGCGTTTATGCATCATATCGGCGATGCGCTCCGCCTGCCGGTGCAGACGCTTGCCGGGGAAGCCGCAGCGATCGACAGCGAAGAGAGCCGTCATCTGGCCCAGCATGCCCAGACGCTGGTGCAGCTGGTAGAGGATATTCAGCTGGCAAACCTGCTGGAGACCGACAGCTGGAGAGGAACGCTGACCCAGTTCTCGATTCAGGATCTGATTGATGAAGTGGTCCCCGAGGTGCTGCCGACTATTAAGCGTAAAGGCCTGCAGCTGTTGATCAATAATAACCTGCCCGCTAACGAAGAGCGGCACGGCGATCGCGAGGCGCTGAGGCGCATCCTGCTGATGCTGATCCAGTATGCGGTGACCACCACGCAGATCGGCAAAATTACCCTTGAGGTTGATACCGACGAGTCGGCAAACGATCGCCTGACCTTCCGTATTCTCGATACCGGCGAGGGGGTCACGGCCAGTGAGGTGGACAACCTGCACTTCCCGTTCCTCAACGATACTCAGAGCGATCGCTACGGCAAAGCCAACGCCCTCACCTTCTGGCTATGCGATCAGCTGGCGCGCAAGCTCGGCGGACATCTGAACATTAAAGCACGCGAAAGCCTGGGCACCCGCTATACGCTGCATGTGAAGATGGCGGCCCAGGCACAGGAAGTTGAATCTGAAGAGAAGCTGCTGGACGACGTGGTGGCGATGATCGATATTACCTCCAACGAAATTCGCCATATCGTGGTTCGCCAGCTGGAAAATTGGGGGGCAAGCTGCATCACGCCTGATGAAAGGCTAATAAGTCAAGAATATGATCTCTTCCTGACGGATAATCCGTCTAATCTTACAGCCTCGGGCTTGCTTTTAAGCGATGATGAGGCCGCCGTGCGGAAAATTGGTCCAGGCCAGCTGCGGGTGAACTTTAATATCAGTACTGCAATGCAGGAAGCCATACTGCAGCTTATCGAAGAACAGCTGGCGCAGGATGAGGTATCTCCCTCACCGATGGGCGGAAATGAAAATGCCGAACTGCATGCCAGCGGTTATTATGCCCTGTTTGTCGATACAGTACCCGATGATGTTAAGAGGTTGTATACTGAAGCGGCTGTAAGCGATTTCGCGGCGCTGGCACAGACAGCGCACCGCCTCAAAGGGGTGTTTGCCATGCTAAATTTGGTTCCCGGCAAGCAATTATGTGAAACGCTGGAACATTTAATTCGAGAGAAAGATGTTTCAGGCATAGAAAAATACATCAGCGACATTGACGCCTACGTCAAAAGCTTGCTGTAGCAAGGTAGCCTTATACATGAACAATATGAACGTAATTATTGCCGATGACCATCCGATTGTACTGTTCGGTATTCGCAAGTCACTTGAACAGATCGAGTGGGTGAATGTAGTCGGTGAATTTGAAGACTCAACACAGCTTATCAATAATCTGCCAAAACTGGATGCTCACGTCCTGATCACCGACCTCTCCATGCCCGGTGATAAATATGGCGACGGTATTACCCTGATTAAATACATCAAGCGCCACTTCCCGAACCTGTCGGTGATCGTGCTAACCATGAACAACAACCCGGCCATCCTCAGCGCAGTGCTGGAGCTGGATATCGAAGGGATTGTGCTGAAACAGGGTGCGCCGACCGACCTGCCGAAAGCGCTGGCCTCGCTGCAAAAAGGGAAGAAGTTTACCCCGGAGAGCGTCTCCCGCTTGCTGGAGAAGATCAGCGCCGGCGGCTACGGCGACAAGCGCCTGTCACCGAAAGAGAGCGAAGTGCTGCGCCTGTTTGCCGAAGGTTTCCTCGTCACCGAGATTGCCAAGAAGCTGAACCGCAGTATTAAAACTATCAGCAGCCAGAAGAAATCAGCGATGATGAAACTGGGTGTGGATAACGATATCGCCCTGCTGAACTACCTCTCCTCCGTGACCCTGAGCCCGGCGGACAAAGATTAATTCTGTCTGATCGTTAAGCCGGGCGGCGCATTGCGCTTGCCCGGCCTACCGTTTCCTACCCTACGTTCTTGCTTTTCTCACCCGCTCCGCATAGATCGCCAGCGTCTGCTGCAGTACGTCCAGCGTCACCGGTTTCGACAGGCAGCTGTCCATGCCCGACTCCAGACAACGCTGCTTCTCTTCCGCCAGCGCGTTAGCCGTCACGCCCACCACCGGCAAGGTCAGCCCCAGCTGGCGAATGCGCTGCGTCAGGCGGTAGCCATCCATATTTGGCATGTTGACGTCGCTGAGAATAATGTCGATGTGGTTTTTGCTCAGCACGTTCAGGGCATCCACCCCGTCATTGGCAGTTTTGCACTGGTAGCCCAGGGAACCCAGCTGATCGGCAAGCAGACGACGGTTAATGGGATGATCGTCCACCACCAGAATCATCATGTCGTCATTGTAGGCATCCTGCGTCTCCGCAGAGAGCACCGGCGCGGTTTCGCTGGTGTCCACCTTGACGCTGTAGATACGCGCCAGCAGGGCCAGCATCTCGTGCGGTGACGCCACGCTGTGCGTCCACTCGCCGGGCTTACGCTCCTGCGGAATGCCGATATGCCGACGGCAGAAGATCACCGCCGCCCTGCCCTGCCAGGGCTGGTCGAGGGCGTCATCGGTCAGGAGCGTATCATCCGCGTCCGGGGTCTGCCCTTCGTAGCGCTCGGTGCGAATGCCGTTGCGCGTCAGCAGCGACTCCACAAAACTGTACAGGGAAGCGTTGCGGATCGCTAACCAGCAGCGGGTGTTGGCCAGGCCGTCAACGTCAATCGCCTGTGGAGACTGGGCGGAGTAGAGCGGGATACGCACGGTAAACTGGCTTCCCATTCCCGGCTCGGTATCCACGGAGATATCGCCGTCCATCATGCTGATCAGCTTCTCACAGATAGCCAGCCCCAGCCCGGTGCCCTGGAAGTTGCGCTGCACTCCAGTTCCCACCTGGAAGAAGGGATCGAACAGGCGAACCACCTCTTTGGCCGGAATGCCGACGCCGGTATCGCGGACTTGAATAGAGAGATACTCCCCTGAGCGCTGCACATGCAGCACGATGCAGCCCACGTCGGTAAATTTGATGGCGTTGCTCAGCAGGTTGGAGATCACCTGCTGCAGGCGCATCGGATCGCCCTCCATCATCACCGGCACGTCTGGCTCGATAAAGCAGTACAGCCCAAGCTGCTTACGCACCACCAGCGGCAGGTAGTTAGCGGTAATGTGGTTCATCACCTCGCGCGGGGAGAACTCTCGCGGCTCGATCTTCAGCTGCTCCGACTCGATTTTTGAGAAGTCGAGAATATCGCTGATGATCTTCAGCAGCAGGCTGGAGGAGTTGTTCATTGCCGTCACCAGCCGATCCACGCCTTTCGGCAGGGCCTTGGTTTGCAGCAGATCGAGGTTACCGATAATGCCGTAGAGCGGCGTGCGCAGCTCATGGCTAACGGTCGCCAGGAACATCGATTTCGACTGGCTCGCCTGCTCTGCCGCCTGGGCCATATCCTGCAGCGACTCCTCCATTTTTACGCGTGAGGAGACATCCACCAGCACGCAAATAGCCACGTTCTCATTGCGGTAGCGCGAATGGACAAAGCTAATCTGTAGGTTGGTGTTGTTGCTGGTGAGCACGTCAACAAAATTGACCTGCTGACCGCAGATAATCTGCGTCAGCCGCTGCCGATCCTCGTGGGTCAGCATATTAAGGTAGTTGTGCGCCAGCTCGTTACTCAGAATGTTTGTCCCATCCTGGGTACGTAAAATACAGATCCCCACCGGCGCGGAGGCCACAATCTTGCGGTTGAACTGCTCATGCTCTTCAAGACGCTGGGCGTCCACTTCCGCCGGAATAAAGATGCGTCGCTCGTACATCCGCGCCAGGGTAAAGAGGGCAATCCCCACCAGCACGTTAAGCAGTACCGCGTTGAGGATCAGCATGCGGATATGTTCCAGCACCAAATCCACCGGCACCGAGTAAACCACGCTCAGCGATGAGGGTTGCAGGCTCTTCTTCAGCACCAGATCGCGGAAGCCAGAGGTGTAGCCAAACCAGGAGCGCTCCTGCATCCAACGCGGATCGATCTCCGGTCGGTTGTCCGGCCCGGTCAGAGAGATCAGCGCATGGCCGTTCTCATCGAGAATGGTTACGCTTACCGGCAGCGTACCCGGTGTAAAGAAGTTATCCATGCGGATAGACTGCTCAACGCCCAGCAGCGCCTGCAGGCGGTTGGCCAGATAGACCGGCGTCAGGGCGTAGAAGTAGCCGATGCCCGGACGTGCGCCCTGGCTTATCCAGAAGATGTTGTTGCCGCGCTCTTCCTGCGGGGCATTGCGGTACTTCATGATGCGCTCGTGCAGGTTTTTCAGGGCGCTTTCCCGCTCCAGCGGCACGTCGCGCAGGCCAAAGTCGGCCATACAGAGGTTGGCGCTGCCGATTAAAAATACCCGGTTGAGATCGTAGGCAGCGGAGAAGTTGTCCCGCCAGTAGCGCATAAACCACGCCAGCGACTCCAGCGAGCCGCGCCATGCCGTGCCCATTGCTGCGCAGTCAGAGTCTGGAAACAGCGGTTGAAAATCGGGAACGTCGTTCTGCGAATTCGGAGCGCGAGAGGCCATAATGCCGTTCTCTGCCGTCAGGCGGTTTTCCGCGATGTACTTAAGCTCTTTCATCACGTCGGAGGTGCGCTGAATATAGCGCTGGGCCTGATCGAAGCTGAGGTTAAACTCCTTGCGGATTTCAGACTCTTTCTGGTGCAGGGCGTTTACGATGTAGAACACCGAACAGAGAATAATCAGCAGCCAAAGCAGCAGCGCCAGCGCCCGAAACAGATAGCGTGAAACTTTGAGTGTAGTACGAAAAGAGACGAGGTATTTCAACGTGGCGATGCTCCGCCGTCAGGGTCACAAAAGGATGTCGATAAGGTAGCGGTAAAACGGGCAGACCGCAAAGAAAAAGGGCCGGATTGCCGGCCCTTTCATCAATGCTCAGACTGACGGCGTAGAATTACTCTTCGCTATCGTCCGCTGCATCATCGTCGGCTTCGGTTTCCGGCGCGATATCGTCATCGCCCTCTGCTACCGTACCGTCGATTGCGTCCAGCTCTTCGTCATCTACCGGCTCGGCCACGCGTTGCAGACCCACGACGTTCTCATCTTCCGCCGTGCGAATGAGGATCACGCCCTGGGTGTTACGCCCGACCACGCTGATCTCCGAGACGCGGGTACGCACCAGCGTACCGGCATCGGTGATCATCATGATCTGGTCGCAGTCGTCGACCTGCACCGCACCAACAACGGAGCCGTTGCGCTCGGTGACCTTAATGGAGATAACGCCCTGGGTACCGCGGGACTTGGTAGGGTACTCTTCCTGCGCCGTACGTTTACCGTAGCCGTTCTGGGTCACGGTCAGGATGGCACCTTCCCCACGAGGCACAATCAGAGAGACAACCTTATCAACGCCTGCCAGCTTGATGCCGCGCACGCCAGTGGCCGTACGGCCCATTGCACGCACCGCATTATCTTTGAAGCGCACCACTTTACCGGCAGCAGAGAAGAGCATTACCTCGTCGTCGCCGGAGGTCAGGTCAACGCCAATTAGCTCGTCGCCTTCGTTCAGGTTCACCGCGATGATCCCGGCCGAACGCGGACGACTGAACTCGGTCAGCGCCGTTTTCTTCACCGTACCGCTGGCGGTCGCCATAAAGACGTTGACGCCCTCTTCGTACTCGCGCACCGGCAGAATGGCGGTGATACGTTCGTTGGCTTCCAGCGGCAGCAGGTTGACGATCGGACGACCGCGCGCGCCACGGCTCGCTTCCGGCAGCTGGTAGACCTTCATCCAGTAGAGACGACCTCGGCTGGAGAAGCAGAGGATCGTGTCGTGGGTGTTGGCCACCAGCAGACGGTCGATAAAGTCCTCTTCTTTAATACGGGCGGCCGATTTGCCTTTCCCGCCTCGGCGCTGGGCCTCGTAGTCGGTCAGCGGCTGGTACTTCACGTAGCCCTGATGCGACAGCGTGACCACTACGTCTTCCTGGCTGATCAGATCTTCGATATTGATATCGGCGCTGTTCGCGGTGATCTCGGTGCGGCGCGCGTCGCCAAACTGGTCACGAACCAGCTCCAGCTCCTCGCGGATCACCTCCATCAGACGATCGGCGCTGCCGAGGATGTGCAGCAGCTCGGCAATCTGCTCCAGCAGCTCTTTGTATTCGTCGAGCAGCTTCTCGTGCTCCAGGCCGGTCAGCTTCTGCAAACGCAGATCCAGAATCGCCTGCGCCTGCTGCTCGGTCAGGTAGTATTGACCATCACGCACGCCGAATTCCGGCTCCAGCCACTCCGGACGCGCAGCGTCATCGCCCGCACGTTCGAGCATGGCAGAGACATTACCCAACGCCCATGGACGGGCTACCAGCCCAGCTTTCGCTTCGGCCGGGGTCGGTGCACGGCGGATCAGCTCGATAATCGGGTCGATGTTCGCCAGCGCAACCGCCAGCGCTTCAAGGATATGCGCGCGATCGCGGGCTTTACGCAGTTCGAAAATGGTACGACGGGTCACTACTTCACGACGGTGACGCACAAACGCAGAAAGAATATCTTTCAGGTTCATGATCTTCGGCTGACCGTGGTGCAGTGCCACCATGTTGATACCGAAGGAGACCTGCAGCTGCGTCTGGGAGTAGAGGTTGTTTAGCACCACCTCGCCCACCGCGTCGCGTTTGATCTCAATCACGATGCGCATGCCGTCTTTATCGGACTCGTCACGCAGGGCGCTGATGCCCTCGACGCGCTTGTCTTTCACCAGCTCGGCAATCTTCTCGATCAGGCGCGCTTTGTTCACCTGGTACGGAATTTCGTGCACGATGATGGTTTCACGACCGGTTTTCGCGTCGGCTTCCACTTCCGCGCGTGCGCGAATGTAGATTTTACCGCGGCCGGTGCGATAGGCCTCTTCGATACCGCGACGACCGTTGATGATCGCCGCCGTCGGGAAGTCTGGCCCTGGAATGTGCTCCATCAGCCCTTCAACGCTGATGTTCTCATCGTCGATGTAGGCCAGGCAGCCGTTGATCACTTCCGTCAGGTTGTGTGGCGGAATGTTGGTGGCCATCCCTACCGCGATACCGGACGCGCCGTTGACCAGCAGGTTCGGGATTTTGGTCGGCATAACGTCTGGAATGCGTTCGGTTCCGTCGTAGTTATCAACGAAATCGACCGTCTCTTTTTCCAGATCGGCCATCAGCTCGTGGGCGATTTTCGACATACGGATTTCCGTATAACGCATCGCTGCGGCGGAGTCGCCGTCTACCGAGCCGAAGTTACCCTGGCCATCGACCAGCATATAACGCAGCGAAAACGGCTGCGCCATACGAACGATGGTGTCATACACCGCCGTATCCCCATGGGGATGGTATTTACCGATTACGTCACCAACGACACGGGCAGATTTTTTGTAGGCTTTATTCCAGTCATTGCCCAATACGTTCATGGCGTAAAGTACGCGACGGTGTACCGGTTTCAGGCCATCGCGGACGTCTGGCAGCGCACGGCCAACAATGACCGACATCGCATAGTCCAGATAGGAGCTCTTCAGCTCTTCCTCGATGTTAACCGGTGTAATTTCTCTCGCAAGGTCGCTCATCTAACCGCTATCCCTCTACTGTATCCCGGATTCAAAGGTCGCAAATTATAACACAGCCGACGTGATTCCGGTAAAGTAAACACCCCCGCCAATGCTTTATTGATACTTCTCTCCTGATATACTCAATGCACTGATTGATTAAGGAGTAAAAGCGCCCATGAATGCTGAAAAACCGCCGGTGGCTCAAAACGTTGACTATGAAGAGATCGCCAAATTTGAAGCCGTGGCGTCACGCTGGTGGGATACCGAAGGCGAGTTTAAACCGCTGCATCGTATCAACCCCCTGCGCCTGGGCTATATCGCCGAGCGCGTCGGCGGCCTGTTCGGCAAAAAAGTGCTGGACGTTGGCTGCGGCGGCGGCATCCTGGCCGAGAGCATGGCCCGGGAAGGCGCTAACGTCAGCGGCCTCGATATGGGCTTTGAGCCGCTACAGGTTGCTCGCCTGCACGCCCTGGAGTCCGGCATTCATGTCGACTACGTTCAGGAGACGGTAGAGGAGCATGCGGCTAAGCAGGCAGGAGAGTATGACGTCGTCACCTGCATGGAGATGCTGGAGCACGTTCCCGATCCGCAGTCGGTGGTGCACGCCTGCGCCCGCCTCGTTAAGCCTGGCGGCCACGTCTTCTTCTCGACGCTTAACCGCAGCGGCAAAGCCTGGCTGCTGGCGATTGTTGGCGCAGAGTACGTGTTGCGCATGGTGCCGAAAGGTACGCACGACGTGAAGAAGTTTATTAAACCCGCCGAACTGATTAGCTGGATCGATCCTACTCCGCTGCAGGAGCGGCATATGATTGGCCTGCACTACAATCCGCTTAGCGATCGCTTTAAGCTGGCGCCAGGGGTTGACGTGAACTACATGCTGCACACCCAGGCAAAAAACAGCTAACGATATCTGAAAATGTGATGACCATTACGCAGCCTCATAAGCTGCGTAATTCACTTCCGCCAGTTCCTCGATGAAGATTTCAGCGTTCGATCACATTCACTTTTTTTTTTCACATGCGTTGACTTTCCTGTAGCCCTTATCGTTCGCGGACTTAGCGTTTATTACCTTTCCGCAACCGCAATTTAACCTCAAAATCAACTCTTGTACTGAAAAGAATCCAGACTAGAATACTCACCATATTGTGACGTTTTTATCAAACACCCCCTACATATAGTATTTATCCACAGGTTTAACCACAGTGTGAAAATGTGGATAAGCGGGGGATACTTTTTTTCTTAAGGACAGGTACATGAATCAGAGTCTGCTGGTGACGAAGCGTGATGGTCGTACTGAACGCATCAATCTGGATAAAATCCACCGGGTGCTGGATTGGGCGGCAGAAGGGCTGAATAACGTATCGATCTCTCAGGTTGAACTGCGTTCCCACATTCAGTTCTACGACGGCATTAAAACGTCCGACATCCACGAAACCATTATCAAAGCCGCTGCGGATCTCATCTCCCGCGACGCGCCGGATTATCAATATCTGGCTGCCCGCCTTGCCATCTTCCACCTGCGTAAAAAAGCCTACGGCCAGTTTGAGCCGCCGGTGCTGATTGACCACGTACGCAAAATGATTGAGCTGGGCAAATACGATAGTCATCTGCTGGAAGACTACACGGAAGAAGAGTTCCAGCAGATGGACGGTTTCATCCAGCACGACCGCGACCTGACCTTCTCCTATGCGGCAGTGAAGCAGCTGGAAGGTAAATACCTGGTTCAGAACCGCGTGACCGGCGAAATCTACGAGAGCGCCCAGTTCCTCTACATTCTGGTTGCCGCGTGCCTGTTCTCTAACTATCCGCGCGACACCCGTCTGGACTACGTGAAGCGTTTCTATGACGCGGTCTCAACCTTTAAGATCTCGCTGCCGACGCCGATCATGTCCGGCGTGCGTACCCCAACTCGCCAGTTCAGCTCCTGCGTGCTGATCGAGTGCGGCGACAGCCTGGACTCCATCAACGCCACCTCCAGCGCGATTGTGAAGTATGTCTCCCAGCGCGCCGGTATCGGCATCAACGCTGGCCGCATCCGCGCGCTCGGCAGCCCGATCCGCGGCGGTGAAGCGTTCCACACCGGCTGTATTCCGTTCTACAAGCACTTCCAGACCGCGGTGAAGTCCTGCTCTCAGGGCGGCGTGCGCGGCGGTGCGGCAACCCTCTTCTACCCGATGTGGCATCTGGAAGTTGAGAGCCTGCTGGTGCTGAAAAACAACCGTGGCGTTGAGGGCAACCGCGTTCGTCACATGGACTACGGCGTACAGATCAACAAGCTGATGTACACCCGTCTGCTGAAGGGCCAGGATATCACCCTCTTCAGCCCGTCCGATGTGCCAGGGCTGTACGATGCCTTCTTTGCCGATCAGGACGAGTTTGAGCGCCTGTACGTGCAGTATGAGCAGGATGAGAGCATCCGTAAGCAGCGCGTGAAGGCCGTTGAGCTCTTCTCGCTGATGATGCAGGAGCGTGCTTCTACCGGCCGTATCTACATTCAGAACGTGGACCACTGCAACACCCACAGCCCGTTCGATCCGGCTGTTGCGCCGGTGCGCCAGTCCAACCTGTGCCTGGAGATCGCCCTGCCGACCAAACCGCTGATGGACGTCAACGACGAGAACGGTGAAATCGCGCTCTGCACGCTGTCGGCGTTCAACCTCGGCGCAATCAACAGCCTGGACGAGCTGGAAGAGCTGGCGGTGCTGGCGGTACGTGCTCTGGATGCGCTGCTGGACTATCAGGACTACCCGATCCCGGCCGCAAAACGCGGGGCAATGGGCCGCCGTACGCTGGGTATTGGCGTAATCAACTACGCCTACTGGCTGGCGAAAAACGGCAAGCGCTACTCCGACGGCAGCGCCAACAACCTGACCCACCAGACCTTTGAAGCCATTCAGTACTTCCTGCTGAAAGCGTCTAACGAGCTGGCGAAAGAGCAAGGCGCGTGCCCGTGGTTCAACGAGACCACCTATGCCCAGGGTATCCTGCCGATCGACACCTATAAAAAGGATCTCGACGGTATTACCGATGAGGCACTGCACTACAACTGGGAAGCGCTGCGTCAGTCCATTCAGACCCACGGCCTGCGTAACTCCACGCTCTCCGCGTTGATGCCGTCTGAAACCTCGTCGCAGATCTCTAACGCCACCAACGGCATTGAGCCGCCGCGCGGCCACGTGAGCATCAAAGCGTCGAAAGACGGGATCCTGCGCCAGGTGGTGCCGGACTATGAACACCTGAAAAACAACTATGAGCTGCTGTGGGAGATGCCGAACAACGACGGTTACCTCCAGCTGGTAGGCATCATGCAGAAGTTTATCGACCAGTCGATCTCTGCTAACACCAACTACGATCCGTCCCGCTTCCCGTCTGGCAAAGTGCCGATGCAGCAGCTGCTGAAGGATCTGCTCACTGCCTATAAGTTTGGCGTCAAGACCCTGTACTATCAGAACACCCGCGACGGTGCGGAAGATGCGCAGGACGATATGGTGCCTTCTATTCAGGACGATGGCTGCGAAAGCGGCGCATGTAAGATTTAAGATCGTTTAGCCGGGTGGCGCTTCGCTAACCCGGCCTACAGGTATTGTAGGCCCGGCAAGCTCTGCGCCCCCGGGCGCTACCATTTTTGACAGGACTTCCATTCATGGCATACACCACCTTTTCACAGACGAAGAACGATCAGCTGAAAGAGCCGATGTTTTTCGGCCAGTCGGTCAACGTCGCCCGCTACGATCAGCAAAAATATGACATCTTTGAAAAGCTGATTGAGAAACAGCTCTCCTTCTTCTGGCGTCCGGAAGAGGTTGACGTCTCGCGGGATCGCATCGACTTCCAGGCGCTGCCGGAGCATGAAAAGCACATCTTCCTCAGCAATCTGAAATATCAGACGCTGCTGGATTCCATTCAGGGCCGTAGCCCGAACGTGGCCCTGCTGCCGCTGATCTCTATCCCTGAGCTGGAGACATGGGTCGAAACCTGGGCGTTTTCCGAGACTATCCACTCTCGCTCCTACACCCATATCATTCGTAATATCGTTAACGATCCGGCAATCGTCTTCGACGATATCGTCACCAACGAGCAGATCCTCAAGCGAGCGGAAGGTATCTCCCACTTCTATGACGATCTGATCCAGCTGACCAGCTACTGGCACCTGCTGGGCGAAGGGACGCATACCGTCAACGGCCAGACCGTGACCGTAAATCTGCGCGAGCTGAAGAAGAAACTCTACCTCTGCCTGATGAGCGTTAACGCGCTGGAAGCGATCCGCTTCTACGTCAGCTTCGCCTGCTCCTTCGCTTTCGCCGAGCGCGAGCTGATGGAAGGCAACGCCAAGATCATTCGCCTGATCGCCCGTGACGAAGCCCTGCACCTGACCGGCACCCAGCATATGCTGAACCTGCTGCGCAGCGGCGTAGACGATCCGGAGATGGCGGAAATTGCTGAAGAGTGCAAGCAGGCCTCGTACGATCTCTTCGTGCAGGCGGCAGTGCAGGAGAAAGAGTGGGCAGAGTATCTCTTCCAGGGCGGCTCGATGATCGGCCTGAACAAGGATATTCTCTGCCAGTACGTAGAGTACATCACCAATATCCGTATGCAGGCGGTGGGCCTGGATCTGCCGTTCCAAACCCGCTCCAACCCGATCCCGTGGATCAACACCTGGCTGGTCTCTGACAACGTCCAGGTGGCACCGCAGGAGGTTGAGGTGAGCTCTTACCTGGTCGGGCAGATCGATTCGGAAGTTAACACCGACGATCTCAGCGACTTCCAGCTCTAATGGGTGCGGTGACGCTGCGCATCACTGGCGCACAGCTGCTGTGCCAGGATGAACATCCGTCGCTGCTGGCGGCGTTAGAGTTCCACAAGGTCAACGTAGAGTATCAGTGCCGGCAGGGCTACTGCGGCTCCTGCCGTACCCGGCTGATTGCTGGTCAGGTTGAGTGGCTCACCGAGCCGCTGGCCTTTATCCAGGCCGGGGAGATCCTCCCCTGCTGCTGTCGCGCCATGGGCGATATTGAACTCGATCTGTAGTTGGCGACCGGCAAATATAAAAAATCCCTGAGCACACACATGTTCAGGGATAAATTTCCGGGTTGACATCACTCACGCCGGAATAGCTAACTCTCCGTTATTTTCTCAGGGCAGCGCTGGAGTTCACTGACCCTGTAATAGATTGGCGTAATATCAACGTAGTTAATGATATAGCCGCTTCCCCTGACGTTGGCGATGAAATCATCAGGTAATCCCAGCAGACTCAGTCGACGATTGAGGTTTCTTAATACCTGCCACAGGCGCTGGCTCGATGGCACCAGATCGTTCTCCTCCCACACCACGCGCAGCAGCTCCTCGCGCGGTACCGTCGCATGACGGCCATGCTGTAAAAGATAGACAAACAGATGCAGCATCGTATGGTTAAATAATACCGAGCCAAAGATAAATGATTTATCGGCGCTTCCCTGCGGCAGGCGATAAAGCCTTCGGTTTTCAATCTCGAAGTGAATTTCTTTGCCTATTACGTAACCGTATAGCCGATATCCCATCGTATCTTTACTCATATCTCTTAAAACTGTCCGTAGAGTGCCGTTCGATCCTTATTTCATAAGCCGCACTGATAATAAGAACGATTATATGGCGATAGTGAATACTTTCAACATACAGCCCGGCGCTTATTTTTACACGCCGCGATGCATGTAAATAAATTATTGTTCGACGTTAACAGCAATATTTAGCGTTAAATAGTGAAAAAAGGTAAACAGAGAGTCGCACTGGGTCATCCAGGATCGTTGCGCGGATCATCAACATAATCTATTGATTTTACATGATTAATAAGAACTAAATGCTACCGCAACCTTACCTGTTTCCTGGATATAAAAAAAGGGCCTTGCGGCCCTTTTCTATTTTAGTATTTATTAACGACGCGCCAGCATCTCCGCATGGTGCCGTTTTTCACCGAACATCACCACAATCAGCAGCAATACGGCCAGCACGCTTCCGCCGATCATCACCATAAAGCCACCGTCCCAGCCGAAGAAGTCAACGGTATAGCCTACGATGGCGCTCGCCGCCACCGAACCGCCCAGGTAACCAAACAGGCCGGTAAAGCCAGCCGCCGTACCAGCCGCTTTTTTCGGGGCCAGCTCCAGGGCATGCAGACCAATCAGCATCACCGGGCCATAGATAAGGAAGCCGATAACAATCATGCAGGCCATATCCACGCCTGGGTTGCCCGCCGGGTTAAGCCAGTACACCACGGTAGCAATGGTCACCAGCGTCATAAAGAATACGCCCGTTGCACCACGGTTACCTTTGAACACCTTATCCGACATCCAGCCGCACAGCAGGGTGCCAGGGATCCCCGCATATTCATAGAGGAAGTAGGCCCAAGAGGATTTATCCAGCGCAAAATGCTTCACCTCACGCAGGTAGGTCGGCGACCAGTCGAGGATGCCGTAACGCAGCAGATAGACAAAGACGTTGGCTATCGCGATGTACCACAGCAGCTTGTTAGGCAGGACATACTTCATGAAGATCTGTTTAGCGGTCAGCTCCTCTTCGTGCTGCTCGCTATAGTCATCAGGATAGTCGTTTTTGTACTCTTCAATAGGGGGCAGCCCCTGAGACTGCGGTGTGTCACGCATCAGCGCAAAGGCAATGATTGCCACCACAATCGCACCGAACGCTGGCATATAGAGCGCGGCTTTCCAGTCGTTGAACCAGGCCATCCCCAGCAGGAACAGCAGAGGCGGGATACCGCCGCCCACGTTATGCGCGCAGTTCCACACTGAGACAATGCCGCCGCGCTCTTTCTGCGACCACCAGTGAACCATAGTACGTCCGCACGGTGGCCATCCCATTCCCTGGAACCAACCGCAGAGGAAAAGCAGGACAAACATCACGGCAATGCTCGACGTCGCCCACGGCACGAAGCCCATAAACAGCATCACCGCTGCTGCCAGAATTAGACCGGCAGGGAGGAAAACGCGTGGATTAGAGCGATCCGATACTGAGCCCATAATGAACTTGGAGAAACCGTAGGCAATGGAGATGCCCGACAGTGCGAATCCGAGATCGCCGCGTGAGAACCCCTGCTCCACCAGATAGGGCATGGCGAGGGCGAAGTTTTTACGCACCAGATAGTACGCCGCGTAGCCAAAGAAGATGCCGATGAAGATTTGCCAGCGCAAACGGCGGTATAGGGGATCAATTTCTGCTTTTCCCAGGCGCGCCTGATGTGGCGCTGGTTTAAAGATACTGAGCATGTAGCCTCCGTGGCCAACGATTAAATTTGTAGGGTTTAAGTGTCTCACCACTTCAGCGAGGCGGCGATGTTAAGGAATATCGGTCATTGTTACTGTGAATTCACGCACAGATTGTTACAGAAATATGACAGAATGCGCAAAAAAGCGCATTAAGCCACAAATTAACTTTCGAATCACGCTCGGTAGTGCTCGAAATCAAACAAAAATTCGATCCTTCATGGCTAAATGATAAAAAAACGAACATGAGGGCAGAGAATGGCTGTTCACGATCCTCACCATAGCGATGTGATTATCATTGGCGGCGGCGCGACCGGGGCGGGCATAGCACGCGACTGTGCTCTGCGCGGGCTAAACGTTGTGCTGGTCGAGCGCCATGACATTGCCACCGGCGCCACCGGGCGTAATCACGGCCTGCTGCACAGCGGCGCACGCTATGCGGTTACCGATAATGAATCCGCCCGCGAGTGCATTGCCGAAAACCAGATCCTCAAACGCATCGCCCGTCACTGTGTAGAAGCCACCGACGGGCTGTTCATTACCCTTCCCGAAGACGATCTCGCGTTTCAGCACACCTTTATTACCGCCTGCATCTCGGCGGGTATTGATGCCGAAGCCATCGATCCTCTTCTCGCTCGTCGGCTGGAGCCTGCCGTCAACCCGGCACTGATTGGCGCGGTTAAGGTCCCGGACGGCACCGTCGATCCCTTCCGACTCACGGCGGCTAATATGCTGGATGCCCAGGAGCATGGGGCGCGTATCCTGACGGGCCATGAGGTCACTGGCCTGATTCGTCAGGGAGATCGCGTGTGCGGCGTGCGGCTCTTTAATACGCACTATCGTGAGCACAGCGAACGGTATGCCAGCGTCGTGGTTAACGCGGCGGGTATCTGGGGGCAGCGCATTGCCGACTATGCCGATCTCGCTATTCGGATGTTCCCGGCTAAAGGATCGCTGCTGATCCTCGATCATCGCATTAATCACCATGTGATCAACCGCTGCCGAAAACCTGCCGACGCCGACATTCTGGTGCCCGGCGATACCATTTCGTTAATTGGCACCACCTCAACCCGCATTGACTATAGCGAGATCGACGCCAACCGGGTGACGCCTGAAGAGGTCGATATTCTGCTGCGTGAGGGTGAGAAACTGGCTCCCATAATGGGCAGAACGCGCATCCTGCGCGCCTATGCCGGGGTGCGCCCGCTGGTGGCAAGCGATGATGATCCGACCGGGCGCAGCGTCAGCCGCGGCATTGTGCTGCTCGACCATGCCCAACGCGACGGGCTGGAGGGGTTTATCACCATTACCGGCGGGAAGCTGATGACCTATCGCCTGATGGCGGAGTGGGCGACCGACGCCGTGTGCCGCAAGCTTAACCATAGCGTCCCCTGCACTACCGCCCGCGATCCGCTGCCGGGCTCACGAGAGCCGATCGACACCGCACGGAAGACCCTCTCACTCCCCGCTCCGCTGCGCGGCTCGGCCCTCTATCGCCATGGCGATCGCGTTTCCGCCTGGCCTGAGGAGACGCGCCACAGCCGCAGCCTGGTGTGCGAGTGCGAGGCCGTCACCGCCGGGGAGGTGCAGTATGCGGTTGAACATCTTAACGTGCGCTCTCTGCTCGATCTGCGCCGCCGAACCCGCGTCGGAATGGGAACCTGCCAGGGAGAACTGTGCGCCTGCCGCGCTGCGGGGCTGCTTAACCGTCTCAGTGTTACCAATGAGGCACAGACTCTGAGCCAGCTGTCGCAGTTTCTTAACGAGCGCTGGAAAGGCATCCATCCCGTGGCCTGGGGAGATGCGCTGCGGGAGAGCGAGTTTACCCGCTGGGTCTACATGGGACTATGCGGGCTGGAAAAGGGGGAGCCAGATGAACTTTGATACGGTAATTATCGGCGGCGGGCTGGCAGGCTTACTGTGCGGCATAACGCTCACGGCACGCGGCCAGCGCGTTGCCATCGTCAGTCGGGGAAGGAGCGCGCTCAGCTTCTCCTCTGGCTCGCTGGATCTGCTCTCCCACCTGCCCAACGGCGAGACGGTGACGGATCTCCACGCCGGGCTGGCGAGGCTGGCGGATCTGGCCCCGATGCACCCCTACGCTCTGCTGGGGCCTGAGCGGGTAATCGAGTATGCCCACGAAGCCCAGCGCCTGCTGGCCAACAGTGGCCTGGTGATGCAGGGGCACGTAGAAAAGCCCCATTTTCGCGTAACGCCGCTGGGCAGAGTGCGCCCGGCGTGGCTTAGCCCGCAGGAGGCGCCGGTTGCGCCATCGCCGGGCGTGCATGTTGGCATCATCGGCATCGAAGGCTTCCTCGACTTTCAGCCAGCGCTTGCCGCTGCCGGGCTGCGCAGGCTGGGCGTTACCGCCACTGCCCACGAAATGAGCCTCCCTGCCCTCGACAGTCTGCGTGACAACCCGAGCGAGTTCCGTGCCGTCACTATCGCCCGGGTGCTCGACGATGAGGCGCAGTTTGCCCCGCTCTGCGACGCGCTGCACGCTTTGAGCCAGGAGCATGATGTGCTCTGGCTGCCTGCCTGCTTTGGCCTGACGGATAACCGCGTCTGGACTCGCCTGAATGAAGCATTACCCGGCAAGGTGCAGCTCCTGCCTACGCTTCCGCCGTCGGTATTCGGCATGCGGATGCAGACGCTGCTCCAGCGGCAGTTTATTAAAAACGGCGGCATCTGGCTGCCGGGCGATGAGGTGCTGAACACCACCGTTAGCGCGGGTCGAGTCAGTGCATTGTGGACGCGCAGGCATGAGGATATTCCCCTCCGTCCACGTCATGTGGTGCTGGCCAGCGGCAGCTTCTTCAGCAACGGCTTGATTGCTGAACGCCTGGGCATTCGCGAGGCAGTGCTGGGGTTAGAGGTCCAGCAGCCTGAGAGAGGCAACTGGACTCGCGACGATCTGTTTGCTGCCCAACCATGGCAGCATGCTGGCGTACGTACCGACAATACGCTGCGCGGCTGGCTAAACGGCGAACGGCTTGAAAATCTCTACGTTGCCGGTTCGGTGCTGGGCGGTTTCGATGCCATTACCCAGGGATGCGGCGGCGGAGTCTGCGCCGTAACCGCATTACACGCGGCGCGGCAGATCTGCGCCAGGGAGGATCTGCAATGAGCATGACGCAATTTGAGAGCTGTATAAAGTGCACCGTCTGCACCACCGCCTGTCCGGTAAGCCAGGTGAACCCGGCCTACAGCGGCCCTAAACAGGCTGGCCCAGACGGGGAGCGCCTGCGGCTAAAGGATCCGGCCCTGTTTGATGAGTCGCTAAGCTACTGTACTAACTGCAAACGCTGTGAAACCGCCTGCCCTTCTGGGGTCAACATTGGCGATATTATTCAGCGCGCCCGCGCGCAGTACGCCCAACCTAAAAACGGGCTGCGCAATACCCTGCTCAGCCACACCGATCTGCTCGGCACGCTCTCTTCCCCGATCGCACCGCTGGTGAATGCCACCACGGGGCTCAAACCGGTGCGCCAGCTGCTCGACAAGGTACTTCATATTGATCACCGTCGGACGCTGCCCAAATATGCCCGGGGCACCTTTCGCCAGTGGTATCGCCGGCAGGCCAAGTGTCAGGCGGCCTACCCTGAGCAGGTGGCCTTTTTTCACGGCTGCTATGTGAACTACAACCACCCCCAGTTAGGGAAAGATGTCGTGAAGGTGGCTAACGCGCTGGGGATCGGCGTGCAGTTGCTGGATAAGGAGCGATGCTGCGGCGTTCCGCTGATGGCAAACGGCTTCTATGATAAAGCTAAAAAGCAGGCGAGGGTGAACCTGCGCGCCCTGGAGCAGGCCATTGTCGATAACGGTCTGACAACGATAGCGACCTCATCAACCTGTACCCTCACGCTGCGCGATGAGTATCCGCACCTGCTGGATCTGCCCAACGCCCAACTGCGGTCGCATATCGACCTTGCTACGCGCTGGCTGTGGCGCAGGCTAGACGAGGGACGCACCCTGCCGCTGCGAACGCTACCGTTGACGGTGGCCTACCATACCCCATGCCATATGGAGAAGATGGGCTGGACGCTCTACAGCCTGGAGCTGCTGCGGAAAATCCCGGGGGTGAACGTCATCGTACTGGACTCTCAGTGCTGCGGCATTGCCGGAACCTACGGTTTTAAAACCGAGAACTACCCCACCTCGCAGGCAATTGGTGCGCCGCTGTTTCAGCAGATTGAAGCGAGCGGCGCAGACATCGTGGTGACCGACTGCGAAACCTGCAAATGGCAGATAGAGATGTCCACCTCCAAACGCTGTGAACATCCCATTACTCTGCTGGCGCAGGCGCTGGCAGAGTAGCTAACAAGCCAGATTAGCCAACAAACAGGGAGTCGACGACGTTGACCCAGCCGTGCTCGCTGGCGACATCTTTACCGCTGAGCCAGCGGCGCAGCATGTTCAGGGCCATCATCGCACACACTTCCTGGCGCACCGCCACGCCGTGGCGTCCGGTAGCGAACTTCACTCGCAGCGCGTGGGTGCCCTGCGGCGTGGCGAGGGCAAAGTTAATATACTCCTCGTCCAGCCCACCGACGGTCAGGGCCAGCCCGGCCAGATGACGGTTACGTAGCTCGGCTGCCCAGCGTGCGGTCTGCTCTAACGTGTCTGCCTGGAACGGCAGCACCTCGCTTGCCAGCAGCGGGGCGGAAGCACGGGAGAGCTGCAGCGCCAGCAGGCCGCTGGTAAACTGCTCGCTAACGGTCAGACTCAGCTGCTGCTCACGCATCTTCTCCGCCAGCAGCGCCGGTAGCCCCTGGGTACCTTCAAAGATCAGGCTCTCGCCAGCGACGCGCTGCACCTCTGGCCACAGCGCCTCCATGGCTTCACGCTGCTCCGCCGGGCCGGTCAGCTTCAGCTCGATGATCGGCATGGATGAGCGGTAGCCCATCACTACCCCCTCCGGCAGCTGGAGATGTTCGAGGCTCTGGGCCAGATCGCTCTCAGAGCGGCCAAAGGTAGTCAGGCGTAAGCAGACTGGCGGTGACGGTAGGCTAAAGCGCTCCCGCAGGCGCGGCAGGATCTCCTGCTGCACCATCACCTTGAACTCAGAGGGGACACCCGGCGTAAAGAACATCAGGCAGCGGTTGAGCTTGATGGCAAAGCCGCAGGCAGTGCCCACCGGGTTATCAATCAGCTCCGCGCTGGCCGGGATCTCCGCCTGCTTGCGGTTGCTGGGCGCCATTACACGTCCGCGCTCGGTGAAGAAGCGCTCCATGTGGCTCAGCCATGCCTCATGCAGCACCAGCCCTTCGCCCGCAGCGGTAGCCGCCGCCAGCGCACTGAGATCGTCGCTGGTCGGGCCCAGGCCACCGTTAACAATTAAGATATCAGCGTGCTCGCTGCGCTCGTGCAGAATAGCAACCAGATCGTTAAGGCTGTCGCCCACGGTGTTGCGGCGCGTCAGCGGCAGCCCTTCGGTGAAAAACAGATCGGCAAGCCATGCAGCGTTAGTATCCACAATCTGGCCGTGCAGGACTTCATCCCCGGTAGACAGCATTTCCACATTTATCATTGGTATCTCCGTACTCTCCCTTACCTGTTGTGGGAGTACTATAACGCATGGAGAAGCAAATAGCGGCAGGATCCAGCAGGAGAAAAGGCGCGGCAGAGCGCCGCGCCGGAGGATTAGAAGCTGGCGTTCACCCCAACGTAGGGGCCATCGGCTAGCGCATTGTCGCGATTGCCGTCTTTACCCGCCAGGTTCAGGTAACGATAGCCCGCTTCAATACTCAGCGGACGCATGATGGTCCAGCGCGCACCGGCGTTGGCTTCCTGATAGCTGTCGATACCGCTGGAGAGCGAGTCCGGAGAGTAGTAGTACTCGCCAAACAGGCGGAAGCTGTCGCCGATCGGCCACTGCAGGCCGCCGCCTACCGCTGCGGCATAGCCCTCGTCACCGTCGTTCGGATTGGTATAGATACCTTTACCGCCAACGGTCGCCAGCAACGGCCCGAGCGGCAGATTAAGGCCCAGCCCCAGACCGGCGGCGTCGCCGTCGTCATCGCTGTGCGTCCAGTTGCCGCTCAGCGCCAGGCCGCTGGTTTCCGTACCAAATCCGGCCGCCAGGTTGGTGTAGTGCTCCCCTGCCTGACCGCTGAGGCTCAGCGCGCTGGCCGATGCCGATACCAGCATCAGGCTGGCCACTCCCCACAAAATTCTTTTATCCATTGCCCTTTTCCATACAAAAAAATGTAATACGCCCAAAACCGGCACAGTGTACAAGCCTTTCAGGCTGGCCGATGGGCGAAAAGTGTTTTACACGGTTTAGCGGCGCAGGGGAAGCGCTATCCGCCGCGCAGGGTCTGCTGAACCCAGTCGATCAGCGACCGGCGGGAGATCTTAATTCCGCCCAGATTGAGGCTCTCGGGCAGAGCCAGCCAATGTATTGGCTGCTGAAAACGGGCCAGCCTGCCGTTGACCCACTCCCCCAGCGAGTCGATAGCAAAACCGCTGTCGCACGCCACCACGGCAACCGGACGTTGGCCAAATTCACGGTCGTCCAGCGGGACCACAAAAGCCTGCTGCACGCGGGGATGGGCCACAATCACCCGCTCCACCTCTTCTGGCTGGATCCCCTCCCCGCCGCTGAAGAAGAGATTATCCATGCGCCCGAGCACGCTTAGCCGTCCGTTGTTCAGCACGCCCCGATCGCGGGTAGCAAACCAGCCTTCATCATTGATCAGCGGGATAAGCTCACCGTGACGCCAGTAGCCTGCGGCCATACTCTCGCCGCGCAGCCACACTTCGCCGTTGACGATCCGTACCTCACGCCCCGGCAGCGGCAGACCGACGTCCGGCTCGCCGTCGGCTGTTTTTGCACACACCGTGGAGGCAAACTCTGTCAGCCCGTAGCCGCACCAGGTACGGATCCCCTGTTCACTGGCACGGGTGGTCAGCTCAACAGGAATGGCCGCCCCTCCCAGTAATACCGCCTTCAGGCTTACGCAGGCATCCTCACTAAGCAGCCGCCAGAGCTGGGTCGGCACCAGCGAGGCGTGAGTACACCCGGCGAGCGCCTGCGCCAGCGGCTGTTGATCGCGAACCGTCAGCCGCCCGCCTGCCAGCAGCCAGCGCCATAAAATACCCTGACCGGAGACGTGAAACAGCGGCAGGGAGAGCAGCCAGTCCTCTTCCGGACCGTAAGGCAGCAGGGACAGCACGCCATGTGCACTGGCCAGATGCGCGGCTGCGGTGTGTACCGCCGCTTTGGGCAGGCCGGTTGAACCGGAGGTGAGCGTCATGGAAGTCAGCCGCTGCGGCTGCCAGCAGGCAGCACAATCGCCCTCTGCTTCACGCATTGCCAGCGTCGGAAGCCCGATGCCGCGCCAGCTGTTATCAATGCTCAATGCATGTTGTAACGAAAGCGGCGGCAGGAGCACCGCCAGCAGAGAATCAGGCAGCTGGGGGTTAATATGCAATACCCGCACTCCGCACTGGAGCAGCGCCAGCCAGGCCAGTAGCGTTTGAGGTGAATTGCCGGCGCGGAGCAGCACGCCATCCCCCTGCCGGACGTTCTGCCGGGAAAAGCCTGCCGCCAGGGCATCAATGCGCGCACAGAGCACGCGCCAGCTGAGGGTTTCACTGTTCAAACGCACGGCGGCGGCGTCGCCCCGCTGCTCACGCCAATGACGCCAGGGCCAGTCCGCGAAGGTCATCGCAACGGCTCCAGAGCGGTAATATCAATGCATGGCAGGGTGCTGCCCGGCCAGCGGCGAACCTGCTGCGCCTGCATCAAGCCCAGCGTGTCGAGGCCCGGCAGAGTCTGCGGTGTCAGCCAGGCGGCAATCCGCGCCAGCTGAGTCAGACCAAGGCTGGATTCGATAGAGGAGCTGATCACCGCCGTCATACCCAGCGCATGAGCAGCCTGTACCAGCTCGCGAACCCTCTCCAGCGCGCCGGTAAGCGTAGGCTTGATCACCACCGCTTTTACGCCCGCTTCGGCGGCCAGAGTAAAATCAGCGTCGCGCAGGCTCTCATCCCAGGCGATGGCAATCCCGGTATCACGAGCAAAATTCAGCGAATCGGCACGGGTTCGGCACGGCTCCTCAAGAAAGGCGATGCGCGAGCGATAGTCAGGATGGACATACTTCGCAAACTGCTGCGCCTTCTGCGGAGTCCAGGCGCGGTTGGCGTCCAGCCGCAGCTGGAGATCGGGCACCGCCTCCAGCAGGAGATTGACCACCATGCCGTCACGTACCGCTTCATAGAGGCCCACTTTCACCTTTGCGACTTTCTCGCCGGGCATGGCGGCCAGCTGCAACATCAGTTCGTCAGGATCGCCGGTGCAGAGCGGCGCGGCGCGATAGTCCGCTGCCTCAGGTAAGGTTCCGGCCAGCTCTGCCTGCGCACAGCTTATGCCAAAGGCCACCGACGGCATCTCCGGGCGCTTCTCTGCACCCTGTAGCCAGCGGTCGACCCAGGCCATTAGCACAGCCTGCGCCTCATCGCATGTTTCATGGCTGAAGCCCGGCAGCGGGGCAACCTCGCCCCACCCTTCCCGGCAGCCGTCACGCAGGCAGAGATAGAGTCCTTCGCGGGTTTTCAGCCGCCGCTCGCGCAGCACAACCCCCGCGTCCATCGGGATCTGCCAGCGGTAAACCTGTGCCCGACGCATTACGGGTTCCGTTTAAATTTGCTGAAGTCCGGCTGACGCTTCTCGTTGAAGGCGTTGCGCCCCTCCTGCCCCTCTTCAGTCATGTAGAAGAGCATGGTGGCGTTGCCCGCCAGCTCCTGCAGGCCCGCCTGGCCGTCACAGTCGGCGTTAAGCGCCGCCTTCAGACAGCGCAATGCCATCGGGCTGTTTTGCAGCATCTCCCGACACCAGCGCACGGTCTCTTTTTCCAGCTCGGCAACCGGTACCACGGTGTTGACCAGCCCCATATCTAATGCCTGCTGCGCATCGTACTGACGGCAAAGGAACCAGATTTCACGCGCTTTTTTCTGCCCAACGATGCGGGCCATATAGGCCGCCCCCCAGCCGCCGTCGAAAGAGCCGACCTTGGGACCGGTCTGGCCAAACACCGCGTTCTCTGCCGCAACGGTCAGATCGCACATCATATGCAGGACGTGGCCGCCGCCAATGGCGTAGCCCGCCACCATCGCCACCACCGGTTTCGGGCAGGTACGGATCTGCCGCTGGAAGTCGAGCACATTAAGATGGTGCACGCCAGAGTCATCCTGATAGCCGCCGTAGTCGCCGCGCACCTTCTGGTCACCCCCGGCGCAGAAGGCCTTCTCACCTTCGCCAGTGAGGATAATTACCCCAACCGCATCATCGTAGCGGGCATCCGCCAGCGCCTGGAGCATCTCTTTTACCGTCAGGGGGCGAAACGCATTGCGCACCTGCGGACGGTTGATGGTGATTTTGGCGATGCCGTCGGTAGATTTGTGGTAGCGAATGTCGCTGTAGCCTTCAGAGCAGTCCTGCCACTCAACCGGCGCGTAAAGCATGGATTCATCGGGATAGATCATCAGAGTTCCTTAATCAGTAGCGCAAAATGTGCGCCAGACAGGCCGCCGTCCCGTTGGGGTTCTCCCGGTGGGCGTTGTGCCCGGCGTCGTTAATTAACAGGCAAGGTGCCGCAAGCTCTGCACCAAGGGCGCGGAATTTGTGGTCGTGTTCGCCGCACAGGTAGTAAAAGGGAATGTCGCACCGGCGCAGCGCCGGACGAAGATCGGGCTGCCCCGCCAGAGAGGTGGCTTCCAGCATGGCGGCCAGCGCCTCGCCGCTGTTGTCGCGTCTTATTGCCACCAGCTCACGCCGCTGTTCAGCGCTCAGCCCGGCAAATACCGGCTGTCGATACCAGTGGTTAAAAACGTCAGTCAGCGGTTCATGACGGAAGCGCTGTGCCCAGCGGGCATCAGAGAGCCAGCGCGCCTCCCGTGCGGCGGCGGCGGTAAGCCCGGGATGGCCGCCTTCTACGACCACCCCCTTTAGCCCGACAGGGTTTTGACAACAAGAGTACATAGCGATGCGGCCGCCGAGGGAGTACCCCACCAGCCAGTGTTTTAGTATGTTGTAACTAACAAGCGTAGCGCGCAGCTGTAAACAAACCTCATCCAGGTCACGGGCATAGACAGCCGATGAACCGCCGTGACCGGGGAGATCGATATAGAGTCGAGGGTGGCGGGAAAAGCGCTCCCCTACTTCCATCCACTCCCGGCTATCACCGGCGAAACCGTGCAGGAACACCAGCCAGGGCCGCTGCGCCTCGCCCGCTTTCGCCACCGCGTGCAGGATCATAGCTGGCTGACCTCGGCAAGGAGCTGCTGTAAGGTTTGCGCCCCCGCCTGCGGATCGACCACCAGCTCGATAAGGGTTGCCTGCGGTGTACGCCAGGCTCCCGTCAGCGCCGCCTCCAGCTCGGTCCAGCTTTCAGGGCGATGGTAGGTCAGGTCGAACATCGCGGCCGCATGATCGAAGTGGACGTTCTGCGGCATCAAGTAGAACTGCTCCCGCTCAGCCTGTGGAGTCGGCAGCAGGGAGAAGATCTGCCCGCCGTTGTTGTTCACCACAATCAGCACAAAGGGCGCGGAGACCTGGCGCAGCAGCGCCAGCGCGTTGAGATCGTAGAGCGCAGAGAGATCGCCCACCAGCGCCAGGGTAGGCCTCGCGGTAGCCCGCTGTACCCCGGCAGCAGTAGAAAGCAAACCGTCAATGCCGCTGGCACCGCGATTGCTGTACACCGGATAGCCCGCTGGCAGCTGCGCAAGGGCATCCACCAGGCGGACGACCAGGCTGTTGCCCAGAAACAGCTGCCCCTGCTCCGGCAGAAACTCCGCCAGACGGTGTGCCAGCTGCGCTTCGCCAAAGGTTTCACGCCGGGCCGCAGCGGCCTGCCACGCCCGATCCGCCAGGGAGGGGATCGCCGCATACCACGGATGACGCTTCTCGGCCGGATGCAGCGCCAGCCACTCGCCGACGCCGGATATCAGCCGCCGCCCGCGATGGTGCGCAGGATCGAGGCGTCCTGCAATGTTATCCACCAGCCAATACTCATCCGGTGTGCAGGTTGCCTGCCACTGCAACAGCCGTTTTCCGGTCAGGCTGCTGCCCAACTGGATGACAATCTGCGCCTGAGCCAGTTCGCTCACCGCGCTGGTGTTGCCCAGCCACAGATCGGCACAGGGCAGCGGCTGCCCTGTCTGGGAGAGCACGTCGCTAATCAGGGGCCAGCCCAGCATCTGCGCCCACTCTGCCACCCGCTTGCCCTCGGCGGCGCTCATCCGCCCGGCCACCACAACGCCGCGCTTCTGTCGCCAGAAGAACCAGTCGCGCTGCTTCTCGCTCTCGCGACGAAGATCCTCCCGCAGCCAGGGGCGATCGCTCTGCCACCAGTTGCCCAATGCGTTCTGCCACTCAAGGCCAGAATCATCCAGCTCGCCGTAGAGCGGCTCGGCAAAGGGACAGTTGATATGTACCGCCCCACCGTGCAGCGATCCCAGCGCGTTATCCAGCGTGGAGACCAGCCAGCGGGCCGGGATCTCCTGGGCAGGACGTGGCAGCGAGACCGTCTGTGCCGGATGCGAGGCAAACATGCCCGGCTGGCGGATCGCCTGATTGGCCCCACAGTCGATAAGCTCCGGGGGACGATCGGCGGTAAGCAGGATCAGCTTTTCACCGGTCAGCCCGGCCTCAATCAGCGCCGGATAGAGATTTGCCACTGCCGTTCCGGAGGTGACAATCACCGCTACCGACTGCTGGCTGGCCTTCGCCAACCCGAGCGCCAGATGTCCCAGCCCGCGCTCGTCGAAATGGGTATGGTGAATAAACGCTTTATTCTGCGCAGCCGCCAGGGTGAGCGGCGTCGAGCGGGAGCCGGGCGCGATGCAAACGTGTCGGATGCCGTGGCGCGCCAGCGTTTCGAGGATAACCTCCGCCCAGCGCCTGTTGAATGAGCTTGCTGACATGAGTTTGTCCGGTATCAAGAATACGGACAAGTATACGGAGATGCAGAGACGGGATTTTTGATGTAAATCGGTAAGGTGTGAAGAAGAGAGAAAAAACAGCGGGCGCTGCCCTTAAGACAGCGCCCGCGTAGGGAGGCACGTTACAGCATTAGCGACGCAGCAGCAGCCCTAATACCAGGCCAGCGGCGGCACCGATGCCCACGCCCTGCCATGGTTTTTCACGCACGTAATCGTCCGCACGGTAAGCCACCTGCTTAGCACGCACGTAATACGTGTCAGATGCCTGGCTAACGCGGTCTTTTACATCATGCAGAGCCTGCTCGGCGCGTGCTTTCAGCTCGACGTATTTCTGGTCGGCCGGATCGCCGGAGGAGCGTAGCACTTCTTCCAGCGTGTCGCTTAGCAGGTTCAGGTCGTCATCGATACGGGTACTCGTAAATTGGTTAGACATTAGGTTTCTCCATGTTTTGCACCTGTCAGCTAACTATAGACAATGACTTGCGGTTACGCCTGGTCAACGTGAGGGATGATTTCACGTGCCATACCGATATGCGGAATGCCATCCTCGTCATAGACCTCGGTCACCGGCACAAAGCCAAAGTGGCGATAGAAGTCCTCGAGATGCGCCTGCGCGCCCAGATATATCGGGCTTTGCGGCCAGTTTTTGCTACAGCTGGCAACGGCCCTTTCCATCAGCTGGTACCCCAGTTTTTCGCCTCGCACCGCGGCGCTAACAATGACGCGACCAATGGCCACCGGCGCAAAATCATCCTCGCTTTTCAGAATCCTCGCATACGCTACTAGTTCGTTATCACGCCAGCCAAGCAGGTGTCGGTTTTCACCGATCAGGTCATCACCGTCAACGTCGAGATAGACGCATTTCTGCTCAACCACAAAAACTTCGCAGCGCAGCTTCAGCAACGCGTAGAGTTCAGGGACGGTTAATTCAGCGTGGTGCAGGTCTTGCCAACGGATCATAGTGCGCTCCTTTTTATGCGTTGCTCGCTATAATAAGGCTTTTATCGACCCAGAGCGCATATGGAACTGATATTTTTAGGCACCTCAGCAGGCGTCCCCACGCGCACGCGTAACGTCAGCGCGGCGCTGCTGAATCTACGCCACCCAACGCGGCCCGCCCTGTGGCTGATTGACTGCGGCGAGGGCACTCAGCAGCAGATGCAGCGCACCGCCTGGCATCCCGGCAAGCTGGATCGCATTTTTATTACCCATCTGCACGGGGATCATCTCTTTGGCCTGCCGGGCCTGCTGTGCAGCCGCTCGATGGCGGGCAACGTCCAGCCGCTAACTATCTACGGCCCCAAAGGGCTGCGGGAGTTTATTGATACCGCCCTACGCCTGAGCGGCTCCTGGACCGACTATCCGTTGACGGTGGTGGAGATTGAGGAAGGCCCGGTGATGGATGACGGCCTGCGTCGCGTCACCGCCGTTGCGCTTAACCACCCAGTGGAGTGCTACGGCTACCGCATCGAGGAGCACGACAAGCCCGGCGCACTCGACGCTGCCGCGCTGATGGCCCAGGGCGTTAAACCCGGCCCGCTCTTTCAGCGTCTGAAAGCCGGAGAAAGCGTTACCCTGGAAGATGGCAGGCGCATTGACGGTAAAGATTTTCTTGCCCCCGCTGTGCCAGGCAAAAAGCTGGCTCTGTTTGGCGACACCGCCCCCTTCCCCGGCGCGCTGGCGCTGGCCCATGGCGCAGACGTGATGGTGCATGAGACAACGCTGGAGGCGGAGATGGAGGAGAAAGCCAATAGCCGGGGTCACAGCTCGACGCGCCAGGCAGCACAGCTGGCACAGGAAGCGGGCGTCGGCAAGCTGGTGATGACGCACATCAGCTCACGCTACGATGACGAGGGCAGTCAGCGACTGCTGGCCGAGTGCCGGGCTATCTTCCCTGACACCCTGCTGGCAGAGGATTTTGCCGTTATAGAGATTTGATGTAAATCGCGCCTCCACTTTTTCCTCCGCGTGCCGATAACTGTGTAAACGCAGGTACTTCACTCTGAGGGCATAATGGATAGTTTCCAGAAAGATATTGATGACAGGGCTAATCTCACCCTGTCCAACCGCTTCGAGCTGTTACTGTTTCGCCTTGGTACGTCACAACACGAACAGAAATCAGAACTCTATGGCATCAACGTATTTAAGCTGCGTGAAATTGTGCCCATGCCTGCGTTTACTCGCCCTGCCGGGATGAAATCGCCCCTGCTGGGGATGGTGAATATTCGCGACCAGGTGATCCCGGTTATCGATCTTGCTGCCGTGGCGGGCTGCAAACCCAGCACCGGTCTGAATATCCTGCTGATCACCGAGTATGCCCGCAGCGTGCAGGCCTTTGCCGTCGAGTCGGTAGAGAATATTACCCGTCTGGACTGGAAGCAGGTGCACACGGCGGAAAAGGCGATCAACGGCCGCTACATTACCAGCATCGCCTGCCTCGACGACGATAAAGACACCAACAATTTAGCGCTGGTGCTGGACGTTGAGCAGATCCTCTATGACATTGTGCCGTCCGATCATGACGTTCACGCCAACAATGCCGCAGTACAGAAATTCAATATTAAGCCGGGTGCGGTGGCGATAGTTGCCGAGGACTCCAAAGTCGCGCGGGCAATGCTGGAGAAGGGGCTGGAGGCGATGCAGATCCCTAACCAGATGCACGTAACCGGCAAAGACGCGTGGGAGAAAATCCAGCGACTGGCCGAGCAGGCGGAAGCCGAGGGTGTACCAGTGAGCGATAAGATCGCCATGGTGCTCACGGATCTGGAGATGCCGGAGATGGACGGTTTTACCCTGACGCGTAAAATCAAAACCGATCCGCGCCTGAAGCATATTCCCGTGGTGATCCACTCCTCGCTCTCCGGCAGCGCCAACGAAGATCACGTTCGCAAGGTGCAGGCCGACGGCTACGTCGCCAAGTTTGAAGTGACCGAGCTGTCGGCGGTGCTCAAAGAGGTGCTGGATCGTGCGGCAAGCAAGGCTAACGGCCCGCTGATTAGCCACAAGCAGGCGGTGTAATCGATAACGCCTGATGGCGCTGCGCTTACCAGGCCTACCCCAGACGAAAAAAAACCGCCGAATCTTCGGCGGTTTTTATTTTGCTCTAAAGCCTTACATCAGCGGCTGGGCCATCTGTACCAGGCTAATCAGCGGCTGCGGATAAACACCCAGCAGCAGCACCAGCAGCGCAGAGATCAGAACCACAATCCCGCCCGCGCTGTAGGCCCAGTCGGACGGCGCATCGCGGTTAAGCTGCTGCGGCGCGCTGAGGTAGAGGCTCACTGCTACGCGCAGGTAGTAGTAGAGGCCAATTGCCGAGCCGATCACTACCGCCGCCGTCAGCCACCACAGGTGGGCATTCACACCCACCGCCAGCACGTAGAACTTACCGATAAAGCCGAGGGTCATCGGGATGCCCGCCAGCGACAGCATCATCACCGTCATTACCGCCGAAAGGATCGGACGGTGCCAGAACAGGCCGCGGTAGGAGTAGAGCGAGTCGGCATCCGGGCCACGGTATGGGCTGGACATCAGGCTCACCACGCCGAACGCGCCGAGGCTGCTAAACAAATAGCCTGCCAGGTAGACGCCCACGGTCTCCATCGACATTTCACCGCTCTGCAGGGCGATCAGCGCCACCAGCAGATAACCGAGGTGAGAGATAGAGGAGTAGCCGAGCAGACGCTTGATGTTGGTCTGGCTCAGGGCCATCAGGTTACCGAAGATGATCGAGGCGAAGGCAATAATGCCCAGCACCACGCGTACCGCTTCGCTCTCACCTACCGGCGCGTAGAGGAACAGACGCATCACCACGCCAAAGATCGCAATCTTGCTGGCGGTCGCCAGGAAGGTAGAGACCGGCGCAGGCGCACCCTGATACACATCTGGCGTCCAGAGATGGAACGGCACCAGAGACAGCTTAAAGCCGAGACCAACGATCATCAGGCCGAGACCAATCAGCAGCAGCGGCGCGTGCAGCATGCCGTCGCCGAGGCTCTTACCGATAGCCAGGAACGACAGGTTGCCAGAGTTGGCATACACCAGCGCCATACCAAACAGCAGGAACGACGAGGCTGCGGCGGAGAGAATGGTGTACTTGATGCTGGCTTCCAGCGAGCGCTTCTGACGGAACGCATAGCCGATCAGGCCGAACAGCGGCAGCGAGATCAGCTCGATGCCGAGGAACAGCGCAGCCAGGTGATTAGCATTGGCCAGCAGAATGCCACCGAGGGCGGCAATCAGCACCAGCAGGTAGAACTCTTCCTGGTTATCTTTGTACCCTTCCAGCCACGGGTAGGCAAAGGTACAGGTCGCAAGGCTCGCCAGTAGGACCAGGCCGGTATAGAACATGGAGAAGCCGTCAACGCGCATCAACGGCGTGACGTCCATTGCTCCCGCCTGGCCAACCAGCCAGAGCGAGACCAGAGCGGCGTTCAGACCGATAACGGCAATCGTGGCGTTCAGGAAATGGTTGCGTCGCCACGCAATGGAGAGCATCACAACCACCACCGTCAATCCGACGATCAGCAGCGGTAGCAGCGCGATCAGGTGTTGTGGAGTAAGAGTCATATGCGCTTTACGGCCTTGTAGTAGTAACGGAATTAACAAACCACTGCTGGATATTGCTCATCGCAGAGTGCGAGGTATCCAGAATCGGCTGCGGATAGAAGCCAAGCAGTACCAGAAGTACTACCAGCAGCAGGATGATAAACAGCTCACGCAGCGACATCCCTGGCAGTTCTTTAGCGGCAATTTCACTCTTCGCCTTACCAAAGTAGGTACGGTGCAGCATCGCCAGCGAGTAAACCGAGGCGAAAACCAGACCAAAGGTCGAGATCACGGTGATGACCGGTACGACGCCGTAGCTGCCGAAGAGGATCATAAACTCGCCCACGAAGTTACCGGTGCCCGGCATCCCCAGGGTGGCGACGGCAAAGAACATCGACAGTGCTGGCAGCCACTTAATCTTGTTCCACAGGCCGCCCATCATGCGCATATCACGAGTGTGCAGACGCTCGTAGATCTGGCCGCAGATGATGAACAGACCGGCCGCAGAGAGGCCGTGGGCAATCATCTGGATCACCGCCCCTTGGTAGGCGAGCTGGTTACCGGTATAGATGGCGATCAGCACGAAGCCCATATGGGACACGGAGGTGTAGGCAATCAGACGTTTGATATCGGTCTGGGCAAAGGCCATCCATGCGCCGTAGAAGATACCGATCACGCCCAGCCACATGGCAATTGGCGCGAACTCCGCAGAGGCGTTCGGGAACAGCGGCAGCGCAAAACGCAGCAGACCGTAGGCAGCGGTTTTCAGCAGGATCCCCGCGAGGTCAACGGAACCGGCGGTCGGTGCCTGAGAGTGCGCGTCCGGCAGCCAGCCGTGCAGCGGCACCACCGGCATTTTCACCGCAAAGGCGATGAAGAAGCCCAGCATCAGCAGATATTCCACGCCGTGGGACATCGGGGTTTTCAGCAGCTGCTCGTAGTTGAAGGTCCAGACGCCAGTGGCGTTGTAGTGGACAAACACCAGCCCGAGGATCGCAATCAGCATCACCAGCCCGCTCGCCTGGGTGTAGATGAAGAACTTGGTGGCCGCCGTGATACGCGTTTTACCATCGGAGGCCTTGTGGCCCCAGAGCGCGATCAGGAAGTACATCGGCACCAGCATCATCTCCCAGAAGAAGAAGAACAGGAACATGTCGATGGCAAGGAACACGCCGATTACGCCGCCCAGGATCCACATCAGGTTGAGGTGGAAGAAGCCCTGGTACTTTTCAATCTCACGCCATGAGCAGAGCACCGCCAGCACGCCAAGGAAGCCGGTCAGGACAACCATCAGCAGCGACAGGCCATCCAGCGCCAGATGAATGGTGATACCAAAGCGTGGGATCCACTGCCGCACGTACTCCGACTGCCACTGCGGCAGGCCCGTAGCCTGGGTAAGAGAGTAGCCGCCCTGTAACCACAGTTGCAGGCCAAGCGCGAGCGTCAATCCCATCGTAATCAGCGCGATCCAGCGCGGCATCTTCACGCCAAAGCGTTCAGTTTGCCAGCAAAGGAAGCCGCCAATAAAGGGAATCAGTATTAGCCAGGGTAATAACATGGCGATATTTGTTCCTTGTTAAAGTCTAAATTGCCCGGTGGCGCTAGCGCTTACCGGGCTTACCGATTAACGCAATACCACCAGCAGGGCAAGCACCACGACCGCACCAACGCTCATGGATGCCACATACCAGCGCAGCTGTCCGTTCTCGCTGAACAGCAGGCCCTTCCCGGCAAAGCGGGAGAGAATAGCCGGCGTGTTCATCACCGCATTCAACGGATCGCGCTTAATCAACCACGCAATGCCGAGGAAAGGTTTCACGAAGATTTTGTCGTACAGCCAGTCGAAGCCCCAGGCGTTGTACCACCAGGTACCCAGCAGGCGGCCTGGTGCGCTGTTGGCGATAGAGGTGACCAGCGTACGCTTGCCCAGCCACAGCCATGCGGCAATCAGGATCCCGGCGATAGCGACCACGCCCGAGGTGATTTCCAGCGTCAGCACGCGACCATGTTCAAGTTCGGTAGTATCCGGCAGCACGCCCTGCAGCGGCGGCACGATCATCGCCCCAACGAAGGTAGAGAGTACCAGCAGCACAATCAGCGGCAGGTGATGGGTGATCCCTTTCCCTGCGTGGGCATGGATCTGCTCTTTACCGTGGAAGACGATAAAGATCATCCGGAAAGTGTAGAGCGAGGTCATGAACGCCCCGACCAGGCCCGCTACCATCAGGTTGATATGGCCGTTTGCCATCGCCCCGGCGAGGATCTCATCCTTACTGAAGAAGCCTGCGGTAATCAGCGGCAGTGCCGCCAGCGCCGCGCCGCCCACCAGGAAGCAGACGTAGACCAGCGGGATAGACTTACGCAGCCCGCCCATTTTAAAGATGTTCTGCTCGTGGTGGCAGGCAAGGATCACCGAGCCAGACGAGAGGAACAGCAGGGCTTTGAAGAACGCATGGGTCATCAGGTGGAAAATCGCCGCATCCCATGCCTGCACGCCCAGCGCGAGGAACATGTAGCCAATCTGGCTCATGGTGGAATACGCGAGAACGCGTTTGATGTCGGTCTGCACCAGCGCCGCAAAACCGGCCAGTACCAGGGTGACCGCGCCAACGATCCCCACCAGATGCAGGATCTCCGGGGTCATCAGGAACAGGCCGTGGGTACGGGCGATCAGGTAGACACCGGCGGTAACCATCGTGGCGGCGTGGATCAGCGCAGAGACCGGCGTCGGGCCAGCCATCGCGTCCGCAAGCCAGGTCTGCAACGGCAGCTGCGCCGATTTACCGACCGCACCGCCCAGCAGCATCAGCGTCGCCCACGTCAGCATGTTGTTGCCTGCTTCGAAGTGCGCAGGTGCCAGCTCGACCATCTCACGGAAGTTCAGCGTGCCCAGCTCGGTGTAGAGAATGAACAGCGCAAAGGCGAGGAAGACGTCACCCACGCGGGTCACGATAAACGCTTTCATTGCCGCCGCACCGTTCTTCGGATCGGTGTAGTAGAAGCCGATCAGCAGATAGGAGCAGAGGCCCACGCCTTCCCAGCCGAGGTACATCAGCAGCAGGTTGTCCGCAAGCACCAGCACCACCATGCTCGCGATGAACAGGTTGGTGTAGGCGAAGAAGCGGGAGTAGCCCTCTTCCCCACGCATGTACCAGGAGGCAAACATATGGATCAGGAAGCCAACCCCGGTTACCACCGAGAGCATGGTCAGCGACAGGCCGTCCAGCACCAGGTTGAAGCCGATGTTGAAATCGCCCACTGCCATCCAGGTCCACAGCGGCTGGCTGAAGGCCTCGCGTCCGTTGTTAAAGAAGTCAACGCCAGCAATCGCCGTTACCAGCGCCGCCAGCCCGACGGAGCCCATCCCCACCGCAGCGGAGAGGTTTTCCGACCAGCGGCCACGGGAGAACGACAGAAGCAGGAAGCCAATCAATGGCAAAATAATGGTTAAGGCAAGCATGTTCATCCACGCAACTCACTTACTGAATCGATATTCAGGTTCTGGCGACGGCGATGCAGCTGGAGCAGCAGCGCCAGGCCAATACTGGCTTCCGCAGCCGCGAGGCTAATCGCGAGGATATACATCACCTGGCCGTCACTCTGGCCCCAGTAGCTGCCCGCGACGACAAAAGCCAGCGCGGCGGCGTTAATCATGATTTCCAGGCCAATCAGCATGAACAGCAGGTTGCGGCGGATGATAAGCCCCGTCAGCCCGAGCACAAACAGAACGGCGGCGAGGATCAGTCCGTGTTGTAAGGGGATCATGCGTGCTCCTCCGTTTTTCTTTTCGCATCCGCCGGACGGTTGCTCAGCACTTCGCCCGGACGCTCTTCACGGCCAACGTGGAAGGCCACCACCAGACCCGCCAGCAGCAGCATCGATGCCAGCTCAACCGCCAGAACGTAAGGCCCGAACAGGGTGATACCGACCGCTTTCGCGCTAATCGCGGTACCGTCAATGCCCTGGTCGTTAACGGTGAGGATAGCGTAAACCATCACCGCCAGCAGTACGGCAGAGACCAGCCCCGGGCCGATCCACACCTGTGGCTTCAGCCACTGGCGCTCCTGCTCGATTTCGGCTCCGCCAAGGTTAAGCATCATCACTACAAACACGAACAGCACCATAATGGCCCCGGCGTAGACGATGATCTCCAGCGCACCGGCAAAGTAGGCGCCAAGGGAGAAGAAGACCCCTGAAATCGCCAGCAGGGAGACAATCAGGTACAGCAGCGCATGCACCGGATTGGTATGCGTGATCACGCGTAGCGTGGTCACGATGGCAACAAGGCCACAGATATAAAAAGCGAACTCCATTGCCCCTCTCCTTACGGTAACAGGCCCTTGACGTCGATAGGTTTGGCTTCGTTCTCTGCCTCGCCCTTATCCTTGCCGTCGATTGCCATACCTGCCATCCGGTAGAAGTTATATTCCGGATATTTACCCGGACCGGAGATCAGCAGATCCTCTTTTTCGTAAACCAGGTCCTGACGCTTGAACTCGCCCAGCTCGAAGTCTGGCGTAAGCTGGATGGCGGTAGTCGGACAGGCCTCTTCACACATGCCGCAGAAGATGCAGCGTGAGAAGTTGATACGGAAAAACTCTGGATACCAGCGGCCGTCGACGGTTTCCGCTTTTTGCAGCGAAATACAGCCTACCGGACAGGCTACCGCACACAGGTTACAGGCAACGCAGCGCTCTGCGCCGTCCGGATCGCGGGTTAATACAATGCGGCCACGGTAGCGCGGCGGCAGGTAGACCGGCTCTTCCGGATACATACGGGTTTCGCGTTTGGCAAACGCGTGCAGGCCGATCATCCAGATACTGCGTACCTGGGTGCCGAAACCTACGATTAACTCTTTTAAGGTCATGGTCTTTTCATCCCTTATTGCGCCTGCCACAGAATGACAGCCGCCGTTACCAGCAGGTTGATTAGCGTAAGCGGCAGGCACACTTTCCAGCCGAAGGACATCACCTGGTCATAACGCGGACGGGGTAATGCTGCGCGAATCAAAATGAACATCATCATGAAGAATGCTGTTTTCAGGGCAAACCAGACGAACGGAGGTAAGAACGGACCGTGCCAGCCACCGAAGAACAGGGTGACGATCAGCGCGGACACGGTAACGATAGCGACATATTCGCCCACGAAGAACAGACCGAACTTCATGCCGGAGTATTCGATGTGGTAACCGTCCGCCAGCTCCTGCTCAGCCTCTGGCTGGTCAAAAGGATGTCGGTGACAGACCGCAACGCCTGCAATCGCAAAGGTGATGAAACCAAAGAACTGGGGAATGATGTTCCACAGGTGCGCCTGGTTGTTCACGATGTCGGTCATGTTGAATGAACCGGCCTGCGCCACAACGCCCATCAGCGACAGCCCGAGGAAGACCTCGTAGCTCAGCGTCTGGGCCGAGGCACGCATCGCCCCCAGCAGCGAGTATTTGTTGTTACTCGACCAGCCGGCAAACAGCACCGCGTAAACCGTCAGCCCCGCCATCATCAGGAAGAACAGGATGCCGATGTTGAGATCCGCCACGACCCACGTCGGGCTGACCGGCACGATAGCAAAGGCCAGCAGCAGCGAGGTAAATGCGATCATCGGTGCGAGGGTATAGATCATGCGGTCCGAGAAGCGCGGGATCCAGTCCTCTTTAAAGAACATCTTGATCATGTCCGCCACCAGCTGGAGTGAGCCACCCCAGCCTACGCGGTTCGGTCCATAACGGTTCTGGAACAGGCCGAGCAGACGACGCTCGGCAAAGCTCATAAACGCCCCGCAGATGACCACCACCAGCAGGATCGCCAACGCCTTAAGAATGCCGATCAGGATATCAATCAGCTCCGGTGTTAACCAACTCATTGCTGTGCCTCCTGCAAGTTCTCAAGACGCGCGCCTGCCAGCACCGGTGCGATGCCCGGCATACCCATTGGCAAGCCCACCTGCCCTGCTGTCAAACCTTCTGCAATCACCAGCGGCAGAGTGACCGTCTGGCCCTCATAGCTGAACGCGACCTGCGCACCCGCATTGACGCCAAGCTTCGCGGCATCTTCCGGGTTGAGCTTGATGTACGGCTGCGGCATCCGGGTCTGGAACACCGGAGAGCGCTGGGACAGCTCATCGCTGCCGAAGAGGTGATAGTACGGCGCCACGCGCCATTTCCCCTCTTCCGCCTGGAAGCCTGCCGGTACGCGGTCAAAGTACGCCAGACCGTTGGCAGAGGCTTCGATCAGGCGTACGCCCGGATCGCCATGACGCAGTTTGCCACCCACTTCGGCCTGGAACTTGTTCCATGCCTGCGGTGAGTTCCAGCCCGGAGCCCAGGCAAACGGAATTTGCGAGCGCGGGGCGGACGGCTGGTTGTTCCCTTCCATAGAGAAGGCGAACATGGTGTCTTTATCCTGCGGCTGACGCGGCTCGTGCACGCTGATATTGGCGCGCATTGCCGTCCGGCCACTGTAGCGGTGCGGTTCACGGGCCAGCTTCTGACCACGAATGCGGAAGCTGGCATCCGGCGCGGCATCTTTAATACCGGCCAGCTGCGGTAGCTGGGCAGTCGCAGCGTCGATCACGTGATCGAGCTGGGTCCAGTCCACTTCGCGACTCAGCACGGTGCTGTGCAGGGAGTGCAGCCAGCGCCAGCTCTCCAGCATCACAGCGCTGCTGTCGTAGTAGGCCGGATCGTAAACCTGGAAGAAGCGCTGGGCGCGGCCTTCGTTGTTGATCACCGTTCCGTCGCTTTCGGCAAAACTTGCCGCCGACAGCACCAGGTGCGCTTTCTCCATAATCGCCGTGCGCTGATGGTCAATCACCAGCACCAGCGGCGCTTTAGAGAGGGCCGCGTCAACGCGTGCCGCAGAGGCGTGGCGATGCAGATCGTTCTCCAGCACCACCACGGCATCCGCTGCACCGGTCTCCAGTTCGCTCAGGGCATCATCCAGAGAGCCGCCACCGATCAGACCCAGGCCGACGCTGTTCACTGCCCGGGCAATCATGGTCACGCCCACGTCCGCGCCGCGTCCCTTAAGGGCCTTCGCCACGTTCGCTGCCGCCTGAATGATCTCAACGCTGCCGGCGTTGGTGCCGGAAATAATCAGCGGTTTTTTCGCCCCGGCCAGCGCCTGGACAATCACATCAATTTTATTTTGCAGATCGCGATCGATACCGTCTACCGCCGGGGCGGAGCCGTCCAGCGCATGGGCGATGGCAAAGCCTAAGCGCGCCTGATCCTCGACCGGGGCACAGTAGGTCCATGCCGCGATATCGTCCAGACGGGTGCTGTCAACGTTGGTCATAAACAGCGGATGCTTGGCACGCTGGCCGATGTTCTGGATTGCGGCAATCTGCCAGTCGGCCACTTTCTGGGCCGCCGCCATCTCGCGCGCTTTTCCTTTCACCGCCTGACGCACCGCCAGCGCAGCACGCGCACCGGTCTGGGTGAGATCTTCACCGAGGATCAGTACCGCGTCGTAGCTTTCGATTTCGCGCAGCGCAGGAGTATGAATGCCCCCTTCGCGCAGCACCTTCAGGGCCAGTTCAAGACGCTCCTGCTCACCTTTGGCAATGCCGGTATAGAAGTTGTCGGCACCCACCAGCTCACGCAGGGCAAAGTTGCTCTCAACGCTGGCGCGCGGGGAGCCGATACCGATCACTTTCTTCGACTGGCGCAGAATATCTGCCGCACCCTGCATCGCCTGCTCGGCGTTGAGGGCGATCAGATCGTCACCGCGACGCTGAACCGGCTGGCGCGGACGATCCTTCAGGTTCACGTAGCCGTAGCCAAAGCGGCCGCGGTCGCAGAGGAAGTAGTGGTTCACGGTGCCGTTATAGCGGTTTTCAATACGACGCAGTTCGCCGTAGCGTTCGCCTGGGCTGGTGTTACAGCCCAGAGAGCACTGCTGGCAGATGCTCGGGGCAAACTGCATGTCCCACTTACGGTTGTAGCGTTCGGAGTGCGTTTTGTCGGTAAAGACGCCGGTCGGGCAGATCTCTACCAGGTTGCCGGAGAACTCGCTCTCCAGCACGCCATCTTCCGGACGACCGAAGTAGACGTTGTCATGAGCACCGTAGACGCCGAGATCGGTGCCGTCGGCGTAGTCTTTGTAGTAGCGCACGCAGCGGTAGCAGGCGATGCAGCGGTTCATCTCATGGGAGATGAATGGCCCCAGATCCTGGTTGCGGTGGGTACGTTTTGTAAAGCGATAGCGGCGGAAGCTATGACCGGTCATGACGGTCATGTCCTGCAGGTGGCAGTTGCCCCCCTCTTCACAGACCGGGCAGTCGTGCGGGTGGTTGGTCATCAGCCACTCCACGACGCTCTCACGGAACTGTTTTGCCTCTTCGTCATCGATAGAGATAAAGGTGTTGTCCGTCGCCGGTGTCATACAGGACATCACCAGGCGACCGCGCGTATCTTCCGCGTTCTGGTACTGCTTCACCGCACACTGGCGGCAAGCGCCAACGCTGCCCAGCGCCGGATGCCAGCAAAAATACGGAATATCAAGACCTAACGAGAGACATGCCTGTAGCAGGTTGTCCGCCCCGTTGACCTCGTAATCTTTGCCGTCTACATGAATCGTAGCCATTAGCATGCTTCCAAAATAAATAAACCTTTAGATTACCAGCGCGTCTTAAGCAGGTTAGGCTGAATACCGTTAATCAGATGGGTATTGCTAAACTGCTGCTTGATGCCGGCTTCGAATTCATCGCGGAAATATTTTATTGCACTCTGCAGAGGCTCTACCGCGCCTGGCGCATGGGCACAGAAGGTTTTACCTGGCCCGAGGAATCGACACAGCTGCTCAAGCGTCTCGATATCCCCAGGCTGACCTTCGCCGCGCTCAAGGGCGCGCAGGATCTTCACGCTCCACGGCAGGCCGTCGCGACAAGGCGTACACCAGCCGCAGGATTCGCGGGCAAAAAACTCTTCCAGGTTACGCACCAGCGACACCATGTTGATTTCGTGGTCCACCGCCATCGCCAGCGCGGTACCCAGACGGCTGCCGGCTTTGCCAATGCTGGCAAACTCCATCGGCAGGTCAAGGTGCGCGTCGGTAAGGAAGTCTGTACCCGCGCCGCCCGGCTGCCAGGCCTTGAACTTCAGGCCATCGCGCATGCCGCCCGCGTACTCTTCCAGGATCTCACGTGCGGTAGTGCCAAACGGCAGCTCCCAGACGCCGGGATTTTTCACGCGACCAGAGAAGCCCATCAGCTTGGTGCCGTTGTCTTCGCTTTTCGAGATGCCTTGATACCACTCGACGCCGTTGGCGAGGATGGCCGGGACGTTGCATAAGGTTTCAACGTTATTGACGCAGGTCGGCTTGCCCCACACCCCGGAGCTTGCCGGGAACGGTGGCTTAGAGCGCGGGTTCGCGCGGCGGCCTTCCAGGGAGTTGATCAGCGCCGTCTCTTCACCGCAGATGTAGCGCCCTGCCCCGGTATGGACAAACAGTTCGAAGTCAAAGCCGGTGCCAAGAATGTTTTTACCCAGCAGTCCCGCTTCGGTCGCTTCGGCGATGGCACGGCGCAGGCGCTCGGCGGCCTCGATGTACTCGCCGCGCAGGAAGATGTAGCCCCGGTACGCTTTCAGCGCGAAGGCAGAGATCAGCATCCCCTCTACCAGCAGGTGCGGCAGCTGCTCCATCAGCAGGCGGTCTTTATAGGTGCCCGGCTCCATCTCATCGGCGTTACACAGCAGGTAACGGATGTTCATGGATTCATCTTTTGGCATCAGGCTCCACTTCAAACCGGTGGAGAAGCCCGCACCGCCGCGCCCTTTCAGGCCCGAATCTTTAACCGCATTAACGATCTCATCCGGCGCCATGCTGGTGAGCGCCTTACGCGCCCCGGCGTAGCCGTTTTTGCTCTGGTACTCATCCAGCCAGACCGGCTGCTTGTCAGCACGCAGACGCCAGGTCAGGGGATGGGTTTCAGGAGTCAGGATAATGTTTTTCATTATTTATACTGCTCCAGCAGGTCGGGGATGGCTTCCGGCGTCAGATAGCTGTGCGTATCTTCGTCGATCATCATCGTTGGCCCTTTGTCGCAGTTCCCCAGACAGCAGGTCGGCAGCAGGGTGAAACGGCCATCAAAGGTGGTCTGTCCCGGCTTGATATCGAGTTTTTTCTCAATCGCGGCCTGGATGCCCTGATAACCGGTGATGTGGCACACCACGCTATCGCAGTAGCGGATAACGTGGCGACCCACCGGCTGGCGGAAGATCTGGCTGTAGAAAGTGGCGACACCCTCTACGTCACTGGCCGGAATATCCAGCACCTCGGCGATGGCGTAGATCGCCCCGTCCGGCACCCAGCCACGCTGCTTCTGAACAATTTTCAGCGCTTCGATGGACGCCGCACGCGGGTCTTCGTAGTGGTGCTTCTCGTGCTCGATAGCATCACGCTCTGCCGCACTCAGCTCAAAAGCCTCGGTTTGTGGTTGTTGATTTTCGTGCATAATTAGCGGTCCACGTCTGACATAACAAAATCGATACTACCCAGATAGACAATCAGGTCGGACACCAGGCTGCCACGGATCGCCGAAGGGATCTGCTGCAGGTGCGGGAAGCTTGGCGTACGCACGCGGGTGCGGTAGCTCATGGTGCTGCCGTCGCTGGTCAGGTAGTAGCTGTTGATACCCTTGGTTGCCTCAATCATCTGGAAGGATTCGTTGGCCGGCATGACCGGGCCCCAGGAAACCTGCAGGAAGTGGGTAATCAGGGTTTCGATATGCTGAAGCGTGCGCTCTTTCGGCGGCGGCGTCGTCAGCGGGTGATCCGCCTTGAACGGGCCTTCCGGCATGTTGTTGAGGCACTGCTCAAGAATGCGCAGGCTCTGGCGCAGCTCTTCGACTTTCAGCATCACGCGGGTGTAGGCATCGCTGATGCCGCCGCCGACCGGGATCTCAAAGTCAAAGTTTTCGTAGCCAGAGTAAGGACGCGCCTTACGCACGTCGAAGTCGATACCGGTGGCGCGCAGGCCAGCCCCGGTGGTGCCCCACTCCAGCGCCTCTTTCGCACCGTAGGCGGCAACGCCCTTCGAACGGCCAATCAGAATGGTGTTACGCAGCGCTGCTTTCTCGTAGGAGTCCAGACGCTTCGGCATCCACTCCAGGAACTCACGCAGCAGGCGGTCCCAGCCACGCGGCAGATCGTGCGCTACGCCGCCAATACGGAACCAGGCCGGGTGCATACGGAAACCGGTGATGGCCTCAACCAGATCGTAGATTTTCTGTCGATCGGTGAAGGCGAAGAACACCGGCGTCATTGCACCGACGTCCTGGATAAAGGTCGAGATATAGAGCAGATGGCTGTTGATACGGAACAGCTCGGAGAGCATGACGCGGATAACATCAACGCGCTCAGGTACCTTGATGCCTGCCAGCTTCTCAACCGCCAGCACGTACGGCATCTCGTTCACGCAGCCGCCGAGGTACTCGATACGGTCGGTGTACGGAATGTAGCTGTGCCAGGACTGACGCTCGCCCATCTTCTCTGCACCACGGTGGTGGTAGCCGATATCCGGCACGCAGTCGACGATCTCTTCGCCATCAAGCTGCAGGATAATACGGAACGCACCGTGCGCCGAGGGGTGGTTCGGCCCGAGGTTGAGGAACATAAAGTCTTCGTTAGCGGTGCCACGCTGCATGCCCCAGTCTTCCGGCTTGAAGGTCAACGCCTCCATCTCCAGATCCTGCTTGGCTTTGGTCAGCTCAAACGGATCGAACTCGGTGGCGCGTGCCGGGTAGTCTTTACGCAGCGGGTGGCCGGTCCAGGTCGGCGGCATCATGATGCGCGTCAGGTGCGGGTGGCCTTCGATATTGATGCCAAACATCTCCCAGGTTTCACGCTCGTACCAGTTGGCGTTGGGGAAGAGTTTGGTAAAGGTCGGCACGTTGAGATCGTTTTCTGACAGCGCCACCTTGAGCATGATGTCGCGGTTACGCTCAATGGAGAGCAGGTGGTAGAAAACGGAAAAATCCGCGGCGGGAAGCCCGTCGCGGTGCGTGCGGAGACGTTCGTCCATGCCGTGCAGATCGTACAGCATGACGTAAGGCTTCGGCAGTTTCTTTAAGAAATCGCCCACTTCCAGTAACTGTTCACGCTTTACCCAAACAACAGGGACGCCGGTGCGGGTCGCCTGAACGGTAAAGGCATCCGGCCCAAAACGGTTGCGCAGTTCGCCAATAACTGGGTCGTCCAGGTGATCCCGGGTTTGCCAGAACGCGTCTTGCGCGGTTAAGTCGGTCATAATGTTCACCATTGCAAAGGGTCCGTGGTGACTGCCGGGCGTGGCTTCGCGCTATAAGTTTATTATGCGAAGGTGTTTTCCACGGCCCGCAGGCGCAAATTAAATCTCGTCCGGCGTACGCAGGTTAGTAACAGCAATGCGTTCGCCGCGTTTGCGCTCGCGCTCTGACTGCATGTTGGCGCGATAGACGCCCTGGTCGCCCACTACCCATGAGAGCGGACGACGCTCTTTGCCAATCGACTCCTGAAGCAGCATCAGCGCCTGCATATAGGCTTCCGGACGCGGCGGACAGCCCGGGATGTAAACATCAACCGGGAGGAATTTATCAACGCCCTGCACCACGGAGTAGATGTCGTACATGCCGCCTGAGTTGGCACAGGCACCCATGGAGATAACCCACTTTGGCTCCAGCATCTGATCGTACAGACGCTGAATAACCGGGGCCATTTTGGTAAACGGCGTACCGGCGATCACCATCAGGTCAGCCTGGCGAGGCGAGGCGCGCAGCACTTCCGCACCAAAGCGTGCCACGTCATGGACCGCGGTAAAGGAGGTCACCATCTCAACGTAGCAGCAGGAGAGACCGAAGTTGTACGGCCAAATAGAGTTTTTACGGCCCCAGTTAACCATGCCGTGCATGACGTCTTCCAGCTTGCCCATGAACACGCTGCGGTTAACTTCTTGCTCGAGGGGGTCGGTTACGATCTCCTGTTTTTGCAGGGGGTAACGGTCGTTCTCACCGTTGGGATCGATGCGGGTGAGCGTGTAATCCATCTTATTGCCTCGCTGTTAGCGTTGACGGTTAGTGATATTGCCTGACTCAGGGTTGAAGCGCTCGCGGCGTGAACGCGCGGGCGTCCAGTCCAGCGCGCCAATACGCACCAGATAAACCAGACCAGCCAGCAGCACTAAAATAAAAATTGCAGCCTCAACAAAGCCAACCCAGCCGCTTTCGCGAATGGAGGTTGACCATGCAAACAGGTAAAGCGCTTCGACGTCGAAGATGACGAAGAACATGGCGACCAGATAAAACTTGGCAGAGAGGCGCAGACGAGCGGTGCCTACGGAATCGATACCCGATTCGAAAGGCGTGTTCTTGTGCCGCGCGCGGGCGCGCCCGCCCAGTAACCAGCCGCCGACCAGCATCAGGCAGCATAAGCCAATGGCAACAATAAGAAAGATCGCGAATGCCCAGTGATGAGCAATAACTTCAGTGGATGTTGACATACGCATTGCTTAACTCAAAAAGTGGCACCGTTACCTCTGCTCTTCTCGGCAGATGGACGCCACACAGTTTCAGGGAGGAACAAAAAAAACCTTACACTCACTGTTAGAAACGGCTTAGACAGCTAAATGATGGGGTTTTTTACTCCTTTCTATAACCTTTTGTCAACTTTGACCAAAAGTTCCTTCACATTAGTTTACAGCGGTACCAATTCATTAACATAAAATGCCTTTTTTTCCACCAACACCCATTTTTTATAGGGTGTTTAGCGGTGTTGAATCGTGTCCGTTGTGCGGTGATACAAAAAGTACCCTCTTATTTTGACAGGATTTCGGCAGGATTCCTCCCCCTCTATGGGAGTATTTTCTTGATCTGAGACACGCTTTTGTTAATTCACACAAAAAAACGGCAACAATCAGACTTGTTTTTTAACATGAACTTTCGCTATGCATAGTAGCATACAAAGCAGGGTTTACTGAGGCTGGCAGCGCTTAACTGCCTGATGGCAAAAGCGATAAATAATGATTTTTGATAATTTGTGCTGAAAAAGCGCACGAAGCACGCCGCTGGCAAATTTTCTGCTACCAGCGGCTCGCCCGATTCCTGACAGAATGTTACCTGTGCCAGGCAACTGTGTTACGTAAATTCCCGGTGTTAGGCCCACGCCCCGTGTTACTCAAAGTCCCCTTCAACAACGAGTGAACTGTCGCCGCCCTGCGGCGTAGCGGCACCGTAGTGCCAGGGAGCCTGGTACTCCGTCATGGCCTGGAAAACGACCTGGGCCAGTTCGTTCTGGCTGTGCGGGTTATGACACAGAAGATATTCGGTCTCTGCCAGGGCAGGCAGCCCATCGCTTGGTCCCAGCACGCGGAGATCCGCACTCATCATCTCTACCGGCCTTGCGGTAATCCCTAGCCCGGCTTTCACCGCCGACTTTACCGCCGAAAGCGTTGAGGCCACGTAGGCCATGCGCCAGGGGATCCCGGCGGCATCAAGCGTATTGAGCACGCCGTCGCGGAACGGATTAGGATCGTCAAGGAACACCAGCGGCAGCGTTTCCCCCTTCTGCAAGACATATTCTGCTGCACAGTACCAGTGGGTCGGAGAGGTACGCAGCGTCAAATGTTCAAACTGGTGCGGCCGATGCGTGGTCACCAGCAGATCGACCTCCTGGGCCGCCAGCATGTCGACCATAGAGAGATTACGCTTTACACGGACGTCCAGCGCCAGCTTGGGATAGATCGAACTAATGCGGTTTAACAGAAACGGCAAAATAGTATCCGCAGAGTCGTCGGAAGCCCCGACCGTTAATACCCCCTGCAAATTGTTGAACATTAATGAGCTACAGGCCTCATCATTAAAGCGCAGGATTTTTCGCGCATAGCCCAGCAGCTGTATACCGTGTTCAGTTAAGAGCTTATTACGACCGTGGCGAACAAACAGCTCTTTACCTACCAGCTGCTCCAGGCGCTGCATCTGCTGGCTTACCGCAGATTGCGTACGGCATACCGCAACAGCGGCAGCCGCAAAGGTGTTGAGATCGGCGACGGCAACAAACGTTCTCAGTAGATCGAGATCGAGATTGAGTATCGGACGATTTGCATTAATCATATGTTTTCACTTACAGGGCACTCCTGACGAGCGCTCCGGCTTTTGCTGTGTTCAAAGATTTAAGCAATCCTCATTGAGAAGGGATCTGCGTGGCAGAGACCAAACCGATCGTAGTTAATAATTCGCGTACGCTTGCGATCCGCTATATATAATTACAGTGTATAACTGTAAATTATTTTACCAGGCCACATGCTATTACTGCATCTCTCAATGCAATCGCAAATCATTTACCAATCCACCTCAGAAAGATTGACGGAAAAAAATTTTTAATATCAATTAATTGTATATTCAACCAGAGAATTATGCGGACGCGATTATCGCTTTTAGCCGCAGTCTCTGCCGATCATCTTACCTCATACCCGCATCGGTTATAAGACCCTTTACGAATGACCTTAAGCCTTCTGATGTTATACAGGAGAGGCGAGTGCTATTAATATTAACAATTGTCGGTAATCGCAAGCTATCGTATTAAATAATTATCTATTGATAATAGAAACGCGTCTTAATAGTCCTTAACATTAGCTTTACACCCTCCCTGCTTTGTCTGATCTTCGGCCCTATCTTCTCTCCCCCCACTCCCTATATTAGCTAAAAAACGCCCTACCTTCGTCCTACAATACAGTGTTAACAACGGTGATTTTGCGATCTACCCACACATTAATCCAAAATTAATATTTTTGTCGAAATTATTATCAGATCCACGGTTGTAACTCCAGCGTAAAAAACCGGTATCTCTATACCGTCAAAGGCAAAATCTTCTTCTGTGCACCCTTCTAAACTGCCATTCGGGGGAGTACATTGTTCCGTGCTGACTTCCACGGCAGGAAGTCGCACCAACAGCTAAAAGGTCAACGATTCATGTCCCCCATCGAAAAATCCAGCAAATTAGACAATGTCTGTTATGACATCCGTGGCCCGGTTCTGAAAGAGGCGAAACGCCTTGAAGAAGAAGGTAACAAAGTACTGAAGCTTAATATCGGTAACCCGGCCCCCTTTGGCTTCGATGCCCCCGATGAGATCCTGGTAGACGTTATCCGTCATCTGCCTACGGCGCAGGGCTATTGCGACTCCAAAGGGCTCTACAGCGCCCGCAAAGCGATCATGCAGCACTATCAGGCGCGCGGTATGCGCGACGTGACCGTAGAAGATATCTACATTGGTAACGGCGTCTCTGAGCTGATCGTACAGTCGATGCAGGCGCTGCTGAACAGCGGCGATGAGATGCTGGTTCCGGCTCCGGACTACCCGCTATGGACGGCGGCCGTGTCGCTCTCCGGGGGTAAAGCGGTACACTATCTTTGCGATGAGTCGTCTGACTGGTTCCCGGATCTTGATGATATCCGTGCGAAAATTACCCCGCGCACCCGGGGGATCGTCATTATTAACCCGAACAACCCCACCGGCGCAGTCTACTCGAAATCCCTGCTGCTGGAGATCGTGGAAATTGCCCGCCAGCATAACCTGATTATCTTCGCCGATGAGATCTACGATAAGATCCTCTACGACGAGGCGGAGCACCACTCCATCGCCGCGCTGGCCCCAGACCTGCTGACAATTACCTTTAACGGCCTCTCTAAAACCTATCGCGTGGCGGGTTTCCGTCAGGGATGGATGGTGCTTAACGGGCCCAAAAAGCATGCCAAAGGCTATATCGAAGGCCTGGAGATGCTGGCGTCGATGCGTCTTTGCGCCAACGTTCCGGCCCAGCATGCTATCCAGACCGCGCTTGGCGGCTATCAGAGCATCAGCGAATTTATCGTGCCCGGTGGACGCCTCTACGAGCAGCGTAACCGCGCCTGGGAGCTGATCAATGAGATCCCCGGCGTGACCTGTACCAAGCCGAAAGGCGCGCTCTATATGTTCCCGAAAATCGACATCAAGCGTTTTAACATTCATGACGACCAGAAGATGGTGCTGGATTTCCTGCTGCAGGAGAAGGTGCTGCTGGTGCAGGGAACGGCCTTTAACTGGCCGTGGCCGGATCACGTTCGCATTGTGACCCTGCCGCGCCTGGACGATCTGGAGATGTCTATCAACCGCTTTAGCCGCTTCCTCTCGGGCTACCATCAGTAAGCGTATCAAGGGGAAGATTTGCATCTTCCCCTGCTCTCTGCGCACAATGGATCCTTAGCGCCGTTACTGACAGGGTCCATCATGAGTACGAGTCAAAGCCACTTTTTCGCCCATCTCTCCCGCCTGAAACTGATTAACCGCTGGCCGCTGATGCGCAACGTGCGTACCGAAAACGTCTCCGAGCATAGCCTGCAGGTGGCCATGGTTGCCCACGCCCTGGCGGCGATCAAAAACCGCAAGTTTGGCGGCCAGGCTAACCCGGAACGCATCGCCCTGCTGGCGATGTATCACGACGCCTCGGAAGTGCTGACCGGCGATCTACCGACCCCGGTAAAGTACTTCAACTCGCAGATTGCCCAGGAGTATAAGGCTATCGAGAAGATCGCTCAGCAGAAGCTGGTGGATATGGTGCCGGAAGAGCTGCGGGATATTTTTGCCGGGCTGATTGACGAGCATCGCTACAGCGAGGAGGAGACATCGCTGGTGAAGCAGGCCGACGCTCTCTGCGCCTACCTGAAGTGCCTGGAGGAGCTATCCGCCGGTAACAACGAGTTTTCGCTGGCTAAGTCACGCCTTGAGAAGACCCTTGCCGCCCGCCGTAGCCCAGAGATGGACTATTTTATGGCCGTGTTTGTGCCCAGTTTTCATCTCTCATTAGATGAGATAAGCCAGGATTCGCCGTTGTAGTGTTTCTGTAGCCCCGGTAAGCGCAACGCCGCCGGGGAGAGTTAAAACGGGAACAGTATCGGGATCAGCACCACGCACACCACCATCACAATCAGCGTGAACGGCACACCAATCTTGACGAAATCGCTGAAGGTATAGTTTCCGGGTCCCAGCACAAGGGTGTTAACCGGAGAAGAGACCGGGGTCATAAAGGCGGCCGAGGCGGCCATGGCCACCATCATGGCAAAAGGATACGGCGAGACGCCCATCGACTTGGCCGTTGCTAATGCAATAGGTGCCATCAGTACCGCCGTGGCGGTGTTAGAGATAAACAGCCCAATGGTGGCGCACATGATAAACAGGCAGATCAGCATCATGTACGGCCCATAGCCGCCGCCAAACTGCATTAGCCCCCGCACTACCAGGTCAACGCCGCCGGTTTTTTGCAGCGCCAGAGCAAACGGCATCATGCCGACAATAAGAATAATGCTCGGCCAGTGGATCGCTTTATAGGCGCTGGCGGCATCAATGCAGCGAAACTTACCCATCAGCAGGCAGGCGATAATCGCCGCAACTGGATTAGGGATCTCATCGGTCAGCATCAGGGCAACCATTAGCAGCAGGCAGAAGATGGCGTGAGGCGCCTGGCTGTGGGCGGGCGAGGCGTCCCCGGCCTCGATGGGCATATTCAGCACCACAAAGTCGCGCCCCTTCTGCGCCATCTGGCCGATCAGCTTCCAGTTGCCGACCACCAGAAAAATGTCGCCCAGCTGCAAGGGCTCGTCCACCACCGGCCCGCTAATCGCGCTCCCGTCACGCTTAATGCCGACCATGTTCAGACCGTAGCGGGTGCGAAAACCTATTTCGCGTACGGTTTTGCCAACCAGCTCTGAGTCAGGGATCAGCGACACCTCCGCCATGCCGACGTCCAGCGCCTGATCGGAGAAGTATTCGCCGCGCAGGATCATTGGCTCCAGCAGCTGTTCGCTGCAAAAATCGCGCAGATCGATGTCGGCGGCGGACATATCAATCAGCAATACGTCTCCGGCGCGAAACTCCGACACGCCGTTGACGTTAACGATCACCCGACGAAAACGCCGCCAGCGCTCCACGCCAATCACATTTGCCCCGTAGCGCTCGCGCAGCTTAAGATCGTCGAGGCGTTGACCGACCATCGGGGAGCCGGGACGGATAGCCAGCCGCCGGGCGCGTCCGGTCAGACGATACTCTTTAATTAGATCGCGAAAGGTGCGCCGTTTCCAGCCGTCATGCTGCCCCGCCTGCCCGTCACTCTTCAGGGCAAAACGCATCACCAGCATATAGACGATGCCCAGCAGCAGAATAACGATCCCCAGCGGAGTCACGCTAAAAAAGCCAAAGCCCGGCAGCCCCTCACGCAGCAGTTCGCTGTTCACCACCAGGTTAGGCGGCGTAGCCACCAGCGTCATCATACCGCTAATCAGTCCGGCAAAGCTGAGGGGCATCATCAGGCGCGACGGGGCGATCTGCATCCGCATTGAGACGCTGAGCACCACCGGAATAAAGATGGCGACCACCCCGGTGGAGCTCATAAAGGCCCCCAGCCCGGCGACGGTAAGCATCAGGAGAACCAGCATTTTGATTTCGCTGCTGCCCGCCACGTTCACCAGCCAGGCTCCCATGCTGGTCGCGACCCCGGTACGCACCAGGCCATCGCCAATAATAAACAGGGCGGCAATAAGAATAACGTTGGGATCGCTAAAGCCAGAGAAGGCTTCGCTGAGGGTCAGGGTGCCGCTCAGGCTAAAGGCCACAATCACCAGCAGCGCCACGGCGTCCATGCGGACCTTGCCGGTGGCGAAGAGTACGACGGCAATGGCCAGTAAACACAACACCCAAATCAGTTCACCGTTCACAACGTATCCTTGTTCATTGCGGGGATAACGGCAGTTTGCCATAAAAAAGCCCCGCTCAGGCGGGGCTAAATCAATAGGATGGGCTGTTGTTCACTATTTTTGCGTATTTGCCTGCAGCTATCAGGCGTTAACGATCTGGTTAATTTCATTTGCGCTCAGGTGGTACTGGCGTGGGCAGGCGTGCCATGCCCCCAGCATACGCTGATATTTTTCCCACATCGGCGTCTGGGCATTGAAACCGTGGGTGCCGGCGTCAAAGTGGGTGTAGCGCCCTTCGGTGTTAACCATAAAGCGCACATAGCTCAGGTAGCGCGCCTCGGTGGCGGCATCAAAGCCCAGGAAGGTCACCCGACGCTCGTCAATAGATTGGGTATCTTTCAGGTTGGTCCAGGATACATGCAGCGCGTGATACATCTCCATGATGTCGATAACGGTGCGGCAGGTCTCCTCCGGCAGTTCGCCAAACTCGCGGTCCAATTCGCGCATTTGCAGGCCAAAGCCGCGCTCGACGATGGTTTGCAGGCGGCGGTAGCGCTCGGCGTTAGTGGGATCGAGCATCGTCATCATTTTATACTGATTCGATAAAATCAGCCGTTGGGCATTGGTCATTTCCATCTTACACTCCCGTATCACGTCGGCAAAAAAGAGGCACATAAATTATGTGCCTTCTTTTATATGCGCAATGGGGGGTGAATTACAAATCATCGAGGAAAGTTTTGTCGAGCTGACCAAATGCGCGCTTAAGCGTATCAGCGAGTGCCTGATAGTCAGGCTTGCCGGTAACCGGGGCCATCGTCTGGCCAGCATCCTGTAATTTACCGCGCACTTCATAGAACCAGTGTAAAATGCCCGGCGGCAGCGGCGTCACGGAGCGCTTGCCCAACCACCACAGCCCCTGCAACGGCAAACTCAGCGCAAAGAGCGCGGTGGCTACCGCAGGACCCAGCTGGCCGCCAAGGGCGATCTGCCAGCAGAGGGTGAAGACGGCAACGGGGGGCATAATGCGGATCGCGTAGCGGGTGGCGCGAATGACACGGTTATCGATAAAGACAGGAGCGAGGCTTTTTTCCATAGGCCAGGTCTTCGCATAATGCTGTCCCAGGCGAAACAAACTGAAAAAGCTCACGGGGCGATTCTCAGGAGTGTTCATGGCGTTACCTCAACTTCACATATAAAAATTAAAAAATTTGTGCAAAACAACAACTGCTCATGACAACGTTCAAAATATTTTGTCATCGCTACCCAGTATCGGGTATTCTGTGCCCGCCTGAGTGGGCCTTAGACGATGAACGCAATGTCGTCAATGTAACGCCCAGTATGCCAATTCCTCTTATGGGGCCAAAATGGCATAAACTCAACCGTATTCTCTTTCATCGCGCCAAAAAAATCGTTCTGGCATGATGTTAATCATAAATGTCAGCGTCAACATGCGCTACGCTGAAAGACTCACTGACGTTTTTTTAGCCACGTATCAAAAATAGGTACTTCCATGTCGAGTAAGTTAGTACTGGTTCTGAACTGCGGTAGCTCCTCACTGAAATTTGCAATCATCGATGCACTGAACGGTGAAGAGTACCTCTCTGGTTTAGCCGAATGCTTCCATCTTCCTGAAGCGCGTATCAAATGGAAAATGGACGGTGGTAAACAAGAAGCTGCTTTAGGTGCAGGTGCCGCTCACAGTGAAGCACTGAACTTTATCGTTAACACTATTCTGGCACAAAAACCAGAACTGTCTGCACAGCTGACCGCAATTGGTCACCGCATCGTGCACGGTGGCGAAAAATACACCAGCTCCGTGGTGATCGATGACTCCGTTATCCAGGGTATCAAAGACTCTGCCTCTTTTGCACCGCTGCATAACCCGGCTCACCTGATCGGTATCGCTGAAGCACTGAAATCCTTCCCGCAGCTGAAAGACAAGAACGTGGCCGTATTTGATACCGCGTTCCATCAGACCATGCCGGAAGAGTCCTACCTCTACGCTCTGCCGTACAAACTGTATAAAGAGCACGGCGTTCGCCGCTACGGCGCACACGGCACCAGCCACTTCTACGTTACGCAAGAAGCAGCAAAAATGCTGAACAAGCCGGTAGAAGAGGTGAACATCATCACCTGCCACCTGGGCAACGGCGGTTCCGTTTCAGCTATCCGTAACGGCAAATGCGTTGATACCTCTATGGGTCTGACCCCGCTGGAAGGTCTGGTGATGGGTACGCGCTCTGGTGATATCGACCCGGCAATCATCTTCCACCTGCACGATACCCTGGGTATGAGCGTAGAAGATATCAACAAGATGCTGACCAAAGAGTCCGGCCTGCTGGGCCTGACCGAAGTCACCAGCGACTGCCGCTACGTTGAAGACAACTACACCAGCAAAGAAGATGCTAAACGTGCTATGGACGTTTACTGCCACCGTCTGGCGAAGTACATCGGCTCCTACACCGCGCTGATGGAAGGTCGTCTGGACGCGGTAGTCTTCACCGGCGGTATCGGTGAGAACGCAGCGATGGTGCGCGAGCTCTCCCTGGGCAAACTGGGCGTGCTGGGCTTCGAAGTTGACCACGAGCGTAACCTGGCAGCCCGCTTCGGCAAATCCGGCTACATCAACAAAGAGGGTACCACCCTCGCGATGGTCATCCCGACCAACGAAGAGTTGGTGATTGCCCAGGACGCCTGCCGTCTGACTGCCTGATTCCACACCGCCAGCCCACGCTGGCGGTGCTGTTTTGTATCGCGCCACTTTTCTGGCGGTAACGAAAAAGAGGATATACCGTGTCCCGTATTATTATGCTGATCCCTACCGGAACCAGCGTCGGCCTGACCAGCGTCAGCCTTGGCGTGATCCGTGCTATGGAACGCAAAGGCGTTCGTCTGAGCGTCTTTAAACCTATCGCCCAGCCACGTGCCGGAGGCGATGCGCCAGACCAGACCACCACTATCGTGCGTGCGAACTCCAATCTGCCTGCCGCTGAACCGCTGAAGATGAGCCACGTTGAGTCTCTGCTCTCCAGCAACCAGAAAGACGTGCTGATGGAAGAGATCATCGCCCGCTACCACGAAAGCGCGAAAGACGCGGAAGTGGTGCTGGTTGAAGGTCTGGTGCCGACCCGCAAACACCAGTTTGCTCAGTCGCTGAACTTCGAAATCGCTAAAACGCTGAATGCCGAGATCGTCTTCGTCATGTCTCAGGGTACCGATACCCAGGAGCAGCTGAAAGAGCGTATCGAACTGACCCGCAACAGCTTCGGTGGCGTGAAGAACACCAACATCACCGGCGTAATCGTTAACAAGCTGAACGCACCGGTTGACGATCAGGGCCGTACCCGCCCGGATCTCTCTGAGATCTTCGATGACTCCTCCAAAGCGAAAGTGATCAGCATCGATCCGGCGCAGCTGAGCGCGTCCAGCTCGCTGCCGGTGCTGGGTGCCATTCCGTGGAGCTTCGATCTGATTGCCACCCGCGCAATCGACATGGCAAAACACCTGAATGCCACCATCGTTAACGAAGGCGACATCAATACCCGCCGCGTGAAGTCCGTGACCTTCTGTGCGCGTAGCATTCCGCACATGCTGGAACACTTCCGCCCAGGCTCTCTGCTGGTGACCTCCGCTGACCGTCCTGACGTGCTGGTTGCCGCCTGCCTGGCCGCGATGAACGGCGTTGAGATCGGTGCAATCCTGCTGACTGGTGCCTATGAGATGGACGCCCGCGTTGCCAAGCTGTGCGAGCGTGCCTTCGCCACTGGCCTGCCGGTATTCATGGTTAACACCAATACCTGGCAGACCTCCCTGAGCCTGCAAAGCTTCAACCTGGAAGTGCCGGCTGACGACCATCAGCGTATCGAGAAAGTGCAGGAGTACGTGGCTGGCTACGTTAATGCTGACTGGATCGAATCCCTGACCGCGACCTCCGAGCGTAGCCGCCGTCTCTCTCCGCCTGCGTTCCGCTATCAGCTCACCGAGCTGGCGCGCCAGGCCGGTAAACGCGTTGTGCTGCCGGAAGGCGACGAGCCGCGTACCGTTAAAGCGGCGGCCATCTGTGCCGAGCGCGGCATCGCGACCTGCGTGCTGCTGGGTAACCCGGAAGAGATCACCCGCGTTGCGGCCGCTCAGGGCGTTGAACTGGGCACAGGCATCGAAATCGTTGACCCGGACGTGGTGCGTGAAAGCTACGTAGCCCGCCTGGTTGAGCTGCGTAAGAGCAAAGGCATGACCGAAGCCGTTGCCCGCGAACAGCTGGAAGACAACGTAGTGCTCGGCACCCTGATGCTGGAGCAGGACGAAGTTGACGGCCTGGTTTCCGGTGCGGTTCACACCACCGCGAACACCATCCGTCCGCCGCTGCAGCTGATCAAAACGGCACCGGGCAGCTCGCTGGTCTCCTCCGTATTCTTCATGCTCCTGCCGGAGCAGGTATATGTTTACGGCGACTGCGCGATTAACCCGGATCCGACCGCTGAACAGCTGGCTGAGATCGCTATTCAGTCTGCGGACTCTGCAATTGCCTTTGGTATCGAGCCGCGCGTTGCGATGCTCTCCTACTCCACCGGTAACTCCGGCGCGGGTAGCGATGTAGAGAAAGTGCGTGAAGCGACTCGTCTGGCGCAGGAGAAACGTCCTGACCTGATGATCGACGGCCCGCTGCAGTACGATGCTGCGGTAATGGCTGACGTAGCGAAATCTAAAGCGCCGAACTCCCCGGTTGCCGGTCGCGCTACCGTGTTCATCTTCCCGGATCTGAACACCGGTAACACTACCTACAAAGCGGTTCAGCGCTCTGCCGACCTGATCTCCATCGGGCCGATGCTGCAGGGTATGCGTAAGCCTGTGAACGACCTGTCCCGTGGCGCACTGGTTGACGATATCGTCTACACCATCGCGCTGACGGCGATCCAGTCTTCTCAGCAGCAGTAAGCGAATACCACGCGTTAAAGGGTCATGGCGCTGCCATGGCCCTTTTTTTGTGGGCCAAATTCGCCCTCCTCCGCTTCTTCTATTAGGGTTAACAGGTACGATTTAACCTGATAACGGGAGAAAGCATGACGCAATCTGCAACCGGGCACGTTAACGACGACGACTTCACGTTACTGGATCGCTACTGGCGCGCCGCAAACTACCTCTCCGTCGGCCAGATCTATCTGATGGATAACCCGCTGCTGCGCGAGCCGCTTAAGCCGGAACATATCAAACCCCGCCTGCTGGGCCACTGGGGCACCACGCCGGGGCTGAACTTTATCTATGCGCACCTTAACCGCGCCATTCGCCAGCGCGATTTGGATATGCTCTACGTCTGCGGCCCTGGCCACGGTGGACCTGGCATGGTCGCGAATACGTGGCTTGAGGGTAGCTATAGCGAGATCTATCCCGACATCAGCGAAGACGCGCCGGGGATGCAGAAGCTGTTCAAGCAGTTTTCGTTTCCCGGTGGTATTCCCAGCCACGCCGCGCCGGAAACACCCGGCTCGATCAACGAAGGGGGCGAGCTGGGCTACTCCCTCTCCCACGCGTTCGGAGCCGTGTTTGATGCTCCGGATCTGATTGCCGCCTGCGTGATCGGCGACGGCGAAGCCGAGACCGGCCCGCTCGCGGCCAGCTGGCACGGGATCAAGTTTCTCAACGCCGCCCGCGACGGAGCCGTGCTCCCGATCCTGCACCTCAACGGCTACAAGATCGCGAACCCAACGCTGCTGGCCCGCACCAGCGATGAGGATCTTACCCAGCTGTTTCGCGGTTACGGCTACGATCCGCTCTTTGTCAGCGGGCACGAGCCGGAGAAAATGCACCCGCAGATGGCCGAGGCGCTGGATAACGCCCTGGATAAGATCCGCGCGTTCCAGCAGCGCGCCCGCCAGGGTGAGACTGCGGAGTCTATCCCGCGCTGGCCGATGATCATTCTGCGCAGCCCGAAGGGGTGGACCGGCCCGCAGACCGTCGACGGCAAAAAGGTCGAAGGCTTCTGGCGTGCCCATCAGGTGCCGGTCTCTTCCTGCCGGGAGAACGACGAGCATCGACAGATCCTTGAGCGCTGGATGCGCAGCTATCAGCCAGAGGATCTCTTCGACGAGCAGGGGCGGCTTAGGCCTGAGCTAAAGGCGCTGGCACCAGCGGGAGACAAGCGGATGGGAGCGACTCCCTGGGCCAACGGCGGACGGCTGCGCCGCGATCTGGTGACGCCCGAGCTGCAGGAATTTGCGCTTGATATTGCCTCTCCTGGCGAAACCCAGGCGCAGTCCACCGAGGTGCTGGGGCGCTATCTGCGCGGCATCTTCACCCGTAACCCGGACAACTTCCGCCTCTTTGGCCCGGATGAGACCGCCTCCAACCGGCTGGGGGATGTCTTCGACGTGACTAACCGTACCTGGGAAGGGGAGATTGAGCCTTACGATGAGCAGCTTGCTCCCGATGGCCGGGTGATGGAGATCCTCAGCGAGCATCAGTGTCAGGGCTGGCTGGAGGGCTATCTGCTCACCGGACGCCACGGCCTGTTTAACTGCTACGAGGCCTTTATTCACATCATCGACTCGATGTTCAACCAGCACGCTAAATGGCTGAAGGTGACGCGCAAGCTGCCGTGGCGCGAACCCGTCGCCTCCCTGAACTATCTGCTCTCCTCCCACGTCTGGCGACAGGATCACAACGGCTATAGCCATCAGGATCCTGGCTTTATCGATCACGTTGCCAACAAGAAAGCCGATATCGTGCGCATCTACCTGCCGCCGGATGCCAACACCCTGCTGTGGGTAGCCGATCACTGCCTGAAAACCTGGGATAGGATCAACGTTATCGTCGCGGGCAAGCAGCCAGAGCCGCAGTGGCTCACCCTGGAAGAGGCGGCGAAGCACTGTGAAGTCGGGATGGGCATCTGGCCCTGGGCAGGCAACGAAATACCAGGCAAAGCGCCGGATGTGGTGATGGCCTGCGCCGGGGATGTCCCTACCATGGAGGCGCTGGCGGCAGTGGATCTGCTCCGGGGTTATCTGCCGGACCTTAGCGTGCGGGTGGTAAACGTAGTCGACCTGATGGCGCTACAGACCGAGGATCAGCATCCGCACGGGCTGAGCGACGAGGCGTTTGAGGCTATCTTTACCGCAGATAAGCCGGTGATCTTCGCCTTCCATGGTTACCCGAGTCTGATCCATCGCCTGACCTACCATCGCAATAACCATCGTAACTTCCACGTGCGCGGTTTTATGGAGGAAGGCACCACCACCACACCGTTTGACATGACGGTGATGAACGAGCTGGATCGTTTCCATCTGGCGCAGGAGGCGATTTTGCGGGTAGAGAAGCTGGCGGGCAAGGCCGATGCGATCCTCGACGATTTGCAGGAGAAGATTGCTGAGCACCACCGCTACGTGCGCGAGCACGGGGAAGATCTACCTGAGGTGCGCAACTGGAAGTGGCCTTCGCAGCAGGGCAGCGGCGACGTGCCGGAGTAAATCGAGGCGATAAAAAAGCCGGCCATGGCGTACCCTGGCCGGCTTGATGCTTTTAAGCAGGCCTACTCGGTTTCAGCCAGCTTAAGCGTATCGTTGTTGGCGTTGCGGCTCATCCACAGCGCCAGCGCCTTAAGGGAGTCCGGGGTAAACTCATCGCAGCGGGCGGTGATCTCTTCCGGCGTCATCCAGATGGCTTCGCTGACCTCATCCTCCTGCAGGGCAAAAGGCCCGTGGGAGACGCAGCTGAAAAGCCCGCCCCAGACGCGACAGTGATCGTCTTCGTAGTAGAACTGGCCATGCTCGGCAAACGGCACGCCAGCAATGCCCAGCTCCTCTTCCGCTTCACGCCGTGCGGACTCCAGCATCCCCTCGTCTGCCTGCACTACGCCACCCGCCGTCGCGTCCAGCAGGCCAGGCAGGTAGTCTTTTGTCTCGGTGCGGCGCTGCACCAAAATTTTCCCCATGCCGTCATGCACGACAATGAAGGTGGCCCGATGACGTAGACACTGCGCGCGCATCTGTTCGCGGCTAGCCTGCGCAATCACCTCGTTGTCCTCATTGACGATATCTACCCATTCCGTGCCTGTAAAATGACTCTGTTCCACCATCGGAAAAACCTTCTCTGCATAGCGCTCTGGTGGCGCGTTTCTGGTTGAGAGCTAACTTACGGATTAATGGCGACTTCTGCAATAATCCGTTGATCGTTCAGTGCGATTACGCGAAAAATACCGTCGTCAAACATACCGTAGCTGGCGACGAAGCCCCCTTTCGGGATGCTTACCGAACCGGGGTTGAAGTGAATAATATCGCCGCGCTTTTCCGCCACCGGAATATGAGTATGACCGGAGATCAATACATCGCCAGGGTTGAGCGGGGGTAAATTTTCTGCATTATAGAGGTGACCGTGGGTCAAAAACAGCCGGGAATGACCGAATAATACCTGCTGCCAGGGGGCTGTGATGGGAAACGTAAGCAGCATCTGATCCACTTCGCTGTCACAGTTGCCGCGCACGGCGATGATCCGCGACGCCTGGGTGTTCAGCCGCTCGGCCACCTGCGCGGGCGCGTACCCCTCCGGCAGCGCATTGCGCGGCCCGTGGTTAAGCAGGTCGCCAAGGATCACCAGCCACTGTGCGCCGCTCTCGGCAAACCGCGCCAGCACACGCTCCGTCGCCGGCAGCGACCCGTGAATATCAGAGGCAAACATCAGCTTCATCGCTTACACCCTTATCGTTGAAAAATGTGCTTCATGATAACGGATTTGCCAGTGCTAAACAGCTTCAGCGCGCGGCCGAAAGGGCGATATAGCGCTGCACCGAGGAGCGTTGCCACTGGAAGGCGGCGTAGTCTGCGAGGCGTTCGGGCACCTCGTCGCCGTTAAGCACCAGTCGGTTTAGCATCAGCGCCAGATCGGCATCGGCAATGCACCATTCGCCAAACAGATTGGGGTTGGCATGGGCCAACAGCGCGCCAGCGATAGTGAACAATTTTTCTGCGCTCCGCTGGCCCGCCTCGCTCAGCGGGGGCTTTTTCACACCGGCGAAAATCACATCCGTCGAGCGCTCCTCGCGGATCGGCATCAGATCGCTGCGCAGCCATGCCTGAATCTGCCGTGCTCTGGCGCGCTTCTGGAGATCGTGAGGATAGACGCGCTCCCACTCCGGCGGCGCAAAACGCTCCTCAAGGTATTCGCTAATCGCCGAGGACTCCGTCAGCTCAAAGCCATCAACCTCCAGCAGCGGCACGCGGCGGCTGAGATGGTATCCCTTCCACTCCGGGCGCAGATGTTCGCCATCGTTGAGGTCGACGGTCTTCAGCGTAAAAGGCAGCGCCTTTTCGTGTAGCGTGACGTACACCGACATGACGTAAGGAGAGAAAAAGTCTGCATCAGACCACAACGTTATTGCTGGCTCGCCCATGGGTATCCTCATTAAATTATCGAATTTCATCTAAAATATAGCGTCCTGTGCGGGCTGTCACTGCCTTAAAATCCCGCCTCGCCCGCCAGCGCCTATACTCCTGTTTGCGACTTTATTCCCTGACAGGAGCTGAGATGATCGATCTCTACTACGCGCCCACCCCTAACGGTCACAAAATTACGCTATTCCTGGAAGAGGCGGAGCTGGATTACCGTCTGATCCGCGTCGATATCAGCAAGGGCGATCAGTTTCGTCCTGACTTTCTGGAGATCTCGCCGAATAATAAAATTCCCGCCATCGTAGATCATGCCCCTGTCGACGGTGGTGCGCCGCTTAGCCTGTTTGAATCCGGGGAGATCCTGCTCTATTTGGCAGAGAAGAGCGGCATGCTGCTCAGCGGCGAGCTGCGCGAGCGGCACCTGACGCTACAGTGGCTCTTCTGGCAGGTCGGCGGTCTGGGGCCGATGCTCGGGCAAAATCACCACTTTAACTACTTTGCGCCCAAGCCAGTGCCCTACGCTATCGAGCGTTTTCAGGTTGAAACCCAGCGTCTCTACGGCGTGATGAACAAGCGTCTGGAGCGCGTGCCCTGGCTGGGCGGCGAGCACTACAGCATTGCCGACATCGCCGCCTGGCCGTGGATCAATGCCCACGAACGACAGCGGATCAACCTCAGCAGCTACCCGGCGGTAAACAACTGGTTCGAGCGCATTCGCACCCGCCCCGCCACCCAGCGGGCGATGCAAAAAATTGCGCAGAATTAGCCGTCTCGCCCGCGTGGGCAGGCCGTTTAACCTCGTGTATGATATTGCCGATCACTACACAGAGGGAATTTATCATGTCGCAACCAGACGCTGTCATACGAATAAAAAATTTGCGCCTGCGGACCTTTATCGGCATTAAAGATGAGGAGATAGCAAACCGCCAGGATATCGTGGTCAACGTGGTTATCCACTACCCTGCGGACAAAGCGCGGGCCAGTGAAGATATCAACGATGCCCTGAACTACCGCACCATCACTAAAAACATCATTCAGCATATTGAAAATAATCGCTTCTTTTTGCTGGAAAAATTAACTCAGGATGTGCTGGATATCGCACGCGAACATCACTGGGTTACCTATGCTGAAGTGGAGATCGATAAACTTTACGCGCTACGTTATGCCGACTCGGTGTCGATGAGTATGAGCTGGCGACGTTAAGCGCAGCCCAGGAGGTTGCATGAGGATTTTAATTACCGGCGGTACCGGCCTGATTGGCAGCCATCTTGTCCCTCGCCTGCTGGCGCTGGGGCATTCAGTAACGGTGATTACCCGCAGCCCGGAGCGGGCACGCCGCACGCTGGGCGATGGTGTGACCTTCAGCAAAGGACTTGACGATCGCCACGATCTCAACGACATCGACGCGGTAATTAATCTGGCGGGCGAGCCGATTGCCGACAAACGCTGGAGCGAGGCGCAAAAAGCGCGCCTGTGCAACAGCCGCTGGGAGATCACCCAGAAGCTGGTGGATCTGATCAAGGCTAGCGCTACGCCGCCCTCGGTGCTGATCTCCGGATCGGCAACGGGCTACTACGGCGATCTCGGTGAGGTAGTCGTGACCGAAGAGGAGCCGCCGCACAATGAGTTTACCCATAAGCTCTGCGCTCGCTGGGAGCAAATTGCCTGCGGCGCGCTGAGCGACCAGACCCGCGTCTGCCTGCTGCGCACCGGCGTGGTCTTTGCCCCGAAAGGCGGCGTGCTGGCGAAAATGCTGCCAGTGTTCCGCCTCGGCCTCGGCGGCCCGATCGGCAGCGGACGACAGTATCTGGCCTGGATCCATATCGATGATATGGTCAACGGCATTCTCTGGCTGCTGGATAACGATCTGCGCGGCCCGTTTAATATGGTCTCCCCCTACCCGGTGCATAACGAACGCTTCGCCCATGCCCTCGGCCATGCCCTGCACCGTCCCGCCTTTATGCGCGCGCCAGCCAGCGCCGTGCGTCTGCTGATGGGTGAGTCGTCGGTGCTGGTGCTCGGCGGCCAGCGTGCGCTGCCCAAGCGTCTGGAGGCCTCCGGGTTTGGTTTTCGCTGGTACGATCTGGATGAGGCGCTGGCGGACGTATTGCGCTGAATGGTTAAAATAAATAGCATTAACGTATTACTCTGGTGCTAATGTAATCGACTGATTCACCCTTAATGATGACTCCAATGCTGACGCTGACCACTCCCCGCCTGACCCTCTCTCCCTTTCAGGAGTATGACTGGCCGTTTTTCCTGCGCCTGCGTCGCGATCCGGCGATCATGCGCTTTATGGCAGATATCGCCTCGCAGCAGGATATTCGTCGGGTATTTGATGCGCGTTTGATCGACACCGGGGCGTTTGTCATTCGCCAGCAGGGAACAGGGGCCCCGCTGGGGGATATTGGACTGAGCCGGTCGGGAGAGTACCCGCAGGAGGCCGACGTCGGCTACAGCATTGCCACTTATGCTCAGGGCCAGGGTTACGCCAGCGAAGCCCTGCGCGCGCTGTGTCACTACGCGTTTAACCAGGCGGGCGTCACGGCGCTCAATGCGTGGGTACTGGCGGGGAACGTCGGCTCGCAACGCGTGCTGGAGAAGCTAGGGTTTAGCCGGGTGGAGATCCTGCAGAAGGTTTATCGCCTGAACGGCGTGTTTCACGATGACTGGGTTTACCGTCTGACTGACCAGGCGTTCAGCTCAGCCCTCCCCGGTTAAGGAGAGGGCCGGAGCATTACTTCAGCGAGCCTTTGAGGAACTGCTGCAGGCGTGGGCTCTGCGGATTGTCAAACAGCGCCTCCGGCTTGCCCTCCTCCTCAATTTTCCCCTGATGCAGGAAGATCACGTGGGAAGAGACGTGGCGCGCAAAGCCCATCTCATGGGTCACGACCACCATGGTTTTCCCCTCCTCTGCCAGCTTCTGCATGATGCGCAACACTTCGCCCACCAGCTCCGGATCCAGCGCCGAGGTCGGCTCGTCAAACAGCAGCACCTCAGGCTCCATCGCCAGCGCGCGGGCAATCGAGACGCGCTGCTGCTGGCCGCCGGAGAGGTGCACCGGGTATTTCGCCTGGGCGCGCTCGTCGATGCCGACCTTCGCCAGATACCTCACCGCCCGATCCCGCGCCTCCTGCTTGCTTAACCCCAGCACCTGGATCGGCGCTTCCATCACGTTCTCCAGCACCGTCATGTGGCTCCAGAGATTAAAGTGCTGGAACACCATGGTCAGGCGGGTACGCAGCAGGCGCAGCTGATGCTTATCAGCCACCTTCAGCTGGCCGTCTTTATCCCGCACCAGGGTGATGTTCTGCCCGCTCACCACAATCGTGCCTTCGCTTGGCTTCTCAAGAAAGTTAATGCAGCGCAGGAAGGTACTCTTGCCGGATCCCGACGAGCCGATAATGGTGATCACATCGCCCGCGTTAGCCTGCAGCGATACCCCTTTCAGCACCTCGTGTTCGCCGTAGCGCTTGTGCAGATCTGTAACGTTTAATTTATTCTCGGACATCGTATTCTCAGTGCGTCGAAGAAGGTTTCATATGCTTCAGCCAGCGTTTTTCCGCTTTGCGGAACAGGCTAATCAGCGCATAGGAGATGATCAGGTACAACACGGCGGCAATACCAAACGCGGTAAAGGGCTGGTAGGTGGCCGAGTTAATATCACGAGCGATTTTCAGCAGATCCGGGACGGTGGCGGTAAAGGCCAGCGCCGTCGAGTGCAGCATGAGGATCACTTCGTTGCTGTAGGCAGGCAGCGCGATGCGCAGCGCCGACGGCAGAATAATGCAGCGGTACATCTTCACCGACGAGAAGCCGTAGGCCCGCGCCGCCTCGATCTCGCCGTGCGGCACCGAGCGGATCGCGCCGGCAAAAATCTCGGTGGTGTAGGCGCAGGTATTGAGCGTTAACGCCAGCACCGTACAGTTGAGGCCGCTACGGAAAAAGGCGTTCAGCAGCTCCGTGCCCTTCACAATCTCCAGGGTGTACATCCCGGAGTAGAAGACCAGCAGCTGGACGTAGAGCGGCGTGCCGCGAAAAATGTAGGTAAAGAGCCAGATAGGGAAGCAGATAAATTTGTTGCTGGAGACGCGCCCGATGGCGAGAAACAGCGCGAGGATGCCGCCCATCATCACCGACAGGATCAGCAGCCAGAGAGTGATTGCCACGCCGGTAAAGCGGTAGCCGTCGGTCCACAGCAGGGCGCGCCAGTACTCCTGAATAATTTCGATCACAGGTCAGCCCTCTTCACGCCCACGGAGTAGCGGCGTTCGAGCAGAAGCAGCACCCCATTAGAGACGGTGGTAAATACCAGGTAGATAAGTCCGCAGACCACGGCGAAGTAGAACGGCTCCCAGGTGCTTTTCCCGGCGAGCTGGGTGGCTTTGACCACATCTTCGAGGCCCAGCAGCGACACCAGCGCGGTGGCCTTGAGGATCACCTGCCAGTTGTTACCAATTCCCGGCAGGGCGTAGCGCATCATGGCCGGAAAGAGGATGCGGCGAAAGGTCTGTCCGCTGGTAAAGCCAAAGGCGGTCGCCGCCTCGATATGCCCTTTCGGCACGGCCATAAACGCTCCGCGAAAGGTTTCCGTAAAGTAGGCTCCGTAGATAAAACCGAGGGTGATGATACCGGCGATCATCGGATCGATATCAATCTGCGCCATGCCGACGGCATCGGTGACGCTGTTCAGCGCGATTTGCAGCCCGTAGAAGATGAGCAGCATCAGCACCAGATCGGGCACGCCACGGATAAGCGTGGTGTAGCCTTCAAAAATAGCGGCCAGCAGGCGACTGTGAGAGAGCTTGGCCCCTGCCCCCACCAGACCGATCAGTACGGCCAGCACAACGGAGCTGAGCGCCAGCTCCAGCGTGACGACAGCGCCCTGGAATATAACTTGAGAAAACCCGTACAGCATGCAGCCTGCCCCGTGGTGTGTAGTGTCTGCCGTGTCTTTTCCCCTCCCGCGATGGGAGGGGCCGCACGTTTGTCACAGGTGGGGATTAGCCACCGTAAACATCAAAATCGAAATACTTTTTCGCCAGCTTTTCGTAGGTGCCGTCGGCACGCATATCGGCAAAGGCTTTGTTCAGCGCTTCGCGCAGCTCGTTATCCTCTTTGCGAATGCCCATGCCGGTACCCACGCCAAACAGCTTCTCATCTTTGATCGACGGGCCACCAAATTTGTACTCTTTGCCTGCCTGGGTTTTCAGGAAACCTTCGCTGGCGGCCACTTCGTCCTGGAACGCGGCGTCGATACGGCCTGCGGTCAGGTCGGCATAGATAGAGTCCTGGCCCTGATAGGAGACGATCTCAACGCCTTTCGCCGCCCAGTGTTCGTTGCCGTAGGTCTCCTGGGTGGTACCCTGCAGAACGCCGACGCGTTTGCCTTTCAGGGTCGACAGGTCCGGCTGGATATTAGAGGCTTTCGCCACCACCAGACGTGAATCTGCTGCATAAAGCTTGTCAGTAAACGCGATCTCCTGCTGGCGCTTCTCGGTAATCGAGAGCGACGACATGATGGCATCGATTTTCTTCGCTTTCAGCGAAGGGATGAGCGCATCCAGCGGGTTCTCAATGAAGGTACACTGGGTATTAATGCGTTTACACAGCTCTTTAGCCAGATCGATATCAAAACCTACTAATTCACCCTGCGCATTCTTCGATTCAAACGGCGCATAGGTAGGATCGGTGCCAATACGCAGTTTTTGCGGAACAGCAGCGAAAGCGCTGGACGCGCTGGAAAGAGCAAGTACCAGAGAAAGCGATAATACCAACTTATTCATAAACATCCTCAACTGACGGTCTTTTAACGGGATTTTGCACAGAATACGGTACGGCTATCGTGCCATTATTCGGCCCGGCAAGGCAAAATATTCTGCCCTGCCAGGCGCTTTTTTTTGCAGCGCCACTGCTTAACTATGCTGTTTTAGGTCCCGTTGCCTGACTTAAGTACGTTTACCGCACCGCCGTAAGGCATCAACCGCATCAATGCACCACGCTGGATCATCACCCTGGTGCAAAGATGTACCGTCACTTAGTCACCGTAAACGTTAAAGTCGAAGTATTTTTTCGCCATTTTGTCATAGGTACCGTCTTTGCGGATTTCACCCAGCGCTTTGTCGAACGCGGCCTTCAGTTCGGTATCATCTTTGCGCAGGCCAACCCCGGTACCGTCACCGAAGAAGTTTTTATCTTTTACCGACGGACCGGCGAAGGCGAACTCTTTCCCGGCAGGCTGTTTAAGGAAGCCTTCGCTGGCGGCAACCTCATCCTGCAGGGCGGCGTCCAGACGACCGGCGGCAAGGTCAGAGTAGATCAGATCCTGGTTCTGGTAGGCCACCACATCAATGCCTTTGCTGCGCCAGTTGGCGTTACCAAAGGCTTCCTGAGTTGAACCCTGTAACACGCCAACGTGCTTGCCCTTCAGCGACTCAATGGTCGGCTGGATCGGCGAGCCTTTGGCCGCAATCAGACGTGAATCGGCTGCGTAGAGCTTATCGGAGAAGGCGATCTCCTGCTGGCGCTTTTCAGTAATAGAGAGAGAAGAGATGATGGCATCAATTTTCTTGGCTTTCAGGGAGGGGATCAGCGCGTCAAAATCGCTGCCCACCCAGGTGCACTTAACCTGAATACGCTTGCACATCTCGTTGCCGAGGTCGATATCAAAGCCGACAAACTCACCCTTCGCGTCTTTAGACGAGAATGGCGCATAGGTCGCGTCCGTACCAATGCGCACGGTCTGAGGAAGCGCAGCGTAAACGCTGGCGGCGCTGGAGAGTCCCAGCAGTAAAGAGAGAGCTACAGCCGTCTTCTTCATACATTACCCTCGAGTTTCTGATTTTATTATCTATTGCGTGTTGTTGTTGTATACGTTGTGTTGTGTTACCCGCTGATGCTTGCACGTCTTATGCCACTTTCTCATGACGAATAATAATCGCCGTCAGAAATGTTAATAAAAGGTTGCAGCATTACCGTTAGGGTGAAAGATAGCAGGTCTGCCAAATGAACCGCAGCGTTACAAACTGAAAACGGCGGTTAAATGTTGAGGATATGATCGCGCTTGCAGATTTGCCCTGAAACAGGGCAATCCAGGTGAGATGCACTATTTTGACGCAGCGGGTCCCTGCCAGCGGGTAAAGAGATCTTCCGGTAGGTCAATGTCGAACTGATCGATAACGCGATTCACCGTCTGGTTGATGATGTCATCGAGGGTCTGTGGGCGATGATAGAAGGCAGGGACCGGGGGCATGATCGCCGCGCCCAGCTCCGCTGCCTGCGTCATCAGCCGCAGATGGCCGAGATGCAGCGGCGTTTCCCGTACGCAGAGCACCAGAGGGCGGCGCTCTTTCAGTACCACGTCCGCCGCTCGCGTTAACAGGCTGTCGGTATAGCTGTGAACGATGCCGGAGAGGGTTTTGATGGAACAGGGAAGGATCACCATGCCAGCGGTTTTAAACGAGCCGGAGGAGATGCTGGCGGCGATATCACGCGAGTCATGTACCACGTCGGCAAGCGCCTGCACGTCACGCAGGGAGAGGTCGGTCTCCAGCGCCAGCGTCTGGCGGGCGGCGTTGCTCATGACCAGATGGGTTTCCACCTCAGCTACGTCGCGCAGCACCTGCAGCAGACGCACGCCATAGATGGCCCCGCTGGCACCCGAGATGCCAATAATCAGTCGTTTCATATTCCCGTCCTTTTACTTACGTGAGAGGACTTTGCCGGATTATAGCGGGCGTTGCAACGTTGAAGCGCCCTGCGAACGCAGGGCGCGCGAGAGTTAACCCTCGTTATGCATCTCTAAGCTTTCAAGATCGTTTTGCATCTGCACGGCTTTGACATCGTCATTGCGCAGAGAGTCGAGATAGTCGAGGTACTGCTGGTTCACGTCTTTGGTCACGTAGATCCCGTTGAACACCGAGCACTCAAACTGCTGGATATCCGGGTTCTCAGCGCGTACCGCGTCGATGAGATCGTTGAGGTCCTGGAAGATCAGGCCGTCAGCGCCGATGATCTGGCGGATCTCGTCCACTTCACGCCCGTGGGCGATCAGCTCGTTCGCGGTCGGCATATCGATGCCGTAGACGTTCGGGAAGCGGATCTCCGGTGCCGCAGAGGCGAGGTAAACTTTCTTCGCCCCGGCTTCGCGTGCCATCTCGATGATCTGCTCTGAGGTGGTGCCGCGCACGATGGAGTCATCCACCAGCAGCACGTTCTTGTCGCGGAACTCGGCGCGGTTAGCGTTCAGCTTACGGCGCACGGATTTACGACGCAGCTGCTGGCCCGGCATGATAAAGGTGCGGCCAACGTAGCGGTTCTTCACAAAGCCCTGACGGTAGGGTTTATCCAGAATGTGGGCGATCTCCAGCGCGATATCGCAGGAGGTCTCCGGGATCGGGATCACCACGTCAATGTCGAGATCTTCCCACTCGCGGGCAATCTTCGCCCCCAGCTTTTTACCCATATTAACGCGGGCGCTGTAGACGGAGATCTTGTCGATAAAGGAGTCCGGACGGGCGAAGTAGACGTACTCAAACAGGCACGGGTTGCTGACCGGATTGTCGGCGCACTGGCGGGTAGAGAGCTGGCCCTTCTCGGTGATGTAGACCGCTTCGCCAGGGGCGACGTCACGCAGGAACTCAAAGCCCAGCGTATCCAGCGCCACGCTCTCGGAGGCCATCATATACTCGGTGCGGCCGTCGCCGATGTCACGCTTGCCCAGCACCAGGGGACGGATGCCGTTGGGATCGCGGAAGCCGACCATGCCGTGGCCGATAATCATCGCGATGCAGGCATACGCGCCGCGGATCAGGCGGTTGGTCGCGGCGATAGCGGCAAAAATGTTATCCGCCTCTAACGGGTAGTGGCGGAAGTTATCTAGCTCGCTGGCGAAAATATTGAGCAGGATTTCAGAGTCGGAGGTGGTGTTGATGTGGCGACGCTTCTCCTGGAACAGCTTCTTACGCAGCTCGTGGGCGTTGGTCAGGTTGCCGTTGTGGGCAAGCGTGATGCCATACGGCGAGTTAACGTAGAAGGGCTGCGCTTCAGACGCGCTGGAGCTACCAGCGGTGGGGTAGCGCACATGGCCGATACCCATATTCCCCTGGAGGCGCTGCATGTGGCGGGCTTCAAATACATCGCTAACCATCCCGTTCGCTTTACGTAAACGGAAGCAGTTGTTTTCATCGATAGTGATGATGCCTGCGGCATCTTGACCACGGTGCTGAAGCACCGTTAACGCGTCATAAATCGACTGGTTTACCGGCATAACACCGGCGATACCGACAATACCGCACATACGTCTTTTCCTCGCTAGGCCACATCGCAGGGCTTACGCCCTGGGCAAAAAACTAGACGAGCTTTGCAGATAGTCAAAGAACCACCTGATGATGACACTGAACTGTGGGATCAGCTGCGAACGCTGCCAGTCATCGCTTTTCGAGAACCCGGTAAAGGTATCGAGAAAGAACAGGATTGCGGCAACAATCAGCGCCCCACGTAGCGCACCGAAGCAAATCCCCAACACCCTGTCGGTTCCCGACAGGCCGGTTTTATCGACCAGCGCGCCGAAAATGTAGTTAACAATAGCGCCGACAATCAGCGTTGCGATAAACAGTACTGCGATAGCAATCCCGTTCCGCACCAGTTCGTCTTCAAAGCCCGTGAACCAAACAGACAGGTAAGTGTAGTAATGACTGGCAACAAAGAAAGCACAACCCCATGTCACCAGCGATAACGCTTCACGTACAAAGCCACGGATCAGGCTAACCAGACAGGAAAAACCTATTACCGCGATGATGGCGTAATCAATCCAGACCATATGTGTCCCATGATTTTACGCCCTGTCGTCCAGTTCGGGGCGCATTCTAACAGAAAAAGAAAACGTTTGCGTAGCGATTTCCGTGCCGCGCGAAAATAAAAATGGCGCTGAAAAAATATTCAACGCCATCAGACCTTTTGCCTCTCTGGGCCTGCCGGTCGCTCTTTTTTTAACCCGCCAAAGGATCAGTTTGCGCTGTAGTTCATCACCACACCGCTTAAGCCTGAGAGCTGTTTTAACTCCCCAAGCGATCCTTTTAGCTTGTCTCTGGAAGCGTCCGGGCCGACCAGAATGCGGGTTATTTTACCCTGTACCGGCGTATTTGGAATAGTGTAAACGCGATACCCTGCTCCACGCAGCTTGCCGACGATCTCAGTGACTTTATCGGCATTTTTTAGCGCCCCAAGCTGGACGACCCAGGCTTTGCCGGTTGGCGCAGGTTTCTCCTCCGCCGCCGGTTTAGGCGGGGCTACCGGCGCGTCGTTCGCGGCGGCTAACTGCTCGCTGGCTCGGTCACGCTGCGGCTGTGGCTGCGGCTTAGGCTGCGCCTTTTCCACCGGCTTCGCTTTCGGGGTCTCTACCGGATACTGCTCTGCCTCCAGCGCGCTGCCTTCTAGCGCCTGCCGAGACGTTTCCAGCGACGGCGCGGCGGCATCTCCCGCGCGCACCTCTTCCGCCGCGCCCTCCGGCGGCTGAGCCGGTAGCGCCTGCGTTGCCGCTGGCATCATGTCCGGCTCGTCGCGATCGCCCGGCTTCGGCACCAGCGGGATCGCCGCAAACTCGTCCTGATAGTGCTTTTTCTGCCCGTCCAGCAGCCCTGGCAGGATAATCACCCCCAGCGCCACCAGCACAATGGTGCCCATTAAACGGTTCTGAAACTTACTTGCCACCTGCTCTCCCCGCGTCCATCGCTTCCATGACATGTGCCACCGTGTGGAATGAACCACACACCAGCACGGTATCTTCAGGTCTGGCATCCGCCATTGCTGCGCGCCACGCCTGCTCGACGTCAGCAAATGCCGCCCCACCTTTCAGATGGGCCAGCAGCTGCTCTGCTGTTGCGCCGCGTGGCCCCTCCAGAGGGGCACAATACCAGCTATCGACGCACCGCTCCAGACAGGCCAGCGTACCGCCGATGTCTTTATCGTGCAGCATCCCGACCACCGCCAGTACCCGCCCGTGGGACGGCAGATCCGCAAGCCGTCCTGCAAGGTAAGCCGCCGCGTGCGGGTTATGCGCCACGTCGAGGATCACCCTTGGCGACTCGCTCACCGTCTGAAAACGCCCCGGCAGGATCGCGCTGGCAATGCCGTCGCGGATTGCCTGCTCGCTCACCTTTAGCCCACTGGCGCGCAGCGCCGCCAGGGCGGTCGCCGCATTTGGCTGTGGAACGTGGGGCAGCGGCAGCGCGCTCAGCTCGCCCGTCGTATCCTGAAATGTCCAGCTATTATCCTCTACCGCGTAGTGCCAGTCGACCCCGCGACGCAGCAGGTTGGCCCCCTTCTCGCTCGCCACCTCGGCAATGGTATACGGCATATCGGGTTCACCCACCACCGCCGGTTTGCCGCCGCGGAAGATCCCGGCTTTTTCCCGGCCGATACTTTCGCGATCCGGCCCCAGCCAGTCAGTATGATCGAGGGCGATGCTGGTGACCACCGCCACGTCAGCATCCACCATGTTGGTGGCGTCCAGACGTCCGCCCAGCCCGACTTCAAGAATGATCACGTCCAGCGCGGCCTGCTTAAACAGCCACAGCGCCGAGAGCGTACCGTACTCAAAGTAGGTGAGCGAGGTTTCGCCGCGGGCGGTCTCAATGGCGGCAAATGAGCGAGTATGCTCCAGCTCGGGAAGCTCCCCGCCCTGCACGCGCACGCGCTCGGTATAGCGCACCAGATGGGGCGAACTGTAGACACCCACCCGGTAGCCAGCCGCCAGCAAAATCGACTCCAGCGTGCGACAGGTGGTGCCTTTGCCGTTGGTACCTGCCACGGTAAAGACGAAAGGTGCAGGCTTTAAGACATTCAGCGCCGCGGCCACCCGGCTGACGCGCTCAAGACCCATATCGATGGTTTTACCGTGCAGGTTTTCCAGATAAGAAAGCCACGTGGCCAGGGGCGACGTGGCTTGAGGAGTGCTTTTCATTTCCATAGTGCCCGGGGATTGCTGCCAGTGTGAAAAGAAAAAAGGCAGAGCCGGCTGGCCCTGCCTCCTGATTTATCAGACTCCGCCTTCCTGATCCGGTACCGGCGGTACCACTACGCTTTCACGTGGGGCATCCGGGTTGGGTGCAGGCTGGTTCATCAGCTTCGCCAGAATGCTCGCCAGCTTCAGGCGCAGCTCTGGACGACGCACGATCATATCGATCGCGCCTTTCTCAATCAGAAACTCGCTGCGCTGGAAGCCCGGCGGCAGTTTCTCACGCACGGTCTGCTCGATAACGCGCGGACCAGCAAAGCCGATAAGCGCCTTCGGCTCAGCGATGTTGAGATCGCCCAGCATCGCAAAGCTTGCAGAGACGCCGCCCATGGTCGGGTCGGTCAGCACGGAGATATACGGCAGACCGCGCTCCTGCATTTTTGCCAGCGCGGCAGAGGTTTTCGCCATCTGCATCAGGGACATCAGTGCTTCCTGCATACGCGCCCCGCCGGAGGCGGAGAAGCAGATCAGCGGGCAGTTGTCTTCCAGCGCCTGCTCAACGGCACGGACAAAACGTGCGCCCACAACCGAGCCCATGGAGCCGCCCATAAAGGCAAACTCAAAGGCTGCCGCCACAACCGGCATCTCGTGCAGGGTGCCTTTCATCACCACCAGCGCGTCTGTCTCACCGGTCTCTTTCTGAGCCGTAGCCAGACGATCTTTGTACTTCTTAGAGTCGCGGAACTTCAGCACATCTTTCGGCTCAAGCTCGCTACCCAGCTCCACCATGGACCCTTCATCCAGCAGACTATGCAGGCGATTACGCGCTGACATACGCATGTGGTGGTCACACTTCGGGCAGACCTCCAGGTTACGCTCCAGTTCGGCACGGTAAAGCACCTGACCGCAGCTGTCACATTTGGTCCACACGCCCTCAGGGATGCTTGCCTTGCGGGTGGGAGTAATATTGCTCTTAATTCGTTCAATCCAGCTCATTGATAACCTTTCTGCATGAACCTGGTAGCCCATAAATGGTGCACATTAAAACATAACAGTCGGCAACTTGGGACAAAAAAGTGGTCGAACCGTTGCCGGGTTCCTATTTTGCCTGTCGTGATGCCGCCCGTCGATGACGAATAATTTCGACTATGCCTGGCAGGATAGAGAGCACGATAATCGCGACGATCATCAGCTTCAAATTCTCCTGCACAACCGGCAGATCGCCAAACAGATAGCCTGCATAGGTAAACAGCAGCACCCACAGCAGCGCGCCGATGACGTTATAAGCCGCAAAATGACGATAGGACATATGCCCCATTCCCGCCACAAAAGGCGCGAAGGTTCTGACGATCGGCACAAATCGCGCCAGAACGATCGTCTTGCCGCCGTGCTTGTCGTAGAAAGCGTGGGTTTTATCGAGGTAGCTGCGACGGAAGATTTTGGAATTGGGATTACTGAAAAGCCGAGCGCCAAACAGACGGCCGATGGTGTAGTTCACCGCATCGCCGAGGATCGCCGCGACAATCATCAGCATCACCATCATATGCACGTTGAGATCGTTGCTCGGCAGCGCAGAGAGCGCCCCGGCCACGAACAGCAGCGAGTCGCCCGGCAGGAACGGCGTGACCACCAGCCCGGTTTCACAGAATAAAATCAGGAACAGGATGGCATAGATCCAGATGCCGTACTCGGCCACCAGCTCCGCCAGATGCACATCAATGTGCAGGATAAAGTCGATCAGAAAGTAGATAAAATCCATGTCATTAGCCTTTGTCTGTCTGCATTTAGTCCGCTAAAAACAGCGGGCCCATAGGCAATACCGGCAGCGCGAACCTGGCGGGATAGTCTACCGCCACCAGGTACAGCCCTTCCGCTTTTGCCGTTGCCGCTGCAAGCCGACGATCCCTGGCCGCCAGCAGCTCTGCTATCCAGCTCTCCGGCTGGTTGTGGCTGCCTACTTCCATCAGGCTGCCGACAATGTTCCTGACCATATGATGTACAAAGGCATTGGCTTTGATATCGACCACCACATATGCACCGTAACGGGTTACGTTAATGTGCATCACGTTACGCCACGGCGTGCGCGACTGGCACTGTACCGCCCGGAACGAGGTAAAGTCATTCTCGCCAATCAGACACTGGGCCGCGCGGTGCATCCGCTCTGCGTCCAGCGGCTGATGGTAGTGCGTCACGCCCTGACCAAGCACCGCCGGACGCAGGCGATGGTTGTAGATGACGTAGCGGTAACGGCGAGCCGTGGCGCTAAATCGGGCATGAAAATCTTCGGGCACATCTTTCACCCAGCGCACCGCAATGTCACCAGGTAAATTCGCATTTACGCCCAGCGTCCAGGCGGCGTCTTTACGCAGGGCGGTGGTCTCGAAGTGCACCACCTGCCCCGTGCCGTGCACGCCTGCATCGGTGCGGCCCGCGCAGAAGACCGAGATTGGCTCGTTCGCGACCTGCGAGAGCGCCTTCTCCAGCTTCTCCTGCACGCTGCGAACTTCGTTCTGCCGCTGCCAGCCGTAATATTTGCTGCCGTCGTACTCAATGCCCAGCGCGATCCGATAGACCGGCTTCTCCTGCACTTCTGACATCAGTAGAGATACTCCTGGACCAGCTTCTCAGCGATCTTCACCGCCATCAGCGCGCCGCCGAAGCGCACGTTGTCGGCGACTGACCAGAACTGGATCTGCTCCGGCATGCCGTAGTCATTACGCACGCAGCCGACGGAGAGCTGAGTATTACCGGAGGCATCTCCCACCTGGGTCGGAAACTCACCCGCTTCGGAGAGGACGATATCTTCGCCATGGGCAAAGGCGTCGCGAGCCTCTTCCGCCGCCAGCGGACGCAGGGCTTCAAAGGTAACCATCTGCGCGTGGCCGTAGAAGACCGGTGACTGGACGCTGCTGACGGAGATCATCAGCCCCTCATCCTGCAGCACCTTGCGCACCTGGTCGACGACGCGGCGCTCGTCAGGGACGCTGCCTTCGCCATCAACGCGCAGCGGCAGCATGTTGAATGCCAGCTGGCGGCCAAAGTAGTCCTCTTCATCCACGGGAATGCCGTTGAGCAGTTTGGCGCTCTGCCCGGCCAGCGCATCCACCGCCGCCTTGCCCTGACCCGAGACCGACAGCAGGTTGGTCACAGCGATGCGTGACAGGCCACCCGCCTCAATCAGCGGCTTCAGCGCGGTCAGCAGTTGGCTGGTGAGGCTGTCGGCGACGGCAATCACGTTGCGGTTGCGGTAGTCGGCCAGCACAAACGGGTTAACGTCCGGCACAACCAACGGCACATCCGGCTCGAGCGCAAACAGGCCGCTGGCGTCGATCACCAGGCAGCCGGCGTTGGTCGCCTCTTCAATATAGGTAGCTGAAGCCTCCGCGCCAGCCACGAAAAAGGCCAGCTGCGCCTGTGTCCAGTCAAACTCGGCGGCGTCCTGGACATAGATTGTTTTACCCACGTAGCGCAGATCTTTACCGGCGCTCTCGTGACGGGCCAGCGCATACAGATCGCCCACCGGGAACTGACGCTCAGCAAGCGTTTCGAGCAGGGCTTCGCCGACAGCGCCGGTCGCGCCCAGGATGGCAATGTTCCAGCCTTCTGACATGGTGGTTTACTCCAGACAATAGCAGTACGCTCCCCGCAGCAGGGCGGAGAGCGAAAGAGAATAAGTTTAGTGCGTCGGGTGATAGACGGCGGTAAAACCGAGCTTATGCAGCAGGCTTGCGGCCTCGGCGTCATCACACTGAATATAGAGCGATGACCACTCGCGGCGCTCAAGGTAGTTTTTGCGCAGTTTATCAAACTCACCCGGGATGCCCGCCACTTTACGCAGGGGTGCATCATCGCGGCGCACATCATACACTAAATGAGCCACTCTTTTCAGCGTTGGCTGATCGAGGGGGCCATGCAGAGTGATGCGGCCAAATTCCGGCGCAGGCAGCAGGGTGTCGAGAGCAACCTGCTGGCGATGGCCGATAAAGGCGCTGAAGGCTTCAAAGACCTGAGTAGTGCCGCGCGCCTTGCCCTCCAGGGTGTAGCCCGCGATGTGCGGCGTCCCGATATCGACACGCTTAAGCAGCTCGACGTTGAGATCCGGCTCCGGCTCCCACACGTCCAGCACCACGCTGAGATCCTGCCCGGCCTCCAGACGTGTGAGCAGTGCGGCGTTGTCCACCACCGCGCCCCGGCAGGCATTGATCAGGATCGTGCCTGGCTTCAGGGCGCTAATCAGCGCGTCGTCAGCAAGGTGCAGCGTTTTATACGGCCCCTCTTTGAACAGTGGCGTGTGGAAGGTGAGAATATCCGCCTCGCGCACCAGCGCCTCCAGCGGGCGGAAATCCCCCGCGTCGCCGCGTTCGGCACGCGGTGGATCGCATAGCAGGGTGCGCACGCCCCACGCCTCCAGCCGCGCCTGTAAACGCGACCCGACGTTGCCGACGCCGACAATGCCCACGGTGCGGTCTTTCAGCGTAAAGCCGTCGCGTTCGGCCAGCATCAACAGGGCGGAGAAGACATACTCCACAACCGCAATCGCGTTGCAGCCTGGTGCAGCAGAGAAGCCAATCCCCGCCTCGTCCAGCCATGCCCGATCGACATGATCGGTTCCGGCGGTGGCCGTACCGACAAATTTAACGGCGGTCCCGCTGAGCAGTGATGCATTGACCCTGGTGACGGAGCGCACCATTAATGCCTGCGCGTCAGCCAACTCGTCCACGGGGATCGGGCGGCCTGCAACGGGTTTTACCTCGCCCAGACGGCTAAAGAGTTCGCGGGCATAAGGCATATTTTCATCAACGAGGATTTTCACGTTACGGTACCTGTATGAGAACGGGAGATAACGGCGCAAGTGTGCCATAATCTCGCCGCCAGGCATACCGACAATGCCGCAGACCGTTACGCGAGCCGCATACGTAAGAGAGAAGGACAGAGATGATGCAACCCATTCAGGGTGCGCCGGCGCGCCCTCCCGGGCAAGAGCCGACCACCCCCACCACAGCCGCAGGCGACCAGCCCCTCTCCACCCAGCAGCGCACGGTGCTGGAGAGGCTGATTACCCGTCTGGTTGCCCTGACACAGCAGCAGAGCGCCGAAGTCTGGGCTGGGGTGAAGCACGATCTGGGTTTAAAAAACGACGCTCCCCTGCTCTCCAGGCACTTCCCTGCCGCCGAGCAGAGCCTGACCCAGCGCCTGGAGGGTGCCGTCCAGAATAATGCTAATCGCCAGGTGCTCTCGCAGCTGACGGAGCTGCTGGGCCAGGGCAACAATCGTCAGGCGGTGAGCACATTTATCCGCCATCAGTTTGGCCAGACGGCGCTCAGCCAGCTCTCTCCCGAGCAGCTTAAAACCGTGCTGGTGATGCTGCAGAAAGGCGAGCTGGCGATCCCCCAGCCGCAGCAGCGCCCGGCCACCGATCGCCCGATGCTGCCTGCCGAGCACAACACGCTGAACCAGGCGGTCACCAAGCTGGCTGCCGCCACGGGTGAGTCCAGCAAGCTTATCTGGCAGTCGATGATTGAGCTTTCCGGCGCGAAGACCGGGGAGCCGATCCCGGCCAGGCAGTTTGCCCACCTGCTGACATGGCTGCAGGCGCGCCAGACGTTGAGCACCCAGACGGCGCCGACCCTGCATACGGTGCAATCGGCCCTGAAGCAGCCGCTGGACGCGCGCGAATGGCAGGGCATTCAGGATTATGCCCAGCAGACGTATCAGGTCACACCGCAGACGGTGCTGACCACCGCCCAGGTGCAGGATCTGCTCAACCACATCTTCCTGCGCCGCGCCGAGCGCAACGAGGCCCTGCTGGAGCCGCGTAATATTCAGCCGATCTACAATCCGCTGTTCGCACCGGTGATGGAGTCGGTCAAGTCGCTCTCTGCCCGTCCGGGCCTGATTGCCCTCGCGCTGCTGGTGGTGATGGCGGTGATCTGGCTGGTGATTTAACGTGCACCTGACGCAGATAACCGGGATAAGAACGCAATTCTCTATTAGGCTTTTTATCTGACCTGGTTATGAGGAGAGCGCGATGCGCAAAAAAGCATTGATAGTGGGTATCAGCGGCGTGATTGGACGCGCCCTGGCAGAGAAGCTGTTGGAAGAGGGCTGGGAGGTTACCGGCCTGTCACGCGGACGCGGCGACGTGCTCGCGGGCTGTACCAGCCTGACGGCGGATCTGACCGATGCGGCGGCGGTCAACGAGGCGCTGAAGTCGGTCAAACCGGATGCGCTCTTCTTTAGCGTCTGGGCGCGTCAGGAGAGTGAGAAAGAGAATATCCGTGTGAACGGCGCGATGGTGAAAAACGTCATTGAGGCGCTGGGTAACCGTCTGCACGGCGCGCACGTGGCGCTGGTCACCGGGCTTAAGCACTATCTTGGTCCTTTTGAAGCCTACGGCAAAGGTGCCGTACCGGTGACCCCTTTCCGTGAAGAGCAGGGTAGACAGCCGGTGGAGAACTTCTACTACGCCCAGGAGGATGAGCTTTTCGCCGGGGCCGAGAAGTATGGCTATCGCTGGAGCGTACATCGTCCGCATACCATTGTCGGCTATGCGCTGGGCAACGCCATGAACATGGGCCAGACGCTGGCGGTTTACGCCACCCTGTGCCGGGAAAAAGGCTGGCCCTTTATCTTCCCTGGATCCCCTGAGCAGTGGAACGGCGTGTCGGACGTGACCGATGCTGGCCTGTTGGCCGAGCAGCTGGAATGGGCAGCCACCAGCCCGACGGCAGCCAACCAGGACTTCAACGCCGTTAACGGGGACGTATTCCGCTGGAAGTGGTTGTGGCCGCGCCTCGCTGCGTATTTTGATATTGAGGCCGCACCCTACCCTGAGAAGATGATGCCCCTGGAGGGCCGGATGCTGGAGGCCGAGGCCGCCTGGCGGACGATTGCCGCGCACCATCAGCTGCGTGAGGCGGATATCAACAAGCTGGTCTCATGGTGGCATACCGATGCCGACCTGGGCCGTCCGATGGAGGCCTTTACCGATATGAGTAAAAGCCGCAAGGCCGGGTTTATCGGCTATCGCAGCACGCTGGACTCTTTTACCGGGCTGTTTGATCGGCTGAAGAGCGAGCGGATTATCCCCTGATGCCGTGCCAGCCAGTCAGCGCCGCCGCTGACTGGCTTTTACCGCTACAGGTTCTCGCCGTTGCTTCTGATCACCTCTTTGTACCAGTCGAACGATTTTTTCTTGCTGCGCGCCAGCGTGCCTTTACCCTCATTGTCCTTGTCGACATAGATAAAGCCGTAGCGTTTTTTCATCTCGCCGGTTCCCGCCGAGACCAGGTCGATGCAGCCCCATGGGGTATAGCCCATCAGATCGACACCGTCTTCCTCTACCGCCTTCTTCATTTCGCGAATATGGTCGCCCAGGTAGGCGATGCGGTAGCTGTCGTCCACCGTGCCGTCCGCCTCCAGCTTGTCGATAGCGCCAAAGCCGTTTTCGACAATAAACAGCGGCAGCTGGTAGAGATCGTAGAAGTAGTTCAACGAGTAGCGTAACCCCACCGGATCGATCTGCCACCCCCAGTCGGAGGCTTTTACCCACGGGTTAGTGACCAGGCTTTTGGTTTCGTCATAGTCGAGTCGGGGATTATCCTCAGTGGCTTTGGTGGCAAACGACATGTAGTAGCTAAAGCCAATGTAGTCGACGCAGCCGCGCTGCAGGATGCGCAGATCCTCCTCGGTTATATCGAGGTTGAACGCTTTTCGCGCAAAGTAGTTCAGGGTGTGTTTCGGGTAGTAGCCTCTAACGTGCACGTCGGCAAACCAGTAGCGGCGATGCATGGCGTTGACCGACATCATCATGTCGTTGGGAGCGCAGGTGAGCGGATAGACCGGACACATGGCGATCATACAGCCAATCTGGAACTCCGGGTTAATCGCGTGCCCGGCCTCCACCGCCAGCGCGCTGGCCACCAGCTCGTAGTGCGCGGCCTGATACATAATCCGCTCGCGATCCTCACCCGGCTTATAGTGCAGCCCCGAGTTGGTGAACGGCGCGAAATCCTCATTGAAGTTGGCCTGGTTGTTGATCTCGTTAAAGGTCATCCAGTACTTCACTTTCTTCTGGTAACGGGTAAAGACGGCTTTGGCAAAGCGAACGAAGTACTCAATTGTCTGCCGGTTGCGCCAGCCGCCATATTCGGTGACCAGGTAATAGGGCATCTCAAAGTGTGAAAGGGTGATCACCGGCTCGATGTTGTACTTAAGGCACTCGTCGAAGAGATCGTCATAGAACTGCAGCCCGGCTTCGTTCGGCTCCAGCTCGTCGCCACGAGGGAAGATGCGTGTCCAGGCGATAGAGGTACGGAAGCATTTAAAGCCCATCTCCGCAAACAGCTTAATGTCCTGCGGGTAGCGATGGTAAAAGTCGATGCCTTCATGGTTAGGATAGTATTTCCCCTCGATGACGCCTTCGGTAATTTCTCGCGGCACGCCATGCCGCCCGGCGGTCATTACGTCGGCAACGCTAACGCCTTTACCTCCCTCCTGCCAGCCGCCCTCCAACTGATGCGCAGCCACCGCCCCGCCCCAAAGAAAATCTGCTTTAAATCCAGGCATCTGTACCCCCTCTTGGTTGGAATCTACTGGAGGATAGCAACCGATGCGGCAGATTGCCGGACGCATGTCACATAATTGCCCCTGACTTTGGCCATCGCTTGAGCATAAAAAAAGGAGCCAGAAGGCTCCCTTTTATCTTGCCGGAAGGCAATTATTTGTTCAGTTTGCGCATCACCAGCGTGGCGTTGGTGCCGCCAAAGCCGAAGCTGTTGGACATCACGGTGTTCAGCTCACGCTCGGTTGTCTCGGTGACGATATTCAGGCCTTCTGCTTTCTCGTCCATCTCATCGATATTGATGCTTGGGGCGATAAAGCCGTGTTCCAGCATCAGCAGAGAGTAGATGGCTTCCTGCACGCCCGCCGCGCCCAGCGAGTGGCCGGTCATGGCTTTGGTAGCAGAGATAGCCGGGCTGTTGTTGCCGAAGACTTCACGGATCGCACCCAGCTCTTTCACGTCGCCTACCGGAGTAGAGGTGCCGTGGGAGTTCAGGTAGTCGATCGGCGTGTCCAGGCCGTGCATCGCCATCTGCATGCAGCGCACCGCGCCTTCACCGGATGGAGCAACCATGTCAGCGCCGTCGGAGGTGGCGCCGTAGCCCACGATCTCCGCATAGATGTGCGCGCCGCGTGCCAGAGCGTGCTCCAGCTCTTCTACCACCACCATACCGCCGCCGCCTGCAATAACGAAACCGTCACGGTTAGCGTCGTAGGTACGGGAGGCTTTCGCCGGATCGTCGTTGTACTTAGTCGAGAGCGCGCCCATCGCGTCGAACTCACAGGCCATTTCCCAGCCCAGCTCTTCGCCGCCGCCAGCAAAAACGATGTCCTGTTTGCCCAGCTGGATCTGCTCAACCGCGTTACCGATGCAGTGTGCGGAGGTCGCACAGGCGGAGCTGATAGAGTAGTTGACGCCGTGGATTTTGAACGGCGTGGCGAGACAGGCGGAAACCGCTGAACCCATCGCTTTGGTCACGACATAGGGGCCAACCGCTTTCAGGCCGCGCGGGCTGCGCATGGCGTCCGCACCGAAGACCTGCGCTTTGGACGAGCCGCCGGAGCCAGCGATCAGGCCCACGCGTGGATTATTCTGGTAAACCTCTTCGCTCAGGCCAGCATCAGCGATGGCCTCCTGCATAGAGAGGAAGGCGTAGATGGCGGCATCGTTCATGAAACGGACCACTTTGCGGTCAATCATGCCCGTGGTGTCCAGTTTTACATTACCCCATACGTGGCTGCGCATACCAGAATCGTGAAATTCCTGGGAGAAAGTGATCCCTGAGCGCCCTTCACGCAGAGATGCGAGGACTTCCTGCTGGTTATTACCGATGCTGGAAACGATGCCCAAGCCAGTAATCACTGCACGTTTCATTCAATACCTCTGTCATTCGCACTATTATAAGATTCGATTCGCAAGATAGCGTACAGTTGTACGCCGAACAAGTCCGATCAGCCAATTTCTGGAGAAATTTGCGCCAGCGGGCCGACATCGTTAAGATCGTGCCACTGCCTGCCACGCGAGTAACTTACGTGAAACAAACCGCTATACAATCTGCCAACCTCGAATTCAACGCTGAGGGTACACCTGTTTCCCGAGATTTCGACGACGTCTATTTCTCTAATGATAATGGACTTGAGGAGACACGCCATGTTTTCCTCGATGGCAACCAGCTCGCCACCCGTTTTCCCGTGCATCCCCGCCCGCTGTTTATCGTTGCGGAGAGCGGCTTCGGCACTGGGCTGAACTTTCTTACGCTGTGGCAGGCGTTTGATGCGTTTCTGCTCACATACCCGCAGGCTACGCTGCAAAGATTACACTTCATCAGTTTTGAAAAATTTCCGCTAAAGGCCACGGATTTAGCCCTGGCGCACCGACACTGGCCCGAGCTTGCCCCCTGGGCTGAGCAGCTTCAGGCACAGTGGCCTGCTGCCCTGCCGGGCTGCCATCGTCTGCTGCTGGCAGGCGGACGCGTTACGCTCGATCTCTGGTTTGGCGATATTAATACACTAACCAATGGGCTGGATGATTCCCTCAACCAGAAGGTTGATGCCTGGTTTCTTGACGGCTTTTCCCCGGCGAAAAACCCGGAGATGTGGACGCCGTCGCTGTTTAGTGCCATGGCCCGTCTGGCGCGTCCCGGTGGCACGCTCGCAACCTTTACCTCCGCCGGTTTTGTCCGTCGGGGATTGCAGGAGGCGGGCTTCACTATGCAAAAAAGAAAAGGGTTTGGTCGCAAGCGCGAGATGCTAACCGGTGAGATGCAGCAAACGCTGAACCCCGTGCCGCGCACGCCATGGTTTGCCCGCACGCCAGCGGCGGGCCAGGAGGCAGCGATTGTCGGCGGCGGCATTGCCAGCGCTCTGCTCTCACTCTCTCTGCTGCGCCGGGGCTGGCAGGTGACGCTCTACTGCGCCGACGATGCGCCCGCTCAGGGAGCGTCCGGCAATCGCCAGGGAGCGCTCTACCCCCTGCTGAGCGCCCACGATCCGGCTCTGGCGCGCTTCTTCCCGGCCGCCTTTACCTTTGCCCGCAGGCTGTACGATACCCTGCCGGTTGAGTTCGACCGCGACTGGTGCGGCGTCACCCAGCTTAGCTGGGATGAAAAGAGTCAGCAGAAGATTGCCCAGATGCTTAGTCTGGCCCTCCCTGCCGAGGTGGCCGTGGCGGTAGATGCCGAAGCGGTGAAGGCGACCACCGGGGTCGATACCGGCTGCGGCGGCATTAATTACCCGGCAGGCGGCTGGCTCTGCCCGGCCCAGCTTACCACCGCCGCGCTGGCGCTGGCAGTTTCTCAGGGCCTGCGCGTACAGTATCAATCCGAGGTTAACGCCCTCACCGCCACGGAGACGGGCTGGCAGCTGACGTTGACTCAAGGCGAAAGCGCCTGCCATCAGACAGTGGTGCTGGCGAACGGTCACCGCGTCAATCAGTTTACCCAGACGGAAAACCTGCCGGTCTATGCCGTAGGCGGCCAGGTGAGCCACATCCCTGCCCGTCCTGGACTGTCGGCGCTGCGTCAGGTGCTGTGCTATGACGGCTACCTAACACCGCAGAATCCCGCTAACGGCGAGCATTGCATCGGCGCGAGCTACCATCGCGGTCAACAGGAGGCGAGCTACAGCGAAGAGGATCAGCAGCACAATCGCCAGCGGTTAATCGACTGCTTCCCCGAGGCGGAGTGGGCAAAAGAGGTAGACGTCAGCGGCAAATCCGCCCGCTGCGGCGTGCGCTGCGCCACACGGGATCATCTGCCTATGGTGGGTAACGTTGCCGATTATGCAGCTACCGTGGAGAACTATGCGGAGCTGGCTGAGCAGCAGGAGCACGCCGTTTCGGCCCCAGTGCATGCAGGGCTGTATATGCTTGGTGCGCTGGGTTCACGCGGGCTATGCAGCGCTCCGCTGGCGGCAGAGATCCTGGCGGCGCAGATGAGCGACGAGCCGATCCCGCTGGAGGCTGAGACCCTCGCGGCGCTGAATCCAAATCGTCTGTGGGTAAGAAAACTGCTGAAGGGTAAGGCGGTGAAACGCGTTTGATGGGTAGGCCCGGCAGGCTTGCCGGGCCTGAGTGCAGCTTAGACTTTGGCCTGCTGGTAGAGTCTCTCCCACATCTCCAGCACCAGCACCTGATCGCGCGGAGAGAGCTCGCCGCCCTGAATCGCCTGCTCAAGGCTGGAGGTCACCTGGGCGTAAACCGCCTCCGGGGAGTGATCGTCACCGTTTTCCAGCACGGCGACGGCCAACGTCAGGTGGCCGCTCAGGTAACCGCTGGCGAAAAGCTCATCGTCACTGGCGTGCTCAACCATGTCATCAATTAACGCCAGAATGCGTGATTCAAATTCCGCGATCATCTTCTTTCCTCTTTAAAAACCGTGGCGCTAGTTCAGATCGTTCGGCCACGGAAACTGTTCTGCCGTTAAAGACGGCGTGTGATAATAATCCTGTAATGCCTTTATAAAGCGAGCCGGACGCTCGGGGATCCCCTGCTCCAGCCAGGTCATCACCTGGGCATGCACCCGGCGCTGAAAGGCAATGCGATCCGGCTCGACCTCGCCCTCAAGGTTGTCGCAGCTGACGTTAAACGGGAAGCCCGCCGCCACGCAGAAGAGCCATTCAAAGGACTGAGGCTTCACCTCGACGTCCTCAAACTGTCCCTGGGTAGCGGCATCGCGACCGTCCGGGCAGTACCAGTAGCCAAAATCGACCAGCTCCCTGCGTGCCTTGCCGGCGACGCACCAGTGTGAAATCTCATGCAGCGCGCTGGCGTAAAAGCCGTGGGCAAAAACGATCCGGTGATAGTCGACCTCGTCATCAGCCGGAAGGTAAATAGGTTCGTCGTCGCCCTTCACCAGGCGCGTATTAAAATCATCGGCAAAGCAGCCGTTGAAGATCTCAATCAGCTGCTCGTAGCGGTGTGTCGTACTGCTCATGCGTGTATCCCCACCCAGTGGAGGATCTCCTGTCCGTGGCTATCAAAAAGAAGTTTGGCGCTCATCACCGCCGAGACGATAACAATCATCGGGCGGATCAGCTTTTGTCCTTTGCTCAGCACCAGGCGCGAGCCGAAGCGCGCACCGATAAACTGCCCGGCAAGCATCACAAATCCGGTGGCCCATACCACCTTGCCGCCGATGATAAACAGCAGCAGGCCGCCAATATTGGAGGTAGCGTTGAGTAGCTTGGCGTGGGCAGTGGATTTCGCCAGATTGAAGCCGCAAAGCGTCACGAAGGCCAGGGCGTAAAACGATCCGGCGGCTGGACCAAAGAAGCCGTCGTAGAAGCCTACGCAGCCGCCAGCCACCAGCGCAAACGGCAGGCCATAGAGGCGGCGCTGTCGATCCTCTTCCCCGAGCTTCGGCATCAATAAGAAGTAGAGGCCGATACAGATAATCAGCACCGGCAGGATCTGGCGCAGCACGTCGGACTGGACGTGCTGTACCAGCAGCGCACCCGCCATGGAGCCGATAAAGGTCATCAGAATATTCAGCTTCTGATCGCCCAGGCTCACGACTCCACGGCGTAAAAAGTAGAGAGAAGATGAGATGGAGCCACCGCAGGCCTGCAACTTGTTAGTCGCCAGCGCCTGGGCGGGGGTCATGCCCGCCGCCAGCAGCGCCGGGATGGTCAACAGCCCGCCCCCCCCTGCCAGAGAGTCAATAAATCCCGCCAGCATGGCCACAAAAAAAAGCACTGTCAGCAGCAGCGGAGAGACCAAAAAGAGATCGCTAAAATTTTCCATTAAAGTACATGCTCGTCCAGTAGCGCCTGGCAGGAAGGCGGCAACGGCGGCGGTGTCTTCTTCTCAGGCTTCGTTGAGGCAGGTTTAGGCGGTTCAAACCAGCTTTGCAGCTCCGCGCCACAGCCGTCGCCCGGCGGCGGCAGAGGTTGATCGACGCACTCCAGGCTATCTGCCGGGCAGCGCAGGCGCACATGCATATGCGCCCGATGCTGGAACCATGGACGCACCTTGCGCAGCCAGTCGCGATCGGTTCCCGCGTCTTCGCACAGCCGCTGCTTAATGGCCGGGTTAACAAAGATGCGCGTCACGTCGTTATCTTCCGCGGCCAGCTTAATCAGATGGTTGATTTCCGGCTGCCACAGGGAGGAGACCACGTGCTTGCCGTCCTGGGAGACCAGATCCAGCGCCTGGGGCTTCAGCAGCTGCGCCGCTGTCCAGCGCGTTTTTGGCAGCTGTAAGAAGATATCGACGTCCAGCCCGGTCTGGTGGCTGGCGTGGCCGCCGTTGAAGCGCCCCCCAGCGGGCATGCCCATATCCCCTATCAGCACCGTTCCGAGGTTGAGATTGTGCACCCGTCCGCTGAGGCGCTGAATAAACTGCACCAGGTCGGGGTGGCCAAAGTAGCGGCGCTGATCGGTGCGCATCACCTGATAGGCGTCAGACTGGATCGGCAGCGCACTTGCCCCGACGATACAGCCGTTAGAGAACGCGCCCACCGACTGCGCGCTACCGGCAATCGGCTGAGTGATTTTTTGCCACGGCGTCGCCGCAAGCGTGGTATGGCTGGCGAGCACCGCCAGCAGCGCAAAAAGCGTTTTTTTCATCGTTTACCAGCGTGGGATGGGTGTCACCACGTCCGCGTTCTGCGCCCGCTGGCGCATAAAGTGATCCATCAGAACGATTGCCAGCATCGCTTCGGCGATGGGGACGGCACGGATACCTACGCAAGGGTCATGACGGCCTTTGGTGATCATCTCTACCTCTTCCCCGGTGCGGTTGATGGTTTTTCCCGGCACGGTAATGCTGGAGGTCGGCTTCAGGGCGATATTGGCGACAATCTGCTGGCCGCTGCTAATACCGCCGAGAATGCCGCCCGCGTGGTTGCTGGTAAAGCCCGCGTGGGTGATCTCGTCCCGATTTTCGCTGCCGCGCAGGGCTACCGACGCAAAGCCTTCGCCAATCTCCACGCCTTTCACCGCGTTGATGCTCATCAGCGCGTGGGCAATATCGGCATCGAGACGGTCAAACACCGGCTCGCCTAGGCCCGGCGGCACGCCGTCGGCGACCACGGTGATCTTCGCCCCAATAGAGTCGCCCTCTTTTTTGAGGGCGCGCATCAGTTCGTCCAGGGCGTCAATCTTGTCTGGATCCGGGCAGAAAAACGGGTTCTGCTCAACCTGGTCCCAGGCTTTGATCTCCAGCGGGATATCCCCCATCTGGGTCAGGCAGCCGCGAACGGTGATACCCAATTTCTCTGCGAGGAATTTTTTAGCGATCGCCCCTGCCGCCACGCGCATGGCGGTTTCACGCGCCGACGAACGGCCGCCGCCCCGGTAGTCGCGCAGGCCATACTTCTGCTCATAGGTGTAGTCAGCGTGGCCTGGACGGAAAACGTCCTTGATGGCGCCGTAGTCCTGCGAGCGCTGGTCAGTATTCTCAATCAGCAGGCCGATGCTGGTGCCGGTGGTGACGCCCTCAAAAACGCCGGAGAGGATCTTCACCTGGTCCGGCTCGCGGCGCTGGGTGGTATAGCGAGAGGTGCCCGGACGGCGGCGATCCAGATCGTGCTGCAGATCGGCTTCGCTCAGGGCGATCCCGGGTGGTACGCCGTCGACAATGCAGCCGAGCGCCAGGCCATGTGACTCCCCGAAGGTGGTCACGCGAAAGAGTTGTCCAATACTGTTTCCTGCCATCACGGCTCCACTGTCGTTATGTAACTATATATTATGGTTTTATTAATCTTTGTAGATGCTGAAGTGCTCCCGGGCCGCCAGCAGCTGTGCCTTAGTCAGCATAAAGACGCCGTCGCCGCCGTTATCGAACTCAAGCCAGGTAAAGGGCACCTCAGGGTACTGCTCTATCAGATGTACCATGCTGTTGCCGACTTCACAAATCAGCACGCCGTCGTCGGTAAGGTAATCTGGCGCACAAGCAAGAATGCGGCGCGTCAGCTTCAGACCGTCGCTGCCGGAGGCCAGGCCCAGCTCTGGCTCGTGGCGATACTCGTTAGGCAGATCCGACATATCCTCTTCATCCACGTAGGGCGGATTGGTGACGATCAGATCGTACTGCACCTTAACCAGGTCGCGGAACAGATCGGAGCGGATAGGCGTCACGTTATGGATCAGACCGTGCTCTTCGATATTGTGCTCGGCCACGGCCAGCGCCTCGGTAGAGATGTCTACGGCGTCGACTTCCGCTTCCGGGAACTCGTAGGCGCAGGCGATAGCGATGCAGCCGCTGCCGGTGCACATATCCAGAATATGCTGCGGCTGGTGGTTGATAATGCCGGCAAAGCGGCTGGTGATGAGTTCGCCAATTGGTGAACGGGGCACCAGCACGCGCTCATCGACGTAGAACTCGTGGCCACAGAACCAGGCTTTATTGGTCAGATAGGCGACCGGGATACGCTCGTTGACGCGGCGGATCACGCGCTCAACGATACGGTGGCGCTCGCTGGAGGTCAGGCGCGCGCTGCGCATATCTTCTGGAATATCCAGCGGCAGGTAGAGGGTGGGCAGCACCAGCTGCACCGCTTCGTCCCACGGGTTGTCGGTACCGTGCCCGTACCAGATGTTTGCCGCGCTGAATCGGCTGACCGACCAACGTAACATGTCCTGAATGGTGTGCAGCTCACTCACTGCTTCATCGACAAATATTTTATCCACGCTATCCTCCGGGACATGTCTTGCTATAAATTCGGCGGCTAGTTTGCCATGAAGACGCCGATAAATCAGCATTCTCGCGCACAGCCAGCCGGAAAAAAGCATTTTGCCTGAACACAGAGCGCGACGAGTCGGGTAAACTGAAAAAAATCAGAAATGAGATGAATGAATGAAGAAGAAAACATCACTTAGCGAGGCGGATCAGACCCTGTTCCGCCAGTTGATGACCGGCACGCGCCAGATCAAGCAGGACACCATTGTGCACCGTCCCCTGCGCAAGAAGATCAGCGACGTGCCGGTCAAGCGACTGCTTCAGGAGCAGGCCGACGCCAGCCACTACTTTTCTGATGAATTCCAGCCGCTGCTCAACACCGACGGGCCGGTAAAGTACGTTCGTTCGGACGTGAGCCACTTTGAAGTAAAAAAGATGCGGCGGGGAGACTATTCGCCGGAGCTCTTTCTTGACCTGCACGGCCTAACTCAGCAGCAGGCCAAGCAGGAGCTGGGGGCGCTGATCGCCGCCTGCCGTCGGGAACACGTCTTCTGCGCCTGTGTGATGCATGGTCATGGGAAGCACATCCTGAAACAGCAGACGCCGCTGTGGCTGGCGCAGCATCCACACGTGATGGCCTTCCACCAGGCGCCGAAAGAGTACGGCGGCGATGCGGCACTGCTGGTGCTGATCGAGGTCGAGGAGTGGCAACCGCCAGAACTCCCATGATGAGCGGCCCTGATACCGCGACCAGATGCCAGAAATGACAAGAGCCGCATAAGCGGCTCTTTAGCGATGGCCAGGCAGTATTAAATCGCCTTAGCCATTTTCAGGTTGCAGGGGCTAACCTGCCAGTCTAAGGTCCCCTTCCCTTCGCCGTCCAGCGTCACGCTGGCAATAGCAGAGGTCAGGAACATCGGCGGCGTCTCTTCCGGGCAGAGCTCGGAAACCAGGTAGCCGACCAGCGGCAGGTGAGAGATCACCAGCACAGAGGCGACGCCTTTACTGGCGAGCGCATGGAGATAGTCGCCAACCAGAGCCACGTCGCCGCCAGGTGTTAACTCAGGCAGCACATCAACGCTGTCCGGCAGGTTCATACACTCCCCTACCTTCTCCAGCGTCTGTTCAGCGCGCAGGAACGGACTGACCAGCACACGCTCAACGTTTACTTTTTGTCCCTTTAACCAGGTCGCCATTTGACGGGACTCATCACAGCCACACAGCGTTAAAGGACGTACCGAGTCACTGGCTGCTTCGAGAGCAGCGTCGCCGTGACGCATGATAAAAACTTGCATATTGCACCGCTTTTGTTAACCAGAAGCACTGATATCGCCCGAGCAAAATTGCGTAAACGCATCGGGAAACAGCAGTGGCCGGGCATTGTGCCTTATCCATTCGTCGAATGAAACGCTGTGTTTTACCTCAACGGCGTAACTCTCGTCAATCTCTGTTTATAAATTGAACAGCATTGACCTATTCAACGCCAGATTTACCCTTACCAGACCTTAACTTACCCGCTCGGCCTCCTTGTTCGGCCAGAACGTGATACCGTGCTGCGCCATGTGTAACAAAATCTCACAGGGCATAAAACGATCGCCATACTGGGCGGCTAAACGCTGAAGGGTCGCCACCACGTTATCTGCCCCCAGGCGATCCATGTAGCGGAACGGCCCGCCCAGAAACGGCGGAAAACCGATGCCAAACACGGCGCCAATATCACCATCGCGCACGCTTCTGATAACCTTCTCATCGATACAGCGTGCCGCTTCATTAAGCATCATCATTACGCAGCGTTCAGCCACCTGAGCTTCGGTTAAACGCCCGCTGCCTGCTGCACCCACCAGCGGGTAGATCGCTGGATCCACCTGTTTCTTGCTTGTACGCCCTTTCGCGTCATAAAGATAGAAACCACGGCCATTTTTTCTGCCTTTGCGATCGTCATTCAAAATTGCGCTGACGACATTTGCCGGTGGTGAAAAACGCTCTCCATATGCCGCTTCAAGCACAGGTATAATTTTAGTGCCGGTATCGATTCCTACCTCATCCAAAAGTTGGATCGGGCCAACCGGGAAACCAAACTTTACCAGCGCGTTATCAATGTGCTCTACACGTTCGCCCTCGGTCAGCATTCGCATCGCTTCGTTAATATAGGGGGCAAGGATACGGTTAACGTAGAACCCGGCCTTGTCCGCTACCACCACAGGCGTTTTGCCCTGCTTTTTCGCCAGCTTCACCGTGGTGGCGATGGTTTGCTCATCCGTGCCAGGGTGGGGAATAATCTCAACCAGCGGCATCTTCTCTACCGGACTAAAGAAGTGCAGGCCAATAACCTTCTCCGGACGTGCCGCGCGAGCAGCGATATCGCCAATCGGCAGGGAGGAGGTGTTGGAGGCGAAAATAGTGTGCGCCGCGCAGTGGGCTTCAACGTCGGCGACCATCTGCTGCTTCAGGCTTAACTCTTCAAATACCGCCTCAACGATCACGTCCCGCTGAGAGAAGCCGCGATAGTCCGTTGCCCCTGAAATCATCGCCATCTGGCTGTCCCGCTCGCTGGATCTGATATGGCGGCGGCGCACTTTTTTATCAAGCTGCTGCCAGCTGTATTTCAGCGCATGGTTGATGCCCGTCGGGTTGATATCCTTGATGCGCACCGGTAGCCCGGCCTTGCTGGCGGTGACGAACGCTATGCCACCGCCCATCAGGCCGCCGCCCAGCACACCCACTGACCGCAGCGGGCCAGGTTCAACGCTGCTACCCGGATCCTTTTTGATCTCAGTGGTGGCAAAGAAGATCTGCCGCAGCGCCTGGGACTGGGGCGTCATGGCCAGCTCGCCAAAGGCACGCGCCTCGGCCGTATAGCCGCTGCCTTTGCCCTGCGCCAGCCCGATATGAATAACATCCAGAATGCGCGAGGCTGCCGGATAGTTGCCGTGGGTCTTCTGCTGGGTCTTTTTACCCACGAAGTGGAACAGCAGCGCGCGCCCAAGGGGGCCGGCGAGAATGCGCTCTTTTACCGGCAGCCGACGACTCGCGGGTCGCCCCTTAAGCGCCAGCGCCGCCGCTGCATCCAGTAAAATAGCGTGAGGGACGACGTCATCTACCAGCCCGACCTTCCGTGCCTGGCGGGCCCGCAGCTGCTTGCCGGTGAGGATCATCTCCAGCGCCGTGCTGACGCCCACCAGACGCGGCAGGCGCTGGGTTCCCCCGGAGCCAGGAAGCAGCCCCAGCTGCACCTCCGGCAACCCCAGTACCGTTTTCGCATCGTCGGTACAGACGCGCCCGTGGCAGGCCAGCGCCAGCTCAAGGCCGCCGCCGAGGCAGGGCCCGTGAATAGCGGCAATCACCGGAATGGTGAGCGCGTGAATATCGGACATAATTTTCCGCCCCTCATACGCCAGCGCTTCAGCCTGCTGGGCAGTGGTGCAGCCATCAATCATGTTGATATCGGCTCCGGCAATAAAGTTATCCGGCTTGGCAGAGATAAACACCACGCCGCGCAGATCTTTATTGTCACGGATCGCTTTTATGATGGCGCGAACCTGGCTACCAAATTCCGCCTTAAGGGTATTCATCTTTTCGCCGGGCACGTCGATCGTGACGACAGCGATATTGTCCGGCCGCACGCTAAGGGTAAATGCGGAGGGGGTTGCCATTTCAATCTCCATGTCCATTATTCGGCCTCCAGAACCATTGCCGCACCCAGCCCACCGGCGGCGCAGGCGGTCACCAGCCCAAAACCGCCTCCGCGACGACGCAGCTCGTGCAGCGTCTGGGTAATCATCCGCGCGCCGGTGGCGGCAAAGGGGTGCCCGTAGGCAATAGAGCCGCCCAATACGTTAAACCGACTCTGGTCGACGTCACCAGTGGCACGATCGCGCCCCAGTACCTCGCGGGCAAAGCGGTCGCTGGCCATCAGCTTCAGGTTAGCCAGCGTCTGGGCAGCAAAGGCTTCGTGCATATCAAACAGGGTAAGATCGCCAAGCGTGAGCCCGGCACGCTCCAGAGCCAGCGGCGTAGACCACGCCGGGCCGAGCAACATGTCCTGCTTCACATCAATGGCGGTAAAGGCATAGCTGCGCAGGTAGCCGAGCGGGGTAAGCCCCAGCTCACGGGCGCGGGATTCGGTCATCAGGATCACCGCCGCTGCGCCGTCGGTGAGTGGCGTACTGTTAGCAGCGGTTACCGTGCCGTGCTGACGGTCAAAGGCCGGACGCAGCCTGGCGTAATCGGCGAGCGACGCGTTGGCCCGCACCGTATTATCCTGAACAAAAGGCTCGCGATACGGTGGCGCATAGGCGGTCATCACCTCCTCCGCCAGCCTGCCATCGGCCCACGCCTGAGCCGCACGCTGATGGGAACGGTGCGCGAACACGTCCTGCTCCTCGCGGCTGATGCCATAGGTTTTCGCCATCTGCTCGGCGGTATCCCCCATGCGCAGCCCGGTCGAGTACTCGGCAACCGCAGGCGGCACCGGAAGCAGATCGCGCAGACGCAGGCGAGAGAGAAGCTTGAGCTTTTGCCCGCCGGAGCGAGCCTTGCTGAGATCGACCAGGGTGCGCGCCAGCGTTTTACTGACGCCAATCGGCAGGACGGATGAAGAGTCGGCTCCCCCGGCGATACCGGCGCGGATGGTTCCCGCCATCAGGCTTTCGGCAACGTTTGCTACCGCCTGAAAGCTCGTAGCACAGGCGCGGCTCACGCTGTAGGCATCGGTATGCACGTTCATCCCGGTTCCGAGCACGATTTCGCGGGCGATGTTAGGCGCCTCGGGCATCTGAACAACCTGACCAAAAACCACCTGCTCAATGATTTCTGGCGCAATTTCGCTGCGCGCCAGCATCTCACCCACGGCCATCTTGCCCAGTTCAATGGCGGTGACGCCATGAAAGGCGGTGGCCTGGCGGGCAAACGGGGTGCGTAACCCGCTAACAATGGCTATACGATCGCCCTGACGGGTGACAAGCGGTAATGCCTGACTCATAACTCTCCCCTGTTGACATACTGCGCAAAGTGGTCTGACCTGATAATAGTCTTAACCATTTTTTTACATTTAGCCAAGCGGAGAGGCGAAAAAATGCGAGCTAAAACACAGAGAAAAGCGGAGATAACGCTCCCGGTAGCGGGAGCGCCAGAGGAAGATTAACGCAGGCCCAGCTGGAAGATCAGGGTTTCAGCTTCGCAGGCAAAAACGAAGTCGATATCGAGCTTAACGCCACCGTCAACCTCGGTGAAGGTTGGGGTAATTTCACACGGCTCAGACTCAACGCCGCGCGCTTTTTCCGTCAGGGCTGCCAACGTCTCTTCGGCCTGGGCGCGGTCGGTGAACACACGGCTGTAAGAGGCCGTGCAGTCGCTGTTGTCCATGATGGTGCCAACGTCCATACAGCAGCAAACGGGGGTTTCATCAGCACTGCATTTACTCATATTGAAAGTCCTCTCTCATTCGCACGTAGCGTGCCCGATAAATAGTGAGGCTATTTTACGCGCTGACGGTGACGGTCTCCAGTTGTTAGCGCTCCAAAAGTGGGTAAGTGACCGATATCACACTTAAAAATGATCTGGCGCAATAATCACCCTTCTCTCTCATTGATGACCGTCGCGTTTTTGCCAGCCAGATCGCGTTTCCGTGATCACATTTGAAAATACTTATAAACATACTTGCAACATTCGGGCTGGTCAGACCTATACTCTCGCGACTGGTCTGATTTGTATGTCGTAGCTCAGACCCTACACTCCGCGCTCCTGTTACGGCATGTAACATTTATTGTATAAAAATAAATTATGAGGTTATGGTCATGAGCCAGAAAACCCTGTTTACCAAGTCTGCACTCGCAGTTGCAGTGGCAATTGTCTCAACACAAGCCTGGTCAGCAGGCTTCCAACTTAATGAGTTCTCCTCCTCTGGCCTTGGCCGTGCCTACTCCGGTGAAGGCGCTATCGCTGATGACGCAGGCAACGTTAGCCGTAACCCCGCCCTGATTACGATGTTTGATCGCCCTACTTTCTCCGGCGGCGCTATTTTTGTTGATCCGGACGTGGACGTCTCCGGCGTCTCTCCGTCTGGTCGTAGCCTGGATTCGGATAACATCGCGCCGACGGCGTGGGTGCCTAACCTGCACTTCGTTGCGCCTATTAATGACCAGTTTGGCTGGGGCGCGTCCCTGACCTCTAACTACGGTCTGGCTACCGACTTTAACGACACCTACGCCGCAGGGTCGATGGGTGGTAAAACCGAGTTGGAAACCATCAACCTGAACCTCAGCGGTGCGTATCGTCTGGATAATCACTGGAGCTTCGGCGTTGGTTTTGACGCGGTATATGCGAAAGCGAAGCTGGAGCGCTACGCCGGTGACCTCGGCCAGCTCACCGCAGGCCAACTTAGCCGCACCCCAGGCTTTACTTCCGCCACGCCGCAGGGCGCAGCGCTGCGCTCGATTGCTGGCTATGCCAACAGCCTGACCAGCGATACGCAAATTGCTTACCTGAAGGGTGACGAGTGGGGCTTCGGCTGGAACGCCGGTATTCTTTACGAGCTGGATAAAGACAACCGCTACGGCCTGACCTACCGCTCTGAGATCAAAATTGACTTTGACGGTGACTACCGCAGCAGCCTGAACCCGGCCTTTAACAGCTTCCTGGGGCCGCGCGGCCTGCCTTCCGGCACCGGTGGCAACACCATCGACGGTGCACTCAACCTGAACCTGCCAGAGATGTGGGAAATTTCAGGCTATAACCGCGTGGCGCCGAAATGGGCCGTACACTATAGCCTGGCCTACACCAGTTGGAGCCAGTTCCAGGAGCTGAAAGCGAAGAACAGCGACGGCGGCACCCTGTTCTATAAAGATGAGGGCTTCCGCGACTCCTACCGCCTGGCGCTGGGTACCACCTACTATATGGATGATAACTGGACCTTCCGCAGCGGTATTGCCTACGATGACAGCCCGATCCCGGCTGACAAACGCTCTATCTCTATTCCGGACCAGGATCGCCTCTGGCTGAGCGCGGGTACCACCTACGCCTTCAATCAGGATGCCTCTGTAGACGTCGGCGTCTCCTATATGCACGGTCAGAAGGTGAAGTTCACCGAAGGCCCGTATAACTTCGAGTCTGAAGGCAAGGCCTGGCTCTACGGCGCGAACTTTAACTACGCGTTTTAAACCCGCGACGCGCATAAAAAAAGGTGAACCTCGGTTCACCTTTTTTATTGCCTTGCGCCGGATTATTCGGCGTCGATATCCTGCAGATCGCCCTGAATCGCCTGCGCGTTCGGGTTCTCCTCGGGCTTCAGCTGACCACCGTTGGCGATAAAGTCATGCTGCTGGAAATAAGCCTCGCGCACCAGAATATAAGGGTCCGAAGACTGGCGCAGCAGGCCGTCGGAGTCCAGCAGCTGGGCGCGGGTCTCAACACCCTCCACTGCCCATTTGCCTACCGACAGCGGCCATGTCAGCCAGGAGAGCACTGGATAGAGCGTATCCGCCGCATCGCCGCCGTCTTCACGCAGCGTAAAGCTGCCGTAGAAAGGCAGCTGCACATAGGGGCCGTAGCCGACGCCATAGTGACCCAGCGTGCTGCCGAAACGGCGCGGCGCGGCGCGCTGCAGATCTTTGTTCGCCATACCTGCCACATCGATGAAACCACCCATACCCAAAATGGTGTTCAGGAAGAAGCGGGTGAAGTGCTTCATCCCCTGGTAGGGATCGCCCTGCAGGAAGGAGTTCACCATGATGGCGGGCTCTTCAAGGTTGCTGGTGAAATTACTCAGGCCGTTTCGCGCGGGCTGCGGCACGTAATCGCGCCAGGCGACCGCGACCGGACGCAGAACATAGGGATCTACCACATTAAAGTTGAAGTTGTACATGGTGCGGTTGAACCCTTCCAGCGGATCCGAACGTCCCTGAGGCTCCCCGGAATCAGAGCTGGCGCAGCCCACCAGTAGCGTCGTGCCCAGCGCGAGCGCCGTCAGGCGAAATTTCATAGATGTCTCCCTGTAAAATTTGGCGATGACTGAATGCCACCTGTGACGGCACAACTGCACCGCGCCCCGGCGAACGCCGTAGAATACGCAAGCGATTGTATCAGCACGTTTTAAGATGTCCATGCGCGCGGAATAGCGCGTCGGTATGATTTCAGCATAGCCTGACTTTGACTTTCTTCTCTGTTTCGCTATCCATTTTAAACTCGCCAGCAGATAACGCCGTTGCGATAGGTGCGCTTCCCAGCAAAATTAGCGGATACCGCTACGCTTATAGCATTAAAGTGAGTAAGAGAAAGGTGACCCATCGTGGACGAATTAAAAGAAGATAAAATCAGCAAAGACTCCGAGGCGCTCTCGGAAGAAGAGGTTGAAGTAGAGAGTGAGGAGAATAAGCGCGGCGAGGAGATAGAGGTAGATGAAGAGCAGCTCCCCTCACGCGCGATGGCGATCCATGAGCACATTCGTCAGGACGGCGAGAAAGAGATGGAGCGCGATGCTATGGCCCTGCTGTGGTCGGCTATCGCCGCCGGGCTGTCGATGGGCGCATCGCTGCTGGTAAAGGGGATCTTTCATGTCAAGCTAGACGGCATTCCCGGCAGCTATGTTCTGGAGAGCTTCGGCTACACCATCGGCTTTATTATCGTCATCATGGCTCGCCAGCAGCTGTTTACGGAGAATACCGTAACCGCCGTGCTGCCGGTAATGCAGAACCCGACCAGGAAAAACGGCGGCCTGCTGCTGCGCCTGTGGAGCCTGGTGCTGCTGGGCAACCTGATCGGCACGGCGATTGCCGCTTGGGCGTTTGAGTACATGCCGATCTTTGACGAGGCCACGCGGGATGCCTTTGTTGAAATCGGCATGGAGGTGATGAAAAATACCCCGGCCGAGATGTTTGCTAATGCGATTATCTCCGGCTGGCTGGTCGCCACCATGGTGTGGATGTTCCCGGCCGCCGGTTCGGCGAAGATCGTGGTGATTATTCTGATGACATGGGTTATTGCCCTGGCGGACACCACCCATATCGTGGTGGGCGCGGTGGAGATCTTCTACCTGGTCTTTAACGGCACCATTCCCTGGACCGACTTTCTCTGGCCCTTTGCCATTCCGACCCTGGCAGGCAACATCTGCGGCGGCACCTTTATCTTCGCCCTGCTCAGCCATGCGCAGATCCGCAATGATATGAGCAACAAGCGCAAGGCTGATATGAAAACCGAGGCCGAAGAAGCCAAAAAGAAGATGAATAAGACGTAAATGGTGACACTTTAAGCAGTCAGGCGGCAGTGAGCTTAACGCAACGACCAAATAGCGTTATACTCGTGCCGCCTCGTCCCCTTAGTTAAATGGATATAACGAGCCCCTCCTAAGGGCTAGTTGCAGGTTCGATTCCTGCAGGGGACACTTCGCTTCTCTTCTGATAAAGTTATTCTCTATAGCGCAGTAAACATCCCCGCCACATTGAGAACATATCTATGCCTGTCATATTAAGATTCAAAGGGTATCAGTTCTTTTTCTATTCGAATGAGGGCGATCCCCGTGAATCTGCACATATCCACGTGCGGGGTTCTGATGGTGAAGCTAAGTTCTGGTTGACGCCCGATGTGCTCCTTGCGCGCAATGACGGCTTTAATGCTCGCGAGCTGAAAGAGTTGGTGGGTGTGGTCGAAGAAAACCACAAAATGTTGATGGAGGCCTGGAATGACTATTTCCGCTAAAAATATACGCTTCGATGAGTACAACATGTGGGTCGAACTAAGCGATGCCCGCACACTGGGCGTACCCCTGGCATGGTTCCCGAAACTCATGCATGCCAGCCCCGATGAGCGCAATGACTACGAGTTAAGTCGCCGTGGCATTCACTGGGATAGCCTTGATGAGGATATCTCTATTGAAGGGTTACTGGCTGGCCGTGGCGATGTGACGTTCAAACCGCATAGCGCTGCATAGAATTCCATCGCGCGGTAACGCTTATCTTCCCGTTACTGCTGTTCTACTTACTCTCCCCTGTTGTCAGCAACACGCAAGAAAACCCATAAAAAAGCCCCCGGCGCATAGCGGCGGGGGCTGACTAAGAGCTTAACGCTTACAGCGCCATGTCGTGCTGGGCAGGCGCGGCTTCAGCCGGTTTTGCCTGCGGCATGGACTGCGCCGCGTCCTTCATCTGAATGACCGGTGGTTTGGTCAGGTTCAGCGTAGAGGCGGTTTCATCCCAAACCTGCTGGGTGAGCGCTACGTTGCCGTTCAGCTTCTGGCCATAGGTCGGTACGATGGCGTGCAGTTTTTCCTGCCACTGCGCAGAGGCAAACTGTGCCGGGAAGAGCTGCTTGATCACGTTGATAGAGATAGGCGCGGCGGTAGATGCGCCAGGCGATGCGCCGAGCAGCGCCGCCAGGGTTTTCTGCCGATCGGTAACGATTTCGGTACCGAGCTTCAGCACGCCGCCTTTATCTGCGTCTTTCTTGATGATCTGCACGCGCTGGCCTGCCTGGATCAGTTTCCAGTCCTCTTTACGCGCCGACGGATAGTACTCTTTCAGCGCCTCGAAGCGGTCATCATCGCTCAGCATCACCTGACCAATCAGGTATTTCACCAGATCGAAGTTATCCAGACCGACATCGGTCATCGGGATCACGTTCTTGGTAGTCGTAGTGCTCAGCAGGTCAAAGAACGAACCCTGTTTCAGGAATTTGGTGGAGAAGGTGGCGAACGGCCCAAACAACACCACGCGTTTGCCATCAAGGAAACGGGCATCCAGGTGCGGAACCGACATCGGCGGCGCACCCACGGAAGCCTGCCCGTAGACTTTCTCGTTGTGCTGACGGGTGATTTCCGGGTTCTCGGTGACAAGGAAGGAACCACCCACCGGGAAGCCTGCGTAGTTATCCGCTTCCGGAATACCGGTTTTTTGCAGCAGCTTCAGCGCGCCGCCGCCAGCGCCGATAAAGACATACTTCGCGTCAACCGCACGATCTTTACCGCTCTTCACGTCGGTAATAGTCACGTGCCAGGAGTTGTCACCGTTACGTTTAAAATCAGTTACTTCTGCACCGGTTTCCAGCGTGAAGTTGCTGGTCTTTTTCAGGCTGCCGACCAGCTGACGGGTTATCTCGCCATAGTTAACGTCGGTCCCGACCGGGGTCCAGGTGGCAGCAACGCGCTGCTGCGGATCGCGGCCTTCAATGATGAGCGGCGCCCATTTTTTGATCTGCTGCTGGTCGGTAGAGAACTGCATGCCCTGGAACAGGGTCGTCTGCTGCAGTGCAGCGTAACGCTTGGTCAGATAGTCAACGTTGTCGCCCCAGACAAAGCTCATGTGTGGGGTAGAGTTGATGAAGGAGTGCGGGTCGTTCAGCACGCCGCGCTTCACCTGAGATGACCAGAACTGGCGCGAAATCATAAACTGCTCGTTGATCTCCAGCGCTTTGGTCACGTCAATCGAACCGTCTGCACGCTCAGGCGTGTAGTTCAGCTCCATGTTGGCGGAGTGACCCGTACCAGCGTTGTTCCAGCCGTTAGAGGATTCCAGCGCAACGCCGTCCAGTTTTTCAACCATGACCTGTTTCCAGTCAGGCTGAAGTTCCTGTAACAGCGTACCCAGAGAGGCGCTCATGATACCGCCACCAATCAACAGAACGTCTGTTTTCTCAGCAGTTTCTTCAGCATGGACGTTAGAGGCAACAAGCATCGCGATAAGCGAAAAAGCGGGAACTACTTTTCTGAAATGTGACATCTGTTATTGCAATCAACTTAATTTGAACAAATAGAAGATTATTTTAACAAATTAACTAACAATTTAAAGCATTATTAAAAGAAGCTACCCTTACAGCAGCCTTCTCCTTCTCCTGACCTGCATCGCCGTGGCCTTTACTGGCATAGAGATCTTCCCTGCAATCTGGCTCCGCCTCTACTGTTAGGGTTATAATCCCGGTACGACTTTACTTAATTTAGCGACAAACATGACAAAGTTAACCCTACAAGAGCAGATGCTGAAAGCTGGCTTAGTGTCCGGCAAAAAAATGGCGAAAGTGCAGCGCACTGCCAAGAAGTCGCGGGTTCAGGCGCGTGAGGCCAGAGAGGCGGTAGAAGAGAATAAAAAGGCCCAGATTGAGCGCGACAAGCAGCTCAGCGAGCAGCAGAAACAAGCCGCCATGGCCAAAGAGTTTAAGGCGCAGATTAAACAGCTGATTGAGATGAACCGGATCACCGTTTCCCGCGGCGATATCGGCTATAACTTCACCGACGGCAGTCTGATCAAAAAAATCTACGTGGATAAAACCACCCAGGCGCAGCTTATCAGCGGTCGTCTCGCCATTGCACGTCTGGCTACGGACAATAGCGCTGAGAGCGAATACGCCATCATACCTGCGAGCGTCGCTGACAAGATTGCCCAGCGCGATGCGAGCTACATTGTATTACGTAGCGAACTTAGCGAGCAGGCTAAGGATGAAGACGATCCGTATGCCGATTTCGTCGTACCTGACGATTTGATGTGGTAAGCAAAAGTAGGCCGGATAAGCGCAGCGCCATCCGGCTTTTTTGCAGGAGTTACTTAACCGGACGCATTGCCGGGAACAGGATCACGTCGCGGATGGTGTGGCTGTTGGTAAACAGCATCACCATACGGTCGATACCAATGCCCAGCCCTGCCGTCGGCGGCAGGCCGTGCTCCAGCGCGGTCACGTAGTCTTCGTCGAAGAACATCGCTTCGTCATCACCGGCGGCTTTCGCATCCACCTGGTCCTGGAAACGCTGGGCCTGGTCTTCCGCGTCGTTCAGCTCGCTGAAGCCGTTACCGATCTCACGTCCGCCGATAAAGAACTCAAAGCGGTCGGTGATCTCCGGGTTCTCGTCATTACGACGCGCCAGCGGAGAGACTTCTGCCGGGTACTCGGTGATAAAGGTCGGCTGGATCAGATGCGCTTCGGCCACTTCATCAAAGATTTCAGTGACGATACGGCCCAGTCCCCAGCTCTTCTCAACGTGAATACCAATCGACTCGGCCAGCGCTTTCGCCGCGTCGAAATTGTCCAGATCCGCCATATTGGTCTCCGGACGGTACTTTTTGATCGCCTCGCGCATGGTCAGCTTCTCGAACGGCTTACCGAAGTCGAAGGTTTCATCGCCGTAAGGCACCTCGGTGGTACCCAGAATGTCCTGCGCCAGAGTACGGAACAGGGATTCGGTCAGCTCAATCAGATCTTTATAGTCCGCGTAGGCCATATAGAGTTCCATCATGGTGAACTCAGGGTTATGACGAACGGAGACACCTTCGTTACGGAAGTTACGGTTGATCTCGAACACGCGTTCGAAGCCGCCTACCACCAGACGCTTGAGGTACAGCTCCGGGGCGATACGCAGGTACATATCCATATCCAGCGCATTGTGATGAGTGATGAACGGACGCGCGGAGGCACCGCCCGGGATCGCCTGCATCATCGGGGTTTCCACTTCCATAAAGCCGCGGTTAACCATGAATTGACGAATGCCGGCTAAAATCCGTGAACGCACCTTAAAGGTGTTGCGGGACTCATCGTTGGAGATGAGATCCAGGTAGCGCTGACGGTAACGCGCCTCCTGATCCTGCAGGCCGTGGAACTTGTCCGGCAGCGGGCGCAGGGCCTTGGTCAGCAGACGCAGCTCGGTGCAGTGAATAGAGAGCTCGCCGGTCTTGGTTTTGAACAGCTTACCTTTTGCGCCGAGGATATCCCCGAGGTCCCACTTCTTGAACTGCTCGTTGTAGATGCCTTCCGGCAGGTCGTCACGGGAGACGTACAGCTGAATACGGCCGCCAACGTCCTGCAGGGTGATGAAGGATGCCTTGCCCATGATACGGCGGGTCATCATACGACCGGCCACGCTCACTTCGACGTTCAGCGCTTCCAGCTCGTCGTTCTCTTTCGCGTCGAACCCGGCGTGCAGCGCATCGGAGGTGTGGTCGCGGCGGAAGTCGTTCGGGAACGCAACGCCCTGCTCACGCAGCTGCGCCAGCTTTTCGCGGCGGGTTTTTAGTTCACTGTTAAGATCGATTGCCTCATCGGCTTCTTGTACCAGTTGTTCGGACATGCTGTCTCCTTATAGAGTTAATCACGACTGGGATGCTGTACGCAGGGGGACGGAGACATGAAAACCAACCTTGCACCGGCAAGCAGCGCGACAATCAGCGCTACACAGCCGAAGGTCCACAGCCCCATCTGCGAAAAAAAGTGTTGGTAAGCCGCGAGCGCGGCGGTGCTGGTCTGCGGCTCGGCGGTCTGCTGTGCCACCACCCCCGCTAACCAGTTAGCAACAGCACCGGTTGCCAGCATATAGATGCCGGTCAGAACCCCGGCCACGCCGGGCATGTTGAAACGCGTAATTTGCGCCATTGCTACCGGGTCGATAAACAACTCGGCAAAACCCATCATTGCCAGCCCGGTAATCATCAGACCCATAGAGGCCTGCCCATCCTGCTGTCCACCATGGGCGTTGATTGCCAGCAGCATAAAACCACCGGCCATCAGCCCGAGGCCAAAGGCAAACTTCAGCCACATACGCAGCGCAGAATGGACACTGCCTCCGGGGCCCGCCAGCCATGCCAGCACCACACCCGCAGCCATCACGGCAACGGCATTAACCGACTGGAACAGCGCGGTTGGGATCTCTGCGTGCAAAATGTGGCGATTAACAAAGCGATCGATGAACAGGCTAATAGAGCTGCCGCCCTGCTGCGCCAGGACCCAGAACAGCGTGCCGGTCAGCATCAGCAGGACGATTTGCCACAGCGCACGACGATGCTGTGGAAACTTCACCATAATGCGCGCCACAATGCGGGCAGCGATGACGCAGACGATCGCGAGCAGGTAGCCAGCCCAGTTATTTTTCAGCAACAGAGAGAAGAAGAACGGAGCCACGCACAGGAGCAGCACCATCCATGCCCAGGCGGGAAGCATAAACGTCGTCGCGCTGAGAGCGGGTTTGTTAATCCGACGAGCATGACGAAAATGGCGGTGGCCGCTTAAAAAGATCGCCAGGCCGATGAACATGCCGATTCCCGCAAGCGCGAAACCTGCATGCCAGCCGTACCAGTGTGCTACCAGCCCACAGGCTATCGGCGAGGCTATCGAGCCGACGTTGCCAGCCGCATAGAGCAACGCAAACCCACCGTCCCGGCGCGTATCCTCTGGCGTATACATTTCGCCAAGCAGGCAGCTAACGTTGGATTTAAACAGGCCGTAGCCGCAGATAATAATGGCCAGCGCGAGATAGAGACTCCTTGTGGAATCAGAGCCCAGGCCCAGTACGATGTGGCCAAGGGTCATCAGCAGTGCGCCAGCAACGACCGCCGCACGGTTGCCAAGCAGGCGGTCGGCAAGCCAGCCGCCGAGAATGGGGGTAATATAAACTAAAGAGGCATAGGCGCTGAACAGGCTGATAGCATGCCTGTCATCGAAACCAAGCTGATGAGTAAGATAGAGGATAAGTAAGGCACGCATGCCGTAAAAGCTGAAGTATTCCCAGATTTGGATCGCGACGATGTAGTAAATCGCACGCGGCTGTGAGGGTGTTTTCATAGGGTCTCCATTAGCGCTGGTTTATGCCCGGCGGCGCTACGCTTACCCGGCCTACGATCCCGCAGGCCAGGTAGACGTCTTATTGTTTATTTATCGTTTTTCAGCACCTTAACGGTGTAGCGACCATCCTTCTGGCGATAGGCACCGTGAATATCGGTTTCAAACCCTGGATAGTGCGCGCCGATTTCACACAGCATTTGCAGGAACTCCAGCACCGGACGGCTCTCTTCGGTGATCATCTCGCCAGGCATCACCAGCGGCACACCCGGCGGGTACGGGAGGATCATGTTGGCATTAACACGACCCACCATCTCTTCGAGGTAAACCTCCTCGGTCTGGCCGTGCAGCTCTTTCTGGAACGCGGCAAACGGGGTTATTACCATTGACGGCAGCACTTCAAATGCGCGGAACATCAGATCCGGCAGGTCATGCTTCTCAACCAGCTTGTGGATATTCTCCGCCAGCTCCTGAATACGCATGTTTTCATAGAACTCCGGATCCTCACGGTACAGCGACGGCAGCAGGTTTTTGACCCGCAGGTTCAGGTCGAAGCCGCGTTTGAAATCGGTCAGGGCGCGCAGCAGGCTCAGCGCTTTGGTTTTATCGATACCGATGCTGAACAGGAACAGCAGGTTGTAAGGCCCGGTTTTCTCTACCACGATGCCGCGCTCGTCCAGGTACTTCGCCACGATGCTGGCCGGGATCCCAAACTCATCCATCGCGCCGTCTTTGGTCATCCCCGGTGTCAGAATAGTGACCTTGATTGGATCAAGGTACATATGCTCGTTATCGATGTTTTTGAAACCGTGCCAGCTGCTGTCAGAGCGCAGCGGCCAGCATTCGGGTTCATCAATATGCTCCGGCTGCCAGACATCAAAGAACCACCCTTCAGACTCCCCTTTCAGGCGCTTGATCTCTTTACGGAACTTGATGGCACGCTGGATAGAGCCGTCGATCAGGCGCTTACCGGCATTGCCTTTCATCATCGCAGCCGCGGTTTCGGTAGAGGCCACGATGCCGTAGTGCGGCGAGGTGGTGGTGTGCATCATAAAGGCTTCGTTAAAGGTCTCTTCATTAACGTCACCCTTTACGTGGATCATTGATGCTTGGGAGAAGGCCGCCAGCAGCTTGTGCGTTGACTGGGTTTCATAGATCACCTTCCCTTCCACCCGACCGCCGCTCATACCACACTTGCCAGCATAGATAGGCGAGAAGTTGGTATAAGGTACCCAGGCAGAGTCAAAGTGAATTGACTTCACGTCCAGGGTTTTCTTGATGTAGTCCGTGTTGTAGAGCAGACCATCGTAGGTAGAGTTGGTGATTACCGCATGTACCGGCCAGGTTGCATTGCGGGTCTCTTTGACGCGCTTAGCGATAGTGGCATGCTGGAACTCACTCTGCGGGATCCCACCGAGAATACCGTAGGCGTTACGGGTCGGACGGAAATAGATCGGCGTAATGTCGCTCATCATCATCAGATGCGTAAGCGATTTGTGGCAGTTACGGTCAATCAGTACGGTACTGCCCGCTGGCGCGGAGTACATGCCGACGATTTTATTGGCGGTCGAGGTACCGTTGGTCACCATATAGCTGCGCTCGGCGTTAAATACGCGCGCGATGTACTCTTCCGCTTCTTTATGCGGACCGCTGTGGTCCAGCAGGGAGCCCAGCTCGGAGACCGAAATCGACACATCGGATTTCATGGTGTTCGGGCCGAAGAAGTCATAAAAGAGGCTGCCGACCGGGCTTTTCTGGAAAGCCGTGCCGCCCATGTGGCCTGGGGTACAGAAGGTGTATTTGCCTTCACGAACATATTTAAACAGCGCTTTGGTCAACGGCGGCAGGATGGCGTCGATGTACTCATCGGTGTTCTGCTTGATTTTATGAGCAATGTCTTCAGCAGCGCCCAGCGCATACTCAAAGAAACGTACCTGCATGCGTAGATCGTTGAGGCTGACATCCAGGGTGGAATAGGTGTTAGCAAACGCGTACAACGGCATGTACTCGTTCATCTTGCTGATCTCTTCGCACAGTTCGAGATTGTATTTATCCCAGTCGAAGATAACGCCACACAGACGGGCATTGTTTTCAATTAGCTTCAGCAGATCGTCACGATCGTTAGGGTAAACAACGCGAAAATCGAGGCGTTCAAGTGCACGATGGAGTTCACGGATGGGCTCTTCTTTGAAGTAAACGCCCATATGATTCATGATAGCAATAACGTTCATAATCTAATCTCCGGGTAGAGCAAGCCCCTCCCGCCGTAGGTGACAGGTGAAGGAAGGGCTACAGGAAAGGGTTAAGGTTTACAGCGCGCTAGCGGTCTCTCTTTCGGCAGCGTCGTTGTTAAGCTGGCGCTGGTGCATTTTGCGACCGTAGAACATCAGGATGATCAGGCTGACGATGAAGGTACCGGCCAGTTCAAAGGAGCTGGCACCCATCAGGGCGATAAAGCAGAATCCACAGCCCAGCACGGAGCAGATCAGGCTCACAAAGTTACGGACGTTGATGCCCTCGAAGCGGATCAGGTCAACACAGGAGTAGAAGTAAGGCAGCATGGTCAGCAGTACCGCGATACCAGTCAGCTCACCAAACAGGTCGGATGCTTTACCCCCGGCGGAGTTCATCATGGTGATCACCACCATTAGAACGGTCATTTTGACTGCGGCCAACAGCAGGCCCTTTTTCGGAATGCCGTTGCTATCCATCTCGCCGTAGACTTTCGGGAAGTTACCATCGTTAGCGGCACGGACGCCGGCCTGGCCGACCAGCATCATCCAGGAGCCCAGCGACGTCAGGCAGGCAAACGCGGTAAACGCGGAGACAATCGGCGCAGCCCAGCCCCCAAGGATGGTGGAAGCACTGACGGCGAACGGCGCACCAGAGGAAGCCATCTCAGCGGCAGGATACATACCGGCGATAACCTGCGTGGCGGCAATATAGATAATACCGGCCAGCGCTGTGCCCAGCATGGTCGCCAGCGGGACGGTACGTTTCGGATCCTTCACCATGCCGGTGCTGACCGCTGCGGACTCGACGCCCACGAAGGCCCACAGGCAGAGCAGGATACTTTTAATTACCGCGTGGCTGTCTGTGGTGGTGGAGGTATTCCAGTTGGCCTGATAAATAGTCATATCAAACCAGTGCCAGCCTACAACCGCTGTCATCACCACGGGGATAAGGACCAGTACCAGACCGATAGTGGTCAGTCGGCTGACCCAGGTGCCGCCAAGCATATTGACGAAGGTAAAGAGCCACACAATGGCAATACAGGCAATGCCGGCTGGAATAGGGTTATTTAATACCGGGAAAAACGTAGAGAGATAAGAGACGGCGGTAATCCCAATAGCCAGGTTACCAATCCAGTTTGCATGATAATAAAGGACACCGGTCTGGAAACCAAAGGCTGGAGAAATCTCTCCCGCATAGGCAATAGGTCCACCCTGCTGAGGGTTTTTGGTTGCCAGACGCGCATAGACATAGGCCAGCGACATAGCGCCAATAATAGAGATGACCCAACCCCAGATTGAAATAGCACCGATGCTCGCGAGGTTTGCAGGTAATAGGGCAATACCGCTCCCCATCATATTCCCGGCAACTACACCGGTACAGGCAAATAGCCCGATCTTTTTGGCAGTACTCATGTTTCGTTGTCTCCTGAAAGTTATTTGGAGGTACGGATCATGAGTTGAAACGCGTTATTGATCCGACCAACTGCCAACGAGGTTACGGATCAGATCCAATAAAGTCCTAAGGATAAAGTGAAATAAAGACAAACTGCAAAAAAGTGACACCCTGACCTTTCTGCGTTAAATATCAGGATAACATACAAAGGTCAGGGAAAGATAAACATCATTAAATTACAATAGCTTAAACAAGGGTTGTCGCACTAAGTTAATTCTCACCTAAGATATGAGGAGACATTTAAATAACAAAACAAACCATTATTTAAACATTTACTTAACCTTATAGTAAGTTATTTACTCTTGTGAGAGAAAATTATCAAGGTAGGGAACCACACGAGTCACTGATGTTTGAAATACGCTGTTTTCAATCCAGTAGAGTGTGTTATCACCCGGGCGTAAATTAAAGGCGGTAATATAGGCATCTGCCGCCAGGCGGTTCTGCCCTTTCATTTCATAAACTTTGCCCAACAGCACATAGCTCATCCATGACATCTCAAGTTCGATAGATCTATTAATCTTTTTATAAGCTTCATCAACGTTACCTTTACTCAGCAGATCGACGGTTTCAATTTGATAAAGAATGGCCATCTCATTCATACCCGGCGCATCGCTTACTTTCGTTATCTCGCTATTGAGTACGGCAAGCTGCTTTTCATTCAACGGCTGCTGGGAGTGGCGTAAGACATCGACTAGTGCTTTTTCTGCTCTCGCATAGATAAACTCTGGGGACTGTTTTAATACCCCATCTAAAAGATCGCTGGCTTTACCTAAAGAATCAACGTCACCTTTCATCAATAGCTGATGGGCCTGATAAAAGGTCACTAGCGATGAACTCTGCGCAGGTTGATACTGAGCAAGCATTGTCTGCAAACGTTCCGGCCACGGCTGGGTTAGCGCCTCCGACAGGCTGTTCATGAGATCGTTCTGAATCGATAGCTGGTTGTCGCTGGTCACGAAATAGCGTTTATCCAACATGGTTGAACCGTCCGCGTTATCCACCAGTTTAATTGACATAAAGCACTGCTGAGCGCGGTAGTGCCGCTGATTGACGAATTCGATGGTTAACGTTTTACCGGAGCTGCTGGGTTCGTCGATGTTGTAGTTCGTTTTGTCATGCACCATAAAGGTTGAAAAAGTGTTCAGCGTAGTGGTGATTAAGCTGCCCAGCCCTACCGCGTAGTCATGCTGCGCGCTGCGGTTGGTACAGCCGCTGCTATCGACTAAATGGATATCGATATCGCGTGGATTCAGGAGCAGACGCGTTTTGGTTATCGGTGGATGGGCATCAATCGTTGCCAGCGCAACCAGCGCTACGCACGAACCAAGTGCCAGCAGGAACAACCCCCAGACAATAAACGCATTTAGCCTGCTGCGGATCGTGGGTTTTGCAGGGAGCGGCTCGGCCAGGGCCTCCGGCATATCGGGTGCTGATAGAACAGCAGCCTCTGTCTCGTCTTCCTCTTCATCACGCCAGATGACCGGTACCGTTAGCTTGTAGCCTCGTTTAGGTACCGTAACGATATACTCTGGTGCATTAACATCGCCATCCTTTAGCGATTTACGCAGCTCGGAGATGCTCTGGGTGACGACGTGCCCAGTCACTACGCTGCGTGTCCAGACGTTATCAATCAGTTCATCTCGCGTCAGAACCTGCCCCGGATGACGAGCAAAGAAAACCAGAAGATCGATTAAGCGCGGCTCAAGGGTAAGCTGACGTCCCTGACGGCTAATTTGGTTAACGGAGGGTGTAACCAGCCATTCACCTACATACACAACGGGCTGTTGCATATAAAAATGCCCCAAAGCGGAATTGAAAAAGAGGGGCAGGAGTATACCATGATTCAAAGTACGATAGACGGCAGCTATCGCCACTGAAAATCAGCGCTACGGCGTTGCTCGCAATATTTAATAAATTATCTTGATGATGAGGTACTGCTCGTGTGCAGGAGCCATGGTCCATGGAAATAGTCGATTGGTAGCATGAGCGTATCGCCAATCAAAGACAGTGGCATATCTAATGTCCACAGCGTGCCTTGCACAAAGTTATAGTCATGTTCGCTATCACCCTTAGCCACGGCGATATCCGTTTTCAGGCCTGGATACCATGTTTCGCCTTGTGCAAGACGGGTTCGTCCCATTATCGAACCACATCCGGAGAGCAGAAGGCAGCTTAGCAGGCTACAGGCGATCTTTTGTTTCACTCTTAATTGTCTCCCGAACGCTTAGGCTGGTAACCAGCCGCCCCGCCTACAGAAGCAGCTCGGCTGGCTATTAACATTACTCGTTTACCGTCTGCTCTTGCTGTATTGGCTGCTTCGTTTTTTCACTCAGCAACGTGCGATAGAGCAATCCGCCCAGCAGGCCACCTACCACCGGCATTACCCAGAACATCCACAGCTGTTGCAGCGCCCATGTCCCCTGGAAGATCGCTACGGCGGTACTGCGTGCAGGATTAACGGAGGTGTTGGTCACTGGGATGCTGATAAGGTGGATAAGCGTCAGGGCCAAACCGATCGCTAACGGAGCAAACCCGGCTGGCGCACGTTTGTCCGTCGCACCGTGAATGACAAACAGGAAAAAGGCGGTCAGGACGATTTCAGCCAATGCGCAGGCGGCAAAACTGAAGCCGCCCGGCGAATGTTCGCCAAAGCCGTTAGAAGCAAAACCGCTAAGCGTCGCGTCAAAGCCGCTTTTACCGCTGGCAATGAGATAGAGCACCCCTGCCCCAGCAATACCGCCAATAACCTGCGCCACGATGTAGGGGATGACATTAGATGCAGAAAATCTGCCGCCGGCCCACAATCCCACCGTCACTGCCGGGTTAAAGTGCCCGCCGGAGATATGGCCTACTGCATAGGCCATAGTCAGTACGGTCAGGCCAAAGGCCAGCGCCACGCCGACAAATCCAATTCCCAAACCTGGAAAGGCTGCCGCTAATACAGCACTGCCGCAACCGCCAAACACCAGCCAAAATGTGCCAAAAAACTCAGCAGATAACATCTTAAACATAAACAGATCCATCAAAAAGTTAAATATATTCCTGCAAGGGCAGGCGTTAATAGCTCTATCAGTAATAACAAACTCAGTAGGGGTGCAGCCCGGTCACTGCTGCTTTATATCAAGAGGACATATTCCATCATTAAAAAAATTCAAAATAGACTGAGCGGAAACATTATTTCCGGCAAAGAATATTCCTCTAATAAAAACTTATCAATCTGAAAAAATGCATTGACGCGTCATTAATTACTGCAACTCTCTCACAAACCCCGTCACGACTGGCTTTTTACATTTATAGAAAACAATACTTATCCCAAATAAAATTAATCATCCACGCAATATATTCACCGGAGATATTTAATATCTCAATCTATCTACCAATCGATATAAGTTACCGAACCTACTATTATTTTCATTCGGTTACCGTTAGTAAAACAAATCTGCGTGGCCGATCGATATTAAATACGTATGCTGTATTGCGTCGGAAGAGAGCTATTAGGCTCTTTTTTCCGATGCGTTATTACAGCAGAGAGTGGCGACAGGATGTGCTCGCCCAACTGCTTTCATCTTGCTTGTTGGATTAAAAATATGAACAAAATTTTGCGTTCCGCTTTACTGGTGTCTGCCCTGGCGCTCTCTTCAGGCGCGGCTTTGGCAGCAAATGTCTCTACGGCACCGGCCCCGTCTCAGGATCCTATTGTGCAGCACCTGAAGCTGAGCCAGGATCAGGTAACGAAAATTCAGCAGTTGCACCAGCAGCTCAAAACCAATATTCAACAAATTAAAATCACCGGCGCGAAAGATGGCGCGATCATCGATATGATCCGTTCCGGCAAATGGAGTGATGACACGGTAAAAACGCAGCTCACCGCGTTCGGCAATGCCGAGCAGCAGGCGCGTTACTACAAGGTGAAGTACTACTTCGATCTTAACCAGATCCTGACTCCCGCACAGCGTCAGCAGGTACAGGACGATCTGGCTAAAGCCGCAATGGAATAATCTCTTCGCCCGCCCTTCCCCCGGCGGGCTTTTTACCCTGTCAGTAAACGCTTAAAAAGCGATCTTGCGCACACTTTTTCGTCAAATATCCTTTATGAATCAAGCGTAAAAAAGCCATTCGCCTGCGTATTATTTGCGTCGCTGAAAGGCAAATGATTGCACCAGGAAATAAAAGTGTCGCCGTTCCACGACACACCTAAGTATCTAAAAATATGTAGAAAAAACCCTCTTGCACCCCGTAATAATTAAGCGTACATTAGCGCCGTCTGGCGTGAGGTACGCCCGAAATTCTGGGGTGATGCTGTCCTCCGAAGCGAGAAAATTCTTAATTTGGCTTTGGTACAGTTTCAGCTCTCTATAATCAGTCCTGATGTTCATTAATGCGTACCCTGGCGTATGCGGAGTGATGAAACGTGAAATATTTTTTTATGGGCATTTCAGTGATGGTCATTGTTTGGGCCGGCACCTTCGCCCTGATGATCTGAGCAGCTATCACGCATAAAAAAACAGGAGCCATTTGGCTCCTGTTTCTCTTCTATCGCCCGAGTCTGGTACGACGCTACTCGCTCTCTTCCGCAGAGGCTTTTGACGTAACGGGAAGCAGGCCATCGGCGCGGAACATCGCTTTGATTCCGCGCACCGCCTGACGAATGCGGTCCCGGTTCTCAATCAGCGCAAAACGCACGTGGGTATCGCCATATTCACCAAATCCAACCCCTGGCGACACGCACACTTTAGCGTCGTTGAGCAGCTTCTTAGCGAACTCCAGCGAGCCCATATTAGCGTAGGCATCCGGGATCTTTGCCCATACATACATAGAGGCTTTGGGCATCTCTACCATCCACCCCGCCTCGTGCAGGCCTTTAACCAGCACATCGCGACGGCGCTTGTACTGGTCGGCAATATCACGCACGCACTGTTGATCGCCTTCAAGGGCTGCAATGGCCGCCACCTGTAGCGGCGTAAAGGTTCCGTAGTCGTGGTAGCTTTTAATTCGTGCCAGCGCGTTCACGAGCTCGGCATTGCCGACCATAAAGCCGATCCGCCAGCCTGCCATATTGTAACTTTTTGACAGGGTAAAGAACTCTACCGCTACGTCGCGCGCGCCGGGCACCTGCATGATAGACGGCGCTTTCCAGCCATCGTAAACGATGTCGGCATAGGCGAGATCGTGTACCACCAGCACGTCATAGCGTTTTGCCAGGGCAACCACCTTCTCAAAGAACTCCAGCTCTACGCACTGCGCCGTTGGGTTAGACGGGAAGCCAAGGATCATCATTTTTGGCTTCGGATAGCTCTCGCGAATAGCGCGCTCCAGCTCGTTAAAGAAGTCAACGCCCTCGACCAGCGGCACGGAGCGGACCTGGGCCCCGGCAATCACCGCGCCATAGATATGGATCGGATAGCTGGGATTCGGCACCAGCACGGTGTCGCCGTGATCCAGCGTGGCCAGCATCAGGTGCGCCAGCCCCTCTTTTGAACCAATGGTCACGATGGCTTCGCTTTCCGGATCGATCTCAACCTGGTAGCGCTCCTGGTACCAGCGGGAGATGGCCCGCCGCAGGCGTGGAATACCGCGTGACGTTGAGTAGCCGTGGGTATCCGGGCGCTGGGCCACGGTGCAGAGCTTTTCAACGATGTGCGGCGGAGTAGCACCGTCAGGATTACCCATGCTGAAGTCAATAATATCTTCGCCGCGCCGACGCGCAGCCATCTTCAGTTCAGCAGTGATGTTAAAAACGTAAGGGGGGAGACGATCGATACGCGTAAAGCGGCGTTTAGGACTGAATTCAGCCATAGATTCCTCGGATAACGTGAGCGCCCGGACCGTCCGAGCGACGTTGCCACCTGTCGTAGTGGCATGACATTGAAAATAGCCTGAAAAATTTCCTGCTGTCGAGAAAAAAAGCAAAAATTGTTTGGCGAAGAAAAAGCGGAACCGCTGGCTGAACAAAAAATGGCGCCGCGGTTAATTTAAACATTAGATACTGTATCATTTAACATGATGATATCAATGAAGTTACCGTAACATAACTCCGCGCAACTGGGTTTGCCAGCCAGTCGCCTGCCTCTATTAATCCCCTTTTCTATTAAGGGTTTTTCCCTATTTACCCTTTAGGGAAGTTAACTGGTCTTCTGTCGCTAATTTTTTTATCATCACTTTTTCATGTCATTCACAAGAGCTACCCGTGCACGAAATTTTCACTATGCTGCTGGCGGTTTTCGATCGTGCGGCGTTAATGCTTATTTGCCTCTTCTTTCTTATTCGCATCCGCCTGTTCCGCGAGCTGCTGCATAAAACGGCCCACTCCCCTAAAGAGCTGCTGGCCGTGACCGCTATCTTCTCGATGTTTGCCCTGTTTAGCACCTGGTCAGGTGTGCAGGTCGAGGGCTCGCTGGTTAACGTGCGGATTATTGCGGTGATGTCGGGTGGGATCCTGTTCGGGCCCTGGGTCGGCATTATTACCGGGATGATTGCCGGTACCCATCGCTATCTGATCGATATCGGCGGCGTTACCGCCGTCCCCTGCTTTATTACCAGCATCGTGGCGGGCATTCTCTCGGGTTGGATCAACGTCAAAACGCCGAAGGCGCAGCGCTGGCGGGTAGGAATAATCGCGGGCATGCTGTGCGAAACCCTGACGATGATTTTGGTCGTTCTCTGGGCACCCACCACCGCGCTGGGGCTGGATATCGTGTCGAAAATCGGCGTGCCAATGATTTTAGGCACGGTGTGCATCGGTTTTATTGTGCTGCTGGTGCAGAGCGTTGAGGGTGAGAAGGAGGCCAGCGCGGCACGTCAGGCGAAGCTGGCCCTCGATATCGCCAATAAAACGCTGCCCCTGTTCCGCCACGTCAACAGCGAGTCGCTGCGCCAGGTATGCGACATTATCCGCCGCGATATTCACGCCGATGCGGTTGCCATCACCAACATCGATCACGTCCTTGCCTACGTTGGCGTCGGTGAAAACAACTACCGCTATAGCGATGATATTATCAGCCCCACAACCCGCCGGGCGATCGACAACGGCGAAATCGTCATTAAAAACAATGACGAGGCGCACCGCACGCCGGAGATCCACTCTATGCTGGTGATCCCTCTATGGGAGAAAGGGGTGGTCACCGGCACGCTCAAGATCTACTACTGCCACGCCCACCAGATCACCTCGTCCCTACAGGAGATGGCGGTGGGCCTGTCACAGATCATCTCCACCCAGCTAGAGGTCTCCCGCGCCGAACAGCTGCGGGAGATGGCCAATAAAGCAGAGCTACGGGCGCTACAGAGCAAGATCAACCCGCACTTCCTGTTTAACGCGCTGAACGCCATCTCCTCGTCGATTCGCATGAATCCGGATACTGCCCGGCAGCTGATCATCAACCTGTCGCGCTACCTGCGCTATAACATCGAGCTGAATGACGACGAGCAGATCGACATTAAAAAAGAGCTGTACCAAATTAAAGATTACATTGCCATTGAGCAGGCGCGTTTCGGCGACAAGCTGACGGTGATTTATGATATTGATGAAGAGGTCACCTGCGTGATCCCCAGCCTGCTGATCCAGCCGCTGGTTGAGAACGCTATCGTCCACGGGATCCAGCCGTGTAAAGGCAAAGGTGTGGTGAACATCAGCGTGGAAGAGTGTGGCAACCGGGTGCGCATTGCCGTACGCGACACCGGCCACGGTATCGATCCCAAAGTGATTGAGCGCGTTGAAGCCAATGAGATGCCCGGAAATAAAATCGGCCTGCTGAATGTGCATCATCGCGTAAAGCTGCTCTACGGTGAAGGTCTGCACATTCGCCGCCTTGAGCCGGGGACGGAGATTGCCTTTTACGTGCCGCATCAGCATACCCCGGTTCCCGGACCGGTTACGCTGCTGCGTTAAACAGGAGAGTGACAGTGAAAGTTATCATCGTTGAAGATGAGATCCTCGCCCAGCAGGAGCTGAGCTGGCTTATCAAAGCGCACAGCCAGATGGAGATTGTCGCCACCTTTGATGACGGTCTGGACGTGCTGAAGTACCTTCAGCACAACAAGGTGGATGCCCTGTTTCTCGATATCAATATTCCGTCTCTGGACGGCGTGCTGCTGGCGCAGAACATCAGCCAGTTCGCGCATAAGCCTTTTATTGTGTTTATTACCGCTTGGAAAGAGCATGCGGTCGAGGCGTTTGAGCTGGAAGCATTTGACTACATTCTGAAGCCCTATCAGGAGTCGCGGATCATCACCATGCTGCAAAAGCTGGAGGCGGCCTGGCAACAGCAATCCGGCACCAGCGGCGGCACGGTCGCCACCCGCGAAAACGATACCATCAATCTTGTTAAGGACGAGCGTATTATCGTGACCAGCATTCACGATATCTACTATGCCGAAGCCCATGAGAAGATGACGTTTGTCTACACCCGACGTGAATCTTACGTTATGCCGATGAATATCACCGAATTTTGCAGCAAGCTGCCAGCGGCGCACTTCTTCCGCTGTCATCGCTCTTACTGCGTCAACCTGAACAAGATCCGCGAGATCGAACCCTGGTTTAACAACACCTATATTCTGCGGCTGAGGGATCTCGACTTTCAGGTTCCCGTCAGCCGCAGCAAGGTTAAAGAGTTCAGGCAGCTAATGCACCTCTGATCAGAGGATGTAGCCCAGGGTCTGGCGCATATGCGCCCCTGCGCCCAGCAGGCCTGGGTTGTCATGCACGATCAGGTACACCGGAATGTCCTGCACATAGGCTTTAAAGCGCCCTTTATCCTCAAAGCCGCCGCGGAAACCGGACGCCTTAAAGAAGTCGAGGAAGCGCGGCACGATACCGCCCGCAATATAGACCCCGCCGAAGGTGCCCAGTGTCAGCGCCAGGTTGCCACCAAAGCGGCCCATCACCACGCAGAACAGCGACAGCGCCCGGCGGCAGTCGGTACAGCTGTCCGCTAATGCACGCTCGGTCACATCTTTCGGTTGGAGGTTTTCCGGCAGGCGGCCATCCGATTTCACAATCGCCCGGTAAAGATTAACCAGCCCAGGGCCTGACAGCACGCGCTCGGCAGAGACATGCCCCACTTCAGCACGCAGCTCCTCCAGGATAATGGCCTCCTCTTCGCTGTTTGGCGCGAAGTCAACGTGGCCGCCCTCACCCGGCAGGCTCACCCAGCGCTTATCGACATGCACAAGATGCGCAACGCCAAGGCCGGTACCGGCCCCGTAGACGGCAATCGGTTTACCTTCGACCGGCTCTCCGCCGCCAAACTGGGTCAGATGCTCTCTGTCCAGCATAGGGATCGCCATCGATACGGCGGTAAAGTCGTTGATGATCTCCAGGTGAGCAAAGCCGAGGTTCTGCTTCATCTCGGCGATGGAGAAAGCCCAGGTGTGGTTCGTCATGGCGACCCAGTCGCCGGTAATCGGGCAGGCGATGGCAATGGAGCCATCTTCAACACTGACGTTGTGTTCAGCAAGGTAGACGCGAACCACGGCTTCAAGGCTTGGATAATCCAGCCCGGAATAGGTCTTAGCCTGGGAAATTTCGCCGTTGGCGACATCGCATAGCGCTAAACGCGCATTGGTGCCGCCTACGTCTCCTACTAAAGCATACTTTGTCATTCTTTTACGGCTCCGCTAAAGTCAGAATAAATCTTTGGCACACTGTAAATTCAAGGCGCTGTAACAACAACGACCATAGCACGAGTGCTGAGGGATTATAGAGCTTCATCACAGAATAACTTTACTCTTTCCGCATCATTTGTGTCGACGCCGCCAGGCGAGCCGTGCAATGGTGCACCGAAGTGAAAGTAGAAGGAAATCATCATGCTCCATCCGCGAGCCAGAACCATGCTGTTGCTGTCGCTTCCCGCGTTGATTATTGGCATAGCGTCGAGTGTTGTACTGGTGGCGGTAATGAAAGTCGCCTCCGTGCTGCAATCTCTTCTCTGGTCCAGCCTGCCGATATCGCTGGGCGTCCCCCTGGATTCCCCCTTCTGGACGCTGCTGATGCTGACCCTCACCGGCGTGGCCGTCGGGCTGGTGCTGCGCTACAGCCCGGGTCACGGTGGACCGGATCCGGCCACCGAGCCGCTGATTGGTGCGCCGGTAGCCACCTCTACCCTCCCCGGCCTGCTCTGTGCGCTGATTATTGGCCTGGCGGGCGGCGTCAGCCTTGGCCCTGAGCATCCTATTATGGTAATCAATATTGCCCTTGCGGTTGCCGTAGGCGCGCGGCTCTTTCCGCGGGTGACGGCGCTTGACTGGACGGTGCTGGCCTCTGCCGGCACGATAGGCGCGCTGTTTGGTACGCCGGTTGCCGCCGCGCTGATCTTCTCCCAAACCCTGGGCGGTAACAGCGATGTTCCGCTGTGGGATCGGCTCTTCGCTCCGCTGATGTCCGCCGCCGCAGGTGCGCTAACGACCAGCCTCTTTTTCCACCCGCACTTCTCGCTGCCGATTGCCCACTACGGGCAGATGCAGCTGATGGATATCTTTAGCGGCGCGGTAGTGGCCGCCATCGCTATTGCGTTGGGCATGATTGCGGTGTGGTGCCTGCCACGCCTGCACCAGCTGATGAACCGGCTGGGTCATCCGGTGTTGATCCTCGGCATCGGCGGCTTTCTGCTGGGTATTCTCGGCATCATCGGTGGGCATATCACCCTGTTCAAGGGGCTGAGCGAGATGCAGCAACTGGCCTTTAGCCAGACCTTTACCGTCAGCGACTACCTGCTGTTTGCGGTGGTGAAGCTTGCTGCGCTGGTGATTGCTGCCGCCTGCGGCTTTCGCGGCGGGCGCATCTTCCCGGCCGTATTCGTGGCGGTGGCGTTAGGGTTGATGCTGCACGAGCACGTCGAGGCCGTTCCGGCAGCGATTACCGTATCGTGCGCCATTCTTGGCCTGGTGCTGGTGGTGACCCGCGACGGCTGGCTGAGCCTGTTTATGGCGGCGGCGGTGGTGCCGGATACCACCCTCCTGCCGCTGCTGTGTATTGTGATGCTTCCCGCGTGGCTGCTGCTGGCGGGAAAACCGCTGATGATTGCGCCACGTCGCAAAGATTAACGCCCGCGCGGGTTTCATCGGCTCGTCCGGTGTAATGTTGCGCTTTTTACAGAACAGAGAGGGTAACTGCATGGTTTATCAGGCCAATCCTGAGCGCTATCAGGGAATGGAGTATCGCCGCTGCGGCGATAGTGGCATCAGGCTACCGGCAATATCGCTGGGGCTGTGGCATAACTTTGGTGACGCGACGCGGGTTGATACCAGCCGCCAGCTGCTACGTCACGCCTTCGATCTGGGTATCACCCATTTTGACCTCGCCAATAACTATGGGCCGCCGCCGGGATCTGCCGAAAGCAACTTTGGCCGCATCCTGCAAGAGGACTTCTTACCGTACCGCGACGAGCTGATTATCTCTTCCAAAGCCGGTTACACCATGTGGGACGGCCCTTACGGTGACTGGGGTTCGCGCAAGTATCTTATTGCCAGCCTCGATCAGAGCCTGCGCCGGATGGGGCTTGAGTATGTCGATATCTTCTATCATCACCGCCCGGATCCGCATACGCCGCTGAAGGAGACCATGCGCGCGCTGGACCATATTGTGCGCCAGGGGAAAGCGCTCTACGTTGGGCTGTCGAACTACCCGGCCGATCTGGCCCGCGAGGCTATCGCCATCCTCGACGATTTGGGCACGCCCTGCCTGATTCATCAGCCGAAATATTCAATGTTTGAGCGCTGGGTTGAGGATGAGCTCCTGGATCTGCTAGCGGAAAAAGGCGTCGGCAGCATCGCCTTCTCGCCGCTGGCGGGCGGTCAGCTCACGGACCGTTACCTCAACGGTATTCCGGAAGATTCACGGGCCGCCAGCGGGAGCCGCTTCCTCAACCCGGATCAGCTTACCGAGGAGAAGCTGGAGAAGGTACGTAAGCTTAATGCGTTGGCACAGGCGCGCGGGCAGAAGCTCTCCCAGATGGCGCTGGCATGGGTGCTGCGTGGGGACAGAGTGACCTCGGTATTAATTGGCGCAAGTAAAATTGCCCAGTTGGACGACGCTGCGGGCATGCTGGCTAACCGCCACTTTACCGAGCAGGAGTGTGCCGCCATTGATGCAATCCTGAACGACGCAGGTTAATCTTTTTTTAACAAAAAGTGCTGCCATCCACGAATTAGGAGTTTAGGCGATGCTACGGGACTTTACGTCTCGTAATATTTTCTTACAGGCCATCGTGGCCCGCTCGTGGAGGAAATTTTTATGTTCAGGTCACTTATTCTGGCAGCACTGTTAATGGCTACTACAGCCCCGCTGGTCGCCCACGCCGGTGAGATCACGCTGTTGCCGTCTATAAAATTACAGATTGGCGACCGGGACGATCGGGGCCACTACTGGGATGGCCGAGACTGGCGCGACCGGGACTACTGGAATCGCCACTATCAGTGGCGTGATAACCGCTGGCGTCCGCACGATCGCGGTTACCATCGCGGCTGGGACAACCGAAAAGCGTATGAGCGTGGCTATCGCGAAGGCTGGGAAGATCGTAGCGATCGTCGTGGTCCAGGACGCGGTCATGGCCATGGTCACGGCCACCACCATTGATAAAAGCGTAACATCGCCCAGGCCGGGTCAGGCGCAGCCGCCACCCGGCGTTACCCTTACATTACAGCCCCAGCGCCATACCTATCAGCAGCCACATGTTAAGCCCTACCACCAGAGCCACAATCACCCAGCCGAGACGTTTTACCAGTTTGGTATTGACCAGCTCCCCCATCAGCTTGCCGTCGCTGGTAAAGATCAGCAGAGGTACCAGCGCCAGCGCGATACCAAAGCTCAGCAGAACCTGACTCATCACCAGAATACGCGTCGGATCCAGTCCCATCAGAATCACGATAAACGAAGGCAGCATGGTGATAGACCGACGTAGCCACAGCGGAATACTGAAGCGAACAAACCCCTGCATCACCACCTGACCGGCCAGGGTGCCCACTACCGTGGAAGAGAGCCCTGCCGCCACCAGGCTCAGGCCAAAGATGGTGGCTGCCGCATGGCTTAGCAGCGGTTCGAGAGTAAGATAGGCCTGATCCAGGTCGGCAACCCCGGTATGGCCGCTAAAGTGAAACGCGGCGGCGGCGGTGGCCATCATCGCCAGGTTAACGAAGCCCGCGATGGTCATTGCAATCGCTACGTCCCACTTCGTTGCCGAGTAGCGCTCTTTGCGCGATCCGTCATGCAGGTTCTGGGTCAAAGAGGAGTGTAGATAGATGACGTGGGGCATAATGGTTGCCCCCAGCACGCCCGCCGCCAAAAACACCGCTTCGGTAGTCGGCAGGCTCGGGATCAGCATCCCTTTACCCAGATCCACCAGCTTAGGCTGGGAGAAGATCAGCTCTACCACGTAGGCCACAGCGACAAAGAGCAGCAAACCGCCGATCACCTTCTCCAGCGGTTTATCGCCGCGCCGCTGCAGCATCAGGATCAAGAAGGTGGCAATGCCGGTGAGCACCGCCCCCTGCAGCAGCGAGACGCCGAGAATGAGCTTAAAGCCAATCGCCGCCCCGATAAACTCCGCCAGGTCGGTGGCCATGGCGATGATTTCTGCCTGCACCCAATAGAACCACACCACCGGACGCGGATAGCGATCGCGAATATGCTCGGCAAGGTTTTTGCTCGTGGCAATCCCCAGCTTGGCGGAGAGCACCTGGATCAGCATCGCCATCAGGTTAGCCCAGACCACCACCCACAGCAGCTTGTAGCCGAAGCTGGCCCCGGCCTGAATATTGGTAGCAAAATTGCCGGGATCGATATAGCCAATAGCCGCCACAAAGGCGGGTCCCATTAATGCGAACCGAAGCTTCCGCGCTGTACGTCCGCTGCTACTCTCAACGCTGCTATCGTTCATTTTTGCCTCTAATATAGCCTTTGCTATGTTTCATGCTAGCAAAATGCGAATGATTATCAAGTTGGTTTGGGTGGATTTCTTTGATAGATAAAACCGATTAACGGAGTGAAGATCAGGAAAAGAGCGAAATTGCGTGGGGAGGTTGTCCCATTTGTTACAGTTTAGCAGCGTAAAAGGGTTTTACACTTCTTTTATTAACATAACAAAATTGTATCTTTGATCACTATTTTTGAGTCTCGTCACAGGACATTACGATAGTGTGTATTTGATCTCGTTTTATTTACTCTTGTTTCATAGAATGTGCACGAAAACTAAACCTGCCTCATGTTTGGAGCAAAAAGTATGTCCCGCGTTCTTCACTTTGTTTTGGCGCTTGCCGTTGTGGCGCTGCTTGCCTTACTGGTCAGCAGCGATCGCAAGAAAATTCGTATTCGTTTCGTTGTTCAGCTTTTGGTCATTGAAGTGTTACTCGCCTGGTTCTTCCTGAACTCCGACATCGGTCAGGGCTTCGTGCGTGGCTTCTCCGAGATGTTTGAAAAGCTGCTCGGCTTTGCCAACGAAGGGACAAACTTTGTCTTTGGCAAAATGAACGATGAAGGTCTGGCGTTCTTCTTCCTGAAGGTACTCTGCCCTATCGTCTTTATCTCGGCGCTGATCGGTATCCTGCAGCACATTCGCGTTCTGCCGATTGTCATTCGCGCTATCGGTACCGTGCTGTCAAAAGTTAACGGCATGGGCAAACTGGAATCCTTTAACGCGGTAAGTTCGCTGATTCTGGGGCAGTCAGAAAACTTTATCGCCTATAAAGATATCCTCGGCAAAATGTCGCGCAACCGCATGTACACCATGGCAGCCACGGCGATGTCCACCGTCTCCATGTCGATCGTTGGCGCGTACATGACCATGCTGGATCCTAAGTACGTCGTTGCGGCGCTGGTTCTCAACATGTTCAGCACCTTTATCGTTCTGTCGCTGATCAACCCTTACCGCGTGGATGAGAGCGAAGAGAACCTGCAGATGGCGAATCTGCATGAAGGCCAGAGCTTCTTTGAGATGTTGGGTGAGTATATCCTGGCAGGCTTCAAAGTGGCGATTATCGTTGCCGCTATGCTGATCGGCTTTATCGCCCTGATCTCCGGCCTGAACGCCCTGTTCGCCGCCGTACTGGGTATCTCTTTCCAGGGCATTCTGGGCTACATCTTCTACCCGGTTGCATGGGTAATGGGCGTACCGGCCGGCGAAGCGCTGCAGGTAGGCAGTATTATGGCAACCAAACTGGTCTCTAACGAATTCGTTGCCATGATGGACCTGCAGAAGATCGCCAGCACCCTGTCGCCACGTGCGGAAGGTATCCTCTCCGTGTTCCTCGTCTCCTTTGCTAACTTCTCCTCAATCGGCATCATTGCCGGCGCCATTAAAGGCCTGAACGAAGAGCAAGGCAACGTGGTATCACGCTTTGGTCTGAAGCTGGTCTACGGCTCTACGCTGGTCAGCGTACTGTCTGCGTCTATCGCTGCGCTCGTGCTGTAAGTTTACGTTGTACATAAAAAATCGGGGCTCTGCCCCGGTTTTTTTTATCTCTAGTCTGCCAGCTTCTCGGGTTTACCCAGCAGATACCCCTGTAGGTAGTCCACGCCCAGCGAGAGCAGCAGGTCACGCTGCTCCTCGGTCTCCACATACTCCGCCACCACGGTCAGGGATTTAGCCTTCGCCATAAAGCAGATCGATTTCACAATCATCGCGTCCAGGGAGTCGGTGAGGATATCTTTCACGAAGCTGCCGTCAATCTTTACGATGTCAGCATGCAGACGCTTCAGACGCTCGAAGTTAGCGTAGCCGGTCCCGAAATCATCGATCGCAATCTTAAAGCCGTAGTTTTGCAGACGCTGAATGTTATGCATGCTGGTTTCAGAATTAGAGAAAGCCTGCTCTTCGGTTATCTCAATGATCACGCACTGAGGGGCAACGTCATAGCTTTTAAACAAGGTCATAATCTGCGTGGCCGACTCTTCCTGCATCAGGGTCAGCGGCATCAGGTTGACGGAGAAACGCGCCTGAGTACCGGGAACCGGGTGCGCACGTAGCCAGCGCAGCAGGGTCTCCAGTACCTGCATATCGAAGCGAATGCTCAGGTTAAACTGGGCGATCACCGGCAGAAAGCGGTCAGGCGTTAAAACTTCACCTTCAACTGCAAGACGGGTGAGCACCTCATGGTATCCCACACCATCGGCATTCTGGATTGGCTGGGCATAGAGCAACAGTCCATCCTGCTCCAGGGCGCGCTTTACGCGGTTAAGCAGCAGCACGCGCTCGGTAGTGTGGCCGCATACGGTCTCAAGGCTCTGGGTTAGCGCTAGCACATGCGAGCTTGCACAGGCCTGCTCGGAAAGCCAGCTCAGCTGCCCCAGCATTTGGTGAAACATCTCTCCTGCGCCTTCAATAATGCCCCACGAGGCCCCAAACTCGATATCCATTGCGGTGTGGTGCCAGAAAATTTTCCGCCCGCTGAGGTAGTCCACCATGTGCTGAAGCCGCGCCGTGGGATCGGCACCGTTGAGCAGCAGCAGGAGTTCGCTACCCGGCAGCTGATAGACCTTCTCATTGCGCATCAGCAGCGGCTGTAGCTCACGGGTGATGCTGCGCTTACACTGCACGCGCATCATCATGCCGTAGTGGCGACTGAGAAACTCCAGGTTGCTGATGTGCAGGCAACAGACGACCCGATGCGTATGCTTCTCTAACTGCTGTTCAAGGGCGCGTAAATTCGGCAGACCGGTAAGAGGATCGGTTAGCGCCTGCGCCTTCCATGCCCGCTTAAGCCACTCGCTGCGCCGGTAAATAGAGGCCATGTAGAGAATGCAGATGGTAAAGGAGATCAGCACCGACAGCACGAAGGCCATAGAATATTCAGTGTAAACGCCCTGCAAGAAGTTTTGATTGTTAGCAAGGAGCATCAGGGCGGTAATTGCCCAGCTCATACCGATTAACGGCGGGCTTAACTTACCGATCCCTAAGGTAAATAAAATAAAGATGATCGGTACCAGGTACCCGGCTATATAGTCAGACTGATACGGTGAACAGACGACAATAAGAAACAGCGCTAATGTGAGCAGCCAGCCTAAAGTAAAATTTCTTCTTCGTGGCGACAAAAAAGGTCTGATGCTTTTTCGCCACAGCGTCCGGCCATAGCGGGGATTCACCATCATGCGCAACGGATAATAAAACATCATGGTAAAAATCAGCGCCGCGCACATCAAACTCTGTATATCAATGATACTATAAATAACCGAGCCGGTATCAAAGAACCGGGCCACCGGCGCTGGAAATGTCACCCTGGCCCCCGCAACGTACATGGTTGCCTTAATAGCGGCAGGCGCTACGAAGGCTAGCCAGACGGTGCGCACGCCCATATCCCGGTTTGGCAAGCCGTGTCGCCAGCGCGTGCCCAGCTGCCAGCGCACAATGGTGCATGACAGCAGGAGGGGAAAGAAGAAGCAGAAAAGGAAAACACCGGTTTGCAACAATGTTAAATCCAGCAGCTGCTCATAAACCAGGGCAAATCCCACCACCAGCGGAAAGATGGCCCGGCGACCAAAAAGCAGGATCATTGCCAGCGAGACGCTGAACGGCAGCCATGCCAGAAAGATTTCACTCGCATCTACCTGGGCGCGCGGAGAAATAAAACGTGAAAAAGGGACAATTGCTATACACATTATTAACGCAATTAAAAACACTTTCACATGACTGTATATTTTCATTTTCATTTGAGTTAATAAATGTGCTCTTGGCGTGCATTTTCGCTGGGCAGAAATAATAGGTTTATTCACAAGGTGAATCAAGTTAGCAAGCTGATAGTGAATTGGTGCTTAACAATAGTTAAGTAATGGAAGAATTTCCTGGGATCGCTATAAAAATTTTACTGAATGTTCGTGAAAGCGGAGTGACAGATATAAAAAAACCCTCGCAAAAGCGAGGGTCTGAATTTTGGTGGAGCTAAGCGGGATCGAACCGCTGACCTCTTGCATGCCATGCAAGCGCTCTCCCAGCTGAGCTATAGCCCCACAGTCTTCTTTACGCACCAAATCTGTTGGGTTCAGAATTTGGTGGAGCTAAGCGGGATCGAACCGCTGACCTCTTGCATGCCATGCAAGCGCTCTCCCAGCTGAGCTATAGCCCCGTTGCGTAAAGCTGTCGTGTTGACGGGCGGCATAATATGAATTCCTTTGTCAGGTGTCAACGGCAAAATCTCACTCTGTCTCTCAACCGCTGAAAAAGCAAACAAATGAACGACATTGCGCGCCTGCTCGCAGCCAGGAGTTAAACCTGTCACATTTTCGCGTAAAATGGTGCTATAAAATGAACCCCTAATTACCCCTACTGCTCGTCAGGAAATCGTATGATCAAGGAACGAATGACGCCGGAAGAGTTAGCCAGACTGACAGGCTATAGCCGCCAAACCATTAACAAGTGGGTACGCAAAGAGGGCTGGGTAACGTCACCTAAGCCTGGCGTGCAGGGCGGCAAGGCGCGCGTGGTGCATATCAATGAACAGGTGCGTGAGTTTATCCGCAACGCTCGCCGGGCTGCCGATGCGACGCTCTACGCTGATGCCAGCCTGGATACCTCACTCGACGTGCTGCTGGTGACGCTGGCGAAAGAGATGACGCCTTCAGAACAGAAACAGCTGACCTCTCTGTTAATGCGCGAGGGGATCAGCGGCCTGCTCCAACGGCTGGGTATTCGCGGTAGGGATAAGTAAGATGAAGCTACCTGATAAAATGACGCCTGAAGAGATGGCGGACTACCTTGGCGTGGCCAGACAAACCGTTAACCGTTGGATCCGTGAACAGGGTTGGACAACCGAGACGCTAACCGGTGTGAAAGGCGGCCGGGCACGGCTGATCCATATTGATGAGCGCGTGCTGGCCTATATGCGCAAAACGCCGGTGGTTCGTCACCGCCAGTCGGCTTGGTCAATGGCGGAACCCGCCGCAGACTATGGCACGCTGTTTCAAACCGCCTCGCTACGCCAGATAAATACCGTTCTGCAGAATATGACGCCCGCAGAGCAGGCGCGTCTGGAACGCTTCCTGGCACGAGAAGGTCTGCGCGGGTTTTTAACCCGGCTGGGCATCGCCGACGCAGAGGCATAAAAAAACGGCAGGTTAACCCTGCCGTTTTTGTTGAGTGCGGTTACCGCCTGCTTACTGCTGGCTTTCGCGCTCTGCAATAAAGCCCAGCGCGCGGTTAATACGCTCAACGCTGCGGGTTTTACCAATCGCATGCACGGTAACGTCCAGCGCAGGCGACTGCCCTGCACCGGTCACGGCCACGCGCAGCGGCATCCCGACTTTACCCATTCCCACTTCCAGCTCATCGGCGGTAGCCTGAATCGCATGGTGGATATTTTCCGCCGTCCAGTCGGTCAGAGCGGCCAGCTTGTCGCGCACCACTTCCAGCGGCTGACGCGCAACCGGACGCAGGTGCTTCTTGGCAGCGTCGGCGTCAAACTCGGCAAACTCCTCATAGAAGTAGCGGCAGCTCTCGGCAATCTCTTTCAGTGTTTTGCAACGCTCGCCCAGCAGTCCGATCAGCTCTGACAGCTGCGGGCCGGTACGGGTGTCGATATTTGCCTGCTCGATATGCCACTGCAGATGGGTGGCAACGTACTCCGGCGCCAGGGTGTTGATATAGTGGTGGTTCAGCCACAGCAGCTTGTCGGTGTTAAAGGCGCTGGCCGATTTGCTTACAGCACCCAACGAGAAGAGGTTGATCATCTCTTCGCGGCTGAAGATCTCCTGATCGCCGCTGGACCAGCCCAGACGCACCAGGTAGTTAAGCAGCGCTTCTGGCAGATAGCCGTCATCACGATACTGCATAACACTCACCGCGCCGTGGCGCTTGGAGAGCTTTTTGCCGTCGTCGCCGTTGATCATGGAGACGTGAGCATATACCGGCACCGGGGCGTTCAACGCTTTCAGAATGTTAATCTGGCGCGGGGTATTGTTGATGTGGTCTTCACCGCGGATCACGTGAGTGATCTGCATATCCCAGTCGTCAACCACAACACAGAAGTTATAGGTTGGGGAACCGTCGGTGCGGCGGATAATCAGATCGTCCAGCTCCTGGTTGCTGAATTCGATCGGGCCACGGATCTGGTCATCAAAGATCACTGAGCCATCCTGCGGGTTCGCAAAGCGTACGACGCAAGGTTCATCGGCAGCGTGTTCGCTGTGGTCATGGCGGCAGCGGCCATCATAGCGCGGCTTCTCGCCGTTGGCCATCTGCTCTTCACGCAGCGCATCCAGACGCTCTTTAGAGCAGTAGCAACGGTAGGCAGTGCCCACTTTCAGCATGTCGTCAATAACCGCATTGTAGCGGTCGAAACGTTTGGTCTGGAAATAGGGGCCTTCATCCCACTCCAGATTCAGCCAGTTCATGCCATCCATAATGGCTTCGATAGCCTCTGGCGTAGAGCGTTCGAGATCGGTGTCTTCAATACGCAGCACAAACTCACCGTTCTGGTGACGTGCGAAAAGCCAGGAATAGAGAGCGGTACGCGCCCCACCGACGTGCAGATAGCCGGTCGGGCTTGGCGCGAAGCGAGTTTTGATTTTCATGAAATGGCCTTACGTTGATAACGATGCCGACAGCCGGCAAGTCCTGGAAAACAGAATGGGCAATATTCTATCACCCTGCGCTGATTCCTCAATGTTGTTACTACTCTGGGTGAGTCAAAGCCGTTTTTTGTTTAGAAATCATGCGTACGCAGCGATTTATGTGCCGCTTTGTCTAAATTTACGACGAACAAACAAAATCTTGAGAAAAGGCGTTGACTCATTTTCAACTCTCCCTATAATGCGACTCCACACAGCGGGGGTGATTAGCTCAGTTGGTAGAGCATCTCCTTTACACGGAGGGGGTCGGCGGTTCGAGCCCGTCATCACCCACCATCATTAAGATGATGACCGCAGTGTAGATAAGCAGTGAGATTGGGCGATTAGCTCAGTTGGTAGAGCATCTCCTTTACACGGAGGGGGTCGGCGGTTCGAGCCCGTCATCGCCCACCAATCTCAACTTATCAACAGCAGTTCCGAAATGGGCGATTAGCTCAGTTGGTAGAGCATCTCCTTTACACGGAGGGGGTCGGCGGTTCGAGCCCGTCATCGCCCACCATTTCGGGTCGTTAGCTCAGTTGGTAGAGCAGTTGACTTTTAATCAATTGGTCGCAGGTTCGAATCCTGCACGACCCACCAATGTAAAAAAGCGCCCTAAAGGCGCTTTTTTGCTTTCTGCTGTCCGTAATTTAACGCCCGGTGGCACTGCGTTTGCCCGGCCTACGGTGAGCGCAGTGCGGTTTGTAGGTCGGGTCAGCGAAGCGCCACCCGACATGCCGATGTCGACTCTCTCTCAAGCTCTCTAAAAAAATGCCGATATAACAAGTTTATGGCAAGAGAGGTTTTATAATGACAACAATTTCAACAACTACGCCGTCAGTCCAGTCCGGCAGTTCCGGACGCTCCTCCAGCAGCGCCAGCAGTGATATCGCCTCCCAGATCCAGAGCCTGACCCAGCAGGTTAATAAACTCACCAAACAGCTGAAAGAGATCGCGAGCGGCAGCGGCACCACGGAAGAGAAGAAAAAGCAGCAGGAGCTGATTCAGGATCAGATCAAGATGCTGCAGGCACAGATCGCGCAGCTTCAGCGCCGTCAGGCAGAAGAGGCGCAGAAACATCAGGAGCAGAAACAGGCTAAAGCCGAAGGCGTCAATTCCCCTTCCGCTGAACATAAGATTGATATCTATATCTAATCGCTCAGAGAGGCATTAAGCCTCTCTCCTTTCTCAACAAACGCGATAAATCACTTTTCATTAACATCCAGATAAAAGCAAAATGGTGGCACTGTCTTTCAGGAGTCATTATGAAATTTTTACGCGTCCTCGATCCTTTTACGCTCACGCTCATTGCCGTTGTTTTACTGGCCTCTTTTTTTCCAGCCCGCGGCGGCTTCGTCCCCTTCTTTGAAGGACTCACTACCGCCGCTATCGCCCTGCTCTTCTTTATGCACGGCGCCAAACTCTCTCGCGAGGCCATTATCGCTGGCGGCAGCCACTGGCGACTGCACCTGTGGGTGATGTGCAGCACCTTTATCCTCTTCCCGGTGCTGGGCGTGCTGTTTGCCTGGTGGGCACCGGTCAACGTCAGCCCAGAGCTCTATACCGGTTTTCTCTACCTCTGCATCCTGCCTGCCACCGTACAGTCCGCGATCGCCTTTACCTCGCTGGCCGGTGGTAACGTAGCGGCCGCGGTGTGCTCCGCCTCTGCCTCCAGCCTGCTGGGCATCTTCCTCTCGCCGCTGCTGGTGGGTCTGGTGATGGATATGCACGGTGCACAGGGCAGCCTTGAGCAGGTAGGGAAAATCATGCTGCAGCTGCTGCTGCCGTTTGTGCTCGGCCACCTCTCACGTCCATGGACCGCCGCGTTTGTGGCGCGTAATAAAAAGTGGATCGCTAAAACCGACCAGACCTCAATTCTGCTGGTGGTCTACTCTGCCTTCAGCGAGGCGGTGGTGAACGGTATCTGGCATAAGGTGGGAATGGGATCGCTGCTGTTTATCGTGATTGTCAGCCTGGTCCTGCTGGCGATTGTGATGGGGGTAAATATCCTCGTGGCACGCCTCTGCGGTTTTAACAAAGCCGATGAGATTACCATCGTCTTCTGCGGCTCAAAAAAGAGCCTGGCCAACGGAATCCCGATGGCCAATATTCTTTTCCCGACGTCCGTCATTGGCATGATGGTGCTGCCGCTGATGATTTTCCACCAGATCCAACTGATGGTCTGTGCCGTGCTGGCGCGCCGCTATAAGCGCCAGGCGGAGGCGCAGCAGGCCCATCAGGCTGCTGATAACAGCTAAGAACGCCGGAGGGGCTGCACAAGATGCGTCAGCCCCTCGGTTTTAATCAGCAACGTAAAGGCCATCAATTGCCCAAGATGCCCGGGCGGAAACGTCTCCTTGCGGGCAAACCAGAGCAGATATTCCTCCGGAAGATCGATCAGCATCCGGCCCTTATATTTACCAAAGGGCATCTCAGTGTTAGCAATCTCTACCAGCTGGGCCTTATCCATCTCAGGCTCCCATCAGGCGCAGCATCTCGTCTTCGTCGATCACCGCAATCCCCAGCTCCTGCGCTTTAGCCAGCTTAGAGCCCGCCGCCTCACCGGCAATCACCAGATCGGTCTTTTTCGATACGCTGCCCGCAACCTTTGCCCCTAGCTCCACCAGCCGCGCTTTCGCGTCATCCCGGGACATCTGGCTCAGGCTGCCGGTTAGCACCACCGTTTTACCGGCAAACGGGCTGTCGATCTCTTCCGCATTGACCACCAGCGGCTTCGGCCAGTGAATGCCCACCCCTTCGACCAGATCGCGGATTACCTCGCGGTTGCTCTCTTCCGCCAGGAAGTTAAACACGTGGGTAGCAACCACAATGCCGACGTCCGGCACCTTCTGCAGATCCTCAATCGATGCTGCCTCCAGCGCCTCAAGAGTACCAAAGTGCGCGGCCAGGCCTGCCGCCGTAGCTTCGCCTACCTCGCGAATACCCAGTGCATAGAGGAAGCGGGCAAAGGTGGTCTCTTTCGCCTTCTCCAGCGCGTTAACCACGTTCTGCGCCGACTTCGGCCCCATGCGATCCAGCCCCGTGAGCTTACCCGCCGTCAGGCGGAACAGGTCGGCGGGCGTATGCACATACTCCTTCTCCACCAGCTGGTCGATAATCTTATCGCCCATGCCGTCAACGTCCATCGCCCGGCGGGAGACAAAGTGTTTCAGCGACTCTTTACGCTGCGCGCCGCAGATCAGACCCCCGGTACAGCGGGCTACCGCCTCGCCCTCAACGCGCTCAACGTCAGAGCCGCAGACCGGGCAGTGCGTCGGGAATGCAACGTCACGGGCATCGGCCGGACGCTCGGACTCAACGACGTTAACCACCTGCGGGATCACATCGCCCGCCCGGCGGATCACCACCCGATCGCCAATTTTAAGCCCCAGCCGGGCGATTTCGTCCGCATTGTGCAGAGTGGCGTTACTCACCAGCACGCCTGCGACGTGCACCGGCTCAAGGCGCGCCACGGGCGTAATCGCTCCGGTGCGTCCCACCTGGAACTCCACGTCACGTACAAAGGTCAACTGCTCCTGGGCGGGAAATTTAAACGCCACCGCCCAGCGCGGGGCGCGGGCAACAAATCCCAGTTGCTCCTGCAGATCGAGAGAATCAACCTTGATGACTACCCCGTCGATATCGAACCCCAGCGTTGGGCGATCCGCTTCTACCTGATGATAAAAGTCCAGCACGGCTTCCGGCGTATCACAGATGCGGATGCGATCGCTTACCGGCAGCCCCCAGGCCTTGAACTGCTGCAGGCGGCCCAGATGACTGCGGGGCAAATCGCCACCCTGCAGGATCCCGACGCCGTAGCAGAAGAAGGTCAGCGGCCGCTTGGCGGTCACGCGTGGGTCAAGCTGGCGCAGCGAGCCTGCCGCTGCGTTGCGCGGATTAGCGAATACTTTACCGCCGGTACGCCGGGCTTCGTCGTTGATCTTCTCAAAACCCGCCTGAGGCAGAAAGACCTCGCCGCGCACTTCCAGCCGCGTCGGGATATTATCCCCGTGCAGCTTGAGCGGGATCGCCCGAATGGTGCGCACGTTTGTGGTGATATCCTCGCCGGTGGTGCCGTCGCCGCGCGTAGCAGCCTGAATCAGCACGCCGTTCTCATAGATGATACTCACTGCCAGCCCATCGAGCTTGAGCTCACAGCAGTAGCTCAGCGCATCGGTACTTTTCAGGCGATCCTGTACGCGCTTGTTGAACGCCAGAAAGCTCTCTTCATCGAAGACGTTATCCAGCGACAGCATCGGGACTTCATGTCGCACCTGGGTAAAGGCGGTTAGCGGCGCAGCCCCTACCCGCTGGGTAGGGGAGTCCGGCGTAATAAGATCGGGATGCTCGGCCTCCAGGGCGCGTAGCTCGCGCAGCAGGCGATCATACTCGGCATCCGGGACTTCAGGAGCATCCATCACGTGATAGAGATATTCATGATGGCGAAGCGTGGTTCGCAGTTCAGTTAGCTGTTGTTCGATTGAGTCCATATCGCACCATCAATAGAAAAAACCCCCGACAGGCGGGGGCTTATAAGGGAGATAACACTACTACCGCAGGCGTTACGCGTTCGCTTCTTTCACTTCACGAATGCGATCCTGGTACTCACGCAGCTTCTGCGGAGTCATCATTCGGCGCTGATCGTCCAGTACTACACCCCCAACTTCATCGGCAATGTACTGCGCAGACTGAAGCATCAGCTTAAAGTTCTGCATCTCATCGCCATAGGACGGCACCTGCATAAACATGGTAACGCCCGGCGTCGTAAAGTTGCCGGTCATCTCAGGGTCGAATGTACCTGGATTCACCATATTCGCCAGGCTGAACAGCGCCGGGCCACTGCCGTCAGGGCTAAGGTGGCGATGGAAAATGTTCATGTCACCAAAGGCAAAACCGGCCTGTTGAATGCTAGCCAGCAGCACTTCACCACTCAGTTCGCTGCCGGGATGCGCGGCAACGTTCATGATAATCACAGTCTCTTTACGCTGCGGCTTCTCTGCAACGGCAGGTGCTTCCTGCGGCGCAGGCTCCGGTGCGGGCTGCTGGGCTACCGGCTGCTGAGCTACCGGTTGCTGAGACAGGGGCTGCTGCACAGGCTGTTGCTGAACAGGTTGATGCTGTACCAGCTGCTGTTGAATCGGCTGCTGTTGCACAGGCGGGTGCTGAACAGGCTGCGTCGGTGCACTTCTCACCGGCTGAGGTTCAACGTGCGGTGCAGCAGGCTGCTGAGGCGGAGCCTGGCGCAGCGGCTCATCCGACTGCACTGGGGCGTGCTGGCGAGGTTGAGCAGACGCGTAAGGCGGCTGATACTGGTGCTGCGGCGTTCGCGGAACGTCATGCTCCTGACCCGCATTCGGGGCGGGGCCCGTTTTATGAACACGCACTTCACCCACGCCTTCATCGACGTTATCTTCGGCATCGTCGTCAAACGATTCATCGTCGTCACGACGCGACTTCATGCGTTTCATTGGGCGATCGCGGAACATCGTCGAACGCTCTTTCCGGCTGGTCCAAAAACCGTGAACCAGTAAAGCGATTATGGCGATCGCGCCAACAATGATTAATATCAGACGCAAATCCTGCATCATTATATTCTCTGTTGTTCTAACACCTTGCCACCACGGCAAACATTTACTCACTAAGAGTATTTGCCGTTCACCGCAAGTGCAAGTGCGCACGCAGCTTTCACCGCATAAAGATGTGTAAAATCGTACTTTTTGCTGTTTTTTCGAACATTTCCGAGCTGTGCAGTCTGCGCGATACGGATAATATAGCCACGCACCCCATTCGGGGGTCATTAAAGGAGTATAGCCTGACTATGGTTTCAACATCGGTCACCCCACCTCGCAGCGGCGTGTATTACTTTTCCCAGGGCTGGAAGCTGATTACCCTGCCCGGCATACGGCGCTTTGTGATTATGCCGCTACTGGTCAATATCGTCTTGATTGGCTGTGCTTTTGCCTGGCTGTTTACCCAGCTCGATAGCTGGATCCCCGCGCTGATGAACCACGTACCGGACTGGCTGCAGTGGCTGAGCTATCTGCTCTGGCCCATCGCCGTGATCTCTGTGGTACTGGTCTTTGGCTACTTCTTCTCAACCATTGCCAACTGGATTGCCGCCCCGTTTAACGGCCTGCTGGCCGAGCAGCTTGAAGCCCGGCTGACCGGCGCGACGCCGCCGGATACGGGCATCACCGGTATCGTTAAAGATCTGCCGCGGATCATGAAGCGCGAGTGGCAGAAGCTGGCGTGGTATCTGCCGCGGGCAGCCGTTCTACTGCTGCTCTACTTTATTCCCGGTATTGGGCAGACGGTCGCTCCGGTGCTGTGGTTCCTGTTCAGCGCATGGATGCTGGCGATCCAGTATTGCGACTATCCATTTGATAATCACAAAGTGGCCTTTAAAACCATGCGCGGCGCCCTGCGGGCCCGAAAGGTGACCAACATGCAGTTTGGCGCGCTTACCAGCCTGTTTACCCTTATCCCGGTACTCAACCTGGTGATTATGCCGGTTGCCGTCTGTGGTGCCACGGCCATGTGGGTGGACTGCTATCGCTCGAAGCATGCCCTGTGGAAATGAAGGGTGGAAATGGATGGGCTATTCCGTTCTTATTCCATAGTTGTTGCTATTATTTCTCATCAGCATATAGATATGCGAAATCCGTACTTCCGCATATTCCTTAACCGCGTATGCTGATGTCGTTCCCAAATTCATACAGTTAAGGACGGGCTATGAGTAAGATTTTTGAAGACAACTCGTTGACTATCGGCCACACGCCGCTGGTCCGACTGAACCGCATCGGTAATGGACGCATCCTCGCTAAGGTCGAGTCCCGTAACCCAAGCTTCAGCGTGAAATGCCGTATTGGTGCCAATATGATTTGGGATGCCGAAAAACGCGGTGTGCTAAAAGCAGGCGTTGAGCTGGTTGAACCGACCAGCGGCAACACCGGTATCGCCCTGGCCTACGTGGCGGCTGCGCGTGGCTACAAGCTGACCCTGACCATGCCGGAAACCATGAGTATTGAACGCCGTAAGCTGCTGAAAGCCTTGGGCGCGAACCTGGTGCTGACTGAAGGCGCGAAAGGCATGAAGGGCGCGATCCAGAAAGCGGAAGAGATCGTTGCCAGCGATCCGGCTAAGTATCTGCTGCTGCAGCAGTTCAGCAACCCGGCTAACCCGGAAATTCATGAAAAAACCACCGGCCCGGAGATCTGGGAAGATACCGATGGTCAGGTTGATGTATTTATCTCTGGCGTTGGCACCGGCGGTACGCTGACCGGCGTGTCGCGCTACATTAAAAACACCAAGGGTAAAACTGACCTCATTACCGTGGCGGTAGAGCCGACGGACTCCCCGGTTATCGCCCAGGCGCTGGCAGGCGAAGAGCTGAAGCCTGGCCCGCACAAAATTCAGGGGATCGGCGCTGGCTTTATCCCTGGCAACCTCGACCTGAAGCTGATCGACAAAGTGGTGGCGATTACCAACGATGAGGCGATTAGCGTTGCCCGCCGTCTGATGGAAGAGGAAGGCATTCTGGCTGGGATCTCCTCCGGTGCCGCCGTTGCCGCTGCGCTGAAGCTGCAGGAAGATGAGGCCTTTACCAACAAGAACATTGTCGTTATTCTGCCTTCTTCAGGTGAGCGCTATTTGAGTACCGCCCTGTTTGCCGATCTCTTTACTGAAAAAGAGTTGCAGCAGTAGTCGCGGACAGCGAGAATCGCATAAAAAAGCACCTTTCGGGGTGCTTTTTTGTGGCCCACGTCAAACTTTCAACTCACCTGGCATTGATTCGCCCCGTTGGGTCTGGTATTTAACCAGCACATTTATTTTGAAGCGCGAAATTAATCGAATTGTGACTTTAAACTAGCTGAATCGATTTTAGGATTTGGTTGAAGTCTCGCTTTCGCGGCATAATGTTATTGACGAGTACTTGCCACGGTCAAAAGTGCCCGCAGCGGATTGCGCAGGCGAACTTTTGCCCCGCGTCCCGTTATGCCGGCGCTAACAATACAGGCTAAAGTTGTGCCGCCAGGCTAGACTTTAGATCCACAACACTAAACCTATAAGTTGGGGAAATATAATGTTCCAGCAAGAAGTTACCATTACCGCTCCGAACGGTCTGCATACCCGCCCTGCTGCTCAGTTTGTGAAAGAAGCGAAAGGCTTCACTTCAGAGATCACTGTGACCTCCAACGGCAAAAGCGCTAGCGCAAAAAGCCTGTTCAAACTCCAGACTCTGGGCCTGACCCAGGGTACCGTTGTAACGCTGTCCGCTGAAGGCGAAGACGAGCAGAAAGCCGTAGAGCATCTGGTAAAACTGATGGCTGAACTCGAGTAAGTTCCGGGTTCTTTTAAAAAATCAGTCACAAGTAAGGTAGGGTTATGATTTCAGGCATTTTAGCATCCCCGGGTATCGCTTTCGGCAAAGCACTGCTGCTGAAAGAAGACGAGATCGTCATCGACCGGAAAAAAATTTCTGCCGATAAGGTTGATCAGGAAGTTGAACGTTTTCTGAGCGGTCGTGCCAAGGCATCCGCGCAGCTCGAAACGATCAAAACCAAAGCTGGTGAAACCTTCGGTGAAGAAAAAGAAGCCATCTTCGAAGGCCACATCATGTTGCTGGAAGATGAGGAGCTGGAGCAGGAAATCATAGCCCTGATTAAAGATAAGCACGTTACTGCCGATGCGGCAGCACACGAAGTTATCGAAGGTCAGGCAACTGCCCTGGAAGAGCTGGACGACGAGTACCTGAAAGAGCGTGCGGCTGACGTGCGCGACATCGGTAAACGCCTGCTGCGCAACATCCTCGGCCTGGCGATCATCGACCTGAGCGCGATTCAGGACGAAGTGATTCTGGTTGCGGCGGATTTGACCCCGTCGGAAACTGCACAGCTGAACCTGAACAAGGTGCTGGGCTTTATCACCGACGCTGGTGGACGCACCTCCCACACCTCCATCATGGCGCGCTCCCTTGAGCTGCCTGCCATCGTGGGTACCGGTAGCGTCACCTCTCAGGTGAAAAACGACGACTATCTGATCCTCGATGCGGTGAATAACAAAGTTTACGTTAATCCCACCAACGATGAGATCGAAACCCTGCGCAACGTGCAGGAGCAGGTTGCTTCCGAGAAAGCTGAACTGGCGAAGCTGAAAGATCTGCCGGCGATCACTCTTGACGGCCATCAGGTCGAAGTGTGCGCCAACATTGGTACCGTGCGTGACGTAGACGGTGCCGAGCGCAACGGCGCAGAAGGCGTAGGCCTCTACCGTACCGAATTCCTGTTCATGGACCGTGACGCGCTGCCTACTGAAGAAGAGCAGTTTGCTGCCTATAAAGCGGTGGCAGAAGCCTGCGGCTCTCAGGCAGTCATCGTCCGTACCATGGACATTGGCGGCGATAAAGAGCTGCCGTACATGAACTTCCCGAAAGAAGAGAACCCGTTCCTCGGCTGGCGTGCCGTGCGTATCGCGATGGATCGTAAAGAGATCCTCCGTGACCAGGTGCGCGCTATCCTGCGTGCCTCCGCGTTCGGCAAGCTGCGCATCATGTTCCCGATGATCATCTCTGTTGAAGAAGTTCGCGTGCTGAAGAAAGCGATCGAAACCTTCAAGCAGGAGCTGCGTGACGAAGGTAAAGCTTTTGACGAGAGCATTGAAGTGGGCGTCATGGTGGAAACCCCTGCCGCTGCCACTATCGCCCGTCACCTGGCGAAAGAGGTCGATTTCTTCAGTATCGGCACCAACGACTTAACCCAGTACACCCTGGCGGTTGACCGCGGTAATGATATGATCTCCCATCTGTATCAGCCGATGTCGCCGTCTGTATTGACCTTAATTAAGCAAGTTATTGATGCTTCTCATGCTGAAGGTAAATGGACCGGCATGTGTGGAGAGCTTGCAGGCGACGAACGTGCTACACTTCTGTTGCTGGGGATGGGGCTGGATGAATTCAGTATGAGTGCCATTTCTATCCCGCGCATTAAGAAGATTATTCGTAACACGAACTTCGAAGATGCGAAGGTTTTAGCAGAGCAGGCTCTTGCTCAACCGACAACGGACGAGTTAATGACGCTGGTTAACAAGTTCATTGAAGAAAAAACAATCTGCTAATCCACGAGATGCGGCCCAAATTACTGCTTAGGAGAAGATCATGGGTTTGTTCGATAAACTGAAATCTCTGGTTTCTGACGATAAGAAAGATACCGGAACCATTGAGATTATTGCTCCGCTGTCTGGCGAGATCGTCAATATCGAAGATGTGCCGGATGTGGTGTTTGCTGAAAAAATCGTTGGTGATGGCATCGCTATCAAACCAACCGGCAACAAAATGGTTGCGCCTGTTGATGGCACCATTGGCAAGATTTTTGAAACCAACCATGCCTTCTCTATCGAATCCGATAGCGGCATTGAGCTGTTCGTTCACTTCGGTATCGATACCGTTGAACTGAAAGGCGAAGGTTTCAAACGTATCGCTGAAGAAGGCCAGCGCGTTAAGGTTGGCGATCCGGTCATCGAGTTCGATCTGCCGCTGCTGGAAGAGAAAGCCAAGTCTACCCTGACGCCGGTTGTTATCTCCAACATGGACGAGATCAAAGAGCTGAACAAGCTGTCCGGTAGCGTAACCGTGGGCGAGACCCCGGTGATCCGCATCAAGAAGTAATTCTTGCCGGAATGCAAAATGGCACCCATCCGGGTGCCATTTTTGTTTCTTATCTTGATAAAATCAGGCCGGTAATATTAATTCATCGTAACCTGCCTGCTGGGTATAGCGCATTACCGCTGTAACCCGATCGCCTGCGCGACCCATCGCCTCTGCTACGCTCGTCCCCAGCACGATATGACTCACCAGCTCAGAGCAGAAGAGATCCCCCGTGCCCTTCAGATCGGTGGCTACCCGTGGGTGAGCACTGATGGTCACCGCCTCTTCGGTAACCAGCACAACGTGGATCGCGTCCGGGTTACCGTCAACGGGCGCGCTGGTAATGGCCACCCATTTCAGCGTCTCTGACAGCAGCCCTTTCGCCGCTGCAACAGCGCTTTCAGGATCCCGGCACGGCTGGCCGCTCAATATTTCCAGCTCATAGACGTTGGGAGTGATGCCCTGGGCCAGCGGCAGCAAATGCTGACGATAGGCCTCAGGGATGTCAGGATGCACGTAGGTGCCGCTGTCGATATCACCGATCACCGGATCCACCAGAATCAGGAGATTCGGGTGCGTCTCTTTTACCGTACGAAGCCACTGCGCCAGCAGCGTAATCTGGCTGGCGCTGCCCATATAGCCGGTGGTCACTGCCTTCAGCTCACGCAGAATATCCCGCTCCCCTAGCGCTTTCAGGTAACCGCTGAACCACTCGTCGGGAATAACGCCGCCGTAAAAGGTGTCGTAGTGCGGCGTATTGCTGAACAGCACCGTAGGTACCGCCGTGACGGTCAGCTGATGCTGACGAATATTGGGCACGGCGATGCTGTTGCCAACGCTGCCGTAGACCACCTGAGACTGCACCGCCACGATATCCGTCTGCTGCGCTCGGGTCTTATCCCGAAATAAGATCATCTCCATAATAGTTAAATCCCCGCCCCCTGGGCATAGCTCTCCTCACCAAACACGCCGGTTGACAGGTAGCGATCGCCACGGTCGCAGATAATCGCCACCACCACCGCCCCCGGATTTTCATTGGCTACGCGAATTGCACCCGCAACCGCGCCGCCGGAGCTCACGCCGCAGAAGATCCCCTCCCGCACCGCCAGCGCCCGCATGGTGTTCTCAGCGTCGCGCTGGTGGATATCCAGCACCTGGTCTACCAGAGAGGCGTTGAAAATGCCTGGCATGTACTCCGCAGGCCAGCGGCGGATACCGGGAATACTGCTCCCCTCTTCCGGCTGCAGGCCGACGATGGACACCGGTTTCGCCTGCTCGCGCAGAAAACGCGATACCCCGGTAATGGTGCCAGTCGTGCCCATGCTGGAGACAAAATGGCTGATGCGGCCGCCGGTCTGCTGCCAGATCTCTGGCCCGGTGGTGGTATAGTGGGCATAAGGATTATCAGGATTATTGAACTGGTCGAGAAGCTTACCCTCCCCGCGCTGGGCCATCGCCGCAGCCAGATCCCGCGCCCCCTCCATCCCCTGCTCACGGCTCACCAGAATCAACTCCGCGCCGTAGGCGTGCATCGCTGCACGTCGCTCCTGACTCATATTGTCCGGCATGAGTAGCTTCATGCGGTAGCCTTTGAGTGCGGCGATCATCGCCAGAGCGATACCGGTGTTGCCGCTGGTAGCCTCAATCAGTACGTCGCCGGGTTTTATCTCGCCCCGCTTCTCTGCCTGTACGATCATCGAGAGCGCGGCCCGGTCCTTTACCGAGCCGGCAGGATTATTTCCCTCCAGCTTGACCCAGATTTCACTGCCGTTGTCGGGGGTCATACGCTGAAGTTTTACCAGAGGGGTATTGCCGATGGTGTGTTCGAGTGTGTTCACGATCGCTATCCAATAAAAAGCCCGGTGGCGCTATCGCTTACCGGGCCTACGGGGAGCTTTGTAGGCCGGGTAAGCGCAGCGCCACCCGGCAAAAACCACGTAACGTTAAACTATCAGGCAGAGTGCGCCAGAGCAAGATCCCCACGCTCGGCAAGACGCTCGGTGCCATGGTAGAGACGCGCATTTTGCAGGCCGATGAACAGACGTTCACCGCGCTGCGGCGCATCCTCTCCACGCAGCACCACCGACAGCGGTTCGTCATACCAGCCCTGAGGCTGCACCACCAGCTGGGTATAGTGCCCTTTCGGGCTGGCCTCGACCACGACCACCGGCAGCGGCGCGTCGAGGCTGGTACGGCGGCTGATATCCACTTCCCACGGACGCAGGAAGAGATCGACCTCGCCCTGGTGCGCCGGGGTGTAACCCAGCGGCCAACGATGTGCGCCAACGTGGAACTGACTGCCGCGCACTACGCCGTGCAGGCGGTTTACTTCACCCATAAATTCCAACACGAAGCGGGTCGCGGGCTCACGCCAGACCTGCTCGGGGACATCGACCTGCTCAATATTGCCCTGGCTCATGACCACCACGCGGTCGGCCACTTCCATCGCCTCCTCCTGATCGTGGGTCACAAAGACGCTGGTGAATTTAAGCTCTTCATGCAGCTCACGCAGCCAACGACGCAGCTCTTTACGCACCTGAGCATCCAGCGCACCAAAAGGCTCATCCAGCAGCAGGATCTGCGGATCCGGGGCCAGGGCGCGTGCCAGCGCGACGCGCTGCTTCTGCCCGCCGGAGAGCTGAGCCGGATAGCGATCGGCAAGATGCGCCAGCTGAACCATCTCCAGCAGTTTGGTCACCTTGGCTTTGATCGCCGTCGCGTTCGGTCTCTCGCGTCGCGGTAGCACCGTCAGGCCAAAGGCGATGTTGTCGAACACCGTCATATGGCGGAACAGCGCGTAGTGCTGAAACACAAAGCCGACCTTACGGTCGCGGGCATGCAGACGGCCCACGTCAGTGCCGTGAAAACGGATATGTCCGCTGGTCTGGTGCTCAAGCCCGGCAATAATACGCAGCAGCGTGGTTTTACCCGAGCCAGAGGGGCCCAGCAGCGCCACCATCTGTCCGGAAGGGATATCCAGCGAGATATCATTCAGCACCTGGGTGCGACCAAAAGACTTCTTAATATTGGCAATCTCAATGCTCATGATTTCCCTCCTGTTGCGCGCGTTTCTCTTGATTATGTAAACGCCACTGCAACCCACTCTTTAAAAACAGGGTCAAAATAGCCATTAACGTCAGCAGGGCCGCGGCGGTAAAGGAGCCCACCGTGTTGTAGTCCTGCTCAAGTAACTCAATCTGTAGCGGCAGCGACAGGGTTTCGCCGCGAATAGAGCCGGACACCACCGATACCGCACCAAACTCGCCGATGGCGCGGGCGTTGGTCAGCACCACGCCGTAGAGCAGCGCCCAGCGAATGTTCGGCAGCGTGACGCGACGGAACATCTGCCAGCCGGATGCGCCCAGCAGGATCGCCGCCTCATCCTCGTGGCTGCCCTGGCTAAGCATCACCGGCACCAGCTCACGCACCACAAACGGACAGGTGACGAAAATGGTCACCAGCGCCATGCCGGGCCATGCGAACATAATCTGTAAATTGTGCTCGTCGAGCCAGCCGCCAAGCGGGCCGTTGGAGCCATAAAACAGCAGGTAGACAAGGCCCGCCACTACCGGCGATACGGCAAATGGTATATCGAGCAGGGTCAACAGCAGCTGACGACCGGGGAAATTAAAACGGGTCACCAGCCAGGCGAGCAGCGTTCCGAATACAAGGTTAACCGGGACGGTGATCAGGGCAATCAGCACCGTCAGCCAGATAGCGTGGAGCATATCCGGATTGGCGAGGTTCTCCAGCACTGGCATCAGCCCTTTACTAAAGGCCTGCACGAAAATGTAGACCATCGGCACCACCAGGATGAATGCCGAGATCAGCATCCCGGTAGCGATCAGGAACCATTTACCCCAGTTAATCCGGGAACGATCGTGTTTCAATTGGGAGACTTCCGCCATTAGTGACCTACCACCCGTCGACCAAAGCGACTTTGCAGAGTATTAATTGAGAACAGCAGCAGCAGTGAGGCCGCGAGGATCACTGAGGCAATGGCGCTCGCCGCCGGGTAGTCAAACTCCTGCAGACGCACGAAGATCATCAGCGAAGTCACTTCGGTTTTCCAGGCGATGTTGCCAGCGATAAAGATCACCGCGCCGAACTCACCAAGGCTGCGGGTAAACGACAACGCCACGCCCGCCAGCAGCGCCGGAGAAAGCTCTGGCATCACGACTTTTCGGAAGCTTTGCAGACGCGTTGCGCCCAGCGTCTGGGCCGCCTCTTCATACTCTGGCCCTAGCTCCTCCAGCACCGGCTGCACTGTCCGTACCACAAAGGGAATGCTGGTAAAGGCCATCGCCACGGCAATGCCAAGCCAGGTATAGGTGACTTTAATATCAAACTGCGCCAGCCACTGGCCGTAAAAGCCGTTGACGGAAAAGAGCGAGGCGAGGGTCAGGCCAGCCACCGCCGTCGGCAGGGCAAACGGCAGGTCCATCAGCGCATCCAGCAGGGTGCGCCCAGGGAAACGGTAGCGCGTCAGGATCCACGCCATCAGCAGGCCAAAGACGCCGTTGAAAATCGAGGCGACAAATGCCGACAGCAGGGTGACCTTGTAGGCGGCGACAACCTGCGGGTTAGTCACCACCTCCCAGTACTGCGCCCAGCTCATCTCTGAGAGCTGCATAACCAGCGCGCTAAGAGGCAGGAGCAGGATCAGGCAAACGAACAGCAGGCTGGTTCCAAGGCTTAGGGTAAAGCCGGGCAGCACGCGTTTTGAAGCCACTGCAAACATTAGCTACGCCCCGCCGCCAGCAGCTTGTCCAGCTCGCCGCCGCTCGTAAAGTGGGTTTTCATCACGTCTGGCCAGGAGCCAAAGCGATCTTCCACCTTAAAGAGCTCGGTCTGCGGAAACTTGTCCTTCAGCTTGTCCATCACGTCAGGGTTATTCACCCGGTAGTAGTAATCAGTAATGATGGTCTGCGCCTGCGGGCTATAGAGGTAGTTCAGGTACGCTTTCGCCGCCTTCTCTGTGCCGTTGGCCTTCACGTTTTTATCAACCCATGCCACCGGGAACTCCGCCAGGATGTTGACCTTTGGCACCACAACCTCAAAGCCCTGAGCCTCATACTGCTTACGAATGGTGTTCACTTCGGATTCGAATGTGATGAGCACGTCGCCGAGGCCACGCTCAACGAAGGTGGTGGTAGCGCCACGGCCGCCGGTATCAAACACCTCAACGTTTTTCAGGAACTGAGTCATGAACTGTTCAGTTTTTGCCTTATCGCCGCCGTCGGCTTTATCCGCCGCGCCCCATGCTGCCAGGTAGGTATAGCGGGCGTTGCCGGAGGTTTTCGGATTCGGGAAGATCAGCTTGACGTCAGAGCGCACCAGATCGCTCCAGTCGTGGATATTTTTCGGGTTGCCCTTGCGCACCAGGAACGCCATCGTAGAGTAGAATGGCGAGCTGTTGTTCGGCAGGCGGCTCTGCCAGTCCGCTGGGATGAGCTTGCCTTTATCATGCAGGATCTGCACGTCGGTGATCTGGTTATAGGTCACCACGTCCGCCTTCAGCCCCTGCAAGATAGCCAGCGCCTGCTTGGAGGAGCCCGCGTGTGACTGTTTGATCGTCAGCGTGTCGCCTCCGTTCTCTTTCGCCCACTGCTGCTCAAACGGGGGATTAAGGGCGGCAAACAGCTCGCGAGAGACGTCATAGGAGCTGTTAAGCAGCTCCGTCGCCTGCGCCTGCGCTACCAGCAACACTGAAGCGGCAAGCGTCAGATATCCTTTTTTCAGTAAGTTAACGGCCATTGCGCACCCTTATATCTGTGATGACTATCAAAAACACAGTTTATTTATAAGCAGTACGAAAGGAGTAACGGTTTTATATACCGTTTGGTGATTTGCAAGCAGAAAAGAGCATAAGCGGTGTCCGGGCTCACGAGGGCGATAGCCGGGCACCGCTTACAGCGCGGTATCATCTGGCGCGATAGAGATAGCGATGGTTCATGCCGTTCCGTTTAATCTCCCGGCAAACCATTTGCAACCTGACCAGAATGGTTAAGATAAACCCAACCTGCTTCCTGTTTAAATCGAGAAACTCGCACACGTCGTTAACTGAGAAGAGGATCCGCGGATTCTCATAAAACAGAAAATAGACTTTTTTAATCAGGTCCAGATGTACCGTTTTTGCAAAATAGCATTTGATATCCATAAGAAATATATTCAGCATGAATAAACTTATCGGTTGCGATGGTATTTAAAGCGTGAACCGATAAGTCACGCTCATTTCTCCGCAAAGAGAGTTAGCGCGTTGCGAATGTCCATCATAAAGTTTTGGCGTGGTGTAGTCTGACTCTTGCTCATGATGCCAGCCGTAGCCGCCATTTAAATAAACAGACCAGTTTTTAGCCGGGTTCCAGTTGCTGTACATCCCCAACTGCCCCTGACGCAATGTTTCTCCTTCATACTCGAACTCACTGTAGTTCGTCCGCACGCCCACCGAGAGATCGGGGGTAAATTTATACTCAGCGGCTAACGCCAGCATGGTTTCACCGTCGCGGACGTAATCAATATCCGCATAGGCCGGTGAGTTAAAACGGCCACGGGCATTACCAATAACGTTACGGGTAAATTGGCCTACCCCGTTTGTTTTCTTGGCCTCGGTATAGGTTAAACCGCCCAGTATTTTCCAGGGCGTTTGTGGAATACGCCATTCGACAGTGGCCGAGTAGTGCCAGGCTCGCTTATCAAAATCCTGTTTTCCTCTCGCGGTGCTGGAGGTGGTTCTTTTCGCATCGCTGCCATACTCCTGCTCATAGATTTGCGTCCCAAGGGTAATATCGGGAAACGCATCCCACCAGCCTTCAAAGCCCTGCTTGAAAAGCAGATCGTCGGCTACGCCGTAGAAGTAGTAGGCTTTCAAGGGCTTACTTTTGTAATTGATGCCACCGGTGATCACGTGATCGACATTGCGGCTCTCTCCGTTGCCATCACGGATATACATCCTGTCGATGTCCGGGCTATCACGCCGCATCACCTTCCCGTCGAGAAACAGCGTATCAACGCTGACATTATCGATGGCCGTATTGGCAAACCAGCCTGAATGCGTGTTAAGGGACATGCGCTGTGAGTTAGAGAAGATGCCGGTATTCTTGATGGTAAACCAGCCGCCTTTGACGTTCACTTTAGCGCGAAGAATATCCATTTTCAGTTTTGCATAGCGCTGACCAATTTTGGTATAGCCTTTGGCTTCTCCGTCGTCGTTATAGAGAATGGCACGGGAGGAGAAGTTATCACTGGCACCTAATTTTGCGGCGCTGTAATAGGATGCATCAAAACCGATAAAATCAGCGAAATATCCTGAGGTATAGTCAACGGTCAGCCCCTGCGCCCAGGCTTGCTGTACAGAGGTGGCATAACGCTCTTGCTCATTATCGTAACGGTTTTCCGTCTTTAAATATTTCCACATATTCCTGGCGGAAATATCAAAGCGGGAATCTGCAAAGAAAGGATCATCGGCAATCGTCTTTTCCCAGTCGCTCGCATTCACATCCGCTGCAAAAAAACAGCAGGGCGAACACGCTATGAGTAATAGCTTTTTTATTGTCATCATAAATCCTTTTAAACTTATTCTTGGAATAAATAATGTTTGCAGGAACTATCTGCAAATAAACGCTAATAAAGCGGGCAGGGAAAATAATGTAATTTAGGAAGTTAAACAGGGAGAGCAGTCACATTTGAATGGTCGGGTAGGCTTTATCGGACATGCCCCTCCTCTGCCCTGCGGAAAGAGGCAGAGGAGGGGTTGAGTTTAAAGCGTCAGCAGACGGTCTAACGACGGGGCAAAATAGTAGCCGCCAGTGACCGGGCGGGTGAAGCGCAGCATAGCGTCGCGCTTGCCGTCGGTATCACCAAACATGCTCAGCAGCTGTTGTTCAATGTTGTACAGGCGGGCGCAGTAGGCACAGAAATAGAGCCCGTGCTTGCCGCTTGCCGTACCGTAAGGCAGGCTCTGACGCACGATTTTCAGCCCTTTACCGTTCTCTTTCAAATCGACGCGGCTCAGGTGCGAGGTAATCGGCCGGGCGTCGCCGTCGATCTCTTCATTGGCCTCTTTGGTGCGGCCAATCATCATCTCCTGATCCGGCACGCTCATTCGGTTAAGCTGCTTCAGGTTATGCTCCCAACGCTGGACGAAAACGTAGCTGCCGCCCGCGTCGATGCCCTCCTGAATCACGGCCACCTCGGTGCGTTTTTCGCTGCCCGCCGGGTTTTCCGTACCGTCAACAAAGCCGCTCAGATCGCGATCCTCTACCCAGCGGAAGCCGTGGGTCTCCTCTTTAACCTCCAGCGCGTCACCAAACGCCGCCAGCGCCGCCTGGGCGACAGAGAAGTTAACGTCGTGACGCAGAGAGAGAATGTGGATCATCACATCGTACTGGGTAGCCGGGGCCAGCCCTTTGCCGTAAGGAACAAACTCTTTCAGCTCTTCGGCCCCTTCCCCTCCGCTCAGTTCGGGCCAGACGCGATGACCAAAGGCCACTACCGCCCCGAGATTCGCCTCAGCAAAGGCGAGCTGGAAGTTAGCCAGCTTATCGGCAAAAATTTTACTGCCTTCGCGTAGGGCGTTAACGTCGCCCTTTACGTTCGCTTCGATCCAAATCGCCGCCCGGCAGTGTTCCGGCAAAATGCCGCTTTGAACCTGAGACATCGCTACTCCTCTAAAAAATATGCCGCGCAGCCGCGGCATTAATCGCGCTATTGTACGCGTTTTTTCAGAGAACCAGGATTGTTCCGATCAATTAACGACGCCAAATAATCTTACTCAGGGTCCATTTTTTCAGCTCGTCGTCCGGCGGCATTAAGCCCTCCGGGCCGTTCCAACTGCCGGTAAAGACATAGCTGACGTGCTGGCTGCCCTGAGCCTTACACTCCACGCCGCCGCTGTCGTCGCCGGTGGCCTTGGTGCAGTTGCCGTAGGCTTTGTCATACAGTTCACTGAAGGGCATGCCGACTTTAGCTCCGGTGTCGCTCTCAATGCTGCTGTCGAGCACGTCGATGCGGCTCACTTTGCCGTTTTCACCGTTGACGATCAGCGCGACTTTATCCCCATCCAGCGCCTCATAAAAGCGGATAACGTTGCCGCCCTGATCGGAGCGCATCCCGCTGCGCAGGCGGTAGTCACCGTCCAACGCATCGGCGATAGACGCCTCATCCAGCGCGGTATCCGCCGTCAGGGCCCCCACGCCTTCGTCAGTGACCTCTGATGAGGAACCAAACCAGTTCCAGGGGTTGGCGGCTGACCAGTTCACCGACCCAAGAGTCGAACAGCCGGTCAGGGCCAGCGGCAGGACGCAGAGAAGCATACGCAGCGATTTCATGGCTTAAATCCTTTTGTCTTGGTTGACTAAAACTCAATACTCTTCATCTTCAATCAGGCGCTTACCGAGGTTAACGACGTCGGCATGCTCATAGCCCAAACGCTCGTACATTCCCAGCACGAGGTCGTTCTCTTCCCGCACCTGAATGTTGATCTTCGGGCAGCCACGGGCAATCAGCTTTTTCTCCAGGCGGTTAAGCAGCGCGTTGGCGATCCCCCGCCCCCGGAACTCCGGATGCACCCCGAGATAGTAGGCCGAGCCGCGATGGCCGTCGTAGCCTCCCATCACCGTACCGACGACTTCCCCGCCGACCTCGGCCACCAGAAACAGGCTAACGTCATGATTTAGCTTGCGTTCGATGTCCATCTCCGGATCGTTCCATGGTCGCAGCAGGTCGCAGCGCTCCCACAGGGTGATCACCTCTTCGAAGTCGGCCTGGCGAAAAACGCGTATCTCCATGGTATGTACCTGCCTTCAGGATCAAAAGGTTGATTATGGCGTGAAGTGCCAGTGAAGCCAATATGCGGCGAAATGACAACGAAAAAATGGCATAATGATAGATTGTCACGTATTGAAATGAAAAATAAAGCAATTCAAACCGTGACGTGTCGTAAGCTTGTAGGCGATACGCTATAACACCAGGGACGCAGGAATACATTTCGAGTCGTATGAGCACATTTAAACCATTAAAAGTACTTACATCGCGTCGTCAGGTTCTGAAAGCAGGTCTGGCGGCATTAACACTGACAGGCACGTCGCGGGCCATCGCTAAAGATGATTCATCGCTGAAAACCGGCAACGGGCATACTAAGCCGAAAGCCAAGAAGGCCGGGGCCAGACGCGTGGTCATGCTCGACCCTGGTCATGGCGGGATCGACACCGGTGCCATCGGGCATAACGGTTCGAAAGAGAAGCATGTGGTGCTGGCGATCGCCAAGAACGTGCGAGCGATCCTGCGCAGCAAAGGCATCGACGCGCGGCTGACGCGTACCGGGGATACCTTTATCCCCCTCTACGACCGCGTAGAGATTGCCCACCAGCACGGCGCGGATCTCTTTATGTCGATTCATGCCGACGGCTTTACCAATCCCGATGCAGCAGGCGCGTCGGTATTTGCCCTCTCCAACCGGGGAGCGAGTAGCGCCATGGCAAAATACCTCTCCGATCGCGAGAACGCCGCCGACGACCTGGCCGGTAAAAAAGCGCGCGATAAAGATCACTATTTGCAGCAGGTGCTGTTTGACCTGGTGCAGACCGACACCATTAAGAACAGCCTGACCCTTGGCTCGCATATTCTCAAGCAGATCAAGCCGGTGCACCGCCTGCACAGCAAGCACACCGAGCAGGCGGCGTTTGTCGTGCTGAAGTCTCCCTCCGTCCCCTCGGTACTGGTCGAGACCTCCTTTATTACTAACCCTGCTGAAGAGCAGCTGCTGGGTACCAAGGCGTTTCGCCAGAAGATCGCCACGGCTATCGCCTCCGGCGTGCTGAGCTACTTTAGCTGGTTCGATAATCACAAAGCGCACTCGAAGAAACGTTGATGAGCAAACCTGACGCAAATACCGTTAAAGCCTTTTTCCTTCAGCTGCAGGACCGGATCTGCCAGCAGCTTTCCGCCGTCGACGGCAGCGACTTCTTTGAAGATAACTGGCAGCGTGAGGCCGGCGGCGGCGGGCGCACTCGCGTTCTACGCGATGGCGGCGTCTTCGAGCAGGCGGGAGTGAACTTCTCCCACGTGCACGGCGACGCCCTGCCCGCCTCGGCGACCGCACACCGCCCCGAGCTGGCCGGACGTAGCTTTGAAGCCATGGGCGTTTCGCTGGTGGTCCATCCCCACAACCCCTACGTACCGACCAGCCACGCCAACGTGCGCTTCTTCATTGCCGAGAAGCCGGGTGAGGATCCGGTCTGGTGGTTTGGCGGCGGTTTCGACCTCACGCCCTACTACGGCTTTAGCGAGGACGCCGTGCACTGGCATCGCACCGCACGGGATCTCTGCCAGCCGTTCGGCGAAGAGGTCTATCCGCGCTACAAAAAGTGGTGCGATGACTACTTCTATCTGAAGCACCGCCACGAACAGCGCGGCATCGGCGGCCTCTTCTTTGACGATCTCAACACGCCAGACTTTGACCAGTGCTTCGCCTTTGCCCAGGCGGTGGGCGATGGGTATACCCAGGCCTACCTGCCGATTGTCCAGCGGCGGAAAGCGATGGCGTACGGCGATCGCGAGCGCAACTTCCAGCTCTATCGCCGGGGTCGCTACGTTGAATTTAATCTGGTGTGGGATCGCGGAACGCTGTTTGGCTTACAGACCGGCGGACGCACGGAGTCGATTCTGATGTCGATGCCGCCGAAGGTGGCGTGGGAGTATAACTACCAGCCGCAGGAGGGCAGCCCGGAAGCCGCCCTCAGCGAGTTTATTAAAGTCAAAGAGTGGATTTAACGCTCTTATAGCGGCTGCGTCTGCGCCTCTACCACCGCCAGCGCCACCATGTTGACGATGCGGCGGACGGAGGCGATAGGCGTCAGCACGTGCACCGGTTTTGCCACGCCCATCAGCACCGGCCCGACGGTGACCCCCTCCGAGCTGGAGACGCGAAGTAAGTTGTAACTAATCCGCGCCGCCTCGACGTTAGGCATAATCAAAATATTGGCCGAGCCTTTGAGCGGGCTATCCGGCATCCGGTCCTGTCGAATGCTCTCAACCAGCGCGGCGTCGCCGTGCATCTCCCCGTCAACCATCAGATGCGGATCGCGTTCGCGCACTTTTGCCAGCGTCTCGCGCATTTTGCACGCCGCCGGTGAGTTCGACGAGCCGAAGTTCGAGTGCGACAGCAGAGCCACCCGCGGCTCAATGCCGAACCGGCGCACGGTCTGGGCCGCCATCAGCGTAATGTCTGCCAGTTGCTCTGGGGTCGGATCGTCGTTGACGTAGGTGTCAGCAATAAAGGTGTTGCCGCTCGGCAGCAGCAGCGCATTCATCGCGCCCGCCGTATGCACTCCGTCGCGATAGCCAAACAGCTGTTGAACCACGCTAAAGTGCTCATGGTAGTCGCCGATGGTGCCGCAGATCATTGCATCCGCCTCGCCGCGCTGAACCATAATCGCCCCAATCACCGTGGTGTTGCTGATTACCGCCCGCTGGGCCTGCTCCTGGGTGATGCCGCTGCGCTTCATGATGCTGTAATACTCGCTCCAGTACTCTTTGAAGCGCGGGTCGGATTCGTTATTCACGATCTCAAAGTCAACGCCGGGACGGATCTGCAAGCCCAGCTTCTGGATACGCATCTCGATGACGCCAGGGCGACCCACCAGAATCGGCTTTGCCAGCCCGAGCGTGACCAGCTCCTGGGTTGCGTGCAAGACGCGTGCCTCCTCTCCCTCCGCCAGCACCACCCGCTTCGGATCGTTGCGCGCCTGAGAGAAGACCGGCTTCATGAACAGGTTGGTTTTGTAGACAAACTCGGTGAGCTTATCGACATAGGCGGTAAAGTCGGCGATGGGCCGCGTCGCTACGCCCGAGTCCATCGCCGCTTTCGCGACCGCCGGGGCGATCTTGACGATCAGACGTGGATCGAAGGGTTTGGGGATCAGGTACTCAGGGCCGAAGCTCAGATCTTGATCGCCATAGGCCGAGGCCACCACTTCGCTCTGCTCGGCATGGGCCAGCTCGGCAATAGCGTGCACCGCCGCCAGCTTCATCTCTTCGTTGATCGCCGTAGCGCCCACATCGAGCGCGCCACGGAAGATGAACGGGAAGCAGAGCACGTTATTGACCTGGTTAGGGTAGTCAGAGCGCCCGGTACAGATAATGGCATCCTCACGCACCGCTTTCGCCACCGGGGGGAGGATCTCCGGTTCCGGGTTCGCCAGGGCGAGGATCAGCGGCTGACGCGCCATCTGCTTGACCATCTCCTGGGTCAGCACGTTGGGGCCCGAACAGCCGAGGAAGATGTCCGCGTCCTGCATCACCTCTGCCAGCGTACGCTTGCCGTTGTCCTCAATGGCGTAAGCGGCCTTGGTTTCGGCCATGGGTGTTTCACGTCCCTGGTAGATCACCCCTTTGGAGTCGCACACCACGATGTTGTGCTTCTGCATTCCCAGCGCCACCAGCAGGTTCATACAGGCGATGGCCGCCGCCCCTGCGCCGGAGACCACCATCCGCACGTCAGAGAGGTTCTTCTCCACCACCCGCAGACCGTTGAGAATAGCCGCGGTGCTGATGATCGCCGTGCCATGCTGGTCGTCATGGAATACCGGAATATTCATCCGCTCGCGCAGCTTCGCCTCAATATAGAAGCACTCGGGGGCTTTGATATCCTCAAGGTTGATGCCGCCAAAGGTCGGCTCAAGCGCCGCCACTACGTCGATAAACTTGTCTGGATCCAGCTCATCGACCTCGATATCAAAGACGTCGATGCCGGCAAATTTCTTAAACAGAACGCCTTTGCCCTCCATCACCGGTTTGCCCGCCAGCGCGCCGATATTGCCCAGCCCCAGCACCGCCGTACCGTTGGAGACGACCCCCACCAGGTTGCCGCGTGCGGTGTACTTAAAGGCTGCGAGCGGATCTTTTTCAATCTCCAGACAGGGGGCGGCGACGCCCGGCGAATAGGCCAGCGCTAAATCGCGTTGCGTAGCGAGCGGCTTGGTCGGGGAGACCTGAATTTTACCGGGGATGGGGAACTCGTGAAAATCGAGGGCACTCTGTTTTAACTGGTCGTCCATTATGATGTTCCTTTCACGTATCGTTTGTAGGGTTGAAGCGTGATAGCGCTCCTGACGCGCCCCCTAGTATCGCCGTTGAGCGCGGCATAAACTTTGAACGCTGCCAAACTCTGACCACCCCGCCGCAAAATTTGTTATCAATTTATATCAACGGTGTTATGCCCTTACGCCAGCAAACCGGTGTCCGTCTGCTATGCTTTTTTGTTATGCATGTTCTATTTTCCACGAAGGTGTGAACCAACGCACTCACGTAAGCTTTTGCTTTTCAAGGAGTATTGTGTATGAACTATCTAGACGGCATCAAACAGTTCACCACCGTCGTAGCCGACAGCGGTGATATCGAATCCATTCGCCACTACCAACCGGAAGACGCCACCACTAACCCCTCTCTGCTGCTGAAAGCCGCAGCGCTGGAGCACTTCTCGCACCTGGTTGACGATGCGTTGGAGTACGGTAAAGCGCGCGGTCAGACGCAGGAGCAGCAGGTTGCCGAAGCCAGCGACAAGCTGGCGGTGAATATTGGTGCGGAAATTCTGAAAAGCATTCCGGGCCGCGTCTCTACCGAAGTTGATGCCCGTCTCTCCTTTGATAAAGAGAAGAGCATCGCTAAGGCGCGCCGTATCGTGCAGCTCTATGAGGAGCTGGGCATCGACAAGTCACGCATCCTGATCAAGCTGGCCTCCACCTGGGAAGGGATCCGCGCCGCAGAAGAGCTGGAGAGAGAGGGCATCAAGTGTAACCTGACCCTGCTCTTCTCCTTTGCCCAGGCACGAGCCTGCGCCGAAGCGGGCGTCTACCTGATCTCCCCGTTTGTAGGGCGTATCTACGACTGGTACCAGCAACGCAAGCCGCAGGATCCCTACGTGGTTGAAGAGGATCCGGGCGTGAAATCGGTACGTAATATCTACGATTACTACAAGCGCAACCGCTATGAAACCATCGTGATGGGGGCAAGCTTCCGCCGTATCGAACAGATTGTCGCCCTGGCCGGCTGCGACCGCCTGACCATCTCTCCGTCTCTGCTTCAGGAGTTACAGGATAAAGAGGGCACCATTGAGCGCAAGCTGGTCCCTACGTCACAGAGCTTCCCACGTCAGGAGCCGCTGACCGAAGCTGAATTCCGCTGGGAACATAACCAGGATCCGATGGCGGTAGAAAAACTCTCTGACGGTATCCGCCAGTTCGCCGTTGATCAGCGCAAACTCGAAGATCTGCTTGCCGCTAAACTTTAATTTTTGTCATGGAGTGAAATATGTCTCGTAAAGAGCTTGCCAACGCTATTCGCGCCCTGAGCATGGACGCGGTACAAAAAGCCAACTCTGGCCACCCCGGCGCGCCAATGGGCATGGCCGATATTGCTGAAGTGCTGTGGAACGATTTCCTCAAGCATAACCCGACCGATCCGACATGGTATGACCGCGACCGTTTTATTCTCTCTAACGGCCACGCTTCTATGCTGCTCTACAGCCTGCTACACCTCTCCGGCTACGATCTGCCGATTGAGGAGTTGAAAAACTTCCGTCAGCTGCACTCGAAAACGCCGGGCCACCCGGAAATCGGCTATACGCCGGGCGTTGAGACCACCACCGGCCCGCTCGGCCAGGGGCTGGCTAACGCAGTGGGGCTGGCAATTGCCGAGCGCACGCTGGCAGCGCAGTTTAACCAGCCGGGACATGAGATCGTCGATCACTTCACCTATACCTTTATGGGCGACGGCTGCCTGATGGAGGGGATCTCCCACGAGGTCTGCTCTTTAGCGGGCACGCTGGGGCTGGGCAAGCTGATTGGCTTCTATGACCACAACGGCATCTCTATCGACGGTGAAACCGAAGGCTGGTTTACCGACGATACCGCTAAACGCTTTGAAGCCTATCACTGGCACGTAGTGCATGAGATTGATGGTCACGATCCAGAGGCGATTAAAGCGGCCATCCTTGAAGCACAGAGCGTGAAGGATAAACCGTCGCTGATCATCTGCCGCACGGTGATTGGCTTTGGCTCGCCGAACAAAGCGGGTAAAGAGGATTCCCACGGCGCGGCGCTGGGGGAAGAAGAAGTTGCCCTGACCCGCCAGAAGCTGGGCTGGAAGCATCCGGCCTTTGAGATCCCAAAAGAGATCTACAAGGCGTGGGATGGCCGCGAGCGCGGTGAGAAAGCCCAGCAGTCATGGAAAGAGAAGTTTGCCGCCTATGAGAAGGCACACCCCGAGCTGGCAGCAGAATTCTCCCGTCGTATGGGCGGTGGCCTGCCAGAGAATTGGGAGCAGCTGACCCAGGAGTACATCACTAAACTGCAGGCCGAGCCAGCGAAGGTGGCTACCCGTAAGGCCTCACAAAACGCGCTCAACCAGTACGGCCCGGCGCTGCCGGAGCTGCTGGGGGGATCTGCGGACCTTGCGCCAAGTAACCTGACCATCTGGTCTGGATCGACGTCGCTGAAAGAGGACCCGGCCGGGAACTACATTCACTACGGCGTGCGCGAGTTCGGTATGACCGCCATTGCCAACGGTATCGCCCACCACGGCGGCTTCGTGCCTTATACCGCCACCTTCCTGATGTTCGTCGAGTACGCGCGTAACGCTGCGCGCATGGCGGCGCTGATGAAGGCCCGGCAAATCATGGTTTACACCCATGACTCCATCGGTCTGGGGGAAGATGGCCCGACGCACCAGGCGGTTGAGCAGCTTGCCAGCCTGCGCCTGACGCCAAACTTCAGCACCTGGCGTCCCTGTGACCAGGTCGAAGCAGCCGTCGGCTGGAAGCTGGCGATTGAGCGGCACAACGGCCCGACCGCGCTGATCCTCTCTCGCCAGAACCTTACCCAGATGGAGCGTACCCCGGAGCAGGTGAAAGCCATCTCCCGCGGCGGCTATATCCTGAAGGACAGCGACGGCCAGCCGGATCTGATCCTGATCGCGACCGGCTCTGAGGTTGAGATCACCATGAAGGCGGCGGAGCAGCTGAGCGCCGAGGGTCACAAGGTGCGGGTGGTCTCTCTGCCATCGACGGACATTTTTGATGCCCAGGATGAGGCGTACCGTGAGTCGGTGCTGCCGTCAGACGTCATCGCCCGCGTGGCCGTTGAGGCCGGGATTGCCGACTACTGGTACAAATACGTTGGCCTGAAGGGGGCGATTGTGGGGATGACCGGCTACGGTGAGTCCGCTCCGGCCGATAAGCTGTTCCCGTTCTTTGGCTTTACCGTTGAGAACGTGGTCGCTAAAGCGAAAAAAGTGCTTAACGTGTGATCCACAGCGTGGGCCAGGCGTCTGGCCCATGCCAGTTATCACAGCTTGGCTCTTCTGCATAGCGCACCAGACGAAAGCGCTGGCCGTCAAAACGCCAGCGCGTCTGGATACCGCAATCCGCCAGCCCGCGACCTTTGGCAAGCGTTGTCAATTCGCGGGCTTTCTGATCGAATTCAGCATTCATTAACTCCATCTCATCGTTGCCGCTGCCGGGGGTAAAGGGCAGGCGCAGGCGCACCGCTTTGGTTGCATAAGGCTTATGACGCGATACAAGCCAGGCGAGATCCACCGTATTGTAGGCTCCCGCCTCGCAGCTCACGATCAGCAGCGCTTTATCGTCGGTGAGAGCTGTCACGCGCACCTCGCGCCGCATCGGATCCAGCGAGCACTGACTGCTGTTCATCCGCATGCTGCCGTAATCCAGCAGGGAATCCATCTCTTCACGAGTAAGCGGCGTCGGCGTCGGGTTCACTACCGCCACCCCTTTCAATGCCGGGGCAGGCGGCACGCTCAGAGAAGGATTGCCGCCCTTTTTAATCCACGCGGTTTCACTGCCGACGCGCTTTTGCTGCGCATCAATAAACAGCAGCGCCGCCTTGAGCCCGATCAGGGAGATGGTGCCCTGCCCCTCTTTCAGGGTTATCGCCTGCGCATTCTGAATGGTCTGTAAGAATACGCTGATGGTAGGCGCATGCTCAGTGATCAACCGCCACGGTGACATCGCCCAGTGCTGAGGTTCCAGCCGCAGCGGCATACCATCAATCAGCAGACGCGGCGCAACAGGCGGCTCTTTTGCCGACGGCGTCTGGCTGCCGCCAAGCTCGATACGCAGCTGCGCATCGGTTCGCGCTCCCGCGCTGCGCGTCAACGTCATGACGAGCCCATGGTGCTCGCCGGTATTGCGTGCTACGCAGAAATTTTGGTTATTACAGGTCACCTGCCAGTCGGAGAAATTCTGCTGGGCGGGTGCCGCCCATGCAAACGAGGCGACAAACAGATTAAGCAGTAGCAGCAGCAAAACGCGATAACGCATGAACGGTACAACCCCAAAAGTAGAAGCCTGGCAAATAAACAGCGTATCTTCGTCGTCATAGGGTAGCGGACTCAATCGGATTTATCGGATAGATTTATTTTAAATACATGTTATTAACCCGATTAAGATCAAGACATTAGACCGGAGGCCTGTAAATATTGCAGTAATATCACTGCCTTAGCGTCACGTATCTCGCCGCTGGCCACCGCCTCCAGCGCCTGGGTGAAAGGCATCTCAAGGACTTCAATATCCTCATCTTCCACGCCGCCGCCCGCATTAGCCTTCAGGCTGGCGTTATATTCCGCAATAAAGAAGTGAACAATTTCGGTGACGCCGCCAGGGGACATATACAGTTCAAACACCTTACGTACCTCGCCGACCTCGTAACCCGTCTCCTCCATCGCCTCTTTACGCGCGCACGCTTCCGGCGCATCGTTGTCCAGCAGTCCGGCGCAGGGCTCAATCAAACGGCCATCTTCGTTGCCGTTCACCCAGGTGGCAATACGGAACTGACGAACCAGCACCACGCTGCGTTTCTCCCGGTTATAGAGCAGAATGGTTGCCCCGTTGCCGCGATCGTACACCTCGCGGCGGTGGCGGATCACCTCTCCGTTGCGGCGGGTCAAATCGTAGGTGATATTGCGTAACACGAAGTAGTTTTCAGAGAGGATCTTATCTTTGATAACGTCTATTTTCAGCGACATACCAGTCCTATACGATGAGTGTGAGCCTCCATTTTACGCGCTGAGTCCAGCCTTGTCGCGCCGGTTAATGGGTTCGTCCTGCGTAAACAACGTGATAATTTACACTTTCTCCTTTTTTTCTCCACGTTTAGTCAGGCAATTGCCGCTAAAGTGGGGTGAAGCAATGTAACGTTATAAAGCACAATAAAAGAGGTCTCCCTTCTGATGGCGAATTTCTTTATCGATCGCCCAATTTTCGCCTGGGTGTTAGCTATCATTTTGTGCCTTACCGGCACGCTGGCAATTCTTTCGCTGCCCGTTGAGCAGTATCCCGATCTGGCCCCGCCCAACGTGCGGATCGCGGCCAACTATCCCGGTGCCTCTGCACAGACGCTGGAAAACACCGTTACCCAGGTTATTGAGCAGAATATGACCGGGCTGGATAACCTGATGTATATGTCCTCGCAAAGCAGCGCCACCGGGCAGGCAACGGTGACCCTGAGCTTTGCGGCGGGTACCGATCCCGACGAGGCGGTTCAGCAGGTACAGAATCAGCTCCAGTCGGCAATGCGTAAGCTACCGCAGGCGGTGCAGAACCAGGGCGTAACGGTACGTAAAACCGGCGATACCAATATCTTAACCATCGCCTTCGTCTCAACGGACGGTTCGATGGATAAGCAGGATATTGCCGATTATGTCGCGAGTAATATTCAGGATCCCCTCAGCCGGGTTAACGGCGTGGGCGACATAGACGCCTACGGCTCGCAGTACTCGATGCGCATCTGGCTCGATCCGGCCCGTCTGAACAGCGTCCAGCTGACGGCTAAGGACGTGACCGATGCTATTGAGGCGCAGAACGCGCAGATCGCCGTCGGCCAGTTGGGCGGTACCCCGTCGGTGGACAAACAGGCGCTGAACGCCACCATTAACGCTCAGTCGCTGTTACAAACCCCGGAGCAGTTTCGAAATATCACCCTGCGGGTCAACCAGGATGGCTCGGAAGTCCGCCTTGGCGACGTCGCTCAGGTCGAGATGGGGGCAGAAAAATATGACTACCTGAGCCGCTTCAACGGCAAGGCGGCCTCGGGGCTTGGGGTCAAGCTGGCCTCTGGGGCTAATGAGATGGAGACGGCGAATCTGGTGCTCAACCGGCTGGACGAGCTGGCGCACTTCTTCCCTCACGGCCTGGAGTACAAGGTAGCTTACGAGACCACCTCTTTCGTTAAGGCCTCGATTATCGACGTGGTGAAGACCCTGCTGGAGGCTATCGCCCTGGTCTTCCTGGTGATGTACCTTTTTCTACAGAACTTTCGTGCCACCCTTATTCCAACCATCGCCGTGCCGGTGGTGCTGCTCGGTACCTTTGCCGTGCTCTACACCTTCGGCTACAGCATTAATACCCTGACCATGTTCGCTATGGTGCTCGCCATCGGGCTGTTGGTGGATGATGCCATCGTGGTGGTCGAGAACGTCGAACGCATCATGAGCGAGGAGGGCCTCTCCCCGCGCCAGGCCACGCGCAAATCAATGGGCCAGATCCAGGGGGCGCTGGTAGGTATCGCGATGGTACTGTCGGCGGTATTTGTGCCGATGGCCTTCTTCGGCGGCACCACCGGGGCGATTTACCGCCAGTTTTCGGTCACTATCGTCGCGGCGATGGTGCTATCGGTGCTGGTGGCGATGATCCTCACTCCGGCACTGTGCGCGACCCTACTCAAGCCAGTACAAAAAGGCGAGCAGCACGGGCAGACGGGCTTTTTCGGCTGGTTTAACCGCATGTTTAACCGCAGCGCAGCGCGCTATGAATCCGGCGTCGCCAGGATCCTCCATCGCAGCCTGCGCTGGATGCTGCTCTATGCCCTGCTGCTCGGTGGCATGGTGTTTCTCTTCCTGCGCCTGCCCACCTCGTTTCTGCCGCAGGAGGATCGCGGCATGTTCACTACCTCGGTGCAGTTGCCCAGCGGCGCGACCCAGCAGCAGACGCTGAAGGTCGTGCAGAAGGTAGAGGAGTACTTCGCCACCCATGAAAAAGATAACGTTACGTCGGTCTTCGCCACCATTGGCTCCGGGCCGGGCGGCAACGGCCAGAACGTGGCCCGCATGTTTGTCCGTCTGAAAGAGTGGGACGACCGCGACCCGACCACCGGCAGCTCGTTCGCCATTATCGACCGCGCCACCAGGGCGTTTCGTGATATCAACGAGGCGCGGGTTTTCGCCAGCAGCCCACCGGCCATCAGCGGCCTCGGCAGCTCGGCGGGGTTTGATATGGAGCTCCAGGATCACGCTGGCGCCGGACACGATGCCCTGATGGCCGCTCGCGACAAGCTGCTGGAGCTGGCTGGGCGCGATCCGTCTCTGGCCCGCGTGCGCCACAACGGTCTGGACGACAGCCCGCAGCTACAGATCGATATCGATCAGCACAAGGCTCAGGCGCTCGGTGTCTCTATCGACGACATCAACGACACGCTGCAAACCGCCTGGGGCTCCAGCTACGTCAATGACTTTATGGATCGCGGCCGCGTGAAGAAGGTCTACGTTCAGGCAGCGGCGAAGTACCGCATGCTGCCGGATGACATTAACCTCTGGTACGTGCGCAACAGCACCGGGGGCATGGTGCCCTTCTCCGCCTTCGCCACCTCACGCTGGGAGACCGGCTCTCCGCGTCTGGAGCGCTACAACGGCTACGCCGCCGTGGAGATCGTCGGCGAAGCCGCCACCGGGGTCAGTACCGGCACCGCCATGGACATTATGGAGAACCTGGTGCGCCAGCTGCCCGGCAGCTTTGGCCTTGAATGGACCGCAATGTCTTACCAGGAGCGGCTCTCTGGCGCTCAGGCTCCGGCGCTGTACGCCATCTCCCTGCTGGTGGTCTTCCTCTGCCTGGCGGCGCTCTATGAGAGCTGGTCGGTGCCCTTCTCGGTAATGCTGGTGGTGCCCCTCGGGGTGATTGGCGCTCTGCTGGCGACCTGGATGCGCGGTCTGGAGAATGACGTCTACTTTCAGGTGGGGCTGCTCACCGTTATTGGGCTATCGGCGAAAAACGCCATTCTGATCGTCGAATTTGCTAACGAGATGAATGCCAAAGGCCAGGATCTGCTTTCGGCAACGCTACACGCCTGCCACCAGCGTCTGCGGCCGATCCTGATGACCTCTCTGGCGTTTATCTTTGGCGTCCTGCCGATGGCGACCAGCAGCGGCGCAGGCTCCGGCAGCCAGCATGCGGTGGGCACCGGAGTGATGGGCGGGATGATCTCTGCCACCGTGCTGGCCATCTTCTTTGTACCGCTGTTCTTTGTGCTGGTGCGTCAGCGCTTCCCGCTAAAAGAGCGTCAGGAAGATTGAACAATAAAAAAGGCGGCCCACAGTGGCCGCCTCGCTGTTGCGTGATATTGTTCACGCTTTTGTTATATTAGTGCTTCCTGATAGTGCTTATCTGGAATTATTTACGAAGCATGCCTTCGATAAAATCTTTCCAGTTCCCCAGTTCATGTTCAATCATAACAACCTCATCTAATTATTATGGGTATTCTACAAAAAATCGTCATTGCTGTGAAGAGACGCGAAATCAATTGCTATGATTGGCCACCTCCGCGCTATTTGTTGGGCTTGAACAGACTATGACGTAGCGGCGTGTGTAATAATGTGACACATAGCAACATTCCTAAAAATGGGCAGCGAAACGTTTCGCGAGCGTGATGTACGTCGCAAGTTTGCACTTTCGCTGGCTCAACGTTGCCGAATAACTGCAGGACACTATTCAGGGCATATATTGCGCAAGAGATATTTTAATTAGCAAACAAATCTATTAAGGATCGCCTGCTAACTATTTCCTGAATACGTTTTTCTTTATACAAAATAGATGAACACTAAACTAAAACTTAAACAAACTGCTTCACCATCATGGCATATCGGGTAATACTCTCTCTTTACCTGCTTACAAAGTGAAATTTTATGAATAACATTTCATCAGACGCTCTGCCGGTGATGTACGGCATCAAAAACTGCGACACCATTAAAAAGGCGCGCCGCTGGCTAGATGCACAGCAGATAGCCTACCGCTTTCATGACTACCGGGCCGACGGGCTGGATGCGGCTCTGCTCGATACCTTTATCGCTGAGCTGGGATGGGAAGCGCTGCTGAACACCCGGGGCACCACCTGGCGCAAGCTGGACGATGCGCGACGGGAAAGCATTCAAAATGCCCCCTCGGCGGCAGAGCTGATGCTTGAAATGCCTGCAATTATCAAACGCCCATTGCTCTGCGCGCCCGGTAAGCCTATGCTGCTGGGTTTCACAGAAGCCAGTTACGAGCGCTATTTTAACGAGGTGTAGTCTATGTCATGCCCGGTTATTGAGCTGACCCAACAGCTTATTCGCCGCCCTTCTCTTAGTCCCGACGACGCAGGATGCCAGGCGTTACTGATCGAACGCCTGCGTGCTATTGGCTTTACCGTTGAACGGATGGATTTTGGCGACACGCAAAACTTCTGGGCATGGCGCGGCCAGGGCGAGACGCTGGCATTTGCGGGTCATACCGACGTGGTTCCCGCGGGCGACGCTGACCGCTGGATCAATCCACCGTTTGAACCCACCATTCGCGATGGGATGCTGTACGGTCGCGGCGCGGCCGATATGAAAGGCTCCCTCGCGGCAATGGTAGTGGCTGCCGAACGCTTCGTGGCCCGACATCCGAATCATACAGGTCGTCTGGCCTTCCTGATCACCTCTGACGAAGAGGCCAGCGCCACGCACGGCACGGTGAAGGTCGTGGAGGCGCTGATGGCGCGCAACGAACGCCTCGACTACTGCCTGGTGGGCGAACCCTCCAGTACCGAAGTGGTGGGCGACGTAGTGAAGAACGGGCGTCGCGGCTCGATGACCTGCAACCTGACCATTCACGGCGTGCAGGGCCACGTGGCCTATCCGCACCTGGCAGATAACCCGGTACACCGCGCTGCGCCGATGCTTAACGAGCTGGTCGCGATCGAGTGGGATCGCGGTAACGAATTTTTCCCGCCGACCAGCATGCAGATCGCCAATATCCAGGCCGGGACCGGCAGCAACAACGTAATCCCCGGCGACCTGAAGGTGCAGTTTAACTTCCGCTTCAGCACCGAGCTCACCGACGAGGCGATCAAGGCCCGCGTCGCTGCGCTGCTGGATAAACATCAGCTGCGCTACACCGTGGACTGGTGGATCTCCGGCCAGCCATTCCTCACCTCGCGCGGTAAGCTGGTGGATGCGGTGGTGAAGTCGATTGCACACTATAATGAAATTGAACCGCAGCTGTTAACCACGGGCGGGACCTCGGACGGGCGGTTTATTGCGCGGATGGGGGCTCAGGTGGTGGAACTGGGGCCGGTGAATGCGACCATTCATAAAATCAACGAATGCGTAAACGCCGCCGATCTGCAGCTGCTGGCCCGTATGTATCAACGCATTATGGAACGGCTCGTTGCATAATAGGCGTTTCTGAATGAGGACATGAGCATGGAATGGCTGGCTAAATACTGGTGGATTCTATTACTGGTTTTCCTGGTGGGCGTGCTGCTGAACGTCATTAAAGACCTCAAGCGCGTCGACCATAAGAAATTTCTCGCCAACAAGCCCGATCTACCCCCGCATCGCGACTTTAACGATAAGTGGGACGACGAAGACGACTGGCCGAAGAAGAAGTAGTCGGTGCTGATTACGCCGGGCGGCGCTACCGCTTGCCCGGCCTACAACTTGCTCGACCTACAACTTGCTCCACTTACGAAACTACATAAACTCGACAATATCGTCGTCGTTGAACTTGCCGCCGCTCAGCGCCTCATCAAAATAGTGCTTCGGCACGGTGTAGCTCAGACGGTCCAGCGCCAGCTGCATACCCTCATGGCTGATGCCGTGTCCCACATCATCAACGATATCCAGCGTGACATCGCCCCCGGCCTGTAATAGCGCCTCCTGGGCGGCAACGGCATGCGTCAGCTCAATCACGCGATCCTCCCCGCCGTGGATCAGGTGGATCGTCACCGTCGCGCTGATAGCCGCAGGCAGGCTGGCAAAGCGACCGCTAAAGGCGATCACCCGCGACGCCAGCGTGGGCTGGGCTTTTACCCCCTCAAGGGCCATGATCGCCCCCTGCGAGAAGCCGATCAGCGCCGTGGCCTGCGGCCCCAGTCCACTCTCCTGCTGCCAGTAACGTACCGCTTCAATAAAGGCGGGCATGATGGCGTCCACGCGTTCCTGACGATTCTCCTCCGTAACGCCCTGCACGGAGAACCACTGCCGCGCGGGCGGCGGACCGCAGGGTTCAGCCCCGCCAACGCTAACGATCAGCGCATCCGGAAAGCGGGCGGTAAAGCCGGTGCCGACCTGTCCCATGGCGACCGGATTATCACCGACGCCGTGAAACAGCAGCAGCAGCTGGCTGGCAGGTTTGTCCGGACGTTGTACTACATGGTAGTCGTGTTCCATGGCGGTCTCCTTATAGCGTTGAGGTAAGTTTACGCCGCACGGCGGCGATGACCATGCCATTTAACTGAATGAGTTAGTTAAAAAAATTGCAGCTGTGCTATCTGCCGCTGACTTTGCGCCGCCCGGTCCGCATCGATTGACGTCAGCGCCTCTGCCGTCTCGTGTCGTTGAGCCGCCAGCAGCGCCTTACGTCCGGCCAACCGGAGGCGGTGGCAGGCCTGCGCCTCATTCAGACTCTGCTCCAGCTGGCTACGTAGCGCCGGCAGCGGCAGGTTGCTGTGCATCAGCAGACGGCTGAGCGCACCGATCGCCGCCGAAAGTGGGCGATGGGCAAAAGCAAAGCCAGCCAGCTCGTGCCAGTCATCACTATTAAGGGTAGTCGGCTCCCCCGGCGGCAGAGGTAACTTTTCGTCACGCCAGGGCGCTAGCCAGGGGAGATCCCTCGCCAGCCTGCGCTGCTCCGTCGCTGCCAGCGCCTCTGCCGCAGGGGTGAGCGGCAGGATAGCCATCGCCGTGTAGCAGCCGCTGCTGGCTTCGCGATGGCTGCCCAGCCGCACCAGCTGAAAACCGCAGCGCTGCCAGAAGCGCCATAGCTCGCGAGTGTAGCCGAAGCTCACCGACAGATAGTCATAGCCTGCGCTGTGGGCGTGCGCCTCCGAGATCAGCCGCTGGCCGATGCCCTCCCGCTGGCGCGAAGGGTGGACGGCAATACGGCTGATACGACACCCCACCAGCGTGGCCGCCAGCGGGCTGGCCCCGTGCGCCGCCAGCGACTGAGCGACCAGATTGCCGCGCGGCCGTCGAAAGCCTGCCCACACCGCCTGGCTAAGCTCGGAAGAGAGTCCCCCCTCCTCCACCAGCCACAGCGCGGCGATAGGCTGCTCTCCGGCCAGCGCCTGCCAGAAGCGCTGGCCTGGCGCATCCATCATCCGCCGCAAATCGAGAGGCGAGGTCCGGTAGTGGGCGCTGGTCAGCAGGCGATAGAGCGCGGCGGGCTGCGCCGGCGAGGTCAGCCAGGCATCCTGCGTCAGAGAAGAAATAGTGTAGTCAGCACCCGGAGCCGAACCGGGAAGAGCATCGTCAAACAGCAGCAGGTCACTGATGAAGACCTCGAGCGGGCAGCCGCTGGCCCAGCGTAGCGGCGTGTTGAGGCGATGATGTTGCAAGCGATCCAGCCCGGCGCAGAGCTTCAGCAGGAAGCCCTGCCCTGTTCCCTCGTAGCCCTGTACGGTCGTCGTAAGCAGAACCCGGTTGAATCCGGCGATCAGCTGGCGCAGCAGCGGGCCAGGTATCGCCGCCGCCTCATCCACGATTAGCCAGTCAGGATGCGGTGTATCTCCGTCAGCCAGCCGCTGGCGCAGCGTATCCGGTGGAACAAAGTTCACCTCTTCTCCGGCAAAGTGTGCCAGCACGTCGGTGGCGGCCCGGGTGGGTGCGGTCACGATAGCATTGCCGTGCAGATGACGAAGATGCATCCCTGCCAGCGCCGACTTGCCGCGCCCGCGCGGGGCGGTCACTACCATGACGCCGGGCGACATCGCGTGTAATTCAGCGAGGATCGCGGCCTGCTCCTGCTCCGGCGCACCGCTGGCTGGGTGCCACGTCGGTCGCACGGCAAACTCAGGAAGCGTGAGCGGCTCTCCCTGCTGCCAGAGGATCGCCTCGTCGTGCGTCCGTAGCATGCGGCAAACGTGGCTGATAAAACGTGGGGTGGCGATGGGTTGAGCGGTGTCGCTCCAGCGACAGGCGTCGGCGTCAGGCGTTTCTGCCCAGCGGGAAAAGGGAGGAGTCAACAGGATCAGCCAGCCTCCCGCCCGCAGCGTACCGCCGAGAGCCGCAAAGGCGGCCACGTCAAAGCCGCGGCGCGCATCAAATACGGCGTGGCTAAACTCGCGGCCCAGCAACGTAGTGAGCGACCGCGGATGGCAATAGTCTGCGGCCTGAGCAGCATCCTGCTCGTCACCTACCCACAGCGCCGCCTGCGGTGCTATCAGGGCAGTGGCCTGCTGCTGGCACCACGTCTCTTCCCCGCTGATAACCAGCAGGCGACGGATGCCCTCGCGCGCCATCTGCGCGCTCAGGGCGATCAAACGCTCCATGTCACCGTTCCCGAAAATGAAGCCTTACAGCGTGTTGCCAAAGGTGTTGCACTGGGCGACATCACCCGTGTCAAAGCCGCGCTTAAACCAGGTATAACGCTGCTCGGAGGTGCCGTGGGTAAAGCTGTCCGGTACCACGTGGCCCTGGCTCTGCTTCTGAAGACGGTCATCACCGATCGCTTCGGCGGCGTTCAGACCTTCCTGCAGATCGCCCTCTTCCATTACGCCCTGCTGCTGCATGCTGCGGCCCCAGACGCCAGCAAAGCAGTCCGCCTGCAGCTCCATCTTCACCGACAGGCGGTTAACTTCAACCTGGGAGGCGTTTTGCTGCAGCTGGCGCACTTTCGGCTCGATACCCAGCAGCTTCTGCACGTGGTGACCCACCTCGTGGGCAATGACATAGCCCTGAGCGAAGTCGCCTGCCGCGCCAAGCTTGCTCTTCATCTCATCGTAGAAAGAGAGATCGATATAGACTTTGCTGTCTGCCGGGCAGTAGAACGGCCCCATGACCGATTGACCGGTACCGCAGCCGGTTTGGGTAGCGTTACGGTACATCACCAGCGTTGGCTGCTGATAGGTGCGGCCCATTTTCTCAAACAGCTGGGTCCACGTCTCTTCGGTGGTCGCAAAAATGACGCGGGTAAACTTCGCTGCCTCATTCTCCTGGGGAGTAGCAACCTGCTGAGTGCCTGGCTGAGACATCGGCTGCCCGGTGAGCAGTCCGGTTAAATCCACCCCGTAGTAGCCGCCGATTACCACAATCACCAGCAAAATAATCCCGCCTTTGCCCCGGGGCAAACGTAGCCCACGGCCGCCGAGCGGGCTACCTGATTCGTTACGCCTGTCTTCAACGTTATTACTTTCGCGACGCCCTTGCCAACGCATAATCACCTCAGAGATATTTTAATAAATATGATTGATCGTAGGCGGTTAAAGGCAGGATTACCATAAGAAAGGTGCTGTAACAGGCCGGAGGAGTGGGGAACGCCTCCGGCTAACAGTGAAAGGGTGAAACTAGTCCAGTTTCACACCGAGACGGTGGGCCACGGCTTCATAGGCTTCGATCACGCCGCCCAGGCTCTGGCGGAAACGGTCTTTATCCATTTTATCCATGGTCTCTTTGTCCCACAGGCGGCTGCCGTCCGGCGAGAACTCATCGCCCAGCACTACTTCGCCGTTGAACAAACCAAACTCCAGCTTGAAGTCCACCAGGATCAGACCCGCATCGTCAAACAGTTTGGTCAGCACATCGTTGGCCTTGTAGGTCAGATCTTTCATGCGCGCCAGGTTTTTTTGATTCACCCAGCCGAAGGTTTCGCAGTAGGAGTCGTTAACCATCGGATCGTGCATTTCATCGTTTTTCAGGAACAGATCGAACAGAGGCGGATTCAGGATCATCCCCTCCTCAATACCCAGACGCTTCACCAGCGAACCCGCCGCGCGGTTACGGATAACGCACTCTACCGGCACCATCTCCAGCTTCTTCACCAGGCACTCGGTATCGGAGAGCAGCTGCTCCATCTGTGTTGGGATGCCCGCTTCTTCCAGCTTGCTCATAATGAAGTGGTTGAACTTGTTGTTCACCATGCCTTTACGATCGAACTGTTCAATGCGCGCGCCATCCCCTGCTGACGTATCATTGCGGAATTCGAGCACCAACAGGTCGGGGTTTTCCGTGCTGTATACGGTCTTCGCTTTGCCACGATACAACTCAGCTTGCTTTTGCATCTTTGTTACTCCAGGTTCCAGGTGTGATGATTTGAAGTCTAACTGCGGCCATTATCCGCTACGCACACGTTTGCGTCTACCCTGATAAAAAAGGCCGGAGCATTCCGGCCTGATTTTTTACTTGAATGCAGCTTCGAAAACGGCCACCAGCGCGTCGTTTTGCGCCTGGGTCAGGGTGTGCCCTTTCGGATCGATAAACTGCAGGCTGCTGCGGTTATCGAGATCGCCTACCTGTAACTTGTAGTCACCGGAGGTGAGACCCGGATCGCGTGCGCCAAGTGCCTGCCAGTCGCTGTCAGAGAGCGGCTTGTAGGTCACCGCCATGCTGCCGGTTGAGCGCGTGGAGTCGGTCACTTTCATGCCCACTTTCTCGAGGGTCGCAGGCAGACGCTGCCAGACCACGTTAAACGGCCCGCGGACCACCAGCATCGGCAGACCGGTATCGTCGGCACCGCTCTGTACGTCGAGGGTAGCGGCGGAGCGGTTCTGAGCGGCGTTCTGTGACGCAGTGGCGGTTTTATCCAGCCCGGCGGAGATCGCGTTTAGCATTTCGGTGCTGTAGCGCTGCAGCGAGGCGGTATCGGCTACCGGCTTGCCAGCCTGCTCCAGGTTGATCAGCTTGACGACAACCGCCTGCTGATAGCCCTGCGGCTTAACCGAGATTTGATAACGGCCACGGTACTGCTGATCTTCGTCGAGGCGATTCCAGTCAACCCAACCGGTTGTCAGGGTCTGCGCGGCATCGTCACGTTTATCAATCGCGTAGTTGTTGCCCTGAACGATGCTTACCACCTGTGGCCACAGCGTGCTACGGTTGCCGTTCTCCACCAGCAGCGTTGCGGTATCACCGGTAAACTGGGTGCGGGCACCCGTCACCAGCGCCAGCGGCTGGGCCGGTGGGCGGATATCCAGCGCTTTACCGACGGCACCGCTGCCATTGGTAACTGGAATGTTGTAGTCACCGTTCTGCACTGGCAGGATCATGCCAGCAGGCGCATGAAGTTCACCAAGCGGCGCGGCATCCAGATAGGATTCATCACCGCTAACCTGGCGCTTATAACGCGAGTCCGAATTACAGGCAGCGAGCAGCATAACAAGCGAAACACTCGCTACCTTTACCAGGCGCGACTTCTGTACTGAGTAAGCCATCAAATCTCCCTAAACTTTACAGCAAACCGGCGTGCTTAAGCGCAGCGGTAACAGCCTCACGACCGTGGTCGGTAATCGGCGTCATCGGCAGACGCAGCGTGTCGGTCGCCACAAGCCCCAACTCCTTACATGCCCATTTCACCGGGATAGGATTGGGTTCGACAAATAGTTTGTTGTGTAACGGCATCAGACGCTGGTTAATCACCCGCGCTTCGCTAAACTGCCCTTCGGCAGCCAGACGGCACATCTCTGCCATGTCGCGTGCGGCCACGTTAGAGGTCACGGAGATCACACCGTGACCACCAAGCTGCATAAAGTCCAGCCCGGTGGCATCATCCCCGCTCAGCAGACCAAAGTCATCTGAAACCAGCTCTTTGATCTGGTGAACACGACTTAAGTTCCCCGTGGCCTCTTTGATTGCGACAATATTGTTCACTTTCGCCAGGCGACCCACGGTTTCAGGCAGCATATCGCAACCGGTACGCGAAGGTACATTATACAGAATTTGCGGCAGATCAGTGTGTTCCGCGATGGCTTTAAAATGCTGGAACAGCCCTTCCTGAGTTGGACGGTTGTAGTACGGCGTGACCGTCAGGCAGCCTACTACGCCGCTGCCGTTGAAGCGCTCGGTAAGACCAATCGCCTCAGCGGTGGCATTTGCACCGGTGCCTGCGATAATCGGGATGCGCCCGTCGGCCAGTTCAAGCGTCAGCATCACGACGTCACCATGTTCCTCATGGCTCAGCGTGGCGGACTCACCGGTCGTGCCTACCGATACAATCGCCGAGGTTCCGCTGGCGACATGATAATCAATCAGTTTCTTCAGGCTTGACCGGCAGACATTACCTTTATCATCCATCGGTGTAACAAGCGCGACAATACTTCCCGTGAACATGGGCCATCCTCTGTGCAAACAAGATTCTCAATGGTACGTTTGGTGCTGTAATAAAAGCAAGCGACGCGAGGCGTTCCGGCGGTTGTATGCCGGTTTTTTTTATGCTTTCCTTAGGATTACCGAAACCGTTAGCGAAGCATCTACAGGAAGAACAGGTTTGACCCCTTCATCACAACATTATCTGGTTATTACCGCGCTAGGTGTCGACAGGCCTGGTATCGTCAATACGATCACCCGTCACGTGAGCAGCTGCGGCTGTAATATTGAAGATAGCCGGCTGGCGATGCTCGGGGAAGAGTTCACCTTTATCATGCTGCTTTCCGGCTCATGGAACGCCATTACCCTGATTGAATCCACACTGCCGCTGAAGGGCGCGGAGCTGGATCTGCTGATCGTCATGAAACGCACTACCGCACGGCCCGGCGCGGCGCTGCCCGCCACGGTGTGGGTGCAGGTGGAGGTAGCGGACTCCCCGCACCTGATCGAGCGCTTCACCGCCCTGTTCGATGCCCATCAGATGAATATTGCCGAACTGGTCTCTCGCACCCAGCCAGCCCAGGCCGGTGCGGCCGCCCAGCTCTTTATTCAAATCACCGCCCATAGCCCGGCGCTGGAAGATACGGCAAAAATTGAACAAGCTTTCAAAGTACTATGTACAGAATTAAATGCGCAGGGCAGTATAAATGTCGTCAACTATTCCCAGAACGAAGAACAGGATGGAGTGAAGTGATGAATCCACTGAAAGCCGGTGATACCGCACCGAAATTTAGCTTGCCGGATCAAGACGGAGAACAAGTTAATTTGGCCGACTTCCAGGGACAGCGTGTATTGGTCTATTTCTACCCGAAAGCCATGACCCCAGGCTGTACCGTTCAGGCCTGCGGCCTACGCGATAACATGGACGATTTAAAGAAAATAGGTGTGGAAGTGCTGGGCATCAGCACCGACAAGCCGGAAAAGCTCTCCCGCTTTGCTGAAAAAGAGCTGCTGAACTTTACCCTGCTGTCTGATGAAGACCATCAGGTCTGCGAGCAGTTTGGCGTCTGGGGTGAAAAGTCGTTTATGGGTAAAACCTACGACGGCATTCACCGCATCAGCTTTTTGATTGGCGCTGACGGGGTCGTTGAGCACGTGTTCAACGATTTCAAAACCAGCAACCACCACGATATTGTGCTGAGTTGGTTACAACAGAACGCGTAATCTATTAAGGCCCGGCGGCGCTGCGCCTGCCGGGCCTACACCCTACTGTTCAACCGCCGGGACATCCGGCCAGGCATGCACCACGGCCTTGATCAGCGTGGCAAGCGGAATCGCAAAGAACACCCCCCAGAAGCCCCACAGTCCGCCGAAGATCACCACCGACAGAATGATCACCAGCGGATGCAGATTGACCGCCTCCGAGAAGAGCACCGGCACCAGCAGGTTACCGTCCAGCCCCTGAATAATCAGGTAAACCGCAAAGCAGCTCCAGAACTCGGTTCCCAGCCCAAACTGGAACAGCGCCACGCCGATCACCGGGATAGTGACCACAAACGCGCCGATGTAGGGAATGAGCACCGAGAAGCCCACCAGCACCGCCAGCAGCAGCGAGTAGTTGAGACCGAAGAGAATAAAACCAATCCACGTCGCCACGCCGACGACGATCATCTCCAGCACTTTGCCGCGAATATAGTTAGTGATCTGCTGGTTCATCTCCACCCACACCTGGCCTGCCAGCCCACGGTTGCGCGGCAGAATGCGGCGCACGGCGTTGAGCATCTGCTCTTTGTCCTTCACCAGGAAGAAGACCATCAGCGGCACCAGCACCAGATAGACCGCGAGCGTCAGCAGCCCTACCAGCGAAGCGACGGAGTATTTAACCACTGAATCCCCGAGGCTGAGCATGCGGGTGCGCATGTTCTCCGCCATGGCATCGATAATGCCCGCGTCCATCAGCGCCGGATAGCGTCGCGGCAGGGTAGCCGCAAAATCAGAGAGCTTATTAAGCATGCCGGGCATATCGCGAATCAGATTGATGCCCTGCTGCCAGGCGATAGGCATAACCACGAAGGCCATCAGCAGCAGGATGCCGACAAACAGCACCAGCACGATGCTGGAGGCGACGGTACGTGAGCAGCCGACGTTTTCCAGCCGGGCGGTAGGCCACTCCAGCAGGTAGGCCAGCACAATGGCGACCAGCAGCGGGGCTAATAACCCGCTAAAAAAGAACAGGATGCTAAACCCTGCCAGCAGAATGACCAGCAGCGCAATCGCCTCCGGATCGCTAAAGCGACGGCGATACCACTGCATTAACATTTCGAGCATAACTTACCTTACCTATAGGTCCCTGGTGGGTTTTCCGGAGGAATTGTATCGAAGTGAAACAAAAAAGACTTCGCTTTTCGACGCTGCCACAGGAAACTAACGCATCAATTGATTAAGATGTTCATCATGCTCGCCATACAGGATTGAGGTTATGTTCAGGACGTTGAGAAAAACGCTGGTTGCTACCCTGATTGCTACTCTGACGCTGGGCCAGGCCGCGCCGGTCTTTGCGGATTCAGCGGATACCCTGCCGGATATGGGCACCTCAGCGGGCAGCACGCTGTCGATTGCCCAGGAGCTGCAGATGGGCGACTACTACGTTCGCCAGCTGCGCGGCAGTGCGCCGCTGATTAACGATCCTCTGTTAGTGCAGTACATTAATGGCTTAGGGATGCGCCTGGTCGCCCATGCCAATTCGGTGCGCACCCCGTTCCACTTCTACTTAATCAATAACGACGAAATCAACGCCTTCGCCTTCTTTGGCGGCAACGTGGTGCTGCACTCGGCCCTCTTCCGCTATGCCGATAACGAGAGCCAACTGGCCTCGGTAATGGCGCACGAAATCTCCCACGTTACCCAGCGCCACCTGGCGCGGGCGATGGAGGATCAGAAAAACAGCGCGCCGCTGACCTGGGCCGGGGCATTAGGCTCTATTCTGCTGGCGATGGCCAGTCCGCAGGCGGGGATGGCGGCGCTGACAGGTACCCTCGCTGGCACTCGTCAGGGGATGATCACCTTTACCCAGCAGAACGAGCAGGAGGCGGACCGCATCGGCATTCAGGTGCTACAGCGTTCGGGGTTCGATCCGCAGGCGATGCCAACCTTCCTCGAAAAGCTGCTGGATCAGGCCCGCTACTCTTCACGACCGCCGGAGATCCTGCTGACTCACCCCCTGCCAGAGAGCCGTCTCTCGGATACCCGCAACCGTGCCAACCAGATGCGGCCGGTAGTGGTTCAATCCTCAGAGGATTTTTACCTGGCGAAGGCGCGTACGCTGGGGATGTATAACAGCGGGCGCAACCAGCTTACCAACGATCTGCTGGATGCGTGGGCCAAGGGCAACGTGCGCGAACAGCGTGCCGCCCAGTATGGCCGGGCACTGCAGGCGATGGAGGGCGCTAACTACCCCACCGCCAGCCAGGCGTTGCAGCCCCTGCTGAGCGCAGAGCCGGGCAACAGCTGGTATCTCGATTTAGCCACCGATATCGATCTCGGTCAGAGAAAGTTTGATCAGGCCATCAACCGGCTGAAAAATGCGCCGAAGCTGAAAACTGACCCGGTGTTGCAGCTCAACCTGGCCAACGCCTATTTGCAGAGCGGCCAGGCAAGCGAGGCGGAGAAGATCCTTAACCGCTACACCTTTACCTATAAAGATGACACCAACGGCTGGGAGCTGCTGGCGCAGACCGAGGGCACGCTCGGCAATCGCGATCAGGAGCTGGCCGCCCGCGCCGAGGGTCTGGCACTGCATGGTCAGCTGGATCAGGCGATCTCGCTGCTGGGCAGTGCCAGCGCGCAGGTGAAGCTGGGCAGCATGCAGCAGGCGCGCTACGACGCCCGCATTGACCAGCTGCGTCAGATGCAGGAACGCTTTAAGCCCTATACCAAGATGTAATCAGGAGAATGTATGTCCGACGCGGTCACTATCTACCATAACCCCCGCTGCTCAAAGAGCCGCGAGACCCTGAGCCTGCTGCAATCCCACGGCGCTGAGCCGCAGGTGGTGCTCTATCTGGAGACGCCGCCGGATGCGGCCACACTGCGTAATCTACTGCAGATGCTCAATTTAAGCAGCGCCCGGGATCTGATGCGGCAGAAAGAGGATCTCTACCGCACGCTCAACCTGGCGGACAGCACGCTTTCGGAAGAGGCGTTAATTCAGGCGATGGTAGAGAACCCTAAGCTCATCGAGCGCCCTATCGTGGTGAAGGGCGGTCAGGCGCGTATTGGCCGACCGCCAGAGCAGGTGTTAGAGCTTCTGTAGGTACCGTAGGCCGGATAAGCGAAGCGCTATCCGGCAATTTCAGAGTTTAAGGATCTCTTTCACAAACGGGATGGTCAGCTTACGCTGGGCGGTAATCGAGGCGCGGTCCAGCTGATCCAGCGTCTCAAACAGCGTGCGCATCTCGCGATCCAACCTCTTGAGCAGAAAACGGCACACGTCCTCCGGCAACTCAAAACCACGCTGGCGGGCGCGCAGCTGCAACGCCAGCAGCTTATCCTCATCCGACAGCGGCTGAAGCCGGTAGATCTGCCCCCAGTCGAGGCGCGAGGCGAGATCGGCCAGGTGCAAATTGAGCTGGCGCGGCGGGCGATCGCCGGTGATCAGCAGGCGCGTGCGGCCTGATTCCAGAATGCGGTTGTAGAGATTAAAGATCGCCATCTCCCAGGGATCGTCCCCGGCGATGCACTCAATATTGTCGATGCAGACCAGCGAAAGCTGCTCCATGCCGTCCAGCACTTCCGGCACAAACCAGGTGCGCTTATCAAGTGGGACATAGCCCACGGCGTCGCCGCGTGCGGAGAGTTCGGCGCAGGCGGCATGCAGCAGATGGCTACGACCTGCACCTTCCCGCGACCAGAAGTAGATGTATCCGCTATGATCCTGACGCAGCACGTTTTGCACAGCTGCCAACAGAGAGGGGTTATCACCCGGCCAGAAACTGGCAAAGGTTTCATCGTCGGGAAGATAGAGTGGCAGAGAGAGCTGCGCCGGTGCGTTCAGAGATACCTCAACAGGGCTTACGGAAAACGCAGCGAGTTTACCACAAAACGATGCGCGGTTTGAACCGGGCACGACGCCCGGTTCACATTCCAGATTAATGCGGAGTGACGTCGTTCTCCTGAGCGTCAATCACCTCTTCTTCCGGACGCAGAACGCTGATCAGTTTGAAGATCAGCGCCAGGCCGATGCCAACGATGGTGGCCAGCGCCATGCCTTTCAGCTCTGCCGCGCCGATGTGCACCTTCGCACCGCTGACGCCGATGATCAGGATCACCGAGGTGAGGATCAGGTTCTGCGCTTTGCTGTAGTCCACCTTGGACTCAATCAGCACACGAATACCGGACGCGCCAATCACCCCATACAGCAGCAGCGACACGCCGCCCATCACCGGAACCGGAATGATCTGGATAGCCGCCGCCAGCTTGCCGACGCAGGAGAGCAGAATAGCAATGATCGCTGCCCCGCCGATAACCCAGGTACTGTAGACGCGGGTAATCGCCATCACGCCGATGTTCTCGCCGTAGGTGGTGTTTGGCGTGGATCCGAAGAAGCCGGAGATGATGGTAGAGAAGCCGTTGGCAAACATTGAGCGGTGCAGGCCCGGGTCACGGATCAGGTCGCGCTTAACGATGTTGGCCGTTACCACCAGGTGACCGACGTGCTCGGCGATGACCACCAGCGCGGCAGGCAAAATGGTGAAGATAGCGAACCACTCAAAGCGCGGGGTGTAGAAGGTCGGCAGCGCAAACCAGTGCGCCTGGGCAATCGGAGTGGTATCCACCACGCCCATGGCGAACGACAGCGCATAGCCCGCCAGCACGCCGATCAGGATTGGGATAATCGCCAGGAAGCCGCGGAACAGTACCGAGCCAAACACGGTAACGCCCAGCGTCACCAGAGAGATGATCACCGTTTTGCTATCCGCAGACTGCCCATCCGCCGGCAGCAGGCCGGCCATGTTGGCCGCCACGCCCGCCAGCTCAAGGCCGATTACGGCCACGATTGCGCCCATCGCCGCCGGAGGGAACATCACGTCAAGCCAGCCGGTGCCCGCTTTCTTAACGATAAACGACACCAGGCAGAACAGCACGCCGCACATAATAAAACCGCCGAGCGCCACCTCGTATCCGAGCGGCAGCAGGAGCAGCACCGGGGAGATAAACGCAAAGCTGGAACCCAGATAGGCAGGAATTTTACCTTTACAGATAAAGAGATAGAGCAGCGTGCCGACGCCGTTGAACAGCAGCACGGTAGCCGGGTTAATGTGAAACAGGATTGGCACCAGCACGGTTGCGCCAAACATGGCGAACAGGTGCTGCAAACTAAGCGGGATTGTCTGTAAAAGCGGCGGTCTTTCACTCACCCCGATAGCACGGCGCGTCATAGTGTTTTCCTCTGAGTTGTGTTTTGTATTAGGCGAACTGCGTCTTTTATTCAAAAAAAAGCCGACTATCAAAGTCGGCTCTTTTTCATTTATTCAATTACTTGGTACCAAAAATCTTGTCGCCGGCATCGCCGAGACCAGGAATAATGTATCCGTGCTCGTTAAGTCCCTGATCGACCGATGCGGTATAGAGTTCGACATCCGGATGCGCCTTCTCCAGCGCGGCTACGCCTTCCGGGGCGGCAACCAGCACCAGCACCTTGATGCTGCTGCAGCCCGCTTTTTTCAGCAGGTCGATGGTAGCGATCATTGAGCCGCCGGTCGCCAGCATCGGGTCAACCACCAGCGCCATACGCTCGTCGATGTTCGATACCAGCTTCTGGAAGTAAGGCACCGGCTCCAGGGTCTCTTCGTCGCGGTAGATACCGACCACGCTGATACGCGCGCTCGGGACGTGCTCCAGCACGCCCTCCATCATGCCCAGACCGGCACGCAGGATCGGCACCACGGTAATTTTTTTACCTTTGATCTGCTCGATCTCCACCGGGCCGTTCCAGCCTTCGATGGTCACTTTCTCGGTTTCCAGATCGGCAGTCGCTTCATAGGTCAGCAGGCTGCCTACTTCAGAGGCGAGTTCACGAAAGCGTTTGGTGCTGATGTCATGCTCACGCATCAGTCCCAGCTTGTGTTTGACGAGTGGGTGTTTTACTTCCACGATCTTCATACTCTTCTCCTTCCCCAGACAGTTGGCAGCCACAAAAAAAATCGCCGGATTATACCGCTTTTTCTCCGTTGCGCTATAGGTAGAGGGTTGATCCCGATCAATCAGATTGAAAATCAGTATATCGCAACGATCTCTGAGAGCCATGAATAATGGACTCGCAAACGTTTGCCTTGACTGTTAGAATTGCGCCGAATTTTATTTCTATCGCCATGTGGGGATCCAAGCAGTGACCGATAAAACCTCTCTCAGCTACAAAGATGCCGGTGTTGATATTGACGCAGGTAATGCACTGGTTGACCGAATCAAAGGCGTAGTGAAGAAAACCCGCCGCCCGGAAGTGATGGGTGGACTGGGTGGCTTCGGTGCGCTGTGCGCGCTGCCGCAAAAATATCGTGAGCCGGTGCTGGTTTCCGGTACTGACGGCGTGGGCACCAAGCTGCGCCTGGCGATGGATCTCAAGCGTCATGACGCTATCGGCATCGATCTGGTGGCCATGTGCGTTAATGACCTGGTGGTTCAGGGCGCTGAGCCGCTCTTCTTCCTCGACTACTACGCCACCGGCAAGCTGGACGTCGACACCGCTGCCAGCGTGATCGGCGGCATCGCGGAAGGCTGCCTGCAGTCTGGCTGTGCGCTGGTGGGCGGCGAAACCGCTGAGATGCCGGGCATGTACCATGGCGAAGATTATGACGTCGCGGGCTTCTGCGTGGGCGTGGTTGAGAAATCGGAAATCATCGACGGCTCCAAAGTCACTGACGGCGACGTGCTGATTGCCCTTGGCTCCAGCGGTCCGCACTCTAACGGCTACTCGCTGGTGCGTAAAATCGTTGAGGTGAGCGGCTGCGATCCGGAAACGACCCAGCTCGACGGTAAATCGCTGGCGGATCACCTCCTGGCCCCGACCCGCATCTACGTGAAAAACATTCTTGAGTTGATTGCCAACGTTGACGTGCATGCCATCGCCCACCTCACCGGCGGCGGCTTCTGGGAGAACATTCCGCGCGTGCTGCCGGACAATACCCAGGCGGTGATTGACGAATCCAGCTGGCAGTGGCCCTCCGTCTTCAACTGGCTGCAGCAGGCAGGCAACGTCAGCCAGCACGAGATGTACCGCACCTTTAACTGCGGCGTCGGCATGGTGATCGCGCTCTCTGCCCAGGATGCAGATAAGGCGATTGAGCTGATGAACGCGAAAGGTGAAAAGGCATGGAAAATCGGTATGATTAAAGCCTCTGATTCCAGCGAGCGCGTGGTCATCGAATGAAAAACATAGTGGTGCTCATTTCCGGTAACGGAAGCAATTTGCAGGCAATTATTGACGCCTGCGCGCAGAAGAGAATCAACGCCACTGTCCGTGCGGTATTCAGTAACAAGGCCGACGCGTTCGGCCTGCAACGTGCGCGTGAGGCCGATATTGCGGCCCACGCCATTACGGCCGACCAGTTTGCCAGCCGTGAAGCATTTGACCGTGAGCTGATGATGGAGATCGACGCCTACGCCCCGGATCTGGTGGTGCTGGCAGGCTATATGCGCATTCTCAGCCCCGAGTTTGTTGCCCACTATCAGGGCCGCCTGCTGAACATCCACCCCTCCCTGCTGCCGAAATATCCTGGCCTGCATACCCACCGTCAGGCGCTGGCCAACGGCGACGAAGAGCACGGCACCTCCGTGCATTTTGTTACCGACGAGCTGGACGGCGGCCCGGTGATCCTGCAAGCCAAAGTGCCGGTATTTCCTGGCGACGGTGAAGAGGACGTCACCGATCGCGTCCAGACCCAGGAGCACGCGATCTACCCTCTGGTGGTGAGCTGGTTTATTGATGGCCGTCTGGCAATGCGCGAGGGTGCCGCATGGCTCGATGGCGTTCAGCTTCCCCCGCAAGGACACGCCGCAGAGTAGACCTTCTGTTGCCGGACAGCCTGCGCCGTTCGGCAATAACCTCCGTATTATCAGATTACTGTCATACTTATCTGTCACAATTGGACAAGCTGTGGTAATTCTCACCATAATAAAGGCTGAGATGGATTTGCCACGTCCCGAGATTGAACCGGAGTGTGAGTTGTAATGGGTCAGGAAAAGCTATACATCGAAAAAGAATTAAGCTGGTTAGCGTTTAACGAACGCGTGCTTCAGGAAGCCGCCGACAAGAGCAACCCTCTTATTGAGCGAATGCGTTTTCTGGGCATCTACTCCAATAACCTTGATGAGTTCTACAAGGTGCGTTTTGCTGAGCTTAAGCGCCGGATCATCATCAGCGAAGAGCAAGGCTCCAACGCCCACTCCCGACACCTGCTTGGTAAGATCCAGACCCGCGTCCTGAAAGCCGATCAGGAGTTTAACGGCCTGTACAACGACCTGCTGCTGGAGATGGCCCGTAACCAGATCTTCTTGATCAACGAACGCCAGCTCTCTGAGAACCAGCAAACCTGGCTACGCCACTACTTTAAACACTATCTGCGCCAGCACATCACGCCGATCCTGATCAACCGCGAAACCGACCTGGTGCAGTTCCTGAAAGATGACTACACCTACCTGGCGGTAGAGATTATTCGCGGGGAGAGCATTCGCTACGCGCTGCTGGAGATCCCGTCGGATAAGGTGCCGCGCTTTGTTAACCTGCCGCCAGAGACGCCGCGCCGCCGTAAGCCAATGATCCTGCTGGATAACATCCTGCGCTACTGTCTGGACGATATCTTCTACGGCTTCTTCGACTACGATGCGCTGAATGCCTACTCGATGAAGATGACCCGTGACGCCGAGTACGACCTGGTGCACGAGATGGAGTCGAGCCTGATGGAGCTCATGTCCTCCAGCCTCAAGCAGCGCCTTACCGCCGAGCCGGTGCGTTTTGTCTACCAGCGTGATATGCCGGAGGCCATGGTTGAGATGCTGCGCGACAAGCTCACCATCTCCCGCTATGACTCTACTGTACCCGGTGGCCGCTACCACAACTTTAAAGACTTCATCAGCTTCCCGAACGTGGGCAAAGCCAACCTGGTGAACAAGCCGCTGCCGCGCCTGCGCCATGTCTGGTTCGATAACTTCCGCAACGGCTTCGACGCCATTCGCGAGCGGGACGTGCTGCTCTACTATCCGTACCACACCTTTGAGCACGTGCTGGAGCTGCTGCGCCAGGCTTCCTTCGACCCTAACGTGCTGGCGATCAAGATCAACATCTACCGCGTAGCGAAAGATTCTCGCATCATCGATGCGATGATCCACGCCGCACACAACGGCAAGAAAGTGACCGTGGTGGTGGAGCTGCAGGCGCGCTTCGATGAAGAGGCCAACATCCACTGGGCAAGGCGCCTGACCGAGGCCGGGGCGCACGTGATCTTCTCTGCACCGGGGCTGAAAATCCACGCCAAGCTGTTCCTCATCTCGCGTAAAGAGGGTGAAGAGGTGGTGCGCTACGCTCACATCGGGACCGGTAACTTTAACGAGAAAACCGCCCGGCTCTATACCGACTACTCTCTGCTTACCGCCGACGCACGCATCACTAACGAAGTGCGCCGGGTGTTTAACTTTATCGAGAACCCTTACCGACCAGTCCACTTTGAGTACCTGCTGGTGTCGCCGCAAAACTCGCGCCGCCTGCTGTACGATATGATCGACCGCGAGATCGCCAATGCGCAAAACGGTCAGCCGTCGGGGATCACCCTCAAGCTTAATAACCTGGTGGACAAAGGCCTGGTGGATCGGCTGTATGCCGCATCCGGCTCCGGCGTACCGGTTAATTTGCTGGTGCGCGGCATGTGCTCGCTGATCCCTGAGCTCGAAGGGCTGAGCGATAACATCCGGGTGATCAGCATCGTGGACCGCTATCTCGAACACGACCGCATCTATATTTTCGAAAACGGCGGCGATAAGCAGGTTTATCTCTCGTCTGCCGACTGGATGACGCGTAATATTGACTATCGCATTGAGGTTGCGGCCCCGCTGCTCGATCCGCGCCTTAAGCAACGCGTGCTGGACATCATTGAGCTTCTGTTCAGCGATACCGTGAAGGCGCGGTATATCGACAAGGAATTGAGCAATCGCTATGTGCAACGGGGCAATCGCCGCAAGGTTCGCGCTCAGCTGGCGATTTACGACTATATCAAATCACTCGAACAACCAGACTAATCTATGCCGATAAATGACAATACCCCACGGCCGCAGGAGTTTGCTGCGGTCGATCTCGGTTCGAACAGTTTCCACATGGTCATTGCCCGTGTGGTGGATGGTGCCATGCAGATCATTGGCCGCCTGAAGCAGCGCGTGCATCTGGCCGACGGCCTGGATGAGAACAGCGTCCTGAGCGAAGAGGCGATTGAGCGCGGCCTGAGCTGCCTGTCGCTGTTTGCCGAACGCCTGCAGGGCTTTGACCCGGCTAACGTCTGCATTGTTGGCACACATACCCTGCGTCAGGCCGCTAACGCCTCTGATTTCCTCAAGCGTGCGGAGCAGGTCATCCCCTACCCGATCGAGATCATCTCCGGCAACGAAGAGGCCCGCCTGATCTTTATGGGCGTTGAGCACACGCAGCCGGAAAAAGGCCGCAAGCTGGTGATTGATATCGGCGGTGGCTCTACGGAACTGGTGATCGGCGAAGATTTTCAACCTATCCTGGTAGAGAGCCGCCGGATGGGCTGCGTCAGCTTTGCGCAAACCTATTTCCGCGGCCGCATCATTAACCGGGAGAACTTCCATCGCGCGCGCATGGCGGCGGTGCAGAAGCTGGAGAGCCTGACCTGGCAGTATCGTATTCAGGGCTGGAACGTGGCGCTGGGCGCATCGGGCAGCATTAAAGCCGCCCATGAAGTGCTACTGGCGATGGGCGAGAAAGATGGTTTCATCACTCCTGAACGGCTGGATAAACTGGTTACCGAGGTGCTGAAGCATAACAGCTTTGACGAGCTGAACCTGCCGGGGCTCTCCGACGAGCGCAAGGCGGTCTTCGTGCCGGGCCTGGCGATTTTGTGCGGCGTGTTTGACGCGCTGGCCATTCGCGAGCTGCGTCTCTCCGACGGCGCGCTGCGTGAAGGGGTACTGTATGAGATGGAGGGCCGTTTCCGCCATCAGGATATCCGCAGCCGTACGGCGCAGAGCCTTGCCAACCAGTATAACATTGACCGGGAGCAGGCTCGCCGCGTGCTGGAGACCACGACCCACATGTACGAGCAGTGGGAAGCGCAGAATCCGAAGCTGGCAAATCCGCAGCTGGCGGCCCTGCTGAAGTGGGCGGCGATGCTGCACGAGGTTGGGCTGAACATCAACCACAGCGGAATGCACCGCCACTCGGCCTATATCCTGCAGAACAGCGACCTGCCTGGCTTTAACCAGGAGCAGCAGTTGATGATGGCGACCCTGGTGCGCTTCCACCGCAAAGGGATCAAGCTCGACGACCTGCCGCGCTTTACCCTGTTCAAGAAGAAGCACTTTTTACCGCTGATCCAGCTCCTGCGCCTCGGCGTGCTGCTGAACAACCAGCGCCAGGCGACCACCACCCCACCGACTCTGCGTCTGACCACCGACGATAACCACTGGACCCTCAGCTTCCCCCGCGACTGGTTCTCCCAGAACGCGCTGGTGCTGCTGGACCTGGAAAAAGAGCAGGATTACTGGGGAGCGGTTACCGGCTGGCTGCTGAAGATCGAAGAGGAGCACTCCTCCGGCGTCGCGGCCTGAGCCGCACCGCCCTGCCCCTCTCATGCTCAGGCACGCTGTGACAGTGCCTGAGCGTCTCCCGCCAGCGCCTCAAGCGGCGCGGGTTTACCAATCAAGAACCCTTGCAGATAGTCAATCCCCAGTGAAAGGGCCGCGCTACGCACCTCCTCCGTTTCGACGCACTCTGCCACCACCCGCATCTTTTTCATCCGTGCCAGATGGCAGATAGAGGCCACAATCTGGTAGTCGAGGCTGTTTGACGTCAGGTTGCGAATAAAGCTGCCGTCGATCTTCAGGATATCGGCGTTAATGTTTTTCAGGCGCGCATAGCTGGCATAGCCGGTACCGAAGTCGTCTATGGCGACCCGGCAGCCTAATTGTTGCAGCTGGCCCAGGGTCTGGTTTGCCTGGTTAATATTGGTCAACGAGTTACTCTCCGTGACCTCAAAAATAAGCTGCCAGGCCTCAATGTTATAGCGCTCCAGCAGCCTGGCGACCTCACGGACAAAATTGCTCCGGCAGACGGACGCTGGCGACAAATTGATGGAGAAGCGCGCCCCCGGCTCGTTTTCGCGATAGTGCGCCATAAAGCGCAGGGTGTGTTCAATGACCCACAGGTCGATGCGTGACGAAAGGCCAAACTCATGAGCCACTGGCAGGAACGCATCCGGGCTGATGAGCTCGTCATCGTCATCAAGCATCCGCAGCAGGATCTCGTGGTAGCCGTCACCGCGCACGCCGACGATTGGCTGGGCCATCAGGCGGAACCGGTCCTCCTCCAGCGCCTGTTGCAGGCGGTTCATCATCTCCACCTTACCTTTCAGGCTGCGCTGTAAGTTGACCGACCCGCGATGCTGCAGGCTTTCTGGACGTTGGGTTTCAAGGGAGAGATCCGCCGTGGTGCTCAGCTCGCCCAGCAGCAGATAGAGATGCGCTACCGGCGAACGCACGTAGCAGTAGCTCATACCGACCTGCGGCTGTAGCGGCATGCCATCCCAGGCGAAGCGGAACTGCTTGATGAGCTTATCCAGCTCGGCGATGCGCAGCGCATAGGACTCGGTATTTAGCCGGATAACAATGTCATACCCCGACAGATGGTATACACACTCATTGCGTTGCAGCTTCTGCGTTAGCCACTCGGACAGCATCTGCTTGTACTGGATGCGTAGCATAATACCGTAGTGCCTTCCCAGCAGCTCCAGATCGGGGATGCGTAAAAAGCAGAGCACCGACCACGGAGTATCCGCCAGCGCACGGTTGAGCGCCCGCAGGTTGGGCATATTGAGGACGGGGTCTAGCCACGCCAGGCGGCTCACCCGCTCGTGCATCCGCCGCTGGCGCGTTGCCAACATCGACATCCAGGCGATGATAAACGAGAACACCAGGTAGCTGGAGGAGAGGATCGTCAGCTGGATTTCGTAGCGCGGCGAGACCGGCGTATAACGGTAGAAGTAGTGAATGCTTACCATCATAAACGGCGTCCAGACGATAGACATCAGGCGGTAGCCATAGCGCATCGACCCCCACAGCATCACCGGCAGCAGCAGCGACAGCGTATAGTTAGTGGTGAAGATGCCGGTATTTTCATCCCACGGGGAGAGCATCAGCAGCATCAGCAGTGCAATGACGGCAAACCAGGCGACCACCTCCAGCCGGGTCACCTTGGGATCAAAATCCCGGCGCAGGCGAGAGATGTAACCTTTTATGTGCCGCGGATGGTGGAGCACCCTGATCAGCAGATAGCAGAACGGCGTTCCGGTCAGGCCGCTAACCAGCAGCGCCTGATAGTTAATCAGCGTGCGCAGGCTAAACGGCGTCACCCCGGTCAGGGCCAGATATGTGTCATACAGGCCAAGCCAGGTGATGGTATGGAAGATCAGCAGGAACAGCGTGGCCGGGCAGACGGCCTGCCAGAACATACGCTGCGCGGTGAGCTGCGCATTGCCGTAGGAGACGTTATGCCGCCGGGTGACGAAGATCCGGTAGCCGCCCCAGCTTACGATGATGGGCACCATAAAATGGACGATTTTGAGCAACGTCTCTGGGGCGCTGGTCTGCGGATAGTAGTGCCAGGCCAGCGAGAGCACGATGCCGGGCAGCGCTGCCCAGCCGTAGAAAAGCATCAGGCCTAACAGGAGCGATAGCGGCAGGTAATAGAGCACCATGCTGCCATCCGAGACCCAGGTAAAGGTATCGACCATGTGGGCAAGGGGCAGCAGCAGGAAAGGCAAGACGAGCGGCAACGCCCACCATTTAGCTTTATAGAGATTATAAATTTTCGCGTAGCTCATCGATGTTCAGTGTAAAACCCAGCGTGCTGAAATCGATTTCAGGCGGGGTTCCAGGCTAACCATGAAGATTACAGAGTCGGTCAGACTGTGCTATTTGTGAAGAGTTTAGTGCCGCAAAAGCGGCTGCATTTGACCAGGATCAAGCAACCGTGTGCCTTACAAATGTTGCCTTCTCTTCTTCGCGCAATTTTTGTTAATAATTCATGCGCTTTACTATTATTTCATTATTACTGCTTTAGTAAATGCTTTCTTTGACGAAATTTTACATAACGACCGATTGATCTGCGCTGCGCTCTGTGCATTAATACAGCAATCGCCCGCCCGTCGGGTTAACCCTTAGGAACCTCTTGTGAGCCAGTCACACAGTATGCGAAAACGACAGCGATTTGACAGTCGCATGACCCGTATCGTATTGCTTATCAGCTTTTTCTTCTTCTTCGGACGCTTCGTCTACTCCTCTATCGGTGCCTGGTACCATCATCAGGATAAAGCCCAGTCACAGCAGTCCTCTCTCTCCGTTGAGACGCCGGTAAATAAAACGCTAAATTAACTCGCTTTTCTTTTGCAGCATTTGAATGATTGCCCCTATGCCTCTGCTCAGGATCTTATCCTGACGGATGACTATCGCCAGTTGGCGCTGCAAAAGCGGATTCAGCGAACGCACGTTTAGCGCCTTACGATCGTTTGGGTGAGCCACTGACATATGCGGAACAATGCTATATCCCAGCCCGGCGCTAACCATGCGCTTGATCGCTTCGATACTGCCAAGCTGCATCACAGGTATCGTCGGTAGCCCGGCTGTTGCAAACCAGCCGTCGATAAGCGTGCGCGTACTGCTTCCGTTCTCAAAGGCGATTAGCGGCAGCGCATGTAGCACCTCGGGCGTTAACGATTCCGCCGGGTGCGGTTGCGCCAGCGCTTCGATAAAAACAAACTCTTCGTTCAGAAACGGCGTGATATCAAGCGTCCGTCCGCTGGCGGGGAGCGTAACCAGCCCCAGATCGAGGCGATTTTCCTCTACCGCCTGGACAATGCTGGGCGTATTTCCGGTCGTAACGCCTACCTGCAGCAGCGGATAGTCTAGCCGCAGCCGCTGCAATAGCGGTGGCAAGAGGTGAATACACGCCGTCGCCCCCGTACCAAGCGTAATCGTGCCGCTGATTTCATGACTAAATGCGCTAACCGAACGTATCGCTTCGTCCACAGCCTGACCAATCCGCTCGCCGTGGGCCAGCAGCGCTACGCCAGCGGCGGTCGCCTTAACGCCTCGCCCGGTTCGCTCGATCAACCGTGCCTGAAGAAACTGCTCAAGCTGGCGAATTTGCAGGCTTACCGCAGGCTGGGAGAGGCCAAGCACGTTTGCCGCGGCAGAAAAACTGCCCCGCTGTACAACCAGCCGAAAGGTCGCCAGATTTCCCAGGTTTAGCGTCGTCATGCAAAGTTTCTCTTATAGAGGTGATAAACGTTGAGGCCTGCCTGAACCATACCGCGCACGGTATGCTCAGGACAACTGCCTAACGGAATGAAAAATAATGACTTCGCGCGCGATACCTCGATTTCTCCCTCTCTTCGCTGGCTGCAATCAGCTGATTAACTGGGGTATATCGTTCTATATGCCCGGCACGTTTGCCCATGCTATCGCCCGCGATACCCACTGGACGCAGCCGCAGATCTATCTCGGCCTGACGCTGGCGATGTTGGTCATGGCGCTGGTATCCCCCTTTGTCGCCAGGCTGCTAACCAGACTGGGCGGTAAGCATGTTGTAACTATTGGCACGCTGCTGATAGCGCTAAGCTGCGCTGCCATGGCCTGCACGCACTCGCTTGCGGGCTGGTATAGCGCCTGGCTTATAATGGGTATCGGTATGCGCCTGTCGCTTTATGACGCGCTGTTTGCTGCACTCATCACCCTTTACGGACAGCACGCCCGACGCACGATTTCCCAGGTGACGCTGGCGGGCGGGCTGGCTTCCGCTGTTTTCTGGCCGCTCGGTGAGTCGCTGCTAGCCATCATGAGCTGGCGTGAGGTGCTGCTGATCTATGCGCTGTTCGGCCTGCTCAGCGCCGCGCTGATCCGCCCGCTGCCCAACCAGCCGCTAACCATGACCGCTGGCTCAACGCCGAAAACCGGCACTGCCCAAGACCGTCGCAGCGGCTGGCTGTTTGCCGCTTTTATTGCCCTTATCACCTTTGTCTCTAACGGTACATCGACACACTTGCCGGAATTTATCGCCAGTGCCGGGCTACCGGTCGCTGCGGGTATGCTGTGGGGAATCGGCCAAACGGGAGCGCGGTTTATGGAGGTCGTTGCGGGCGCACGTCTCCCCCCGCTTAGGTTGACGCTGGTTACCGCTCTGGCCATGCCGCTCTGTTTCCTGCTCGGTCTGAGCGGATCTCTGTTTGCCAGCTCGGCCGTAGGATTTGTGCTGGGGTACGGGGCGATCAATGGCCTGATGACGATTGTTAAAGCGACACTGCCGCTTCAGCTGTTCGCCGCAGAGGATTATGCCCGGCGGACGGGCGTCCTGTTGATTCCGGCGCAGCTGATGGCTGCCGCATCGCCCTTTGTCTATGCATGGCTCGATCGGGCGCTGGGGATCCAGGGCGCACTGGCCTTCTCACTGGCGCTAACCATGGTCATCGCCGCCCTGGCAATCGCCATCGTCATGTATCAAACGCTGCGCGCTTCGGGCATTATCAGTAAGTCACTGGAATAAAAATGATTAAAATAACAGGAGATAAAATGCATCTGCACTCTGAACGACTCATTCTGCGCCAGGTAAGGCCTTCCGATCTCAACGATCTGTTTCGTATCTACGGCGACCCGGCGACAAATCAATTTAATCCGGCCGGGCCGCATCCGGATATCGATCATTCCCACACGGTGTTGGACGGCTGGCTTGAGCACTGGCAGACCCACGGGTTCGGCAACTGGGCTGTCTCCCGAATCGACAAACCTGATGAGATTGTTGGCTTTGGTGGAATACGCATCGTGCAATACGACACGTTCGCGATCAACAATTTGGGCTATCGCCTGGCGGTAGAGGCGTGGGGACAGGGTTTCGCCACCGAGTTCGCCAGTACAGCGCTGCACTACGGTTTCGATACGTTAAACCTTGATGAGGTTTCGGCAGTGGTGAGGAAAAATCATACCGCGTCACAAAAGGTGTTAACCAAGTGCGGACTGGCGTTTGCCAGGGAGATCCACGATGTAAAAGACGCGCCGCCCAGCCTGCTCTATACGTTGACGCGCAGCCGTTACAGAAGCGACGATTAGTAACGTGATATGGAAAACCCTCTGTCAAAGCAGAGGGCTAGATCAGTTGGGGTGAGCTATTCTAAGCTTAGATTGCTCGCTAATCTGCTATTAAGCTACTCACATCACGAACAGACGTTAAAAATCTATCGCCTGTGTTCACCTCTGACCATCCCTAATAAATAACTCGCAATGTAAGCAATAGCAAATGACCCGACAAAACCCGCGACCTTCATGACAATATTATCGAAAACAAATAGTGAATAAAGAGCCACAAAACTCATCGCTACTGTTATGGTTCCCTCTAACGCATGGGCAAAGAACCAAAAAAGTGTTTTACCTGGCCAACTTACAAGTTTCATTATCAATCCTTTTACACACTTCTGGCGATTGGTGATAATTTAAGATTTCCGTCAATCATACAAAATTTAGATAATTTAATTTGAAACCATTTCTCCCAAAAATATAATCAAGCATTCTCTTAAAGGATTGAGTAATGAAAAAAAGCAGTATCTTAGTCATTATCATAGCAGTTTTAGCCCTGGGGTTTTTCTTTGTTAATAAACCTGCATCCGTTGAAGTGATGGCGGTAGTCAAAACCCCAAACACGGTATTGATTGCGGTGAAAGGACTCCCCTACTCTGCTAAAAGCAAACTGAGCTGGTGGCTTGATAACAAAAGCCTACTGTCATCACAGTATAAACTTGATTTCACCGAGCCTAATGAGCAGCCTAGTGTTTACATCTATGACTTTGGCGATGGCTTTAAAAAGGAAGAGATGAAGGACAGGCTGTGCTTTAACAGCGTATCGCCGCCCAATAACTGCGTTGATAAAAACATCACTATGGTTATTTCTCAACGCAGGAATGGTGAGACAAAGCTGGCCATTGATGATGATGTTTTCATTCAGGATAAAAGCGGCAAGATAGTAAAACAAAGCCCGCAATAAAGCGGGCTTAAAATACTTAACGATTAACCACACTTAACAAGTGGTTATTCCCACTCGATCGTAGCTGGTGGTTTCCCGCTGATATCATAGACCACACGCGAAATGCCATTAACCTCATTAATTATGCGGTTAGAGACACGACCGAGGAAGTCGTACGGCAGGTGCGCCCAGTGTGCGGTCATAAAGTCGATGGTTTCAACCGCGCGCAGGGAGACAACCCAGTCATACTTACGGCCGTCGCCCATTACGCCTACCGAGCGTACCGGCAGGAACACGGTGAACGCCTGGCTGACTTTGTTATACAGGTCAGCTTTACGCAGCTCTTCAATGAAGATCGCATCAGCGCGGCGCAGCAGGTCGCAGTACTCTTTCTTCACTTCGCCCAGCACGCGAACGCCCAGACCCGGACCCGGGAACGGGTGGCGGTAGAGCATGTCGTACGGCAGGCCCAGCTCAAGACCAATCTTACGCACTTCGTCTTTGAACAGCTCACGCAGCGGTTCAACCAGGCCCATCTTCATCTCTTTCGGCAGGCCACCCACGTTGTGGTGAGATTTGATGACGTGTGCTTTACCGGTCGCAGACGCAGCGGACTCGATAACGTCAGGGTAGATCGTGCCCTGTGCCAGCCACTTAACGTCTTCCAGCTTCAGCGCCTGCTCATCAAACACTTCCACAAAGACGCGACCAATGATTTTACGTTTCGCTTCCGGATCGTTTTCACCCGCCAGCGCGTCAAGGAAACGCTTCTCGCCTTCAACGTGAACAATGTTCAGGCCGAAGTGGTCGCCGAACATATCCATCACCTGCTCGGCTTCGTTCAGGCGCAGCAGGCCGTTATCAACGAATACGCAGGTCAGACGATCGCCAATGGCGCGATGCAGCAGCATCGCAGTCACGGAGGAGTCCACGCCACCGGAGAGGCCAAGGATCACCTTGTCATTACCAACCTGCTGGCGGATACGCTCAACGGCGTCGTCGATGATCTTGGCCGGGGTCCACAGCGCTTCACACTCGCAGATGTCGCGCACGAAACGCTCCAGCATACGCAGGCCCTGACGGGTGTGGGTCACTTCCGGGTGGAACTGCACGCCGTAGAAGCGCTTCTCTTCGTTAGCCATAATGGCGAACGGGCAGGTCTCGGTGCTCGCAACGGTAACGAAGCCTTCCGGGATAGCGGTAACTTTGTCGCCGTGGCTCATCCACACGTCCAGCAGCGGGTTGCCTTCTGCGCTCAGGGAGTCCTCAATACCGCGCACCAGCGCGCTCTGAGTCTTCACTTCAACCTGAGCATAGCCAAACTCACGCTCGTTGGAGCCTTCAACGTGGCCGCCAAGCTGCATCGCCATCGTTTGCATACCGTAGCAAACGCCGAATACCGGTACGCCTGCTTCAAATACATACTGCGGCGCGCGCGGGCTGTTGTTTTCAGTGGTGCTCTCCGGGCCGCCAGACAGGATGATCCCGTTCGGGTTGAACTCACGGATTTGAGCTTCGGTGACGTCCCAGGCCCACAGCTCACAGTAGACGCCCAGCTCACGCACGCGGCGGGCAACAAGCTGGGTATACTGCGAACCAAAGTCGAGGATAAGAATACGATGCTTATGAATATTGTCGGTCATTGACGATTGTTCCGAGGCAGAAGCAGATAGAGAAAATAAGTGCCGGGCAGCGTTACGCCCACCCGGCCTACAAATTAAATCAGGAACCCATGCGGTAGTTCGGGGACTCTTTAGTGATGGTCACGTCGTGAACGTGGCTCTCCTGAATGCCCGCCCCGCTGATGCGTACAAATTCAGCCTGCGTACGCAGCGCATCGATAGTACCACAGCCGGTCAGACCCATACAGGAGCGCAGGCCGCCCATCTGCTGGTGAATGATCTCTTTCAGGTAGCCTTTGTACGCTACGCGGCCTTCGATACCTTCCGGCACCAGCTTGTCAGCAGCGTTATCGGTCTGGAAGTAGCGATCGGAGGAACCTTTGGACATCGCGCCCAGCGAGCCCATACCGCGATAGGATTTGTAAGAGCGGCCCTGGAAGAGTTCGATCTCGCCCGGAGACTCTTCGGTACCGGCCAGCATGGAGCCCACCATCACCGCCGCTGCGCCTGCGGCAATGGCTTTAGCGATATCGCCGGAGAAGCGGATGCCGCCGTCGGCGATAACCGGAATGCCGGTGCCTTCGAGGGCTTCGACCGCGTCGGAGACGGCGGTGATCTGCGGAACGCCCACGCCGGTCACGATACGGGTAGTACAGATAGAGCCAGGGCCGATACCCACTTTCACCGCGCTGACGCCAGCGTCGGCCAGGGCACGCGCACCTGCGCCGGTCGCCACGTTGCCGCCGATGATCTGCAGGTCAGGGTATTTCGCACGCGTCTCACGAATACGCTGCAGTACGCCTTCGGAGTGGCCGTGAGAGGAGTCAATCAGCAGCACGTCAACGCCAGCGGCAACCAGCGCATCGACGCGCTCTTCGTTGCCCGCGCCCGCACCTACCGCAGCGCCCACGCGCAGACGTCCATGCTCGTCTTTACAGCTGTTCGGTTTACGTTCGGCTTTCTGGAAATCTTTTACGGTGATCATGCCGCGCAGATGGAAGCTATCGTCCACGACCAGCGCCTTCTCAACGCGTTTTTCATGCATTTTAGCCAGCACGACGTCACGGGTTTCGCCTTCGCGCACGGTAACCAGGCGCTCTTTCGGCGTCATGTACACGCTTACCGGCTGGTTCAGATCAGTCACGAAACGCACGTCACGACCGGTAATAATACCGACCAGCTCATAGTCTTCCGTCACTACCGGGTAACCGGCAAAGCCGTTACGCTCGGTCAGCGCTTTCACTTCGTGCAGGGTGGTGGTTGGCAGCACGGTCTGTGGGTCGGATACGATACCGGACTCATGTTTCTTCACGCGGCGTACTTCTTCCGCCTGACGCTCAATGGACATGTTTTTATGGATAAAACCGATGCCACCTTCCTGCGCCAGGGCGATAGCCAGGCGTGCTTCCGTCACGGTGTCCATTGCTGCGGAGAGCATAGGAATATTCAGGCGAATGGTTTTGGTTAACTGGGTGCTGAGGTCGGCAGTATTCGGCAGAACGGTAGAATGAGCGGGAACGAGGAGGACGTCGTCAAACGTCAGGGCTTCTTTAGCGATACGTAGCATGGGCAATATCTCTGACCGGGTGGTTAAATATTGCCGTGGCATTATACAGAGCGTAACCGATTGCATCTACACTTTTTTGGAAAAATAGTTGCGATTGCGGCCCATCGGGTTACTATCGATTAATTAACCTTCTGATTTAAAATTTGATCTGGCTCACATGTCATCGATGCAATCCCCCGCAATTTTTACCGTTAGCCGCCTGAATCAGACGGTGCGCCTGCTGCTGGAAAGAGAAGTTGGCCAGGTCTGGATCAGCGGTGAGATCTCAAACTTTACCCAGCCTGCCTCCGGTCATTGGTACTTCACGCTGAAGGATGACACCGCCCAGGTTCGCTGTGCAATGTTCCGCAACAGCAACCGTCGAGTGACCTTTCGTCCCCAGCATGGACAGCAGGTTCTGGTCCGCGCCAGCATTACGCTCTACGAGCCGCGCGGCGAGTATCAGATCATCGTCGAAAGCATGCAGCCCGCAGGGGAAGGCCTGCTCCAACAGAAGTACGAGCAGCTCAAGGCGAAGCTGGCGGCAGAGGGACTGTTCGATCAGCAGAGCAAGCAGCCGCTTCCCTCCCCCGCCCACTGCGTAGGGGTGATCACCTCGAAAACCGGGGCCGCGCTGCACGATATCCTGCACGTGCTTAAGCGTCGCGATCCCTCCCTGCCGGTGGTGATCTACCCTACCGCCGTTCAGGGCGAAGATGCCCCGGGGCAGATCGTTCGCGCCATTGCGCTGGCGAACAGCCGCAAGGAGTGTGATGTGCTGATCGTCGGGCGCGGCGGCGGCTCGCTGGAGGATCTCTGGAGCTTCAACGACGAGCGCGTAGCGCGAGCGATTTTCGCCAGCCAGATCCCTATCGTCAGCGCCGTCGGCCATGAAACCGATGTTACCATCGCCGACTTTGTAGCCGACCTGCGTGCGCCGACGCCGTCTGCCGCCGCAGAGATGGTCAGCCGCAACCAGCTTGAACTCCTGCGTCAGCTGCAAAGCGGCCAGCAGCGGTTGGAGATGGCGATGGATTACTACCTCGCTAACCGCACCCGTCGCTTTACTCAGCTGGAGCACCGACTGCAACAGCAGCACCCGCAGCTGCGTCTAGCGCGTCAGCAAACCGTGCTTGAGCGACTGCGCCAGCGGATGACCTACGCGATGGATAATCAGCTTAAGCGTTCAGGTCAGCGTCAGCAGCGGATGACCCAGCGGCTAAACCAGTATTCTCCCCAGCCGCGTATTCACCGCGCTCAGAACCGGGTGCAGCAGTTAGAGTACCGTCTGGCCCAGCTGATGAGCGCCAGGCTTAGCGCCACCCGGGAACGCTTTGGCAACGCCATGACCCATCTCGACGCCGTGAGCCCACTGGCTACCCTGGCACGCGGCTACAGCGTGACTACCGCAACGGATGGCAACGTGCTGAAGCAAACCAAACAGGTAAAAGCCGGAGATGTGCTTACCACCCGCCTGGTTGATGGCTGGGTGGAGAGTGAAGTGAAGGGCGTGACCGCCGCTAAAAAAACACGGGCACGCAAAAAAACCTGACCTGACGCTAGTTCGCCTGATGATGTCTGTCAGGCGTAACGGCAAGCATTATCCATGACAGGCCGGAAAAAACAGCCAGTGCGCCAGTTGCACCGATCGCGCCATAGAGCTGGCCAAAGACCACTGAGCCTACTACCTGCCCTGCGGCCAGCATCAGGAAAGCCATACTGACGCCCGCTGCGGGCGAAGGTTGCGCAATCTCCGCCCCCTGCACCAGCAGCACGCCGGACAAAATGACATACCCCGCGCCGCTCATCGCCACCACCGGAAAAAGCCACCCGTTAAAACCGTGGCTCACCGCCAGCGCGGCCAAAGATACGGCCATAAAGAGCTGCGATCCCCAGTAAACGCCCCGCATGCCGATACGTCTCGCCACGCTGCCGGTAAACACGGCGAGGACGCCTGCACCACCGCTCACCAGCCACAGGATGTTTGTCATCGCGCTATCTACCCTGGTGTGCTGCTGAAGTAACTCAGGCCCAAAGCTCCACCAAGCTGCGCTGGCAGTACCGCTGACAAAAGCAATGACTAACAACCGCAACATGCCCGGCTTGCGAAAAAGTGCGCGCCAGTGCGGCGATCCCTCTGTCGGTTTAGACACGTGCTTAGGAAGAGTACGCCACGCAGCGACCAGGCATATCAGCGCCAGTAAAGCGAAAACCATGCAGGAGACGCGCCATCCGCCCGGTATGAAAAAAAGAATGGGAACAGACAGGATGATGCCCCCGCTTGTTCCGGCGTTAATCGTTGTATTCACCTGCGTCTGCCGTTCATCGGCAACGGCATCGTTGACGGCACCCGCCAGGGAGGGAGAGGCCAGTCCAGAGCTCATACCAGCAACAAACAGGCCGAGCGCCAGCCAGAGCGGCGCAGCCGCAAAAGCCATGATGAGCAACCCAGCGGCGGCCACCATGGCAGCCAATATTGCCGTGACGCGGGGGCCGAAGCGGCTGGTCAAAAAGGACGCGATAAAGACAGATAAGCAATAGGCTACGTAGCTGCAGGCAGCAATTAACCCAGCGACTTCTGGTGTGAAAGGGATCGCCTGCCGAATATCGGGCAGCATGATCCCCCATGAAAATCTCGCCATCCCATAGGTTACGGCGATCAAAGCAAAGCCGGTGACTCCTAACGTCACGTCTCTTTTCATTACGTTTCTCTTTTTATGAGCAGTTAAAAACGTAAGTGCTAAGAGACGATTGCGCAACTTTTGTGATTAGGCGTCAGACCTAACGAACTCGACGCGCTTTTTCGAGATCAGCCCGTGGCCGTGCTGGCAAAAGTAGTCCACCGCACCGCAGGCTTTAAGCACCTCTAATGGCTGATGGCAATCGGGGCAGCGGGCTTGTAACGCCACATCAAGATTACAATTTTCGCAATGTGCATGGGTGCCCACCAGCTCCATCGGTTTATCGCAATTAGGACAGGTCAGTTGCATAACGCCTCCTGTAATATTTTAATTAACTCATTATAACGCTCTTATGTTCCTGTGGACAATGCAAGTGACTGCATAGGATGTGCCGCTTGTAAGCCGCCATATTATTCATCAAAAATATAATCAAGATTCATATATTCACCCCACCTCTTTTGGTTAATTTTATTACATAACATATTACCCCTACAAACCTTTATAAATTCTAATGAATAGCTAATTGCGTTATAGATTAATACATTAAAGAAAGCTGATGCAGACTTAAAGGTTATTCGATGAAAGTTTTAGTGCCTTTCATTATCATAGTGTTGCTGACGGTGAGTTATGCTGCGGGTTTACCTGGAAGTGAATGCGCCGCTCCAGGCTATTATGCAGAAAGTATGTTACAGGTCAGTATAAAGAACAATTCTGGAATTAAGCTGGCAAACATACAAAAAAACAAAATCCTCACGGAGATAATGAGCATTACTCCGGTATCCGAAGTGTTTGCCCGGCAGATGGCTAAAGCCGATAGCGCAACCGGAAACAGTCTATCTGAAAATGATTACTTCCAAATTTATCACAGCAACCATGCAATGAATTTAATAGTACGTTACACCTACACTAATAATGACGGCAAAAAAGACGTATTTATCTCCTCAGCACTGATTAATGATGAAGAGTGCTCAGTACGCTATAACGGCTATATGACAATATCGCGAGAGTTTTAAGCGCCGGGGCGAGGGTTGGCTTAACCTACCCAATAAGTACCTGGGCATAGCATCTGCCCCGGCAACGTTGAGCATTATCCGGCGTTAGCTGCTGTCAGTAAAGTGCCGCATCAAGATGAATTCTAACGCTGTAACCTACATTTCTGAAAGAATAGACGTTTCCGCGAACATACAAATCAAGTTGCCCATCTCTCACCTCTGCGTTAGCCTTATAGTCGTCAGTAACCATAATAGGCTCCACGTCTTTTATATGCGCCATGAAATCATCAGGACTTTTCTTGGCATCATAGAGATAGTAATGGTAGGTATCCTTTGAAAGCGAACTGGATGCCGCCTGCGTGATATACAGAGTCAGCTTATCGTTTACATTCATCTTACCCTTCAGCTGTTCATATACGGTAAACAGATCGCGGAATTGATACGCCCAGAACCCAAGGATAAGCAAAACAAAGACAGCCCCTGTACGCCAGCTAAAACCTATATTCATGGTGCAGCTTCAAGATAGATATCAACGCTGTGGATTTCAGAACCACTCTGATACACCGCAGGGCTATCGAAAGAGTAAATTTCACCGCGAACGCGGAGGTAAATTTGGTTATCCTTCACCTTCAGTACGGCTTTTTCATCCATGGTGTTTAGGAACGGCGCAGCGTTAGCAACGTTTGCCATAAAATCAGTATCGCTTTCCTTTGCGTCCACTACGTAATAACGGTACGAATAGGCAGTCGTCGCTCCCGCATCGGTCTGTACTACATAGATATTCGCTTTATCGTTCACAGGAACTTTTTTACAGAGCGTATAGCCAACAGGGAAAAACCAGCTGGGGAGCATATAGGCTGCCCATGCCAGTACAATGATGACAAGAGCGACAATGTATCGCTTTTTAAAAGCCCGTTCTCTTTGCATCACAGCTCCTTATCGGAATGACCTTGCAACCTCCTCAAGTTCAAGAGTTCACGCATAATACGACTTTAGATATGCCGATAACTTGCGCTTTAGTGCTTCGTTATATGCTTCATTGATACGAAAAAGCCCGCAGGATGCGGGCTGAAGAGTAGTGATATGCGACACGATTTTACCGGGGCATAGCATCTGCCCCGGCACCGTTAAGTGTTATCCGGCGTTAGCGGCAGGTTTAGCCTGGGCGTTTGCCAGCATGCGGCGAACCGGCACAATAAGGACGATCAGCACGGCGGCGCAGATCAGCAGGGCAATGGAGCAGCGGGCAAAGAGATCCGGCAGCATATCAAGCTGGTCGGCCTTGACGTGGCCGCCAATCAGGCCTGCCGCCAGGTTACCCAGCGCGCTTGCGCAGAACCACAGTCCCATCATCTGGCCGCGCATTCTTTCCGGGGCCAGCAGGGTCATGGTCGCCAAGCCAATCGGGCTCAGGCACAGCTCGCCGAGCGTCAGCATCAGGATGCTGCCTACCAGCCAGAAAGGAGACACCCCTGCCCCGCCGCTATTCAGCACGCTCTGTGCCGCCAGCATCATCAGGCCAAAGCCTGCCGCTGCAAACAGAATACCGATCACGAACTTGGTGATACTGCTCGGACGAATGTTCATGCTCGCCAGCTTCGGCCACGCCCAGCTAAATACCGGGGCCAGCAGAATAATGAACAGGGCGTTAATTGACTGGAACCACACGGCAGGGATTTCAAAATCACCGATCATGCGATTGGTATAGTCGTTGGCGAACAGGTTGAACGAGGTCGGCTTCTGCTCAAACGCAGACCAGAAGAATGCTGCGGAAACCAGCAGGATAAAGCAGACCAGCAGGCGGGCACGCTCTTTGCGGTTCAGGCCAGCAAAGATAAACAGATAGATGAAGTAAAGCGCCACCGACGCCGCAATTACGTACACCAGCACGCTGGCGACCGCGACCGGGTTGATGACAATCACGCCCTGTGCAATCAGCGTTACGATAACCGCTACGCCAACCGCCAGCGCCAGCAGCCACATGCCCACGCCTTTTCTCTTCACCACCGGGCTGTTCCAGGTGGAGTCCAGACCGACTTCGCTGTCGTAGCGTTTCATGGCCGGAACGGCAAACACGCGGAAGATGATCAGCGCCACCAGCATCCCGATGCCGCCGATACCAAAGCCCCAGTGCCAGCCGTGGCTCTTAATCAGCCAGCCGGAGATCAGCGGCGCAATGAAGGAGCCCATGTTGATGCCCATGTAGAACAGCGAGAAACCGCCGTCGCGACGCGCATCACCTTTTTTATACAGGGTGCCGACCATCACCGAGATACAGGTCTTGAACAGACCAGAGCCGAGCACGATGAACATCAGGCCAATAAAGAACAGGTTGTCGCCCATAAAGGCAGAGAGTGCAATCGACAGGTGGCCGAGGGCAATCAGGATCGAACCGTACCAGACCGCGCGCTGCTGGCCGAGCCAGTTATCCGCCAGCCAGCCACCCGGCAGTGCGGCAAGGTACATAGTACCGGCAAAGATGCCGACAATGGCGGAGGCATTCTCACGTGCCAGTCCCATCCCGCCGTCATACACCGTGGCAGCCATAAACAGGATCAGCAGCGGACGAATGCCGTAAAACGAGAAACGCTCCCACATCTCGGTGAAGAACAGCGAGCCGAGCGGATAGGGATGGCCAAAGAACGTTCGGCTCTCTTGATGATTAACAGAGGATTGCATATTTCTCCCGAAAGGTATGTCGTTGTGCAGGTAAACACCGCGAAGTACGCCGGCCAGTTACGTATCTGACCGATTTTTTTACATGCGGCAAAGTGTTTGTTAACTATTTGATAATCTGGCGCTAGTTTTGTCTAGTACCAACCCCGGGACTTTAAGATGAAAACTCGACGTTTGTCTACTTTCTTAGATTTAAAGTTGGCTAATAACGAATAGTGTTTGACATAGCACAGGGAAATTTGTGTTTTGAATAGACGAGAAACGCGTATTAGCGAGCAGAATAGAGCAGATGAGCGGGGTCGAGCCATACAACATGAAATACATCACCGATGAAAAAGCCATGTATGCGGCCATATTCATTGCGGGATACCGCAAACTGGTAGGGAGTGTAGCTCTGAAACTGCTCGTTCAAGTGTGCGAATCCGTCAGGTTCAGAAGTGCTTACCCAATCTATGCAATGCGACTTTAGTGCTGCGTTACGATTAGTTGTGAACTCCAACAATGTAAGGCTCGATATACCCTTAAGTCGCTCGATCACCTTGCAGAAATAGGCGGCACCCTGCTTTGCAAAGCCAAACTTAGCATGGACTGAATCAATATATTGAAAAGAGAAGCTTAAAGCCGATCGGGCGTTTTTAGGCTTGCTTACAACAATCCTGGCGCCTGAAGAGAGGATCTTCCCCGCTTTAACCTTCCCTCTGTTCATTGTTAAGCTTCCATCATGCTGCGATAAAACTCCGCAGTCTCTTTTTTATCCAGAACATGAGTACAAACAGCGCTGACTGCTAAATCTCCTCGCGCGCTTATCCAAGGCTGCTCCTGATGCGTTAACTGCTCCAGCTCGTAAGCGGTATAACCGCCGAACACCTGATAGATCTCATCCAGATGTTTAGTAATATGGGCAGGAAGGTCCGGACGCGGTATTTCAGCAGTGATAGGCTGCCATTTGTAGTGGGCAAAGCGGACATAGAGATCTCTAGCGACCGGACCATGCACCCAGGCTTCGAAACGTTCGGGCACGAGTTTAGCGCCATCATTCAACGCCATGTACCATGCGTCGGCATAAAATATCATTTTCTGCAATTTAAGCGGTGTAATGATATCTCCATGCTCTTGAGCAAAGCACAGCAGATAGTCTGCTACATCGTTCAGGGTTGCCACTGCCATGATTTGTCTCCTTTTATAAGCCGTTGACAATAGATAGGTAATGATTGCAACGATCGCATGCCCCTGAAAATATTGCGAGTGAAAGCGTGCTATCTCACCACTCAAAACGTTTATCTGCGAGCAAGGCCGAAAAATAAAAAAGCCCGCAATATGCGGGCTAGATAGCGGTGCTACGCTCAGGCCTGTTACTTGCCTTTCTTAATATGCTTGATCAGACGCTTACGCTTACGCATCTGGTTAGGGGTCAGGGTGTTGCGCTTGTTTGCGAACGGGTTATCGCCCTCTTTGAACTGGATACGGATCGGCGTACCCATGACGTCCAGCGATTTGCGGAAGTAGTTCATCAGGTAGCGCTTGTAGGAGTCCGGCAGGTCTTTCACCTGGTTGCCGTGGATCACGACGATTGGCGGGTTGTAACCACCGGCGTGGGCGTATTTCAGCTTCACGCGGCGACCGCGTACCAGCGGCGGCTGGTGATCTTCCGCAGCCATGTTCATGATGCGGGTCAGCATCGCGGTGCTCTGGCGACGAGTCGAGCTGTCATAGGCTTCACGAACGGATTCAAACAGGTTACCGACGCCGCTGCCGTGCAGAGCAGAGATAAAGTGCACGCGGGCAAAGTCGATAAAGCCCAGACGGAAATCGAGGGTCTCTTTGACCTGCTCTCTCACTTCATTGCTCAGGCCGTCCCACTTGTTGACGACGATCACCAGCGAGCGACCGCTGTTGAGGATAAAGCCCAGCAGGGAGAGATCCTGATCGGAGATGCCTTCCCGGGCGTCGATCACCAGCATTACCACGTTGGCGTCTTCAATCGCCTGCAGGGTTTTGATCACCGAGAACTTCTCTACGGTATCGGTGATCTTGCCGCGCTTACGCACGCCTGCGGTATCGATCAGCACGTATTCACGCTCGTCGCGCTGCATCGGGATGTAGATGCTGTCGCGGGTGGTGCCTGGCATATCGTACACCACCACGCGATCTTCACCGAGGATGCGGTTGGTCAGGGTAGATTTACCGACGTTAGGACGACCCACGATCGCCAGCTTGATCGGCAGATCCAGCGGGTTGAAGTCATCTTCCGGCTCTTCAACTTCTTCACCGTTCTGCTCGGCTTCAAACTGCGCCCAGTAGGCCGCGTCTTCGTCCACCTCTTCCTCTTCACGGGGATCGACCTCCTGCATCCACGGCACCAGCACGTGCTCCAGCAGGCTGGTCACGCCGCGTCCGTGGGAGGCAGCAATCGGGTGGATTTCGCCCAGACCCAGGGAGTAGAAGTCAAGGACAGCCTGATCGGGATCGAGACCGTCGGTTTTGTTGGCGACCAGGAAGGTCGGTTTTTCACGCGAGCGCAGGTGCTTGGCGATGGCCTCATCGGCAGGCATCAGGCCTGCACGGGCATCCACCATAAACAGCACCACGTCCGCCTCTTCAATCGCCAGCAGAGACTGCTCGGCCATACGGGTTTCAACGCCGTCTTCCGTACCGTCAATACCGCCGGTATCGATACAGATAAACTCGCGGCCCTCGACCTCGGCCCGACCGTATTTACGGTCGCGCGTCAGCCCCGGGAAGTCCGCTACCAGCGCATCACGAGTACGCGTTAAGCGGTTAAAAAGGGTGGATTTGCCAACGTTCGGGCGTCCGACAAGCGCGACCACAGGAATCATGTTTAAAGCCTCATTCAAAAAATCATTGTCAACGCCGCCAATTCGCGCCGCTGGTAAATCAGTAAAAATTAAAAACAGTAAAACGGCCCCTGAAACAGGAGCCGTTTTTCAATGCTAACGACCGCCGTAATTAACGCGTAATCGCGTAGAGCGTACCGTCTTTCGCCTGGATCAGCAGTTTACCATCGGCGACAACCGGTTCGGTCAGCAGACCGGAGCTATCAACTTTCTGCTGTGCCACGAAACGTCCATCTTCCGGGTTGATCCAGTGCATGTAGCCTTCGCTATCACCAACCACGATGGATCCATTATACAACGCTGGCGAAGTCAGGTTACGGTGCAGCAGGTCGCTGTTTGTCCAGAGCGTGACGCCGCCGTCAGTTGTCAGGGCCAATACGCGATCGGTCTGGTCAACCAGGTAGATGCGGTTGCCGTCAACAATGAAATCGTTCACCGAACCCAGCTCACGTTTCCACATAATCTGGCCGCTGCGCAGATCCAGCGCGGTCAGGTTACCGTTGTAGGCCAGCGTATAAACCACGCCGTTCACCACAACCGGCGTTGTATCAACGTCGCTCAGACGATCGATCTCCGTTGCGCCGGTGGCCTGGGAGATACGCTGCTGCCAGATCATCTGACCCTCTTTCAGCATCACCGCGCTGACGCGACCGTTATCACCGCCAACAATCGCCGCACCAAAGGCCGGAGCCGGAGCGGATTCACCGCGCAGCGACAGGGCTGGCATATCGAGGTTAACGGTCCACTTCACTGCGCCATCGCTCTCGCTCAGCGCCTGCAGCTGGCCGTTGCTGGTATGGATCAGCACCAGGCCATCGCTCACGACCGGACGGGAAAGCACTTCCCCGGCGGCGGTGGTCTTCCAGGCCTGGGAGCCATCGTTGGTGTTCAGGGCATAGACCTGCGCCTTTTCACTGCCGACGTAGACGTGACCGCCCGCTACCGTCAGGCCGCCAGAGAGCAGCGCCGGGCGGGTTGAGAACCAGCCGCTCTTCTCGGCCAGGCTGATAGACCACACCTCTTTGCCGTCATCAGCATTGAGGGCTTTCACTGTCCCATGACGATCGGCAGCGTAAACCACGCTGTCGGCAAACGCCGGGTGCAGATTAGAGTAGAAATCGCCAATGCCGTCGCCGACAGAGGTGCTCCACGCGGTGGACGGGTCAAACTGGTTCTCTACCGTCGGCAGCGGAGACATTTTGACAACGTCCTCTTCACCGTTAAACAGAGAACAGCCACTCAGCAAGGTGACCGAAAGCAGCCCTGGCAGAAGTAATTTACGCAATTGCATCGGGTCCCTCTTAGATGGACAAATTATTGATTTTCATCTGCAACATTTCACTCAGCGCTGGAGAAGCGTCGCTTTTCGCGCCTGCTTCCCACGCGCTGCGCGCACCTTGCTTATCGCCCTTGCTGAGCAGGGCTTCACCACGCAGATCGGCTACGATGGCCGTCCAGCCTTCACCCTTGATTGACTCCAGGGTTTTCAGCGCTGCGTCAGGCTGCTTCAGCTGAACCTGAACGCGCGCCAGGCGCAGATTGATCACCGCTTTGAGATTCTCATCACTGGCGGCGGCCAGGCCCTGCTGCAGCTGCGCTGCGGCTTTATCCAGCTGGTTGCTTTCTACAAACTGCTGGGCCAGCTCAAGGGAGGCAAAGGCACCGTAAGTGTTTTTCGTATCAGCCGCAAACTTCTCTGCGGCCGCCAGCGTCTCTGGCTTATCTGCCCGCAGCGAAGAGATAGCAGTTTCATAGGCCCAGGAGGACTCGCGCACGGAATCATCCTGATGGCTTGTCCAGTAACGCCAGCCTACCAGCGCGCCAACGCCTAAAATAACCCCAACGGCCAGTGCTTTGCCATTCTCGGCAAAGAAGCGTTTAATCGCATCAACCTGGTCGTGCTCGTTCTCGTAGATTTCCACGCAGTCCTTCTCCTAAACGATAATTCCCCGGGGAGATTAACCCAGTAGTGTGCGCACATGCGCGGCAACGCTATCCTGCGCTACGGTAGTCTGCTCACCAGAGCGTAAATCTTTTACCACCACGTTGCCGTCAGCCACTTCTGACTCACCCAGCACCAGCGCAACGCGAGCGCCCCACTTGTCGGCACGGGCAAACTGTTTCTTGAAGTTGCCGCCGCCGTGGTTGGTCATTAATTTTACCTCTGGCACAGCATCGCGGACACGCTCAGCCAGCTGCAGCGCAGCGGCCTGCGTATCCGTACCCGACGCCACCAGGTATATATCGACAACGGGATCGGCATTAAATTCCGGATTAACTGCCTGAACTAACAAAACAAGTCGCTCGAGGCCCATCGCAAAACCTACCGCTGGGGTCGCGCGACCGCCGAGCTGTTCTACCAGACCGTCGTAGCGGCCGCCTGCGCACACCGTACCCTGGGAGCCAAGGCTGCTGGTGACCCACTCAAAGACGGTGCGGTTGTAGTAGTCCAGGCCGCGTACCAGACGCTGGTTAACGGTATAGGCGATGCCAGCCGCGTCTAACAGTTTGCACAGACCGGCAAAGTGTTCGCGAGAGTCGTCGTCCAGATAGTCGCCCAGCGCCGGCGCATCGTTTAACAGCGCCTGTACGTCCGGGTTTTTTGAGTCCAGCACGCGCAGCGGGTTGCTGTACATGCGACGCTTGCAGTCTTCGTCAAGCTTCTCTTTATGCTGCTCAAGGAACGCCACCAGCGCATCGCGGTAGTTAGCACGCGCCTCCAGCGAGCCGATAGAGTTCAGCTCCAGGCGGACATGATCGGCGATGCCCAGCGCGCGCCACCAGCGGGCGGTGAGCAGGATCAGCTCGGCGTCGATGTCCGGGCCCTGCAGGCCAAAGACTTCGCAGCCCAGCTGATGGAACTGGCGATAGCGCCCTTTCTGCGGACGCTCGTAGCGGAACATCGGCCCGACGTACCACAGACGCTGCTCCTGATTGTACAGGAGACCATGTTCGATGCCGGCGCGTACGCAGCCCGCCGTACCTTCAGGACGCAGCGTCAGGCTATCGCCGTTGCGGTCGTCAAAGGTATACATCTCTTTTTCAACCACGTCGGTGACTTCACCGATGGCGCGTTTGAATAACGGGGTCTGCTCTACAATCGGCAAGCGGATTTCACTGTAACCGTAGCTGCCGAGCACGTTCTTAAGTGTGCCTTCAATGCGCTGCCAGATGGCGGTGTCGCCTGGCAGGTAATCGTTCATGCCGCGAATGGCTTGAATATTCTTTGCCACGTTTATTCTCTTTATAAATATAAAAATGAACCCTCAGGGCAAACCCGAACGTGCGGGCCCTGCGGGTTCAATCATACACGGGAAGCCAGCCGCTTCCCAGCTACGTTATTTTTCCAGCTGCTGAACGTCAATGCGGCGGGCTTCATCAAGCATTGAGGCCTTGGCGCGGATGCGTGCTTCCAACTGGGCGATCATATCGCCGTTATCCAGCCGATCCTTACGCACGCCGTCTTCATACAGACCGCTTTTCTTGTTGCCGCCGGTGACGCCAAGGGTGGAAACCAGCGCTTCACCCGGACCGTTCACCACGCAGCCGATAATCGAGACATCCATCGGGGTGATGATATCTTCCAGGCGCTGCTCAAGGGCGTTAACCGTGCCGATAACATCAAACTCCTGACGGGAGCAGGTCGGGCAGGCGATAAAGTTAATGCCACGGGCGCGGATACGCAGGGACTTGAGGATATCGAAGCCCACTTTGATCTCTTCAACTGGATCCGCCGCCAGCGAGATACGCAGCGTGTCGCCGATCCCTTCCGAGAGCAGCAGCCCAAGGCCGATAGCGGATTTCACCGCGCCCGCACGTGCGCCACCGGCTTCGGTGATCCCCAGGTGCAGCGGCTGATCGATCTGCTTCGCCAGCAGGCGGTAGGACTCAACGGCGAGGAAGACGTCGGAGGCTTTCACGCTCACCTTGAACTGATCAAAGTTGAGACGATCCAGATGATCCACGTGACGCATGGCGGACTCCAGCAGCGCCTGCGGCGTCGGCTCGCCATACTTCTCCTGCAGATCCTTCTCCAGCGAGCCGGCGTTAACGCCGATGCGGATCGGAATATTTTTGTCACGCGCGCAGTCCACAACGGTGCGAATACGCTCTTCGTTACCGATGTTGCCTGGGTTGATACGCAGACAGTCGACGCCGTACTCCGCGACCTTCAGCGCAATACGGTAGTCAAAGTGAATATCTGCGACCAGCGGAACGTTAACCTGCTGTTTGATGAGCTTAAAGGCTTCCGCCGCGTCCATAGTCGGCACGGAAACACGGACGATATCCGCACCCACGCGCTCGAGGGCTTTGATTTGATTAACCGTCGCTTCCACATCCGTGGTGCGCGTATTGGTCATTGACTGAACGGCGATAGGGGCACCATCGCCGATTGGTACATTCCCCACGTAGATGCGTTTCGATTTTCTACGCTGAATAGGGGCCTGGTTATGCATGAAAACTCTCCCGCGTTGCCCGTCAGTTACTGAGCTGCTGATTGTTCGGCATTGAGGGTCAGGCGCGCAACCTGGTTACTTCTGATAAAGCGGCTCAGATCGACGGGCTTGCCCTGGAACTGGATCTGCACGGCTGACGGTGCGCCAATTTTTAATTTGTAAGGGGTCTGACCGGCCAGGTTCAGGTTAGCACCGCTGCGCTGGATGCCGCTGAACAGCTTTTTGCCGTTTGCATCGGTCACTTCCAGCCAGCAGTCGGCGGTAAAGGTCATGACCAGCGCGTTGGCATCGGCGGTATTGTTTACGCCCGCCTGATCCGTTGGCAGCGGCGCGGCACCCGGCGTGCTATTTGCCGCCGCGGTCGCCGCAGGTGCGGTGGTGGTCGCAGGGGCAGTCACCGAATCAACGTTAGCCTGAGAAGGAGAGACCACGGCGTTTTGCGCGGTGGTCTGCGCCGGTGCGCTGGTGGTAGCCGCTGGCGGTGTCTGGGTTGCCACGTCGGCAGGCCCGGTACCGGTGGTCTGCGCGTCAGCAGGCTCGGTTGGGTCGGTGTTCAGGGGGACGCTTTGCGTTTCGTTGTTGTTAGCGTTCAGTTCAGCAGAGGATTGATCGGCCATCGTGCTGATCTCTTCCTGCTGGGCTTTGTGGTTCTGCCACCACCATGCGCCGGTCAGGCCAACAACGACAAAGACAATCAGCCAGGTAATGCTCGACAGCCAGCCATCGCGCTTCTTACGGCGTTTACCGAGGGAGAAAGAGTGCATTGGGGCGACCTTAGCCGCTCTGACCGGAGCCTGTTTCTCCATCATAGGCAGCAGCTCTTCTTCCGGGATGTGCACAAGACGTGCATAGGAGCGGATATAGCCCCGCAGGAAGGTGGAAGCCAATTCGGCAGGCGCTTTGTCTTCTTCGATATCGCGAACGGTGGAAACCTTGAGGCACAGGCGTTCAGCGACCGCTTGTTGGCTTAGCCCAAGTTGTTCACGGGCGTTGCGCAGACGGACGCCAGTGGTTTGTGTTGCATTTAGGTCTTGAGTGGCTTCAGTATTCATTCGCTACAGCTGCTGGTACGTGAGATGTAAAATCAGGTGCCGGTAAGTCACAATGCCCACCCGCACCGCGAAACTTCTGGGTCAGTTAACCTTAGACCGACAGTATAAGGCTGTCAGGCCGGGGATAACAGAACAGCTTTTACCTCAAGGGCTAAACTGTTGTTCCATCGTTACATACTGCCTTAAACACGACGGAAACGCACCGTAATTATTTATCGAAACTGTATATTTAGGTTACTTATACCACGCGATTATGCTGCACGATCCCCGTACGGGACCGTGCAGAAAGCATAATTAAACGGCCTTAACTGAAATTGGCTCGCCCTGCATACGCTTGCGCAGGGTGCGCTTGGTACGGTCGATTACTTCACCTGCCAGCTGACCGCAGGCAGCATCAATATCGTCACCGCGCGTTTTACGCACGATCGTGGTAAACCCGTACTCCATCAACACTTTAGAGAAGCGGTCGATACGGCTGTTCGAGCTACGGCCATACGGCGCGCCGGGGAACGGGTTCCATGGGATCAGGTTGATCTTACATGGGGTATCCTTCAGCACTTCCGCCAGCTGATGCGCATGCTCGGTTCCGTCATTAACGTGATCCAGCATAACGTACTCAATGGTGACGCGGCCCTGGTTAGCATTGGATTTGCTAATGTAACGGCGCACGGCGTCGAGGAAGGTTTCGATATTGTACTTTTTGTTGATCGGTACAATTTCGTCCCGGATTTCGTCCGTTGGCGCGTGGAGCGAAATAGCCAGCGCCACGTCAATCATGTCGCCCAGCTTATCGAGGGCAGGCACCACGCCAGAGGTCGACAGCGTCACGCGGCGCTTGGAGAGGCCAAAGCCGAAATCATCCAGCATGATCTCCATCGCCGGGACGACGTTGTTCAGGTTGAGCAGCGGCTCGCCCATGCCCATCATCACCACGTTGGTGATAGGACGCGTGCCGGTGACTTTAGCTGCGCCAACGATTTTCGCCGCGCGCCACACCTGGCCGATAATCTCTGACACCCGCAGGTTACGGTTAAAGCCCTGCTGAGCGGTAGAGCAGAATTTACACTCCAGGGCGCAGCCGACCTGGGAAGAGACGCACAGCGTGGCGCGATCCTCTTCCGGGATATAGACCGTCTCAACGCGCTGATCGCCCACCGCGATTGCCCATTTAATGGTGCCGTCGGTAGAGCGCTGCTCTTCCACGACTTCCGGGGCGCGGATCTCTGCGACCTCTTTGAGCTTGTTACGCAGCACCTTGTTGATATCGGTCATATCATCAAAGTTGTCGCTGCAGTAGTGGTACATCCACTTCATTACCTGATCGGCGCGGAACGGTTTCTCGCCCATCTCTTTAAAGAATTCGCGCATCTGCTGGCGGTTCAGATCCAACAGGTTGATTTTTCCATTTTTATTTGGAACCGCAGGAATGACGACTTCGGAGGTATTAACTAATTCAGACATAATTTTTTCCGGCCTCGTTGTTACACGTTATGGCCCATGGAGGGTTGAAAAGAAACGCCCCGGAAAGCAGTGTGCTCATCCGGGGCGTTGCATTGTACAAAGTCTGGCGCAGGGATGCCACGTTTGCACGCGGCATTTACGAAATTATTAACGCGTGCGAGCGCACACTTCGCCTTCGGCGAAGAAGAATGCGATTTCACGCGCGGCAGACTCAACGGAGTCAGAGCCGTGGGTGCCGTTCTCGGTGAAGCTGTCAGCGTAGTCGGCGCGCAGGGTGCCGGCCAGCGCGTTGTCCGGGTTAGTAGCACCCAGCAGATCGCGGTGACGCTGTACGGCGTTTTCACCTTCCAGCACGGAAACCACGATCGGGCCAGAGGTCATGAACTCAACCAGACCATCAAAGAAAGGGCGACCTTCGTGCTCAGCGTAGAAACCACGAGCCTGCTCAACGGTCAGATGCAGCATTTTGGTGCCAACGATTTTGAACCCAGCGGATTCAAAGCGCGAAAAGATGCTGCCAATAACGCTTTTTGCCACCGCGTTCGGCTTGATGATGGAAAAAGTACGTTCAATTGCCATGATAACCTCTGTTATGTGTTTTGTTGTCGTGCATACACGCGTATGACCCGGCGCGAATTATAGAGAGCAACGTCACCCTTGCCTATGGATGAAGATAACATTTTTTTAAAATAAGATGAGTTTTAGCAACAGCCAGTCGCAAACTGGCTCTACAAAACCCGAAAAAGCACCGTCGCGGTCTGTCCTACCCCGTCCATCACCACCAGCTGATACTCCCCTTGCTTCTCAAGACGCAGGCTTAACGCTCGCCCATGATCGTCTAACGGCTCACCGTTTATAAACCACCAGCGCGCTCCCTCCCCGCCCGTCGCCTGTAGCGGCAGGGAGACGTACGCCTCACCGGGCAGGCGCTTCACTACGGCCCCCTCTCTTACGCCGGTAAGCAGCAGCGGAGGGGGATACTCCTGCTGACGCGGTGGGCAGGAGACCGAAGGCGCAGGCAGGCGGGCGGCGCGGCGCTCGCTGGCAGGCAGCCACGGCTCTAGCGGCAGAGGCCACACGACCTGGGTTTGCTGCCGAGCATCCGGGCAATCCGCCGCCACGCGTTGACCCTGCGCATTAAGCCAGACCGGGAAGCGGATCCCGCGGATCCCCTCCTGCTGCGGCAGTAAAAGCGTGGGCGGCTCGCTCTTGTCCAGCAGCCAGGTCGCGAGACGGCGGCGACAGTTGCTATCCCCGGCAGGCAGGCTCTGACCGCCGGGCCAGCAGATAACGCCCCGGCTAACCGACTCCGGACGCGGATCGCGCGGCTGGCGGGCAACGTCCAGCGCCGAGCGAGCCTGCAGCATTGTGTTAACCTGGTTAAGCAGTGGTATGGCACTGGCAAAGCCAAACTGTCCGGCAACCGGCGTGCCGTCGGGCCGCCCGGTCCAGATGCCAATCACGTAGCGGGCGTTTATCCCCACCGCCCACGCGTCGCGATAGCCATAGCTGGTACCGGTTTTCCACGCCAGGGGAACAACCTGGCCCAGATCGGCATCGGGAAGCGGCTGCGCCTGAGAGGCAAGAATACGACGGATAATCCACGCGGCTCCCGGCGACATTAGCGGTCGCTCCACAAGCGGATCGTTCGGCTGCAGACGTAAGTACCCCGCCTTGCCGTGGCGGGCAAAGGCGCTGTAGGCGGCAGTGATATCGGCCAGCGTCGCGCCTGCCCCGCCGAGGATCAGCGACAGGTTCGGCTCGGCTCCGGCGGGCAGGGTCAGCGGTAACCCGGCGTTGCGCAGGCGGGCGGCGAACCGCTTCGGGCCATAAGCCTCCAGCACCTGCACCGCAGGCAGATTAAGCGAACGGACCAGCGCCTCGCTCATGCTAACCGGACCGTGAAAGCCGCTGTCAAAGTTGCCGGGACGGTAATCCTCCGCCAGCCGGGGGACGTCCTGTAACAGCGATGCCGGATGGATCAGCCCCTCGTCCATCGCCAGCCCATAAACAAAGGGCTTGAGCACCGATCCAGGGGATCGGATGGCGGTGACCATATCCACATGGCTGAAGCGGGTGTCGTCGTTGATATCCACCGAGCCAACCCAGCCGCGCACCTTCATGGTGGTGTGATCGACAACGATCATTGCCAGCGAGCTGCGCGGCGGCAGCTGCGGTTTAACGTTAAGGGCCAGTGACTCCAGCTGGCGTTGCAGCGAGGCGTCGAGGGTAGTGATAATTTTGCTCTGCTTATCCCGGCCCGCTACACGCCGGGCAAAGAGTGGGGCAAGCTGCGGCATCTGCCGGGGTGCAAGCCACACCGGCTCCTCGCGGGACTCACGCACCTGCTGCGCTGACCAGACCTGCTGCGATGCCATGCGCTCCAGCACCTTATCCCGTGCCGCCTGCGCCCGCTCGGGCCAGCGATCCGGGCGCAGACGGCTCGGCGCCTGAGGCAGCACCGCCAGCAGCGCGGCCTCGGCGTAGCTCAGCTGCGCCGGAGACTTACCGAGGTAGGCCCAGCTAGCCGCGCCAACCCCCTGCAAGGTGCCGCCGAAGGGGGCACGATTGAGATAGAGGGTCAGAATCTCGCGCTTGGAGAGATGCCACTCCAGCTGCATCGCGCGCCACAGCTGGCGCACCTTGCCGCCGAAAGTGCGCGGATGGGGATCGAGCAGTCGTGCAACCTGCATAGTGAGAGTACTGCCGCCAGAAACCACCCGGGCCGAGCGCAGATCCTGCCAGGCGGCGCGGGCGATCGCCAGCGGGTTAACCCCAGGATGCGACCAGAACCAGCGATCCTCATACTGGATCAGCGCTTGCAAATAGCGCGGCGACACCTCTTCAATGGTCACCGGATAGCGCCAGATGCCGCCGGCGTCAGCAAATCGCCACAGCGGCGTGCCATCTTCAGCCACCACCACCCGCGCCGGGTTGACCTCGGCGAGGGGCAGAGGCCAGATCCGATCCGCAAGCAGCAGCGCAATAAGCAGAGTAACCAGCGCCCCCGGCAGCAACAGCCAGCGGGAGCGCCCTATACGACCACGTTTCACGCTATGGCCGGACAATCAGCGGGCCGCTTGCTTCGCCCGTTGCCCGCCACTGGGGTACGTACATCGACTCGACCTGCGGCATCGGTACCTGATAGCTTCCCGGCGTAACGGCGCGGGCCAGATAGACCAGCGTCACCGGCTGCCCCTCGTTTACCGCTACCGCTGCCACAAAGCGATCGTCCCGGAACTCCATATGCTGGATATCCGCCTGCTGCATCTGGTTAAGCAGGTTCTGCACCTCGCTGGCGCTCTCCTGCAGGCTGGCGCTGCTGCTGGCCAGGTTCTGATTCTCCAGCTCCAGTCCGGCAGGCAGCAGATCAACCACCAGCGCATCCGGCACGCTCTGGCTGGCCTTCACCTCCAGCCAGACCAGCACCAGCTCGCCGCTCTTCAGCGCCGACAACGATTTGCTCTTGCCGTCGGTGCCGAGGATCTGCCGTTCGATGTGCAATACGTTCGATGACGGCGATGGCGCATACTGCGCATAGCCGCTGGTATCGAGACGCAGCCAGAGCGGTGCGCTGCCGGTGTTGGTTACCTGCAGCGCCGCGAGCGCATCCGCCGTCAGCGGCAGCGTCCGGGCACGGTCGCCGCTTAGCGCCTCCCCTGCGAGGGAGGTTTGGGCCTGCCAGTTACCCGGGCTTGCCGCCAGAGTTCTGCCCGCCAGGAAGAGCGCGTTGCTCTCCTGGGTCGAGAGCCAGCGCTGGCCAAATGCCTGTGCGGAGAGCGTGTGCAGCAGACGGTTTTGCTCATTTGGCAGCAGGTTGTTCTCCTGCAACAGAGAGAGCATCAGAGCGTTATCTCGGATGGCGCTGCCATAGTCTGCCAGCCAGCGGGTATCATCCTGACGCGGCGTTTTTAACCCCAGCGCCACAGCCTGATCGCCTCGCTCCCCGTCGCCCATCAGCTTCAGAGCAATGCCCACCTGCACCAGAGGCAGTCCTGACGCCGCCTGGTCATGACGCTGCCAGATCTCACGCAGCGCGCCCAGCGGCGCTTTCTGCTGCTGGGCCAGCACCAGCCCGGCGTAGGCCTGCACGGCAAACTTACTTGCCTGGTCGTTGTCGCTGTAGCGGATCGCCATCATGCCCGGATCCTGCAGATAGCGCAGAAGGCGATTGTTGGCCTGGGTCAGCGCCTCAGCGGGCACGCTGTAGCCCTGCTGACCGGCGCGGACCAGGAAGTCGGTAACATAGGCAGTAAGCCAGTACTCTTCCGGGCCGTCCTTATCCCAGAGCGCAAACCCACCGTCGTCGCGCTGCATCTGCAGCAGACGCGAGATACCCGTCTCTACCGCGGCACGGCGTTTCTCATCGCTGTCACCGGCAATGCCCAGCGCCTTAAGCTGTGCGGCATTGGTATAGAGGGATGGGAAGAGGCCGCTGGCGGTCTGCTCCAGGCAGCCGTAAGGATAGGCCTTCAGCTCGCGGATATAGCGCGCCAGGTTCAGCGGGGGTTTGCCGCTCAGCAGCAGCTGCCCTTGCAGCGTGGCGGGCGCGAACCCTGCCAGCAGATCGGCAGGCGCAGTCCAGCTCTGACCTGGAGCCAGCATCGTCCCGGTGTTGACCGTCTGTGCAGGCCAGGCGGGACGCACGCCGATCTTCCACTGTTTGTGCTGCGGAGCGAAGGTTTCGCCAGGCAGCGTCAGGCCGTTAATCTGAGCGCTGATTTCGCCGTCGCCAAAGCCATCCCGGGCGGTGATGGGTATAAAGATTGTGGTCCGCGCCTGAGGGGCAAGGCTCACTGGAGTGGGCTGCTGACTTTGCAGCTCCACCAGACCGCTGGCAGAGAGCGCAACGTTCAGGGTTTGCGGGCTGTCGGTCAGGTTGGTGATATCCAACGCCAGCCGGGTACTGTCGCCGCTGGCAAGGAAGCGCGGCGTATTCAGCTCGGCGATCAGCGGCGCGGCCACCACCACCTTGCTTTCAGCGCTGCCGAACTCATCCTCGCTCCAGGCCTGGGCCATCACCCGCAGCTCGCCGTTGAAATCACCGATCGGTAACGTCACCGTGCCTTCGCCGTGCTCATCCAGCGTCACCGGCTGCGCCTGCTGGGCGATGATATTGACGTGATTCACCGGCGGCTTCCCGCCCCGGTTCAGCTCGTCGCCGTCACCACCAAAGCGCAGCGTGGCTGCCCGGCCCTGGCCTTCAATCACCTGGCCGTAGATATCATAGATATCGGCCCCGTAGCGCTTCTGACCAAAGAAGGATTTCCACGGATCCGGCGTGACGTAGTCGGTAATATTGAGCACGCCGCTGTCGACCGCTGAGAGCAGCACGTTCACCTTTTTCGGCATCTCGCCTGCATTTACGCTGGCCTTGACCTTAACGATCAGCGTCTGGTCAGGCCGCATCTTCTGCGGACCGTCAAGGCTTATCGCCAGACGGCGACCCTCATCGCCAAGCGGCAAGTGCAGCAGGCCAACCGCGCGCTTCGGCGTGGCGGCGCGGGACTTATCGCCGGGACGCACCACCAGCGTGCTGAGGTAGAGATCGTGGCGCTGCCAGGCTTTATCCACCGGGATAGCCAGATCCAGCCCCTCGGCCGGGACGTCGATCTCCTGCCACCACAGCGGACCATCGCTGGACTCGACCATCGCATAGCCCTTACCGGCAGCGGGGGCAGCAATATGCAGCTTGATGATATCGCCCGGCTGATAGGCGGGCTTATCGAGCTTCAGGGTGACGCGGTCAGGACGCGCCGCATCCGCCCCGTCGTTATTATCCTGCCAGCTGTAACCTGCCCAGAAGCGCACGCTGCTGACGGTCTCATCCGGCGCTTTCACCTCAAGGCGGTAGGAGCCCCACTCTACGGGGAAGCTGACTTTACCAGTCTCATCCGCCGCCAGGTTGAGAGACTGCTCGCCCTCCACCAGATCCTTTTGATCGAACTGGGACTGCCAGCCGTCGCTCTCGGACCAGTTCCAGTAGTAGTCGCGACGCTCGCGGATCAGCCGCACCTGCAGATCGTTTACCGCTTTTTTCACGCCGTTGGCATCAACGTAGACAATGTCAAAGCCGGCCTGACCGTTCTCGTCAACCGTAGGCCGGTCAACGGTGGTATCGGTGCGGTAGTCATAGACTGATTTAGCCGCAAACTGCGGACGAATGCCCGGCAGCGCGGCGGCGGGCCAGATGGCCTGCTCGGCACGACGGGTCACCGGACGGCCGCCGGACTCCAGCAGGCTGGCCTGAAGGATCAGCTGCAACGGCGAATGGGCCTCCTGCCACTGGCTATCAGTTGTCACCTCGCCGTGGCCTTTCTCGTCCAGCGTTACCTGTACCTCATCGAGGCTACGAGAGAGATTCTCCTCAGCAATATTACCGAACTGGAAGCCCGGCAGTGCGGCAACGGCCTCCCGTAGCGGGCGCAGGAACAGCTGTCCCTGTAGCGTATTGCCGTTGGCAGGTGCACCGTAGAGATAACGTCCCGTGACGTCGAAGCTGACGCTGTCGGCCATCGCCAGCGGCGCTTTTTGCGCAGTCAGGTTGAGCGCCATGCGCTCCGGCATAAAGTCTTCCACCTGGAAGCGCCACTGCGGGCTCTGGTTATCCCCGGTATTGGCGCGAACGTGCCACATGCCGGTTGGCGCACCGGCGTCCAGCGAGTAGGTGAACTGGTAGAGCCCCCCTTCCTGCGGCTGGCTGACAACCGTGCGCACCACCTGGCCATCCGGCTTCACCACCTCGAGCTTCACCGGCTGGGCAGGGAGCGGCTTCCCGTCCCGGTCGCGCAGCAATGCGTTAAGGATCACCGTTTCGCCGGGGCGATAGAGATCGCGTGGACCAAACATAAACAGCTGCTTGCTGTAGCCCGGCTCGCCAGCAATGGCGAACTCGGCCAGATCCAGCGCCGGCAGGGTTAAGTCGAGCAGCGTGGTTTCGCCATCTTTGCGCGCCAGCAGCAGGGCAGCCTCTTTGTCGGTGTTCAACACCGCATGGCCTTTGGCGTCGCTGGTGGCCTGGGCCAGGGTCTGCCCCTTCTCATTGAGCAGGGTGACCTCAACGCCCTCACCCGCCGCGCCGTTCTCAAGGCCCTGGGTAAAGACATCCAGCTGGTTATGGTAGCGATGCACCGATAGGCCGATATTGCTCAGGGTAAACAGCGTGGCGGCATTGCTGTAGCTGTAGTGCCCGGCCTGATTCATGACGGCGATATAGACCCCCGCCTGCTGGAGCGGTTTGATCTCGGCCAGCGGCAGGAGCAGCTTCTCGCGGGTATTACGCGCGGGGTTAAGGTCGAAACGCCCGGTATAGACCAGATCCGCCATCTTCAGCAGCGTATCGGACTCCCAGTTAGTGAGCGAGTTGCGGTACTCCCACTGGCTGACAAAGGATGTCAGCGACTCGGGCTTCACGCGATAGAAGTTAACGTCGACATTATTGACGTTGAGCGCCATCACCGGCAGCCCCTCTACTACCTTTCCTGGCAGCAGCGAGCCCCGGCTGGCAAAGCCGACGCTCGGCTCCACGTCGCGGGTGGTAATGGTTTTTTCGAAACTGCTACCGAAGGTCGCCTTGTTCAGCGCCACCAGCCCGCTATCAACGGAGACAATCAGCTCCCGGTTCGGCTCAAGATGACGGAAGCGCAGCTCTTTCAGGTTTGGGGCTAGCTCCCACGCCCCGTCCAGCTTGCCGCTCTTCTTATCGACAAGATGCACCGTCCGGGAGAAGTCCTGATCGGGATCGAGGGGGATGTTGAAGGCCAGCACCAGGGTGGCTGCGCCATCAAGCTGCACCTCCGAGGCATCCTGCAGGGTCAGGGATTTACCTGCGCTCTGGGCAGCAAGCTTCTCCCGCTGGGCGCTGTCGACTTTAGCCACCGGCTTTGGGTCAGCATCCGCGGCTTTGGTGACCGCCGCCTGGGGGGCGCTGCTGTTATCACAGCCCGCTAAAAAAGAGGTGGCGACCAGCGCCATCGCAAGCGCAGTAAAACGTAACGGTTTCATTCCTTTATCCCTGCCGTTGATCGAGAGTCAGCCATAGTATGCGCCAGTTTTTGCACCAGCCAAACACTAGCCAAAAGAGAATGAAAACTTTGGAAAGCGGCTCGCAATCTTTGCTTGACGGCAGACGCAACTGTTACGTCGATCACACCCCATAACGTTACATGTTACGTTGGCCGTCATTTGTTTTTAAAACAAGAAGATAGCTGGCATGAAACCGCCTGGCACTGCTAACGTTACTCTGTTATCGCACCTCTGTGCGCGGTTCATAATGAGAGACGACGATGAAAAGAGCCGTTAATGCCCTACAAAATTTTGGTAAGTCCCTTTATGGTCCGGTGCTGATTTTACCCATCGTCGGCCTGTTCATTGCCTTTGGTAATTTGCTGGGCAACGGCAATGTGGCGGAGTACCTGCCCTTCCTCGGTCACCCCTTTATTCAAAGCCTCGGCCAGCTGATGGCGAAATCGGCCGTGTCGGTGCTGGTTAACCTGGCACTGGTCTTCGCCGTGGGGATCCCTGTGGGTCTGGCGGCTCGCGACAAGGGTTATGCGGCGCTGATCGGGCTGGTTACCTTCGTAGTCTTTATCAACGCCATGAACGTCACCCTAAGTTTGCAGGGCGAGCTGGCGGCGGCGGATCAGATGAAGGCCGCCGGTCAGAGCATGGTGCTGGGCGTTCAGGTGCTGGAGATGGGCGTCTTTGCCGGGATCCTCACCGGCGCGCTCTCGGGCTACCTGTATAACAAATACTCCGGGGTGCAGTTCTCCGGTGCGATGGCGGTCTACTCCGGTCACTGCTTCGTGGCCATCATTATGCTGCCGGTCTCCATGCTGCTCGGCGTGATCATGAGCGAGCTGTGGCCTTTCGCCCAGCAGGGCATCAGCACCGCCGCGCTGGCGATTAAGGGTGCAGGGCCGTTTGGCGTGGCGGTCTACGGTTTTCTGGAGCGCATTCTGGTTCCCACCGGCCTGCATCACCTGGTCTATACCCCGTTCCTCTATACCGAGCTGGGGGGCACGGCGGACGTCTGCGGCCAGACTTACCAGGGCGCACGCAATATCTATTTTGCCGAGATGGCCTGCCCCTCGGCGCACCAGCTGAGCAGCACCGTGGTATGGGACGCGCGCGGCATCAGTAAAATGTTTGGTCTGCCCGCCGCCGCGCTGGCGATGTACATGACCGCTAAACCCGAGCGCAAAGCGGCGGCCAAGGCGATTCTGATCCCCGCGGCGCTTACCTCCCTGCTGGTGGGCGTCACCGAGCCGATTGAGTTTTCATTCCTCTTCGTCGCCCCGCTGCTGTTTGTGGTTCACGCGGTGCTGACCGGCATTGGCATGATGCTCTTCTACCTGCTTGGGGTTCACGCCATCGGAGCGAACGGCATTGTTGATTTCATTATCTATAACCTGCCGCTCGGCACCGAAAAATCCAACTGGCCGATGTATATCGTGGTCGGCCTGATTATGTTCGCCCTTTACTTTGTCATCTTCCGCTTCCTGATCCTGCGCTTCAATATGAAGACGCCGGGGCGCGAGGAGGAAGATCAGGAGACCCGCCTCTACAGCAAGCAGGAGTATCAGGCGAAGGGTAGCAACGACGGCCTGGGCGAAGCGATTGTCGCCGGGCTGGGCGGGCGCGACAACGTTGAGGTGGTGGATAACTGCTATACCCGCCTGCGCGTAACGGTGAAAGACGTGGCGATTATCGACGAGCCACGCCTGAAAGCCACCGGCGCGAAGGGGGTGATTAAACAAGGCAATAACGTTCAGGTGGTCTACGGGCTGCACGTCAAAAAAATGCGAGAGGCCGTTGAGGCGTTTCTTTGAAGGAGGCACACATGCTTACCCCCCCATTTATTCTCTCCATCGCCGGCGGCGGCAGCACCTATACGCCGGGCATCGTCAAAAGCCTGATGGTGCGGCTGGAGGATTTCCCCCTGGCGGAGATCCGCCTCTATGATATCGATGAGGCACGCCAGCGTACGCTGGCTCCGGTGGTAGAGAAGGTGATCCGTGACCACAGCGACACGATTAAATTTACCGTCACCAGCGATGCCGAAACCGCCTTCAGCGGAGCACACTTCATCTTTGCCCAGATGCGCGTCGGCCAGTACAAAATGCGCGAGCAGGATGAGAAGATCCCTCTGCGCCATGGCGTAGTAGGCCAGGAGACCTGCGGTCCAGGCGGCCTGGCTTACGGTCTGCGCACTATCCTGCCGATGGTCGAGCTTATCGACCTGGTGGAGCAATATGCGGATAAAAAGGCGTGGATCGTGAACTACTCCAACCCCGCGGCGATTGTGGCCGAAGGGGTACGTCGCCTACGTCCTGACGCGCGGGTGCTGAATATCTGTGATATGCCAGTGGCGGCGATGCGTAACATCGGCGCTATTCTGGGGGTCGATCGCCACAAATTACAGGTGGACTACTTTGGCCTGAACCACTTCGGTTGGTTTACCCGTATCCTGGTGGACGGTGAAGACCGCCTGCCCGAGGTGCGTCGTCACGTGGCGCAGTTTGGTCTGCTAACGGAGGACGCCTCGAAGACCGATCCGCAGCACGCCGATCCCTCCTGGGTGAAGACCTGGCGCAACATTAAGCCGATCATGGATCACTTCCCGGACTATCTGCCGAACCCCTATTTGCAATATTACCTGATGCCGAACCAGATTGTTGAGCACCAGGATCCGCACCTGACTCGCGCCAACGAGGTGATGAACGGTCGCGAGAAGAAACTGTTTGCCGCCGCCGAAGAGTACCAGCGCACCGGGATCCTGCCGGATGCCTTCCACGTTGGTGTCCACGGGGCGTTTATCGTCGATGTCGCCTGCTCGCTGGCCTTCGACCTGCGCCAGCGCCATCTGGTGATTGTCGAAAACAAGGGAGCAATCGCTAACCTGCCCTATGACGCCATGGTTGAGGTGCCAGCCTACATTACCGCCAACGGGCCTGAGCCGGTGCGCATGGGCGCGGTGCCGCTGTTCCACCAGACCCTGCTGATGCAGCAGCTGGCCTCTGAGCAACTGCTGGTGGAGGCAACCATTGAGGGTAGCTATGAGAAAGCCCTTCAGGCCTTTACGCTGAACCGTACTGTGCCCACGATGCAGCATGCGAAAGCGATCCTCGACGATATGATCGAGGCCAACCGTGACTACTGGCCACAGTTGCAAAAAGCCTGGCAGGACGGAGAATCTATATAAATTTCTGAAGCCTGCTCGCGGCGTTGCGAGGGTAAACTTGTCGGTGTGAGAAAAAACACCGACAATCCTTTAATCAACACATTAAAGGAGGCCCACCTGCTATGACTACCTCATTTTTCGTTGCTGCCGACTGGCTAATTGAACACGGCGACTCGCCTGACGTACAGATTATTGATGCGCGCATGGCACCGGTTGGCCAGGAGCACAGGGATATGCGCGCCGAGTACCGCGCCGGACACCTTCCGGGCGCGGTCTTTTTCGATATTGAAGCCCTCTCTGACCATACCTCTTCCCTGCCCCACATGCTGCCGCGCCCGGAGGCCTTCGCCGTTGCCATGCGTGAGCTAGGCATCAGCAGCGACAAGCACCTGGTGATTTACGATGAAGGTAACCTCTACTCTGCGCCTCGGGCGTGGTGGATGCTTAAGACCTTTGGCGTGGAGCAGGTATCGATTCTGGCGGGTGGCCTGGCAGGCTGGCAGCGCGACGAGCTGCCGCTTCAGCAGGGTGACGTGACGCTGCCTGAAGCTGAGTTTGAAGCCCACTTTGACGCCGACCGTGTGAAGCGCCTCACTGACGTGCTGCTGATTAGCCATGAGAAAACAGCTCAGCTGGTAGATGCCCGTCCTGCCCCACGCTTTAACGCCGAAGCGGATGAGCCGCGTCCGGGACTGAAGCGCGGTCATATTCCTGGGGCGCTGAACGTGCCGTGGGGCGATCTGGTGTTTGAGGGCGAGTTAAAGACCACCGACGAGCTGAGCGCTGTGTTTGGCCGTCAGGGTGTCGATCTCAACAAGCCGATTGTGGTGAGCTGTGGCTCAGGGGTTACCGCTGCCGTGGTGGCGCTGGCGCTGGAGACGCTGGGTGTAGAGGGCGTTACGCTCTATGACGGCTCATGGAGTGAATGGGGCGCGCGGGACGATCTGCCCGTTGAACCATCCTGAGCATGGACAACCGCCTTGCGCCGTTGCTGTCGCGCGGCGAGTCGCTGACCCGCGCGGAGTATCGCGTGTTGGCCCATCTCACCGCCCACCCGCTTCTGGTGGGCAACATCACCGTGCGCGAGCTGGCCCAGGAGACCTTTGTCTCTACCGCCACCATCATGCGCCTGTGTCAGAAGCTGGGTTTTAGCGGCTACAGCGAGCTGATCTGGTACTGCAAGCAGCTGCTTGCCGATACGCCCCACATCGCGGTCCCGGCGGATGAAACCGCCGATCTCTCGCTGCGGTTTAATCAGTTTATTGCTAACTACCAGCAGACCTTTCGCTGGGCGACGGAGGAGAAGCGCCGTTGTTTCGCCGCTCTGCTGCGTGAGAAAGAGAGCTTTTTTCTCTACGGGGCGGGCTTCTCCTATCTCTTTGCGGAGTATCTCACCAAGAAACTACAGGTGCTGGGCAAGACGGCGTTTATCTCTGGGCCGGGAGACAGCCGCAATATTTTTCTCAGCAACGCCGCCCGCTATGAGGTGTTTATTGCCGTCTCCCGCAGCGGTGAGACGGAGCAGGTGCTGGATAAAGCGCGAATAGCGAAAAACGTTGGCATGACTATCGTGGCGTTTACCCGCGCCTCGGCCAATACCCTGGCGGGCATGGCAGATCTCCATTTCGGACTGTATGACGAGGCGGTGCATTTTGCCGCCGAAGCCGCAGGAGTGACCTCGTTCGAGTCGAACCTGGTGCTGCTGATGGATTTGCTGCTGCTGGAAGCGACGGGGTGAACGCTCACCCCGTCAGAGGAACTAGATAATGCGCTGCTTGAAGTCGCGCAGGAAGCTGCCCCAGCGACGCTCGTAGAAGGGCGTAATGTGCGCCAGCATAAAGTGGCTGATGCCCTTCTCGCCTTCGGCAACGAGGCAGATGTCGACGGGCTCATCGCCCGGCAACGTGTCGGTGGCAACGCTGCCAGCTGACTGGATAATCGCGTCGATGTCGCTGTCGGCCTCAACTTCAATGCCGATCAGCAGGTTGGGCTGGGCGTCAGCCTCCTCTTTGATAGAGCAGAGAAACGCCCGCTTGACCGTTTTCATGGTCTTAAACAGCGTCGTCAAGGAGTCAACCATCTGCGCAGGCGGCTCGGCCACCTCGGAGAGCAGCAGCGCGCTGCCGCCCTCTATGACCATCTGCTGGCTGAGGGGGTTCCCCTCCTCTTTCCCCACCAGGTGGGCGATTTCACTCGGCGTAAACTCTTTGCCCGTCGGCAGCTTGGCGTTGAGGAACAGCGTCTCGCCGAGGGTCATCTCAAACAGGGTACGCACCGGCATTACCACGAAGGCCTGCTCATCCTCAACCGCCTGCTGTAAAGCCTCCAGGGAGGTGAAAAACGGGATCACCGAGGTGCCGTCGTCTTTCTCCCAGTGCTGAATATCCAGGGCGCTATCTTCAACCACCGTCTGGCCCTCTGCCGCCGTACCGGGAACCCAGACGGTGGAGGTCATCAGCGTGCGGAAGAACGCAGGACGGTGACCCGGCTCGGTCGCCGCCTGCTCAAGCAGGGTCTCTAATTCGTTTTTCGTTTCAGACATAGACTCACAACTTCGTAAATCGCCGGGTGGCACTACGCTTACCCGGCCTACGTTATTATTCCGCAGTTAACAGGTTGGCGATGGTACGCACACCCAGACCGGTTGCCCCAGCAGCCCACTGATCCACAGCCGCTTTACGGTAGGTGGCAGAGCAGTCGATATGCAACCAACCTTCACGGTAGTTCTCAACGAAGTGGGAGAGGAAACCGGCGGCGGTGCTGGCTCCCGCCGGGAAAGCGGCGCTGGCAGTGTTGTTCAGTTCGGCAAAGTTAGACGGCAGCTGGCTGCGGTGGAACTCCGCCAGCGGCAAACGCCAGAACGGCTCGTTCTCCGCGCTGGCGCTGGCCAGCAGGCGATTTGCCAGCTTGTCATCGAAGCTCAGCAGCGCGTGGTAGTCGTTGCCAAGGGCGGTTTTTGCCGCGCCGGTCAGCGTTGCCGCGTCGATAATCAGCTCTGGATTTTGCTTCACCGCGTCGATCAGGCCATCGGCTAGCACCAGACGGCCTTCGGCGTCGGTATTCATGATCTCAACGGTTTTGCCGTTGCGGTAGCGAATGATGTCGCCAAGCTTGAAGGCGTTGCCGCTGATCAGGTTATCTGCGCAGCAGAGGTAGAGCTTCACGCGTTTGTTCAGGCCACGCGTAATGGCAAATGCCAGCGCGCCGGTGACCATGGCTGCGCCGCCCATATCGGACTTCATCGAGTCCATAAAAGCACTCTGCTTGATGCTGTAGCCGCCGGAGTCAAAGGTGACGCCTTTGCCAACCAGGCAGGCATAGACCGGGGCGTTTTTATCGCCGGTGGGGTTGTAGTCCAGCGCCAGCAGAACCGGCGTGCGCTCGGAGCCGCGGCCAACGGTATAGATCCCCATGTAGTTCTGCTCGCGCAGATCTTCACCTTTTGTAATGCGGTAAGAGATGTTCTCCCCGCCCACGCCGCTCAGCAGATCCACCGCGCGCTGGGCCAGCTGCTCCGGCCCCAGCTCTTCGGGAGAGGCGTTGATGGCATCGCGCACCCAGTCGATAACGTTGCGGCGGCTCTCCAGCTCTTTCTGCTGGGCATCGTCCAGCGCAGCCCACTCAATTTTGCGGCTGCCTTTCGGCCCGCGGTAGCCCTGCCAGAATGCCCAGCTGCGGTCGACGTCCCAGCCCTCGCCTGCCAGCTGGACGTGCTTAATGCCCATGCCGTCGATTTTGCGCGCCGCGCGCTGGATCAGGCCCAGGTCGTCTGCGCCGGTAAGGTGTAGCGCAACGCCGTCGCTGTTAATGCTGTAAGCTGCTTTCTCGCCCCAGCGCGCATCGGCGGGCTGAGTCGTCAGGGTGATTTTCATGGCTTCGGTTGTCATTATTCTGTCCTTATGATCAAGCCTGCGATGTGAAAACGGGCTACCCGAAGGCAGCCCGCTGTGCATTATGACGCTTCGTCTAACCAGACTAACAGAATCGCTTCCAGAATCTTTTCATTGGATGCGTTTGGTTCGTCATCAAAGTCGTCCAGTTCACAAATCCACTGGTGCATATCGGTAAAGCGCACGGTTTTCGGATCGAGATCCGGGTAAGCGTCATACAGCGCCTCGCCGATTTCACGGCTGTCACTCCACTTCAGGCCCATATCAATGCTCCCGCGCGTGGTTAATAGTATAACGCGGCATCTCGACCACCAGGTCTTCGTCGGTGACGCGAGCCTGACAGCTCAGACGGCTCTCCGGCTCCAGACCCCAGGCTTTATCCAGCATGTCGTCTTCGTCTTCGGTGCTCTCCGCCAGCGAGTCAAAACCTTCACGCACTACGCAGTGGCAGGTGGTGCAGGCACAGGATTTTTCGCAGGCGTGTTCAATCTCAATGCCGTTACGCAGGGCAACGTCAAGAATGGTCTCACCGACATTCGCTTCCAGAACAGCGCCATCCGGACAGAGATCCTGATGGGGCAAAAATACAATCTTTGGCATATTAAACCTCGTCCACAGAGTGGCCCTTCAGCGCTTTACGAACCGACTGGTCCATACGGCGTGCGGCAAACTCCTGGGTTTGTTTGTCTATATTTTTAATGGCTTGCTCTATGGCGTCAGCGTCATCGCCCTCGGCGGCTACACGCAGACGTGCAGCGGCGTCGTCAATAACCTGACGTTCTGCGGCGCTTAACAGCGCGGCATCGGTTCCGAGCGCGCTTTGCAGACTCTCCAGCACGCGCGCGGCCTCCACTTTCTGCTCCGCCAGCATTCGCGCTTTCACGTCTTCGCCAGCAAAGCTCATGGAATCCTGGATCATGGTGGCGATTTCGCCATCGGTCAGCCCGTAGGAGGGTTTAACCTGAATTGAAGCAGCCACGCCGGTGGATTTCTCCATGGCGGTGACGCTCAGCAGGCCGTCGGCGTCCACCTGGAAGGTGACGCGAATGTGTGCCCCGCCAGCAGGCAGCGCCGGGATACCGCGCAGGGTAAAGCGCCCCAGCGAGCGGCAGTCGGCGACCAGCTCACGCTCGCCCTGCATCACGTGGATCGACATGGCGGTCTGGCCATCTTTAAAGGTGGTGAACTCCTGCGCGCGCGCCACCGGAATGGTGGTGTTACGCGGGATCACTTTCTCTACCAGTCCACCCATGGTCTCAAGACCTAGCGACAGCGGGATCACATCCAGCAGCAGCATTTCGCTGTCCGGCTTGTTGCCGACCAGAATATCGGCCTGAATCGCCGCGCCGATGGCAACAACCTTATCGGGATCGATGGTGGTTAGCGGCTGGCGGCCAAAGAACTCGCCGACGCGATCGCGCACCAGCGGCACGCGGGTGGAGCCCCCCACCATTACCACTTCCAGCACCTCGTCGGCCTGAACGCCTGCGTCTTTCAACGCCCGGCGGCAGGAGAGCAGCGTGCGCTTAACCAGGGTAGAGATGAGATCGTTAAACTCGGTGCGGGTGATGGTGCCCTGCCAGCCTGCCACGTTGACGTCGACGCTTTCGGCGTCGCTGAGGGCAATTTTTGCATCGATAGCCGCGTCCAGCAGCTGGCGCTGCAGGCGCGGATCCTGACGATCGCTAATGCCCGCCAGCTCACGAATGCGATCCGCCAGCAGGTGGTCGAAGTCATCGCCGCCCAGCGCGGAGTCGCCGCCGGTGGCCAGGACTTCAAATACCCCACGGCTCAGGCGCAGGATAGAAATATCAAAGGTGCCGCCGCCCAGATCGTAAACGGCGATCACGCCCTCTTTGCCAGAGTCGAGGCCGTAAGCGATGGCTGCCGCCGTCGGCTCGTTAAGCAGACGCAGCACATGCAGGCCCGCCAGCCGCGCGGCGTCTTTGGTGCCCTGACGCTGGGCATCGTCAAAGTAGGCCGGGACGGTGATCACTACGCCGTCCAGCTCGCCCGCCAGCGCTTCCGTAGCACGCGCGGCCAGCGCCTTGAGAATATCGGCAGAGATGCGCACCGGGTTCAGCAGGCCCGCAGCGGTGGCGATCATCGGCAGGCCGTTTTCGCTCGCCTGCAGCTGATACGGCAGATGCGGGTAGCGCGCCTGGATGTCGGCCAGCGAGCGGCCCATCATGCGCTTAACCGAGCTAATGGTATTAGCCGGATCGTTGACCGCATTGCTGCGCGCCTCAAAGCCCACCCGGTGGCCCTGCGGCTGATAGTGCACCACGGACGGCAACAGGTGACGCCCGTCGCTGTCCGGCAGCGTTTGTGCCTGGCCGCTACGCACGGTAGCCACCAGAGAGTGTGTTGTACCCAGATCAATGCCCGCCGCCAGACGACGCTGGTGCGGCGCGGCACTCATGCCCGGCTCACTAATTTGTAATAAGGCCATGTTTGCTTCCGAAATTTAAAAATCGAGCAGCTTTTCTTCGAGTTGTTCTGCTGTGCTGCGTAGTTTATCGAGAAAACGGAGTTTACGCACCGTCTCTGCGGCATCGCTCCACGACTCACCGTCAAGCTGCTCTACCATGGTCTGGTGGCGCGAGGTAAACATCGCCGCGACGCGCTTCAGAAACGCCTCAAGCCGATCGGTATCGCGGGCCTGCTCAATCTCATCCAGCTCTTCACGCAGCTCAAGCTGCTCCATCAGGAAGGCGGTGTCGCGGACGGTGTGCTGCTCGCTGGCGAGGTCGAAACCGTGCAGGGAGAGCAGATACTCGGCGCGCGGCAGCGGATGACGCAGCGTCTGCCATGCCTGGTTGATGGTTGCAGAGTGTTGGACGGCGGCAAGCTGTTCAGCGGAGGTGCCGCTGGCAAACCGGTCGGGATGGTATTGACGTTGCAGATCCTGAAAGCGGGTGGCCAGCGCCTGGGTATCCAGATGATAGCTGGCGGGCAACCCAAAGAGGGTAAAGTAATCCATAACAGTCTCGGGGTTAGGCGGGTTAAAGCAAACCCCACCGCAGAGCAGTGGGGTTGAGTCGTTCAGGCGCGGTTAAACGTGGAAGCTTTCGCCGCAGCCGCACTCATCTTTCACGTTCGGGTTAGTAAACTTAAACCCTTCGTTGAGGCCCTCTTTTACGAAGTCCAGCTGAGTGCCGTTCAGGAACTGCAGGCTTTTGCCATCGACCACGACCTTAACGCCTTTGTCTTCGAACACGGTATCTTCTGCCGCAGGCTCGTCAACAAATTCCAGCACGTAGGCCATACCCGAACAGCCGGAGGTTCTCACCCCCAGGCGCAGGCCAAACCCTTTACCCCGGTTGGCCAGGAAGCTATTTACTCGCGCGGCAGCACTGTCGCTAAGGGTAATCGACATACAAACCTCTGCTCGTTATTTCGCGTCACGTTTGCTTTTGTAGTCCGCAATCGCAGCTTTGATTGCATCTTCCGCCAGGATAGAACAGTGGATCTTAACCGGCGGCAGCTCCAGCTCATCGGCGATGTCGGTGTTTTTAATCGCCTGGGCTTCGTCCAGGGATTTACCTTTCACCCACTCGGTTACGAGGGAGCTGGAGGCGATCGCCGAGCCGCAGCCGTAGGTTTTAAAACGCGCGTCTTCAATGATGCCGTCGTTGTTCACTTTGATCTGCAGCTTCATGACGTCGCCACAGGCCGGTGCACCCACCATGCCGCTACCAACGCTGGCGTCGCTGTTGTCGAAAGAGCCAACGTTGCGCGGGTTTTCGTAGTGATCGATTACTTTTTCGCTATAAGCCATTTTAAATTCTCCTGATACCGCTACCGATTAATGATGAGACCATTCAATGCTGTTCAGATCCACGCCCTGCTTGAACATCTCCCACAGCGGAGAGAGGTCGCGCAGACGGCCAATGGAGTTGCGAACCAGATTGATGGTGTAGTCAATCTCTTCTTCGGTAGTGAAACGACCTAAAGAGAAACGAATAGAGCTATGTGCCAGCTCGTCAGTCATGCCCAGCGCGCGCAGCACGTAGGATGGCTCAAGGCTTGCAGAGGTACAGGCGGAACCAGAAGAGACCGCGAGATCCTTCAGCGCCATGATCAGCGACTCGCCTTCAACGTAGTTAAAGCTGACGTTGAGGATGTTCGGTACGCCCTGCTCAAGATCGCCGTTCAGATACACTTCTTCCATATCTTTCACGCCGTCCCACAGACGGTTACGCAGCGTACGCAGGCGTGCCATTTCGGTGTCCATCTCTTCTTTGGCGATGCGGTAGGCTTCACCCATGCCAACGATCTGGTGCACAGGCAGCGTACCGGAACGCATGCCGCGCTCGTGACCGCCACCGTGCATCTGTGCTTCGATACGAATACGCGGTTTACGACGCACGTACAGCGCGCCAATCCCTTTCGGACCGTAGATTTTGTGGCCGGAGAAGGACATCAGGTCAACTTTCAGCTGGCTCAGATCGATAGGCAGTTTGCCCACGCTCTGGGTTGCATCAACGTGGTAGATGATGCCGCGCGCACGGCACATTTCGCCGATAGTAGCGATATCCTGCATAACGCCGATTTCGTTGTTCACGTGCATGATGGAGACCAGAATGGTGTCGTCGCGCATGGCGGCTTCCAGCTCTTTCAGGTCGATAATGCCGTTGCTCTGCGGCGCGAGATAGGTCACTTCAAACCCTTCACGCTCCAGCTGACGGCAGGTATCCAGCACGGCTTTGTGTTCGGTTTTGCTGGTGATGATGTGCTTGCCTTTTTTCTGGTAGAAGTTGGCAGCACCTTTGATCGCCAGGTTGTCAGATTCGGTTGCACCGGAGGTGAAAACAATTTCACGCGGATCAGCGCCAACCAGCTCGGCAATCTGATTACGGGCGATATCTACCGCCTCTTCAGCATGCCAGCCAAAACGGTGTGAACGGGAAGCTGGGTTACCAAAGTTTCCGTCCAGGGTCAGACACTGCATCATTTTCTCGGCAACACGCGGATCCACCGGCGTAGTTGCGGAGTAGTCGAGATAGATCGGTAATTTCATTGCTCTATAGACTCCGTACATCGCTTCAATGCAAGGAACCAGGCAACCGGCTGGATGTACGGCCGACGTGGCGGAGCGTGGCGCTCCGGCCTGGTTCATAAATCTTTTATGGTTTTATTACGCGCGCAGTTTGACGTCGATTGAGTCCTGCGCGCGGGTGGTGCGCTGTGTTTCCTGGCTGTGCTGGCGATCGGCAACGTCCATTACTTCCTGGTTATTGACCAGTTCACCGAGGGTGATATTGTTCAGGAAGCCGGTCAGACGATCGCTCAGGTCGCGCCACAGCGCGTGGGTCAGGCACTTATCGCCGCCCTGGCAGCCGCCTTTACCCTGACAGCGGGTGGCGTCTACCGATTCGTCAACGGCGCTGATCACTTCGCCAACGGCGATGCTGTTAGCATCTTTACCTAACAGATAACCGCCGCCCGGACCACGCACGCTGGCGACCAGGCCATTCTTACGCAGGCGGGAGAAGAGCTGCTCCAGATAAGAGAGGGAGATTCCCTGACGCTCGGAGATATCAGCCAACGGCACCGGGCCCGATTCAGAGTTGAGCGCAACGTCCAGCATTGCAGTAACGGCATAACGCCCTTTAGATGTCAGTCTCATGTCTTACTTAACCTCAAACTCGCCCCTGCCCGGGGTTGTCGTTATATAGATAGTTATAAAAACAGTTATAAATGGTCTGTTACATAGCAGGCGCAAGTGTGACATTCCCGACTAAAATGGTCAACTATTTACTTGACTGTTTTAGTCAGGTATTAGGCGTTTTGTGCCGTTTTATTACTCTTTATTCTTCTGCTCAATCGACGCCAGAATACCGCGCAGGATGTTCAGCTCCTGGCTCTCCGGACGTGCGCGGGTAAAGAGTCGACGCAGCTTGTTCATTACCTGTCCCGGATGATCGGGGCGGATAAAACCGGTCGCCAGCAGAGTCTGTTCAAGGTGGCCGTAGAAGCGCTCAAGGTCGTCTACCAGCGGATAAGGCGTCTCTTCCTCTGCCGGTTCAGCGTCGGCTTCCTGCGCCGCCAGCCAGGCCATGCGGACTTCATAGGCGATAACCTGTACCGCCATGGCCAGGTTCAGCGAGCTGTACTCCGGGTTTGCAGCAATAGCAACGTGGTAGTGGCACTTCTGCAACTCTTCGTTGGTCAGGCCCACGCGCTCGCGGCCAAATACCAGCGCCACCGGCGCGTGCTGCCCTTCGCTAACGCTCTTCAGTCCGCACTCGCGCGGATCCAGCATTGGCCACGGCAGCGTACGGGAGCGCGCGCTGGTGCCCACCACCAGGCTACAACCCGCCAGCGCGTCGTCGAGGGTGTCGACAATCTGTGCGTTACCGATGACGTCGCTGGCCCCGGCGGCCAGGGCGATGGCCTGGGAGTCCGGCTTCACCAGCGGGTTAACCAGCCAAAGGTTTGTTAAGCCCATGGTTTTCATGGCGCGGGCAACGGAGCCCATGTTGCCGGTGTGAGAGGTTTCAACCAGCACGATTCGTATATTTTGCAGCATAGTTTTTCAGCGTCTTAAGAATATTTGCGCATATTAGCATAAAGCAAAGACATAATCCGAACTCGCTGGTATACTCTGCGCCGTTTTCACCCCCGTTCTTTAACATCCAGTGAGAGATACCGATGCATCCAATGCTGACCATCGCCGTGCGCGCAGCGCGCAAGGCGGGTAATGTAATTGCCAAACACTACGAAACGCCCGACTCTGTTGAAACCAACCAGAAAGGCAGCAATGATTTCGTAACTAACGTTGATAAAGCCGCCGAGGCCGTGATTATCGACACTATCCGCAAATCTTACCCGCAACATACCATTATCACCGAAGAGTCCGGTGAACACGCAGGCGAAGATCAGGATGTGCAATGGGTTATCGATCCACTGGATGGCACCACCAATTTTATCAAACGTCTGCCCCACTTCTCGGTCTCAATCGCCGTGCGTATCAAAGGCCGTACCGAAGTTGCCGTGGTTTACGATCCAATGCGTAACGAACTCTTCACCGCTACCCGCGGCCAGGGCGCACAGCTCAACGGCTACCGCCTGCGCGGCGGCATCGCTCGCGATCTGGATGGCACCATCCTGGCGACCGGTTTCCCGTTCAAAGCCAAACAGCATGCCCAGACCTACATCAAGATCGTGGGTAAACTCTTCACCGAGTGCGCTGATTTCCGCCGCACCGGCTCTGCCGCGCTGGATCTGGCCTACGTTGCCGCTGGCCGCGTAGACGGTTTCTTTGAGATCGGCCTGAAGCCGTGGGATTTCGCCGCAGGCGAGCTGCTGGTTCGTGAAGCAGGTGGCTTGGTGTGTGACTTCACCGGTAACCACAACTACATGATGAGCGGTAACATCGTCGCCGGTAACCCACGCGTAGTGAAAGCCATGCTGGCGAACATGCGTGACGAGCTGAGCGAAGCGCTGAAGCGTTAAACATCGCTAACGCCGGATAAGCGCTACGCTTATCCGGCGATTTAAAACGGCCTCAATCCCCTGCCCACTGGCACCGCACTGAGCCACATCACCACCGCCGCCGTTACCAGAATCACGCCTCCAGCCAAAGCCAGCGTTGACCAGCCCACCTGCTGCCACAGCACCGGCGTTTTATTGCCGCCGAGTTTGACCGCCAACCGCCGAAAGCTATGCACCAGCAGCGCCAGGGAAGAGATGGTTAGCGAAGTGCCTGCCGCCATCGCCATCGCCGATGCCATTCCCCAGCTAAACACGCCGATGACCTTGCTGAACAGCAGGACCATGATCGCCCCAGAGCAGGGCCGCATCCCCATCGAAAGAATAATCATCAGCCGGGCACGCCAGTCATCGCCGCGCGTGAGCTGCTCCGGCGTGGGCAGATGCTGATGCCCGCAGCCGCAGTGGGCATCGTGCACATGGTGTGGTGTAAAAGTGGTAAACTTCGGCCTGCGCAAGAGCAGACGCAGCTTGTTCAGCGCCCGCCAGCAGAGCAGGAGTCCCAGCACGCCCACCAAAGCATAGCTCCCCTTCTCTAACCAGTAGCTGCTCACATGCAGCTGACGGGCAGGCAGCTGGAGCAGGGTCAGAACCACAACCACCAGCACAATGGCTACCAGCCCCTGTAGCAGCGACGAGGCGAGAGTCAGGCCAATGCTCGACCTCAGTTTTGACGGATGGGTGGCAAGCCAGGTGGTTATCACCACTTTACCGTGGCCCGGCCCAAGGGCGTGTAATACCCCATAAAGAAAGCTAAACAGCAGCAGCGCGCCACCCGCCCGGCTCGGATCCGCCGCCACGCCTTTTAGCAGGGCGCTCATCTGCTGGTTAACCTCCCGCTGCCAGCCCGCGCTCTCCAGCATGACCCGGGGCCAGGCGTGCCACAGCTGAATCCCACCCACCACTACACAGAGCAGCAGCAGGGCCAACGGCCAGAGCGCACGCCAGCGGGGCGCGCGTCTTACTGAACTTAGCATCATGCCTTGCACTCCAGGGTCACGGTCTGGGCAAACTGCTTGCCGAGATCCATATCCTCCGGCGGCGCATCCTCTTTATCCAGCGACTGCGCGAAGGCCAGAGTCTCCTCCCCCGGCGTCGGCGTGCGCAGCTCTGCCTGGCAAAGTTTTTGCAGATCGGCAGAGAGCGTAATATCGCGCTCGCTCTGGTAGGTCATATCGACATAGTAGGTGGGATCGAAGGTGGAAAAGGTGTAGCGCTGCCCGGCCAGCGGCTGCGGCGTGGCCAGCGGCAGGGTAAAGGTCAGCACGGCCTGGTGATTGACCCGCGACATGCCGTAGTGCGTGGGCCGATTAAGAAACTTAACCCGCTGCCCGTTATGCCAGACCTCGGTAAAGTAGTGCTGTCCCAGCACGTTGGCCATCACCTCCGCCGCCAGCTTTTTCCATACCGGCGATTCCGGCTTAGCGTCGCCAGCGTCATAGAGCAGATCGGCTGAAGTGATCTCATCCATCGTCCAGCGCATATCGAGAGCAACGAGCTGCCCCTTCGCCACAACCGGCTCGGTTTGCAGACGAATAAAGCTATGGGGATGCGCCAGCGCGGGAAGCGATAAAAACGCGAAAACCAGCGCGCCAGCGTACGGTTTAACTGTTTGCATGTGTTCCTTACGAGAAAAATTCTGTGACGCCCCCCGGCATTCCTGAGGGAAAGCCCGACAGCGGGGCTTTCGCCGCCGTATCCTTTAGCTATTCTTATCGAAACCCCTAACTGGAATCCAGCAGATGACAACCGTAACGATACAGCCATCTGTGCTCTCCAGTTCACAACGCCGCTGTCATGTACTCCTAATGCTCGCCCTGCCAGGACAAACGGTGACACCAGATATACTCGGCAAGCTGAACAACGTGGACGGCACAATTACCCGGCAAGATATTGCCGATACGGGTCATGAGATCCAGCGCTACCACCGGCTGAACATTACCGCGCAGCAGGACGGCAGCTACCGCATCGAGGGCGCGGCCCTTGACCAGCGTCTCTGCCTCGTCCACTGGCTCAAGCGCGCCATTCGTCTCTGCCCCAACTTTGTTAGCGCTCACTTTACCCCGGCGCTAAAAAACGCGCTTAAGCAGCAGGGTATCGCCAGAACATTGTATGACGATACTAACCTGCATGCCCTGATTAATCTCTGTTCCCGTCGCCTCGAGCGGCAGTTTGAGCAGCGGGATATTCAGTTCCTCCGCCTCTATCTACAATATTGCCTGCTTGCGCACCAGCTGGGCTTTACCCCCGCGTTTGCCCCCTTACAGCAAGCCTGGGCCGAGGCGCGGGCGGAGCATCTGGTCGCCCATGAGATCATTCGCCACTGGCAGCGCCGGGTCGTGCCGATCCCACACGTGAGCGAGCACCTCTTTCTGACGGTATTGTTTATGCTGCTGCGCACGCCGGATCCGATCCGCGACAGCCACCAGCAGGATACCCGGTTGCGGGAAGCTATTCACCGCACCATCGAACGCTTTCGCGCCCTCTCCGGGATGGACTTTAGCGATGAGCAGGGGCTGACCGATCAGCTCTATATTCACCTGGCGCAGGCGCTGAACCGTAGCCTGTTTGGCATCGGAATCGACGCCAGCCTGACGGAGGAGATCAATCTGCTCTATCCCCGGCTGATGCGTACCACCCGTGAGGCGCTGCTCTGTTTTGAAGAGGAGTATAACCTGTGCTTTACCCATGAAGAGGCGGGACTGGTGGCGGTGATCTTTGGCGCATGGCTGATGCAGGAGAACGATCTGCACGAGAAGCAGGTGGTCCTGCTCACCGACGACGCGCCCGAGCGGGAGCGAGCCATTGAAGAGCAGCTGCGTGAGCTGACGCTGCTGCCGCTAAATATCAAGTATCTGCCGCTTGCCACCTTCCAGCAAGAGGGAGCCCCGCGCGAGGCCGCTCTGATTGTGACCCCTTACGTGACGCCGCTGCCGCTCTTCTCCGCCCCGCTGATCCATGCGGTGATGACCCTGAGCGAGCAGCAGCAGCGACACATTCGCGACATGCTGGAGTCTTAAGCCCGGGCGGTAATGCCGGGCCGAACAAACAGCGCGGGCAGCGCGACCAGCGCCATTACCCAGAATACGCCCTGGTGCAGATGCTGGAACAGGAAGCCGGCAAAAATGGTCATGACCGCGATGCTGCCTCCCATCGCCACCGCCGAGTAGACGGCCTGCAGGCGGATCACCTCGCTCCCCTGGCGGGCGGCAATATAGCGCATCGCCGCCAGGTGGCAGACGGTAAAGGTTCCACAGTGCAGCACCTGCACCACCAGCAGCCATGGCAGCGCCGTGGTCCAGCCCATCAGCGTCCAGCGCACTACGCCGCACACCGCCGACAGCAGGAGCAGATCCCGCGCGCTCCAGCGGCGGAACAGGCGATTGCTCAGGGCGAAGATAATCACCTCCGCAACAACGCCCAGCGACCAGAGATAGCCCACCGTTGAGGCGGAGTAGCCCGCCTCCTGCCAGTAGATGGCGCTGAAGCCGTAATAGGCGGCGTGCGCCCCCTGCAGTAGCGAAACGCAGGCAAGAAAACGCCCGTTCTGACGTATCAGGCTGCGCCATGCGGGCCAGCCGGCGGCGGCCTGCGCCCGGCGCTCCCCAAGCGGCATCACCGACGGACGCAGCAGCATCCCAAGCAGCATGGAGACACTCCCCAGGGTAAGCATCGCCAGGATCGCCCGGTAGTCGAAGAGGCTCACCAGCTTGCCGGTCAGCGCCGAGCCGATCACAAAGGCGACCGATCCCCACAGGCGCACCCGGCCATAGTCCATGACGATCTGCTTTTGCCAGGTATTAGCCAGCGCGTCGGTGAGCGGCACCAGCGGCGAGAAGAACAGGTTAAAGCCGATGATGATCGCCATCAGCCAGCCAACGTGGTTTCCAGCCCAAAAGGCCAGGGCAAACAGCAGCGTCAGGAGAGCCAGTACACGCAGGGCGAACACCAGCCGGGAGGGATCGGTGACCCGAGGGGCAATAATCAGGCTGCCGAGAAAGCGGGCGACCAGCCCTGCGCCGAGCAGCAGGCCGATGGTTTCCGGCGTCAGGCCGGTGCCCTTGAGCCAAACGCTCCAGAAAGGTAAAAAGATGCCGTAGCTGAAAAAGTAGGTAAAGTAGCTCAGCGCCAGCCAGCGCGTAGAATGCAAAACCATGAATCCCTCCCGTTTTGAAGGCGTTAGTCTGGCGTTAAAACCCCGCAGGTGCAAGCAAACCCTAAACACCGAGACGGGTTGCCAAAGCGTGAATTTGCTTGTCTCGATTCAGTTCACATATTTGCAACTTGATACACGCTGGAAAAGGGTAAAACGACGCGAAACCGAGCCTGAGTTACGTTAAATGATAATAAAATGTTAAATATAAGTTATTAAATAATCACTTTTTAACACTAATAGCCATATATAACGTAATGTCATTATTGATATTTAACTTAATTTTAACCTAAAAATATCCGTAAATTTACATTTTCGTGCACAGATCACACTTCAAATTTCTGCGATACGTTTCCCCTTCCCTTCATTGCTAATCTTCCTTTCGTGACATGCCTCGGTCCCTAAAAAAGGTAGAACTATGAAATTCAAACTCGCACTGCTCAGCGCAGCCCTGATTTCTGCATGCATGGTGTCCGGTACGTCGGTTGCAGCGGAGAAGTATGAAATTGCCGTGGTCGCCAAGGTGACCGGCATTCCGTGGTTTAACCGTATGGAAACCGGCGTCAACGAGGCGGCGAAAAAGCTCGACGTTAACGCCTACCAGACCGGCCCTTCAACGCCGGATCCGGCCCAGCAGGTGAAGGTGATTGAGGATCTGATCGCCAAAAACGTTAACGCCATTATCGTGGTGCCGAACGACGCTAAAGTGCTGGAGCCGGTGCTGAAAAAAGCCCGCGATAAAGGCATCGTGGTGTTGACCCATGAGTCACCGGATCAGCAGATTGGTCAGTGGGATATTGAAACCATCGACAGCGAGAAGTATGCGCAGGCCAACGTCGATGAGCTGGCGAAAGATATGGGCGGCAAAGGCGGCTACGCTATCTACGTTGGCTCCCTGACGGTGCCGCTGCACAACGCCTGGGCCGATTACGCTATTAAATATCAGAAAGAGAAATACCCGGATATGTTTGAGGTGACCTCGCGCCTGCCGGTGGCGGAGAGCATCGACAAGTCCTACTCCACGACTCTGGACCTGATGAAAACCTATCCGCAGATGAAAGGGGTGATCGGCTTCGGCTCCCTCGGCCCTATCGGTGCCGGTCAGGCGGTACAGAAGAAGCGTGCAAAAGAGAAAGTGGCCGTGGTGGGTATCGCCATGCCAGCCCAGGCTGCACCTTATTTGATGCGCGGCGATATCAAGAAAGCGCTGCTGTGGGATCCGAAAGATGCAGGCTATGCGCTGGTGACCGTTGCCGACCAGCTGCTGAAGGGTAAAGAAGTCACGTCAGATCTGACCATCGACGGTTTAGGGAAAGCCGATGTCGACATGGAGAAGAAAGTGATCCGCTTTAACAAGATCCTCGAAGTCACTAAAGATAACGCACAGTCGCTCGGTTTCTAAGGCTCTCCGCCTACACCAGGGAACCTCAACGCCGGCCGTCTGGCCGGCACACTCGAACAAAACGACTTAAGCGCCCAAACGGGCGCTCGCAGGGGTATTGTCCATGGCCGACACCACCGCATTTATCACTCTTGAGAATATCAGCAAGCAATTCCCGGGCGTGCTGGCGCTGGATAACGTGAACCTGACGCTACAGAAAGGTGAAGTTCACTGTCTGGCAGGGCAGAACGGCTGCGGTAAGAGCACCATTATTAAAGTGATCTCCGGCGTCTATCACCCGGAAAAAGGGGCGCAGATCCAGCTCGACGGCAAACTGTTCCACCATCTGACGCCACAGCTCTCTGCCCACTACGGCATTCAGGTTATCTACCAGGATCTCTCCCTGTTTCCTAACTTCAGCGTGGCCGAAAACATAGCCGTTAACCGCTATCTGCCGGGCGGAGACGTTTGGGTGCGGCGCGGCGCGATGCGCAAGCAGGCGCTGGCGGCCATGCAGCGGATCGGCGTCAGCATCGATCCCGATAAAAAGGTCGAGAAACTCTCTATTGCCGACCGTCAGCTGGTGGCGATTTGTCGCGCTATCGCCGCCGATGCCCGGCTGGTGATTATGGATGAACCAACCGCCTCCCTCACCCGCCAGGAGGTAAACGGCCTGCTACGGGTAGTCAACGAATTGAAAGCCGCCGGGATCTGCGTGGTATTCGTCAGCCACCGCCTCGACGAAGTGATGGAAGTGGCGGATCGCATCAGCGTCATGCGCGACGGCAAGCTGGTGGGGACGTATCCGGCGAGCCAACTCGACAGCCACGAACTGGCGTTCCTGATGACCGGCCAGCGCTTCCACTACAGCCCGCTGCCGGAAAAACCGTCTGCCGAGCAGGAGCCGATGCTGGAGCTGCGTAACTTAAGCCGCCGGGGAAAATACCAGAACATCAACCTGTCGCTGCGCAGCGGTGAGATTGTCTCTATCGTTGGCCTGCTGGGTGCCGGGCGCACTGAGCTGTGTCTGAGCCTGTTCGGTATGACCCACCCGGAGAGCGGAGAGATACGCATCAACGGCAAGCCGGTCACCCTGCGCAATAACCATGACGCCATTAAGCACGGGATCGGCTACGTCTCAGAGGATCGCCTGACCCAGGGGCTGATCATGGAGCAATCGATCTACGATAACACCATCGTCACGGTATTCGACAAGCTGCATTCGCGCGGCGGCCTGCTGGATCACGGCAAGGCGAAAAAGCTGGTGGCCGATCTGATCGGAAACTTGAATATCAAAGTTTCCGATCCGCATCTGCCGGTGAAAACGCTCTCCGGCGGTAACGCTCAGCGGATCGCCATTGCGAAATGGGTAGCGACGGATCCGCGTATCCTGATCCTCGACTCCCCCACCGTTGGGGTGGATATCGCCAATAAAGAGGGTATCTACCAGATCGCCCGCGACCTGGCAGAACAGGGGATGGCGGTGCTGATGATCTGCGATGAGATCCCGGAAGCCTATTACAACAGCCACCGCGTGCTGGTTATGCGCCGCGGCAAGCTGGTCGCAGAGTTTAATCCGCATCGCTGTACGGAACAGGAGATTGCTGAAGTGGTTGAGGTGATCCATGAATAACAGACTTTCCCGCCTGGTCGGGCAACATGAGTTCTGGCTTGGGCTGCTGGTGGTAGCGCTGGCGGTCGGGCTGAGCATCAGCACCGACGAGTTTTTCTCGCTGGGTAACCTGACGGACGTCGCTACCAGCTATGCGATCCTCGGGATCCTCGCCTGCGGCCTGTTCGTGGTGCTGATCTCCGGCGGAATCGATATCTCCTTCCCGGCCATGACCGCCATTGCCCAGTATGCGATGGCAAGCTGGGTGATCGGCCACGGCGGTAACTTTGCCCTCGCGCTGGCTATCGCGATGACCGTCGGGCTGCTGCTCGGGCTGATCAATGGTTTCCTGGTCTACTGGCTGCGGGTCCCGGCGATTATCATCACCATCGCGACGCTTAACGTCTACTACGGCCTGCTGGTTTACGCCACCAAAGGTACCTGGCTGTACGGCTTCCCGGACTGGTTTATGAACGGCATCAACTGGCTGTCGTTTACCGCCGCCGACGGCTACGACTACGGCCTGACCCTGCCCTTGCTCTGCCTGGCGGCGGTCATTCTCTTTACCGCCGTACTGATGAACTTTACCCGCCTCGGTCGCCAGATTTACGCCATGGGCGGCAACCGCGACGCGGCCTCACGTCTGGGGCTGAATCTCGTGAAGCTGCACTTCTACGTCTACGGCTACATGGGCATTCTCGCCGGGGTCGCCGCCGTGGTGCAGGCGCAGATCACCCAGTCCGTTGCCCCCAACTCGCTGCTCGGTTATGAGCTGACGGTGCTGGCGGCGGTAGTGCTGGGCGGGACCAGCATGAGCGGTGGACGCGGTACCTTAACCGGCACGCTGCTGGGGGTTGTGCTGCTGGCGTTTCTGCAAAACGGCCTGACGCTGCTGAGCGTCTCCTCTTACTGGCACACCGTATTCAGCGGCGTCATTATCCTGGTCAGCATCAGCGCCACGGCGTGGAATGAAAAACGCAAACTCGCAAGGGAGCTTTAAGATGAAAGCAATCGCACGACTCTTACCCGGTGATGCCATCATCCGCCTGCAGTGCGTGATCATTATCGTCGTTGCCGTGGTCTTCTCGGCGCTGCTGGGCAGCCGCTTCTTCAGCGTTGCTAACTTCCAGTCCATCACCTCGCAGCTGCCGATCCTCGGTATGCTGGCGCTGGGAATGGGCATCACCATGCTCACTGGCGGCATTAACCTGTCGATTATCGCTGGCGCTAACGCCTGCTCGCTGGTGATGGCGGCGGTGATCGTCAGCCATCCGGATAATCCACTATTTCTGGCGCTGGCCCTGCTGGCCGGGGCGGCGGTAGCGGTAGCGATCGGCACGCTGAACGGGGCGCTGATCGCCTGGGTAGGCGTATCCCCTATCCTCGCCACGCTCGGCACCATGACGCTGATCTCCGGCCTCAATATTCTGCTCTCTAACGGGACGGTGATCTCCGGCTTCCCGGCAGCGATCCAGTTCCTGGGCAATGCCACCGTGGTGGGCATTCCCGTGGCGCTGCTGCTCTTCTTATTGGTGGCGGTGCTGCTGTGGGTTCTGCTGGAGCACACCACTCTCGGGCGCAGCCTCTATCTGGTGGGCTCTAACGAGCAGGCCACACGCTACAGCGGCGTGAATACCGTCCGCGTGCAGATTGCTGTGTATGTCATCTCCGCCCTGCTCGGCTGGGTCGCCGCCATTTTGATGATGGCGAAATTTAACTCGGCAAAGGCTGGCTACGGCGAATCCTATCTGCTGGTGACCATTCTCGCCTCGGTGTTGGGCGGCATTAACCCCGACGGCGGATTTGGCCGCATTGTCGGCCTGGTGCTGGCTCTCATCGTGCTGCAGATGCTGGAAAGTGGCTTTAATCTGCTGGGGATCAGCAGCTATCTGACCATGGCGCTGTGGGGTGCCGTGCTGATCCTCTTTATTGCATTACAGAATCGTAAAGCCTGATGTCAGGAGAACAAATTATGGCGAGTTACTTCATTGGTGTGGATGTAGGCACAGGGAGCGCCCGGGCGGGCGTATTTGATCTTAACGGCAGAATGGTCAGTCAGGCCAGCCGGGCCATTGAAATGTATCGTCCGCAGGCTGATTTCGTTGAGCAGTCCTCCGACAATATCTGGCAGATGGTATGCAACGCGGTGCGCGATGCGGTGAACCAGGCGGATATCAATCCCATTCAGGTGAAAGGTCTGGGGTTTGACGCTACCTGCTCGCTGGTGGTGCTGGATAAAGAGGGTAAGCCGCTGACGATCAGTCCCTCCGGGCGCAGTGAGCAGAATATTATCGTCTGGATGGATCACCGCGCCATTACCCAGGCCGATCGTATCAACGCCCTGCACCACCGGGTGCTGGACTACGTCGGCGGGATTATCTCCCCCGAGATGCAGACCCCGAAGCTGCTGTGGCTGAAGCAGCACATGCCGAATACCTGGGCCAACGCGGGTTACTATTTTGACCTGCCGGATTTCCTTACCTGGCGCGCCACGGATGACGATACGCGCTCGCTCTGCTCTACGGTCTGCAAATGGACCTACATGGGCCATGAGGATAAGTGGGACGGCAGCTATTTCCGCCAGATTGGGCTGGAGGATCTGCTTGAGCACGACGCGGAGAAAATTGGCCGCTACGTTAAAACCATGGGCGAACCGCTCGGCCACGGCCTGACGCAGCGTGCCGCCAGTGAGATGGGGCTGATCCCCGGCACCGCGGTGAGCGTGTCGATTATCGATGCCCATGCAGGTACCCTCGGCACGTTGGGAGCCAGCGGCGTCTCTGGCGAGGTGGCGGATTTCGATCGGCGCGTGGCGCTGATTGGCGGTACCTCGACGGGTCATATGGCGATCTCCCAGCAGCCGCGCTTTATCGGTGGCGTCTGGGGGCCTTACTACTCGGCGGTGCTGCCTGACTACTGGCTTAACGAAGGCGGTCAGTCGGCGACCGGGGCGCTGATCGACCATATTATTCAGTCTCACCCCTGCTACGAAACCCTGCTGGCGCAGGCTAAAACCCAGGGGCAGACCATCTATGAAATACTCAACGCCCTGCTGCGCAAGATGGCCGGCGAGCCGGAGGATATCGCTTTCCTGACCCGCGATATTCATATTCTGCCCTACTTCCACGGCAACCGCTCGCCGCGCGCTAACCCGACGTTAACCGGGGTGATTAGCGGTCTGAAGCTCTCCCGTACGCCGGAGGATATGGCCCTGCACTATCTGGCAACTATCCAGGCGATTGCCCTCGGTACCCGGCACATTATTGAGACTATGAATCAGACTGGCTATACCATCGACACCATTATGGCCAGCGGCGGCGGCACCAAGAACCCGATCTTTGTGCAGGAGCACGCTAACGCTACCGGTTGCGCGATGCTGCTGCCGGAAGAGAGTGAAGCCATGCTGCTCGGCGGTGCGATGATGGGCACGCTTGCGGCGGGCGTGTTCGAAACCTTCCCGGAGGCGATGTCGGCCATGAGCCGGATCGGTAAGACCGTCACGCCGCAGACCAATAAGATCAAGCAGTACTACGACCGCAAGTACAAGGTGTTCCACGCGATGTATGAGGATCACATGAAGTACCGCCAGCTGATGCAGGAGGGCGCATGAGTTTATCGTGGCAGCAGGCAACCGCCGCCTGGGGTATCTATAGCGAGGCGTTGGCTGGGCTCGGTCAACACCTCAGCGAGCCGCAGTGGGAGGCGCTGCTGGCCGAACTGCGCGGTTGCAAAGGCAAGATTGTCGTGACGGGAGTCGGTACCTCCGGCATCGCGGCGCGTAAGATTGCCCATATGCTGGCCTGCGTAGAGCGCCCAGCGATCTACCTGAACGCCACCGACGCGGCCCACGGCGATCTGGGCTTTTTACGCGCCGATGACCTGATGATCATGCTCTCACGCGGGGGGAACTCCGACGAACTGACGCGCCTGCTGCCAGGGCTTGCGGCCCGCAGCGTGCCGCTGGTTAGCGTGACCGAGAACGCCGATTCGGCGATTGCTCACGCCTCCCGGCTGGTGATCTCTACCGGCGTGCAACGTGAGATCGATCCGCTGAATATGCTGGCAACCACCTCCATCGTGCTGGCACTGGCGATTTTTGATGCCGCCTGCGCCTGCCTGATGAGCGAGAGTGGGTATTCAAAAGAGAGCCTGCTGGCAGTGCATCCCGGCGGCGACGTGGGCGTTACGCTGCGCAGCGAGCGGTAACACGCTCACAGCCACTGTTTTTGCGGGTTTTGTAGGCTGGGCAAGCGAAGCACCGCCCGGCGTTTGCAGCGAGCAGTGAAATGCCCGGCGGCGCGTTGCTTGCCGGGCCTACAGGCTAGTGCATGACCTGATGCAAAAAAGCCACCTTGGACATAATGCCAATCGATTACGATCCGGAAATGCTCATTCATTTCCGGATTTTTTATGACTACTACTCAGGCGACTTTCTGTTATCTGGTTACAGACGGTAATTTAATGTAAGTAACATAATAATCATAATGTTAATGCGGCCTGCAGGGCCGTTACTTTTTTTGAATAACATCACCTGTCGGCGTTATTATTACCCTGACGTTTATCCTTATTGATAAAGGGGTTTTATGTGGCAAAGCACTATAATAATGAGCTGACATCTGAGTTGCTGGCTCAACTTAACAGGCCATCTCATACACCTGAGCATGAGGGTCAAAATAATGGCAACTAACCGTGCTATATGGAATGGCATACCACAAGGACTTGATGGCGACCGTACGACAACAGGTTCATATGCGATAAGTTCTTTACCGAATTTCAGTACTGAGGGAATAGGCGCACTTCGACATGGGGATAAAACAACCTCGTGTCCGGTCTGCGGTCAGGTCGGTGAACTTATCGGTAATATTCCATTCGTTATTCTTCATGGGCGATGCGCTGCGGGGAATAATGCTGTGGTTACCTGTGGTTGCCCCTCTGGTTCAAATCGTCTTATCTCCCCTGCCGGGCCTGTAGGCAGGAGTAGGCCGCAAAGTACTAAGATAGTGAGTCAACCTCAACCCATTCAGTTTGCGCAGACAGCTAAAGTCCCTCCTCAGACACCTCCTTCACTAATACCTATTACAACACAATCTAAAAAGCCCCATACTCCTGTTGATGCGGGTTACTGTATTCTTCCCTATGGCGCAACGGCTAAAGGTTATGAATCATGGTTATTCAATGACGAATCCGTACCCGGTACAAAAGCCCTTTATCATTCGCTGAATGGTTCAGAGGAATATAAAGCAGGTTCTCTCCTATTAATTGTCGATCCTGAAAAACAGAATGATCGGCAGATAGCCCATATGAAAGCCGCGAAAGCACGGGTTGATGCGGCACTGGCACCACTCAGCCACCAGCAGGCCAGGTTTCTGCACAAAAACCGTGATGTACTGGTAATGGCTGCCGCAGCCCTTGATGCATCGGGAACCGGAAGGGATGTAGTAGGGAGTATTGCAGAAGCTGCAAAAGGCTATTTTGAGCGTATAGAGCAACTGCTAATACAAATTCAGACAACCTATCAAAATGCCTATATCACCCAGGGTGCGCTTATCGGGGAGGAGTTTTATGTCCAGCGCCGTCAACTGCTGGCTCAACTCGACAGCATATTAAAAGCATTCATGAATAAACGTTTCATATTTAATCAATATGAAAGCCTGAAAACATCATTAGGCCTTTCCACTCACGCTATTACACACCAGTGGAACGAAACCGGTGTGGGTGATATTGAGAACTACGCCACGCATATTGAAAAGGCTGCCAAAATTGTTAAGGCGATGGAAGTTTTCGGCAGAGTCGGGATCGGTCTAAATGCTCTTAATGCAGCTGGAAAAATCTATGATGCCTGTACTACAGGACGCGAATGCAAAAAAACGACGTTTGTATCAGTGGGGGAGTTTGCTGGAGGGTTAGGAGGCGGCATAGTTGCCACTAAAATTTTAACGTCGGAGATAGCGGATGCCGGATGTGCGGTCGTTTTAGGAGCATTAAGTATTGAGGCTGGGGGAATTCTGGCTCTCACGTGCTCCCTGGCGGTTACAGGAACTGCAGCATATAAAGGTGATAAACTATTTGGAGCAATCGGTGAATGGTCTGGTGAAAAAATTAGTGAGCAAATAATAAATGAATAACTTACGCGATGTATTGGCATTAATCTTAGGGTCAATTTTCCTGACCTGCTGTATTCTAACAATTTTAATGGCAATATTTAGCAAAAGTAGGTTCAATGAAGTTTGCGATTTATATGAGCATAAGTTTGGAGAACTACCATTAGCTGTTTCTATCCTGAAAGAGTGTAGTCCGTTTGGCTTCGCTGCTGGTTACGCAGTAAAAAACAGCTTTATTTTACGCCCGTTGATATTTGGAAAAAAATCCATTCACAGCAAAGTGGATGACGTTTTATTTATGAAAGAACTGCCACCACGACTTAAATATTGGTTTATTATCGATTTCTATATTTCTTTAATAGCGTTTATTTCTATGATCGCGTGTGGTGTCATTAAAGGAAACTTTTAATATCGCTTTAAAGTTCAATAAAAAAGGCCGCATCAGCGGCCTTTTTTCACATCTATGAAGGATTATGCGTAAACCGGGAAGCGGGCGCAGATATCCAGCACTCTCTTTTTGGTGCTTTCAATGACAGCTTCGTCATTGATGTTGTCCAGAATGTCACACATCCAGCCAGCCAGCTCTTTCACTTCCGCTTCTTTAAAGCCGCGGCGAGTCACAGCCGGAGAACCGATACGGATACCGGACGTCACAAACGGGCTCTTCGGATCGTTTGGCACGCTGTTTTTGTTCACGGTGATGTTGGCGCGGCCCAGGGCAGCGTCAGCTTCTTTACCGGTCAGGTTCTTATCAACCAGATCCAGCAGGAACAGGTGGTTTTCAGTACCGCCAGACACCACTTTGTAGCCACGGTTCAGGAACACATCCACCATCGCTTTGGCGTTTTTCGCGACCTGCTGCTGGTAAACCTTGAACTCTGGCTCCATCGCTTCTTTCAGTGCCACCGCTTTTGCCGCGATAACGTGCATCAGCGGGCCGCCCTGCGCGCTTGGGAAGACAGCGGAGTTCAGTTTTTTGTACAGCTCTTCATCACCGCCTTTCGCCAGGATCAGACCGCCGCGTGGGCCCGCCAGGGTTTTGTGGGTGGTGGTAGTCACAACGTGCGCGTGCGGAACCGGGTTCGGGTAGACGTCTGCGGCAATCAGACCCGCAACGTGCGCCATATCAACGAACAGGTAAGCACCGATGCTGTCTGCGATTTCACGCATTTTTGCCCAGTCAACCACGCCGGAGTAAGCGGAGAAGCCACCGATGATCATCTTCGGCTTGTGCTCTTTAGCCTGCTTCGCCATGTCTTCGTAATCAATTTTACCGGACTCATCAATACCGTAAGGGATGATGTTGTACAGCTTGCCGGAGAAGTTAACCGGGGAGCCGTGAGTCAGGTGGCCGCCCTGCGCCAGGTTCATACCCAGAACGGTATCGCCCGGTTGCAGCAGCGCAGTGTAGACCGCGAAGTTAGCCTGGGAGCCGGAGTGCGGCTGAACGTTAGCGTAGTCTGCGCCAAACAGCGCTTTGGCGCGGTCGATAGCCAGCTGCTCAACCACGTCGACGTATTCGCAGCCACCATAGTAGCGCTTGCCCGGGTAGCCTTCGGCATATTTGTTGGTCAGCTGAGAACCCTGTGCCTGCATAACGCGCGGGCTGGTGTAGTTTTCGGAGGCGATCAGCTCAATGTGCTCTTCCTGACGTACTTTCTCTTGTTCCATCGCCTGCCACAGTTCGGCATCATAATCGGCAATGTTCATTTCACGCTTTAACATCCGCATCTCCTGACTCAGCTAACGGTAATTTTCAATGGCCCTCGGGGCACCGGCGACCAGTATAACCGATCCATTTTCTGATAACAGGTCTTGACATGGGTTTTTACGCAAACGATTGGCTCCCCGTGGCGCAAGGGTTTGTCCCATAAGTATCCTCCCCTGTAATCACGATTTCTTTTCAGGTATATCGTGCAAATATTTCATGACATCGCGACGCAACCTAAATACGCTATTAACCATTTACAATGCAGGGGAACTTTTATAAGATGCATTTAAAATACAACTTATAGAAATGATCAATAAGGAAAAGGCAATGCTTGATGCTCAAACTATCGCAACCGTAAAATCCACTATTCCCCTGCTTGTTAAGACCGGCCCAAAGCTAACGGCACACTTCTATGATCGCATGTTTAAGCATAATCCGGAGCTGAAAGAGATTTTCAACATGAGCAACCAGCGCAACGGCGACCAGCGTGAAGCGCTGTTTAACGCCATTGCTGCCTATGCCAGTAACCTTGAGAATCTCCCGGCGCTGCTGCCTGCGGTAGAAAAGATCGCCCAGAAGCACACCAGCTTCCAGATCAAACCTGACCAGTACAACATTGTCGGTGAACATCTGCTGGCAACCCTTGATGAGCTGTATAGCCCGGGTCAGGAGGTGCTGGAGGCGTGGGGTAAAGCCTACGGCGTGCTGGCGGGCGTGTTCATCAACCGCGAAGCCGAGCTGTATAAAGCCCACGCTACCCAGCCCGGCGGTTGGGAAGGCACCCGCCCCTTCCGCATCGTGGCGAAAACGCCGCGCAGCGCGCTGATCACCAGCATTGAATTCGAGCCGGTCGACGGCCAGCCGGTGGCCGAGTATCGTCCAGGCCAGTATCTCGCCGTCTGGCTGAAACCGGACGGTTTCCCGCACCAGGAGATCCGCCAGTACTCCCTGACCCGCAAGGCCGATGGTAAAGGGTATCGTATCGCCGTGAAGCGTGAGCAAGGCGGTCAGGTTTCCAACTGGCTGCACGACGAAGCGCGCGTGGGCGACGTGGTTCAGCTGGCTTCTCCGGCGGGTGACTTCTTCCTCGACGTGCCTGCGCAGGCTCCGGTGACGCTGATCTCCGCTGGCGTGGGTCAGACCCCGATGCTGGCCATGCTGGATACCCTCGCCAGCGCGCAGCATCAAGGCCAGGTGAACTGGTACCATGCAGCCGAGAGCGGCGAGGTGCACGCCTTTGAAGATGAGGTTGCCGTCCTGGGCAGTAAGCTGCCGCACTTCCAGGCGCACACCTGGTATCGTATTCCCACTGAGGCTGATCGCAGCGCAGCGCGCTTTAATAGCGAAGGGCTGATGGATTTAAGCAAGCTGGAGGGGGCGTTTAGCGACCCGACGATGCAGTGTTATCTCTGCGGCCCGGTAGCCTTTATGCAGTTTGCGGCGAAACAGCTGATTGCGCTTGGGGTTGATGCCGATCGCATCCACTACGAGTGTTTCGGTCCGCACAAGGTTCTCTAAGATCTCGCTTACCCCGGCCCGCGCATTGGGGGCTGGGGTAAGCCTGCGGACTCTTTAGATAGCCGCGTCGTCCTCTTCGCCGGTACGGATACGTACTACGCGCGCCACGTCGAAAACGAAAATTTTACCGTCGCCAATTTTCCCGGTCTGCGCCGTGCGGATAATGGTATCCACGCAGGTATCGACGATATCGTCCGTCACCACGATCTCAATTTTTACCTTCGGCAGAAAATCCACCATGTACTCCGCGCCACGGTACAGCTCGGTGTGGCCCTTCTGGCGACCAAAGCCTTTCACCTCGGTGACGGTCATCCCGGTAATGCCGACTTCAGCCAGCGCCTCACGCACATCATCCAGCTTGAAAGGTTTAATAATCGCATCAATCTTTTTCACGGTGATCCCCTAATTCTTTTGCCTGTCAGCAGCGTCGTAATCGATTGCTCACACTACCATATTTCACGTGCGTGTGCGGCCTACTCTTTAAAGTCGTTGGCGTCCAGCTCGTGACGAGAAAGCAGCTTATAAAACTCGGTGCGGTTACGCCCGGCCATCCGCGCGGCGTGGGTGACGTTACCCTTAGTGATCTGCAACAGCTTGCGCAGATAGTTAAGCTCAAACTGGTTCCGGGCGTCAGCAAAGGTCGGCAGCGCGGTGTTCTCTCCCTCCAGCGCCTGCTCCACCAGCGCATCGCTGATCACCGGCGAGGAGGTGAGCGCCACGCACTGCTCAATGACGTTCACCAGCTGGCGTACGTTGCCCGGCCATGAGGCGGTCATCAGGCGTTTCATGGCGTCGGTAGAGAAGGCCCGCACAAACGGCTTATGCCGGCTGGCCGACTGGCGCAGCAGGTGGTTGGCCAGCAGGGGGATATCCTCTGCCCGCTCCACCAGCGCCGGGATCTTCAGGCTGACTACGTTCAGGCGGTAGAAGAGATCCTCGCGAAATTCACCCCGCTCCATGGCCTTTGGCAGATCGCGGTGGGTCGCAGAGATGATCCGCACGTTGATATCGATATCGCGATTACTACCCAGCGGACGTACCTTGCGCTCCTGCAATACGCGCAGCAGCTTGACCTGAAGTGGGATAGGCATATCGCCAATCTCATCGAGAAACAGCGTGCCGCCCTCTGCCGCCTGGAACAGCCCTTCCCGGCTGCTGACCGCACCGGTAAACGCCCCGCGCGCGTGACCAAACAGCTCCGACTCCAGCAGCTGCTCTGGCAGCGCGCCGCAGTTGATGGCAATAAAGGCATTTTTGCCGCGCGGGCTGGCGTTGTGGATCGCCTGGGCAAGGATCTCCTTGCCGGTTCCGCTCTGGCCGCTGATCAGCACGCTAACGTCGGACTGGGCCACCATGTGCGCCTGCTCCAGCAGGCGCAACATCACCGGGCTACGGGTGATGATATTCTCCCGCCACGCCTCGTCGCTGGCGGGGGCCGCATGTTCCAGGGCGTCGTCGATAGCTTTATAGAGGGCGTCTTTGTCCACCGGCTTGGTGAGAAAGCCAAACACCCCGCGCTGGGTGGCAGCAACGGCGTCGGGAATCGAGCCGTGGGCGGTGAGGATGATCACCGGCATGCCCGGCTGAACGCGCTGGATCTCGGCAAACAGCTGCATGCCGTCCATCTCGTCCATCCGCAGATCGCTGATCACCAGATCGACCTTCTCCCGCGCCAGCACGCGCAGCCCCTCCAGGCCGCTTTCGGCGGTCACTACGCTATAGCCTTCGCTGGTCAGGCGCAGGCCCAGCAGCTTCAGCAGGCCGGGATCGTCATCCACCAGCAGCAGATGGGCGGGTTTACGCGGCGTCATCATGGCTTAACCTCCTCCTGTTGGGCATCCGGCTGTGCCGGACGGGTGCTGTCGGGGAGCTCCGCCCCGCCAGGTTTGCGCGTCGAGAGCCGCCGCTCAATGTCAGTTAAGTTCTCCAGCTTACGCGAGGTGATCTCCAGCTCCTCGCGCAGATGCTGCTGCTGCTGACGTAACGCCTCCAGATCGCTGTCCCGTGACTCCTGAAGCTTGGCATAGCGCGAACGCTCCTCCGCCAGCTGGAGCTGCGTCGCCTGACCGTCGCGCCACACCTGGAACAGCGTCCGCACCTGCATTGGCAGCTGCGGGCTGAGGGTGTCCATCCGCGTAGTAAAGGCGCGTCTCTCAAGCGGGGTAATTTTGGCGTTGGCCAGCAGAATGCCGCGCTTGAAGGTAGACTGCCAGGTGTCATCCGGCCAGCGCCTGGCTTCGGCACGCGCCATTACCGGCGAGAGGCGCTCCGCGCAGTCCATGCCGCGCAGCCAGTAGAGCGGATTCGACTCAACGGCCTGCCCGGTGAGCGACCAGACGTTATCACAGGGCGTTGACAGAAAATCGGCCAGCTGATGCTGGGGAAGCTTCTCTTGCTGAACTTTATTCACCGGTTTAAGGGGTGCGTCAGGTGCGCAGCCCGCCAGCAGCAGGCAGGCTAAGCCAACAGGCAACGTGGAATGCTGCGAAATCATTTTCACAACGCGACTCAAAATATGCGACATAGTTACCTGATATAGATTCATTTAGCTTTTATCCGATCCAGCCAGCGGCAGCTCAATGCGAAAACAGACGCCCGCTTCATCGCTGGTGACCAGCTGCAGTTCACCCTGCATGCGCAGAATACAGTCCCTGGCGATGCTCAGACCCAACCCACTGCCTTTTACCGCGCCTTTTCGCTGGTGGCTTCCCTGATAGAAAGGTTCGAAAATCATCTCCCGCTCGGCCTGTGGAATAGGTGTACCGGTATTGGTGACCTCTATACGCAAGCGCGTGCCGTGCGGATAGCTACGAATAAGAATGTTACCGGATTCAGTGCCATAGTGCACCGCGTTAGAGTAGAGATTGTCCAGCACGCTCAGTAACAGCACCGGCTCCGCCAGACAGCTCTCCGCCTTCAGCGCAACCTCCGTATGCATCATTTTAGCCCGTGCCGGTAAACTGTGAGCGGAGATCACCGTCTCGACCAGCGGTGCAATGGCCACCGTCTCCAGCTCCACTGCGCCATCGGCCAGCTTGCGGTTGTAGTCCAGCAGCTGCTCGATCAGTTTTTGCAGGTTGCGGCTACTGCCGTCGAGAATATCGACCACCTCTTTTTGCTCCGCCGTGAGTGGCCCCACCACCTCGTCGGCCAGCAGCTCCGTGCCTTCCCGCATGCTGGCCAGCGGGGTTTTCAGCTCGTGAGAGATATGGCGCAGAAACTGATGGCGCTGAGACTCCAGCCACGCCAGCCGCTCGCTGAGCCAGATGATACGTTCGCCAACGGAGCGCAGCTCGCGCGGCCCCTTAAAGGCCACCCGACTGTTCAACGACTGCCCTGCCCCAAGCCGGTTGATCATTCGCTCAATCCCCTTCACCGGGCCGATGATCATGCGGGTAAAGAGCAGCACCAGCACCAGGCTGACCAGAAACAGCAGCAGCGCCTGCCAGCCAAAGAACTGACCCCGGGCGGCAATCTCCTGCTGAAGCTGCTGCCCGCGGTTAAACACCACTTTACGGGTGGTTTGCACCATCTCAGTATTGGCGGCGGCGAAGGCTTCAAGGCTGGTGGAGGCCGCCTGCGTGGGGCCACTGTTGTGGCACTGCAGCTGGGCAAGGGCGTTGAGATCCTCCCGCAACGCCTGGGAGAGTCGCTCATCCGGCAGCACGTCAGCGTGGGCATCAAGCATGTCGCTGTAGCGTTTGCGCTGGCTCTGGTAGACCCGCGCCAGGGTGGGATCGTCAAGCACGCAGTACTGCCGGTAGCTGCGTTCCATCTCCAGCGCCGCGTTGGTCATCGCCTCGCTGCGCCGGGCATCGATAAGCGTGGTTCGGTTGGTGCGCGCCGCCTGGGCGCTGAGCGTGTTCAGGCTTTGCCACGCCTGCCAGGCCAGCACCAGCAGCGGCAGCAGAACCAACAAAAACGCCATAATGACAAGCTGTCGCAGGGAGTGGGGAAATGCAGGCCAGCGTTTCAACGCGTTACTCTCGTTAGAAAGGATTTACCGGAATGCTAGCTGAGGATGACCAAGGGGGGAAGGCTAAAAATAATAAAGCCGGGTAAAAACCCGGCATTATCATGGAATAGGCGGTGCCTTACTCGACGTTTCGCCTCGGGCCTGAAATAGCAGCGCTATGATCAGAAGTGAGACGGCAGGCACCTGTTTGTGCATCATTCCAGGGTTTATGTAGCGCGTCCCGAAGGGGCTGACATAAGAAGGTGAATGAGCCACTGCGCTATTATATGCACAAGTTATGCCAATGTATATTGTTAATGCATAACTCTCTGTTTATATAGCTGTTTATTATTTTGTGAACTGCATCATCTTTGCGCTCTTTTTAAGCAAAGTGTCGCTAATTAGCAACACCTAAAAAGCATCAAAAATAAAACATTTAAAATCAATAAATTAAATGTCTCCAAATGGAGACATCGATTTTTGCCGCTGTCGGGATTTTGCGACAGCGGCGTCGAGCTCTTAACCCAGCTGCTTACGGGCGTTGCGGAAAATGCGCATCCACGGGCTATCCTCGCCCCAGTTTTCCGGGTGCCAGGAGTTCGCCACGGTACGGAACACGCGCTCCGGATGCGGCATCATGATGGTGACACGTCCGCTTTCGCTGGTCACCGCCGTAATACCGTTCGGCGAGCCGTTCGGGTTGGCCGGGTAGGTCTCGGTGACCTTACCGAAGTTATCCACGTAGCGCAGCGCCACCAGACCCTTGCTCTCCAGCTGGGCGAGGTGCGCATCGTCACGCACTTCAACCAGGCCTTCCCCGTGGGAAACCGCGATAGGCATCATCGAGCCAACCATGCCTTGCAGCAACAGCGATGGGCTTTGCGTGACCTCAACCAGGCTGAAGCGCGCCTCGAAGCGATCGGAGACGTTACGCACAAAGCGCGGCCACAGCTCGCTGCCAGGGATCAGCTCGCGCAGATTGGACATCATCTGGCAGCCGTTACAGACGCCCAGGGCCAGGGTCTGCGGACGGTGGAAGAAGGTTTCGAACTCGTCGCGTACGCGCTCGTTGAAGAGGATCGATTTCGCCCAGCCCTCACCCGCACCCAGCACGTCCCCGTAGGAGAAGCCGCCGCACGCCACCAGCGCGTGGGCGCTCTCCAGCGTGGTACGGCCCGCCAGCAGGTCGCTCATGTGCACGTCAATGGCGTCAAAGCCCGCACGGTGGAAGGCGGCTGCCATCTCAACGTGGGAGTTAACGCCCTGTTCGCGCAGGACGGCCACTTTTGGCCGTGCGCCGGTGGCAATATAGGGCGCAGCCACGTCTTCATTGATGTCGAAGGAGAGCTTCACGTTGAGGCCCGGATCGTTATCCTGCGCCTTGGCGTTATGCTCCTGATCGGCACAGGCCGGGTTATCACGCAGGCGCTGCATCTGCCAGGTGGTCTCTGCCCACCACATACGCAGCGTGGTGCGGCTTTCGCTGAACACCGCCTGGTCGTTAGCGGTAATCACGAAGCGATCGCCGGCAACGGCGCGGCCCAGGTAGTGTACGCAGTCAGCCAGGCCGTGGGCACTGAGGATGTTCTCCACCGCCTCACGATCTTCGGCGCGCACCTGGATCACTGCCCCCAGCTCTTCGTTAAACAGCGCCGCCAGACGGTCGCTGCCCAGGGTGGCGATATCGGCCTCGATCCCGCAGTGGCCGGTAAAGGCCATCTCGGCGAGGGTCACTAGCAGGCCGCCGTCTGAGCGGTCGTGGTAGGCCAGCAGCTTACGCGCCGCCACCAGCGCCTGCATGGCGTCGTAGAAGCCCTTCAGCTGATGCACGTCGCGCACGTCAGCCGGTTTGTCACCCAGTTGGCGATAAACCTGGGCCAGCGCCGTCGCGCCCAGCGCGTTGTGGCCTTTGCCAAGGTCAATCAGCAGCAGGGCGTTATCATCGGTAGAGAGCTGCGGCGTCACGGTGTGGCGCACGTCCTCAACCCGGGCAAACGCGGTGATCACCAGCGACAGCGGCGAGGTCATCTCACGCTGCTCGCTACCCTCCTGCCAGCGGGTTTTCATCGACATCGAGTCTTTACCCACCGGGATGGTCAGGCCGAGGGCCGGACACAGCTCCTCACCTACTGCCTTCACCGCCTCATAGAGGCCGGCATCTTCCCCCGGGTGACCCGCTGCGGCCATCCAGTTCGCGGAGAGCTTGATGCGTTTGATATCGCCAATCTGCGTGGCGGCCACGTTGGTCAGCGCTTCACCTACCGCCAGACGGGCGGAGGCGGCAAAGTCCAGCAGCGCCACCGGAGAGCGCTCCCCGATAGACATCGCTTCGCCGTAGTAGCTATCAAGGCTGGCAGTGGTTACCGCGCAGTTGGCTACCGGGATCTGCCACGGGCCAACCATCTGATCCCGGGCAACCATGCCGGTGACAGTACGGTCGCCAATGGTCACCAGGAAGGTTTTTTCCGCCACCGCAGGCAGGTGCAGCACGCGGTTAACCGCTTCGGCCACGGTAATGCCCTGCGGGTCGAAGAGATCACCAGCGGCTTTCAGCGACTCAACGTTGCGGGTCATCTTCGGCGTTTTACCGAGCAGGACGTCCAGCGGCAGATCGATAGGTTGATTGTCGAAGTGGCTGTCGGTCAGGCTCAGGTGACGCTCTTCGGTCGCTTCGCCGATCACCGCATACGGGGCGCGCTCACGGCGGCACAGGGCGTCGAAGAGATCCATCTGGTCGGCGGCCACCGCCATCACGTAGCGCTCTTGTGATTCGTTACACCAGATCTCCAGCGGGCTCATGCCTGGCTCGTCGCTCAGAATGCTGCGCAGATCGAAACGTCCGCCGCGGCCGCCGTCGCTCACCAGCTCCGGCATGGCGTTAGAGAGACCGCCTGCGCCAACGTCGTGGATAAACAGGATCGGGTTGGCATCGCCCAGCTGCCAGCAGCGGTCGATTACCTCCTGGCAACGACGCTCCATCTCCGGGTTGTCACGCTGCACCGAAGCAAAGTCGAGATCGGCATCGGACTGGCCGGAGGCCATGGACGAAGCCGCCCCACCGCCAAGGCCGATATTCATCGCCGGGCCGCCGAGCACGACCAACTTCGCGCCAACGGTAATCTCACCCTTCTGCACGTGATCGGCGCGGATGTTACCGATACCGCCCGCCAGCATGATCGGCTTATGGTAGCCGCGCAGCTCTTCGCCGTTGTGGCTGTTGACCTTCTCTTCGTAGGTACGGAAGTAGCCAGTCAGCGCCGGACGGCCAAATTCGTTGTTGAACGCCGCGCCGCCCAGCGGACCGTCGGTCATGATATCCAGCGCGGTAACGATACGATCCGGCTTACCGAAATCCTCTTCCCACGGCTGCTCAAAGCCCGGAATACGCAGGTTAGAGACAGAGAAGCCCACAAGGCCCGCTTTCGGCTTCGCGCCGCGGCCGGTTGCGCCTTCGTCACGGATCTCACCGCCGGAGCCGGTTGCCGCGCCCGGCCATGGCGAGATGGCCGTCGGGTGGTTGTGGGTCTCGACCTTCATCAGGATATGGGTAGGCTCCTGATGGAAATCGTAACGGCCTGCTTCGCTATCGGCGAAGAAGCGCCCAACCTCTGAACCTTCCATCACCGCCGCGTTGTCTTTATAGGCCGACAGCACGTGGTCCGGGGTTTTCTCAAAGGTATTTTTGATCATTTTAAACAGCGACTTCGGCTGCTGCTCGCCGTCGATCACCCAGTCGGCGTTGAAGATTTTGTGTCGGCAGTGCTCGGAGTTCGCCTGGGCGAACATGTACAGCTCGATGTCGTTCGGGTTGCGCCCGAGGGTGGTGAAGGCATCGAACAGGTAATCAATTTCGTCTTCCGCCAGCGCGAGGCCCAGACGCTGGTTAGCCTCCACCAGCGCTGCACGTCCCTGTTCCAGCATGTCCACGCTCTCTACCGGCGCGGGCTGATGGTGGGCAAAGAGTTTCTCCGCCTCTTGCAGCGCGTCAAAGGTCGTCTCCATCATGCGGTCATACAGCTCGGCGGCCACCGCCTGCCACTGTTCAGCGCTCAGGGTAGACGCTTCAACGTAGTAAGCGACGCCGCGCTCCAGGCGGGCGATCTGCGTCAGGCCGCAGTTGTGGGCGATATCCGTTGCTTTTGAAGACCAGGGAGAGATGGTCCCCGGACGCGGCGTCACCAGCAGCAGCTTGCCAGCAGGCGCGTGGCTGCTCAGGCGCGGGCCGTAGGTCAGCAGGCGGCCGAGCTGGGCGTGTTCATCGGCATTTAGAGGAGCGTTGAGGTCAGCGAAATGGACATACTCAGCGTAAATGTTGCTTACCGGGAGGGCGGCTGCCTGAAAGCGTGCCAGCAGTTTGTTGATACGGAATGCAGACAGTGCAGGCGAACCACGCAGAATTTCCATCATAAGTCTCTCGTCTTTAGCGCGTCGATGACGCTGTAAGAATGCGCCAGGGGGAAAACGGGCGTCATTATAAAGAATCCTGCCCGCCGACGAAACCGTTTGCGTGGAAATAAAATTGCCCGAAATTTTTAGCAATAGATGTTACCTAATTCTCTAATAAGTTGCTAAGTGCCGCAATCTTAAGCAAAATGCCGCTCACTTCCGGATAAATGCTTTTCTATAATAATGACGGCGGACTGAGGCGTCAGGTGACGCAGAGAATTAACTCATTGAGAAAATTAAAGTTTAATTATCTGCTTATCGGCATTGTGACTCTGCTGCTGGCAGCAGCTCTGTGGCCCTCGATCCCCTGGTCGGGTAAAGCCGAAAACCGCATCGCTGCGATCCAGGCGCGCGGCGAGCTGCGCGTCAGCACCCTGGTCTCTCCGCTTACCTGGAACGCCACCAGCGATAAACCCACCGGCCTCGATTACGAGCTGGCCGAACAGTTTGCTGCCTATCTCGGCGTGAAGCTGCGCATCACCGTGCGACAAAACATCAACCAGCTGTTTGACGATCTCGATAACGACAATGCCGATATGCTGGCGGCCGGGCTGGTCTATAACAACGAACGCATCAAGCACTATCAGAGCGGGCCGGTCTACTATTCCGTTTCCCAGCAGCTGGTCTATCGGGTAGGCAGCCTGCGGCCACGCACGTTAGCCTCAGTGACCGATGCGCAACTGACCGTCGCGCCGGGGCACGTTGTCATTAGCGATCTGCAGGCGTTAAAGGAGAAGAAGTACCCGGACCTGAGCTGGAAGGTGGACGAGAAGCTGGGCACTAACGATCTGCTCTTGCAGGTTGCCCAGGGAAAGCTGGCCTATACCATCGCCGACTCCGTGGCCATAAGCCTGTTCCAGCGCGTGCACCCCGAGCTGGCGGTGGCGCTGGATATCACTGACGAGCAACCGGTAGCGTGGTTTAGCCAGAATGATAGCGATAACGCCCTCTCCGCCGCCATGCTGGACTTCTTCAACGTGATTAACGAGGATGGCACCCTGGCGCGCCTTGAGGAGAAGTATCTCGGTCACGGCAAGGGGTTCGACTATGTTGATACTCGCGCCTTCCTGCGCGCCATCGATAGCGTCTTGCCTGACCTGCGTCCGCTGTTTGAAAAGTACGCCCAAAAGATCGACTGGCGTCTGCTGGCGGCCATCTCTTATCAGGAGTCCCACTGGGACACTCAGGCTACCTCCCCCACCGGCGTACGCGGCCTGATGATGCTGACTAAAAATACCGCCCAGAGCCTGGGCCTGACCGATCGCACCGATGCTGAACAGAGCATCAGCGGCGGGGCGCGCTATCTTCAGGATATGATGGATCACGTCCCGGCAACGGTGCCCGAGGAGGAGCGGATTTGGTTTGCGCTGGCGGCCTACAACATGGGCTATGCCCATATGCTTGACGCCCGCTCCCTGACGGCGAAGACCAAAGGCAACCCGGATAGCTGGTCAGATGTCAAACAGCGTCTGCCGCTGCTTAGCCAGAAGGCGTGGTACAGCAGGCTCACCTATGGCTACGCCCGCGGGCATGAAGCTTACGCCTACGTGGAAAATATCCGTAAGTATCAGATTAGCCTGGTAGGTTATCTGCAGGAGAAAGCGCGGCAGCAGGAGCAGCAGATTGCTCACGAGCAGCGTATGGCGCAAAGCTATCCGGTGGTCGCCCAGGAGGAGCTTGCCGAGACCCACTATGGCGTGATGCCGCTGAGCGCCTTCTCTCCCGCCGAGGCGTTCGGTCAGTCCAGCTTTACGCTGCCGGGGATTTTGAACCAGGCGTCAGCAGGCGCTGAGACGCCTTAGCGCGCCTGCTTTTGCGCTTTGATCGCCAGCCGACGCTGGCGGAAAAATTCGCTGAGCATGCCGGAACACTCCTCACTTAGCGTTCCCTCGACGATCTCTACCCGGTGGTTCATCCCAGGATGGTGCAGGACATCCATCAGGGAGCCTGCCGCGCCGGTTTTCAGATCGCGCGCGCCAAACACCAGCGTGCCGATACGGCCGTGAACCATTGCCCCCGCACACATAACGCAGGGCTCCAGAGTGACGTAGAGGGTGGTATCGAGCAAACGGTAGTTTTGCAGCACCAGCCCCCCCTGACGCAGGGCCATGATCTCGGCGTGCGCGGTGGGATCGTGGCGGCCAATGGGCCGGTTCCACCCCTCGCCAATCACGCGGTTGTTGTGCACCAGCACCGCCCCGACCGGCACCTCCCCTTCATCCCAGGCGCGCTGCGCGAGCATAAGCGCGTGGCGCATCCAGTATTCATGGGTCAATTCGGTATCGGACACGGCTCAGCACTCCAGTAGTCAAAACGGGGCGCATTATACACAGGTGTAAGTACGCACACACTATTCGAGTTGCTGAAGCTCACCGTGGGGCGTGACGCGCCACCGATGCTCGCAGAAGTAGAGCAGCGGGTTATCCTGCTTGCTGTCGCTGTAGCCGCTGTAGAGGCGCAGCGGCGTGCCGATTTTCCGCTCCAGCTGCACCACCTTCTCATGCCCGAGGCAGCGCATGGAGAGCACCCAGCCACCGTGGCTGCGGCGGATCTGGCTGGCGATCAGGTTGACGCGGGGCAGCCAGGGGGTGTCAAAATAGACCTGCTCCACCAGCGGCTGCGGGGAGCCAGTGATCAGCCAGATATCAGCATCGGAGGCGTCGAGATAGTTGGTTAGGCGATCCTGCACCACCGGGAAGGCGGTGACGCGCTCGCGGAACCAGGTTACAAATGACTTTTCCAGCGCCTTAAGCCGCGCCTCGCTGTGGCCAAAGGTGCAGCCCCACAGCAGCAGGCTCATCGGCCAGCGGGCGGCCCGCCCCTTTACCAGTAACGCAATGCCGATAACCGGCAGCAAAGGTAGAACGAGCAGCGCATTGAGTGGCTGATGCCGCAGCAGATAGCGCAGAAATGTCCCGAACATATCCTGCTGATGCAGCGTTCCATCCAGATCGAAAAACACAACACGACGCTCGCTTTTTGCCAAACCCTACTCCTTTGGATCGTTAAAACCTAACAGCCAGGTAAACACGAACCCGGCGAGGACAGCCAATAAATAGCCTAACAGATAGATCGTGACTTTTCCGGTAACAATCGTTAAAGCCAGCGGTAAACCGGAAATGCCAAAGGTAATGACCGTCGCCACTTTCCAGTAGCAGACCAGCGCTCCCCCTACTGCGCCGCCCAGGCAGGCACCGATAAACGGCTTACCCAGCGGCAGCGTAACGCCAAAAATCAGCGGCTCACCGATGCCGAGCAGCCCTACCGGCAGCGCGCCTTTAATGACCGTTTTTAACCGGGTATTGCGCGTTTTCAGCAACACGGCGAGTGCCGCCCCGACCTGGCCGACCCCTGCCATTGAGAGGATGGGTAGCAGGGCGTTATAGCCATGCGCCTGGACCAGCTCCACGTGGATCGGCACCAGCCCCTGATGCAGGCCGGTAAGCACCAGCGGCAGAAAGGTCCCGGCCAGCACCGCGCCCACCAGCAGGCCGCCGCGATCGATAGCCCAGCCTGCCCCATGGGCAATAGATTCAGAAATCCAGCCCCCGAGCGGCTGTAGCGCCACGATAGCTATCGCCCCGGTGATGAGCGTGGTCAGCAGCGGGTTAAGAATCAGCTCCAGCGAACCCGGCAGCCGCTCGCGCAGCCGCTTCTCAAACCAGCACATCAGGGCCACCACCAGCAGCACGGCGATCACCCCGCCGCGCCCAGGCTGCAACGCTTCGCCAAACAGGGTGATCTGCGCCAGCTGCGGGCTGGAGAGAATACCGGCCATCACTCCGCCTAACGCCTGCGAGCCACCGAAGACCTTCGCCGCGTTGACCCCCACAAGAATATTCATGATCGCAAACACGGCGCTGCCAAAGATGCCGAGCAGCCCCAGCAGATTGGGGTAGTGAATCGCAATATCGCCAGCAATATCGGGCCGCTTCAGGATATTGATAATGCCGGTGATCAGCCCGGAGGCGATGAACGCCGGAATCAGCGGAATGAAAACGTTCGCCAGCATGCGCAGGGCGTCGCTCATCGGCGCTTTATATTGGGCTTTTGCCCGCGCCTTATTACGGTCGATCTCATCCGGGATCGGGTCTGCCCCCGTCCCGTTGACCAGCGAGCGCATGGCATCTACTACCTGGCCCGCTCTTCCCGGACCGACAATCAGCTGATGCTGCTCGCCCTGCTTAACGTAGCCGCTGACGCCCGGAAGCGCTTTCAGCCTGCCGATATTGAGCAGCCCCTCATCCTGCACCTCAAACCGTACGCGGGTCATACAGTTTTCCAGCCGCAAAATGTTGCCCTGCCCGCCGATGCCCTGCAGGATCTCTCCTGCTAGCGTCAGTGACTTATCCATGTGAACCTCTTAGCCATTCAGCGCGGCGCGTAAGAATCCCTGGTGCATGTCGAGCCGGGCGCGGGCTGCGTCCACGTCCAGGCCGGTCAGCACCATCAAAATAGCGGGCTTGACGTCATACCCGGTCTGCTCCAGCACGCTGCGGGCCTGCTCAAGGGTAACGCCTGTGGCTTCAACTACCATTCGGCAGGCGCGGTCAACGAGCTTAATATTGCTCGCTTTCATATCGACCATCAGGTTTTGGTAGACCTTGCCAAACTTAACCATCGCCCCGGTGGAGATCATGTTCAGCACCAGCTTCTGCGCCGTGCCGGACTTGAGGCGGGTAGAGCCAGTCAGTGCTTCCGGCCCCACGACCGGTGAGATAGCAATATCCGCCGCCTGAGCTATCGGCGAACCGGGATTACAGGAGATAGCCACCGTGGTGCAGCCTGTAGCCCGGGCATGCTTAAGTCCGCCGATAACGTAAGGCGTGCGTCCAGATGCGGCCAGGCCTACTACCAGATCCTGGGGGGTGAGCGTCAGGTCACGCAGATCGTCCTCCCCCAGCTGCGGGTTATCTTCTGCCCCCTCTACCGCTTTCAGCAACGCCCCTGGACCTCCAGCGATCAGGCCAATCACCAGGCCGTGCGGGACGCCAAAGGTCGGCGGACACTCCGAGGCGTCCAGCACGCCGAGCCGACCGCTGGTGCCTGCGCCCATATAGATGATGCGGCCGCCTGCTTTCAGCGCCGTCGCGGCAGCATCCACTGCCCGTGCAACATCTGGCAATGTCTCTTTCACTGCCAGCGCGACCAGCGTATCCTGTTGATTAAAACGGGTTACTAACTCGATAGTCGAAAGCGCGTCCAGATCCATCGTCTCAGAATTTCGCGTTTCTGATACCAGTGAGCCAAGATTCATTATCAGTACCTTTTGAATATTTTATTCGTGTCCAGCGCAGTATAATGGAATATATAATTCATTGATGCCTGCGAAAAGGATGTTTGTAGCCGTTGTCACGTTTTGCCCCCTGGAGTTGTCATGAACTGTTTGATTCACATCCGTCAGCGCTATGCGGGCCTGGCACAGAGCGATAAAAAGCTGGCGGATTTTCTGCTTACCCAGCCCGATCGCGCTCGCCATTTGAGTTCGCAGCAGCTGGCCGCCGAGGCGGGCATTAGCCAGTCCAGCGTGGTGAAATTTGCCCAGAAGCTGGGGTTTAAAGGTTTTCCGGCGCTCAAGCTGGCTATTAGCGAAGCGCTGGTCAGTACGCCAACGCCCCACTCCGTTCCGGTACATAACCAGATCCGCGGTGACGATCCTCTGCGCGTGGTAGGCGAGAAGCTGATTCATGAGAAGGTCAGCGCCATGAACGCGACCCTTGATGTAAATACTGAAGATAAGCTGCAGGAGAGCGTGATCATGCTGCGCGATGCGCGGCGGATCGTGCTGACGGGCATCGGCGCATCCGGGCTGGTGGCGCGTAACTTTGGCTGGAAGCTGATGAAGATTGGTTTTCACGCCGTGGTCGAGCAGGATATGCATGCCCTGCTGGCAACGACGCAGGCGATGGAGAGCAGCGATCTGCTGCTGGCTATCTCCTATACCGGCGAACGGCGGGAGATCAACATGGCGGCGGATGAAGCCTTACGCGTCGGAGCAAAGATCCTGGCGATTACCGGTTTTACCCCTAACGCCCTGCAGCAGCGTTCAACCCGCTGCCTCTATACCATTGCCGAAGAGCAGGCCACCCGCAGCGCCGCCATCTCTTCTACCAGCGCCCAGATGCTGCTCACCGACCTGCTGTTTATGGCCCTGGTGCAGCAAGACCTGGAGCACGCCCCGGAGCGGATCCGCCACAGCGAAGCGCTGGTGAAAAAGCTGGTCTGAGCCCCTGAAAGGTAAGTACTGACAGAACTATGAGAGTGGAATACAATCCCGCCCTTAGTGATTACGCGTTATTAATATTGAGGACTTATGCATCAAATCCGCTCCATACACTATTTGAGGGGTATCGCGGCCTTACTCGTTGTCGGCTTCCACTGCCGGGGTGGGCTCAATAACGTCTATCCTATCAAGAACTTTGGCGATATGCTTTTTATTAGCGGCTCGTTTGGTGTTGACCTCTTTTTCATGATCAGTGGATTTATCATTACGCTTTCGACTGCAAAAATCGAAACAGCAATGATCCGCAAATATGTGATTAAACGATTCCTTAGGATCTACCCTCTTTTTATCTTAACGCTGCTTTTTATGTTCTTTTTCATCGAAACGGATCATACCTACTCACTCTTCCGTTCGGCACTTTTAATTCAGGCCGATTACGCTCAGGCTGCACCGTTCTTTGGTTATAATATGCTTGGCCAGGCGTGGACCTTAACCTATGAGATCTATTTCTATCTGATCTTCATGATTGCCATGGCGATTAGCCATAAATATCGTGCCTATCTCAGCGCGGTGCTTCTTATCGTTCCGGTATTCGCTATCCAGCTTGCTTTCAACGGCTCCGTTGGCTTCGAGGGTAGTAGCGCCGCCGTATTCAGAACGGATCTACCGGCAGGCCTGGCTGCACTACTGCGTTTTATGTCGTCGCCGATGCTGCTTGAGTTTGTTTTTGGCATGATGATTTACGAAGCCAGACATATCATCAAACACATTCCAAAAACCAACGTGCTGGCAACCCTGGCCTGCTCATTAGTTTTCTGCTTCTATATTTCGCAGTATCGCGCTGAGCATGGTCCTTTTAATTTTGGACTGTGGGGATTGATGCTGGTTTTCACCTTGATCGCCTATGAGATGAAAAACCCGCTGCCGCAAATTAAGTCGTTACAGTTTTTAGGTGATATTTCTTACTCTCTGTACCTTACGCATATCGCGGTGATTATGTTTATGTATAAATTTGGGAATAGCATCCCAGTCTTTAATCAATGGGTTGGCGTAGCGCCGGTGCTTTTCCAGTTTATCGTGGTGCTGACGGCATCCTACATTATTTATAATCTTGTTGAAAAACCGTCGATGAAGCTTGCCAGAAAGCTCTGCCATGAGCGCTTTACAAAAGAGTCACCGACTGCGCAAAGTGTGGGTGTTTAATATCATTTCGCCGCCGATACCGATCGGCGGCACAAACACCCCGGTGAAAAAACTGGTCTGAGCACAAATCGGGCGTATAATACCCGCCCTGCTTGTGTAGCTTCTGAGATTTTCCGATGGCGTTGCTGATCACCAAAAAATGCATAAACTGCGATATGTGCGAACCCGAGTGTCCGAACGAGGCCATCTCGATGGGTGAGAGCGTTTATGAGATTAACAGCGATCGCTGTACGGAGTGCGTCGGCCACTACGAGACGCCGACGTGTCAGAAGGTCTGCCCAATCCCCAATACCATTCTCAAGGATCCGGCGCACAGTGAGAGCCAGGAGCAGCTGTGGGACAAGTTTGTCCTGCTGCACCACGCGGATAAGATCTAGCTCTCGATAATTACCGTCGCGCAGGCGTAACGGCGTTCATCCGCCAGGGTGACATGCATATGGGTCACACCCAGGCGCTCTGCCAGTTTCAGCGCTTCGCCCCACAGGCGCAGACGCGGCTTGCCTAACTCGTCGTTAAACACTTCAAACTGGTTGAACGCCAGGCCGTTGCGGATCCCGGTCCCGAACGCTTTCGCCGCCGCTTCTTTCACCGCAAAGCGCTTGGCAAGAAAGCGTACCGGCTGCTGGTGCGCCTGGTAGATTTCCCACTCGTTAGCGCTCAGTACCCGCTTTGCCAGCCGTTCGCCGGAGCGGGAGATGACCGCTTCAATGCGGTCGATCTCCACAATATCCGTGCCTAAGCCCAGAATAGCCATCAGGCGCGCGCTTCCAGCATCAGGCGTTTCATTTCGGCGACCGCCTCTTTCAGGCCGCTCATTACCGCCCGGCCAATAATTGCGTGGCCGATGTTCAGCTCGTGCATCTCGGGGATGCGGGCGATAGGCTTCACGTTGTGGTAGGTCAGACCGTGGCCAGCGTTGACCTTCAGGCCGAGGCTTGCCGCATAGGTGGCGGCGTTGGCGATGCGCTCCAGCTCTTTGGCCTGGGTGGCGTCGTCTTCTGCGTCCGCATAGCAGCCGGTGTGAATTTCGATGTAGGGTGCACCTACCTCTGCGGCGGCTTTGATCTGCTCGCGATCGGCATCGATAAACAGCGACACCAGGATCCCGGCCTCCGCCAGCCGCGTGCAGGCGTCGCGCATCTTATCCCGCTGCCCGGCCACGTCCAGTCCGCCTTCGGTGGTGACCTCCTGGCGCTTCTCCGGTACCAGGCAGCAGAAGTGAGGTTTAGTCTCGCAGGCGATTGCCAGCATCTCTTCGGTGACCGCCATCTCCAGATTCATGCGCGTGTCCAGCGTCTGGCGCAGCACCTTCACGTCGCGATCGGTGATGTGGCGGCGATCCTCACGCAGATGCACCGTAATACCATCCGCCCCCGCCTGCTCGGCAATAAACGCCGCCTGGACCGGATCCGGGTATGCCGTGCCACGCGCGTTACGCAGGGTGGCAATGTGATCGATATTAACGCCTAACAGTAGTTCAGCCATGACAATACAATCCTCGAATATCCTTTATTACGGTGCATCCGGCGCTGGCCGTTTCGGCACAAACTGGCGAAACAGCTCCCGGCTTTTTAACGGCTTACCGCCAAGATACGGCTTCAGGGCCGCGCGGGTAAAGCGTTTCGCCGCTTTTAACGTATCGCTATCGGGAAACTCACGCTCGGCGAGCGCCCGCAGCTGACGGCCGGTGAAGGTGCGGTTATCGATTACCACGCTGGCGATAAACCCCTTCTCCTCCCGGTAGCGGTAGGTCATGGTATCCTCCACCGCTTCGCCGGTCCCGGCGCAGTGCATAAAATCGATGCCGTATCCCAAATGCCCCAGCAGCGCCAGCTCAAAGCGCCGGAGGACCGGTTCGGGCGAGCCGCTCAGGCCTGCCAGCGCCTGGATACAGTGCAGGTAATCGAAAAAAAGTTCAGAGAAGCGCGTCTCATGTTCAAGCACGCGAGAGATAAGTTCGTTGACGTAGAGACCGCTGTAGAGCGTGATACCGCTCAGAGGGAGCGCCAGCGACACCGCTTCCGCGCTGCGCAGGGTTTTGACTTCACCCCGGCCGCCGAAGCGTACCAATAGAGGCGTAAAGGGCTGGAGTGCGCCCTTGAGGTTGGAACGTTTTGCGCGTGCGCCTTTAGCAACAAGGCGCACACGGCCCGACTCTTCCGTGAAGACGTCCAGCATCAGGCTGGTTTCGCTCCAGGGACGACTATGGAGAACAAAAGCGCGCTGCCACCCTTCCATTAGCCTCTATACTCGTCGTCTTTCATACCGCAGGTACGTTGGCCGTACCCGTTCGTTTCGGTCAATTACTTGAGGTCGTCAACGTAGCCGAGGCTACGCAGGGCGCGCTCGTCGTCGGCCCAGCCGGATTTGACCTTCACCCACAGCTCAAGGTGCACCGGCGCTTCGAACATCTCCTGCATATCTTTGCGGGCTTCGATACCGATGGTTTTGATCTTGGCCCCTTTGTTGCCAATTACCATCTTCTTCTGCCCCTCGCGCTCAACCAGGATCAGGCCGTTAACGTCGTAACCGCCGCGCTCATTGGTGACAAATTGCTCGATCTCGACGGTCACCGAGTAGGGCAGCTCTTCGCCAAGGAAACGCATCAGTTTTTCACGGATGATCTCTGAGGCCATAAAGCGCTGGGAACGGTCAGTAATGTAATCTTCCGGGAAGTGGTGGATCGCTTCCGGCAGGTGCTTCCGCACGATGCTGGCAATGGTATCCACGTTCATCCCGGTCTCGGCAGAGAGCGGCACGATATCGAGGAAGTTCATCTGGCTGGCGAGGAACTGCAGGTGCGGCAGCAGATCCGCCTTCTCCTGCACGTTATCGACCTTGTTAACCGCCAGGATCACCGGCGCTCTGCCGTCGCGCAGCTTGTTGAGCACCATCTCATCGTCCGCCGTCCAGCGGGTACCTTCCACCACGAAGATCACCAGCTCAACGTCGCCGATAGAGCTGCTGGCCGCCTTGTTCATCAGGCGGTTGATAGCGCGCTTCTCTTCCATATGCAGGCCCGGGGTATCCACGTAGATGGCCTGGTAAGCGCCTTCGGTATGGATCCCCGTGATGCGGTGACGCGTGGTCTGCGCTTTACGGGAGGTAATAGAGATCTTCTGCCCAAGCAGATTGTTCAGCAGCGTAGATTTGCCCACGTTGGGACGTCCAACGATGGCAATAAATCCGCAGTATGTTTTTTCGTTGCTCATTCCAGCTCCAGTTTTTTCAACGCCTGTTCGGCGGCAGCCTGCTCCGCCTTACGGCGGCTGGAACCTGTGCCGACCACCGGTTCACTCAGGCCGCTTACCTGGCAGTGGATAGTAAATTCCTGATCGTGGGCTTCGCCACGCACCTGCACAACCAGATAGGTTGGCAGCGGCAGGTGACGACCCTGTAAAAATTCCTGCAAACGCGTCTTCGGATCTTTTTGCTTATCTCCTGGGCTGATCTCGTCCAGGCGAGTTTGATACCAGTAGAGGATCAGCTTTTCGACGGTCTGGATATCGCTATCGAGAAACACGCCGCCAATCAACGCCTCAACAGTGTCGGCCAGAATAGACTCACGGCGAAAACCACCGCTTTTAAGCTCGCCCGGCCCTAAACGCAGGCACTCGCCCAGCTCAAACTCGCGGCCGAGTTCAGCCAGCGTGTTGCCGCGCACCAGCGTCGCGCGCATCCGGCTCATATCGCCTTCGTCCACGCGGGGGAAGCGGTGATAGAGCGCGTTAGCAATAACGAAACTTAAAATAGAGTCACCCAAAAACTCCAGACGCTCATTGTGTTTGCTGCTGGCGCTGCGATGGGTTAACGCCTGCTGCAATAACTCCTGATGTTGAAAAGTGTAGCCCAGCTTCCGTTGAAGCCGATTAATTACGATGGGGTTCATGCGATACCAATAGGATGAATGCGTCAAAAATGCAGCACACGAAACCGACCTGAAGAAAACAACGCGGTTTCGTGTGCCGTGGCTCCCTGCGGAACCAGCCTTAACTTCGGGGGAATATTCTATACACAACGGCGAGGGATGTCGTTAGCCGGGACTGATTTATCGTGGAAATAATTTGGGTTGCAGCCAGATTCGCTGCAACCCGACGGATTAGTGGATGCCACCGATGCGATTTAAGCGCACGCCGGTAGGCCACTCGCCCTCTTGTTTCTCGAAGCTCATCCAGATCGCCGTGGCCCGACCAACCAGGTTTGCCTCCGGCACAAAGCCCCAGTAACGGCTGTCCGCGCTGTTATCACGGTTATCACCCATCATGAAGTAGTGTCCCGGCGGCACAATCCAGGTCGCCAGCGGCTGGCCTGGCTGCTGGTGATAGAGCCCCAGCTGATCCTGCGCAATCGGCACGGTCAGAATGCGGTGCGTCACATCACCCAGCGTCTCTTTACGCTCGGCAAGGCGCACGCTGTTCTCTTTGGTTTCACCCGGCGGCAGCTGGAAGAAGCCGCTGCTGGCCTCGCCACCGTTACGGCGGCTAAAGGTCTGGACAAAATCGCTGGGCGCAACGTTGGAGTAAGTGATCGGCAGCGCGCTGGCGCACGCCTGACCGGAGCTGCACCCTGGCTGGACCGTCACCTGCTTGGCAACCGGATCGTAGCTGACCTTATCGCCCGGCAGGCCTACCACGCGCTTGATGTAGTCCAGGCGCGGATCGTCCGGATACTTAAACACCGCGATGTCGCCGCGTTTCGGGTGGCCGGTTTCGATCAGCGTTTTCTGGTAGATCGGATCTTTAATCCCGTAGGCAAATTTCTCCACCAGGATAAAGTCGCCGATCAGCAGGGTTGGCATCATCGAACCAGACGGGATCTGAAACGGCTCATAGATGAACGAGCGCACCACCAGCACAATCGCCAGCACCGGGAACACAGAGGCTCCGGTCTCCAGCCAGCCCGGCTTCGGGCTCACTTTTTTCAGCGTTTTTTGATCCAGCGTATCGCCCGCTGCCGCCTGGGCTGCGGCCTGCCGCTCCCGACGCTTTGGTGCAAATACGGCCTTGTCCAGGCACCAGAGCAACCCTGTCACCAGGGTTGCAATCACCAGGATCAGGGCAAACATGTTCGCCATACCAACTCCTTAATGGTTTATTTGCCGTCTTTACCTACGTGCAGAATGGCGAGGAACGCTTCCTGCGGCAGCTCAACGTTACCGACCTGCTTCATACGTTTCTTACCGTCTTTCTGCTTCTGCAGCAGCTTTTTCTTACGGCTAACGTCGCCGCCGTAGCACTTGGCGAGAACGTTTTTACGCAGCTGTTTCACCGTCGAACGGGCAATAACGTGGTTACCGATGGCGGCCTGAATCGCGATATCAAACTGCTGGCGCGGGATCAGCTCTTTCATCTTCTCAACCAGCTCACGACCGCGGTACGGCGCGTTATCGTTGTGGGTGATCAGTGCCAGGGCATCCACACGCTCGCCGTTGATCAGGACGTCAACGCGGACCATGTTAGAGGCCTGGAAGCGTTTGAAGTTGTAGTCCAGCGACGCGTAACCGCGCGAGGTGGACTTCAGGCGATCGAAGAAGTCGAGCACCACTTCCGCCATCGGGATCTCATAGGTCAGCGCCACCTGTTTACCGTGGTAAACCATGTTGGTCTGCACGCCGCGCTTCTCAATGCAGAGGGTGATGACGTTGCCCAGGTACTCCTGCGGCAGCAGCATGTGGCACTCGGCGATAGGCTCGCGCAGCTCCTGAATGTTATTCAGCGGCGGCAGCTTGGATGGGCTGTCGACGTATACCGTCTCTTTCGAGGTGGTCACGACTTCATAGACTACGGTCGGCGCAGTGGTGATCAGGTCCAGATCGTATTCACGCTCCAGACGCTCCTGGATGATCTCCATGTGCAGCAGGCCAAGGAAGCCGCAGCGGAAGCCGAAGCCCAGCGCGGTGGAGCTTTCCGGCTCGTAGAACAGGGAGGCGTCGTTGAGGCTCAGCTTGCCCAGCGCATCGCGGAAGTTCTCGTAGTCGTCAGAGCTAACCGGGAACAGACCCGCGTAAACCTGCGGTTTCACCTTTTTAAAGCCCGGCAGCGCTTTATCCGCCGGGTTGCGAGCGGTGGTCAGGGTATCGCCCACCGGCGCACCGAGGATGTCTTTGATGGCACAGACCAGCCAACCTACCTCGCCGCACTTCAGCTCGGTGCGGTCAACCTGCTTCGGTGTAAAGATGCCCAGGCGATCGGCGTTATACGTCTGGCCGGTGCTCATCACCTTGATCTTGTCGCCCTTGCGCATGGTGCCGTTGTTGATACGAACCAGCGAGACAACGCCCAGGTAGTTATCGAACCAGGAGTCGATGATCAGCGCCTGCAGCGGTCCCTCAGGATCGCCCTGCGGCGGGGGAACATCACGTACCAGACGCTCCAGCACGTCGCCCACCCCTACCCCGGTCTTCGCGGAGCAGCGCACGGCGTCGGCAGCGTCGATACCGACAATGTCTTCAATCTCTTCCGCCACGCGCTCTGGATCGGCAGCCGGCAGGTCGATTTTGTTCAGAACCGGAACCACTTCCAGATCCATTTCCATCGCGGTGTAGCAGTTAGCCAGCGTCTGCGCTTCCACGCCCTGGCCTGCATCGACCACCAGCAGCGCGCCTTCGCACGCCGCCAGCGAACGGGAGACTTCATAGGAGAAGTCAACGTGTCCTGGGGTGTCGATAAAGTTCAGCTGATAGGTTTCACCGTCAGCGGCTTTATAGTCCAGGGTTACGCTCTGGGCTTTAATGGTGATCCCGCGCTCGCGCTCAAGATCCATGGAGTCCAGCACCTGGGCTTCCATTTCGCGATCGGAGAGGCCGCCGCAAAGCTGGATGATACGGTCAGACAGCGTCGATTTACCGTGGTCGATGTGCGCAATGATGGAGAAATTTCTTATGTTCTTCATATAGGGAGATTTATGCCTTACGAAACTAAGAGGCCGCTGTACTGAGCCACGTCTGTTGTCTGAAACGCCGCATTCTACACTACAACAACAACGCGGGGAATGCTCATCCCGCGAGGAGAGCGGGAAGGCGAGACGCCGCTATTTTTTGGCGGCGCAGTAGCTGATCATTAACGCGAAGGGGAACTGGCGTCTGCCGGGGTGGCATCGACCCGCAGGAGATCTGGCGGCAGGGCAACGCTCAGGATCACCGGCTGCCAGGCTTCGCGGGCGGCCAGCCTGGGTGAAAACGCGCGAGCCAGCAGAAAGCCCCCGACGCCACCCAGCACCGCGCCGCCCATCGCCGCCAGGTCGTAACCAAACAGCGCCTGGAACAGCGCGGCCATCACAAACAGCCCCACCAGCGGTGACATATAGACCAGCAGCGCGGAGCTGAGCAGGCTGCCTTCGGCAATACCCAGCTCGACCTTCTGCCCGACCACCAGCGGCTGCTCGCTGGGCACGGAAATAGTGTGGGTCATCTGCGGACCGAGCTTGTTCAGAACGCGGCTGCCGCACCCTGCGCGCGAGGCGCAGCTGTTACAGGATGCCTTAACATCACAGCTGACAACGGCTTCGCCATTGTGCCATGAGACCACTGTTGCCCACTCTTTGATCATTGTGCTGCCCTGAATTTAAGACTGTCTGCAATACGTTTCGCGGTCTGCGGCGGAAGCTCACCGACCACGGTAATCTCTGCGTTATCCCGCACGGTGGTACTCACGGTACGACGCCCGGTGCGGAGCATTTGATCGCTGCTGTTCTGGCTGGCGCGATTAACGTTGATAGAGAAGCTGAACAGCCCGTCAGAGAAGAGACGCGACTCCACCGGCATATCGATCGTCGGCAGCTTACGACGGCTGCTGGAGACTTCGCTAAAGCCCTGCGGCAGCCAGGTCGCTGACCAGTTGAAATTGATCTTTTCGCCCGCTGGAACCGACAGCAGCGGCGGCAGGTTAGCTTTGGCGAGGTTCTCCATATTGCTTCCCACCTGCTCATTCACGGTGACCGCGACGACGCGGAACTGCTCCAGGGTCTCCCCGTCGCGATCGAGCAGATCGACCCGCATGGGAAGCTTGGTCTCAGCATCCAGCCAAACGATATAACTGTAGCGGGTACCGTCACGGGCCACGACGCGGATCACTTCGCACAGCCGATCGGCAATCCGGGTACGCCCTACTGAAATGAAATCGTAGAAGGCCGCTAGCCGTTTGAAATCGGTATAGACCAGAGAGGGCAGCGAATCGACGATGTAGTCGCCGGTCAGCGTAAACGGTTCAAGGCCCGGTTCGAAGTAGCTTATTTCACTGCCGCGCTGAACGACCTCACGACGTGGGCCATCCATCTGTAACAGCTGGGCGAGAGGCTGATTTGCCAGCCGGGCATGCCGATAGCGTAACGACTCGACGCCCTGCTTGTTAATGCTGACAAAAGAGAGCTCATAATTGAGAGACTGGCTGGCCAGGTTCATCTGCTGCAACAACGCCCCGGAGGTGACATCAGCCGAGGCGTTAGCAGAAAACAACAGACTACCGGCCATGAGAGACATGGCACACCAAAGTTGCTTCATTACTGCGATTGCGTTCCTAAAGTTTGGGTTCCTGGCACCTGTACAGCGGCCTGCTGGGTTTGCGCCTGCTCAAACTGAAGCTGTTCTGAGTGCAGACGACGCTGCAGCTCATAGTCCTGCAGCATCGCATTAATACGGCGGCGCTGCTCCTGAACCTGCTGCTGCTGACCCGCATCGGCAGTGGCCTCCGACGGGACGCCAAGGCTAACCGGGCTGGCTTTGCCCATCATAGGAAGCGTGTTAAACACCGGCGCTTCAGGCTGCTGAGCACTGTCGGACGGGCTATTGTAGTGCTGCACGCCAACGATCACTGCAAGCGAAACGCAGGCGGCTACGCCCATTTGCGTGAGCTGGCTTGCCCAGGGACGCACTTTGGCCCAGAACGGCATCTTCTGCCACTGCTGCGGCGCAGGCTGAGACTCCGGGATCAATGGTGTTGCCTGCCGTACCGGTTCGTCGGCAATAGCAGCCATGACGCGGGCTGAGATATCGAAATGGATGACGTCGGCAGTGTCACCGCGTAAAGCGTCACGCACCAGGTGATAACGCTCCCAGGTTTCCTGCATTTCCGGATCGCGAGACAGCTCCTTGAGCAGCTCGGTATCCAGCGTCTCACCATCCATTAAAGCGGAAAGCTTTTCTTTCTGCATGCCTAATACCTTTTCCAGTATCCCGCTATCGTCAACGCCTGATAAGCGGTTGAACTTTATTATCAATGGCTTCCCGAGCTCGGAAGATACGTGAACGTACCGTACCCACCGGGCAGTCCATAATGGCGGCTATCTCTTCATAGCTAAGGCCATCCAGCTCCCGTAAGGTAATTGCCATACGTAAATCTTCCGGAAGCGATTCAATGGTTCGGAAAACAATTTGTCTCAGTTCTTCTGACAACATTAAGTTCTCAGGGTTCGAAATTTCTTTCAGCGCCCCACCGTTTTCGTAGTTTTCTGCTTCTATAGCATCAACATCGCTGGACGGTGGACGACGACCCTGAGCGACCAGGTAATTCTTGGCGGTGTTTACCGCAATACGATAGAGCCAGGTGTAAAAAGCGCTATCCCCCCGGAATGAATCCAGCGCGCGATAGGCCTTAATGAAAGACTCTTGTGCCACATCGGGAACGTCGCCCGACGGCACATAACGGGAAACCAGGCTCGCTACTTTATGCTGGTAGCGAACCACCAGTAAGTTAAAGGCTTTCTGATCTCCCTTCTGGACCCGTTCGACGAGGACCTGATCCGTTAACTGCTCGCTCATCCGAGGTAATGTCTCCCCAAACCTAATATCCACGCGTAATCGAAACGCCACTCCCACACAGCACTCTGAGCAAGCATGTGGTTAGAGAGACTTTTTCGGCAAAAGTTCCGTTACGCCTTTGTTTTTGTGTATCGTTTCGTAGACCGTTGGTTATGACTCATTATAAGTCTACTGACGCTAAACTATGCACGTCGCATAGTAGAAAAGCCTTTTATACCGTCAGCAGAGTAACGCAACCCTGCTTTTTTTTCACCACAAAACTGATTTAGCCTTTTCACCGCCTCGCTGTTTAGCCTTTACAACCCGATTTAAAAAATTTGGTGATTTATACCGCCTTTAGATCTATGCTGGCGGCATCCTGTTTAGTAAATTAAACACACTATCATGAATACGACTCCCGATCTCTCCTGTGATGTGCTGGTAATTGGCAGTGGCGCTGCCGGTCTCTCCCTGGCGCTGCGTTTGGCGCAACACCATAGCGTGATTGTTCTTAGTAAAGGCCCGATTAGCGAAGGCTCAACCCTCTATGCGCAGGGTGGCATTGCCGCCGTGTTTGATGACACCGATAGCATTAGCTCACACGTGGAAGATACGCTTATCGCGGGGGCAGGTATCGTCGATCGCCATGCAGCTGAGTTTGTCGCCAGCAACGCCCGGCCCTGCGTACAGTGGCTTATCGATCAGGGCGTACTGTTTGATACCCACGTGCAGCCCAACGGGGCAGAGGGCTACCACTTGACCCGCGAGGGCGGACACAGCCACCGTCGGATCCTACACGCCGCCGACGCTACCGGCAAAGCGGTCGAGACGACGCTGGTAAGCCAGGCGCTGAGCCATCCCAATATTCGCGTACTGGAGCGCTGCAACGCTGTAGACCTGATTATCTCCGACAAAATTGGCCTCTCCGGTCCGCGCCGGGCGGTTGGCGCATGGGTCTGGAACCGCAATCGCGAGGCGGTTGAGACCTGCCGGGCGAAAGCGGTAGTGCTGGCCACCGGCGGTGCGTCGAAGGTCTATCAGTACACCACTAACCCGGATATCGCCTCTGGAGACGGTATCGCCATGGCCTGGCGGGCAGGCTGCCGGGTTGCTAACCTCGAATTCAACCAGTTTCACCCCACCGCCCTCTTCCACCCGCAGGCGCGTAACTTCCTGCTTACCGAGGCCTTGCGCGGGGAAGGTGCCTACCTTAAGCGCCCGGATGGCACGCGGTTTATGCCCGACTTCGATTCCCGGGGCGAGCTGGCGCCGCGTGACATCGTGGCCAGAGCTATCGACCATGAGATGAAGCGTCTTGGGGCGGACTGCATGTACCTGGATATCAGCCATAAGCCAGAGGCCTTTATCCGCCAGCACTTCCCCATGATCTACGAGAAGCTGCTTGGTTTGGGTATCGATCTCACCAAAGAGCCAGTGCCTATCGTACCGGCGGCACACTACACCTGCGGCGGCGTGATGGTGGATGACGCGGGCCGCACCGACGTGGACGGGCTGTATGCCATTGGCGAGGTGAGCTATACCGGCCTGCACGGCGCGAACCGTATGGCATCAAACTCACTGCTGGAGTGTCTGGTCTACGGTTGGTCAGCGGCGGAGGATATTACCGGGCGGCTTTCTGCTGTGTCAGAGGTCGCGACGCTCCCCGCGTGGGACGAGAGCCAGGTTGAGGATCCGGATGAGCGAGTCATCATTCAGCATAACTGGCACGAGCTGCGCCTGCTGATGTGGGATTACGTCGGGATCGTGCGCACCAGCAAACGGCTGGAGCGCGCGCTACGGCGGATCCAGATGTTGCAGCAGGAGATCGACGAGTACTACGCTCACTTCCGCGTCTCTAACAATCTGCTGGAGCTGCGTAATCTGGTGCAGGTGGCGGAGCTAATTGTCCGCTGCGCCATGGCGCGTAAGGAGAGCAGAGGATTGCACTACACGCTTGATTACCCGGCGCTGCTGCCAGACGCCGGACCATCGATACTTGTCCCGCGCACCTACATAAAGAGATAGAACGCCTGGGTCAGCGCCGTATAGTCTTCTGAATAGCGCTGATCCGCGCCACGGATGGTCATGCGATCGCTAAAGCACTCCCCCTGGGTGGGGGAGAAAGCCAGCAGTACACGGTGCGGTAGACGACTTTCGTTATCGGCAACGTCGGTGCGCAGGCGCAAATGCCAGCCCGTCTCCAGCGCCTTTTGCGTAAAGCCATTTCCCAGCGCCTCCGGCAGCACCACGCATAAAAAACCCTCTTCCGTGATGCACTCGGCGGCGCAGGCCAGCAGCGTACCGTGATCCAGAGAGACGGTATAGCGCGCCTGCTCCCGCTGCGGCGTGCCGCACTCGACCCCTTTTTCATAATAAGGCGGGTTGCTGACGATCAGATCGTAGCGGCGGGTGCAGGTGTTGACCCACTCCTGAATGTCAGCAGAGTGGATCTGAAGGCGATCCGCCCACGGCGACTCGCTCACGTTCTCCTGCGCCTGTTGAGCGGCATCGGCGTCCAGCTCTACGGCATCAATACTTACTGTCTCACCGGTACGCTGGGCCAGCATCAAAGCCAGCAAGCCGCTGCCGGTGCCGATATCGAGGATACGCTTAACCCCGGCAACCGGCGACCATGCCCCGAGAAGAATACCGTCAGTACCCACCTTCATGGCACATCTGTCATGGGCAATAAAAAACTGTTTAAAGGTGAATCCATTACGACGCAGCTGCGCTTTGCTGTGGGGCATTCTTAACAATCCAACTAACGAAACCGGTGTAGAATAGGGGAAAGCCGCCAGGCGGGAAAGCGTTATCCACACAAAGAGATGAAGATTGCAGCCATAACGATTATAATCAGCGCCCCACACTGAGGTAGAACATGACTGTAACGACTTTTTCCGAACTCGAACTCGATGAAAGCCTGCTGGACGCGCTCCAGAGTAAAGGCTTCACACGCCCAACTGCCATTCAGGCGGCTGCTATTCCGCCTGCGCTGGAGGGCCGAGATGTACTCGGTTCCGCGCCTACCGGCACGGGTAAAACGGCAGCATATCTGCTGCCTGCGTTGCAGCACCTGATCGATTTTCCACGTAAGAAATCCGGACCGCCGCGTATTCTTATCCTGACGCCTACCCGTGAGCTGGCAACGCAGGTGGCCGAGCACGCCCGTGAGCTGTCGGTAAATACCCATCTGGATATCGCCACCATCACCGGCGGCGTAGCCTATATGAACCACGCCGAAGTGTTCAGCGAAAACCAGGATATCGTGGTCGCCACGACCGGCCGCCTTATGCAGTACATCAAAGAAGAGAACTTTGACTGCCGCGCCGTAGAGACGCTGATCCTCGATGAAGCAGACCGCATGCTGGAGCTGGGTTTCGCCCAGGATATCGAGCACATCGCCGGGGAGACACGCTGGCGTAAGCAGACCATGCTCTTCTCCGCCACGCTGGAAGGCAACGCCGTGAAGGACTTTGCCGAGCGGCTGCTGGAAGATCCGGTCGAGGTCTCTGCGACACCGTCTACCCGCGAGCGTAAAAAGATCCACCAGTGGTACTACCGCGCGGATGACTTTGCACATAAGACCGCCCTGCTGAAGCACCTGCTGACCCAGGACGATGCGACCCGCACCATCGTGTTTGTTCGTAAGCGCGAGCGCGTACATGAACTGGCAGAGCTGCTGCGTAACGCCGGTATTAACAACTGCTATCTTGAAGGCGAGATGGCCCAGGTGAAGCGTACCGAAGGTATCAAACGTCTGACCGAAGGCCGGGTGAACGTGCTGATCGCCACCGACGTTGCCGCGCGTGGGATCGATATTCCAGACGTGAGCCACGTGATTAACTTCGATATGCCGCGCAGCGGCGATATCTACCTGCATCGTATTGGCCGTACCGGCCGCGCCGGGCGCAAAGGCACCGCGATTTCGCTGGTCGAAGCTCACGATTACCTGCTACTGCAGAAAATTGGCCGCTACGTTGATGAGCCGCTAAAAGCCCGTGTGATTGACGAGCTGCGCCCCACCACCCGTGCGCCGAGCGAGAAGATGACGGGTAAACCGTCGAAGAAGGCGCTGGCCAAGCGCGCCGAAAAGAAAGAGAAAGAGAAAGAGAAGCCGCGCGTGAAGCTGCGTCATCGCGATGCTAAAAACGTGGGTAAGCGTCGTAAGCCGAGCGGCTCTCAAGAGTCCTCAAACGACTAATAAAAAGGCCGGGTTAGCTACCCGGCTTTTTTTATGCTGGCCTGTTACAGGCTTTCAGTAAAGGTACGGGCGATAACGTCGCGCTGCTGCTCTGGGGTCAGGGAGTTAAAGCGTACCGCATAGCCTGAGACGCGGATGGTCAGCTGCGGATATTTTTCCGGGTGCTCAACCGCATCCATCAGGGTTTCACGACGCAGCACGTTAACGTTCAGGTGCTGGCCGCCTTCAACGCGAACCTGCGGCTGAACTTCCATCGGTACTTCGCGATACTCGATGCTGCCCAGCTGGTCAATCGCCACCACGTCATCTTCGGCAAAACCGGCTTTAGCACATACGCAACGCGCTTCCCCTTTTTCGCTGTCGAGCAGCCAGAAAGAGTTCAACAGATCGTCGTTTGCTGCTTTGGTGATTTGGATACCTGTAATCATATGATGCCTCCCGGGCGTCTTAAATTATTGTGTCGGCCATATCCCGGCCAATTGGTAAAACCATTGTTGCCTGAGTGTATATATACCAGCCAAATAGGGGTCATTCCTTGACCTACATCAATAAAAACCACACCACAAAGAGGGTCATGATGGGAAATACTTGTTTAATATCAAGTTATGCCGCGTGAATCTCTAAAAATATTTTGTGTTTTCTCAAATTTTTTTAAGTCTGAGCCCGCGTTTATGCCCACATATTTTATTCCGTGAAGAGAAGCGGTTAAGCTTAGGATCACTAAAAGAGGCAGGAGACCGGAATGACCACTTCGCAAACATGGCACGACGTGCTGGCTGAAGAGAAAAAGCAGCCCTACTTTACTAATACGCTTAACGCAGTAGCCGCCGAACGCGAGGCTGGCGTGACGGTTTACCCGCCACAGAAGGATGTGTTCAACGCCTTTCGCTTCACCGAGCTGGGGGATGTGAAGGTGGTGATCCTCGGTCAGGATCCCTATCACGGGCCGGGACAGGCACACGGCCTGGCCTTCTCCGTCCGCCCCGGCGTCGCTACGCCCCCGTCGCTGCTCAATATGTACAAAGAGCTGGAGAGCTCAATTCCGGGATTTACCCGGCCGACGCACGGCTATCTGGAGAGCTGGGCACGTCAGGGTGTGCTGTTGCTCAACACGGTGCTGACCGTGCGCGCAGGCCATGCGCACTCTCATGCCAGCCTCGGCTGGGAGACCTTTACCGATAAGGTGATTGCTCTGATTAACGAGCACCGTGAGAACGTTGTGTTTTTACTGTGGGGATCCCACGCGCAGAAGAAAGGGGCGATTATTGACGGCCAGCGCCACCATATCCTGAAAGCGCCTCACCCTTCACCGCTGTCGGCGCACCGGGGATTTTTTGGCTGTCACCATTTTGTACTGGCTAATGAGTGGCTGGAGCAGCACGGCGAGAAGCCGATTGACTGGATGCCGATTCTGCCGGCAGAGAGCGAATAGCGAAGGGATTGGGCCCGGCGGCGCGATGCCTGCCGGGCCTGGAAAGCGTTACGCTTTGTTCTGACGCCACCACTCGGCGAGCAGAACGCCGGTCGCCACGGAGACGTTAAGGCTTTCAACGTTGCCGGTGCCCGGAATAGCAAGACTCAGATCGGCGCTGGCCATCGCCGCATCGGAGAGACCGTCACGCTCCTGGCCTAACACCAGCACCATCTTCTTCGGCATCTCGGCCTGATAAAGCGGCGTACCTTCATGGCTGGAGGTGGTCACAATGGTGTAGCCCGCTTTGCGGAAGGCATCCAGCGCATCGAGCACGCTGTCACCGGTTATCGCCTGCACGTGCTCGGCCCCGCCCTCAGCGGTACGTACCGCTGCGCCAGACTCGATAATTCCCGCGTCCTGCAGCACCACCCCTTTCACGCCGAAGTGTGCGCAGCTACGCATCATCGCGCCGAGGTTGTGCGGGTTGCCTACATCCTCCAGCGCCAGGACGCAATCCTGCTCGCCCGCCTGGCTCACCCACTGCTGCACGGAGATACCGCTACGCTTTTTGATAATAAAGCAGACGCCACCGTGGTGTTCGGTTCCGGACGCTTTTGCCAGCTCGGCCTCGTCTACCACATGGTAGGCCTTGCGGTTAGCTGCCATCCAGCGCAGCGCCTCTTTGAAGCGCGGCGTCACGCTCTGGACAAACCAGGCGCGGACGATGCAATCCGGGCGGCTCTGGAACAGCGCCTGACAGGCGTTTTCACCGTAAACGCGTGTCTCTTCAGCGCGCTGGCGACGGATCACTTCAGGATCGATAACCGGCTTGCCGCTGGCTGACTCCTCCTCGTCCCTTACCGATTCGCTAACAGGCGGGCGGGAGACGGTGCGCCACGGCGATCCGCCGTCACGCTCGTTATCACGGTCACGATCGCGACCAAAAGGTTTTCTCTCATCGCGGGCGGGGCGACGGCCACCGTCTGCACGAGACGATCCCGGACGTCCGCCCCCCTTCCCGGTACGCGGGTTATGGGTACGTTTATCAGAATCATCATCACTGCGGACATACATCACTTTGACCTTGCCGCTTTTGTTTTTAAGTTCGTCGTTCATGCTTTTCTCCACCAGCGCTGCGCGAAGCGCGCAGATTACCCGATGTGCAGGCGCATAGCCATTACTTCATTTAAAAGCCTGCGACTATTGTACTCATTGAATAAAACGCGTTGTCGTTTCACACCTGCTCAAAGATAATATGTAACATATTGGAAACATACTCTGTCCCACCGCACTACCCAGAGGTTAGTTATGAATACCGTATGTGCAAGCTGTCAGGCACTGAACCGCATTCCCGATGACCATGCTACCGACGGCGCGAAATGTGGACGCTGTGGCCACGATCTTTTCGATGGCGACGTAATCAACGCCACCGGCGAGACGCTGGATAAACTCCTGAAAGACGATCTGCCGGTAGTGGTAGACTTCTGGGCACCCTGGTGTGGCCCCTGCCGCAGCTTTGCCCCGATTTTTGAAGACGTTGCCGAAGAGCGCAGCGGCAAAGTGCGCTTTGTAAAGATCAACACCGAAGCCGAACGTGAGCTAAGCGCCCGCTTCCGGATCCGCAGCATTCCAACCATCATGCTGTTCAAGAATGGTGAGGTTGTCGACATGCTGAGCGGCGCGGTGCCGAAAGCCCCGTTCGATAGCTGGCTGAACGAATCACTCTGATCTTCCGGGGCGCGCTTGTGCCCCGTTTTTCCCTCTGCCACAATGGCGTTTTTTCTGCGCCACCTCTATGACCGTGACCAATAACGCCGTACTGCAACTTCGGGCGCAACGTCTTGCCCGCGCTACACGCCCTTTTCTCGCCCGGGGTAACCGTATCCGCCGCTGTCAGCGCTGCCTGCTGCCGCTAAAGCAGTGCCTGTGCGCCACGCTGCAGCCCAGCTCTGCCCGCAGCCGCTTCTGTCTGGTGATGTTTGATACCGAACCGATGAAGCCCAGCAATACCGGACGCCTGATTGCCGATATCCTGCCGGATACCGCCGCGTTCCAGTGGTCGCGCACCGAGCCGCCGCAGGCGCTGCTGGATCTGGTCGCCGATCCTGATTACCAGCCGATGGTGGTCTTCCCCGCTGCCTATGCGGGCAGCGAGCGTCAAGTGATCACCACGCCTCCCAGCGGTAAGCCGCCGCTGTTTATTATGCTCGACGGAACCTGGACCGAGGCGCGGAAGATGTTCCGTAAAAGTCCTTATCTCGACAGGCTACCGGTGATCTCTGTCGATCTCTCCCGCGTCTCCGCCTATCGCCTGCGCGAAGCGCAGGTTGAGGGGCAGTACTGCACGGCAGAGGTGGCGATCGCCCTGCTCGATCTCGCTGCGGACCAGCATGCCGCTCAGGCGCTGGGGGATCACTTCTCCTGCTTCCGCACCCGCTATCTGGCAGGAAAAACGCAGCATAAGGGCAGCGTCACAGCGGATATGGAAGAAAGCGTTTAAAATCATCAGGTCACTCTTTTCTGGAGACCGGTATGAGCCAACGAGGACTGGAAGCGCTGCTGCGCCCTAAGTCAATTGCGGTGATTGGTGCCTCAATGAAGCCGGATCGCGCCGGCTTTTTGATGATGCGTAACCTACTGGCCGGCGGCTTTGCCGGTCCGGTTCTGCCGGTGACCCCGGCCTGGAAGGCCGTGCAGGGAGTGCTGGCCTGGCCGGATGTCGCCAGCCTGCCCTTTACGCCGGATCTCGCCGTGCTCTGCACCCATGCGAAACGCAACCTAAGCCTGCTGGAGGCGCTAGGCCAGAAAGGGTGTAAGACCTGCATCATCCTCTCTGCGCCACCGGAACAGCACGCCGATCTGCTGGCCTGCGCCAGCCGTTTCCAGATGCGCCTGCTGGGGCCAAACAGCCTCGGTCTGCTGGCACCCTGGCAAGGGCTCAACGCCAGCTTCTCTCCGGTACCGATCGCCCGCGGCAAGCTGGCCTTTATCTCCCAGTCGGCGGCGGTATCCAATACCATTCTTGACTGGGCCCAGCAGCGCGAAATGGGCTTCTCCTACTTTATCGCCCTCGGCGACAGCCTGGATATCGACGTCGATGAGCTTCTGGACTTCCTTGCCCGCGACAGCAAAACCAGCGCTATTCTGCTCTATCTGGAGCACCTGAGCGACGCCCGGCGCTTTGTCTCCGCCGCCCGTAGCGCCTCACGTAATAAGCCTATTCTGGTGATCAAAAGCGGTCGTAGCCCAGCGGCGCAGCGCCTGCTACACGTTAACGCCGGGATGGATCCCGCCTGGGATGCGGCAATTCAGCGCGCAGGTCTGCTGCGAGTGCAGGATACCCATGAGCTTTTCTCCGCAGTTGAGACCCTGAGCCATATGCGCCCGCTGCGCGGAGAGCGCCTGATGATTATCAGCAACGGCGCGGCACCGGCGGCGCTGGCGCTGGACGAGCTCTGGCTGCGCAACGGCAAGCTGGCGACGCTGGGAGAAGAGACCCTCTCCCGCCTGCGTGAAGCGCTGCCGGGATCGATTGTGGCGGATAACCCGCTGGATCTGCGCGACGATGCCAGCAGCGAGCGCTATATCACCGCGCTTAATATCCTCCTCGACAGTACGGACTATGACGCCCTGCTGGTGATCCACTCCCCCAGCGCCGTGGCGCCCGGCAGTGAAAGCGCGCTGGCTCTGATTGACGTCCTGAAAAAGCATCCACGCGGTAAATATGTCACCGTGCTGACCAACTGGTGTGGAGAGTTCTCTTCTCAGGAGGCCCGCCGCCTGTTTAGCGAAGCGGGGCTGCCAACCTACCGGACGCCGGAGGGGACGATTACCGCCTTTATGCATATGGTGGAGTACCGTCGTAACCAGAAGCAGCTCCGGGAGACGCCTGCCCTGCCCAGCAGCCTGACCGCCGATACGGCCGAAGCGCATAAGCTGTTGCAGCAGGCTATCGATGAGGGAGCTACCACGCTTGATACGCATGAGGTGCAGCCGGTGCTTCGCGCCTACGGGCTGCAAACGCTTCCCACCTGGATTGCCAGCGACAGCGCCGAGGCGGTACACATTGCCGGGCAAATTGGCTACCCGGTCGCCCTGAAGCTGCGATCCCCGGATATCCCACACAAGTCCGAAGTTCAGGGCGTGATGCTCTATCTGCGCACCGCTGCGGAGGTGCAGCAGGCGGCAGAGGCGATTATCGATCGCGTTAAGATGCGCTGGCCCCAGGCACGAGTGCACGGTTTGCAGGTGCAGAGCATGGCTAACCGCGCCGGTGCCCAGGAGCTGCGGGTGGTGGTAGAGCAGGATCCGGTGTTTGGTCCGCTGATTATGCTGGGCGAAGGTGGCGTGGAGTGGCGAGCGCAGGATCAGGCCGCGGTAGCACTGCCGCCGTTGAACATGAACCTTGCCCGCTACCTGGTTATTCAGGCCATCAAGAATAAAAAGATCCGCGGACGCAGCGGTCTACAGCCGCTGGATGTGATCGGCCTGAGCCAGTTTCTGGTGCGGGTATCAAACCTGATCGTTGACTGCCCGGAGATCCAGCGGCTGGATATTCACCCGCTGCTGGCCTCCGCCGGGGAGTTTACCGCCCTCGATGTGACGCTGACGCTGGCACCGTTTAGCGGCAGCAGCGAAAGCCGGCTGGCGATACGCCCCTATCCACAGCATCTCGAGGAGAGCGTGACGCTGAAAAACGGCGATGCCTGTCTGTTCCGCCCCATCCTGCCAGAGGATGAACCGGCCCTGCAGCGTTTTATCGCCAAGGTCACAAAAGAGGATCTTTATTATCGTTACTTCAGTGAGATCAACGAATTCACCCATGAGGACTTAGCCAATATGACTCAGATCGACTACGATCGGGAGATGGCGATCGTTGCCGTGCGGCGCACTGACGATGGCGAAGAGATCCTTGGCGTGACGCGGGCGATCTCCGACCCTGACAACGTTGATGCGGAGTTTGCCGTGCTGGTCCGTTCTGACCTTAAGGGGCTAGGTCTGGGGAGACGCCTGCTGGAGAAACTTATTGGCTATACCCGCGATCACGGTCTCATGCGTCTGAATGGTATTACGATGCCTAATAATCGCGGTATGGTTACGCTGGCACGTAAACTCGGCTTTACCGTTGATATCCAGCTTGAGGACGGGATTGTCAGCCTGACGCTTCCTCTTGCCGGACCTGGCGGCTCCTGAGTAAGGTACTGGAAATGTTGACCACTTTCGCTGGCTCTGGTGTTATCATTGTCCGCTTATGTGGTCTGCATGCTTCTGTAGATGCATGATACAGAGACCCTTCAATAAACAGAGAAGATACGCACTGTGATGTTGTCAAAATTTAAGCGTAATAAACATCAACAACACCTTGCTCAACTACCTAAGCTCTCTCAGTCAGTTGATGATGTCACGTTTTACTACGCTCCCGCCGATTTTCGGGAAACGCTGCTAAAACAGATTGCCGGTGCGACTCAACGCATCTGTATTATCGCCCTGTATCTTGAGCAGGACGACGGCGGTAAAGACATTATGGCGGCGCTCTATGAAGCGAAACGCCAGCGTCCGGAGCTGGATGTCCGCGTCCTGGTTGACTGGCATCGCGCCCAGCGTGGCCGGATCGGTGCCGCAGCGGCCAATACCAATGCCGACTGGTACTGCCGTCTGGCCCAGGAGAATCCCGGCGTCGATATCGCCGTTTATGGCGTACCCGTGAATACCCGTGAAGCGCTGGGCGTGCTGCACTACAAAGGTTTTATCATTGATGATGCCGTGCTCTATAGCGGTGCCAGCCTGAACGACGTCTACCTGCATCAGCACGAAAAGTATCGGTACGACCGTTACCAGCTGATCCGCAACGCGCGGATGGCAGACATCATGCTGGAGTGGGTCAACAATAACCTGATTCAGGGGTGCGGCGTTAATCGCCTTGATAGCGACCAACGGCCTAAAAGCCCGGAAATCAAAAATGATATCCGCCAGTTCCGTCAGGAGCTGCGTGATGCTGGCTACCATTTCCAGGGCGATGCGGATAACGAGCAGCTGGCAGTGACGCCGCTGGTGGGCCTGGGCAAAACCAGCCTGCTTAACAAGACGATCTTCCATCTGATGCCGTGCACCGAGCACAAACTGACGATCTGCACCCCCTACTTTAACCTGCCGGCGGTGCTGGTACGCAACATCATTCAGTTGCTGCGCGAAGGCAAGAAGGTAGAGATTATCGTCGGGGATAAGACCGCGAACGACTTCTATATCCCGGAAAACGAGCCGTTTAAAATTATCGGTGCCCTGCCCTATCTCTACGAAATTAACCTGCGTCGTTTTCTGAGCCGCCTGCAGTACTATGTGAATACCGATCAGCTCATTGTCCGTCTGTGGAAAGACGCGGATAACAGCTATCACCTGAAAGGAATGTGGGTGGATGACGAGTGGCTGCTGCTGACCGGCAACAACCTTAACCCACGCGCGTGGCGACTGGATCTGGAAAACGCGATCCTTATTCACGATCCGCAACAGGAGCTGGCCCCGCAGCGTGATAAAGAGCTGGCGCTGATCCGCACTCACACCACCGTGGTGAAACACTATCGCGATCTGCAAAGTATTGCCGAGTACCCGGTTAAGGTGCGTAAGCTTATCCGCCGTCTGCGCCGGATACGTATCGACAGGCTGATCAGCCGTATTCTGTAATGTTAACATAGCGTCTGGCCCCGTCATTGATGGGGCCTTTTTATTGGGATTGGCGATGCGCGCTCTTATCTTATCTGCCCTACTGACCCTAACCGGCTGCACACATATGGCTGATGACCAGTGGCACGGTCAGGACAAAGCCCAGCACTTTCTCGCTTCCGCCATGCTCTCTGCTGCCGGGAATGAGTATGCCCAGCACCAGGGCGTTAGCGCCGATCGCGGTGCGGCTCTCGGCGTTATGTTTTCGTTAAGCCTGGGCGCATCAAAGGAGCTGTGGGATAGCCGCCCGGCAGGAAGCGGCTGGAGCTGGAAAGATTTTGCCTGGGATGTCGCGGGAGCAACCACCGGCTACGCCGTCTGGCAGCTGGCGCACTAGCCCCATTTCGCCTGGTGCGCTTTTTTGCGCTTCAGGTAATCCTCATCGGCACGGATCCGATCCCACCAGGTTTTAAAGATCGCTGCCGCCGCGGCTTTGATCGGATCGTTGCCGCGTGGATTGAGCTCGCGATTCTCATCATACTTTTTGCCGCCTTTGTAATTAGCGTAACGCCGGGCGCGGGTATAACCCATTTGAATAAACTTACGCGCCATATCCATACCGACAAAGTCATCATTTTTGCGGTACTCCTCAAACAGAGCATAGATTTGTTCCGCTGACTTTTGCGCTGACTCTGGATCCTTATAGCGCCAGAAGGGCAGGATCTCCCCCTTATATGGCTCGACCAGCAGCACGCCCTGCTCTCCCCGGCCAACTTGGTACCGTTCAGGATGCTGGCGAAAATCGGTTTCAGTAAAGTCCTGCTCATAATCAAATTCTTTGCGCACCGATACTCTCCGTTTTGATTGCTCTTTTAAACATAGCATCGTTCAGAGAACTCCCCCTTTTTCCCCAATTTGCCTTAGGTGAACTATTCTCGAACAAACACCTGAAGCGAGGCAAAATAATGACGCAGATGACCAGTGACTTCTTTGTGGAACGATTAAAAGCCTGGGGAGTGACCCGTATTTACGGCTATCCCGGCGATGGTATTAACGGCGTGCTTGGTGCGCTACAGCGTGCTGAAAAAGCGGGCAACGGAATTGAGTTTATCCAGGTGCGCCACGAAGAGATGGCAGCCTTTATGGCCTGCGCCCACGCCAAGTTTACCGGCGAGCCTGGCGTTTGCCTCTCTACCGGTGGCCCGGGGGCGACCCATTTGCTGACGGGCCTGTATGACGCCCGCATGGACCATATGCCAGTGATCGCCATTGCTGGTCAGGCAGAAGCCACGGCCCGCGGCTCAAATTATCAGCAAGAGATCAACCTCGATCGCGTGTTTAGCGACGTGGCGAACTTCGTCCAGGAGGCAGCAACCCCTTCCCAGGTTCGCCATCTGGTGGATCGCGGCGTACGTATCGCTAAGGCCAATAACGGCGTCACGGTGCTGATCCTGCCGAAAGATATTCAGGATGAAGCGTGGCAGGAGCCCCAGCATGCCCACGGCTTTACCCATTCCGGCACCGGCTATCAACGCCCGCAGGTCATTCCTTATCAGTACGATCTCCAGCGTGCCGCTGATATCCTCAACGAGGGCAAAAAGGTCGCTATCCTGATTGGTGCGGGCGCACGGGATGCCGCCGTTGAGGTAGTTCAGACAGCTAATCTGCTTGGTGCAGGGGTAGCGAAGGCGCTGCTGGGTAAAGATATCCTGCCTGACGATGCGCCGTTTGTTACGGGCTGTATCGGCTTGCTGGGTACTGAACCTTCATGGGATCTGATGCAGGAGTGCGATACGCTGCTGATGATTGGTACCGGCTTCCCATGGACCGAGTTTTTACCCAAAGAGGGCCAGGCGCGTGCCGTACAGATTGATATTGATGCCTCCATGCTAGGGTTACGTTATCCCACTGAAGTGAATCTGCACGGTGATGCCGTCAGTACGCTACAGGCATTGCTACCTCTGCTTAAACACAAGGACGATCGTGCATGGCAGGAGAAGATCGCGGTCTCAGTTCAGGCGTGGTGGGAGAAAATGGAGGAGCGGGCCATGGCAAAAGCTAACCCGGTTAACCCTCAGCGCGTAGTGTGGGAGATGTCACCCCTGCTGCCGGACAATGCCATCGTGACGTCTGACTCAGGCTCCTGTGCAAACTGGTACGCACGTGATTTCAGGATAAAACAGGGCCAGCGATCTTCCCTCTCAGGTGGCCTGGCCTGCATGGGCGCGGCGGTACCCTATGCTATCGCCGCTAAGTTCGCCTTCCCGGAAAAACCGGTTGTTGCGCTGGTCGGCGATGGCGCTATGCAGATGAATAACCTGGCCGAGCTCATTACCATTCAGAAGTACTGGCAAGGCTGGTCCGATCCACGTCTGATCGTCTGTGTGTTTAATAATGGCGATTTGAACGAGGTGACATGGGAGCAGCGCGTCATGGAAGGAAACCCGCGCTATGAAGCCTCACAGGATATACCGGATGTGCCTTACGCTAAGTTTGCAGAATCCATTGGACTGAAAGGGATCTTCATTGACGATCCGGAAAAGCTGCATGACGCATGGAACGAAGCATTGAGCGCGGATCGCCCGGTGGTGCTGGAGGTTAAAACCGACCCGGAAGTAGCACCTCTACCGCCGCATATCACGCTGGAGCAGGCAAAGGCGTTTATGTCATCGCTGGTTAAAGGTGACCGTTCCGCAGGTAAAGTGATTACCGATACGGCGCATCAGATTATGAATACGGTCCTGCCGGGGCATAAAGCGTAAATCTGGAATAATTGCCCGGTGGCGCTGCGCTTACCGGGCGTTCAGCAACACAACGCAAAAAGGCCATCCTTACGGATGGCCTTCTGCTTTATTTGATGCCTGGCAGTTCCCTACTCTCGCATGGGGAGACCCCACACTACCATCGGCGCTACGGCGTTTCACTTCTGAGTTCGGCATGGGGTCAGGTGGGACCACCGCGCTAGTGCCGCCAGGCAAATTCTGTTTATCACCCCGCTTTCGCGCAGTGATGTAATCTGTATCAGCTGAAAATCGTCACTCAAATCCGCCAAAACATCTTCGGCGTTGTAAGGTTAAGCCTCACGGTTCATTAGTACCGGTTAGCTCAACGCATCGCTGCGCTTACACACCCGGCCTATCAACGTCGTCGTCTTCAACGTTCCTTCAGGAGACCTAAAGTCTCAGGGAGAACTCATCTCGGGGCAAGTTTCGTGCTTAGATGCTTTCAGCACTTATCTCTTCCGCATTTAGCTACCGGGCAGTGCCATTGGCATGACAACCCGAACACCAGTGATGCGTCCACTCCGGTCCTCTCGTACTAGGAGCAGCCCCCCTCAATTCTCCAGCGCCCACGGCAGATAGGGACCGAACTGTCTCACGACGTTCTAAACCCAGCTCGCGTACCACTTTAAATGGCGAACAGCCATACCCTTGGGACCTACTTCAGCCCGGGATGTGATGAGCCGACATCGAGGTGCCAAACACCGCCGTCGATATGAACTCTTGGGCGGTATCAGCCTGTTATCCCCGGAGTACCTTTTATCCGTTGAGCGATGGCCCTTCCATTCAGAACCACCGGATCACTATGACCTGCTTTCGCACCTGCTCGCGCCGTCACGCTCGCAGTCAAGCCAGCTTATGCCATTGCACTAACCTCCTGATGTCCGACCAGGATTAGCTGACCTTCGTGCTCCTCCGTTACGCTTTAGGAGGAGACCGCCCCAGTCAAACTACCCACCAGACACTGTCCGCAACCCGGATCACGGGTCCACGTTAGAACATCAAACATTAAAGGGTGGTATTTCAAGGTTGGCTCCACGCAGACTGGCGTCCACGCTTCAAAGCCTCCCACCTATCCTACACATCAAGGCTCAATGTTCAGTGTCAAGCTATAGTAAAGGTTCACGGGGTCTTTCCGTCTTGCCGCGGGTACACTGCATCTTCACAGCGATTTCAATTTCACTGAGTCTCGGGTGGAGACAGCCTGGCCATCATTACGCCATTCGTGCAGGTCGGAACTTACCCGACAAGGAATTTCGCTACCTTAGGACCGTTATAGTTACGGCCGCCGTTTACCGGGGCTTCGATCAAGAGCTTCTCCTTACGGATAACCCCATCAATTAACCTTCCGGCACCGGGCAGGCGTCACACCGTATACGTCCACTTTCGTGTTTGCACAGTGCTGTGTTTTTAATAAACAGTTGCAGCCAGCTGGTATCTTCGACTGGTTTCAGCTCCGCGAGCAAGTCGCTTCACCTACGCACCAGCGTGCCTTCTCCCGAAGTTACGGCACCATTTTGCCTAGTTCCTTCACCCGAGTTCTCTCAAGCGCCTTGGTATTCTCTACCTGACCACCTGTGTCGGTTTGGGGTACGATTTCGTGTTACCTGATGCTTAGAGGCTTTTCCTGGAAGCAGGGCATTTGTTGCTTCAGCACCGTAGTGCCTCGTCATCACGCCTCAGTGTTAAAGCGCTCCGGATTTGCCTGGAGCACACACCTACACGCTTAAACCGGGACAACCGTCGCCCGGCCAACATAGCCTTCTCCGTCCCCCCTTCGCAGTAACACCAAGTACAGGAATATTAACCTGTTTCCCATCGACTACGCCTTTCGGCCTCGCCTTAGGGGTCGACTCACCCTGCCCCGATTAACGTTGGACAGGAACCCTTGGTCTTCCGGCGAGCGGGTTTTTCACCCGCTTTATCGTTACTTATGTCAGCATTCGCACTTCTGTACCTCCAGCATGCCTCACAGCACACCTTCAACGGCTTACAGAACGCTCCCCTACCCAACAACACATAGTGTCGCTGCCGCAGCTTCGGTGCATGGTTTAGCCCCGTTACATCTTCCGCGCAGGCCGACTCGACCAGTGAGCTATTACGCTTTCTTTAAATGATGGCTGCTTCTAAGCCAACATCCTGGCTGTCTGTGCCTTCCCACATCGTTTCCCACTTAACCATGACTTTGGGACCTTAGCTGGCGGTCTGGGTTGTTTCCCTCTTCACGACGGACGTTAGCACCCGCCGTGTGTCTCCCGTGATAACATTCTTCGGTATTCGCAGTTTGCATCGGGTTGGTAAGCCGGGATGGCCCCCTAGCCGAAACAGTGCTCTACCCCGAAGATGAGTTCACGAGGCGCTACCTAAATAGCTTTCGGGGAGAACCAGCTATCTCCCGGTTTGATTGGCCTTTCACCCCCAGCCACAGGTCATCCGCTAATTTTTCAACATTAGTCGGTTCGGTCCTCCAGTTAGTGTTACCCAACCTTCAACCTGCCCATGGCTAGATCACCGGGTTTCGGGTCTATACCCTGCAACTTAACGCCCAGTTAAGACTCGGTTTCCCTTCGGCTCCCCTATACGGTTAACCTTGCTACAGAATATAAGTCGCTGACCCATTATACAAAAGGTACGCAGTCACCTAACAAGTAGGCTCCCACTGCTTGTACGTACACGGTTTCAGGTTCTGTTTCACTCCCCTCGCCGGGGTTCTTTTCGCCTTTCCCTCACGGTACTGGTTCACTATCGGTCAGTCAGGAGTATTTAGCCTTGGAGGATGGTCCCCCCATATTCAGACAGGATACCACGTGTCCCGCCCTACTCTTCGAGTTCACAGCATGTGCATTTTTGTGTACGGGGCTATCACCCTGTATCGCCGGACTTTCCAGACCGTTCCACTAACACACACGCTGATTCAGACTCTGGGCTGTTCCCCGTTCGCTCGCCGCTACTGGGGGAATCTCGGTTGATTTCTTTTCCTCGGGGTACTTAGATGTTTCAGTTCCCCCGGTTCGCTTCATTACGCTATGTATTCACGTAATGATAGTGTGTCGAAACACACTGGGTTTCCCCATTCGGAAATCGCCGGTTATAACGGTTCATATCACCTTACCGGCGCTTATCGCAGATTAGCACGTCCTTCATCGCCTCTGACTGCCAGGGCATCCACCGTGTACGCTTAGTCGCTTAACCTCACAACCCGAAGATGTTTCGAGAACATCATCGTGTCGCGAAAATTTGAGAGACTCGAACACACCGCATCTTCCTTTCTTATTACGGAGAAAGGAAACAGTGTGTCGTTTCAATTTTCAGCTTGATCCAGATTTTTAAAGAGCAAATATCTCAAACAAGACTCGTGAGTCTGTTTTGAGATACGGTCGGTTGTGCCTTTCACTCACAGCCAGCAAGTGGCGTCCCCTAGGGGATTCGAACCCCTGTTGCCGCCGTGAAAGGGCGGAGTCCTAACCGCTAGACGAAGGGGACAACAAAGTTGTCACGACTTCTCAGCCGTCTTGCTTCTCTACATCTATCAGACAATCTGTGTGGACACTGCGAAGCAGGTTCTTTCAGGTAAGGAGGTGATCCAACCGCAGGTTCCCCTACGGTTACCTTGTTACGACTTCACCCCAGTCATGAATCACAAAGTGGTAAGCGCCCTCCCGAAGGTTAAGCTACCTACTTCTTTTGCAACCCACTCCCATGGTGTGACGGGCGGTGTGTACAAGGCCCGGGAACGTATTCACCGTGGCATTCTGATCCACGATTACTAGCGATTCCGACTTCACGGAGTCGAGTTGCAGACTCCGATCCGGACTACGACGCACTTTATGAGGTCCGCTTGCTCTCGCGAGTTCGCTTCTCTTTGTATGCGCCATTGTAGCACGTGTGTAGCCCTACTCGTAAGGGCCATGATGACTTGACGTCATCCCCACCTTCCTCCAGTTTATCACTGGCAGTCTCCTTTGAGTTCCCGGCCGGACCGCTGGCAACAAAGGATAAGGGTTGCGCTCGTTGCGGGACTTAACCCAACATTTCACAACACGAGCTGACGACAGCCATGCAGCACCTGTCTCACGGTTCCCGAAGGCACCAAGCCATCTCTGGCAAGTTCCGTGGATGTCAAGAGTAGGTAAGGTTCTTCGCGTTGCATCGAATTAAACCACATGCTCCACCGCTTGTGCGGGCCCCCGTCAATTCATTTGAGTTTTAACCTTGCGGCCGTACTCCCCAGGCGGTCGACTTAACGCGTTAGCTCCGGAAGCCACGCCTCAAGGGCACAACCTCCAAGTCGACATCGTTTACAGCGTGGACTACCAGGGTATCTAATCCTGTTTGCTCCCCACGCTTTCGCACCTGAGCGTCAGTCTTTGTCCAGGGGGCCGCCTTCGCCACCGGTATTCCTCCAGATCTCTACGCATTTCACCGCTACACCTGGAATTCTACCCCCCTCTACAAGACTCTAGCCTGTCAGTTTCGAATGCAGTTCCCAGGTTGAGCCCGGGGATTTCACATCCGACTTGACAGACCGCCTGCGTGCGCTTTACGCCCAGTAATTCCGATTAACGCTTGCACCCTCCGTATTACCGCGGCTGCTGGCACGGAGTTAGCCGGTGCTTCTTCTGCGGGTAACGTCAATCGCTGTGGTTATTAACCACAACGCCTTCCTCCCCGCTGAAAGTACTTTACAACCCGAAGGCCTTCTTCATACACGCGGCATGGCTGCATCAGGCTTGCGCCCATTGTGCAATATTCCCCACTGCTGCCTCCCGTAGGAGTCTGGACCGTGTCTCAGTTCCAGTGTGGCTGGTCATCCTCTCAGACCAGCTAGGGATCGTCGCCTAGGTGAGCCATTACCCCACCTACTAGCTAATCCCATCTGGGCACATCTGATGGCAAGAGGCCCGAAGGTCCCCCTCTTTGGTCTTGCGACATTATGCGGTATTAGCTACCGTTTCCAGTAGTTATCCCCCTCCATCAGGCAGTTTCCCAGACATTACTCACCCGTCCGCCACTCGTCACCCGAGAGCAAGCTCTCTGTGCTACCGTTCGACTTGCATGTGTTAGGCCTGCCGCCAGCGTTCAATCTGAGCCATGATCAAACTCTTCAATTTAAGTTTGATGCTCTTAGAATTAAACTTCGTAATGAATTACGTATGTTCACTCCAGAGACTTGGTATTCATTTAGCGTCTTGCGACGTTAAGAATCCATGTCTTCGAGTGCCCACACAGATTGTCTGATAAATTGTTAAAGAGCAGTGCAACGTGGCTTTCGCTCACCGTTGCGAGGTGGCGTATATTACGCTTTCCTCATCCAGAGTCAAGCGTTTATTTTCGCTTTTCTCTGCCGAAGTGCCCGGAGGCGCCTCGCTGACCGGCCGGCTTATTCGCCGTTGTTCCGTGTCAGTGGTGGCGCATTATAGGGAGTTATTCGGAGCTGACAAGTCTTAAATCGAAAAAACTTATCGATAGCCTAAAATTTAGGCGAAACGGTGATGCAAAGCACTATTTCGCCTGGTTTATAAACAAAAACGAGCCCCGTAGGGCTCGTTTTACGCTTTTTACTCTCTGTTAACTGTTACTGCACGGCGGCAATGCGATCGTCTTTCACCACCAGCTGTACCGTTTTGCCCGGAATCAGCTCCCCAGAGAGGATCTGCTGAGCCAGCGGGTTCTCGATCTGCTGCTGGATAGCGCGTTTCAGCGGACGCGCGCCATACACCGGATCGTAACCGTTCGCGCTGAGCAGCTTCAGCGCCTCATCTGACATCTGCACAGCATAACCACGCTCTTCCAGACGCTTATAAAGACGCTGCAGCTGGATCTGGGCAATCGAGGCGATATGTTTCTCACCTAGCGGATGGAATACCACGACCTCATCAATACGGTTGATGAACTCCGGACGGAAGCTGTGGCTCACCACGCCCATAACGATCTCTTTCATATGGCCGTAGTCCAGCTCACCGAAGCGTTCCTGGATCAGATCGGACCCCAGGTTGGAAGTCATAATCACCACGGTATTGCGGAAGTCGACCGTTCTCCCCTGCCCATCCGTCAGGCGTCCGTCATCCAGCACCTGTAAAAGAATGTTGAATACGTCCGGATGCGCCTTCTCTACTTCATCCAGAAGAATAACGGAATAGGGACGACGACGAACCGCCTCGGTGAGGTACCCGCCCTCTTCATAGCCGACGTATCCTGGAGGCGCACCCACCAGCCGCGACACGGAGTGTTTCTCCATAAACTCGGACATGTCGATACGCACCATGGCATCGTCGCTGTCGAACATAAAGTTAGCCAGCGTTTTGCACAGTTCGGTTTTCCCTACCCCGGTTGGCCCAAGGAACAGGAAAGAGCCAATCGGACGGTTCGGATCGGACAGCCCAGCCCGGCTACGACGAATGGCGTTCGATACTGCCTCAACGGCCTCGTTTTGGCCAATCACCCGGCTATGCAGCTGCTGCTCCATACGCAGCAGTTTTTCGCGCTCGCCCTCCATCATGCGGGCCACCGGAATACCGGTCCAGCGCGCCAGCACCTCGGCGATCTCGGTATCGGTCACTTTGTTACGCAGCAGGCGCATGGTTTTGCCTTCCGACTGCGTTGCCTGCTCAAGCTGTTTCTCCAGCTCGGGGATTTTCCCGTACTGCAGCTCGGACATGCGGGCCAGATCGCCAACGCGACGGGCCTGTTCAATCGCTATCTTCGCCTGCTCAAGCTCAGCTTTAATGGTCTGCGTTCCGGAGAGCGAGGCTTTCTCGGCCTTCCACTCCTCTTCCAGCACTGAGTACTGGCGCTCTTTATCAGCCAGTTCGTCGTTGAGCATCTCCAGACGCTTGATGCTGGCGTCATCGGACTCTTTCATCAGCGCCTGCTGTTCAAGCTTGAGCTGAATAATGCGCCGGTCCAGACGGTCCAGCTCTTCCGGCTTGGAGTCGATCTGCATTCGAATACTGGATGCGGCCTCATCGATCAGGTCGATAGCTTTATCCGGCAGCTGGCGGTCGGCAATGTAGCGATGGGACAGCGTCGCAGCCGCCACGATGGCCGGGTCGGTGATCTGCACATGGTGATGCAGCTCATAGCGCTCTTTCAGCCCGCGCAGGATGGCGATGGTATCTTCAACCGACGGCTCAGCAACGAACACTTTCTGGAAGCGCCGCTCCAGGGCCGCATCTTTCTCAATATACTGACGGTACTCATCCAGCGTGGTTGCGCCGACGCAGTGCAGCTCACCGCGGGCGAGAGCCGGTTTCAGCATGTTCCCGGCGTCCATTGCGCCATCGGCCTTACCTGCGCCCACCATCGTGTGCAGCTCGTCAATAAACAGAATGACGTTGCCTTCCTGCTTTGACAGGTCGCTCAGCACGCCTTTCAAGCGCTCTTCGAACTCACCGCGATATTTTGCGCCTGCCACCAGCGCGCCCATATCCAGCGCCAGCACCCGACGGCCCTTCAGCCCTTCCGGCACTTCGCCGTTAACGATACGCTGCGCCAGCCCTTCAACAATGGCGGTTTTACCCACGCCCGGCTCGCCGATCAGCACCGGGTTATTTTTGGTACGACGTTGCAGTACCTGAATAGTACGACGGATCTCTTCGTCGCGGCCAATCACCGGGTCGAGCTTGCCCTGTTCGGCACGCTCGGTAAGATCGACGGTAAATTTCTTCAAGGCCTGACGCTGGTCCTCGGCCCCTTGATCGTTCACGCCTTCTCCTCCGCGCATCTGTTCAATTGCCTGGGTCACATTGTTGGTATTCGCCCCCGCTGCTTTCAGCAGATCGGCGAGCGTGCCGCGCGACTCCAGTGCCGCCAGAACAAACAGCTCTGACGAAATAAAGTTATCGTTACGTTTCTGCGCCAGCTTGTCGCAGAGGTTGAGCACCCGCACCAGATCCTGCGACGGCTGTACGTCCCCGCCGGTGCCTTCTACCTGCGGCAGGCGGCTTAGGGCCTGGTCAATGGCGGTGCGGAGCTGACCAGCGTTGACACCGGCAGAGGTGAGTAACGGACGTACCGAACCCCCCTCCTGTGTCAGCAAGGCGCTCATAAGATGAAGTGGTTCGATAAACTGATGGTCTTGCCCCAGCGCGAGTGACTGAGCGTCGGCAAGAGCAAGCTGGAATTTATTAGTAAGACGATCCAGACGCATAACTCCTCCCATAATACAGGTCAAATTTGCTACTGGAGATTAAATGAGGTCATCCCTCAATTATTCAAGGTTAATGATCTAAATTATGTACAAAGAATGTTACACGTACTGGATCGTCTTGATTCTTTAGGTTATATCAGCCAAATGAAACTTGCCAGACGCCCGGTAGTTTTGTCACGGCGATAAGAGAAGAATTCACTTTGCTCACTGAAGGTGCAACGGTCGCCACCGTAGACGGCGCCTACGCCGACGCGTGCCAGCCGCTGACGGGCAAGCTGATAGATATTGGCAAAATATTTTTCGCCTGCCGCACGAAATGCCGCTGAAGCGTTCGAATCTTCGGCAATAAACGCGTCGCGGACTTCCGGGCCCACTTCAAACGCATCGGGACCAATGGCTGGCCCCAGCCAGGCGATGATGTTTTCCGGTTTATCCGCAAAACAGGCCACCGTCTCTTCCAGCACGCCCGCGCACAGACCGCGCCAGCCCGCATGTACGGCGGCGACTTCGGTTCCCGCACGGTTGCAGAACAGCACCGGCAGACAGTCGGCGGTCATCACAGCACACACCGTGCCGGGGGTATTACTGTATGAGGCGTCCGCGCGTTTAGAGGCGTAAGGCTCGCCAGAAAGGGTAAGCACCGTTTTGCCGTGCACCTGCTCCAGCCAGACGGGCTTAGAGGGTAAACCGCCTGCGGCAAACAGCCGGCGACGGTTCTCTTCGACATGCTCAGGGTTGTCGCCGCAGTGCGCACCCAGGTTCAGGGAGTCCCAGGGGGCAAGGCTCACGCCGCCGTTGCGGGTCGAACTACAGGCCGCGACGCCTTCGGGCAGCGGCCACTGCGGAACAATCAACGATGTCATAGCCAGTCAACGTCCTCTTTATGCGTTTCGAAATCGGCGCGCATGGCGTCGATCAGGTCGATCATATCCTGTGGGATCGGCGCATGCCACTCCATCTCAATACCGGTAATCGGGTGATAGAGACGCAGCATGGTGGCGTGCAGCGCCTGGCGATCGAACTGGCGCAGGGCAGTAATAAACTCATCAGATGCGCCCTTCGGCGGACGCGGACGGCCACCGTAGAGCTGATCGCCCACCAGTGGATGGGTAATGTGCGCCATGTGAACACGGATCTGGTGGGTACGGCCTGTTTCAAGACGCAGGCGCAGACGCGTGTGCACACGGAAGTGTTCCATGATGCGGTAGTGGGTCACCGCCGGCTTGCCCATCGGATGCACCGACATATGGGTACGCTTGGTCGGGTGGCGGCTGATTGGCTCTTCCACCGTACCGCCCGCCGTCATATGGCCAATGGCAACGGCTTCATATTCACGGGTGATCTCGCGCAGCTGCAGGGACTCTACCAGCCGGGTCTGGGCTGGAACGGTCTTGGCAACGACCATCAGGCCAGTGGTGTCTTTATCCAGACGGTGCACGATACCGGCGCGCGGTACGTCAACGATCGGCGGATAGTAGTGCAGCAGCGCATTCAGTACGGTGCCGTCAGGGTTACCAGCGCCCGGATGCACCACGAAATCGCGCGGCTTGTTGATCACGAGAATATCGTCATCTTCATAGACAATGTTGAGCGGGATATCCTGCGCCTCAAAGCGCGCCTCTTCTTCGATTTCGGCATCGATGGCGACGCGCTCGCCGCCCAACACTTTCTCTTTGGGCTTGTCGCAAATCTTGCCGTTGACCTGCACGCGCTGGTCAAGGATCCACTCTTTTATGCGCGAACGTGAATAATCCGGGAACATTTCGGCCAATGCCTGATCTAAGCGTTGACCGAGTTGATTTTCGGACACCGTTGCGGTGAGTTGTACTAGTTGTGCCATAGACAGCTTCTTCGTTAACCTTGGGTTTTTACGGCTTTGCCGTTTAATATAGTGTGCTATTGTAGCTGGTCTTAATCGGGAGCAGGAACAGAGAATCCTCCCGCATAAACATTTTGAGGAAAGTCAAAACGTCATGACGCGCATGAAATATCTGGTGGCAGCCGCCACGTTGAGCCTGGCTTTGGTGGGTTGCTCCAGTTCAAAGGAAGAGGTACCTGATAATCCGCCTAATGAAATCTATGCGACTGCTCAGCAAAAGTTGCAGGACGGTAACTGGAAACAGGCAATAACGCAACTGGAAGCGCTGGATAACCGTTATCCGTTTGGCCCTTACTCCCAGCAGGTTCAGCTGGATCTGATCTACGCCTACTATAAAAATGCCGATCTGCCGCTGGCTCAGGCCGCGATCGATCGCTTTATCCGTCTGAACCCGACTCATCCGAACATTGATTACGTGATGTACATGCGTGGCCTGACCGACATGGCGCTGGACGACAGTGCATTACAGGGTTTCTTCGGCGTCGATCGTAGCGACCGCGATCCGCAGCATGCCCGCGATGCGTTTAATGACTTCTCGAAGCTGGTACGCGGCTATCCGAACAGCCAGTACGTTACCGATGCCACCAAACGCCTGGTGTTCCTGAAGGATCGCCTGGCGAAGTATGAGTACTCCGTGGCGGAATACTACACCGAACGCGGCGCGTGGGTAGCGGTAGTCAACCGAGTAGAAGGCATGCTGCGCGACTATCCTGACACGCAGGCAACGCGTAACGCCCTGCCGCTGATGGAAAATGCCTATCGCCAGATGCAGATGAGTGCTCAGGCAGATAAAGTGGCGAAGATTATCGCGGCCAACAGCAGCAGTACCTGATAATTAAAACCTGATAGTCAAAAACACAAACGGCAGCTCTCGGGCTGCCGTTTTTTTATGCGGTTTCGGCTGCCTCTAAAGAAGTAATGCCGCGACATAACCTATCAACTATGACTCCCCTTCCCCTATCCTTCAAGTGAAATCGCAACTCTTCCTGTCCTGCCTCACAAAATGTCGTCATTGACAAAAAGTGACAAAAATACGTGATAGAAATCACACTTTTTGACCTTCAGACAGGTATGCTGAGATCACCTGGACGGAAAGACAAGAGGTAACATCTATGACAGTGAACATTACCAGTAAACAAATGGAAATTACTCCGGCAATTCGCCAGCATGTCGCAGACCGTCTCGCCAAGCTTGAAAAATGGCAAACTCATCTGATTAATCCCCATATCATCCTCTCGAAGGAGCCGCAGGGTTTTGTTGCCGACGCAACCATTAATACCCCTAATGGCCAGCTGGTTGCCAGTGGCCGACACGATGATATGTATACCGCTATCAACGACTTGATTAACAAGCTGGAACGGCAGCTCAATAAAGTGCAGCACAAAGGTGAAGCCCGTCGCGCCGCTACGTCGGTTAAAGACGCCAGCTTCGTTGAAGAAGACGAAGAGTAATCCTTTACGAAGAGTAGTCCTTTACATTGAGTGTCTCACCCACGCGCCTTCGGGCGCGTTTTTTATTGACAGGGTGAAAACAGTACGGTTACTTTACGTGTAGACATAGACAGGACTCTCCCATGAAACAGACGCCGTTTTTCTTCGCACGCTTTTTTACCTTCCCCTGAAAGGGAGGCGTTTCGTCGTGTAAGAGTATGTGCGAAGACGAACAGCAAGGCCTCCCAAACCGGGGGGCCTTTTTTTATGGCTGAGAGACAGATAACAATAATGACTAAGGCAACACTATGACACCGGAAAACCCGCTGCTGGATCTGCGTAAAAAGATAAGTGCCCTGGATGAGCAACTGCTGGCGCTGCTGGCCGAGCGTCGTCAGCTTGCCGTTGAGGTGGGCCAGGCTAAGCTCACCTCCCACCGTCCAGTGCGCGATATCGACCGCGAACGCGATCTGCTGGAGCACCTGATCCAGCTTGGCAAAACGCACCATCTCGATGCGCACTACATTACCCGCCTGTTCCAGCTGATTATTGAAGACTCCGTCCTTACGCAGCAGGCCCTGCTTCAGCAGCATCTTAATAAAACCAATCCGCACTCGGCGCGGATCGCGTTTCTCGGCCCCAAAGGCTCCTATTCGCACCTGGCCGCACGTCAGTACGCGGCGCGCCACTTCGAGCAGTTTATTGAGAGCGGCTGCGCAAAGTTCCACGACATCTTTCAGCAGGTGGAGACCGGCCAGGCCGACTATGCCGTCGTGCCGCTGGAGAACACCAGCTCCGGGGCGATCAACGACGTCTACGATCTGCTCCAGCACACCAGCCTGGCGATCGTCGGGGAGATGACCGTGCCGATCGATCACTGCGTGCTGGTCTCGGGTACGACCGATTTAGGCAAAATCCAAACGGTCTACAGCCACCCGCAGCCTTTCCAACAGTGCAGCCAGTTTTTAAACCGCTATCCACAGTGGAAAATTGAGTACACCGAGAGCACCTCGGCGGCAATGGAGAAAGTGGCCCAGGCGAATTCGCCGCATGTAGCGGCGCTGGGCAGCGAGGCGGGCGGTGCGCTGTATGGCCTGCAGGTGCTGGAGCGCAATCTGGCAAACCAGACGCAAAACATTACTCGCTTTATCGTGCTGGCGCGTAAACCGATTAACGTCTCCGATCAGGTGCCGGCTAAAACAACGCTGCTGATGGCCACGGGCCAGCAGGCCGGGGCACTGGTTGAGGCGCTGCTGGTGCTGCGTAACCACAACCTGATTATGACCAAGCTGGAGTCACGCCCCATTCACGGCAACCCATGGGAAGAGATGTTCTATCTGGATATCCAGGCTAACCTGGAGTCTGCATCCATGCAGAAAGCCCTGCGCGAGCTCGGGGAGATCACCCGCTCGCTGAAAGTGCTGGGCTGCTATCCTGGCGAAAACGTTGTGCCGGTCGATCCAGCTTAACGCTCAATAAAAGGGGATTTCTTCACGCCTGCCACGTTCACCGGCAGGGTGAAGATGGCCCCGGAGAGCGGAAACTTCGCCAGCTCGTCCGGCTTCATATTCTCCCGGGTGGTGGTGATAAACAGCGTCTTCATATCTTCGCCGCCAAAGCACACCATCGTCGGGCAGCGCACCGGCAGGCGATACTCTTCCAGCTGCTCGCCCTCGGGAGAGAAACGTGCGATGCGCCAGCCGTCGTACAGCGCGCTCCAGTAGCAGCCCTCAACGTCCGTTGCCGCTCCGTCCGGCTGCCCCTCCTCTTTTTTAAAGGTGCGGAACACCTCGCGCGTGCCGGGCTCGCCCTGCTCATCCAGCGGTGTGCGGTAGATCACCTCCTGCGGCGTGTCGGAGGTATACATCCACTCCCCGTCCGGGCTAAAGGCTAATCCGTTGGCCCCACGGATATCGCACTGGATCACCTTTGGGGTCAGATCGTTATCGATCCGCATCAGCAGCGCACCGTTGTAATCCTGCGGTGCCCAGAACGTGCCAGCGTAAAAACGCCCAGCATGATCGGTCCCACCGTCGTTAAAGCGCGCCAGCTCCGGATTAGAGGGGTTATCACACACTTTTTGAGTCAGCAGGCCGCGCTTGTCCGCCAGCCAGATGGCACTACGCATCGCAACGATGAAACCGCCCTTCTCGCGCAGGGCAAAGCAGCCCACCTCTTCCGGAAACCGCAGCACGGTATGCTCAGCGGAGGCCAGATGGTAACGGTGGATCTCCCCCTCCAGAATATCGGCCCAGTACAGCGCCTGTTCCGATTCGCTCCAGACAGGACATTCCGGCAGATGGCCGGTGTAATCAAACAGCAGTTGCGGCTCAGCCATAGAGACTCCCATACAGTAAAAAGGCCAGCGGGTAACCCACTGGCCTTAAAGTATATACAGCTTTTAACCTATTGACGGTTGTCGTTTGCCTGACGCAGCAGCACCCGACTTTCGCTCTGGAAGCGCTGGGCGTAGTCGCCAAACCAGTGCTCAACCTTGCGGAAGCTATCGATAAACGCCTGCTTGTTGCCCTGCTCCAGCAGCTCAATCGCTTCGCCAAAGCGCTGGTAGTAGCGCTTGATCAGCGCCAGGTTACTCTCCGAGGCCATAATGATGTCCGCGTAGAGCTGCGGATCCTGGGCAAACAGTCGCCCGACCATTGCCAGCTCCAGACGGTAGATGGGCGAGGAGAGCGCCAGCAGCTGCTCCAGCTGCACGTTCTCTTCCGCCAGATGCAGGCCGTAGGCAAAGGTAGCAAAGTGGCGCAGCGCCTGAATAAACGCCATGTTCTGATCGTGCTCGACAGCGCTGATACGGTGCAAACGGGCACCCCAAACCTGAATCTGCTCCAGCAGCCACTGGTAGGCTTCCGGCTTGCGTCCGTCGCAGTAGACCACCACCTGCTTCGCCAGGCTGCCGCTGTCCGGGCCGAACATCGGATGCAGCCCTAGTACGGGGCCTTTATGCACGCTCAGCATGGCCTGCAACGGCCCGCTTTTTACCGAGGCCAGATCGACAAGGATGCAATCCTCCGGCAGCGGCGGCAGCGAAGCAATCACCTGCTCGGTGACATGAATAGGCACGCTGACGATCACCATCCCGGCGTCGGCGACAATATTGCCCGCCTGCGCCCAGTCATCTTTCTCAAGTATTCGCACCTGGTAGCCGGAGAGGGTCAGCATCTTCTCAAACAGCCGGCCCATTTGGCCGCTGCCGCCCACAATCACCACCGGACGCAGCGTCGGACAGAGGGTTTTGAACCCTTTATCGTTCTCGCTAGAGTAGGATTCACGCATCACACGCCTGAGCACGTCCTCAATCAGATCCGGCGGCACGCCAAGCGACTCGGCCTCCTGACGACGAGAAGCCAGCATAGCGGCCTCACGCTCTGGCACGTAAATCGGCAGGCCATATTTACTCTTAACCTCGCCGACCTCGGCCACCAGATCCAGACGCTTCGCCAGCAGGGCCAGCAGCGCCTTATCTACTTCATCAATTTGATCGCGCAGCGCGGTCAATTCAGCAACCATAACAACCTCTTAAGCCAGACGTGCTGCCAGATGCCCACGCAGATGTTGGTTAATCTCACGCAGCAGCGCGTCGGTGGTCTCCCAGCTGATGCAGGCATCGGTCACGGAGACGCCATATTTCATATCACCGCGTGGCTGCTCGGACGATTGATTACCTTCATGAATATTACTCTCGATCATCAGGCCAATGAGCGACCGGTTACCATCTTTGATTTGCGCCACGACGGATTCAGCTACCGCAGGCTGGCGGCGGTAGTCTTTATTGGAGTTACCGTGGCTGCAGTCTACCATCAGGGCTGGCTTCAGGCCCGCCTGAGTCATCTCTTTCTCGCACTGCGCCACGTCAGCCGGGCTGTAGTTTGGCGCTTTGCCGCCGCGCAGGATCACGTGTCCGTCCGGGTTGCCTTGGGTTTGCAACAGGCACACCTGACCTGCCTGGTTGATGCCCACAAAACGGTGCGGCATTGCCGCCGCGCGCATGGCGTTGATCGCCGTCGCCAGGCTGCCGTCGGTGCCGTTCTTAAACCCGACCGGCATTGAGAGGCCAGAGGCCATTTCACGGTGGGTCTGGGACTCGGTAGTGCGTGCGCCGATGGCAGACCAGCTAAAGAGATCGCCCAGGTACTGCGGGCTGTTGGGATCCAGCGCTTCGGTTGCCAGCGGCAGGCCCATGCTGACCAGCTCCACCAGCAGGCTACGGGCAATTTTTAGCCCGGTTTCGACATCAAACGAACCGTCCATATGCGGATCGTTAATCAGCCCTTTCCAGCCAACGGTGGTACGGGGTTTTTCAAAATAGACGCGCATGACCAGGTAGAGGCTATCGCTGACCTCCTCGGCAAGGGCTTTAAAGCGGTGAGCGTACTCAATAGCCGCCTGCGGATCGTGAATAGAGCAAGGCCCGCATACCACCAGCAAGCGCGGATCGCGCCCGGCAATGATGTCGGAGAGGGTCTGGCGCGATTGAGAGATCTGCGTCTCCTGCTCCGCCGTCAGCGGAAACTCCGCCTTCAGACGTTCCGGAGTGATTAAAACCTGCTCGTCGGCGATATGGACATTATTCAGCGCGTCTTTTTGCATGATGGCGATCCTGGTCGTTCGTTGCGATAGTCTTTAGCGATAGTGTTCTCAGCAGAGAGTAATCTAACAGTATCACAATCGGTAAAGATTTCAATCCATAATACGTACACAATTGTTTACACAACCCCTTAAAATGCAATTTAATTGTGTTTTTTACGTAAAGTAAAATGTACATGAGCAACCTGACGGCAAACAGGCTACGCTATAATAAAAGAAAAAGGAGCACGATAATGAAACCTGGAATGTACGCACTCTTAGCCATTCTGCTGTCTGGCTGCTCGGTTGAACCCTATACACACGCTCCTACATGGACCGGCACCGACTGGTACAGCGCCGGGAAAGACGACGCCCTCTCTGGTGCGGTGGTCAAAGAGAACAAGGTCCTGGCTGCCGTGCACAATGACGCCGACGTTGATCGAAATCGCTATTTACAAGGCTATAAGGCAGGCTTGAAAAGGATCTGCCACGACGATTTTCTCTATGCCTGGGGTCGCGCGGGTAAAATCTACCCTGCTGGCTGCGACACGCAGGAGAGCGCCGCACAGCTGCGTAGCGCCTGGCAAGCCGGGATGGACGAAGGCACCCGCGACGCCGTTCTCAATTAACTGCCGGAATATTATTCAATCTGTGAATACGTCGAGATCACCCCTGATCTATCCAGGGTAATATAACCACGATCTTAACAGGGTATATGCAGGTAAACGCTGTTTTTCTGCTACGTGTAATTATCAGCCGTCGTTGCGGGGAAATAATGATGAATAGGGATCTTTCACGCCCAACTTTTAAACGTACCCTACGTCGAATCAATATTATTAACGTGATTATTACGATGACGCTGGTTTGGTTTCTTATCTCCGTCACGTCAGTACTGACGTTAAAACAGTACGCCCTACGTAACTTAGAGCTGACGGGCGCGACCATGAGCCGCAATCTGGAATTTGCTCTTGCCCGCCATGATGCGGCCGCCGCTGCGGATACGCTCTCTATGCTTGGCCAGCGGGGGCTCTATAGTGCGGCGGAGGTACGGGATACAAAACAGCATGTGGTGGCGGGCTGGTCTTCGATGCCGGAGAGCAGCTATGACAAAGCCAGCGATCTGATCCGCCAGGGGCTGCTTCCCGACCCGGTTAGGCAGCCGATCATGCACGACGGTACCCAGATCGGCGAGCTGCATCTCACTGCTCAGGCCAGCCTGATTGGCCACTTTATTCTGCTCTCCCTCGGCGTGCTGACTGGATCTATCCTGTTTGCCTCGGCCGTGGCGCTCGCCATCAGTCGCTACCTGCATAACGGCGTGTTCAACGCGCTGCAAAATATCACTGACGTGGTGCACGACGTGCGGACCTACCGCAATTTTTCCCGTCGCGTCGCCGACGAACGTATTGACGAGTTTCATCGTTTTGGTCAGGACTTTAACAGCCTGCTGGATGAGATGGAGGAGTGGCAGCTGAGTTTACAGGCGCGCAACGCCCTGCTCCTGCGTACCGCCCTGCACGATCCGCTGACCGGACTGGCTAACCGCGCCGCGTTTCGCAACGCCATCGCCGCCCTGATGAAGGATGAGGCTGCCCAAAGCTGCTCGGCGCTGCTGTTTCTTGACGGTGATAACTTCAAATACATCAACGACACATGGGGACACGCCGTTGGCGACAGCGTTCTCATAGAGGTGGCGAAAAGGTTATCCGCCTTTGGCGGCAAGCGGCATACGGCCTACCGCCTCGGCGGAGATGAGTTTGCAATGATCCTGACCGGCGTACACACCGAGCACGAAGTAAAGCGAGTCTCAGGCGCGCTAGCCCAGCAGTTCTATCGCCCTTTCGATCTGCATAACGGCTCTACCACCATGATGACCCTCAGCATTGGCTATGCGCTGGCATGGGAGCACGCCAGCGCCGAGAGCCTGCTGGAGCTGGCGGACAAAAACATGTACAAGGTCAAGCAGCGCCACTCAAAGACGCCCTGACTCCTGTTCCGGCTGCAATTGGGCGGTGCTGGCCCGACGCCAGCGCAGAACATCGATAGCGATAAACAGCAGCAGGCTAATCCCCAACACCGGTAGCGCCAGACCAATCAGCAGAGCGAGGATCAAGGTAATTAGCCGTCCTCCCCAGCCGAGCGCCAGCCAGCTCTGTACCAGGGTTTGCACTGGACTCACGCCGCCCTGAGCCGGACGGCGGATCCACCACAGCCGGTAACCCACGACGATGCTAACGCACAGCGCACCGCCAAACAGGATCAGCGCCAGCTGGTTTGGCAGGCCGAACAGCACGCCCATATGGAAATCGACGCCCCAGCGGGTTAGCTTCGCCATCAGCGGGAAGTCAGCAAAGCGTGTCTGATCGATCGCGGTCATCGTGTGGCCATCGATCGCCACGGCATCAACCTGCGTTGGCCACGCCCGGTCGATCTCCGTGACCGTCCACGCCTGGTCTGCACTGCGCGGCGGGCGGATCTCAAGACGGGCAGCATTGATGCCGGCCTGACGGGCAACCTGCAATACCTCATCATACTGCACGCTGTCGGCGTCGCTCTCCGCCATGGGCATTGTCATTCCCTCATGATGCTCGTGATGGGCATGATGTTCCGCATGGGGATCGGCAGGCTGGGCGGCTCCGTGCAGCTGGGTATTTACCTGCGGCGTCATCCAGCCCAGCGCTGCGCGCATTTTATCAACGTTACCTCCCGCCCACTGGGACCAGGTCAAACCGGTCGCGGAGAAGAGCAGCATGCCCGCCAGCAGCACCCAGCCCAGGCTCACGTGCAGACGACGGCTGTTCTGCACCCGATTGTTAATCCGTCGTTTGGGCCGGGTAAACCACCACAGCGTAATGCCGCCGAGAGCAGCTATCCACATCCACGACGCCGCCAGCTCGCTATAGAGTCGCCCGGCATCGCCGAGCAGCAGGGAGCGGTGCAGATAATCGATAGTCTGGCGCAGAGGCAGAATACCACTGGTGCCGTAGACGGTCATATCGCCTTTTACCGCCAGGGTCACGGGATCGATAAAGATAGCCCGGTTCTCTGAGACGCCAAGCTGCGGATCGGCAAACATTACCCGCGTCGTCTCCCCATTGATAAGCCCAGGACGGACGGCATGCAGACGCAGTGCTCCGCCGGTCACCCGCTCGGCCACCGCTACCTGCTCGGCCAGCGGCTGATGCTCACCGGTAGCGGTGCTGTAGAGCGCATCGTGATAGAGCGCGCTTTCCAGCTGTGGGGTGGCCACATACAGCGTCCCACTGAGAGCGGCGATGAAAATAAACGGTCCCACAAAGAGGCCGATGTAGAAATGGAGGCGTCGCAGCAGGTTTACCCATGCCGCGCGCGAAGTGCAGGTAGTCATACTTTTCCTTTTTTCAGGTAAAAAGTTGCTGGTACGCCAGTGCGTACAGGACATTTTTAAAGGGAAAAAGCAGACAGGCGCGGCGGCGCGCGGGTATCGGGGCAGAGCCAGGGAGAGAAATGCCAGTAGCAGACGGCGGGCCGCGGTGGCGTTACCCGCAGCCTGAGCAGCACGCCACAGAGCAGGACGATAAGCGCAAGGATCACCCCTGGCACATGGGCTAACAGCACGCAGTAGCCGCACGCCTCGGCATGGTCGACCGGCATGCTTTGTGATGGGGGCGAATGCTCAGACATGGCGTGATGTTCAGGCATGGCGTGATGCTCCGGCGTCATCGACATCTCGTGGTGCATGCCTGGCATGGCGCTCATGGGATCTTTTTGCAGCGCAACGGAGATCAGCGGCGCAATCACGATCAGCAGGATCGCGAACAGCGCGGTCAATGCCGCTGCGCGTTTCCATGTTGGGTGATGCATCAGATTAGCCACTAGCCCTCCAGTCGAGAGCAGACATTGTAAAGGATTTATAACGCGGGGGTTAACAGATCGAGCGCACAGGCATAAAAAAAGGGGCCAGCCCACAGGCCAGCCCCTTTTTATCAGGATGTCGCGACAGCGAACCTTAGTTAAGACGCTCTTTGATACGAGCAGACTTACCGGTACGCTCACGCAGGTAGTACAGTTTAGCTTTACGTACAGCACCACGACGTTTAACAGCAATGCTGTCAACTACCGGAGAGTGAGTCTGGAAGACACGCTCAACGCCTTCGCCGTTGGAAATTTTGCGAACAGTGAATGCAGAGTGCAGACCGCGGTTACGAATAGCGATAACCACGCCCTCGAATGCCTGCAGACGTTTTTTGGAACCTTCAACAACCCATACTTTCACTTCCACGGTATCACCCGGACGGAAGGAAGGTACGTCCTGCTTCATCTGCTCTTGTTCAATTTGCTTAATGATGTTGCTCATAATTTAATCTCTTATCCTGGGTAAACTGATATTTGGAGGCTTACGCCATCCCATCATGTATTTGCTGCTGTTGTGCGTGCTCTTTTCGGAACTCCGCCAGCAGCTTTGCTTGCTCTTCAGTCAGAGCCAGGTTTTCCAGAAGTTCAGGTCTTCTAAGCCAGGTGCGGCCCAGCGACTGTTTCAGACGCCAGCGACGTATCTCGGCATGGTTACCCGACAGCAGAACCGCCGGCACCTCCATACCTTCTAACACCTCAGGACGGGTATAGTGTGGACAGTCCAGCAACCCATCGGCAAAGGAATCTTCCGTTGCCGATGCCTCATGCCCCAGTACGCCTGGAATAAACCGGGCAACCGAGTCAATCAGCGTCATTGCTGGTAACTCACCACCGCTGAGCACGTAATCGCCGATAGACCACTCTTCGTCGACTTCGGTTTGGATCACACGCTCATCAACCCCTTCATAACGCCCGCACACCAGAATCATTTTCTGATTCGTTGCCAGTTCGCTCACGCCCGCTTGATCAAGCTTGCGTCCTTGAGGTGACAGATAGATCACCTTTGCGCCCTCACCCGCCGCGGCTTTCGCTGCGTGGATGGCATCCCGCAAGGGTTGAACCATCATCAGCATCCCCGGTCCGCCGCCGTAAGGACGATCGTCCACGGTACGGTGCCGGTCATGAGCGAAGTCACGTGGACTCCAGCTCTGGATGCTCAGCAGGCCATTTTTAACGGCCCGGCCAGTTACCCCGTAATCGGTAATGGCGCGAAACATGTCAGGAAACAGGCTAACTATACCAATGAACACAAGCCAATCCCCATCGTGCCGTGCCTACCGTTTATCCGGAGGTTTAAAAACCAGGATCCCAATCTACTTCGATTGTGCGAGTAGTGAGATCGACATTCTTGATAACCTGTCCATCGAGGAACGGAACCAGCCGCTCCTTGATACCAAACGCATCTTTCAGGTTTGCCTTAATGACGAGAACGTCATTTGACCCGGTTTCCATCATGTCGATGACTTTCCCCAGGGCGTACCCTTCTGTGGTCACTACCTGGCAACCCATAAGGTCTTTCCAGTAGTAGTCACCCTCAGTAAGCGGCGGCAACTGCGACGAATCCACGACAATTTCACAATTAGTCAGCGCATTCGCGGCATCACGGTCATCAATGCCTTTCAGCTTAATGACAATGTCCTGATTGTGGTGACGCCAGCTTTCCAGCTCGACCATCTGCCACTTACCGGCCTTCTGGATAAACCAGGGCTGGTAATCAAAAATGCTTTCAGCGTCTTCAGTGGAGGAAAACACTCTGAGCCAACCACGGATCCCGTAGCAAGAACCCATTTTTCCCAATACGATCGGTTCAACAGGTGCTTTAACGCTCATCATGACCACCGTGACAGATTAAGCTGCTTTGTTTGCTTCTTTGATCAGCGTAGCAACGCGATCGGAAACGGTAGCGCCCTGGCCAACCCAGTGAGCGATGCGATCCAGATCCAGGCGAGTGCCTTCTTCTTTTTCGCTAGCGATCGGGTTGAAGAAACCAACGCGCTCAATGAAGCGACCGTTGCGTGCATTACGGCTGTCAGTAACAACAACCTGGTAGAACGGACGCTTTTTAGCGCCGTGACGAGCTAAACGAATAGTTACCATAACATCCTCTTGTGTGAATAAAACAACAGGCCCCGTCGAGGAACGGAGCCCGGTGTCATATTAAAAGCCCGAAAATTTTACTCGTTTCGGGGCAAAAAGCAATCTCTAAAGCGACTAACGCTTTGGAAAACCGGCTGGCGGCATCATGCCCTTCATGCTGCGCATCATTTTTGCCATCCCGCCTTTCTTCATCTTTTTCATCATGCGCTGCATATCATCGAACTGCTTCAGCAGACGGTTCACATCCTGCACCTGCATGCCGCAGCCCGCCGCGATGCGACGCTTGCGCGAGCCTTTGATGATGTCCGGGTTGGCGCGCTCTTTCAGCGTCATCGAGTTGATGATGGCTTCCATACGCACCAGAACCTTGTCATCCATCTGGGATTTCACGTTGTCCGGCAGCTGGCCCATGCCCGGCAGCTTGCCCATCAGGCTGGCCATGCCGCCCATGTTTTTCATCTGCTTGAGCTGCTCAAGGAAGTCGGTGAGGTCAAAGCCGTCGCCTTTCTTCAGCTTGTTCGCCAGCTTCTCTGCCTGAGCGCGGTCTACCTTGCTCTCGATATCTTCGATCAGCGACAGCACGTCGCCCATGCCGAGGATACGGGAGGCGATACGATCCGGGTGGAACGGCTCCAGCGCTTCGGTTTTTTCACCCACGCCGAGGAACTTGATTGGCTTGCCGGTGATATGGCGAATAGAGAGGGCTGCACCGCCGCGGGCGTCGCCGTCAACCTTGGTCAGCACCACGCCAGTCAGCGGCAGCGCTTCGTTGAACGCCTTCGCCGTATTGGCGGCGTCCTGGCCGGTCATGGCATCAACCACGAACAGCGTCTCTACCGGGTTAATGGCGGCATGGACGTGTTTGATCTCGTCCATCATCGCTTCGTCAACGTGCAGACGACCGGCGGTATCCACCAGCAGCACGTCGTAGAACTTCAGCTTCGCCTCTTTCAGCGCCGCGTTAACGATATCAACCGGCTTCTGGGCAACGTCGGAAGGGAAGAAATCGACGCCGACCTGCTGGGCCAGGGTCTCAAGCTGCTTGATCGCCGCCGGGCGATAGACGTCGGCGGAAACCACCAGCACTTTCTTCTTGTGCTTCTCGCGCAGGAACTTACCCAGCTTACCTACGCTGGTGGTTTTACCCGCACCCTGCAGACCTGCCATCAGCACTACCGCAGGCGGCTGTGCGGCCAGGTTAAGCACCTGGTTCTCTTCGCCCATCGCCGCAACCAGCTCGCCGCGTACGATTTTGACAAACTCCTGACCCGGGGTCAGGCTCTTATTCACTTCATGACCAACCGATTTTTCTTTTACGCGGTTAATGAACTCGCGTACAACCGGCAGGGCGACGTCCGCTTCCAGCAGTGCCATTCGCACTTCGCGCAGCGTCTCTTTGATGTTCTCTTCGGTGAGGCGTCCACGGCCACTGATATTGCGCAACGTGCGCGACAAACGATCGGTTAAATTATCAAACATTGTCTTTCACCTGGGGTGGAAACGGTGGCCGCCTGAGCGACACATAAATACGATTTTGCGGCAGTATAACAGAAGCCGCTGTTGTTGTGATGTAGGGGTTGTGATGTCAGGGGTGTGATGCAACGGTTGGAGGCAAGGTCACGTAACGCTATACTGCCTCTCTTCTATCTACTGCAACTGTCGACATTACTATGCCCGTTTTTGCCCTGCTTGCGCTTATTGCTTACTCTGTCAGCCTTGCGCTGATTATTCCCGGCCTGCTGCAAAAAAACAGCGGCTGGCGGCGGATGGCTATCATCTCCGCGGTCATTGCCCTGGTAAGCCATGCGCTGGCGCTGGAGGCGCGCATTTTTCCCGACGGCGATACGGGACAAAACCTGAGCCTGCTCAACGTCGGCTCGCTGGTCAGCCTGATGATCTGTACGGTGATGACCATCGTGGCGTCAAAGAATCGCGGCTGGCTGCTGCTGCCTATCGTCTACGCCTTCGCGCTGATCAACCTGGCCTTCGCCACCTTTGTGCCCAATGCGTTCATCACGCACCTTGAGGCGACGCCGGGAATGATGGTGCACATTGGCCTGTCGCTGTTTGCCTATGCGACGCTGATTATTGCCGCCATGTATGCCCTGCAGCTGGCGTGGATCGACTATCAGCTGAAGAACAAGCGCCTGGCCTTTAGCAGCGAAATGCCGCCGCTGATGAGCATCGAGCGTAAGATGTTTCACATCACCCAGATCGGCGTAGTGCTGCTGACGCTGACGCTCTGCACCGGCCTGTTCTATATGCACAACCTGTTCAGCATGGAGAACATCGATAAGGCGGTGCTCTCTATCATTGCCTGGTTTGTCTATATCGTTCTGCTGTGGGGGCACTATCATAAAGGGTGGCGCGGCCGCCCGGTGGTCTGGTTTAACGTGGCGGGCGCAGGTCTTCTCACGCTGGCCTACTTCGGTAGCCGCGTTGTTCAGCAGTTTGCTGGTTAAGCACAAACGTAAAGAACGTAAGGAACTCTCTTGGAACACATCTCCACCACCACGCTGATTATCACGCTGATCGTCATGGTGGTGATCTCCGCCTACTTCTCCGGCTCCGAAACCGGCATGATGACGCTGAACCGCTACCGGCTGCGTCACATGGCGAAGCAAGGCAACCGCGCAGCAAAGCGCGTAGAAAAATTGCTGCGTAAACCTGACCGTCTCATCAGCCTGGTGCTGATCGGCAACAACCTGGTTAACATCCTGGCCTCCGCTATCGGCACCATCGTCGGCATGCGTCTCTACGGCAACGCCGGGGTGGCGATTGCCACCGGGGTGCTGACTTTTGTGGTACTGGTTTTTGCCGAGGTGCTGCCGAAAACCATCGCCGCGCTCTACCCAGAAAAGGTCGCCTTTCCCAGCAGTGTTCTGCTCGGGCCGCTGCAGATCGTTATGATGCCGCTGGTGTGGCTGCTCAATATCGTCACCCGCCTGCTGATGCGGATGGTCGGTATTAAGGCTGATGTCGTGGTAAGCAGCGCGCTGAGCAAAGAGGAGCTGCGCACCATTGTGCATGAATCCCGCTCGCAGATGTCGCGGCGGAATCAAGACATGCTGCTGTCGGTGCTGGATCTGGAGAAGGTCACCGTTAACGACATCATGGTGCCGCGCAATGAGATTGTCGGTATCGACATCAACGACGACTGGAAGTCCATTGTGCGCCAGCTGACCCACTCTCCGCACGGGCGCATCGTGCTCTACCGCGAATCGCTGGACGACACCATCAGCATGCTGCGGGTGCGCGAAGCCTACCGCCTGATGACCGAGAAGCAGGAGTTTACCAAAGAGATGCTGCTGCGGGCGGCGGATGAGATCTACTACATCCCCGAAGGCACGCCTCTCAACGTCCAGCTGGTGAAATTCCAGCGGAACAAGAAAAAGGTTGGCCTGGTGGTCGACGAGTACGGTGACGTGCAGGGTCTGCTGACGGTGGAGGATATTCTCGAAGAGATCGTCGGTGACTTTACCACCTCAATGTCCCCTACCCTCGCCGAAGAGGTCACCCCGCAGAACGATGGATCGGTGATCATCGACGGCACGGCCAACGTGCGGGAGCTCAATAAAGCCTTCAACTGGCAGCTGCCGGAAGAGGAGGCGCGCACCATCAACGGCATGCTGCTGGAGGCGTTAGAGGAGATCCCTGCGGCGGGAACGCGGGTACGCATTGCCCAGTACGACATCGATATTCTCGACGTGCAGGACAACATGATTAAGCAGGTGAAGGTGCTGCCGGTTAAACCGCTGCGAGAGAGCGTGACCGAGTAAGCTTTTTTTGTAGGCCGGGCGAGGCATGGGCCACCGCCCGGCACCACAGGAGGCTTAGGCCTTCGCTTTCGCGACGGTGACCATCGCGGCGCGCAGGGTGCGGCCGTTCAGGGTGTAGCCTTTCTGCATCACGGCCAGCACGTTGCCTGCCGAGACCTCTTCAGATTCAACCATGGCAATCGCCTGGTGAACGTTCGGATCCAGCGGCACGTTGGTATCGGCAACCACTTCAACGCCGAACTTGCGCACGACATCCAGCATCGACTTCATGGTCAGCTCGATACCTTCCACCATCGGTGCCAGCTCTGGGTTAGCTTTATCCGCCACTTCCAGCGCGCGATCCAGGCTGTCGATCACCGGCAGCAGCTCATTGATAAACTTCTCCAGCGCAAACTTGTGCGCCTTCTCAATGTCCAGCTCGGTACGGCGACGCAGGTTTTCCATCTCGGCTTTGATACGCAGGACACCGTCACGCTCGCGATTCTGCGCCTCGACTAACTGCGCTTCGAGGTTCGCAATTTTTTCATCGCGCGGATCCACCTGCTCAACAGAAGCGTCAGACTCTACTGCCTCAACCTCTTCATGCTGCTCCGTGATAATTTCTTCCGGGGCTTGCCCCTCAGGCGTTTTCTGTTCTTTACTACTCATGAATTTCTCCGCGTTTTTTTGCATTTATCTCGCTAACTTCGCTTATTATGGGGATCAGTTTTCCGGTTTCAAGAGAAGCCTTAAGATTGTCACCCTTCATTTGGCAAAAGGACTCCAGATAATGAGTACTCATTTCACCTGTATTGGGATTGTCGGCCACCCGCGTCACCCTACGGCGCTGACCACACATGAGATGCTCTGGCGCTGGCTGTCTGGCCGGGGATATGACGTTATCGTTGAGCAGCAGATCGCCCAGGAGCTAAAACTCACCAACGTGCGTACCGGCACGCTGGCGGAGATTGGCCAGCAGGCCGATCTGGCGGTGGTGGTCGGTGGCGACGGCAATATGCTCGGCGCGGCCCGCACCCTTGCGCGTTACGATATTAAAGTCATCGGTATCAACCGTGGCAACCTCGGCTTTCTCACCGATCTCGATCCCGATAACGCCCAGCAGCAGCTGGCTGATGTGCTTGAAGGTCACTACATCACCGAAAAGCGCTTTTTGCTGGAGGCCCAGGTGTGCCAGCACGACTGCCAGAAGCGGATCAGCACCGCCATCAACGAGGTGGTTCTCCATCCGGGCAAGGTGGCGCATATGATCGAGTTTGAGGTCTATATCGATGAGGTGTTTGCCTTCTCCCAGCGCTCGGACGGCCTGATCATCTCCACGCCCACCGGCTCCACGGCCTACTCGCTGTCGGCGGGCGGCCCCATTCTGACCCCGTCGCTGGACGCCATTACCCTGGTGCCGATGTTCCCGCACACGCTGTCGGCTCGCCCGCTGGTGATCAACAGCAGCAGCACTATTCGCCTGCGTTTTTCCCACCGGCGCAACGATCTGGAGATCAGCTGCGACAGCCAGATTGCCCTGCCGATCCAGGAGGGTGAGGATGTGTTAATCCGCCGCTGCGACTACCATCTCAACCTGATCCACCCGAAAGATTATAGCTATTTTAATACCCTAAGCTCCAAGCTCGGCTGGTCAAAAAAATTGTTCTGAAATCGACGGCGGGTGCTTTACTGGATATAAAACCTGTTTATACTGTACGAAAACACAGTTATGGTTTTTCATACAGGAAAAGCGGCTATGCTGGCACAACTGACCATCAGTAATTTTGCAATTGTTCGCGAGCTGGAAATTGATTTTCACAGCGGCATGACCGCCATTACTGGCGAAACCGGCGCGGGTAAATCCATTGCCATTGATGCCCTTGGGCTCTGCCTTGGTGGGCGCGCGGAAGCCGACATGGTGCGCACCGACGCCGCACGCGCCGATCTCTGCGCCCGCTTTTCCCTGAAAGACACCCCTGCTGCCCAGCGCTGGCTGGAAGAGAACCAGCTCGAAGATGGCCGTGAGTGCCTGCTGCGCCGCGTCATCAGCAGCGACGGCCGCTCCCGTGGCTTTATCAACGGCACGGCGGTGCCGCTCTCGCAGCTGCGTGAGCTGGGCCAGCTTCTCATTCAGATCCACGGCCAGCACGCGCACCAGCTGCTGACTAAATCCGATCACCAGAAAACCCTGCTCGATGGCTATGCCGGTGAATATGCCCTGCTCCAGCAGATGGCAGAGCACTATCGCCTGTGGAACCACAGCTGCCGCGAGCTGGCCCAGCATCAGCAGCAGAGCCAGGAGCGCAGCGCCCGCGCCGAACTGCTGCACTACCAGCTGAAAGAGCTGAACGACTTCAGTCCGCAGCCAGGTGAATTTGAGCGCATCGACGAAGAGTACAAGCGTCTCGCTAATAGCGGCCAGCTGCTGAGCACCAGCCAGCACGCCCTGACGCTGCTCGCCGACAGCGACGACGCCAACCTACAGAGCCAGCTCTACACCGCGCGTCAGATGGTGACCGAGCTGGTGGGCATGGACAGCAAGCTCTCCAGCGTGCTCGACATGCTGGAAGAGGCCGCCATTCAGCTGAGCGAGGCCAGCGACGAGCTGCGCCACTACTGCGATCGCCTGGACCTCGATCCGAACCGTCTCTACGAGCTGGAGCAGCGCATCGCTAAACAGATTTCGCTGGCGCGCAAGCATCACGTCACCCCGGAAGAGCTGCCGGTGCACTATCAGGCGCTGCTTGACGAGCAGCAGCAGCTGGACGATCAGGCCGACTCCCAGGAGACGCTCTCCCTGGCGGTACAGAAGCACCATCAGCAGGCGCTGGCGACCGCGCAACAGCTGCATGCGCAGCGCACGAAGTATGCCCAGGAGCTGAGCGGGCTGATCACCGAGAGCATGCACGCCCTGTCAATGCCGCACGGTCGCTTCCATATCGAGGTCAGCTTTGATGAGCGTCACCTGACGCTGGAAGGGGCAGACCGCATTGAGTTCCGCGTGACCACCAACCCAGGACAGCCGATGCAGGCGATCTCGAAAGTGGCCTCCGGCGGGGAACTGTCGCGTATTGCCCTGGCGATCCAGGTGATCACCGCCCGTAAGATGGAAACCCCGGCGCTGATTTTCGATGAGGTCGACGTGGGTATCAGCGGTCCGACCGCAGCGGTGGTCGGCAAGCTGCTGCGCCAGCTGGGTGAATCCACCCAGGTGATGTGCGTAACGCACCTGCCGCAGGTAGCGGGCTGTGGCCACCACCACTTCTACGTCAGCAAAGAGACCGACGGTGCTATGACCGAAACTCATATGCAACCGCTGGATAAAAAGGCCCGGCTGCAGGAGCTGGCGCGCCTGCTGGGCGGCAGCGAGGTCACCCGGAACACGCTGGCTAATGCGAAAGAACTGCTCGCAGCCTAAACTTTTCAGCTAATTCTGGGTCATAGTGAGACATAAAATCGCCGCTGGATCCGATAGCAGAGGTTTCAAACTCGCTAAAGGTCTATTATTATCGGCATATTACAAATGAGCCGCGTACTACCAGGCCCGAAAAGGAACCAAATCACTATGCGCTGTAAAACGCTGACTGCTGCCGCAGCGGTTCTTCTGATGATGACTGCTGGCTGTTCCACTCTGGAGAAAGTGGTTTACCGCCCAGATATCAACCAGGGGAACTATCTGGCACCTAACGACATCTCTAAAATTCGTATCGGCATGACGCAACAGCAGGTTGCCTATGCGCTGGGTACCCCGATGATGAGCGATCCGTTTGGTACTAACACCTGGTTCTACGTGTTCCGTCAGCAGCCAGGCCATGAAGATGTCACGCAGCAGACGCTGACCCTGACCTTTAACAGCAACGGCGTGCTGACCAACATTGACAACAAACCGGCCCTGTCGAAATAGGTCCCGCTCGGTAATAAAACAAAAAGCGCTCAGTGAGCGCTTTTTTTGTTTGAGTACGAAGCTATTCGTCGTCCGCTTTTTCCGCACGCTTGCGCCGCAGCTCTTTCGGATCGGCAATCAGCGGGCGGTAGATCTCCACCCGGTCACCGTCCTGCACGGCGTCGGCAAGCTTCACCGGACGACTAAAGATACCCACCTTGTTTTTCGCAAGATCGATATCCGAACGCAGCTCCAGCAGGCCAGAAGCGTTAATCGCCTCCTCCACCGTTGCCCCCTCGCTCAGCGTCACGCGCTGCAGGTACTGCTTCTCCGGCAGGGCATAGGCGACTTCGACACGAATGTCACCCGGCACTGTAAACCTCTTTGGCGCGATGGGTAAACGCCTGCACCATGTTTGAGGCCAGCTCTTTGAACACGTGACCAAACGCCAGCTCGATCAGCTTGTTGGTGAATTCGAAGTCCAGATTGAACTCAATACGGCAGGCATCGGGACTCAGCGGCGTAAACCGCCAGCCGCCCATCAGCTGCTTAAAGGGACCGTCCACCAGCTGCATCAGAATGCTTTGGTTATCGGTAAGGGTGTTACGGGTGGTGAACGTCTTGCTGATGCCTGCCTTCGAGACATCAACGGCAGCCGTCATCTGCGTCGGGCTTGCCTCCAGAACCCGGCTACCGGTACAGCCTGGCAAAAATTCCGGGTAGGACTTTACGTCGTTCACTAATTGATACATCTGCTCTGCGCTGTAAGGCACTAAAGCAGTTCGGCTTATCTGCGGCATAGCGTTATCCTGAGGTCTACACCTCATAAATAATAACATTTCCTGTCCAGGAAAGGAAAACGCAAAGGCAAACTCATGCTAATATAACGCGTTACACCTCGCAGGATAGATGGGGTATTTTTCAACAGCTGATTACCGACGATTTACGATACTTATGACAAAGAAAAAAGCACATAAACCGGGTTCCGCTACCATTGCGCTTAACAAGCGCGCCCGTCACGAATATTTTATTGAAGAAGAGTTTGAAGCGGGCGTCTCCCTTCAGGGTTGGGAAGTGAAGTCCCTGCGTGCCGGGAAGGCCAACATCAGCGACAGCTATGTGATCCTCATTGAGGGTGAAGCCTACCTGTTCGGGGCCAACTTTACGCCGCTGAGCGTCGCCTCCAGCCACGTCGTCTGCGACCCTACCCGTAACCGTAAGCTGCTGCTCAACCAGCGCGAGCTGGACACGCTCTATGGCCGCGTAAACCGCGAAGGCTATACCGTTGTCGCCCTCTCTATGTACTGGAAAAATGCCTGGTGCAAAGTGAAGATTGGCGTCGCCCGCGGTAAGAAACAGCACGACAAACGCTCCGATGTGAAAGAGCGCGAGTGGCAGGTTGATAAAGCCCGCATTATGAAAAACGCTGGCCGCTAAACTGCCACCGCTACAGCACCTCCCTCTCCGCTGGGGAGAGGGTGTGCCTGCCCTCTGTCAGATCGCCTAGCGCTCGCGCAGCGCCTCGTTGACCTTGTTCAGCGGCTTGATCAGGTAGTCCATCACCGATTTCTGCCCGGTTTTAATCTCTACGTTTGCCACCATACCCGGCAGGATCGGGAAGCGCTGGCCACTCTTGTTTTGCAGCTCGGCGCTCTTGGTCCGGACATAGACCCGGTAGTAGAACTGATCCCGGCGTACCTCATCCTGGAGCGTATCCGGCGACACCACCTCTACCAGCCCGGTGAGATTCCCGTAGATCGAGGAGTCGTAGGCGGTGACCTTTACCGTTGCCGGCAGGCCCGGCCGGATATAGGCGATATCCCGCGGGTTGATACGCGTCTCGACTAAAAGCTGATCCTCCAGCGGGACGATCTCCATCAGCTTGCCCCCCGGCTGCAGAACACCGCCGACGGTGGTGACCTGGATATCCTTGACGATGCCGCGCACCGGCGAGAAGAGCGTCGCTCTATCCACCTGATCCGCTTTACCGCTCATCGCCTGGATCTGTGCGTCGAGATCGGCGTTGTTTTTCACCTGCTCCTCGCGGGCGCGCACCGCAAACTGGTTGCGCGCCTCGTCGATCTTACCCTGCAGTTCGGTAGCCTGGCGCTGGAGGCGGATCACCTCCACTTCACTTGCCGCCCCTTTCGCCACCAGCGGCTGGGTCATGCGCAGCTCTGACATCACCAGCTGATAGGTTTTTTGCAGGTTAGCCACCGTCTCGTTCAGGTTGCGCCGCCGGGATTCGTACAGCTGCCGCTCACGCGCCACCAGCTCCGGCTCGCGCATCGACTCCTCGCTAAAGCGCAGCGGCTCTCCGGTCAGCTCCGAGCGCAGACGCTCGCTGGACGCACGCAGCGCGCGCACCCGGGCCGCCGACTCACCGTAGTTAGACTGAAAGCGAGTGGGATCGAGGCGGGCGAGCATCTGCCCGCGCTCGACAATATCCCCCTCGCGCACCAGCATCGCGCTAACGATACCCCCGTCGAGGCTCTCGATCACCTGGGCATGGGTTGACGGCGTGATCTTGCCCGTCCCCACCGTCACCTCATCCAGAATGGCCCACCACGCCCACACCACAAAGATCAGCAGCCCCGCCAGCGTCAGCCAGATCACCGACGAGTAGAACCGCCCCTGACGGGCGAGATCGTCCTGCATACTCAGTTGACTCATCGCTCGCTCCTCAGGCTACTGATGCCACGTTGCTGTTGCGCGCCGCCTGCTGAAGCAGCGTATCGCGCGGCCCGTCGGCAATCACCTTGCCGTTCTCCATCACCACAATCCGGTCTACCAGATTCAGCAGCGCAGGGCGGTGGGTCACTAATACCAGGGTGCGTCCGGTAAGCCACTGCTGAAGCTGGCGAATGACCCACGCCTCCAGTTGCTCATCCATTGACGCCGTGGGTTCATCAAGCAGTACAATCTGTGGGTTACGCACAATCAGGCGGCTGAGCAGCACCATCTGGCGTTGGCCGCCGGAGAGGCCGCGTCCGCCCTCGTTAATTAGCCGGTCGAGACTGGCGGCATCCTGCTGCACCATGCCAATCGCGCCGCTGATGCGCAGGGCCTGGATCAGCTCCGCCTCGGTGGCGTGCGGATGGCCCAGCATCAGGTTCTGCCGCAGCGTGCCGAAAAAGAGGCGCGAGTCCTGGGAGAGGTAGCCCACCTGACGGCGAACATCCATGGGATCGATATGCGCCATATCAACGCCGTCGATGATCACTTTACCCTTGCTGGCCTGCGCCTGACCTGACAGCAGCTTCAGCAGCGTCGATTTACCCGCCCCGGTCTTGCCGAGGATCGCCACCCGCTCGCCGGGCTTGATCTCCAGACCGTCGATCTGCGCCGCCTGATCGCCCTTCTCGGGATCGTAGCTGTACTGCACCTTCTGAACCTGGTAGTGCCCGGCCAGCACCGGACAGTGGGCCATTTTCTGATCGGTGCTCTTATCCAGCGGCTTCTTGAGCAGATCGTCGAGGCCGTTCATCGCCATTTTGGCATGCTGCCAACGGGAGAAGACCATGGTCAGCTGCATCAGCGGCGCGATGGTGCGCGACGAGAGCAGGCTACAGGCCACCAGCGTACCGGTTGTAATGTTCCCCTCCATCACCAGATAGCAGCCGAAAACCAGCATCCCGGCATAAGTGATCTGCTGGACGGTAGAGGCCCAGCCGCTCAGCCGTGCCCCCCAGACGCGCTGCTTCATGCCGATGTTGGCTCCCACGGCGTGGGTATGTTCCCACTGGCGCTGGAAGTACGGCTCGGCCTGCAGGGCCTTGATATCTTCGACGCCCTCGATGGACTCCACCAGCACCGCGTTGCGGATCGCGCTCTCACGCATCCCCTCTTTCGCCAGCTTCGCCATTGGCCACTGGACGAGGATCCCAGGGATCACAATCAACGGAATGGCGATCAGCGGGATAATTACCAGCGGACCGCCCACCAGCGCCATAATGCCGAGGAACAGCAGTACAAAGGGGATATCCATCGCCGCGCCGACGGTGGTCGAGGTGAGCAGCTCGCGCACCTGGTCAATCTCACGCAGCTGGGAGATAAACGAGCCGGTAGATTTGGGTCGGGAGTCGTTCTTGATCGCCATCGCGCGGGCAAAAAAGAGCGAGGAGACGTTGAGATCGATATGCTTGCCCATTATGTCGGAGACATGAGTACGGGCCAGGCGGATCATAAACTCCAGCAGGGCGGCAAACAGTACGCCGATAAACAGCACCCACAGGGTAGGGATCGACTGGGCGGGGATGACCCGGTCGTAGACCTGCATCGAGAAGAGGATCCCCGCCAGGGCCAGCACGTTGCCCAGCACCGAGGCCAGGGCGATCTCGGAGAGCTTGCGCTTGGTATGGCGGAAGTGCCGCCAGAACCAGTGCTCCTCCCAGGGACGGGTAAAGTCATCGATGCGGGAGTCGCGCCCACGGGCGGCGATGCCGAGCATCACCACCTCCGGCTTAACGCGGGTGAGCAGCGTCTCCAGCGCCTCCTCACGTACCAGGTCGCCCCCCTCGCTCAGCCAGTAGGCCACCAGCCCGTCGGCATCAATAGACTCCAGCAGCATCAGCTCGCCGGACTCCAGTTGCACGATAACCGGCAGGTTTTGCGCGTTCCAACGCATCTTCTCCAGCTCTACCACGCGCACCTGGAGTCCCATCAGGCCGCTCAATCTCTCCAGCCGCGCGTTAAGCGGCAAACTCTCAAACCAGCGCATCTGCTGGCGTACGGCAGGCGCATCCGCCGGCAGGCCAAACCGCCCCGCCGCCCGCACCATGACATTGATCCAGCTTTCGGTATCCGGCTGCTGCATAACTACTCCTTGGCCGTTAGCGCTTAAAGTGATGGCAGGGTATCGCCGATGGTGCGGCTACGCTCAATGCCTAACATATCTAATAGATTATCTGCGGCCGCCGCATAGCGTACCGCGGCATCCCAGGCGTCGTAGCGCGCGGTAATCGACGCGGTATCGGCCTGAAACACATCCTGCTCAATGCTCAGCAGATCGTTAAGGCTGCGTTTGCTCAGCCGATACTCGTCGCGATAGACCCCACGCGCGCGGTCGGCGCTCTGGTACTGGGCGTCCCCTGCCTGCTGGCGCTGCTGCGCCCCGGTAAGATCGGCCCACGCGGTGGCGGCGCGCTGGTTAATATCCAGTTTGCTGGCCTCCACCTGCGCCCGGGCGCTGGCCCTGTCCCCCTCGGCTGCATCAACGCGCGCACCGACGGCACCGCCCTGATAGATAGGGGCATCGACCACTAGCTGCACCTGGTCATCCCAATAGCTATCGTCCTCGTTTTGATAGCGCGTCCGCCCCGCCTGCACCGAAACCGTCGGCCAGTGCTGCGCCTGGGCCTGGCGAATGCGGTCGTCCGCCGCCAGCTGTCTTGCCTGGGCGCTGCGCACCGCATTGCTGCGTTCGTAGGGGAGCGAGTTAAGGGTGATTTTCTGCTTCATCAAATCTTCAGGCAGATCGGGAAGCGTGTTCGACATCACGCCGGTCAGCACGCTCAGCGCCGCCTGGGCGGAGCGGGTCTGGGCTTCGTACTGGGCGAGCGAGGCGTTCAGCCCGGCAATACGCGTCTGGGCCTGCAACACGTCGGACTGGGAACTTAGCCCTGCCTCGGCACGCAGATCCGCCATCTCCTGCACGCTCTGCAATGAGACGATATTTTTGCGTGCCGCCTCGGCCAGCGCCTGGTAGCGCTTAACCTGCAGGTAGGTTTGCAGCGTCTCCATGCCAACCTCATTGAGGGAGTTATAGAGATCGTAGCGGTAGGCATCAGAAAGATTGTGCTGCTCATCAATGCTGCCGCCGGTTTTGCCAAAGTCATAGATCAGCTGCTTGAGGCTGACGCCGCCGGAGCCGTTATTATTGAGGGAGCCTGCCGAGTCGTTGCGGTGCGAACGTCCAACGTTACCTTGCAGGGATATCTGAGGAAACCAGGCGCTCTCCGCCTCGTCCAGATTTGCTTTTCCTACATGGATCTGCGCAGCCGCCTGGGCAATTTTGGGGTTGCGGGCGAAGGCGCGTAAAATTGCTTCTTTAATTGTCAGCTGCGCCTGGAGTTGTTCTCCGGGTGCGGCCTGCCAGTTAAACTGCTCTTCTCCGTATGCTGTGCTCATGACGCTCGCTCCGAGCGCGGCCAGCAGAACGACATACAATGCCTTTGCTTTCATCTATCCACCCTGACTTTCCCTGACAACTTTTTATGTTTTATGCCTCATCCCTGAGGCATAAATGACAGGGATAACGCTATACCATATTGACGTGCAGCCCTTGCTGGACCAACACATCGCCTAACGTCGTGTTTTGAGCACTGTTGTGATAGACATCGAACTGCATCCCATCAACTTCGCGCTGACCGCTAATAGCCCAGATGTCGTTCGCCCCATGCACCAGATTCACCTGGTCACCGTTGCTGCCTTTAATCACCAGATCGTCTTCCGGCTTATCGGTTACCGTCAGCGCTTCGTTCAGATCGAGCGTCAGGCTGTTAGTCCCCGATTTACCGAGGTCGATGATCTCGACGTTGTGGACACGGCTTGCGGTATCAATCAGGTTAAGGATCATATTGACGCCATCCAGCACCAGGGTATCGGTGCCCGCGCCCCCGTTGATATCGATAAAACCGAGCGTTGAGAGGTGGATGGTGTCGCTACCGTCGCTGCCCTGTACACTCTCACCGCTCTGCTGCGTTCCGTCGGCCAGGGTGATGCTCAGGCCGCCAATAGTGAAGGCATCGTCGGCCGTTGCGCTCTGCGCGCTGGCGTCAGCACTGCTCTCCTCACTATTCACTTCACTGTGGGTCGCCGCAACACGGCTCACGGCGGCATGCGTTGCGCTGTTCTCCTCCGTATTCTGCTGGGTGGTATCACTGCTCTCTACCGCGCTGGCTGCCAGCAGTGAGAAGCTGGTAGCGTCTGCTGCCAGAGTTTGCACCCCAACTGGCGGCGTGGTGGTGGGGTTGCTGCCGTTGAGACCAACGTTCAGGTATCCCACGTTCCCTGCTACGTCTGCGGCATAGAGATTGATAACCGTGCCAAGCGACAAAATTCTCGCTAAATCAAGCCCTACATCAAGCGTAGTTGACCACCGACCGTCTGCACCGGTTATTGCCGTCGCCTGCGCAAGGTTGAGCAGGTTCAGGTGTACCAGCGCCCCCTGCCCCAGGTTGTTGGAGGTTCCGCTGATGGTCAGCTTCGCTGAGCCAAGCAGGCCGGTGAGTACGCCACCGATGACACCTAACAGGTTAGTGACCGGCGTAATGGCCAGTGTCGGCTGGGTCAGCTTGACGCCGACGTCCGCCTCGGTTGCGGTGGTGTTACCCACCCGGTCGGTTACCGCTACGCCCACCTTCAGCGCCCCGGTGGCAAGATTTTGCAGTACCGAGTTGCTAACCGTGGCCGTCCAGTTACCTGCGGCATCAACGAGGGCGTTAATCGGCGTTCCGCCGAGGGTCACAACGACCGAGGCTCCCGCCGGGACACCGCCGATTTTGCCGCCGATGACCTGGCCCGACGCCGCTTCGTTGATGTTGAGATAGCCGTCGTTCCCAAACAGCGAGGTCAGCGAGATGGTCGGCAGGTTATGGGTGATCACATCCACCAGCGAGGTGGCGGTAGCGTTCTTACCTGCCGGGTTGACCAGGCTGGCGTTGACCGTCAGCGTCCCATCCAGCAGCGCCGCGAGGTCGGTTTTTGGCACCGACACAGACCAGTTGCCGTTGGCCGCCACCGTTGACTGATAGGTTTTACCGCCAAGAGAGACGTTGACCAGCGAACCGGCCGCGTTGGTACTGGTCCCGCTGACCACCTGCGCGCTGAGGATCTCAGCCGCATTCAGGCCGTTGCCGCCAAACAGGGTGTTGATCAGCAGCGAAGGTGCCTGCTGGATCGCCACCGTCAGATCCTGAGCAGTATTGGCGACGTTACCCGCCACGTCGCGGGCGGTGGCAGTGACCTGCAATACGCCGTCCGCCAGTCCTTGTAAGGAGACGGTCGGCACCGGCAGCTGCCAGGTTCCGTTCGCCCCAACGGTGGTGGTCAGGCTCAATGGACCGATTTTAACGTCGATAATCGTACCGGCAGCCAGGTTAGTACTGGTTCCCGACAGCAGCGGCGTAGAGAGCAGATCGCCGAGATCCAGCGTGCCGTTGCCGAACAGCGTGTTGAGGCCCAGCGTCGGCAGGTTCTGCACGATGGCATTGACGACCTGGTTGCCGGTGACCACGTTGCCGACGGTGTCCACTACGCTGGCGGTCACGCTCAGTGCACCGTTGACCACGCTACCGGCTAATGCGCCCGCCGGTACCGTCACTGACCAGACCCCGTCAACCACGTTGCCGGTGAAAGGCTGGCCCGCCACGTTCACGGTGACGAGACCCGAAGCAAGGCCTGCCGCCGTCCCACTGATGGTCTGCGCCACACCCAGGTCAGCAAGGTTGATGTAGCCATCGTTGCCGAACAGGGAGTTGATCACCACCGTCGGCAGATTAGCCAGGCCCACCCGTACCTCGACCGGGGCGGCGATCTGGGCGCTGTTGCCGTCCGGGGTGACGATAGTCACCTGCGGCTGGAAGGCACCGTCCAGCAGGCCGGTCAGATCGGACGGAGCCAGGCCAATGGAGAACACTCCCCCTGCTCCGACCGAGCCGAGGAAGGTTTTACCTGCCACCTGTACCTCGATGCGGGAACCTACCGGCGCGTTACCCACTACGCCGCTGATAGTTTGACTCAGCAGTGAATCGGCCACGTTAAGTACGTTGTCGGTAAATACCGCCAGGCTATTAAGCACCGGTGCCACCAGGTCCACCCGAATGTTAGCCGTCTGGCTTGCCGGGTTGCCGTACTGGTCGAAGGCGCTAATGGTGACCGGCACATCGCCCGTGCCGATACCCTGTAGCAGAGCCTGCACCGCAGCCGGCAGGTTTACGGCCCAGCGGCCGCTACCGTCAACGTTGGTGGTAAAGGCCTCTGCATTGCCAATCTGGATGGTCAACTGCTGCCCAGCCAGACGGGTTGAGGTCCCGCTCAGGGCTGCGCCCAGCAGTTCAGGAATACTCAGCACGCCGTCGCTAAACAGCGGGTCAAGCCCAATGGTCGGCAGCGCCCGCGCCACGTTAAAGCTGGCGCTGGTGTTGATGACGTTGCCAAAGGCGTCGGTGATAGCCAGCCCCACGTTCGCCTGGCCGTCCGGCAGGGTGTTAAGCAGGCTATCCGGCAGGACGGCGGACCAGGCCCCGGTAACGGTATCAACCACCGCATTGATCGCCTGGCCACCGAAGTTAACCACCATCCCCGTGACGTTTGCCGCGTTGTTAAGCGTCCCGGTCAGGGTCTGGGCAACGCCGCTCTCTACGCTGTTAAGCACGTTGTCCGCCGTCAGCAGGATCTCGCCCACGACCGGCAGGTCGGTTAGCGCCAGACCTACATTGACAATCTCCTGGCGGGTATTACCGTTGGCGTCGATGACGTCAAACTGCAGCGCCAGGGTGTTGGTCACCAGCCCCTGTAACACCTCCGGTGGCAGGTTGACGGAGAATCTGCCGTCCGGCCCCACCAGTAGATCATTGATGGTGACGTCCGTGCCCACCAGCGTCAGGTTGACCCGCGCCCCGCGATAGTCGCCTTCGACCCGGCCCGTCAGGGTCTGGGTAACCAGCGACTCGGCCACGTTCAGGATGCCATCGCCAAAGAAGAGCGAGTCAAAGAGCAGGCCCAGAGTAGGGTTGAGCGCCACGTTCAGCGCGACGTTATTAGTGGAGACGTTACCTGCGCTGTCCCGCGAAGAGATACTGATCACCTGCGGGCCATCGGCCAGGGTGGTCAGATCGATATTCGGGAAGTCATAGCGCCAGTTGCCCTGCGCATCGACCTGCCCGGTCCAGCTGATCGGCCCCAGCTGGATGGTTACCTCATTACCCGGATCGCCCGTCCCCTGCAGCAGCAGCCCTGTCGCTGCGCTGGTGGTATTGAGCACCGCTGGCACGCCCAGGGTGTCAACAGAGAGCAGCGGCGCGCTGGCATCGACCGTTACCGTCTGGGTGGTGCTTTGCGGGTTGCCTGCCGCATCGGTAATGCTGGCAGTCAGCGGATAAGTGCCGTCGGTAAGCCCTGCGACGTCGCTCTGCGGAACGGTGACCGTCCATTCGCCCTGAGGGTTGACCGTCGCATAGTAGGTTTTGCCGTTGAGCGTCACCTGCACGTCGCGGCCCGGCTCGCTGGCGGTGCCGCTGATGGTCTGGCTCAGGCTCTTCTCATCAACATTGACGAAATTGTCACCGGCAAAGTTATTCAGCGTGATAGTCGGCACCGCGGTATCGACGACAAACGGCTGAGATGCCGTGAAGCCCGGTGTGGTTACGCTCTCAACGCTGAGCGTATGCGGGCCGTCGACCAGCGACGCACGCGGCACGTTAAAGGTCCAGCTGCCGTCAGGGGCGATAGTGGCGTTCCCAATGAACTGTCCATCGAGCAGAATGTTTACCAGCCCCGTCACGTTAACGGCCCGGCCAGCAATCGGCAAAGTATCGTTCGGGAACTCGCTGGCGTTAACAAAGTCATCGCCCGCAATCACGTCCAGCGTCAGGAAGGCAGGTGGCGGAGTCAGGTCGACACTCAGCGTGCCGCCGTCGATGGACACCAGGTTGCCCGCGCGATCCGTGGCCTGAACGGTGATGGTGCCCGCCGTCAGCCCTGCCATATCCGCTGGCGTAAGCTGCAGCGTCCAGCTGCCGTTAGCCTGAATAGTGGTAGTAAAGCTGCGTCCGTCTGGGAAGGTTACCAGCAACGGCTGTCCAGCTTCGAGGTTAGTTGAGGTCCCGGCGATGGTCTGAACCGTCTGGCTCTCGTCGTAGGTCAGGACATTATCGCCAGCAAACGGCGTAGTCACCTGCAGCGTCGGTACGTCGATCAGGATAGTCACCGGTGCGCTGGTGCTGTTCGCGTTGCCCGCGCCGTCGGTCACCGTAACCTGCACGCTCTGATCCCCGCGCGCGACTCCCGCCCAGTCGGCGTCGGTCAGCGTCAGAGACCACGTGGTGCCGTTTACCGGCACGTTAGTAAAGAGCTTACCGCCCACCGTCACATCAACCCGGCTTCCCACCGGATAGGGGGAGGTAAAGCTACCGGCGATGGTATTCGTGCCGCTCGCCTCATCCACGCTGACCACGTTATCGCCAAACAGCGGCGTAGTGATGGTCACGTTTGGCGGGGTCAGCGCCACCTGGTACGGTACCGGGACGGTAGCACTGTTGCCGTACTGATCCTCGGCATAGATCACCAGCTGCTGCGGTCCCTGGGCCAGCGACTGCAGCGTGCCCGCTGGCAGATTAATGGTCCAGGTACCGTCTTCCAGCACGTTAGCGGTATATGGCGTGCCGTTCACATTAACCCGGATAGTCACGAACTGGTTAGGCCCGAGCACCTGGGTAGAGCCGGTGATCTGCGCCGCGCCAGCCGCTTCGTTGATATTAAGAATGTTATCGCCGAACAGATTGTTAGCAATCGGCGCAGGCAGCGCAGTACGCACCTGGAAGCTGCCTGGATCGGTATCGGTATTGCCTGCGCGGTCGGTGACGGTGACCTCAAAGGTCGGTGTGGTGTTATTCGCCAGCGTTTGCAGATCGGCAGCAGGCAGGGTAATCGTCCAGTCACCGTTCTCCTGCACCGTCCCGGTATAGATCTGACCCGTGCTTAACGCCACCCTAACGGTCTGCCCCGGCCCGGTAACCCCGGTATTGCCCTGCAACACCTGATTGCTTTGCGACTCGGTGAAGTTCAGGGTGCCATCGCCAAACGGCGTGACAAACTGCGCCTGCGGCAGCGCATTGACAATCGCCTCAAAGCTGCCCTGCCCGCTAATCTGGTTCCCGGCGATATCGGTGACGGTAATATTTACGCTCAGCACGCCATCCGGCAGCGCCTGCAGCTGTGCGGCGGTCAGCGGCAGCGTCCAGGTGCCTCCTGTTACCGTCGCAGCGATCGCTGGCCCGCTGTTGATGCTCACGAGTACGCTGCCTACCTGACCAGCAGGCACGCCCGTAGACCCGGTCAGCGCCGAGTCAGTCAGCGTCTCGGCAGCGCTCAGGAAGCCATCCGTAAAGGCGGTAGCCAGCGTCGGCGGCGTCAGCGCATCGGTAAGAACAGTAAAGTTCTGCGCTGGCGAAGTAGAGACGTTGCCCGCCCGATCGGTAATTGTTACCGTCATAGAGTGGGTCGCGTCAGTAAAGGCGTTGAGCTGCTGCGGCGTTAACGGCACCGTCCAGTTCCCGTTAACGTCTACGGTACCCACAAACTCCTGCAGACCATCAATGACAATCCTCACCTGCTGGTTTGGCCCGGCCTGGCCGGTCGAACCGGTGATCTGCGCCCCGGTATTGGCCTCTACCTGGTTGAGGTAGCCATCACCAAACAGTGCCGGTGGCAGCTCCGCCACCGGCCCAAAGCGCACTGCGTCAAGGGTGGCGGTGGCCGTGGCCGGGTTACCAAATGCATCAAGTGCCGTTACCGTAATCGGCAGAATGCTGTTTGCCTGGACCAGGATTGCTTCTCCAGGCACCGTTACGGCCCAGGTGGTACCGGTGACGGTGCCGAGGAAGCTTTGGGTACCAATAGTAACGGTAACCTGCGTGCCGGTTGGCAGGCCGCTTACCGTCCCGGTCAGCGTAGTTCCCGCTGCCAGCTCTGCCGAGCTGGCGATGTTATCGCCAAAGACAGGGTTGAGCGTAATGGCTGGTGCATTCTGGGTATTGACGTTAATCGACACTGGAACAGATTGACTGTTGCCCTGCGGATCGGTGACGCTGAAGCCCAGCTGTGAAGTACCCTGCGGCAGCGACTGCAGATCCGCCGCCGGAATAGTCATGCTCCAGCCACCGTTACCGTCAATGACCGCTGAAATGGTCTTGCCGTTAATGGGCAGCAGCACCGTCAGGCCCGGCGTACCGGTGCCGGTGATGGTTTGATCCAGCAGCGACTCGGCGATATTGACCCGGTTATCCTCCAGGAAGGTGCCTGCCGTCTGCACGGAGAGCAGCGGCCGCGTCAGATCGACGCCAACGTTATGCGTAGCCTGAGCACTATTCTGCGCCGCATCTACCGCCGTGGCGGTGACGGTATAGGTGGTACCGTCAGTGAGGGTCTGCACTACTGTCTGTGGCACAATAAACTGCCAGCTGCCGTTGCTGCCTACGGTCGCGCTGTAAGGCGCGCCAGCGAAGGTCGCGCTGATCACCGTACCCGCCGCCAGATTGGTCGACGAGCCGCTGATGATCAGGTCACGCCCCTGCTCCTGAATATTGACGATGTCATCCTGTGCCACGACATTCACAGTCAGCGTCGGCTGAGAAGCCGGGGTGGCAGCAAAGGTCACGTTCTGCGCCCCGGTCGCCACGTTACCGGCCAGATCGCTCACCTGCACGCTAATGGTTTGCGTGCCATCAGCTACCGCAGTCAGCGCTGTGGCAGGCACATCCAGCGTCCAGCGGCCATCGCCATTGACCTGAGCGGTATAGGTTTGGCCGCTCAACGTCACCGTAACGGTCTGCCCGGCCTCAACGCGCGTGGTGGTCCCGCTAATCGTCAGCGGGCTCTGCGCTTCCAGCGCATTAACAAAGTTATCCGCCGCTACGGTGTTCACCGAAATTAGCGGGGCATTCAACGGCGAGGCATCAAGGGTAAAGCTGCCTGGGATGGTGGTGGTATTCCCCGCCGGATCGGTGATCCTCGCCGAGATAGCGACTGGACCGTCGGCAACGTTAGCCAGCGCTCCGGCTGGCAGGATAATACTCCAGGTCCCGTCCTGCTGCAGAATCGCATCGTAGTTCTGGCCGTTGACCAGCACGATCACCGCCTGTACGTTCTGGGGATCGTATGGCCCACCGGTACCGCTAATGACAATGGCCCCGCTGGCTTCGCTGCCGTTGATGGTGTTATCTGCCGTCACGGCATTAATTGTCAGCTGCGGCGCTACGGTATCGACGTTCAGCGGTGCGGTCTGGGTATTCTGGTTACCCGCCGCGTCCGCAACGGTCACCGTTACCGTATGCGATCCCTGTCCCAGCCCAATGATTTGCGCTGGCGTCAGCGGCAGCGTCCAGTTGCCGTTCGCATCCACCGTACCCGTTATCGGCGCGTTGTTGTCCAGCTGGACGGTGACGGTCTGGCCTGGGCCACGGCTGCCGGTTGTGCCGGTCAATGCCCCGCCTGCTGCAGCCTCAACGATATTGATAGTGCCATCGCCAAACGGCGTGTTAATTGTTGCCAGCGGCAGCTGCTGGGTAATGATCAGGAACTGCTGCTCACTGGAGAGCGGTACGCCATTAACATCGACCGAGGAGACGGTCACGATTGCCGTACCGTCGCTGATAAGCGCGGCAGCGGCAGTCGGTACGTTCACGGTCCAGAAACCACCGGCGTTCACCACGCCCTGGTACTGCTGCCCGTTAAGGGTGACGGTGACCGGGGTGCCTTCAGGAATGCGCACCGATGAGCCGCTAATGGTGATCCCGTCGCTGATATCCGCCAGGCTGATGGCGTTATCCCCTTCTACCGGGTTGATCAGCAGCGCGCTGGCGGTGGAGTCAACGGCAAAACCAACGTTCAGCGGTGCAGAGGCGTTGCCCGCGCTGTCCGTGACAGTCACCGTAACTTGCTGCGGACCGTCGCCGAGGCCCGCAAGCGCCGTCGCCGGTACCTGCACCGCCCAGCTGCCGTCGGCATTAACCACGCCGCTGAGCGGCTGGCCGTTAACGGTAAGGGCCACCGTTGCGCCTGGATCGGCAGGCACGGTGCGACCGGTCAGGGTAAAACCGTTTGCCAGTTCGGCAGGATCGAGCACGTTATCACGGGTAACCGGATCGACCACTACGTTCGGCGGCGTCGCGTCCAGGCTAACACCCCGGGTAACGGTGGTTGCGTTACCGGCTGCATCGGTCACGGTCACCGTATAGGCGACCTGTCCGTCAGGCAGCGCAGCCAACGCACCGGCAGGCAGCGTCACCACCCAGCTACCCGGCGTTGCACCCGGCAGTGCCGTGTAGCCTGTACCGTTAATGTTTACGGTCACCTGGGCGGCATCCGGCGAGATAACATTGATAGCCTGGTTGCTCTGCACCTGCGTGGCGTTGAGCGTATCCGTACCGTTGATGGGCTGGACGGTCAATTCCGGCGGCACTTTATCCACGGTGAACGGAATGGTCTGGGAAGCGTCGTTGCCTGCGGCATCGGTAACGGTCACGTCGAACGATGCCGGGCCATCCGGCAGGGTCGTCATCGCCCCGGCGGGCAGGACAACCGACCAGCTGCCATCGGCGGCAACGGTACCGGTGTACTGCTGCCCGTTAAGGGTAGCAACAACCGTCTGCCCTGCGCCGGTGACGCCGGTATTGCCGGTCACGAACTGATCTCGCCCGGATTCGGTAAGGTTCACCACCCCATCACCAAACGGCGTATTCACCACTGCCCGGGGCAGATCGTTAACAATTACCGTAAAAGTATGGCTGTCGATGACGACACCGTTAGGGCCGGTTGCGGTGGCGGTCACCACGGCAGAGCCATCGTTCAGCGCCAGCAGATCGGCAGAGCCTATCGTCACCTGCCACGCACCGTTGGCGGCAATAGCGCCGACATAGTTTTGTCCGTTCAGCGTGACGTTTACAACAGTACCTAACGGCAACCCGGCGCTGTTGCCGTTGATCACCAGATCGCTGCTCGCCTCATCAAAATTCAGGTAGTCATCGCTGGAGATAATGCTGATCGCCACTGCATCCACGGTGGTATCAACGGTAAAGCTATGCTCAACCGAGGTGTTCTGACCGTAGCCGTCGGTTACGCTAACGGTCAGGGTGTTGGTGCCGTCGGCAAGCTTTTGCAGCTCCACGGCAGGCAAGGTCACACGCCAGTTACCGCCCGCATCCACGGTGCCCTGATAGCTGCCTGACCCCAGGTTAACGATAATCACGCTACCCGGCTCGGCATTGGTAACCGTTCCATGAAGGATCTGATCGACCTTGATCTCTGCTGCATCCAGATCGTTACCGTCGGTCAGCGCCTGGACGGTAAGCGCAGGTAAAGCGGTTTTCACATCGATATTTTGCGTCACGGTCTGGGTGTTACCGGCCGTATCGGTCAGCGTCACCGTCAGCGGATAGCTACCCTGGCTCAGCTGCTGCAGATCGGCTGCCGGAAGCGGCAGCTGCCAGTTACCATCCGTCCCTACTGTAGCGGTGTAGGTTTTGCCATTCAGCACGACCGTCACCGGCTGGCCGCGTTCAGCGACCGAGCTGATGCCGCTCAGAATCTGATCCTGCCCCAGCTCCTGGCCGTTAAGTTTGCCGTCCGCCGTCAGCGGCAGCAGACTGAGCGCGGGCAGAGTGGTATCCACCTGCGCGGTGCTGGTGAGCGGCGCGCTGTTGCCTGCGGCATCAATCGCATTGACGTTGATGGTCAGCAGCCCGTCCGGGATCGTCTGCATATCGCTGGCGGGAACGATCGCGCGCCAGTTGCCGTCGCCGTCCACCAGCGCCTGATAGGTTTTCCCCGCCAGCTGCACGCTTACGCTCTGCCCGCTACCGGAGACACCGGTATTACCACTCAGCACCTGATCCAGCCCTTTTTCCACGCTGTTAAGGTAGCCATCACCAAACGGTGCATCAATGGTCGGAATAGGCAGATAGTGGATCTGCACGTTCAGGGTGTGGGTGTCGCCTGCGGACTGAGCACCCTGAGTGACGACCGCTTCAACGGTGTTTGGACCGTCCGGGAGCAGCAGCAGATCGGCGGAAGGGATCTGTACACTCCAGTTTCCTGCGGCATCAATAGCGGTGACGGCATACTCTTTGCCGTTAAAGAAAACAACGATACTGACGTCTGGCCCGGTTACCGTGGTGACACCACGCACCTCCAGCGGGCTCTGCGCCTCGTTGGCGTTCAGGTAGTCGTCGGTCGAGAGAATGGCGATGGCAATGCCGTTCTGGCTGCCATCGACGTTGATTGTTTCAGTACGTACCACCGGTGTGCCGTTGGCATCATTCACCGAGACGGTGAGTGGATTATCGCCCTGTGTCAGGGAGGCGAGATCGCCTGCTGGCAACGTGGTTTTCCAGCTGCCGTCGCCCATTACCTGGGCGTAGTAGGTTTTCGTTCCCAGCGTAATTGTCACCACCTGCCCCGCCGGGATATTCACGGTTTGGCCGGAGAGCGTCTGGTTCAGCTGTAGCTCGGCAGTATTAAGGACGTTGTCCCCCGTTACCGGATTGACACTCACTTGCGGACTGGTGAAGTTAGTGGTGAAGTCAGCCTGCCCGGTCGTGACGTTGCCCGCCATATCGACGATCTGATACTCCACGGTATAGGGCTGGCCATCCTGTAGCTGCTGGATGTCGGCCTGCGGGATGCTCAGCTGCCAGCGGCCAAGACTGTCTACTGCGGTAGTGTAGCTCTTACCGTTTAGCGTTACCGTCACTACGCTGCCCTGATCTTCACTGCTGGAGAAGCCGCGAACGATCTTGTCTGTATTCAGTTGGGAGACATCAAGCGTATTGTTTGGTACGAAGGGGGTCATCTGGAGCACGGGCGGAATGGTATCTACCCACAGATCCATTGAGGTTGTTACAGTACGTCCTTCGCTGTCCGTCAACACTACTCTCAGCACACGCAGTCCCTGCTGCAGTGACTGAAGAATGTTAGCGGGCATATCAATGTTCCATGTGCCGTCGCTGTTAACCTGGGTAGTCCATGTATATTGATCGACGGTAACGACGATCGGGCTGCCAGCGTTATCTGCTTCTGTGCTGCCGCTTAAAACCTGTGTAGCGCTGACCTCTTGCAGGTTCAGCATATTATCGCCCGTCAGCGGAGCAACCGAGAGCGTTGAGACCGGTGGTGTAGTCTCACCGCCATCATCTGGCGGTGTGGTTCCGCCCCCATCCGGCGGCGTGGTTCCGCCCCCATCCGGCGGCGTGGTTCCGCCCCCATCCGGCGGTGTGGTTCCGCCATCGTCCGGCGGCGTGGTTCCACCATCGTCCGGCGGCGTGGTTCCACCATCGTCCGGCGGTGTGGTTCCGCCATCGTCCGGCGGTGTGGTTCCGCCATCGTCCGGCGGTGTGGTTCCGCCATCGTCCGGCGGTGTGGTTCCGCCATTGTCCGGTGGCGTGGTTCCGCCCCCATCCGGCGGTGTGGTTCCGCCATTATCCGGCGGTGTCCCATCAATAGGTGGAAGGACGCCATTATCCTCTGCTTCCTGACGGTTGCTGCCACCGCCGCCGCCGCCCGCTGCGGCTGCGATACCCACAATACCCCCGATTGCGGCTACTCCGCCCAATACAGCTAATGCAGAGAGCCCTCCTGCGCCAACAAGAGAATCTACAGATGCTTCAGAGAGTGCCGGCACGATTGCTTCCGCGGTAGCGGGCGCAGCGGCCTCGGCAAAGGGGAAGACAGCATGATGCGCGCCCAAATCGTCTTCAAAGATCAGTTCGCTGTGTAGGCCATTCTCATCAAGCACAAAAAAGCGCTGGTAGCGTACCGTAGTACCGTCATTCATATGGACGATCAGGTCATTGCCTTCACGCTGATAGTAATTTACAGACTCTGGGGAAGCGTTAATACGAACGATGCTGGTCTGCGTCAGATTAACAACGCGGTCGGCACTTTGGGCATATTGGCTAACGACATCACCAGTTTTTTGATTCAAAATATCCACTGACCCAGCAGGGCTAATTTGGGGAGCCATATAATGTCCTCTCGCTATTTAGATCGCTATTTTGTGCATGTGCCAGGCTTATTTTTGGCAGAAGAAGAGCGCTACCAAAATAAAGAGGCAGAAATTAATATTTTTTCTAAAAACTGGGTAGTGGATCTATAAGTTATTGTTTCTCAATAAGTTAATCCCTCTTGCGTAACTTCAGCGCAGAATTGATCTCATTAAAATATATACCCAATAGTCTGAAATTAGGCAAACTCCCAAGTCACAAATTTTCACATTTTTTTAAATACAGAATATATTGTTAACAAAAACGTTAATACTTAAGCGGCACTTAAATAGTGCATGCAGTGAATAGATCCTTTTTTAATAATTAGCATAAAGAAAACAGCAATATTTCGATATATCCTATATGTCCAATATTAAATATATTCTTGCTGCCTTTATATTCTGAATAAAAGAGGGTATGGCAGCGACAGCGAAGCGGCCGAGGGCTGATAAATCAAGCCTGTTCATACTTTAACCAACTGAAGGTCATACAGATGTTGTAGCGATATGGACTGGTGCGTTGGCGGCAAAATCTGTTATACTGTAGTCAACACATTGGGGCTGATTCTGGATTCGACGGGATTTGCGAAACCCAAGGTGCATGCCGAGGGGCGGTTTGCCTCGTAAAAAGCCGCAAAAAAATAGTCGCAAACGACGAAAACTACGCTTTAGCAGCTTAATAACCTGCTCTGAGCCCTCTCTCCCTAGCTTCCGCTCTTAAGACGGGGATCAAAGAGAGGTCAAACCCAAAAGAGATCGCGCGGATGCCTTGCCTGGGGTTGAAGCGTTAAAACTAATCAGGCTAGTTTGTTAGTGGCGTGTCTGTCCGCAGCTGGCAAGCGAATGTAAAGACTGACTAAGCATGTAGTGCCGAGGATGTAGGAATTTCGGACGCGGGTTCAACTCCCGCCAGCTCCACCAAATAAAACAAGGGGTTACGTGAAAACGTAGCCCCTTTTTCTTTTGGAATGGCGGCAAAATGGCGACAGCCGTTTGGACTGGCGGCAATAAAAAAACCCCGCATTGCGGGGTTCTGGTTATCGCCATAGCTGCTGCTGACCGTTGACTGTTGGATGCGGCGGCGCAAAATCTATCTTACCTGGGGTGACAATGCGGCGCTCTACAGTCTCCATAGTAACGAATGTACAGCTGCAATTGATATTTGTGCATTGATGGTAACGTTCTTTCGTGTTTTTGCTTAGATAACGGCTTGTGCGCGCATGTGCTGCATGTTGGCATTCCGGACAATGAAACATAACCACCCCTGCTCTCATATTGTGCACAAATAATATCGCTTAGTTCACATTTTGAGAACCATTTTAATTAGTAATTTGTGACCACCGTAAGGACCTGGCATGTTAGTCATCAGAACCCTGATCCTATCAACTTCGATAATAATTTCAGGCCAAGCACTAGCTGAAAGCCCCAACCAGCAAGCTCTTGAGAAGGCGCTTGCACAATGGCAACCCTTCTCAATCACTACCGGCGGCCATAAAATTATTGTTGCACTGCCGGGCAGTAGCATTACCTCAGAAGCATACGAGACTGTAATCATGCATGGCGTATGCTCACACTTATGGACTAAAAGCATTCCGAAATCAGCGCTTGAAGACATACAGCAGCTTAGTATCACTAATGAATCCAAGACGCTGGGTTACTCTTTTGAAAGCCCACTGTCAACGTGCGAGGAGATGGGAAAGCTAATGGATCAGCCTGCTAGGATAATGATGATGTCGAAAACACATCTTTTTTCACCCGCCGGCAAATAATCCTGTAAAAAACCCGGCCTTAGCCGGGTTTTATCTTTCTGCTGTGGCCTACATTGATAACGTAGTTTATTCGCCCTCGTCTGTCTCATATTCTACGTCAGAGAGCTTAACTTCCAGTTCAACCGCTGTCGTAAACCCATTATTGCTTAGCATGTGAATCACCTTTGTAATGGTCCATGCCTGATCGTCAATCACACTTTTGAATCCTAACACTTTTACCGGCGTCTCAGGGTAAAGGTCAGCGCGGCCACGCGCCAAGCTGATAGAAAACTCAGCAACCCCACGCTGCAACTTGTCCCACTTAGCTTGCGCCGCCCGCGTCGCCTGTGCTTTTGTCGCGTATGTCGTGGTAAGCACAAAAACATTATCCGCCTCCCCTGCCATATACTCGCCTTCTCTTGCTTCCGGTGTTTTCGTTTTTTTAACGGCCACCTTCTTAGCTTTCGGATGCTCCAGGGCACGAAGATGTTTTATTTTCGGCTTTCGCTTTACCTTTACCTTCTGCGGCTTCGGGTCTTTGGTATGTAGCCAGCGTGCGGTCACCCCCGTGTATGCTCCCCGATCAGCAATAGCAAACTGATGCCTGTCGCCGTCGCTACGGGTAATAGTCACCTGCGGAATTGGCCTGCCGCTAGCCGTCACGCCTGAACCGGCCTTCAGAAAAAGCAGCTTTCCTGCCTTAATCGACACCTCTCCGCCGTTCCTGTCAGCGAGCCGGGTCAGGAATTTGGCATCAGACTCCTGGGCCTGATCGATATGCGATAGCTTAATTCCTGCCAGCGATGGGGCAACGCTGGCCATCAGCTTGTTACGTGTGGCTATTGCTTCCACAACCGCGCCCAGCGTGGTGTCGTGATATGACAGTTCCCGCCGTGAGTTCAAACTGCCGCGAAAATCCGCACTTCGCGCCCTGATCGTCAATGTGTCCGGCGCGCCCCGGTGTTCTACTTCATCAACAGTAAATTTGCCTTTTCCCACCAAGGCTGACCCTTTCCAGCCCAGAAAGAGCGTTAGCTCGGCTCCGCGCAGGGGTAGATCAAGTTTGCCGTCACTGTCGTCGAGTTCAATGTCGAGCTGGTCGGCTTCAAACCCACGGTTATCGGTCATTGTCAGACTAAGCAGGCGCTCGCTAATGTTGGCCGTGACGTCTTTCCCGCCCACCTGCACCAAAAATGCCGGGGTCATAATTGCCCCGGCGCTTGCTGTCAGCGCACTAATCATGTAAACAGCCCCGTCACATTGGTGGAAATTTTTGCAGCCATATCACCCGCCTTCCCAACCAGATCATGCGCCTGCTTTCCGATATCTCCATACACATCAGAAAGCGACTCGTCAACGCGGGTCAGCCTGACGGTAAAATCAATTTTCCGCGCAGTGCCATCAGAAAAAAATTCTGACCCGGTATCGCTGACGCTGTTGATAACGAACATGCCGTAAATCGTACCGGCTCCGTCAATCAGCGACCAGGCTTTACCCTCATCAGCCATCAGCCTGAGCGTATTCAAGGACACCTTCCCGCCAGTCAGCTCCGGGTAAAGCACACCGCCGAGACTGATGCTTTCCTCATCCGGCCCGAGAAACTGATATGCAGCTCGCTGACCTACGCGGCTATTAGAAGGCCATCGATAATCCGTGTTTCGCTGCCAGTTCTGATATGGCAGCGTCTGCCGCATAAAGACAAACATACCAAGCGCTAACATCATTCTGAATGTCCTCCTTATTCATCATGCGCCATGCTGGATCGGGCGCGGGCGCGCTTATCACGCTCATATTTTTCGAGCGCATCTTGCAGCTGCTGCTCAAGCTGTCCTCCCGCCGCGCCGCCGCCTGGCAGGGTGATGTGATAATCGCTTTTGCTCTGATCGATATACGTCCGCCCTGCCGGTGCATCCACCGGTCGATAAGCCTGATATCCGCCCGCTTGGTTTGCTGTGGCGTACCCTACCGGCTGCGACTGGCTGACAGGTGACTTATAGCCCGTCCCGGCCTCCAGAGGTGCCTGATTTTGAGAGGCCGCTTTTGTTGACAGCGGCACGTCACTTCCAACCCTGACTACGGCGGACGTTGGCACGATAACCGGCGGCGCTGTGTTTACAGGTCGCACCGTAATATTTGGCTGCGGCATAGCTACGGGCGGTGGCACGATAACCGATGGCGCTACGTTTACGGGTTGCACCGTAATATTTGGCTGCGGCATAACTACGGGTTGCGGCATGGCGGCAGACTGCAACACAGTAGCGGGCTGTTGCGGCATACCTGCCGCACTGACTCCCAGCACTAAACCCCCGTTAGCCGCCGCGCTGGCACGCGCAGCCGTCTGATCCAGCGTGCTCGACTCCTTATTGATAATCCCCAGCTTTTCCAGCACCCAGTCAATCCCGCTGCGCAGTTTATTGAATGCCTGGAGCGGCATCAGCAGCGCATCCGCCAGCGCCCTCCCAAAGATCACGCCGACATCTCGGCAGCTATTCAGCGTGTCCTGGGTCGCCTTGACCGGGGCGACGAGATCGGTAAACCACTGCCAGGCGGCCTTAAGTTTCTCGCCCAGCCAATCGAACATAGGTTTAACCGGCGTAAACAGCTCTCCCACCGGCGCGAATGCCGACCGCAGCCCTTCAACCACACCGCCAAAAAATGCGCTGATAGGCTCCCAGTATTTACGGATTAACAATGCCCCGGCGACAATGGCGGCCACTACTGCCACAATAGGCCATGTTATTGCGCCAATGGCGGTCATAATGGCACTACCAATGGCCGTAAATGCGACTCCCATCGCTCCGGCCACAGCAATGATTGCATTAATACCGGCAATCACCGGCCAAGCTACCAGACCGATAGCACCAACCAGGCCAATTACACCAAGCGTCACAGCGGCAATTGTACCAAGCGACTGCGCCAGCCCTTTGTTACGCGTGATCCAAGAATCCAGTTTCAGGACATAGTTTGTCGCGGTTTGCGTCAGCCTGCGGATTGACGAGTCTTGCTGATCAAAAAGGTCAGTACCCACCGCCTCGTAAGCTGACTGGAACTCCTTGAAGTCACCCCCGAGGTTATCCTGCATAACCTTAACAAGCTCTTCTGTTTTCCCGTCAGAAGCCTTAAACGCAGCAGTTAGCGCGTCAAGTTTGCCGCCGGTCGCCGCTTGCATCAGTACCGCTGCCGACGAACTGGCCTCCTCTCCGAATATCACCTTCATATATTCGGCCTGCTGCGCTGTTCCGAGCTTGTTTTTAGTAAAACTGGCCTGCATTTCTTTCAGGATGGTAAAGATAGGCCTGAAATTGCCTTTGCTATCCGCAGTTGTGACCTTCAGCTCCTTAAGCGCAGAAAATGCCTCTCCCGTAGGAGCCTGCAATCGGGTAATCACAGCACGACTACCAGTACCGGCCATAGAGCCAGTAATTTTGGCATCATGAAGCGCACCCACCATTGCAGCCGCTTGCTCTATCGTTATCCCTGCATTTTTGGCAACGGGGGCGGCATAAGTCAGTGAGTCGTTTAGACCGTCAAAATCGGTGGCGGTTTTGTTCATTACCATCGATAACACATCGCTGATATGTGTTACTCGATCATTGGTTAGCTGAAAGGCAGATTTCATGCCCATTAGCAGAGCGGCGTTCTCCTCCATCGTCCGACGGTTCGCCAGTGACATATTTAACGTGGCAGGCGTGGCCGACATGATTGCATCCTTATCCCCACCTGATTTGGCTATGATAATTTGCGCTGCGGCTGCATCATCGGCTGAAGCGGCAGTATTGTCGCCGAGCTGGCGCGCCTGCCCGCGCAGCGCCTTCATTTCTGCGGAGTCTTTTGCTACACCCAAGACAGCCTGCAACTCAGAGTTTTTTTGTGCAAACTCATAGCCTGGCCGCAGCAGCGCAACGCTGGTCATGGTGCCAGCAGTTGCCATACCTACACCGGCAGCGCCCACTGCGCCCGCCGTCCCGGCAATCTCCTTGCCTTTCTCGTAGCGTGCCTTAACAGCGCTTAGTTTTGCCTGCTGCGCACTAACACGCGCCAACGCCTGGCGCTGCCGGTCAAGCTGTGCCGTTGTCTCGCCAATGGATAAATTAAGCCGTCTCTCGTCATTTGCCAGATTACGTGTATTAATCCCGGCCTTTCCTAGCTCTGTTTGCTGGCGCTTAACAGAATGGGTAAGGCTGTTATATTTGGTTTGCAGGGTTTCCGCTGCACGCTTTGCTGACTCCAGTACTCTGGCCTGGGCGGCTGTGGGCTTTTCGGTTTTTTTAAACTGCTCTGCCAGCGCCTCCGCTTCATCACGCGCCTTTTTCAGTGCATGGCCGGTAACAGCCAGCTGCGCGCTGGCTTTGCGGAAGGCTTCAATTTTTGATACCTGACCGTTCATGTCCCGTAGGGCCTGCTGCGTTGTGCGAATATCCGCAGACAGCGATTTACTCGCTGCCTGGATAGATTTAAACGGGCGGGTCGCCTGGTCTACGGCTTTCAGCAGAACCTGAAGTTTCAAATCACTCATTCGTGTTTCCGCTTCGCTGGAGCGCCTTCTCGCGCCATGTAAAAAGCTCGGTCAGGCTCAGGGGATATAGCTCCGATGGCGGCCAGTGAAATATCACTGCGATATCCGCCATCAGATCGTCAACCGATAGTTTTTTCGGGAAATCTACTGCGCCGAACTCGGCGACAAAAAACCAACCACTTTCCCGGCCAGCGCCACAAAGTCGGGCAGCTCCAGCGCGGCGATTTCCTGCTCGGTCAGGCTCGGGGCCGTCATGCGCGGCAGCACCTTGATCAGGGCATCGACCTCAGAGCTTGCGACCGCAGCAAGACCAACACCACGCAGCGTGCCAGCCGTCGGCTTAATCAAAGTCACTTCGGTAATTTCCTGCTCGCCACGTTTGATGGGTTTCTCCAGGGTAATAACGTTTTCTTTGCTCATGATTTTCTCGCTTATTAATTTAAAAGAGGGTTACCGGCCAGGCTTGCTGGCCGGAATGAATTACAGGCCGACGTTGCGGCGGTGCTGCTCCAGCTTATCCACACCGTTCACCTTCTCGACCATGTTGATGGTGTCGATCTCAATCAGCTCTTTTCCGTCCATCGTCAGGCGGAAATAGGTGCAGACAACCGAGATTTTTGCTTCTGTGTCTTCACCCTGCTTGGCTTCGCCGGTGTCGATCTCTTTCTGACGCCCGCGCATAACCACCTCAACTGCCACCGTTTCGCCGGAGTCATCACGCTGGTAGGAGCCAGCGAAACGGATCGGCACGGCGTCAATCCCGGTCGCGGCGTACAGGTTCCAGATAACATCATCCGGGAAGCCACCGAGCGACCACTCCATTGACAGCGCATCATCATCAAGACCGAGATCAACCGGCGCAACGCCGTTCATGCCCGCCCCGCGATAGTTCTCCAGCTTGCGGGTGAGCTTTGGCAGCGTGATAGATTTTGCGACCCCCTGATAGCTGTAGCCATCAAGGAACACGTTCATAAACTTAAGCTTGCGCGGCATTGCCATTTATCGGGCGCTCCTTAATTGCTGTTGACCGAGGAAACCAGATCCGCCAGATATTTGTCGGTAATACGCTGGCGCAGCGTCAGGTTTTCCAGTGGTGGAACCGGGGTGTAGTCGTAATCGATAAACAGCTTCCCGGCCTTGAGGGTTGCCGCGTCGTTGGACTCCTCATCAAACCAGCAGGTACCATCAACGATGTAGCCTGCGGTTTTGAGTTCGCGGAATTTGGCGTTAATGCCGTCCACAATGTCGCGGATCAGCGTCGGCGTGATTGGCCTGTCCATCGCCCAGGCGTGCGCAGCGGCCATCGTGTCGGCGAGCACCTGCGCCGTTCGGGTGTAGTTTTCAAACAGGAACAGCGGATCGTCAGAACAGGTACGGTTGCCCCAGAACTTAAAGCCGTCGTTTCGGATAAGCGTTGTTACGCCCGCCTCGTTGAGCAGGTCGGCATCGGTGCCAGGCTCCTGCAAATCCCAGAACACTGAGGCGCTGATGCCCGTTACGCCGTTAACGGCGACGTTTGAGAGCGTCTTATGCCAGCCTGTCTCCTGGTCGATTTTGGCGCGCAGGCCTAGTGCTCGCGCCGTCGCCCATGCTTTAGCGCTGGCGTTCGCATTAGTGTCCCATGCCATAAAGTCCGGCCAGATAACCATCAGCTCGCGCTGCCCGAAATTCTTGCGGTAGTTGATGGCATCAGAAAGGGTTTTACAGTCCCACGCGCTGACGTAGCCAAACGCACCCAGCTTCTGGCACACCGACGCGATGGCTGTCGCCACCTCCAGACTGTCCAGCCCCGGCACGCCGATGATGCGTGGCTTAACACCCGTCACGGCTTCGGCAGTGAGCAGCGCTTTCAGTCCGGTGTATTTGCCGTCTTCGTCAGTGGTGCCGATGATGTTGGAAACGGTCTGCGCAAGCGCTTCCTCCTCATCGTCTCCGGTGCCTTCGGCAACGCGTACCACAACAATGACCGGCTTGCTCTGGTCTGCAATAGACTGGAGAGATTTCGCCAGGGTGCCTTTTTTACCGGCCTTACCGATAGCGCTTTGCACGCTGGTAATCAGTACCGGCTCGTTTAGTGGAAAGGTAGTGGCGTCGGCGTCGCTGGCCGTACAGACCATGCCGATGACTGCCGTTGATACAGTGGAAATGACGCGTGTGCCGTCGTTGATTTCGACGATCTGCACGCCATGATGAAAATCACTCATCCGGTTAACTCCGTGGTTAAAGGGTGAGGTCATTGTCCCGGCGCGAGCCAGATGCGGCTATCTGTGAGTGTTGGCTGCGGGCTGGTACAACAGGAAGGTAAGAGAATTTTATCCGGCATGGTCATGATTAGCCGTGCGTGCCGGTATCATAAAAAAGCCCCGCGTTGCGGGGCTTCTGTCATGCTTCTGGTTGCTCAGGCCAGCTAATATCCGGCGCGCTCTGCGTGTCCACAGCCGCGACCGCGTCCAGATAATCCAGCCACAGCCCGTACTGCGTCAGCGCATCGCCTTTCAGTCTGCCTATCGCTGCCTTACCCGGCCACTGCTGGCCGTTCATGTACTCATTGGCAGCATTAATCAGGGCCTGCTTTTGTGCTTCAGCTGTCGCGATCAACTCTTCTTTTGTCGGCGGCGGAACATCCATCCAGCATGGCGCGCCATTATCCAGACCAATAAACTTACCCACCGGCACCGGAAACAGCGCATCATGATCGACTGCGGTGACACCTATGCCGTCAGTCGGCCAGATGCCGGATTGTTCAAAGGTTTTTTTTTCAGCAACCGGAAAGAAACCAGCTGCGGCCGGGCTGTAAACATAATCCATAATCAGTACCCCATCGCGATAAAATCAACGTTGTAACCACCCGTTCCGGCCTGGAAAGCCCTGAACCCGGTAGTGCTCTTAGTGGTGGCTAAAACAGCAACTTTTGCAGGCTCGGTGCTTAAGTTAGAATTATCAATGTTACGGTCTGACCAGGTGAGGCTTACGGCATAGTTATTATTTGTAAACGCCCTGGGTAAAGTCACGCCTATTTCAGACACACCGGGGCCATAACCAAATGTTCCGCGCTGAATAATCAGCCCGCCGGGCATTTTTATCCAGTTTGTACCCTCACCAAATCCGAGATAGGACACAAGCCCTGATGCGCTTTTTCCTGACAGGGCGGTAAGCGTATTGTCCAAAGGCTGCTTACCTGCCAGCGTGTTGAACATCGTCCGGGAAAAATTAGGATCGTTCCCCAGTGCAGCGGCGATTTCATTCAGCGTATCCAGCGCAGCAGGCGACGCGGCAACCAGCGCCGCAATAGCCGCCCGGACATAGGCAGTGGTTGCAATGATATCTGAGTTCTCTGCCGGTGCCGGGGTCGGCGAGCGAGGCTGGCCGGTTAACACTGGCGAATTTCTGAAAGCATATTGTGAATGCGGATCTGTGGCCCAAAGGTGATACTTCATCTGGTTATCTGTATACAGCTGCACCTGAATAACGGTGTTACTTATGGCGTTATCGACATACTGCCGGGTCGCCAGCACCACTGACGGATCAATTTTTAGCGTGACTGCTGTTGTACTCGACACGATTAAAATCATGCGAATGGTCTGCGTACGTCCGCTTCCCTCCTGGAGCTGCGGCTTGTAAGTTTCCGGGCAGTTCGCCACAGCAATCAGCACGCCGTCGCTGTCGTACAGGCCAATCTCACGGATCCACCAACCGCCCTCATCTTCGGGGATAATCTGCTCGGCGATAATCTGGCTGGCGTTGTTAGGGTCGACGGCCAGCAGATTAATCGGCGCGATACGCCTGCGGTTAATCAGCGCGGTCTGTGACGCATCAGGCGTCGGCAGTACGCCGTTGGCGTCCCCTACAGCCATTTGCGTAAGGTTGACTTTGGTGCCGAGCGCGGCAGCGTTTGCCAGCCGCGCCGCGCCCTGATTAGTCAGAATGGCAAAATATTTCGCGGTCATGCACTCACTCTCAGGTTATCAATAAGATGAATGGCCGAAGCCGGGTAATATTCCCCGCCGACGGTGATCGTCTCGGGTATGTAGGGGTAAACCGTCAGGGTGTCACCGAGGTAACAGCCTGCGCCAGTAAACTCGTTGCCTGTGGCGCTCAGGCTGATGGCAAGCCCGATAAGGTGACGACTGGCGGGTTTTGCATCCTCGATCAGGCGTTCAAGTTCCTGATACATCTCGTCAGTGATACCGCTGTCCAGTACGCCCACAACCAGGCGAAACGTCCCCGGCTCCTCGTTGAGCTGCCACCACTCCCGCACCTCAATCAGATAGCCGAGCGGCTCAACGACGCGGCGTAGTGCACTGATTGTGCCTTTGTGCTGATGGACGTAAAACGAGGAGGCAATAACGCTGCGTTTGGTCACCTCAGACCAGGCAGGATCCCACCGGTCAACCGACAATGCCCAGGCCAGATACGGCAGCAGATTTACAGGACAGGCTAGCGGATCCCATAGCGTGCGCAGCGGTACCGGCACGCGCTCGATTTCTGCCGCTGCTGCTGCGGCGGCAACCTCCAGCACTGACGAGCCAACCGGCAGAAGGCGGTTATCACTCATCATTACCCCCTGCGTTTATGGTGTAAGCCGTGCAGAATGAAGCCTGATGTTTATCCAGCACGATATCGGTGACCGGCGCGGCCAGCTCTACCCGCTGCACCCCTTCAACATGAAGCGCGGCATAAATTGCAGACTGACGAATATCACGCCCGAGACGCCGCTGCGCGCTGATATAGGCTTTCAGCTTTTCCTCAGCAGCCAGCCGGATCGGCTCAGACTCAGGACCAGGGTAAAAATAGAGGGTGGCGTCTATCCGGTACGGCACAATTTCAGCCGCCTGCACTGTCACCCGGTCACCCACCGGGCGCACGTCCTCCGCATTCAGCGCAGCCTCAACCACTGCCAGCAGTCCGGCGCTGGCTGCGCCGTCATTTTCGCGGGACAGCACCGTGATCGTCACGCACGCCGGGGAAGGGCTGACGACAGAAATATCCGCCACGCGCCCGTCGGCGCTGCGGCCGTGGTACTCGTAAGCACCTACCGGCCCCGCAACGCTCAGCCCCTCAAAAGCCTGCTGCGCCCGCAGTCGCAAATCGGCATCGGACTCCAGCACCGCAGGGGTAGGCGGAATGGTGGTTTCGTCTGCTGGCGTGACTGTCAGCCTGGGGGTGTTGTTATTGGCGGCCATCACATCGAGATCGTTACCGACGGAATAGGCAAGCGTTGTGCCGAGTCCTGCCTCATTCACCCGTTGCCGCCAGATAATTTCCCGGTAGGCGTTCTCCTCCAGATATTTGGTCAGCGGCTCCGACTCCAGCGCCAGCGTGCGGGCAACGGCCTCCTGCTGATCTGCCGGGAAAAGCGAAATCAGCGTCGCCTTACGTTCAGCAAGGATTGCTTCGTAATCCAGCGCCTCCAAAAAATCCGGCGCAGGGAGCTGGCTCAGGTCAATACTTGGCATGGTTTTAACTCACGGTGATGGAAAAAGAAAAGCTCTCGCCGGTGTCGGCGATCTGCCCGGACAGATCAACAATCATCTGCCCGTTAAACTGCCGTTCCGTCGTGATGCCGGTCAGGGTAACGCGTGGCTCCCAGCGCAGGATCGCCATGTAGCAGGCCGCCTTGATTTGCAGCTCCAGCGAGGGGGTTTGCGGCTGGTCAATCATTGCCGACAGCAGGGAGCCATAATTACGGCGCATCACACGCGAGCCGACGGGGGTGCGCAGAATGTCGCCTATGCTCTGGCGGATATGATCCGTATCGGTCAGCGGCTGGCCGGTGCTGCGGCTCATGCCGATATAACGCGCCGTCATTTCGTATCCTCCGTCCAGCTCCCGCCCTTCTGCACGCCGCCGTGGCTATGTTTGTCTACCTGCACGTTATTGGAAGTAAACGCGCCGCCGCTGTGTGTAATATCGCCGGTCATCTTCCCGCCCTTCTGTACCTCAAGCGTGTCGGTGATCAGTTTGTTGGTGCAGACCACCTCCGGCGTGTCGAGGGTGATCCGTGTCTCCGCTTTGACCAGTACAACCGGCACGGTTGCGGTAATATTTTTTGAGGCGGTGATGTCAGCGGTTTTTATGCCCGAGGCTTTCAGCTCGCTGGTTTCCGGCTCGTACTCAATAACCGCGCCGTCCGGGAAGTCAACGCGCCAGGCATCCGCCGACGCGGACGGCGCAGGGTTTTCATCGGAATAAATGCCGGGCAGTACAAATGCTGTATCCATCTCGCCACCCACGGACAGGATCAGTACCTGCTCGCCGATGGATGGTGCCCACCATGTACGCGAGCGCCCGGCGCGGTGCGTCAGCCACTGGAGCCAGTCGGATGTATTGCCGCCAGTCTGTACACGACAGCGCCCCGTATCAAGGTCAGTTTCGACAATGACGCCGGTGCGGATCATGTTGCGCAGCAGGCGCGCAAGTTCCTGTAGGGATTCGAATGTTTTCATACAGGAAAGGATGCCGCCGGGATGGTGTGTATTCCATTCGACTTGGTTTTGCTATCTCCAGCACAACATGGTTAAAATCAATAGAGTAAATTGCATGGTGACACCTGCTAATGCCTTTACCTCTGTTGCATCTTAATTGGAGAACGAAATGACTAATGCGTTAGATGATTCTAAGGTAATGGAAGCAAAAATGAGGCCATTCATATCATCATGGAAGAAGCTATCACCGGGCTTAATATCTACAGCTAAAGAGCTTCTTTTTTTGACAAGAAAGTATGGAATCGAAAAAGCGGGAGAAACTGAAGCATTAAAAAATAGAATTGAATTTTTTTCTGCCGTCCATGAAGGGTGGAAATTAGCACAACAGAAAATTGCTTATGAAATTATTACTAGGCTAGATGAAGTTACATCGCTGAAGGCGCAGTCAAAGGATTTTCACAGGCAAAAAAAAAGCGAAGAAAAAATGAGGGCGCTTAAAAAGGCTGAAGTGAAGGAATATGAAATAAAAGTTCTACGAAGATTCATTGACTCAATAGTATGGATATTATTTGATAATGAACATTCATCAATTAGAAGATTGACACTGCCCGACGGGAATGACAATCTATCAAAGCAAAATATCATTGACTCGATGGCCGCGGCAGACTTGATAAATAAAGAGCCAACTTCGATTGCTATCGTTTCAGATCTTACAACATTCGTACACGCTGGTGACTTAGTTGTTATGAAGTTAGGACAGGGCATTGCATTAACTGAGGTGAAAACAGGTGAAAAAAACATTGAGTTTTCTCACGCTGCACAATTTTCGGTTGAAGCTAAGTGTGAGCACTTTGATAAATACTTCACACAGGATTTTAATGAAAAAGATATAAAACATTACAACAGAACAAAAAAACAATGGCAGAGACTGACGGATATTACCGGCACTATCAACAACGGCTCTGGTTATGATCACTATCATAAGCGGCAAGTTAAAATTGAAGACGAAAACTATATACCAGAATTTTATAACCAGGATATAGTTAATAGATGGAGTGATATCAAAGCAGGAAAGAATTGGAGCATAGACGTTATTGATGAATGTGTCTATGTTGGTGCCTATAAGACTACGGAAATGGGATTTGTCGGCTTCAATTCATGGATGGACGGCACTAACTTTAAAGGCCGCGTATTTAATATCTCAGACAGTATAGGTCATCATTTTGTTCAGCCTCTGTTTAATCTAAATCTTCCATATGAGTTGATAGAGGATATCATTAGCGGTGAGATAATAATTGTCTTATGCCTAGACTTTAAAAAGTTTATGGAGTTAGGTAATAAAAAATATCCTAACTTACTTCACCTAGCCCCTCACCCTAAATCATTCCCCGATCCTAATGATTATTTCATGATTGGTAAAGAAGCCATCTTTTCTTACAAGAATGGGCATATGTCTTTTATAGGTACAGGAATGGAATCGCGCATAATATTTGATCTTCAGCGACCTGCTAATGTAATCGATTGGATTTATAAAGGGAGTGACCTCTACACGCCCCCTTCACATAATAAGCAATCCTCCAATGCAGAATCTCTCAGAAGACAAGCAAAAAAGACTAAAAAAAATAAAAATAAAAATGCCAAACGTAGCCGCCGTATGAATCGGAAATAAATCATTTTATAAACATGGATTGACTGCTCTAATATAAGAGCAGTCAATCTGCCAAATATGAAATTAAAATTAGTTCTATTATTTTTTCATCATCATCTGAAAAACCAAGTAACTTGCGCTCGGGATACTGCACAGCAGGGCTGTCGCGCCCCGGCCTGTCCTTTAGCCCAAACTGATGTACGCGAGCAATGCGTTGCACCTTCCCAGTAAATTCCACTGCCGCCGCGCTATCTTCGCCGCTGGCCTTCATGTATCGACTGGTACGCAGCTTTGCGAACATCTGGCGTTTAACCCGTCCGTTTTTTGCCTTAACTGGCTGACGCTTACGCGCCTCGTACGGCGTGCCGTCCGGCGCTTTCTGTGATTTAATTCGCTTCTGCTGCCCGGCCCGCACTCTTTTAGCGATATCCGCAGCCATACGGCGACGGCCAGACGGTGACAGCATGGCAATCAGCGCGGCGAGTTTATCCTCGAAGGGCTGTAAGTCATTCATCCCATTTACTCACCAGTTCGCCAGCGACATACAGCTCCAGCGGGCGCGTTACCGGCTCTGGCGATGGCGGCTCGGGGATGTTCTGCACATGCAGCGCTTCCCCTTGCTGCTTAACAAGCGTGCGCTCGGTCAGCATCAGGCTGATGCTGATATCAATGCTGCTATCGTTATTGATATCGGCGTACCACGTGAAGCCGCGCTTTTGTCCCTCATCAGTGGTCATAATATCGGGCTGATTTTCCCGCAGCCAGGCCATGATCGGCACGAGCAGCAGATCGATATCGTACGTATAATCGGTCACCACCACGTTAAGCGTGTAGCGCTTTTCAAACGACAGCGACGCGGCCAGCGTGGCGGCGATGCTGCCGTTATCAACAAACAGTCGCAGCATATCGGGGTTATTTTTCAGCGTCGGAACGGCGCGGCTCAGCGCCTGACGTAGCGAGTCTGGCTTCAGCATCTGTATCGTCCTGGCATTGCTTGACTACTTCAACCTGTAGCGCGCAGCTCTCTAATGCGCGCTCAAGCTGGCGAATATCGGCACTCAGATCGCCGTTGGTTTTCGGGTCACTGCCCGGCATCGGGCACAGGCTGACTTTCGGGCAACTGTTGTAAACAATCACCGGCTGAGGCGCAGGCGTTACGGACGTGCACCCGGCGCACAGCATCAGGCAGATCAGTACTGTACCAGCGGCGAAACTGTTCGTTTTCATTGATTAACCTCGTGATAGTGTTTTCACGTCGTAACGCCTGTTCACCGGCAGCGTTAAGCTTCTGATTCAGTACGGCATGCGCCTGCTCGTTTTTATTTGCCTTTGTAACGGCGACACTAAGCTGGTTTTTCAGCATGTCGATCACCTTCGCTTGCTCACTGGCAACACGGTTTGCCTTTTCAAAGGACTGCCGCAGATTGTCGCTCTCGTGATACAGCCACCACAGCCCGAGCACGGCCATAACCAGTAATGCGGCTAATGCTTTCATGATACCCCCTTAAGACATACTGCCCTTTCACGGGCGCGACGGTTTTCCAGCCCCTGGCTCCTGCCCCCATTTACGAACACCCAGCGGGGCAGCTGATCACACGCCTGCCGCCACTGTTGTCGCTTGATAAAACCGACCAGCGTTGATTTACAGGCCGCGCCGGTGCCGACGTTAAAGGCAAAGCTGATCACGGCGTCATAGACCGGCTGCGGCATTACTACCGGTGCGCAGACCGCGAGACGCCGCTCCGTATTCAGCACGTCAGCGACCAGATTTGTCGCCGCCTGCCGTTCAGTAATATCGCCCTTTGGCACTACCCCCGCAGTGTGGCCGATGCCCGACGTCCATACCCCGGCGCTGCACTGGTAAGGGCGCAGGCGACAACCCTCCAGATCGCCGATGAGGGCCAGCCCCTCCGGTGAGGTCTGGAGCAGACGAAAGTCGGGTAACAGCACGGCCAGCGCCAGCACGGCGGCCACACTGCAACGTTTAATCACTGACATATTCACGGCCTCTTTGGTGGGGGTGCGATAATGACAGGCTGCATTTTTTTATCGGCTTCCAGCAGGTAACTCAGGTGCCGGTAGTACCAGTTCACGCCAACAGTAAAAATCACACCCAACACGCCGAACCATGCGGCGACGTCCTGCGGTGTCATGGCCCCGAACGCGGCCAGCGCCACGCTCAGCCAGTAGGCTAAAAACGATGTAATTCGCTCCATACTCAGTCCCATAGGTTTACAGTCTCTGATACCGGGGCCGCCTGCACCTCGGGCAGATCGACCGGCGTACCGTGCGACAGCACTGCCCCCAGCCCGGCCAGCCCCGGATTGGCGGCAAGCACCTCCTCAAATACCCCCTCAGTGCGCCCGTAATACCGGGCGCAAATCATGTCCAGGGTGTCTCCCTGCTGCGCAATGACACGCATCAGATTTGGCCGACGATGCAGCGCGATTTCCCCTGGAGGCGGGCCACGGCCCAGCGCATATCTCGCCACATCTCATCAATCGTGGTGTCGATTGAGTCCGCTTTTTTATCGCCTTTCGCGCTGGCATCCACACCGCGATAACGCTCGTACAGCGTGGCCGTGGTCATCGCAGAAACGGCGCTGAGATACTGGAAAACGCGCTCGCTTTCGCCGTCGATTTGCTCGGCTGGCACGTCAGCCAGGCGCTCAAATCCGGCGGCCATCTGCCGGGCGCGGTAGTCGTACAGCTCCGCGTTGGTTTCAGCCATCCCCGTTTTAATGGCCTGCCGCAGCCGGTCCGGGGTAACGGTCTGCTCCAGGCGCATCAACTTGCGTACGCGCTTCGGATCGATATCAGGAAAGAAAAACGTGTTTTTAATTACCGGCTCGTCGCCCGCAGGCGGCGGGATAACCACCGGGCCGCTGCTCTGCGGCGTGTCGTTCTGAATAATCAGCGTCATCATGACTACCTCTAAAAGGGTTGGGCGGTGGACGCCGGTCGCAGGGAAGGTGCAAACACCACCATTGACCGGCGTGCCGCCCGGCGCGGGGCGCATTCTGTTAACTGGCGATTTTTCTCGGTCGGCCACGTTTGGCCGGGGTCGCGCTCTTTACTTTACGCGGGCGCAATGCCGCCGGGGCCGGTTTCGGTTTCGCCTCGGGCTTCGGGCGCAGCTCGCGCTCAAGCCGTTCAATTTCTTTTTTCACACCCGCCTGACAGTCGAGGCGCATTGCACGCTGTAGGTGCGCCAGCGCTTCAGCAACCTGACCGCCATCACGCAGCACCAGACCAGTGATTTTGTGCAGCTTTGCCCGCACCATATCCGGCATGTCGGCGGATTCAGTCAGCGCCAGCACGTTAAGCAGCAGACGAACATCGACCGGCTCACCGGCGGCATGGGCGCGCATCGCGGCGAGCGCCACCTCCTCGGTGAACATGTATACCGGCGTGCGGCGATGTTTCCCCGGCATAGCCAGGCCAAACTGAAAGGCATAGCGGGCAATATCCAGCGCACCGGCGATATCACCGGCATCAAGACGCCACAGCATCACCGTCATCAGAATATCGTCCTGCGCGCCTTTGCCCTGCTCAAGCGCGCCACTGACCCACGGGGCATAGAACGGCAACAGCTCCCGCTTTATCTCGGCCTTGCGCTCTTTCGAATGGATGGTTTTTAGCGTGCGTTGGTCTGCGGCCAGCTTAACCAGCATCTGCTCGTAGGCAGTGGCATGTCGCAGCGGGTTTGCGGCCCGCTGCGTGGTTGTGGAGGCCGAGACCCGCATCATGTGACGCTGTGCGGGACTCGTCATCGGTTACGCTCCTGCTTCCGGCTCGGCTGCTGCCTGCGCCTGGGTGAAGGTGCCGACCTTGATGTTTTCCACCACGCAACCGGCGGCGTAGTCTTCAACCACAAAATCGACGTTCATCGACTCGTAGTTTTCCACGCGGTCCAGCTTGGCGTTTTCGTCAATAACCCGGCGGTGACTCTCGTCCATAAAGTAGATGGACAGGTTATCGAGGCGCGTAACAAACAGCGCATTCGCCGGGAAGTACGGCACCCGCACCGCCGGAAGGTTACCGATGCGTTTCTGGCTGACGATCACGTCAGCGGCCAGGGCTTCGGTGTTGGCCTGCTCTTTGTTGACGATCGGGAAATATTTGTCTGCCAGAAGCTGACGGCCCACAATCACCACCAGATCGGGGTCTTCCTGATACCACGGCTCGATAAGGTTATTCGTGGCGTCCATCACCAGGGCGTCGAGGTTTTCATAGTCGCCCCCCTTACCGATGCGGATCACGTCGGAAACGACCGTGCCCTCATCATTAGTGACCTTGTTCATCACACGGCCAGGAGCCTCTTTGCGGTACTTTTCCATCCAGCCCACGGCCACATCCTGAAGCATCGGGTTTTCCGCACGGTTTGACGTGGCGGCGCGTGTCACGCCGTTAAAGCCGACCATGATGAAGTCCAGCGACTGACGCTTGGTGATGGCGTTGCGGATGCGGATCTGGAAGTCCTGAAAACGCGCCCACAGGTCGAGCGTTTTGTAACGGATATGGAAATCGAAGTTAATCTGATCGCACTCGTACTTGTTGGATTCCAGCGCGGCGAAGTCGCCGGTTTTACGCTCCTGACCGTTGGCCGTATCCGCCGTGCTGGCGATAGAGCCGGTGACGCCGACCCCAACCTTTTCACCCTTCAGCTCATTGACCGGCACGATATTGATGCGGGTCAGGAAGTCGGAAGACTCCTGCACGGTATCCATCAGGGTCTGGGTCACCGACGGATTGACGGTGAATTTTTTAGACAGATCGTTAACCTCCACGCCGCTCAGCTCGGCGATTCGGGAGAGATACGCATTAAATTTAAAACGGGTTTCCTGACGCATAATTTTTCCTGAAATATGTAATTAATCGGGTTTTACTGCCTGGCGTTCGCGGGCCTGTCAGCAGTTCGTCAGCGTCGCTTCACCGCCGCCGCCAGTGCTCAGCTCGCGGCGCGGCTGATGACGGCTTGGTGTGTTGTCGAGCGTGGCTTTAAGCTGCGTAAAGGCCTGGCTGGTCTGATCGGCTTTACTGGTCACATTCTGCTTGAGGGAGGCAAAGGAGTTTTCCAGCGCGGCGAGACGCTGGTCGGATGCGCTGAGACTGGTCTGCACATGTTCGCTGACCACCGTCACCGCTTCATGTACATCCGCGAAACGGGCGTCATCGCTCGCCTGCTTACGGCTAAAAATGCTTTTCACGGTGTCGCTTAATTTGGTGAAGACGGTTTCGGTCTGGTCTTCAAACTCCAGTGCCGCCAGGGTGGCGACAGAAATCAGGTTTTCCGGGTCCGTCTTGAAGCGGTTAAGAGGGTTACTTTTCGCGGTGCGGCAGAACTCCAGATACTCGGTGCCGAGGCTTGCCGGGTCATCGGTTACGGCCAGACCGACCAGGTAGCACTTGCCGGTGTTGGCAAAGTTCGGCTGAATTTCCATTGAGGTGTAAACCTTCTGGCCCTTGCCGACCATTTCCACCAGGTTGTCGAGCGGCGCGATTTTGCCGAACAGCGCCCATTTACCGTTAAGCGCGGAATCGTCTTCGATTTTTTCAGCCTTCAGCTCCACCACGTCACCGTAGCGGTTGAATGCCCCATCCGGGAGAATGCCGCGCAGATGTTCCAAATTGATACGGCAGCCATAGACGCGGGGGTCAAAACCTGCGGCCATTTCCTGAATATCGGTCGCGCTTATTACACGACCGTCACAGGTATCGCCCTCAACGCCGATACGGAAAAACTTACTTACTTTTTTTGCCATCGTCAGGAGTCCTGATTGTGGGGTTACGGGTTCGGGGTTAGTTTTCCCGACTCGGCACCCTCCCGGCTATCGGTGCCGGATGGGTACGCCCTCACACAACAGCGGCTTAGCGATTCGTAAGCGGCTCATCAGTAGCCTTACTCTGTATTAATCACGGCGAGGCATCCATGACCATCACCACCGACACGACGCTTTTAAACGATCCGCGACGACAGGCGGCGCTGCTGTACTGGCAGGGCTTTTCCGTGCCGCAAATCGCCGAAATGTTGCAGACCAAACGGCCTACCGTACAGAGCTGGAAACAGCGCGACGGCTGGGACGAAACCGCACCGCTTAACCGGGTGGAAAGCACGCTTGAAGCCCGGCTTATCCAGCTCTATGCAAAGCCGGATTTAACCCCGCATGATTTCAAGGTTGCCGATTTTTTGTCGCGCCAGATGGAGCGTCTTGCCCGCGTTAACCGCTACGGCCAGACCGGCAACGAGGCCGATCTCAATCCCAACGTGGCGAACCGCAACAAGGGCGAGCGTAAGAAGCCGAAAAAGAATTTTTTCAGCGAAGAGGCTATCGAAAAACTGGAGGAGATTTTCCTCGCGGAGTCGTTCGAGTATCAGCTCAAATGGCACCGCGCCGGGCTGGCTCACCGCATCCGCGATATCCTGAAATCCCGCCAGATCGGCGCGACGTTTTACTTTTCCCGCGAGGCGCTGCTGCACGCCCTGAAAACCGGCCATAACCAGATATTTTTATCAGCCTCAAAAACGCAGGCGTATGTTTTCCGGGAATACATCATCCAGTTTGCACGCCTGGTTGATGTTGACCTCTCCGGAGACCCGATTGTGATCGGCAACAACGGGGCAAAGCTGATTTTCCTCGGCACCAACTCAAACACCGCTCAGAGCCATAACGGCGACCTGTATGTCGATGAGATTTTCTGGATCCCCAACTTCCAGCGGCTGCGTAAGGTGGCCTCGGGCATGGCCTCGCAGAAGCACCTGCGCACCACCTATTTTTCAACCCCCTCATCCCTCGGGCATGGTGCATATCCGTTCTGGTCTGGCGAGCTGTTTAACCGGGGCCGGGCCAGTGCCAGTGAACGTGTCGAGATCGATATCAGCCATTCCGCGCTGGCCGCCGGTGTTACCTGCGAGGATGGACAGTGGCGGCAGATTGTCACCATTGAGGACGCGCTCGCCGGAGGCTGTACCCTTTTCGACCTGGACACGCTGAAGCGCGAAAACAGCGCCGATGATTTCCGTAACCTGTTTATGTGTGAATTTGTTGACGATAAAGCCTCGGTGTTTCCGTTTGAGGAGCTGCAACGGTGCATGGTGGACAGTCTGGAGGAATGGGAGGACTACGCCCCGTTTGCTGATCGTCCTTTCGGCCAGCGTCCGGTCTGGATTGGCTACGACCCGTCACACCGGGGCGACAGTGCCGGATGCGTGGTCATCGCCCCGCCGATGGTTACCGGCGGCAAGTTCCGTATTCTGGAGCGCCATCAGTGGAAAGGCATGGACTTTGCCACCCAGGCGAACGCCATCCGCGAGCTGACCGAAAAATATTACGTCGAGTATATCGGTATCGATGCAACCGGCCTCGGCCAGGGTGTATATCAGCTGGTTCGTTCCTTCTACCCGGCTGCCCGCGAGATCCGCTACACGCCGGAAATTAAAACGGCAATGGTGCTCAAGGCAAAAGACACGATCACCCGCGGCTGTCTGGAGTATGACGTTGCCGCAACCGACCTAACGCAGTCGTTTATGTCCATCCGTAAAACCATGACCGGCAGTGGACGCAGCTCGACCTATGAAGCCAGCCGCACCGAGGAAGCCAGCCACGCCGATCTCGCCTGGGCCACCATGCATGTATTGATTAACGAGCCGCTTACCGCTGGCAGCGGCGGGGCTTCATCTTCTATCCTGGAGTTCAACTAATGCGAAAACGTAACAAGCGCCAGCGCAGCCAGCAGGTAACAGAAACCACGGCCACCGGCGCACGAAAAATGGAGGCATTCACCTTCGGCGAGCCGTCTCCGGTACTCGACCGGCGCGACATTCTCGATTATGTCGAGTGCGTAACCAACGGCAGATGGTACGAGCCGCCGGTAAGCTTTACCGGCCTTGCGAAAAGCCTGCGCGCCGCCGTGCATCATAGTTCACCGATTTACGTGAAGCGCAACATTCTGGCGAGCACGTTTATTCCGCACCCCATGCTCTCGCAGCAGGATTTCAGCCGCTTTGTGCTCGATTTTCTGGTGTTCGGCAACGCCTTTTTTGAAAAGCGCATGAGTGAAACTGGCCGCGTATTGAAGCTGGAAGCCTCACCGGCGAAATATACCCGGCGTGGCGTGGAGCTTGACACATACTGGTATGTTCCGACGTTCTCAAACCCGCATCAGTTTATGCCCGGATCGGTTTTTCACCTGCTGGAGCCTGATATCAATCAGGAGCTATACGGGATGCCGGAATATCTAAGCGCCCTAAATTCAGCCTGGCTCAACGAGAGCGCGACCCTGTTCCGCCGCAAGTACTACCAGAACGGCGCACACGCGGGTTACATCATGTACGTGACCGACGCGGCGCAAAGCAGCACCGACGTTGAGGAGCTTCGTCAGGCGATGCGCAGTTCGAAAGGGCTTGGTAATTTTAAGAACTTGTTTTTCTATGCACCAAACGGGAAATCGGATGGCATTAAAATTGTACCACTCAGCGAAGTTGCCACGAAAGACGATTTTTTTAATATCAAAAAAGTTAGCGCAGAAGATCTTATGAGTGCGCACCGCGTACCCCCACAATTAATGGGAATAATGCCTAATAATACTGGAGGATTTGGTGATATTGTAAAAGCAGCTCAAGTCTTTGTTCGGAATGAACTTACGCCATTACAAGAGCGTTTTAAGGAAATTAACGACTGGCTTGGGGAAGATATCATTTCATTTTCTAACTACGAACTAGATTAAGTTTAGGCCCTTGCGGGCCTTTAATTAGTTAGCTAGTTTATTCGCAGCTATTGCGAGCAATTTAGCTCGCTCTCGAATAAAATTATCAAATTTCATATCCAATCCATCTTTAGGAATGAATGTGGATTGAAATATTTTATCTATATGATCAGCAGAAATCCTTTTGACATAATCGCTTGGAGCTGCATCTTTTATGCTTCTATTATCAGTTAGTGATAAAAATGTGAAGTTCGCTAAATTAAATTGCACAGATTTATCGGTTATACCTAACTTACTCTTAAGATAATTTTTTGGAAATATATGATGGAACTCATTCCGGTTGCAGTTACTCAAAACATTCTCAAGGTCTACTATAGCGCCCGATATGAGAGACCTAGGCTTTTGACTCGCTAATAAAAGAATAAATATTTTTGTATTAACAGAGCCAATGTTAAACACATTATCAATGAAAAATGCATCTTGGATATCTATTGTTCTAGATGTAATAGGTGTGCAATCGCCGTCGATTAGTTTTACCATTGCTTTAATATCTTGTGCGATAGCGTTGTCCACACTATTAGAATATCGCCGTGAAAAGCAACTATGCCAAAACCATTTAACCAGCGCAGCTCTCTGATTTGCATCAGGATGAAAATTCTTTTTCTCACCGGTATAAAAACATCGAGAAAGAGGAATTAGCATTGATTTATAAGGGATGTTTTTAAAACTATTAACTCCGCAGTCGCGTTTTAGGAAATCAATCGCGCCTAATAAAGCATTAGTAAAACCTTCAAAACCATTTCTTACTTCAGTACCATCTAGTTCTACTACAGATTTAGAGGATGCATCATCTCTTAGTACTGCGGCGCAACATTTTAGTAATAAATCCGGGTCGTCAACTAAATCATTATAGTTATGCTCGTCCAGCTCTGCACCCAATTCATCGAATTTTGATCTTAGATCAAATTCACCGCTCCAAGTCCAAGCAGATAGTAATTGATATGTGTCAAGAGGAACGCCGCCTCTATTAACACGTTCAAATATTATAGCGATTTTTGAATGTTCTTCTATTTCTACTATATCTATATTGATTTGCTTATCAATGAAATTAGCTTGCAATGCATAAATTTCATCAAGCCTAGCCGGATCTGGATAGCTATGAACAAAACGACCAAATTCTTTATAATCAAATAAAAGTTTAAGAGGTATGTGTCGTGGTTCTACATCCTCTGGCTTCAATGCAATAAATTGTGAGTTCTGGACATCTTCTTTGGCATCTAAATCAAAATATATATCCAGCCACTTAATTTCCTCATCTTCTTCTGGAGCAAGGTCTGTTTGGAAAGCGGAAAATATTGAAGTAATTCGTTGCTGACCATCTAGTATATAATCTATTGGATAATCTTTTTTTGGCTCAGGTAATTTAAAAGCACCGAGTTTCCTATCATGCTCAAGTTTCTCGCGTGTTCTCCATACCAAAATAGTTCCAATGGGATACCCTTTGTAAAGACTATCCATTAAAAATTGAACTCTATCAGGACTCCATACAAAATTTCTTTGGAAAGCAGGAACTCTAAGCTCCCCTTCGATTACTCGCCTTAAAATATTTTTAATGCTGATTGTTGTAGTCATAATGCCTCATATCTTCAATATATTGTTCTATCAAAGCTAGGTTTCAAAATGAACATACAACTTATGCATCAGATTAGCAATCTCTACTAACTAGTAGTTGCGAGTAAGTCAACATTAAAGGTCTTAAGGAGATTTAACACCAAACCTTACATTCAAGGTTAGATGAAATTACTACATTAGTCTTCCCTGCGCGCAATGCTTTCCCCGCCACGCCTGCCCGCTTTATGTGCCGGTTTTAATGCACCTGCATGACCCACAAAAAAGCCCGCCAGGACTGGCGGGCCTGAGTGTTAACGATCCTCAAACGATCATGCAAATTCATGCACCTTATGCACGCATGACTGCAAAACTGGTAATTAGGGGTACATATTCCCTAAATTACCGGGCAATTATCATCGCTAATAGTGCGGTTGATGATGTGCGTAACCCTGCCTAAAACCACCACATCGTCCAGGGCGTCGCCTTCCAACGCTTCGCCGTCTACAGTGATAAAGGCGTGACCCGCGACCTTCGCAAAATGCGTCCGCCCGAACGCCTGGAGCAGAACGTCGGCACCCGGCGGGCATTTTAGTGCGGGGTTAATCACCGCATAACCTGCTGATGTTTCGATAATACGGCTGTTAGCTGTAATGCCGCATAAGCTGTTTGGACTCAGGACAGTTTCTACGTAGTCCTGCGCCGGGCTAGGAAATCCCATAACTAACGCCTCGTTTCGCTCGTTGTTCAACCCTGCAAACGCCAGAATAAAATTCTTACGCCCGTAGGGTTACTTTTTTTGTTTTCAGCTCACGTTTCTCTAATTTTCGACCTTCATTGACTGGTTGTAGTCATGGTTTCTAATTTTTGCCATCAATTCATCGGTCAGCTCAGACACCCACTGGATAGCCAGGCGCTTTTCTTCGTCACTGCATTCACTAGCCGCTACAAGTTTCACAAAAAAATCAATACGCTGGAGCTTCATCGACTCCAAGAAAAAGTCTTCCATTTTCCCTCCCTTACATCATTTACTGTATACATATATACTGTTTATAAATACAGTATAGAACCGATCCCACGTTGTAAACTATTTTTATGTTTCAATGGGATGTGTCCGATGCCATTTATAACCGCAACTATTGCAAAAGGAGGATAAACATTGCGCAAGGCCTGTATTGAGTTAGTAGCACAAACCAAAATTGCCCTGCTTCTGGCTGGCGACCTCGGTACTGGTCGGTGCCTGCTTATGATCCTTGTTTCAAAGGATATGGACACCATGCCCACCACTGAGCAATGGTTAAAGGCATACAAACTATGTGAGCAGAAAGCAGCAGAGCTGAAATATGAAGTAACGCGGGTACGTGGCCGAAGATTGGCGGGCCTTTAACTATTTTTATGGCGGCATTAATACCACTGCCGCCACTTAGCATCCTCCTGTAGACGCTGGTCCCGGTAAAAAATGCGCAGCCCTGCCCCGGATGGAACGCTCCCGCCCCGCAGAAGCAGATCAATCTCCGTTTCGCTACCGTCAAAGCCCCTGGACCTGAGTTCCGTCTCAAGCTGCAGCCGCAGGTGAGAAGAAATTTCCTGCTTATACCCCTTTCTCCGCTTCGGCTTAACCAGCCTTAACCGGGTATTAAGCTCACGCAGTTCCTTTTTGCTCATGCTGTGGAGGTGATCCTGCAGCTCGCTCTCACTCATATCCTTAATATCGGGCGAGTCATCCCCTGTATGGCTCAAATTTTCAACAGGGGGACAGTTATTGTCACGAGTCCAAGGGGCGCAAGCGCCCTGGTCGGCTGTCGCCTCCTGAAGGTCAACGGCTTTACGAACCATTTTCCACTTCACTGCATGAGTGCAGATCCGCCCCTCAATGATCGGGGACCAGATGCCATAAATACGGACACCATGATCGCCGTAGGCGCTCGGTTCGTCGTTCAGCTCATAGGCGGTTCTAACAAGGTGATGTTTGCGGGGAACCAGGACGCCGCCCTGCTTCATGATGTAGGTGGCAAAACAGCCAGCATCAGCGGCGGCCAGCACAGCATCCAGACGCGGGTTTTCCAGCACCGGCGCGCCTGCCTTTTTGTCCGCCTGTGAGCGCGCAGCCTGACCGGCCAGTAAACGCAGCTCGCGGTACGCCTGGCGGCCCGGGATCCCGAAGAAGCGGAACTGCTGGACACGGTGCAGCGAGGCCCAGGCGTTTACGTTCTCAGCGTTATCGCGCAGTGATCTGCCCGTTTCTTTACTGATTTCCTGCGCCAGCCCGCGCCCGTCGATGTTTTTACTGATGTATTTGGCAATATAGCTGGTCGGCGTACCTTTACGCGGGTTGATAAGCTCGGACTTGAAGCGCGGCCCGGTATTGGTGCCCAGCTCCTCCCGGTCCTCACGAATGGCAAATTTACGCAGCAGCGCGGTGATGGATTTGCGCTCTTTTTTGCGCATAAAGCACAGCAGATGCCAGTGCACGGTTCCGTCGTGGTGTGGCTCCGCAACGCGGACGCCATACCAGCGCAGCCCGGCTTTGTGCATTGCCTTACGGAATGAAGCAAATGTATTGACCAGATAATCACTGCTCTGGCGGACCGTGGCACTGGTCCATTTCAGGTTTGGCCTGCCGTTATTAAGCGTTGCGTGGAAGCGTGACGGGCAGGTGATGGTATAGAACACCGCGCACTCTCCGCGCATTTCTGCGATAAGCTCCAGACCCTTAACGCAGGTCATCATTTCATTGCGCCGGTGCGCCGGGTTGCTACTGCTGGCGTTGACCACATCTTCCATATCCAGCGTGTCGCCGTCAGCGTTGACCAGCTCATGCGAGCGGAAAAACTCCAGCGATTTGCGGCGCTGCTCGCGTTTGTGGATCACGGCTTCATAGCTAACATAGGGTGATGCTTTTTTGTTAACCAGGCAGACGGCGCGCAGCTGCTCCTCCCGCCACTCGCAGCGCATCTGCCACAATTTGCGATACCACCAGTCTGCACATAGCATACGGGCAAGCGACGCCGGAATAAGTTCGTAGGGGACAGGCTTACGGCGGTGCTTTTTACGGCGCAGCTTTTCAAATGCGGGCGGAATAACATCGAGACGCATGGCCTCAGCGGCCACCTTCTCCCATGACCGGCGGATCTCTTCCGGCGTAACGTCATCGTCGTTAAACAGCTCGCCGCAGGCAGCATACAGACACATGCTCATGTGCGCCGCCACAAGAGTAGATAACCGCTTAACCTGCTCCTGGTTCATTTCGGGCAGAACCAGCAAGTCCTCCAGCCCGTCGCGGCTCGCCATAAACCGGAATGAGGCAGAAGCCTGACTATCCCGCACATGCTCAAGCCGCTTAATGCATGGCCTGATAGTTTCGCGCAGATAGCGGGAATAAGCCTTAGGTTTATCCAGGCTCTGGAAATACTTTATCCGCTCAAGCAGCGGTTTGCTGATGTGTGCCGGCTGCGCGTTCACGTCAGAAATGATGACCAGATCGGGGTTGAATTGCTGCTGCTCTCGGGCCATTTTGGCGCGGCTTATCAGCAGGTCCTGCTCCATTTCCCGCTGGATAGGATCACGGGACTCATTGAAGAAATAGCGATCCCATACCTCATCGCTCATCTTCTCGCGGCGCAGCTGTTCCTGCTCGTTATCCGCAGCGTAAAGAGCGATCAGATTTGAAAGCGCAGACTCCGGCGCAACTGCCGCCGGGTCCAGATATGGATTGACCGGTTTTTTTGGGGCGTTCCATGAGAAAGGCCCGGCAGCCTCATCCTGGCCGCCGGTCAATAGTGAAAATTCAGTGGCAAGCTTACTCACCGTCACGCCCTTACCTCATGCGTCACCGTCCTGTCGCACCCTTTAGCCGCTAAATCGAAGCCCATCCAAACTACCGGCTTAGAAACAGCGATAATCTCAACGGCGGATTTACTTTCACCGGCGGCCACGCCCATGCTGCGGGCGGCAGTGATTTTGTGTAGGGTGAAGTTACGGTACAGCGAGCGGATCAGCAGCGTATCACTGTTGGACGCAATAACCGGATGCCCTTCTGATGACCGGCGCTCCAGAACAGACGCCAGCCTATACTGATCGCCCTCGCTAAAGCCCGCGGTGTGATAACCGGCAAATGTACCGTCATACGGCGGATCGCAGTAAACCACATCATCGGGCAGCAGCTGCGCCAGGGTCTCTTCATAACCGGCACAGATAAACGTTGCACGCTGGGCCTTTTCAGCAAAGGTGCGGATTTCAGTTTCAGGGAAATACGGATTTTTGTAGTTACCGTACGGCACATTAAAAATGCCGCGCTTGTTATAACGACAAATACCACGATAGCCATGCCGGTTTAAATATAAAAAGAGCGCTGCCCGCCACTCTGGATCGCAGTCATGGTTGAAATTATCACGGCTGTCGTAATAACCATCTTCTGTATTAAATGTATTGAAAAGGTGCTTTGCTCGCTCAATAAATCCGAGCACATCATCTTTAATCTGCTGATACATGTTAATCAGGTCAGGATTAATATCCGCGACAAGATAATGAGGATAGTCTGTTGCCATCATTACAGCGCAGGAACCTGCGAAAGGTTCAACCAGTCGCGGGCCAGCGGGTAAGTGCTTTTTCAGGTGCGGCATAACAACGGTTTTATTGCCCGCCCATTTTAGAATGGTGCTCATACAGCCCCCTTGTAGTGCTTACCTTTCAGTTCAGCGATTTCCTGACAGGTGATGCAGCATTGCACACCCGGAATAACAGCCCGGCGTTCAGCTGGAATAGGGCCGCCGCATGCCTGGCAGAAAGACGCAGAAGGCGCAGCCGGACGGCTACGCGCGTTGTGTATGTGGCGCTCACGGTTTTCCTGTTCGCGCTGCTGTACCAGATCCATTGAGTCGGCCATTAGTGCAGCTCCTGAGATTCGTTTTCAAAGCGGGCCGCTTCACGGCGCAGCAGTTCGGCGGCTTCTTTGCCGTTCAGCCCCTGCTGGGTGATATGGATAGCCAGCGACTCAAGACGGATTGAAACGGCGAGGGCACGGTCTTTACGCTCATCATTTTTTGCGGCTGTCAGCAATACTGTCAGTACGTCGCTGTCAACTGTATAATTGCGGGTTTCGGTATTACGCATATATATTTCTCCAGAATTTGGGCAAAAGAATGCCCGGCGGGTTTACGCCATTAATTTCAGTTGGGTTAATTACTCAGGTATTACGCTTTCATGCAGCGAGAAACGACGGGGTAATATTTCACCCCAGCGAGCTATTTCGTTCATCGCCTGAATCAGTAGCAATCGGCGAGGTTGATCGAAATACTCAAACGGCCTGCCGACCTCATCGCTTTTAAACGCGCCCGGCTCTTTGCGATTCGCCAGCGTCATGACAGAAAATTTAAAATCATCATTCAGCTTGTTGAAATTACGCAGCGCACCGTTTTGCGTGGCCTTTAATTTCTGATGAAACAGGGCGAGACATTCCTCGCCGGACATCTTCACCGGCTGCGCATCAGCACAACCAGCATTATTAAACGGCATCGCACCCGCGTTAATTGGTGCGGACATGTTGTTAATCATATCAACCTCAAAAAAGCCATAACTCGGCGCGCAATAGACGCGGGGCGCACAGTGTGCAGTTCATTTAATAATGCCGACTGATCGCGGCTGGGGTTCCAGCGCGTGCGGTCGCTTCCCGTGATCCAGCCGTGGCCGTAATGCATGGACGGACTCTGGCGAACAAGCAGCGATGCGAATGACGGCTCATGTTTCATGCTCACCTCACATCAGGCCGAATGTTGCGCCGATACCGCTGACAGTGTCTACAGCGCCAGCTACCGCAGGGTTGCCCTGGATACGGCATTGCACTGCCATGGCGGCCAGAAACAGGCAGCGGATCCCGACGTTGACGCTGGACACCATCGAATTTTTTCGGCACTGCGTCATGCGCTCCGTTGATATTGCGCCTGCTGCGAGCTGGCCTACTTCTGCCGTAGCCTTCATGACATAAACCGGTAGCTTTTCACTAGCCAGCTCATTGACCGGCACACACGGCATGCAGAGCAGCTGTGCCAGAAAGCCATCGACCAGTGTTGAATCTTCGGTGATATCGGTCAGCAACATAATTTCCGGCGCTGTCAGCTGATGCGGCTGTTCCGGGTTCAGCTTATTGCGCAGTGTCTGCGGCTTAATGCCTGCTTTATCTGCAAGCTCGGCCACGTTGTGACGCGCTGCAAATGCCTGGCAGGCTTCGTCATAGTGGCGATGTGTGGAAACCCTAAAATCAAACATGCTGTAAATCCTTTTAAGTCTCAATATTGAACTTACAGACCAACAATGACGCGGAAGTTGGAATGACCGAGGGACTCGCGAACCTGATCGGTTTTGTACATCAGATAACGCAGGCTTACGCGGCCTTTGTTTTTATCTTTTTTAACCATGTACTTAGCAAGCTGACCATGATGAATTTTTTGATAAACAGAGCCACGGGAAATACCTTCCCATTCCGCGAACTCTGCAGGCGTAGCCATCTCTTTTGGTACACGAATTGAAATGTCAGTGCTCATAGTGCAGTATCTCTTAGTTTGGTTTCGTTTTATCTCGTTTTATACAGTTTTGGTTTGTTTTTCAAACCTTGAGCGAATACTAAGTTCGCATTTTATATACGTCAAGAGGTTTGTTTATGAGATCCATAAAGGTTGGGAATGACAGCGGCGGCCGTGATGCAATTAATAGGCTTATTAAGGCCTATAACTTCAGTTCCCGGCAGCAACTGTGCGACCATCTATCAGTTTCGAAAAGCACTATGGCAAACAGGTACTTAAGAGACAGCTTCCCTGCAGAATGGGTAATACAATGCGCACTCGAAACCGGAGTTTCTCTGCTGTGGTTAACAACAGGACAAGGGGAAAAAAATGACAATGACTCGCAGGAGAAAAGTTTTGATTTCGTGAACCCTACTCACATCAAAAAGCTGTCGGAAGTAGTTGCTCCAGAAATCGACAAAGCCACACTGGATGGAGGTGCCTTAGTGGAACACGGCAAAATCATATTGGATAACAGCCTCATACCGCACAACATGACCAACCCTTTACTTATCCATACTGAAAATGGCTCTTATCTCGTGGATCGTAGCGGCACACCACCAGTAAATGGCGTATGGCTTGTTGATATTGATGGAATCAAAACGATAGCAAAACTTGCGCGTATACCGGGCAACCGCTTAGTTGTCCAGCAAGGCGAATCATCCTTCGAATGCAGTCTAGTTGATATTGAGGTTGTAGGCCGCGCTATGAAAGTCATTAAGAGCATTTGATATGACCATCAGAAAACAGCCTAACGGAAAATGGTTATGCGAGTGTTACCCTAACGGGCGTGATGGCAAGCGTGTGCGCAAGCAGTTTGCGACAAAGGGCGAAGCTGTAGCATTCGAAAACTTCACCATGGATGAAGTGAACAAAAAGCCGTGGCTGGGTGAAAAGGAAGATCGGCGGCGTTTGTCAGAATTGATCGAGCAGTGGCATTCCCTTTACGGCCAGACGCTTGCAGACCCCAAACGTCTAATGGCGAAGCTAGGCATCATTTGTAATGGCCTTGGCAATCCCGTGGCATCAGAACTGACAGCCGGTGACTTTACGAAATACCGTGAAGCACGGTTAAAGGGCGAAGTACGGAATGAAGATGGCGCGCTTATGTCACCAGTTAAGCCCCGCACGGTAAATCTGGAACAGCGTAACTTATCATCTGTTTTTGGCACCCTGAAAAAGCTGGGCCACTGGTCAGCGCCTAACCCGTTAGCCGGACTACCAACATTCAAAATCGCAGAGGGGGAATTGTCGTTCTTGGCCCCGGAAGAAATTAAACGCCTGCTTGATGCCTGCGCTGATTCTCAAAGCCCCAGCCTGTTGATGATTGCAAAGGTATGCTTAGCCACCGGTGCGCGGTGGAGTGAAGCCGAAAACCTACAAGGCCATCAGTTATCTAAATACCGGATCACCTATACCAAAACTAAAGGCAAGAAAAATCGAACCGTACCGATTTCTCAGGATCTGTATGACGAACTATCCAAAAACAGAGGGAAGCTATTCACGCCATGCAGAAAAGCTTTTGAGCGTGCAGTAAAACGAGCAGGTATCGACTTGCCCGAAGGCCAGTGCACGCATGTTCTGCGCCATACATTCGCCAGTCATTTTATGATGAACGGCGGAAACATTCTCGTCCTTAAAGAAATATTGGGCCATTCCGATATAAAAATGACAATGGTCTATGCGCACTTCTCTCCAGACCATCTTGAAGATGCTGTTACTAAAAACCCTTTAACTTTATTAAAATCATGAACAAAAAAACCTTGAAATTAATTATTTTCGTTAGTGTGACAATAATTTTCACTTTGATTAACAATTACTTGATACACAATAACCATCAGAAATTATTTCTCATTCTACTACCCTTAAGCCTTGCGACTATGTCATTTATTTTTTGGCATTTTAATTGGTTGAAACTTAATGAAAAAAACTTATTCACCCAGCCTTTATTCATTACATCAATATTGTTACCTTTATATTATTTTTTAATGTTTGGCTTATGGGTATGGAAGGATCATCAGATAGAACTATCATCAAATGGATTCATGAACTTCTTAACAATAAGCAAACTCCCATTACTAATATTAGCCCTATCAGTTCCTCTCGCATCAATAATCAATAATATCCATAGAACCATTCAAACAGAAAAACAAATATCTGAAGCACAGTTAAAAAATAAATTCGACATTTCAATAAATCATATAAAATACTATACCGAACTTTTTAAGAAGATAGAACCGAAGGAAATCACAGAGAATTACGCCATAAAAGACCCTAACAATCAAATGTATACAACTTACGAAGTCACATTTAGCCCAATTATCCACTACCCAAGTAATTTATACAAAAAAATATTCAGTGCAGAAATCTTTGGGTTAGACGGAAGTATAAAACAAAGCGAAAAATTTTTAATCAAATTAAATAACGACTGGAAACATCTGAATCAATGTTTTCAAAAACTAAATAAGTTTAACTCTGCTCTAATCACACAAAAAAATGCTGTTAATTTTAGAGCAGTAAAGTGCAAGATTTATTTTGAAATATGCATTGCATACGAGACACTATGCCGAACACTAGAACTAGGCGACTATCGTCCTGAGGTTTCTTTCATCATGGAGGATCTTGATAATAATTATCAAATTTGGATACCATTCTATAACTTCCAAACTCTTTACAACTCCATTAAAACCGTAGAAAGAATCTCATTACAAATTTTTGATATAATAAACGTTCAAAATATTGAAGTTTACTTTCCTTCTTTTCCAAAATTGTTCCTTTATGGTCCTGGAGCAGTGCACGACTGGTCACACTCTATGAATAGAGTAACTGCGATGAGTGGAGTTCCAAGTTGTATAAGTGACATTTCTTACAGATTTACGTCTCATAGTTGAATGGCGACATTTTGGCGGCAGAGCATTAAAAATGCATAAAACGGACAAACACCAAATAATACTAACACTCTGCTTTTAAAGGTAAATAACTGTTTTCATTACAGTAAAAATGGTATGTAGGAATTTCGGACGCGGGTTCAACTCCCGCCAGCTCCACCAAAATTCTTTGTCGATGGTCACCAGAGCCTGAGACGAAGTCCTGAAAGCCCGTAAGGCGTAAGCCTGACGGGCTTTTTTGTGCCTGTCGTTGTTCAGCGAGCATTGCTGAGAGCTATCACTTTTGGCACCCTGGATGGGACCCACAACGAAGGGTCAAAAAATCGAGGATCCCAAAATGGCAAAAATCGCTAAGAAACTCACTGACATTGAAATCAAAAGCACCAAGCCAGCCGGCAAAGAAATCAACTTGTTTGGCGTTAATGGTTTGATCCTACGAATCGCTCCCCTCTTGAAAGGAGGGAAGAAGAATTGGTATTTCAGGTATGTAGTGCCAGTGAGTAATAAAAGAACCAAAATGAGCCTTGGGACCTACCCTCACCTTACACTGGCAAGAGCCAGAGCCTTACAAGATGAATACCTGTCCTTGCTTGCAAATGGCATTGATCCCCAAGTCCATAACAGCGATAAAGCTAATGCCTTAAAGAATGCTACTGAACATACTCTCCAAGCCGTGGCAAGGAAATGGTTAGATGAGAAGGTAAAGACCTCAGGTATCTCACAAGACCATGCAGAAGACATCTGGCGAGGCCTGGAGAGAAATATCTTTCCATGCTTGGGTAATGTTTCTGTCAATGAGATCCGACCCAAACTCTTAAAGCAACATCTTGACCCTATTGAGCAACGAGGAGTCCTTGAAACTTTACGGCGAATCATTTCCCGATTAAATGAAATTTTTCGTTATGCAGCAACTGAGGAACTTATCGAATTCAATCCGGCTGACAACCTTGGACAACGGTTCAGTAAGCCTAAAAAGCAGAATATGCCAGCATTATCCCCTTCCGAACTCCCCCGCTTCCTGGTTGCTCTAACTAATGCTTCTGTCCGTTTAGAAACAAGGCTACTGATTGAGTGACAACTTCTCACATGGGTTCGCCCTGGTGAAGCGGTTCGTGCGAGATGGGCTGATATAGATACTGACAACTCAATGTGGGACATCCCTGCTGAGTTTATGAAAATGAAGAAGCCTCACAAAGTTCCACTAAGCAAAGAAGCTTTGAGAGTCCTAGAGTCAATGAAAGCGATAAGTGGGCATCGTGAATGGGTGTTTCCAAGCATAAAGGCTCCTCTTAGCCATATGCATGAACAAACAGCTAATGCGGCCATAATCCGTATGGGCTTCGGAGGTGAGCTGGTAGCTCACGGTATGCGATCCATTGCTAGAACGGCTGCTGAGGAGTCTGGCAAGTTTAGGACTGATGTCTTAGAAGCCGCCCTTGCCCACTCGAAGAAAGATGAAATAATTGCAGCCTATAATCGTGCCGAGTATCTCGCAGAACGAATGGTTCTCATGCAGTGGTGGAGTGATTATGTCATTGCTCAAAAATTTAAAGCTATTGCGGCATAACAACTCTATAAGGGGTTAAATCTCCCAGCCCCTTATCCACCAAGACATAAACCATTTTTGACACCACTTTTTCTAAACCAAGATACATGGGCTGTAACTTACAAAAGCGATTTTCTGCATGAACTGGCAAACGTCTCTGGTATTGAAAATTTATTTATAGCTTGTTCTTTTGTGGTTTACATAGCTTCTTTTTATAAATATCTGGGTCCACAGCAATTTTGCAGATCCTGACCTCATACCCAAAATTGGTAATACTTTTGTGGAAATTTTTTAAGTTTATTTTAGAAAACAAAGGTAAATCTTCGGGAAGATTTTTATTAGAAGCTATGGCGAAAACTAGTTTATATTTTTTAGCATCTGGTCTATTTATATGATCGACTAATTTTATATGAGTAGGTAGTTTTTCATTAAGCTTGCTTCGAAACTCACAGTCACTTACAAAAAGTTCAGAACCTACAAACCCTTGTGAAAAAAGATGGCTCATACTTTGCGAACCAGTGTAATATTTTACATGGATAAAATCTGATTGACCTCTGATAAGATCACAAAACTCAATCTTACTTTTACCACCACCATGATGAATAAATTTCTGATCCATGTGTGTAAAGGAATTATCATCGTGGCAAAGTTTTTTATTATAATCTTCCTCTCGTTTATATGAATATATAGGGAATTTATCCGACTCCTCATAATGAATTATTTTTTTCATTTCATCATCAATAGTCGATACAAATCTCCTATCTGCAACATACCATATAGAGTCTCGAAGAATATAATTCTGATCACCTTCTTTTATCTCGGCATAAAGGCATCTATATAAAGACCATTTTTTTATTGATTCAAAGTCAGCATTCAAAACATGCAGGTAACTTCTTTTAAGTTCATCAACAGCTACTTCAGTGTTCTTACCATCGAAATAATCACAAACATGGTCTATTGATAAGGTTTCATGAATGAACTTTTGTCTCTTATCAAAGCAATAGCCTATTTGATTTTCCCATTCTACTATTTCTGGCTCCCCAAGCCACAAATCATTGAAATCTTTTTCCTTTATCCGATCAATCAAAAGTGAATCCAATATCTCAACCTCTGCTTCATCAGCCTCCTTGATATTGTTAACCCATTCGAACTCTTCAGGAAGAGGTAACAAGTAAATAGAGTCTATTTTAATTAACAATTCTGGAATAGCTTTCAATTCAATGTCAGGCATGATCACAAATGCATCTTTACCAGTAATTTTACTTCCTAAAATATCTTCTGTCGAGGTGCCTGTGAGAGTTGTGAGAATATCCATCTCAGAATCTATTTTTAGGTTGTATATATCGACTTCTTTACTGCTCTGACTGCGAGTTAAAAGGTTTGTTTCGTTGTGACTACCTTTATCTAAACTGCGTATTTTTTTATGCTCAATACTATTAAGAGTTGTTTTAAGCCCAAAACCTTTGACAATGCTGCCATCGTTAATTAAGTGATGACCTGTTCCAAACGGGATAAGATATCTGGAATTATTAACTTCGATAACTAAGACTGCTCCTGTGCTACTGTTCATACCGAAGAAATTAAGTTCTATGTTAGGGTTTTGGCCCATAAAAAATGTGGTCCATTCAGGAGGTTTTGGGTCCATGTACTGTTTTACATATAGATATGCTCGTGCATCATCCATCTCGAATTCAATAGGCCTTTTGACCCTTTCCAAATTCAAAACCTGATCAATATCATCGTTAAACCTTTTTGTTTTATAGATAGAGAGCTTTATCTTCATTCTATTTTACCTGATATTTTTAACGGGCCAGTATACTTAAAGAGTTCAATAACTGAGTATCTAATGTTTCTCTTACTGGTGTAGGGAGCCCATTTGCAACTCTATAATTTTTTATAGCAGTCCGTGTCGCTGGCCCCATACTTCCGTCAATATTGCCGTTATAAAAACCTTTATCCAGTAACGCGAACTGAACTCGCATGATTAAACGTTTACGCTTTTCAGTATCAGAAGCCAGCCCACTACTTGCACGGGTAGTTCCATTCGTTCCAGCAGGGTTTGTGGCCGTAGAGGTATCCATGTCATTAGAGCGAAGCGAACGAACAGATGAAGAAGACGATGACGAATTTGTCCCTGAACTGGATGAACCTGATGAGCTTGGTGAACTATATGTTTTAGGATAATAAGGTGTGCTTCCACCATAGTACCCACCACCAGACGAAGATCTATGAGAACTATGGCTTCGATGGGAGCTATGACTACGGTGTCCTGCAATGTAGAAAGGAACTTCCGTGTTAAGTGGAGCTATAACTAAATCATGCTCATTAAGAGTCATACCGGGCAAATCATTTGCACCAGTGGAGGAATCACTTGCCCATACAGAATTATTGAGTGCTAAAAATCCCGGAAGCAGAGCAGCGAAGTTAAATTTTTTCATAAAATTGGTCTCGGTGGTTGATGAAAACGGCCTTTTGAAGAATTGAAATAACCAGCACAGGAAGACTTCTGAGTACATTCATCACATTCTTTGGGATAGTAATTTTTCCAGTCAGAAATTGACTGAGCAGCAAATCTCCAAGCTCTTTCAGGAAGATGGCACAATGGGTAATTGAAGATTGTAAGGGGGATACTTGACCTTTGTGCTGTTCCTATGGCAGAGAGAATTTTCTCACTATAGCTATTATGCTCAATGAAGATTGATGACCAGTTTTTACGTGCCCAGCCAATAGATTCTAACCCCATAAGAGAAAACTGGTTGATATTGGAGAACACGCGACCAGCGAACTCTATGATTTTGTCCAGTTCCATATAGTTAGCCAGTGTAGGAATGATTCTTAACTCAATGTTGATTCCTGAGTTACCGGCATTGATAAGCCCCCTAACTGTCTCATCAAATGCCCCCTCGCTTCCAACCAGATAGTCATGAACTGACGACCTTGAAGAATAAAGCGGAATACCGAAAGTTATTTTGAGCTTTTCGCTTCGCTCTTTCATCTGTTGAGTAAAACTGACATCTGCAAACTTTCGTCCATTGGTCAAAACATGCAAAGCTGTCTCAGGTGAGTTTTCGATTATAAAGTCCAGAAATTGCAGAAAATCTTCGCCATACAGTAGAGGTTCTCCCCCACTCACTCCTACTACACCATTCAGTGAGAAAGAGGCGATGGCAAGTGCTGACTGGTTAAGAAGCCAGTCATCGTTTCCTGTCTTAGGAGGCTGAGAACAAAAAAGACAACTGTTGTTGCACCTTTCAGTTACCAGAACAGTGTTATGGTTTGCTCTCCGTGACAAAATCACCCTAATCATGTTGCCATTGTTAACAATCCCTATATCACCATCTTCTATGGAATTGAAAAGATCAGTGCTCACAACGAAGTCTGCAAAATATGCAGGAAGTCTGGAATCAAGTTGAGTTTCACTGACCAGTAAATTTGGCAGATAGAATTGAGGATTTTCAGGCTTAAATTTGCACAGGCGATAGAAACCTTGCTGAACTGGCAGATCTGCCGTAAACCTGAAAATGTCGTTTCTCAGCACCTCAGACATAAGTCCACCCTTTAAGCATCTTTGCCATCGGCCCATCCTGAGAGACTTCATTCAGAAGGAAGCGGAACATGCCTTTGTGATACTGGCAGAAAGTAGAACGACTCTTGTCACCAACAGGTTCGCCATGAGCACTAATGTTCTGGCAAGGATCTGCTCCACAGAAAGGCTGGTATGCACAGGTGTCACAACCTGGCATGGCGAAGTTAAATGAAGATGAGAGAGCGGAACGGTAGTATTCGTTGCTACTGAATGAGAGTGAGGTAAACTCTCCTGCACTGAAATCTGCTTCCGGGTTTACTTTCTGAAGCATACGACTTTCATCACTACCGTAGACTTTACCGTCATAATTGAACAGGATGCAGTTCAGCACGACTCCGCTTGGCGATTTTAGATCAGCATAACCACTGAAGCCTGGATTGAAAATTCGGTTGAGATGAATAGCAGCCGAGTGCTCAATGACAGGTCTTCCCTTTTCATTCTGAATCAACACTTCCTGCATTAACTCTTTATAAAAAGCAAAATACTCTGACATTGAAAAAGTGAAGCTCTGCTTCTGAGCAAACCCATAAGGGCTAACAGGCCTGATAAACATGTCTGTAAGACCCAGAGACAGATGAGCATCTACTATGGAAGCTGGCTCCTTTGTCAGTTCCTTAGTAACAGTGGTGACAGTTGCAACCCGATTTGCTCCAAGTTCTTCTGTGATTTTCCGAATACCCGTTACTGCTTTGTTGTGAGCCTGAAAGTCAGTAAGAATGCGATTCTTGTTATGGACGGCTTCATTCCCATCAAGAGAGACAGAGAAGGTGATATTCCGCTCTTTAACCCATGAGAGGATACTTTCATCGAGTAATGACAGACTTGTAGCAATCACCATTTCGAAAGCATCACTACCCAATGAAATCTCGCATTCCTCATAAATTGCCTGGACGAGATCGAACCTGAGAAGCGGCTCACCGCCCTGTACCTCAATCTTGTAGGGAGGGGTGCCCAGTTTCTTTACGGTACTGACAATTTGCGGTATCAGTTCAGGGTTGAGATCATAACCATCAGCGGTGACCGATGCCCTACTGACTTGGCAATATTTGCAAGTATGATCGCAACGAAGAGTAGGTACAATCATGAAGATTGGCCTGACCGCCAGTTCATTCATGAGTCGTTTGGCAAAAGCCGAACTTAGTGCATAAGGGTTAACGGAGGAAGATTCATCACCGCAAACGAAAAGTTTGCTTTCAAGCGATGAGGACTGCTCTATGCTGATATGACCGTTTACCAGATCGAGAAATTCTTGCTCACCTAAAAAATGATGAAAGCCAGCGAGGTTGCTGATGAATACCCGACCGTCAGCCATCCTGTCAAAGTTGAAAGGCATCAGTCTCATTATGCAAGCCTGTCATCTATGCTTCGGAGAACCTTGCTGATAATGGCATCACGCAATTGACCGGTTTGATGATGAAGTTTCTCACGGAGGCTAAAATCGTTTAACAGCCTTCCGAATTCAAACTCACATTCAGGACTAGTTATCTCGAAGAAGATAAGCCAAGAGGATGAGTTCTCTTCAAGTTTCCACGAACTGATAGGTGTCATCCAGTAAAGGCTATTCCGGATAACCCACTCAGAATAATGCTCTTTTAGTAAAACTTTTTCCCGCATCGGCATTACCTTACAAAACCAATAATAACGCAAAGAAATTTATTGTCTTTAAAGGATTTTCTTATAGACATCATAATACGGCAATTTAACGAAAATGTTACTGAGTATGTCAAGGTTATAAGAGCGAACCCTACAAAAAATTGATTCAAGTCACATCCTTAAAATGCATTAGTACTGATGCTGGAGAATTACAGGGAGCAGGAAATTGTATGCATGGTTTTTATCAGAAAAAAATGGCAGAGATTTACAATTTTTACACCGACTCGCGGGTGGCCAGTCAGGCCTAACAACGCGCATAAATTAAATTTTGTGCTGAGTTATATTTTTCCTATTAATCAACGTGCGAGGCCTCGTCAGGCCTGAATCCGATGGTGGTTAAAATGTCATTATCCTGCGCGGCATAATTAATTTCATTTCCTGCGGCCAGCCAGACGGAAAGACCTTCACGCAGATATGCCACCGAACGGTCGAGCGCACGGCTTTTTAACATCGCGGGCTGGTTCTTAATCCCCATCAGTTCTGGTGCCAGTATGGCGGCCAGTTCCGTGCCGTTCTGCTGCATAAAATCATGCAGTCGGTTACGGATACTGAGGCGTTGCACCTCCTCATGCGAACGGATATATCGCCCGGCAGCCACATTACTTTCCCGCTTCGTGAACTTAATAAATTGGCGCAGATCGTAATAAAAACATAATTATCATTTATTAATTTCAATAATTAATAAATCACAAAAATGTATTATTCGGATTTTACCCTCAACTATTTTGTTCAATCATAAATCAAATGGTGATACCCTTTTTTGGTGTTAATTGACAACATTTGGAAATAAAATGATTGATTGCTTACTCGACTTTGACCAAATTTCAGCCGATAGGAAAAAAGTGTACTTACAATGCCCTGGCATTGGTAAATTTGAAGTTTTCAGCGGTGATATGCCATTCACCAATCGCCCCTGAATGCTCTTTTATCGACCATTCAGCGATACCTAACGGGAAGTACTGGGTAGTAGATCGCCCAAGAGGGCCTTGAAAATCACGGGCTTTTACTTGGGCAGAAGATTTTGCAACCGGAAACGAACATAGCACATGGTTTGCTTTGTATCGGGCCGATGGCAGCATTGATGATCAAACCTTTATCAGCGGTGTAAGACGCTCACATTTTAGGATCCATCCTTTACGGCCTGACGGTTCTGGTACATCATGGGGTTGTATCACATTCTTTCGTAGCTCGGAGTTTATTTTTTTTCGGAACTCTTTACTTAGAGTACAGAAGTTTAGGATTAATAACACTAACCTGCTGTCATATGGGTCAGTAACGGTGAAAGGTTCGGTTGAGGGGCCATGTTATGTTAGGTAATAAAATTATTTATCCTCTTCTTTTTATTACCCTCACTGCCTGCTTAATAAAAAGCAGAGTCTTATTAACTGTGTCCGATAGTGTTATTAATTTTATTGACCGAGCCTGCCGAGCATCATCCATTCAATGCACGGGTAGCGATCATGATTTAGCTTTACTGATAACGCTGCTGATCGTCAACGGGATTGTTGCTCTGATAGTTATAGCTACAATTAATAAAATCATTCGTGCCATGCGAAGGCATTTTACTTAAAAAGGCTATAACTTATATTAGCAGCTTGCGTTCATCGACAATAAGATAAATCTTGAGCAAAAAGTACAGAGGAGAAACTGATGCGCTTTAACGAGGCAGAGTTAGCTATCCGCATCCCAGTATGGCACGCGTTATCCGAGCTTTTTACCGGGCGCGACCTCCAGGACTATGACTACAGATGGATAGCGCAGGTACTCAAGCATTCCGGGCTAAATCGGGAAGAGATCTTCGCTATCCTGGATCAAGAAGTTGCACCTGCGCTACAGGCTAACCTCCTTTACAATCCCACGCCGATAATGGAAGGTTGGTCAAAAGAGGATGTTGAACAGCTTGTTACTGAGTACGTAAATAAGAAGCCAACTATGATTGAGCGCTTCATTCCTGCAAGTTTGCTGCTGAAACAGCGGCGGAAATACATCCTTAACGAGGTAAACAGGCTCTTTGCTGAGGTGGATAAATACCCTTAAAAAGTCTTAAGCGTGATGCTAATAATGACATAGTCACCTATAGAAAGCCTGCACAGCGTAAGCCTGATGGACTTTCTGTCCCTGTCGTTGTCCGAAAGCAGCTGCTTCAATCAGGCCTGGAACAAACATTGCGAAGGATAAATTGTTTACCCTACAATGTTCAATAACCATATAACCCATTAAAAATTAATAATTTTAAAGATATGAGAAAGACTTTTTACTGATAATGTGCTAGATATTTTTACAACGCTTTTTTAAGCACAGTTACAGGAATGACAAAAGCATGGATACGACCTTACTCAGCGCTTTAGATACCCGTGGTCGCGATAAGTTTGAACAAGCCATTAATGCCCTGCAAGGTGATGTTGCAGCAGCAGCGGCAAGATTATCAGTAGATCCCCGCTTACGACTTGAGTACTCAAAACGCATAAAAGAGATGGCCTCCGATCTACGAGCAAAGGCTAATGCCGGTGTAATCTCATGGGAAAAAGCGGCACAAGAGGCCCAAATAACCCGCAATTTGATAATGGATATGGTGAGAGCGCGAAGCACTCCACTCGGAAAGGCAATGGCTGAGCGGTTAAAGTCCGAGGGTAAGACGCTTAATGAATTGGTTGCTAAAAAAGCGAAATCCTTGTTTGGGCCACAAGCGAACTTTAACAGCCTTTCTGAAGTACAAAAAAATCAAATATATGCAAGCATTGTTGAATCTGCTGGCAAGTCTAATCCGCAGGTTAATATGAAAATGATTCAACTCTCGCGTATTGGAAGGGGGCTTGTTGTTCTTTCGATTGCAATTTCCATTTACGAAATTTATACCGCCGACGATAAGGTTTCTGAAACGGGCAGGCAGATAGCTATTACTGGTGCAGGTATTGCCGGAGCTGCCGCGAGTAGCGCAATGGCTGGATTAATATGTGGGCCTGGCGCACCTGTGTGCGTACTTATTGGTGGATTCGTCGGCGGTGCTCTCGCCGCGTGGGAAATGGGTCGTTTGTGGGATTAATTATGCATCAGGTTAATTCAATATCTCTTATGAAAGTTCGCGAAGCTACCGATTTATCCCAGGCTCAGTCTGGTATTGTACTGAACGGTGTTAACACGGGGATAATTGTACCGGGTCAGATTTTGGAAGCAGCGGTTAAGGTTAGCGAACAACGTTACATCCTTTTTCTTACGGATGACGTAATTTTCGAGGAATTTCTGACTGTTGCCCTCATCGATCTTCAAGACGGTGTAAAAGAGATTATCCGTCTGGGCAATGAGTACTCCACGGGTGGTTTTGAGGACTTATCTTTTACAGCGAATAGCATCAATTTCAGATTTATTGATGATTCTCTCTGGACAATTAAAACCGCCGATTCACCTCACTTTAGGCTTCCTTTTGGGTCAGATCCCAAGGGAGTAAAACGAGAGGCTGGGCTGAAAAAATACATGACAATTTCGGCCACTCCCTCCCCTGGAAAAGCGCGCTGATGCCGCTGTCAAAACGGATATGAAACTTTACTAGAACTGTACTGGCGAACCGCATTCCTGACTGGCACACATTATCCGAGCTTTTTGCCGGTCACGAACTCCAGGGCTATGGCTACCGATGGATGGCACAAAGGTTAAAGGAGCTCAGGTTAAGCCAAAAAGAGATCCTCACGATTCTGGATGAGGAAGTTGCCCCTGCCCTACAGGCAAATCTTCTTCACAACCCAACGCCAGTGATGAACGGTTGGTCAGAGGAGGACACTAAACGGCTTGTGACAGAATATGTAGTCAAAAAGCCAACAATTCTCGAACGCATTGTTCCAGCCCGCTTACTGCTAAAGCAGCGATGCAAATACATTAGTGACGAACTTAGCAGACTCTCCGCTGAGCTGGATAAGTGCTCCTGATAAGGTCATAAGCGAAGTGATTGGGATAAGCTTTGGTGTAACGTTTAAAATTAAAAACATCAAAAAATAATCAATGCAGTTATTGTAATCATCAATGAAAACACTCAGTAAAATGCCCATGCCTTTCGCCCCTCTCTGGCCAGTGTTTGACGGCCACAACGATCTGCTGCTGAACCTGTGGCTACAGCACGACAACGATCCGGTCACGGCCTTCTACTCCGGGATCCCGTCGGGTCATCTCGACTTCCCGCGTATGCAGCGCGGCGGCTTCTGCGGCGGACTCTTTGCGGTGTTTATACCGCCCGTTAGCTATATCGCGCAGATGCGTAAGCAGACGCCCGCCGAAGCGCTTGCAGCCTTCGACCCATTAGCCATCGCCGAGCGGCAGATCGCTATTATGCACCAGCTCGAGCAGGCCTCTCAGGGGCAGCTGCGCATCTGTCGTACGGTCGAGGAGATTGAGCAGTGCCGCCTTAATCGGCAGATCGCTGTGGTACTGCATATCGAAGGTGCCAGCATGATGGATGCCGGGCTATCGCAACTGGAGGCCTTTTATCAGCTGGGCGTGCGCAGCATTGGACCCTTCTGGAACCTGCCGAATGCTTTTGGCGAAGGCGTTAGCGGGCCGTTCCCCGGCTCGCCCGATACTGGCCCCGGCCTGACACCTGCGGGTGAAGCGTTAATCCGCGTCTGCAACCGGCAGCGCCTCCTGATCGATCTGTCGCATATGAATGAAAAAGCCTTCTGGCAAACCGCTGAGCTGAGCCACGCCCCGCTGGTTGCGACCCACTCCAATGCCCACGCGCTTTGCCCGCAGCCGCGCAACCTCACCGACGCCCAACTGGAGGCAATTGCCCAGAGCGGCGGGCTGGTCGGCGTCAATTTCGGTACCGCTTTCCTGCGGGCAGATGGAAAACGCGACAGTGCGACAACCGGAATAACGGAAATTGTTAAACATGTTACTTATTTGATCGCTAAACTTGGTGAGGATCGTGTGGGATTTGGTTCTGATTTTGACGGGGTTAACGTTCCGCACCAGTTGGAAGATGTCGAAGGTCTGCCCCGCCTGATGCAGGCGCTGTCGAAGGCAGGATTCAACGATCGACTGCTCGAGAAACTGGCCTGGCGTAACTGGCTGAACGTGCTCTCTGCCACCTGGGGCAAATAACCTGTTACCTTTTTAAAGTTGTGAACCAAATCACATTTCGTTAACATTCACCGGCCTGATGCGAATGCTTATCATCAGGCCTGACACTATACGATGCATGTAAAGGAGCACCGCTATGACTACCTGGATTAAACCTGAGTTTGTTGATCTGCGCCTGGGCCTGGAAGTGACGCTGTACATTTCCAACCGTTAATCGCCCGTCTGCCCGCCTTTCGTGCGGGCATCTCTTTCTCTTTCTTCTGGTTTTGACATGCAGATAAAAGTTCTCGGCTCGGCAGCGGGCGGCGGTTTTCCCCAGTGGAATTGCAACTGTGAAAACTGCCGTGGCGTTCGCGACTACAGCATCAACGCCACGCGTCGCACCCAGTCATCCATCGCCGTCAGCGACGACGGTAAAAACTGGGTCTTGTGCAATGTCTCGCCGGACATTTGCCATCAGCTGCTGGCCTCACCCGAATTGAATAACCCTGACGTACTGCGCGGTACCGGTATCGGCGCAATCATTCTGACGGACAGCCAGATCGATCACAGTGCGGGATTACTCAATTTACGTGAGGGGTGCCCTCATCACGTTTGGTGCACCCCGGAAGTGCATAACGATCTCAGCACCGGTTTTCCCGTGTTTCCTATGCTCTCCCACTGGAACGGCGGGCTAATCCACCATCCGGTGACGCCCGGCGAGCCGTTTCAAACGGCGGTATGCCCCCATGTGCGCTTCACCGCCATCCCGCTGCTGAGCAACGCACCGCCCTACTCGCCATACCGGGATCGCCCGTTGCCGGGCCATAACGTGGCGCTATTTATCGAGGATACCGCACGCGGGGTTGGGCTGCTATATGCCCCAGGCCTGGGTGAACCGGACGAGGCGCTAATGCCCTGGCTGCGCCGGGCAGATTGTCTGCTGATCGACGGCACGCTATGGCGTGATAATGAGCTGGCCAATACTGGCGTAGGCCGCAATACCGGTAAAGACATGGGGCACCTGGCGCTGGCGGAAGAGAACGGGCTGGCGGCGCTGCTCAGCACCCTGCCCGCCAGGCGTAAGATCCTCATTCATATTAACAATACCAACCCGATCCTCAACGAGGACTCTGCGGAGCGGCGGAGCCTGAACGCCGCTGGCATCGAAGTGAGCTGGGATGGCATGAACATCGAGTTGTAGGAAACGACCATGACACAACCACAACTTCTCTCTTCTGAAGCATTTGAGGCGGCGCTGCGCGCGAAAGGTGCTTACTACCACATTCACCATCCGTACCACATCGCAATGCATAACGGTGAAGCCACCCGCGAGCAGATCCAGGGCTGGGTCGCCAACCGGTTCTATTACCAGACCAGCATTCCCATCAAGGATGCAGCCATCATGGCTAACTGTCCGCAGCCGGAAACCCGCCGCAAGTGGGTGCAGCGTATTCTGGATCACGACGGCTACGGCGGTAGCGAGGGGGGGATTGAAGCGTGGCTGCGCCTCGGTGAGGCCGTTGGCCTGCAGCGCGAGAGTCTGCTCTCTGAAGAGCGAGTGCTTCCTGGCGTGCGCTTCGCGGTGGATGCCTATGTGAACTTCGCGCGCCGCGCCTGCTGGCAGGAAGCCGCCTGTAGCTCCTTGACTGAACTCTTCGCACCGCAGATCCATCAGTCGCGCCTCGACAGCTGGCCGCAGCACTACCCGTGGATCGACGCAGCGGGTTATGACTACTTCCGCAGCCGCCTTGGCCAGGCCAATCGCGACGTTGAGCATGGTCTGGCGCTGGCGCTAGAGTACTGCGATACCGTTGAGAAGCAGCAGCGGATGCTGGAAATCCTCCAGTTCAAGCTGGATATTCTGTGGAGCATGCTGGACGCCATGAGCATGGCCTATACCCTGAACCGTCCCCCTTACCACAGCGTGACCGCCGAGCGGGTATGGCACAACCAGAGGCTGGTATAATGACATTAACCCCTGAACAAACTCCCGTCTTCCGTCGCGGCTACCGTCTGCAATGGGAGCAGGTTCAAAACAGCCATGTGATCCTCTACCCGGAGGGCATGGCCAAACTAAACGACAGCGCGGCCGCCATTTTACAGCTGGTCGATGGCCACACGACGCTAGAGGGCATTATCGCGCAGTTAAACGCGCGTTTCCCCGATGCCGGAGGGCTGGCGGACGACGTAATGGAGTTTTTCCAGCGCGCCTATGAACAAAAATGGGTGATCTTCCATGACTGACCACGCGCCCACGGTGAACCCGCCGCTCTGGCTGCTGGCGGAGCTGACCTACCGCTGCCCGCTGCAGTGTCCCTACTGCTCCAACCCACTCGATTTCGCCGCACAGGAAAAAGAGCTGAGTACCGAGCAGTGGATCGAGGTATTTCGCCAGGCGCGAGCGATGGGCAGCGTGCAGTTGGGCTTCTCCGGCGGCGAGCCGCTGGTGCGTAAAGATCTCCCCGAGCTGATCGCCGCCGCGCACGATCTCGGCTTTTACACCAACCTGATCACCTCCGGCATCGGCCTGACCGAGAAGAAGCTGCAGACCTTCGCCGACGCCGGGCTGGACCATATTCAGATCAGCTTTCAAGCCAGCGACGAGACGTTAAACGCGGCTCTGGCTGGCTCCGCCAAGGCATTTCAGCAGAAGCTGACAATGGCCAAAGCGGTTAAGGCGCTCGGCTATCCGATGGTGCTCAACTTCGTGCTGCATCGCCATAATATCGATCAGATCGACCGTATCATCGAGCTGGCGATCCAGCTGGACGCCGATGACGTAGAGCTGGCAACCTGCCAGTTTTACGGCTGGGCGCACCTGAATCGCGAAGGCCTGCTTCCCACCCGCGAACAGATCGCCAAAGCAGAGAGCGTGGTCCAGCGCTACCGCGAACGCATGGCCGTCGACGGCAAGCTGGCTAATCTGCTGTTTGTCACGCCGGACTACTATGAGGAGCGGCCAAAAGGCTGCATGGGCGGCTGGGGAGCCATTTTCATGAGCGTGACGCCGGAGGGGATGGCCCTGCCCTGCCACAGTGCCCGTCAGCTGCCGGTGAAGTTTCCGTCGGTGCTGGAACACGATCTCCAGCATATCTGGTATCACTCCTTCGGCTTTAACCGTTATCGCGGCAATGCGTGGATGCCGGAGCCGTGCCGATCCTGCCCGGAGAAAGAGAAAGACTTCGGCGGCTGCCGCTGCCAGGCCTTCATGCTCACCGGCGACGCTGATAATGCTGACCCGGTGTGCGCTAAGTCGCCCCATCACGGCACCATTTTGGCGGCGCGAGAAGCGGCAAACCGCACGCAGCTCGGCATCGATCAGCTGCGTTTCCGCAATCAGGCCAACTCCCGGCTGATTTTCAAAAGCTAAACGTGGAGATCGCCAACGCCTGCTGGCTGCTTGATAACGGCCTACGCATTCACGCCGTCAGCGACCCCGCGGCGACCTGCGCCGCTGCTCTGGTGCGGGTCGACGCAGGATCTTTCCAGGAGCCGACCGCCTGGCCTGGCCTCGCACATCTGCTGGAGCATATGCTGTTTCGTGGCAGCGCTGACTTTGCCGCAGAGGATAGCCTGATTGCCTGGGCGCAGTCGGTAGGTGGCAGGGTGAACGCCACGACGCAGGCCACGCAAACGGCTCTCTTTTTTGAAGCCGGCAGCGAGCACCTGCCGGATGGACTGGCCCGACTGAGCGATATGCTCGCCGCGCCACGGCTCACCGCCGGGGCGGTGAAGCAAGAGATTGAGGTGATCGACGCAGAGTATCATCTGCTCCGTGCCGATGCGGAAACCTGCTGCGAAGCCGCACAGCGGCACATGTTCAGCGGCATTGATGCCCTGCACCGCTTTCATATCGGCAGCCGCGCGGCCTTTGGCGATAACATTTCTGCCCTGCAACGCGCCCTGCGGCAGTTTCATCGCCGCTATTTCCGAGCCCCGGCCATGACGCTCTGGCTGCATGGTCCCCAGCCGCTGGAGGCGCTGCATACGCTGGCGAAACGCTACGGCAACCGTTTTATCGGTGGCAATGCACTCCCGCAGGTAGCAGCGCCGCCGCTGGCTGCCGGGGAGGATTACACCCTTTATCTCCCCGGTGTGCCCCAGCTGCGGTTGGTGTTTGCCCTTCAGCCCTCCCGGTCACGCAGCTGGCTGCGGCGACTGGAGCGCCTGCTGCTGGATGAGGCCCCCGGCGGGCTGCTGGCCCGGCTGCGGGCTCAGGCATGCTGCGACGCCGTTCGACTCGATTATTTACGCTGTAGTGAAAACAGCGCGCTGCTGAGCTTTATCTTTACCGTCAATAGCGGGTCGGCTCACGAAGCCGCTGATATTGAAAGCGCCCTGCTTGCGTGGCTGAGATCTCTGCGTGACCTGACCCCTGCCCAGCTTGAGCATTATCGCCTGTTGGCGAACCGCGACATCCAACAGAGGACTCCGCTCGATCAGCTGCGGGCCAAAGCATTTGGTCTGCCGCCCGCAGAACAGCATGACGGCTGGCGTCAGCATATCGCTGCACTGATTGCCGCCCCCCGCCGTCGTCTGGCCGTGCGGCCTGAGGGCGGCGGCGAAAAACATGAACGCCAGGGACTGCCGCTGGTGCTTGGCCCTTTTACCAACGCCACCGTCACTCCTGTCGCCGAAGCGTTCCACTTTTTCTCCTCTTCGGCGGCACCGCCAACGCCAGAACTGCCTGCGGATCGGGCACCGCTTCGGCATCTTCTTCCCGGAGACGCACAGCCGGTGCTGTTGCTCTATCCCGCATGGCCCGCAGCGCTTACCGATGAGCATGCCGGATGCATGCAGGTGGCGCTGCGTGCCGTCGCCGCTGAACTGGCCCACCGGGATGGACATGTCAGCGTGGAACGTCATCAGGGCGTGTGGCTGCTGCAGCTGACGGGCAGCGAGGCGCTGATCTGCCAAGGCCTGAGTCTCGTAAACCGTGCGCTGGCGGGGCTGACACCGGCAATGCGCAGTGAAGCAGCGAGAAACCAGCATCGCGCCCGGCTGGCAGAGCAACACGATATCGCCATCCGCCGCCTGTTAGCTCAGCTGCCCGTGGCGTTAAATGCCTCGCCCGAGCCAATGCCCAACTGGCACGCTACGCTGGTCGGCGGCGATGAAGCGTTGCAGCAGCGGGTGGCGCATCTGCTCAGCGATTTTCCCTGTTCCGTCACCGCTGAACGGTTAATGCCCTCTCCGCGTCAGCATCATCCTGTCATGCTGGCGGAGAGCGGCAGCGAACATGCGCTGCTGCAATTTTATCCTCTTGCAGATAACGAAGCTGAGGGACGCTGGGCGCTGCGCGTGCTGGCTCAGCTTTACGCGCCGCGCTACTTCCAGCGGTTACGCGTGGAGCGCAACGTCGGCTACGTAGTGCAGTGTGCGCTTTACCGCAGCGGCGAGGCTGAAGGCCTGCTGTTCGCGCTCCAGTCCCTGGCGTTTACTGTTGAACAGCTGCAACAGTTTATCCATCAATTTTTACTCTCCATGCAGCATACGTTAGCGACTCTCGACGCCAGCGAGTTGAATCAGATACAGGAGAGAGTGCGGCAAAATGTGCGGCAGTTCAGCGCTGAGCCGCTGCAGCGCGCACGGGAAATCGCCCTGGAAAACCGTATGCCTCTGGGGCAGGTCTCCTCATTATCGTTGACGCAGCTTCAGTATTGGCAGCAGAGGCTGCACCAGAGTATTAAGCCATTATAAAAATATTATTAATGCCATGCTTATGATTTTTGGCCACGCCTGATCGTTTCATTCCACACCGCCAGATTGTACTATTCCACTCTTCATATTTTTCTTATAGCACGGTAGACAACAATGGATCTGAAAGCAGTAGAAAAACCGCTGGCTTCTATTGAAAATATTTTATCTCATTTTCCTGTTAACCAACCCTGTCTTATCGAAACAGGCCAGACATTGCCAATCGCCGCACGAAATGGAACCCAACCAAGGAAGATTGTATTTTTGCTCAGCGGGGCCATGATTTGTGCATTGGGCGAAGGAGAAAAAAAGCAAAATTTAGCTATCGCCACCGGCCCGTCGATTCTGGGCCTCGGACAGCTTGCGCCTTCGGGGGCTATTGCCCAATATGAAGCTATCGCGCCGAGCATGGTTTATTCGGTGACAGTTGATAAATTTATTAAGGTAATCGAGGAGAACCAGCTCTGGCCAGACGTCATGAATATCATGCTAACCATAGTCAATGCCTTAGCTGTACGTACTGCTGCGTGTGGACTGCATTCGGCTTACGATATTATCAGAAGCTACCTCATCTATATGGAGAGTGAAACCACCTGCTCTCTTAAAAGCCGCTATACCGTAGTGAAATATATCCAGACATTTTCCAGGCTATCGCGCAGTATTATTCTGAAAATCCTTGCCGAGCTTAAAGCGGGAGATTTTATCGAGATGGAGCGCGGAAGACTTGTTAGTATAAAGAGAAACTTACCTGACAGATTTTGAAAATTTCAAACTATAAATTTGTGCAATAGATTACACCATCAATTATTTGCGCCATTAATATTATTAAAATCAACAATGGTGTTATGCCATCTTTAAACAAAAACCACAGTCCAAAAAAAGATGTTTTAGTCAGGCCTGTTGTATTAATAGAGAAAAAAATGCCTCTTTTATCAAAAGCTCTGCTCTTAGTAAACCTGCTTATACCGTTAACGGCCCTGGCTTTAGAGCCGCTTATTATTGCACGTCGAACAAGACAACGCAGGCGCTGCATGCCGACGGCGCTCTTGTTAAATCTCCGGCACTATTTAACAAAAAATCTTCGTTCTGCTGGGTCAAATGAGTGATATATTTTCACGCATTAACCCCAAGGAGAGATCATGGCGGAATTTGATGTGATAGCGCAGGATTTACTTGAACGTGCGCGTATGCAAGAGGAGCAGCAACAGGCTCAGGACAGGAAGCTGCTGGACCAGGTGCTGGCCATCTATGGTCAAAAATATGTGGCGGAGCAGCTGCGTAAGCTGGGTAAGAGCGAGTGGAGCCGGGAGACGCTTAACCGCTGGGTAAACGGGAAAAGCGCACCGAAAACCCTGACGGCATTAGAAGCAGAGCTGCTGCAAAAGATGCTTCCCTCTCCTCCGGCACATCATCCCCACTATGCCTTTCGCTTTATCGATCTTTTTGCCGGCATTGGTGGCATACGCCACGGCTTTGAAGCCATCGGTGGACAGTGTGTTTTCACCAGCGAGTGGAACAAAAATGCGGTTCGTACCTACCAGGCTAACTGGTTCAATGACGAAGCATCCCATCGCTTTAACCAGGATATCCGCGAAGTTACGCTTAGCGCGGATAAAGAGGTGTCGGAAACCGAGGCCTATGCGCACATTGACGCTGAAATCCCCGATCACGACGTGCTGCTTGCCGGTTTCCCCTGCCAGCCGTTCAGTCTGGCAGGCGTCAGCAAGAAGAACGCCCTGGGCCGGGCACACGGCTTTGAGTGTGAAGCACAGGGCACCCTCTTTTTCGACGTCGCGCGAATTATCAAAGCGAAAAAGCCAGCTATCTTCGTGCTGGAAAATGTTAAGAACCTAAAGAGCCACGATAAAGGTAAAACCTTCGCCGTCATCATGGCGACGCTGGATGAGCTGGGCTACGAAGTTGCCGATGCGGCCGCAGTGGGTAAAGACGATCCCAAGGTTATCGATGGCCGCCACTTCCTGCCCCAGCACCGGGAGCGCATTGTGCTGGTGGGGTTCAGGCGCGATCTGGGCATTCATAATGGTTTTACCCTGCGCGACATAGCTCGCTTCTACCCTGAACGCCGTCCTGCCTTTGGCGAACTCCTGCAGCCGGATGCGGACAGCAAATACATCCTGTCAGAAAAGCTGTGGCACTATCTTTGGCACTACGCTAAAAAACATCAGGCAAAGGGTAATGGCTTTGGCTTCGGTCTGGTGGATCCGACCCGTGCAGAGAGCGTGGCGCGCACTCTGTCGGCCCGCTACTACAAGGATGGTTCAGAGATTTTAATCGACAGGGGATGGGATCGCGCGCTCGGCGAAGCTGACTTCGGCAACGCTGATAACCAGCTGCGGCGGCCCCGACGCTTAACGCCGAGAGAGTGCGCTCGTTTGATGGGGTTTGAAAAGCCTGGGCAGCCACCGTTTCGTATACCGGTGTCCGATACCCAGGCTTACCGCCAGTTCGGTAACTCCGTCGTGGTTCCGGTTTTCGCTGCCGTGGCGAAGCTGCTGGAACCCTGGATCCTCGAAGCGGTTAAAAAACGCTAGCGGCATGATGGTTACGGGCAGGTCTCCTGCCCGAAAACGGCATTATGAACGCGACTGTACCCAGAAAGCGTGGATCAGACCCGGGATATACCCCAGAAGTGTCAGGATGATGTTCAGAATGAACGCCATACCAAAGCCCTTGCCAAGCAGCACGCCCAGCGGGGGCAGAATAATCGTCAGTACAATTCGCCAGAAACCCATAATTACTCCCGTGTAAAATTTATCCAGGTGGCTGTATAAAAAGACATTTTCTCTTTAAGCTTAGCTATTTTAAGTGACTCTGCCACTTTCGCCCTGTGCTTTTACCCTCTTTTACTTACCCTTAAACTTTGGCTTAATCTGTCTTAAGGTGTTGAACGATAGTTATAATCGATCTTATTTATTTTCTCAGGCCGCTGGCCTGACCTATAGTGAATGCATCAAAAGAGAGGAGAGACGCTATGTTTTCAGTTGGTGATTATGTGCAGCCCCGCATCGGCGGCCAGAAGCTTAAAGTTGTGGAAGTAAATGATGACCAGATTGTGGCCGTACCCGCCAGTAACGAGCAGGGTGAAAAGGTAACCATTAAGGCTGCTGATGTCACTTTGTACAAAGAAGAAGGCAATTTCGGCGTCTGCTAAAAGACACAGCTTCTACGGTGGGCACCCGCTCACCGTACCGCTTCCCCTCGCCGTTCCCTCTTTTTAATAACGTGTTGATTAGTAAAACATTACCTAACTACCCCACCAAAAATAACGCAGCGGACGAAAAACAACCTGCCGCAGAGAATGTTATCGACAAAAGCGTGATAAATAAAAATTTTACGCTAGTTGTACGTTGACAGGCAGAGATATAATCTATGCGCAATCAAAGCAGCACCGCAAAACGCTGTCAAACCTTTCCCTTTCGTTGCTTTTATGCAGGAGCATCAGCATGTTCGCTCCCCAGTCTCGCCTGCGTCATGCCATGGCAGACACGTTTGCGATGGTCGTCTACTGTTCTGTCGTGAACATGCTGATTGAGATTTTCCTCTCGGGAATGACGTTCGAGCAGTCTCTCTCCTCGCGGCTGGTAGCGATCCCGGTAAACATCCTCATTGCATGGCCGTATGGCCTCTACCGCGATGCGTTTATGCGCTTCGCCCGACGCCTCTCCCCTGCTGGTGGAGTTAAAAACATGGCGGACGTGCTGGCGTATGTGACTTTTCAGTCGCCGGTCTACGTGACGATCCTGCTAGTGGTGGGTGCTGACTGGCATCAGATTGCTGCTGCCGTCAGTTCAAATATCGTGGTTTCAATGGTGATGGGCGCAGCCTATGGCTACTTCCTCGATTACTGCCGTCGCCTGTTCCGCGTAAGCAGCTATCATCAGGCCAAAGCCTGATGGCGTGGCGAGTCAGGCCGACTCGCCAAAGAGTCCAGTCAGATAACGCTCCAGCGCCATACGTGAACTAAAACCGTGCGGAATGCCATAGTGCTCCTGCGCATCGCCGCCTAAGTAGAGCGGAAAGTGCTGATAGTGATCGCTGGTCTTGATATCGGAAGCCGGTTCAGCCAGCGTCTGGCTGCGCTCTTTCAGCGTAGGATGAATAATCAGCGCCGTGCGGCCCATCCGCGCTTCACGATTCACATACACATAGTTATCTCCACGACGATAGCCATAGGCCTTTGGCGTCGCGATGTCCATGGTAAATCCCGCCTTCTCAAGAACGCGTGCAACCTCATCGGGTCGTAAGTACATATTTTATCCTCATCATCATCTACAGCAGCGCCACCTTACAGTATTGAGCATTAGCAGCGCTTTCGGAAAAGTCCATAAACGCCCCATCAAGTCGTGATTGGCGTCAGAGGTTAAAATTTTGCGCTACACTGATTAATACATCGAAATCAAGGGAGGATCATATGCTTAGAAGACCAAACCGTAGCGACGTAGATGCAGGCGTAGACGATATTAACAATGATGTCAGCCAGCTAGCGGACTCTCTGGAGGCGGTATTGAAGTCCTGGGGAAGCGATGCAAAAGATGATGCAGACGGTGCCCGTCGTAAAGCACAGGCGCTGCTGAAACAGACCCGAGCCAAGCTGCATGGCCGTAACCGCGTTACGCAAGCAGCGACCGACGTTGCTGGCTGTGCGGATAGCTTTGTTAAAGACAGGCCATGGTGCAGCGTAGGTGCTGCCGCTGCCGCCGGGATCTTCCTCGGTGCGCTGCTAAGCCTCCGTCGTTAATACCCAACCCCGTGAGCTAACCCTCACGGGGTTTCTTTTCGTTCTCATAAAGCCGCCCTACCCACTGCATCGCCATTTCGGCGGACGTAATATTCGTGAAGCTCATTAAAATCCCGCGACGTCCCGGCTGCGCGCTGTGCCAGTCGCTTAACGCCTGTACTGCCAGCCCCCTCTGCTGCGCCCGCGCCACAATGGCTCTGTCATCCCCGTCGATCTCGGCCACCAGCTGAATACCACCTTGCTGAGGCACTACGTTAAACCCGTAGTGGATGAGCGCCGCTTCCAGCCAGGCGCGCCGTTGAGCATAGTGCAGCCGCATCTTTTTTAAATGACGCCAAAAATGTCCCTGCTGAATAAAATCCGCCAGCGCGCACTGCCACAGCGTAGGGACGCTGCACGGAGTGCTGGTGATCCGCTGGCGAAACGCCGCTGCTTCCGCGGCTGGCACGACGATCCAGGCCGTGCGTATGGCTGGAAACAGGGATTTGCTAAAGGTGCCGGTATAGATCACCCGCTGCGGGGCATCGAGGCTCTTTAACGGCGGCAGCGGCCTGCCGTGATAGCGAAACTCGCTGTCGTAGTCATCCTCAATAATCCACGCGGCCTGCTGGGCCGCCCATGCCAGCACCTGCCTGCGCCGGGGCAGCGACAGCGCAACGCCCAACGGGCTTTGATGGGCCGGGGTGAGCAACGCAAAACGCGCCTGGGGCCAGCGCGCTATCGCCGCTTCGATATCCATTCCGTTCTGGTCCACGGGCACCGGGAGACGCTGGACCCCTTCCCCCTCAATGGCAGAAGAGATCAACGGGAACCCGGGATCTTCCACCCACATGCCATCCCCCGGGCGGGCCAGCGTTTGCAGGATCAGGCTCATCGACTGCGCATAGCCCGAGGTAATAAATATCTGCTCCGGCTGGCACTCAATGCTGCGGGAGAAGCGCAGGTAGTCGGCGATGGCCTGGCGCAGCATAGCCTCGCCCGCCGGATCCCCAAGCGTGAGATCGAAGCGCGACTGGGTACGCAGACGTCTGCCGGTCAGCCGCGCCCACAGCGCACGCGGAAAGAGATCCAGCGCAGGCAGGCCCATCTGAAACGGCTTCGGCTCATGCTCGTCGCCGTGCTGTACGGCGGGTGTCTCTGCTAACGCCGAAGGTGAAGTCTGACTCACGAAAGTGCCCGCCTGCCCACGCCGCTCCAGCCATCCCTGCGCGACCAGCTCGCCGTAAGCCTGCTCAACCGTTGTACGTGAAATGCCATTCTCCTGGGCCCATGTCCGGCTCGACGGCAGGCGACTCCCGGTTTTGAGCTCTCCTGAAGTAATAGCGGCCTTAAGCTGCCGGGCAATTTGCTGATAGCGTGCGTCCATTATGGTCTGCCTTTTTAATCAAAATATGGCTCTCCAGAGCAGACCATCATAGTGCTACATTTTCGCCATCTTAACGAGGAGAAGAGTGATGACCCAGCTACTACGCCAGCCTTTCTATGAACTTAGCCCAGCCATCTATAACGGCCTGATTCAGGCCAGCCAGGCGCTGGAGCAATGCTCACTTGATAACACGTTTATTGAGCTTATCTACCTGCGTATTTCACAGATCAACGGCTGTGCATTTTGTCTCGACAAGCACAGCCGGGCGCTGCGTAAAGCGGGTGTTGAGCAGGCAAAACTCGATGCGCTGGCAGGGTGGCGGATCAGCCACCACTTCAGTGACAAAGAGCAGGCGGCGCTCGCATGGGCCGAGTCGGTGACCCATATTGCCGACAGCCACGCGGAAGAGAGCGTTTATCAGCCGCTGTTGGCCCATTTTAGCGCTGAGCAGGTGAGCGATTTGACCTGCGCTATCAGCTTGATGAATGCATTTAACCGCCTCGCCGTTGCCATGCGCCTGTAATTTCAGCCAAAACCTCCCCGCCCCCGTCGTATGCGTCGACGGGGCAAAAATCTGCTCTAAAACCTATATATAGCGTGGTTGATAATTTTTATAACTACATCTAGTATTCCTGTAAGCAAGAACAACATCTCCCGGGGCGACCTTTCGCGCCGAACTGCTATTATAGATGGGAATACGAATCATGATCATTACTATTTACACTCGAAACGACTGTGTTCAGTGCCACGCCACAAAACGGGCTATGGAGAGCCGGGGCGTTGAGTTTGAGATGGTGAATATCGATCTCGTTCCGGAAGCTGCCGATACGCTGCGGGAGCAGGGTTTCCGCCAGCTGCCGGTGGTGATTGCGGGCGACACTAGCTGGTCGGGCTTTCGTCCAGATATGATTAACCGCCTGCTGCCCGCCTCCCGCGTCGCCAGCGCATGAGCACCCTCGTCTACTTCTCCAGCAGCTCGGAAAATACGCAGCGCTTTATTGAGCGTCTCGGGCTGTCGGCGGTGCGCATTCCGCTTAACGAGCGCGAGCGTATTCAGGTGGACGTTCCCTACATTCTGATCGTTCCCAGCTACGGCGGAGGCGGTACGGCAGGGGCGGTGCCACGCCAGGTGATCCGCTTTCTGAACGATCCACAAAACCGGGCGCTGATCCGTGGCGTTATTGCCGCTGGCAACCGTAACTTCGGTGATGCCTATGGCCGCGCCGGGGATGTGATTTCTCAAAAGTGCAGCGTCCCTTATCTCTACCGTTTTGAACTGATGGGCACGCAGCAGGATCTCGACAACGTGCGAAAAGGAGTGAGCGAATTTTGGCAACGACAACCGCAGAACGCGTGATGCAGACCGCGCCGGACTACCATGCACTGAATGCCATGCTGAATCTCTATGATTCATCGGGCCACATTCAGTTGGATAAAGATCGTCAGGCGGTGGAGGCGTTTCACACCGCGCATGTCCTGCCGAATACCGTGGCCTTTGCCAGCCAGCAGGCGCGGCTGGACTATCTGGTGAACGAGGGCTACTACGACGGCAGCGTGCTGGCGCGCTATGGTCAGGAATTCGTGGTTGATCTCTTTGCCACCGCCCACCGCAGCGGATTTCGTTTCCACACTTTTCTGGGTGCATGGAAGTTCTACACCAGCTACACGCTAAAAACCTTCGACGGCAAGCGCTACCTGGAGCACTTCGAGGATCGGGTGGTGATGGTTGCATTAACCCTGGCCCAGGGTGACGAGGCGCTGGCGCGCCAGCTTAGCGAAGAGATGCTCTCTGGCCGTTTCCAGCCTGCAACCCCGACCTTTTTAAATGCGGGTAAGCAGCAGCGTGGGGAGCTGGTCTCCTGCTTCCTGCTGCGCATTGAAGACAATATGGAGTCGATTGGCCGGGCGGTGAACTCGGCGCTCCAGCTCTCCAAGCGCGGCGGCGGCGTCGCCTTCCTGCTGTCGAACCTGCGAGAGGCGGGCGCGCCGATCAAGCGGATTGAAAACCAGTCCTCAGGCGTCATCCCGGTAATGAAGATGCTGGAGGATGCCTTCTCCTACGCCAATCAGCTGGGCGCGCGCCAGGGGGCCGGGGCCGTCTATCTGCACGCGCACCACCCGGATATCCTGCGCTTTCTTGATACCAAGCGCGAGAACGCCGATGAGAAGATCCGCATTAAAACCCTGTCGCTGGGCGTCGTAATCCCGGATGTCACCTTCCGACTGGCGAAGGAGAACGCCCCGATGGCGCTCTTCTCCCCCTACGACGTAGAGCGCATCTACGGCAAACCCTTTGGCGATATCGCTATCAGCGAGCACTATGACACGCTGGTCGCCGACGATCGCATTCGCAAAACCACCATTAACGCCCGTGATTTCTTCCAGCGGCTGGCAGAGATCCAGTTCGAGTCGGGCTACCCGTATATTATGTTCGAGGATACGGTCAACCGCGCAAACCCGATTGCCGGGCGAATCAACATGAGCAACCTCTGCTCGGAGATTTTGCAGGTCAACAGCGCCTCGACGTATGACGAGAACCTCGACTACGCCCAAACCGGACACGACATCTCCTGCAACCTTGGCTCGCTGAACATCGCCCATACCATGGACTCGCCCGATTTTGGCCGCAGCGTAGAGACCGCCATCCGCGGACTGACGGCGGTGTCGGACATGAGCCATATTCGCTCCGTACCTTCGATTGAAGCAGGCAACGCCGCGTCGCACGCCATTGGCCTCGGGCAGATGAACCTGCACGGCTACCTGGCCCGGGAGGGCATAGCCTACGGCAGCGAAGAGGGGATCGACTTTACCAATCTCTACTTCTATACCGTAACCTGGCATGCGCTGAACACCTCCATGATGCTGGCCCGCGAACGAGGCCAGCGCTTTGCCGGATTTGAGCAGTCGCGCTACGCCAGCGGCGACTACTTTACGCACTATATTGAGGAGAGCTGGCAGCCGAAAACAGAGGCCGTGCGGGCGCTGTTTGCTCGGGCGGGCATCGTACTGCCAACGCGGGAGATGTGGTGCCAGCTGCGCGACGACGTGATGCGCTACGGCATCTACAACCAGAATTTGCAGGCCGTGCCGCCTACCGGCTCCATCTCCTACATCAACCATGCCACCTCCAGCATCCATCCCATCGTATCGAAGATTGAGATCCGCAAAGAGGGAAAAACCGGGCGCGTCTACTACCCTGCCCCCTTTATGACTAACGATAACCTTCATCTCTATCAGGATGCCTATGAGATTGGCCCCGAGAAGATCATCGACACCTATGCGGCGGCCACGCGCCATGTGGATCAGGGGCTCTCTTTAACCCTCTTCTTCCCGGATACCGCCACTACCCGCGACATTAACCGGGCGCAGATCTACGCCTGGAAGCGGGGCATCAAAACGCTGTACTACATTCGCCTGCGCCAGCTGGCGCTGGAAGGCACCGAAATTGAAGGCTGCGTGTCATGCGCGCTGTAAGGAGAAGAGGATGAGCCGTTTATCACGGGTTAGCGCCGTTAACTGGAACATTATTCAGGATGATAAGGATCTGGAGGTCTGGAACCGGCTGACCAGCAACTTCTGGCTACCGGAGAAGGTGCCGCTGTCGAACGATTTTCCCGCGTGGCAAACGCTAAGCCACGCCGAGCAGCAGCTGACAATCCGCGTCTTCACCGGCCTGACGCTGCTGGACACCATTCAGAACGGCGTCGGCGCACCGGCGCTGATGGCGGACGCTATTACCTCCCATGAAGAGGCGGTGATGTCCAACATCAGCTTTATGGAGGCGGTGCACGCCCGCTCCTACAGCTCGATATTCTCCACCCTCTGTCAGACCAGCGACGTAGACGCCGCCTACGCGTGGAGCGAGGAGAACGCTCCGCTCCAGCGTAAGGCGCAGATTATTCTCGCGCACTACGCCGCCGATGCGCCGCTGAAGAAGAAGATCGCCAGCGTCTTTCTGGAGTCGTTCCTCTTCTACTCTGGCTTCTGGCTGCCGATGTACTGGTCCAGCCGCGGCAAGCTGACCAACACCGCCGATCTTATCCGGCTGATCATTCGCGATGAGGCCGTGCACGGCTACTACATTGGCTATAAGTACCAGCGCGGGCTGGAAAAAGTAGATGCTGGCGAACGGGAGGCGTTGAAAAATTTCGCCCTCGATCTGCTGATGGAGCTTTACGACAATGAGCTGGCCTACACCGAGGCGCTCTACGCGGGAACCGGCTGGGAAGAGGAGGTAAAAGCCTTTCTCTGCTACAACGCCAACAAGGCGCTGATGAACCTTGGCTATGAAGCGCTGTTCCCGCCGGAGATGGCTGACGTGAACCCGGCCATCCTGGCCGCGCTGTCGCCCAACGCCGACGAAAACCATGACTTTTTCTCCGGCTCCGGCTCCTCCTACGTGATGGGCAAAGCGGTGGAAACCGAAGACGCAGACTGGGACTTTTAATTATATTTCTGGCAGGCACTATTTTATGGTGATCTGCCCGATTATTTCCCTGAACATTATTCATATTACAAATATATTTCAATGCGACCTGCGGTACAATCCTCGCCGTTATTTCCGCTAACAGTGGCAATTTATGTGAGCCTGTGCCGCAAAAAAGGAAAAAAATTCCCTCGTTGAATATTGCCCGCGAGCCCTTATCTCATGGGAAGTCGCGCCGTTCGCGGTTCGGCAATTTCCATGCCAGGGTGCAATTGAGGGTTGTCTCAGATTCTCACTGTGCTAGGGTATAGCCCGCTCATTATTTCCATCAGGATTGTTATTGATATAAATAAATACGGGAACCTTTTTATTGCATGGCAATTAAACTCGAAGTAAAAAATCTCTATAAGATATTTGGCGACAACCCGCAGCGGGCGTTCAAATATATCGACAAGGGACTTTCGAAAGCACAGATTCTGGAAAAAACAGGGCTATCCCTTGGCGTTATCAACGCCAGTCTGGCCATTGAAGAAGGCGAGATCTTCGTCATCATGGGGCTCTCCGGTTCGGGGAAATCGACCATGGTTCGCCTTCTCAATCGCCTGATTGAACCCACCCGCGGCCAGGTGCTGATTGACGGCGTAGATATCGCCAAAATATCAGACGCCGAACTCCGTGAGGTGCGCAGGAAAAAGATTGCTATGGTTTTCCAGTCATTCGCGCTAATGCCACACATGACCGTACTGGACAATACGGCGTTTGGTATGGAATTAGCGGGAGTGCCTGCTGGCGAACGCCAGACCAAAGCGCTGGATGCGCTGCGTCAGGTGGGGCTGGAGAACTACGCCCACGCTTACCCGGATGAACTCTCCGGCGGCATGCGCCAGCGCGTTGGCCTTGCCCGCGCTCTGGCAATCAACCCCGATATTCTGCTGATGGACGAAGCGTTCTCGGCCCTCGATCCGCTGATCCGTACCGAGATGCAGGATGAGCTGGTGAAGCTCCAGTCTAAACAGCAGCGCACCATTGTCTTTATCTCCCACGATCTCGACGAAGCCATGCGTATCGGCGATCGCATCGCCATTATGCAGGGCGGCGAAGTGGTACAGGTCGGCACGCCGGATGAGATCTTAAATAACCCGGCCAACGACTACGTGCGCACCTTCTTCCGCGGCGTGGACATCAGCCAGGTGTTTAGCGCCAAGGATATTGCCCGTCGTAGCCCGGTTGGCCTGCTGCGTAAAGCCCCCGGCTTCGGCCCGCGCTCGGCGCTGAAGCTGCTGGAGGACGAGGATCGCGAATATGGCTACGTCATCGAGCGCGGCAACAAGTTTGTCGGCACGGTCTCCATCGACTCCCTGAAGGCGGCACTGAGCCAGCAGCAGGGTATCGACGCGGCGCTCATTGACTCTCCGGCTCCGGTCGACGCAGAGACGCCGCTTAGCGAACTGCTCTCCCACGTAGGCCAGGCACCCTGTGCCGTGCCGGTGGTGGGTGAAGAGCAACAGTACGTCGGCATCATCTCAAAACGGATGCTGCTGCAGGCTTTAGATCGCGAGGGGGCAAACAATGGCTGATCAATCTAATCCGTGGGGAACCACCGAGGCGGCAGACGCCGCAACGCAATCCGCTGCTACACAATCTACGGCAACACAGTCCGCCGACGCCTGGGGCGCTCCGGCTGCGGCACCGACCGACGGCGGCAGCGCAGACTGGCTGACCAGCGCCCCGCCTGCGCCGGAACACTTTAATATTATGGATCCGTTCCACAAGACGCTGATCCCGCTGGACAGCTGGGTCACTACCGGCATCGACTGGGTAGTCACCCACTTCCGTCCGGTGTTCCAGGGCATCCGCGTACCGGTGGACTATATTCTCAACGGCTTCCAACAGCTGCTGCTGGGTATGCCTGCCCCGGTTGCCATCGTGGTCTTCGCCCTGATCGCCTGGCAGTTTGCCGGCGCGGGCATGGGCATTGCTACCCTGGTGTCGCTGATCCTGATCGGCGCGATCGGTGCCTGGTCGCAGGCGATGATCACCCTGGCGCTGGTGCTGACCGCCCTGCTCTTCTGCGTGTTGATTGGCCTGCCGATGGGGATCTGGCTGGCACGCAGTCCACGGGCGGCGAAAATTATTCGTCCGCTGCTGGATGCGATGCAGACGACGCCGGCCTTTGTCTACCTGGTGCCGATCGTCATGCTGTTCGGGATCGGCAACGTGCCGGGCGTGGTGGTAACCATTATCTTCGCCCTGCCACCGATCGTGCGTCTGACGATCCTCGGTATTAACCAGGTGCCGGAAGATCTGATCGAAGCCTCACGCTCGTTCGGGGCCAGCCCGCGCCAGATGCTGTTTAAAGTGCAGCTGCCGCTGGCGATGCCGACCATCATGGCCGGTGTGAACCAGACGCTGATGCTCGCCCTCTCGATGGTGGTGATCGCCTCGATGATCGCCGTGGGCGGCCTCGGTCAGATGGTGCTGCGCGGTATCGGCCGCCTCGATATGGGCCTTGCCACCGTGGGCGGCGTCGGGATCGTGATCCTGGCGATCATCCTTGACCGCCTGACCCAGGCCGTGGGCCGCGACTCTCGCAGCCGGGGCAACCGCCGCTGGTATACCTCGGGTCCCATTGGGTTAGTGACGCGTCCTTTCATTAAGTAACTGACTTTTTGCCCGGCGGCGCTGCGCTTGCCGGGCCTATCCCTCCCTTCCCATAATTAAGGAACAACGATGCGACATAGCGTACTTTTTGCCACAGCGTTTGCCACCCTTGTCTCAACCAGCACCTTCGCGGCGGATCTGCCGGGCAAAGGCATGACCGTCCAGCCAATCCAGAGCACCATCTCTGAAGAGTCCTTCCAGACGCTGCTGGTCAGCCGCGCCCTTGAGAAGCTCGGCTACACCGTGAACAAGACCAGCGAAGTGGACTACAACGTCGGCTACACCTCCATTGCCTCCGGTGATGCCACCTTTACCGCCGTCAACTGGCAGCCGCTGCATGACGACATGTACGCCGCCGCCGGTGGCGATAAGAAGTTCTACCGCGAAGGCACCTTTGTTTCCGGCGCGGCGCAGGGCTACCTGATTGATAAGAAAACCGCCGAGAAGTATCACATCACCAATATCGAACAGCTGAAGGATCCAAAGATCGCCAAGTTGTTCGATACCAACGGTGATGGTAAGGCCGACATGATGGGCTGTTCGCCGGGCTGGGGCTGCGAAGCGGTGATTAACCACCAGAACAAAGCCTTCGACCTGGAGAAAACCGTTGAGGTCAGCCACGGTAACTACTCCGCAATGATGGCCGACACCATTGCCCGCTTTAAAGAGGGTAAGCCGATCATCTATTACACCTGGACCCCATACTGGGTGAGTGACGTGATGAAGCCAGGCCGCGACGTCGTCTGGTTACAAGTACCCTTCTCCTCCCTGCCGGGCGAGCAGAAGGATATCGACACCAAGCTGCCGAACGGCATGAACTACGGCTTCCCGGTAAACACCATGCATATCGTTGCTAACAAAGCCTGGGCAGAGAAAAACCCGGCGGCGGCGAAGCTGTTCTCCGTGATGAAGCTGCCGCTGGCGGACATCAACGCCCAGAATGCCATGATGCACGCGGGCAAAGCCTCGGAAGCGGATATCCAGGGCCACGTCGACGGCTGGATCAAAGCCCACCAGCAGCAGTTTGACGGCTGGATCAAAGAGGCGCTGGCCGCTCAGCAGTAAGCTTTCTCTCCCTCACCTGCGGGTGGGGGAGCTTTTTTTCCACAGCACGAACCGACACACGATCTCTCCCCAGCTATCCGCGAATTCGTTATGATAAATAATCATTTATCTGAATATCGCCTACTTATGATCAAATCCTCCCATCCGCTCAGCCCCGCGCTGATTGTGCTTATGTCCGTGGCTACCGGCCTGACCGTGGCCAGCAACTACTATGCCCAGCCCCTGCTCGATACCATCGCGCGCGCCTTTTCACTCTCCTCCAGCCAGGCCGGGTTTATCGTCACCGCCGCACAGCTCGGCTATGCGGCTGGCCTGCTGCTGCTGGTGCCGCTGGGAGATATGTTCGAGCGCCGGTCGATGATCGTGGTGATGACCCTACTCGCGGCGGGCGGGATGTTAATCACCGCCACCAGCCAGTCGCTGGGCATGATGATCCTCGGTACCGCCCTCACCGGCCTCTTTTCCGTGGTCGCGCAGATCCTTGTCCCGCTGGCGGCGACCCTCGCTACACCAGCGAAGCGCGGCAAGGTCGTCGGGACGATCATGAGCGGCCTGCTGCTGGGGATCCTGCTGGCGCGCACCGTGGCCGGGCTGCTGGCGAACCTCGGCGGCTGGCGTACGGTCTACTGGGTGGCTACCGTTCTGATGGTGGTGATGGCATTTGCCCTCTGGCGCGGCCTGCCCAAGGTCAAGCAGGACAACCACCTCAACTACTTCCAGCTGCTCGGCTCGGTCTTCTCCCTCTTTACCCATGACAGGCTGCTGCGTACCCGCGCCGTGCTGGGCTGCTTTACTTTTGCCAACTTCAGCATTCTCTGGACCTCCATGGCCTTCCTGCTGGCCGCTCCGCCCTTTAACTACTCCGAAGGGGTCATCGGCCTGTTTGGCCTGGCAGGGGCCGCAGGTGCGCTCGGTGCGCGTCCAGCGGGAAGCCTTGCCGATCGTGGCAAGTCGCACCTGACCACCACCTGGGGTCTGCTGCTACTCCTGCTGTCGTGGATTGCTATCTGGTTCGGCCACGCCTCGGCGCTGGCGTTAATTGTCGGTATTGTCGTGCTGGATCTCACGGTGCAGGGGGTACATATCACCAACCAGACGGTGATCTACCGCGTTAAGCCGGAGGCGCGTAACCGCCTCACCGCAGGCTACATGACCAGCTACTTTATCGGTGGCGCGGCCGGGTCGCTGATCTCCGCCAGCGCCTGGCAGCACGACGGCTGGCGCGGCGTCTGCCTGGCGGGCAGCGCCGTGGCGCTGATCAACCTGCTGGTCTGGTGGCGCGGCTATCACCGCCAATCGGCTACGGAGTAACCGTTCATTGACCTTTAGTTAGCATCGATAACGGCGGGGGTGGTAAGGTATGCCCCGCCTGGTGACGGTTTCAGTTCCTGAATGTATATCCTCAACTAATACATTTACTTTATTTGTCACTATCGTTACTATATCGGCTGTAACTAATGAGGTCATGCCCAAAATGGATAGTTCGTTTACGCCCATTGAACAAATGCTAAAATTTCGCGCCAGTCGCTACGAGGATTTCCCGTTTAACGAGATCCTCCTCACCCGTCTGTGCATGCACATGCAGGGGAAGCTGCTGGATAACCGCAATAAGATGCTGAAAGCTCAAGGGATTAACGAGACGTTATTTATGGCGTTAATTACGCTGGAGTCTCAGGAAAACCACAGCATTCAACCCTCTGAGCTGAGCTGTGCGCTGGGTTCGTCCCGTACTAACGCGACCCGTATCGCCGATGAACTGGAAAAGCGCGGCTGGATCGAACGTCGCGAGAGCGATAACGATCGCCGCTGCCTGCATCTGCAGCTGACCGATAAAGGTCATGAATTTTTACGTCAGGTACTGCCTCCGCAGCATAACTGCCTGCATCAGCTCTGGTCTTCGCTTACCGTTGAAGAGAAAGAGCAGCTTGAGCAGATCACCCGTAAGCTGCTTACCCGCCTGGATGAGATGGATGAACAAGACGTCATCCTTGAGGCGCTGCGCTAACGCGTCGATCCGCACGACAATCCTGATTACATAAGAAATTGCCAGGCCAGCACAGCGTGCTGGCCTTTTGGTGAACAGGTCGGCTCAGCCGATGTGAAATAATAAGATCGTGGAGAACAAACATGAGCGCAAATGCGGAGAGTCAGACCCCGCAGCAACCGGTCAACAATAAGAAAGGTAAGCGTACGCGCATCCTGCTTATTCTGACCTTGCTCTTTATCGTTATTGCCGTGGCATATGGGATCTATTGGTTTTTAGTTTTGCGTCATCATGAAGAGACTGACGACGCTTACGTGGCAGGGAACCAGGTTCAGATCATGGCGCAGGTGTCCGGCAGCGTGACGAAAGTTTGGGTCGACAACACCGACTTTGTGAAAAAGGGTGACGTGCTGGTCACGCTGGATCCCACTGACGCTCAGCAGGCGTTCGAGAAAGCGCAGACCGAGCTCGCATCGAGCGTGCGCCAGACCCGCCAGATGATGATCAACAGCAAGCAGTATCAGGCCAATATTGAGGTGAAAAAGACCGCCCTCGCCCAGGCGCAGAGCGATCTTAACCGCCGCGTACCGCTGGGTACCGCAAACCTGATTGGCCGTGAAGAGCTGCAGCACGCCCGCGACGCCGTCACCAGCGCCCAGGCCCAGCTCGACGTGGCGGTTCAGCAATATAACGCTAACCAGGCGATGATTCTGGGCACCCGCCTGGAAGATCAGCCTGCGGTGAAGCAGGCCGCTGCCGAAGTACGCAACGCCTGGCTCGCCCTGCAGCGTACTAAGATCGTCAGCCCAATGACCGGCTATGTATCACGCCGTGCGGTTCAGCCTGGGGCGCAGATCGGCGTCACCACCCCGCTGATGGCCGTGGTGCCCGCCTCCGGCCTGTGGGTGGATGCTAACTTTAAAGAGACCCAGCTGGCGCACATGCGTATCGGCCAGACGGCAACCGTGGTGAGCGATATCTACGGCGACGACGTGACTTACACCGGTAAGGTGGTGGGTCTCGATATGGGTACTGGCAGCGCCTTCTCGCTGCTTCCGGCACAAAACGCTACCGGGAACTGGATCAAAGTGGTTCAGCGTCTGCCGGTGCGTATTGAGCTGGATGCCAACCAGCTTTCACAGCATCCGCTGCGTATTGGCCTGTCGACGCTGGTCACGGTAGACACCAGCAACAGCGACGGCCAGATGTTGGCCAGCCAGGCACGCACCACACCAGCCTATGAGAGTAACGCGCGGGAGATCGGCCTCGAACCGGTTAATATCCTGATTAACGATATCGTGCAGGCCAACGCGGGCTAATCCTGATGAGCGCTACGCAACCGAGAAAACCGCTGGAGGGGGCGCAGCTGGTCATCATGACCATTGCGCTGTCGCTGGCGACCTTTATGCAGGTGCTGGACTCCACCATCGCCAACGTGGCGATCCCCACTATTGCCGGTAACCTTGGCGCGTCACTGAGCCAGGGGACGTGGGTGATCACCTCTTTTGGGGTGGCAAACGCCATCTCTATCCCGATCACCGGCTGGCTGGCGAAGCGCGTCGGTGAGGTAAAGCTGTTTTTGTGGTCGACTATCGCCTTTGCCATCGCCTCCTGGGCGTGCGGGATGTCCACCAGCCTCAACATGCTGATCTTCTTCCGCGTCCTGCAGGGGATCGTTGCCGGGCCGCTGATCCCGCTCTCACAGAGCCTGCTGCTTAGCAACTATCCACCGGCGAAGCGCTCTATCGCCCTGTCGCTGTGGTCCATGACGGTGATCGTCGCCCCGATCTGCGGCCCGATTCTGGGCGGTTACATCAGCGATAACTATCACTGGGGCTGGATCTTCTTTATCAACGTGCCCATCGGTATCGTGGTAGTAGTGATGGCGATGCAGAGCCTACGCGGTCGGGAAACCCGCACCGAGCAGCGGCGCATTGATGCCGTTGGCCTGGCGCTGCTGGTGATCGGCGTGGGCTGCCTGCAGGTGATGCTCGACCAGGGTAAAGAGCTGGACTGGTTCAACTCCAGGGAGATCATTATCCTAACCATTGTGGCGGTGGTGGCGCTCAGCTTCCTGATCGTCTGGGAGCTGACCGACGACCACCCCATTGTCGATCTCTCGCTGTTTAAGTCGCGCAACTTCACCATCGGCTGCCTCTGTATCAGCATGGCCTACATGCTCTACTTTGGCGCGATTGTACTGCTGCCGCAGCTATTGCAGGAGGTTTACGGCTACACGGCCACCTGGGCGGGGCTGGCCTCTGCGCCGGTGGGGATCATCCCGGTGATCCTGTCGCCGATTATCGGCCGCTTTGCCCATAAGCTGGATATGCGTCGGCTGGTCACCTTCAGCTTTATCATGTATGCGGTCTGCTTCTACTGGCGTGCCTACACGTTCGAGCCGGGCATGGACTTTGCTGCTTCGGCGCTGCCGCAGTTTATCCAGGGGTTTGCCGTCGCCTGCTTCTTTATGCCGCTGACGACCATCATCCTCTCTGGACTACCGCCCGAGCGTCTTGCGGCCGCCTCCAGCCTGTCGAACTTTTCGCGTACGCTGGCAGGCTCCATCGGCACGTCCATTACTACCACGCTGTGGACCAACCGGGAGTCGATCCATCACGCCCAGCTCACGGAGTCGGTGACCCCCTACAACCCTAACGCCCAGCTTATGTATGACCAGCTGCAGGGAATGGGGATGTCACAGCAGCAGGCATCCGGCTGGATAGCCCAGCAGATTACCAATCAGGGTCTGATTATCTCGGCAAACGAGATATTTTGGATCTCCGCAGGGATATTTGTGATCATGCTGGGGCTGGTGTGGTTTGCGAAACCGCCGTTTGGCGCAGGCAGCGGCGGCGGCGCGCACTGATCGCTGAGTAAATTGACCGGACTGCGACAGGGATTGTCCGTCCTGATAAAGCCGTGCTCCTGAAATCGCTTCACGATAGTGAAAAGACAACAGGAGCACACCATGCTGAAAAATCCCGCCCAGAAATACCAGCCCTATCCCCCTCTCTCCCTGCCCGATCGCACGTGGCCGGAAAAGCAGATCGCTCACGCACCGCGTTGGCTCTCTACCGATCTGCGTGACGGTAACCAGGCTCTGGCCGAGCCAATGGACGTGACGCGTAAAATGCAGCTCTGGAACCTGCTGCTTGACTGCGGCTTTAAGGAGATTGAAGTTGCCTTCCCTTCGGCTTCGCAGACCGATTTCAATTTTGTACGCCAGCTGATAGAAGACCGTCGTATTCCCGACGACGTGACGATCCAGGTGTTAACCCAGGCGCGCGAGGATTTAATTGCGCGCACCTTCGACGCGTTGCGCGGAGCCAGCCGCGCGACGGTGCATCTCTACAATGCCACTGCGCCGCTGTTTCGCCGTCTGGTGTTCGGTATGGAGAAGGCGCAGGTGATTGAACTGGCCACCCGCAGCACGCGACAGATTCGTCAGCTGTGCGAAGAGAACCCGCAAACGCGCTGGCAGTACGAGTACTCGCCGGAAACCTTCTGCTTTACCGAGCCTGAATTTGCCCTGGAGATTTGCGAAGCGGTGGCGGCTATCTGGCAGCCCTGTGCCGAGCGGCCAATGATCGTCAACCTGCCCGCCACCGTAGAGGTAAATACGCCTAACGTCTATGCCGATCAAATTGAGTGGTTCTGCCGCCGTTTCAGCCAGCGTGAGGCGGTCTGTATCAGCGTTCATCCGCATAACGATCGCGGCACGGGCGTGGCGAGCGCCGAGCTGGCGGTCATGGCGGGGGCAGATCGCGTTGAGGGCTGTCTGTTTGGCAACGGCGAGCGTACCGGCAACGTCTGTCTGGTGACGCTGGCAATGAATCTCTACAGCCAGGGCATCTCGCCGGGGCTGGATTTCAGCGATATGACGCGCGTGGTGGAGGTGGTTGAAAGCTGTAATCAGCTGCCGGTGCACCCGCGTCACCCCTGGGCCGGGCGGCTGGCCTACACCGCCTTCTCCGGTTCACACCAGGATGCAATCAAGAAAGGATTCGATGCGCGCAGGCCGGGCGAACGCTGGGAGATGCCCTATCTGCCTATCGATCCGCAGGATATCGGCTGCACCTATGAGGCCGTGATCCGCGTTAATAGCCAGTCGGGCAAGAGCGGCAGCGCATGGCTCATTGAACAGAATCACGGCCTGACGCTTCCCCGCGCCCTGCAGCAGGACTTCAGCCAGCACGTGCAGCGGGAAGCCGACGAAGGCGGTAAAGAGATGACGCAAAATGCACTCTGGCAGCTTTTTCGCAGTCGCTATGGGCTGGTGCCAGCCCCGCGCTTCCGTCTGCTCAGCTACAGCAGTGAAAGCCAGCAGGATGGGCTGTTACGGTTAACCGCCGCCGTCTCACACGACGGTGAAACGCGACAGCTTGAAGGGTGCGGCAATGGGCTGCTCTCTGCCGCAGCCAGCGGGTTATCGGCATGGGTAGCGCAGCCGTTTGTGATAAAAGATTACCATGAGCACACCCTGGGCGAGCGCAGCGACAGCCGCTCGGTCGCCTATATTCACTGTCTGTTTCAGGATGGCAGCAGCCGCTGGGGCGTAGGCATCGATAATGACGTTGCTCGCGCGTCGCTCCAGGCGCTGTTGAATACGCTGGGCTAGCGAAAGTAGTCGCTGGGTGAAACGCCCATCACCCGGCGGAACATGGCGGTAAAGGCGCTATGGCTGCCGTAGCCGGTATCCAGCGCCACACGCAGCACCGACTGCCCCTGCGCCAGGCGCATAAGGGCCGCCATCAGGCGAGCCCGACGCACCCACTCTCCAAAGCTTAATCCCGTCTGCTGCTGAAAATGGCGGTTGAGCGTGCGCTCACTCATGTTCGTCACGCTAGCCGCCAGAGCTGTGGTCCACTCTCGGGCAGGCTCTTCGCCGATCTGCTGACACAGCGTGCGCAGGAGATTGCTGTGCGGTTCAGGAAGATGGAAAGGCAGCGCCTGCATTACGCGGATCTCATCGAGGATCAGCTCATAGATCCGCTCATCGCGGCTACCCGGCGTGTAGCGTTCGGCCAGATCGAACGATGAGACAATCAGCTCGCGCAGCAGAGGGGAAATTTGCACGATTTGGCAGGAGGCAGGCAGGTCAGCGCGTGCCAGCGGATCGATAAAGAGCGTGCGGGCGGCAACGTTGCCGGTAATACGTAACGCGTGTTGCGTCGCGGCAGGGAGCCAGACGCCCCGCCCTGGCGGTACCACCCAGCAGCCTGCAGCGGTCTCAACCCTGACCACGCCGCTCAGACTATGCAGCAGCTGCGCGCAGTCGTGTTGATGCCACGGCTCACTGTCGCCATGGGCGTAATCATGAGCGAAGGGGATCAGCGGGCGATGGGTAAAAGAGAAGGTTGTGGTGGTAGTCATAGTGATCTACGGATGCTGAAACGCCCGGCGGCACTGCGTTTGCCGGGCGTTTGCTACGACTAGATGTGCAGCTCTTGCAGCTTATCTTTCGGCAGCGCCAGCTCGTCATTGCTGTTGACGCGCACGTCGCGCTCCAGGATATGACGCGCAATCTCCTGCGCCTCATCCAGAGAGTGCATCTGATAGGTGCCGCACTGGTAGACGTTCAGCTCAGGGATCTGGTTCTGCTCTTTCACCTTCAGCACGTCAGCCATCGCCGCTTTCCAGGCATCGGCAACGCGCTGCTCGTCAGGGGTGCCAATCAGGCTCATGTAGAAACCGGTCCGGCAGCCCATCGGCGAGATATCGATGATCTCAACGCCGTTGCCGTTCAGGTGGTCGCGCATAAAGCCTGCGAACAGGTGTTCCAGGGTGTGGATGCCCTTCTCCGGCATCACTTCTTTATTCGGGATGCAGAAACGCAGGTCGAAGACGGTGATGGCATCGCCGTGCGGCGTGTTCATGGTTTTCGCAACGCGAACAGCAGGGGCTTCCATACGGGTGTGGTCGACAGTGAAGCTATCCAACAACGGCATTTTTTCACCTCCGGAGTGATTTTTTTAAAAATAAGTGAACTCTTTGAACGCATGCCAGTCTGAATATATGAAAGACGCGCATTTGTTATCATCATCCCTGTTTTCAGAGATGAAATTTTGGCCACAGCAATGTGGCCTTTTTCTTTTCTGTCAGGCGTGTTTTGCCAACAGTTCTTCAAACGACTCGCTGTCCGCCGCCTCAATCTCCCGCAAACGCGCCCAGGATGCATCGCGCTCTTTGGTGAAGTCCTCATCCAGCAGAACCTCCAGCGGCTCTTCCCGCAGCATATCACGATACTGTGCCGCCAGCGCCTTGCCGGTACCACCAATACCGCTTTCGAGCATCGAGTGCAGAATACGCGCCGAGAAGGTCAGCTCTGGATCGTCAAAGCTCGCCACCAGCTGATCGCACACCTCAGCATAGGCGGTGCCGCCGTCAATGCTGTCCAGCGTCAGCGCAACGCGCTTCAGGTCGCGGAACAGATCTTTGCCAACGTCTTTTAACGGGAACTGCGCGGTTTCACAGCCGATGCCCAGGGTCAGGCCCGGCTTGCGCCCTTCCAGAATTACCCGATTCCAGTTGGTCCGCGTACAGAGCAGTTCATCGCTGCTCATCTCTGGCGCATCCGCCAGCACGCACCAGACCATAAACAGATCGAGGAAGCGCACCTGCTGCTCGTCCACGCCCACCGCCGAGAAGGGGTTAATATCCAGGGAGCGAACCTCAATGTACTCAATGCCGCCGCGCAGGAGCGCATCCGACGGCGCTTCACCGCTGCGGGTCACCCGTTTCGGGCGAACCGGCGCATAGAGCTCATTTTCGATCTGCAGAATATTGGTATTGATCTGCAGATGCTTACCGTCCTTCGTCAGCCCCATCTTCTCGTAGTCAGCAGACGGCGTTTTAATCGCCCGTTTCAATGCTGCCACATAACCCTCTAAATCGTTAAACGTAATACCGAGATTGCTTTGCGATTTATTGGTATAGCCGAGGTCGCTCAGACGCAGGGAGGTGGCGTACGGCAGGTAGTACATCCCCTCTTCCGTTTTTTCAAACGGCAGCGTAGTGGGTTTGCCTTGCAGGAACGAGGAGCAGATAGCCGGCGATGCGCCGAAAAGGTAAGGGATCACCCAGCCGAAGCGGTAGTAGTTACGGATCAGGCGTAAATAGCCGTCGGAGACCGCCTCTTTATCCGTACTGCCGCACTTTGCCTGCCAGAAGGCCATTGGCAAAGAGAAGTTGTAGTGCACGCCCGAGATGGTCTGCATCAGCGCACCGTAGCGGTTTTTCAACCCCTCACGGTAAAGCGTCTTGAGACGACCAATATTGGATTTGCCGTACTGCGCCAGCTCAATATCCTGCCCATTCTCGATGTAGCAGGGCATACTCAGCGGCCACAGCCGTTCCTCTCCCAGGTTGCGCACGCTGTAGCGGTGCACGTCGCGCAGCACCGTCAGCATATGATCGATATCGCCATCAACTGGGGTAATAAATTCCAGTAGCGCTTCGGCGAAATCAGTGGTGATCCATTTATGTGTCAGCGCTGCACCAAGCTGCTCCGGATGTCCGGTTGTTGCAAGCGTGCCATCAGCGTTAACGCGCAGCGTTTCGCGCTCAAGCCCTCGCATAATCCCTTTCAGGACATGAGGATTTTTTTCCAGCCAGGACAGCGCCTGTGATACGTCCGGGATCAAGTTGACCTCCCGCCTGTCGAAATCATTTCTAATAAGCATAATTGTAATGGTTGACGATAAAAGCGCATGACCAACCAATTAGTGCCACCACGTCATACCTTGCAGGGTCAGGGCCGCCAAAACGGCATAGCGTAGCCCCTTGCCAAGGCATAAAAAAAAGATAACCGGCCCCCACGCAATGCGCATCCATCCCGCAAGCAGGCACAGCAGATCACCGATAACAGGCATCCAGCTCAATAATAGCGTGGCTGCGCCATAACGTTTCAAATAGTGTTGGGCTTTTTCCTGCCAGCGTGATGTTTTACGCAGCGGAAAGAAACGTCCAAGGATAACGTTAGTCACCCCTCCAAGGCTATTACCCATTGTTGCTATTAAGATAATGAGCCAGGGCTGGCTGACGCCAGAGATTAACAGGGCAACCAGCAGCACTTCTGAACTGCCTGGCAGAAGCGTGGCGCTGAGAAAGCTGCTGGTAAAAAGGGAAAGGAGTGACAGCGCATCGCTCACAGCGTACGCACGTCCACGGCATCCATTCCTGCCCGACGCGCCGCCTCCAGACCAAAGTCAGCGTCTTCAAACACCACGCATTTGGTCGGGTCGACCCCCATCAGCTCGGCACAGAGCAGGAAGGTATCGGGTGCAGGCTTGTGGTGCTCAACGTCATCAGCGGCAACCACCGCGGTAAAGTACTGGCGCAGATTAAGGTGAGTCAGCAGCGCTTCGGCAATGGCGCGCTCGCTGCCGGTGCCTACCGCCATGGGACGACGACCGTGCCACGCTTTCACCACCTCAATCAGCGGCAGCGGCTCTACGGTATCCAGCAGCATCGCCTTCACCGCCTCGGTTTTTTCACGCGCCAGGGCGTAAGGATCGAGATCGCCGCGGTTCCACTCAATGACCGCTTGCGCAATACGCCAGGTCGGCGAGCCGTTGAGCGCGACAATAGCCTGCTCATCAAAGCGCATGCCGTAGTGCGCCAGCACGTCGTGCCAGGCTTTACGATGGGTAGGTTCGGTATCAAGGATGGTGCCATCCATATCGAAAATTAGACCGTCATAACGTTCGTACATCGCATTCTCACACTGCGGATAACAGAACATTACTTTAACGTAAACAGGGCGTTTTGTCGCTGATGGCGATAGAGAGTTAGGGTGTAAAACAGATGATTGAAATTAGAGATAAAAAAGAGAGTGTATTTCGGAGGTTAACGCTGAGAAATATCTTTTGACTTGAAGAATGGTGCATCCAGGAGGATTCGAACCTCCGACCGCTCGGTTCGTAGCCGAGTACTCTATCCAGCTGAGCTATGGATGCATTGGGGTGGTGCTTTGTTTCAAGAAGATGGTGCATCCAGGAGGATTCGAACCTCCGACCGCTCGGTTCGTAGCCGAGTACTCTATCCAGCTGAGCTATGGATGCATCAGGGTACTGCTTTACAACTTTTTCAATGTCGCTCAACGTGCCGCAACACTGCACAATATGGTGCATCCAGGAGGATTCGAACCTCCGACCGCTCGGTTCGTAGCCGAGTACTCTATCCAGCTGAGCTATGGATGCAAATGGCGGTGAGGCGGGGATTCGAACCCCGGATGCAGCTTTTGACCGCATACTCCCTTAGCAGGGGAGCGCCTTCAGCCTCTCGGCCACCTCACCAACACGCCTCTTGCGAGTGCTTTGAAGAACTTGTTTCCGCTCTTCGTCGCTGCGTTGGCGCACATATTACTTTCTGGGACTTATAAGTCAAACAATTTTTCCCAGCCCTGATTCGTTTGCACACTTCGCAAACAATTTGCGCTGAAAAGGATCAAAAAGAGTGTTTTATCAGCAGAATCTTTGACGTAACGCAGCATACAGAACGCGAGCCGGGAAATGAAAATGTCATGCAAAAGGGGCAGAATAGGAGGAAAGCGTGAAAAAAAGCGGGCTGGCAAGAGCTGCGTCTCGCCAGAAAGCGAGACGCGATGATATCAGTAGCTGGACTGTTGTGATTTTTCAGCCTGGATACGCTGGTAGATCTCTTCACGATGAACAGATACTTCTTTAGGGGCGTTCACACCAATTCGCACCTGGTTGCCCTTAACCCCTAAAACTGTCACGGTGACCTCGTCCCCAATCATGAGGGTTTCACCAACTCGACGAGTCAGAATCAGCATTCTTTGCTCCTTGAAAGATTAAAAGAGTCGGGTCTCTTGTATCCCGGCATTATCCATCATATAACGCCAAAAAGTAAGCGATGACAAACACGTAAAGTGTAAGCAGTCACGGCATCACATTCTGTTAAACGTAAGTTTAGCCGATATACACAACTTCAACCTGACTTTATCGTTATCAACAGCGTAGTGGCAAGTACGCCATAGCCCAAAGGCTATGGCGTTTGCACTCGCTTTGTTTGTTATTACAGTTTTGCGCTTACCCAGCCTTTAACGCTGGCTAACGCCGCAGGAAGCGCGGATGCGTCGGTACCGCCAGCCTGTGCCATATCTGGACGGCCACCGCCTTTACCACCCACCTGCTGGGCAACCATACCAATCAGCTCCCCTGCCTTCACGCGGTCGGTCACCTCTTTCGAGACCCCCGCAATCAGAGAAACCTTACCCTCTGCTACCGTGGCAAGAACGATTACCGCGGAACCCAGCTGGTTCTTCAGATCGTCAACCATAGTACGCAGCATCTTCGGCTCGACGCCCGCCAGCTCGCTCACCAGCAGCTTCACGCCGTTAATCTCTTCAGCCTTATCGGAGAGGTTTGCGCTCTCCTGCGCTGCCTGCTGCGCTTTCAGCTGCTGCAGCTCTTTCTCCAGCTGGCGAGTTTTATCGAGAACGGAGCGCACTTTCTCGCCCAGGTTCTGACTGTCACCCTTCAGCAGCTGAGCAATGTCCTGCAGCTGCTCGCTCTGCGCATGGAGGCTGGCAAGCGCATTTTCACCGGTAACGGCTTCAATACGACGAACGCCTGCCGCCGTGCCGGATTCCGACACGATGCGGAACAGCCCGATATCACCGGTGCGGGAGGCGTGGGTGCCGCCGCACAGCTCTGTAGAGAAGTCGCCCATGCTCAGGACGCGTACGCGCTCGTCATACTTCTCGCCAAACAGCGCCATCGCACCTTTGGCTCGCGCGTCTTCCAGATCCATAATCTGGGTTTCGATCGGCAGGTTGCGACGAATCTGGGCGTTAACCAGATCTTCAACTGCGCGGATCTCCGCAGGCTTCATGGCTTCAAAGTGGGAGAAGTCAAAGCGCAGCACCTTGTCGTTCACCAGCGAGCCTTTCTGTGCCACGTGGGTGCCCAGCACGTCGCGCAGCGCGGCGTGCATCAGGTGCGTTGCTGAGTGGTTCAGACGGATACGTTCGCGGCGGGCTTCATCCACCTCAGCCTTAACGCCGTCGCCTACTTTCAGCGAGCCGGATGCCAGCTTGCCCTGATGACCAATCGCCTGGCCATACTTCTGGGTATCGGTCACGGTAAAGGTGAAGCCATTGCCTTTCAGCTCGCCCTTGTCGCCCACCTGGCCGCCGGATTCCGCGTAGAACGGCGTTGCGTCAAGAATAACCACCGCCTCCTGCCCTGCGCTAATCGTGTTGACGGACTGGCCCTCAACAAACAGCGCGGTGACCTTGCTGGTCAGCTCCAGGCTGTCGTAACCTTTAAATTCAGAGGCGCCCTCAACGCGGATCATGGCGTTGTAGTCTGCGCCAAAGCCGCTGGATTCACGGGCGCGGTTGCGCTGCGCTTCCATTGCGACCTTAAAGCCCTCTTCGTCGACTTTAATATCGCGCTCGCGACAGACGTCGGCGGTGAGATCCATTGGGAAGCCGTAGGTGTCATACAGACGAAAGACGGTTTCACCGTCCAGCGTATCGCCGGTCAGCTTCGCCAGCTCTTCGTCGAGCAGCGCCAGGCCACGCTCCAGCGTGCGGGCAAACTGCTCTTCTTCGGTTTTCAGCGTCTGCTCAACCTGCGCCTGCTGGCTCTTCAGCTCTTCACCTGCCGCACCCATCACGTCGATCAGCGGGGCAACCAGCTTGTAGAAGAAGGTCTCTTTCGCGCCGAGCATGTTGCCATGACGGACCGCGCGACGAATGATACGACGCAGCACGTAGCCACGGCTCTCGTTCGACGGCAGCACGCCATCGGCGAGCAGGAACGCACAGGAGCGGATGTGGTCGGCAATCACGCGCAGGGATTTGTTGCTCAGATCGGTTGCGCCGGTCACTTTCGCGACGGCAGCGATCAGATCGCGGAACAGGTCGATCTCATAGTTCGAGTTAACGTGCTGCAGCACTGCCGCAATACGCTCCAGACCCATACCGGTGTCCACGGATGGCTTCGGCAGCGGCTCCATGGTGCCATCGGCCTGGCGGTTGAACTGCATAAAGACGATGTTCCAGATCTCAATGTAGCGATCGCCGTCTTCGTCCGGGCTACCCGGAGGACCGCCAGCGATATGCGCGCCGTGGTCGAAGAAGATCTCGGTACAGGGGCCGCACGGACCGGTGTCGCCCATCTGCCAGAAGTTATCAGAAGCGTAGGCACCGCCTTTGTTATCACCAATGCGGATGATACGTTCGCGCGGGATGCCAACCTCTTTTTCCCAGATTTCGTAAGCTTCGTCGTCGGTTTCGTAGACGGTTACCCACAGGCGATCTTTCGGCAGGTTGAACCAGTTTTCACCGGTCAGCAGTTCCCATGCGTACTGGATAGCATCGTGTTTGAAATAGTCGCCAAAGCTGAAGTTACCCAGCATTTCAAAGAAGGTGTGATGGCGCGCGGTGTAACCGACGTTTTCCAGATCGTTGTGTTTACCGCCCGCACGCACGCAGCGCTGCGAGGTGGTTGCGCGGGAATAATTACGCTTGTCGAGACCAAGGAAAACATCCTTGAACTGGTTCATCCCGGCGTTGGTAAACAGCAGAGTTGGATCGTTGTTGGGTACCAGGGAGCTGCTTGCAACAACCTGATGACCTTTACTATGGAAAAAATCGAGAAACGCCTGACGGATCTCAGCGGTGCTCTTGCTCATAATTATCCTGAAATCAAGCTAACGAAATGTCGCAGCTGGCGTTTCTCCCTGTTACAGGCGAGGACCAGCTACTGGAAAAAGTGGGAATAAGATAAGTTTTCTTGACTGCGAAGTAAAATCCCGTATGCAGCCAGGCCGTAAAATTTCACCAAAGTTCTTTAATATCCTCCATCAGAAATCCCCGATAGAGTAAAAAACGCTGTACTTTCACCTTCTCAGCAAAGACCGCTGGCAGCGGATCGCCATATTTGCGCTGCGCCTGCTCGCGGGCAATCTCAATCCAGTCGATGTCGCTTTCGCGCATCGCCTCTTCTCCCGTTTCCCGGTCAATTCCCTTCTGGGTCAGCTCCTGGCGGATACGTGCCGGACCATAGCCTTTACGGCTGCGGCTGGCGATAAACTGGCGGGCAAAACGGGCATCGTCAAGATAGCGGTTTTCATAGCACCAGTTCACTACGTTATTGATATCGTCTTCGGTGGCATCTACCGGCTCAGGTCCGGTTTTGGTCATCACCGGGGCGGTCAGCTTGCGGCGGAACTCCTGTTCGCTGTGGTCGCGCATGCCGAGAATGCGCATGGCGCGATCGAGCAAGCGGGAATAGGCGGAGCGGCGGGGCGAGGTATCTGTCATGGCACACCTGCTGGATAGATAAATAGCAAAAAGGGCTGCATCGGCAGCCCTTGTTTATTACGTCAGATTATTAAAAATCTTCGTTGGTCTCTTTTGCATTGACGTCGTTGTCGTCAACCGTAAAGTCCGGTTTGGTGTCCGGGTTCGTGAGCAGAATTTCACGGATCTTCGTTTCGATCTCTTTCGCGGTAGCCGGGTTCTCTTTCAGCCAGGTGGTCGCATTCGCTTTACCCTGACCGATCTTCTCACCGTTGTAGCTATACCATGCGCCCGCTTTTTCGATCAGCTTCTCTTTCACGCCCAGGTCAACCAGCTCGCCGTAGAAGTTGATACCTTCGCCGTAGAGGATCTGGAACTCAGCCTGTTTGAACGGCGCAGCGATCTTGTTTTTCACCACTTTCACGCGGGTTTCGCTACCGACCACGTTATCGCCCTCTTTCACCGCGCCGATACGGCGGATGTCGAGACGCACGGAGGCGTAGAATTTCAGCGCGTTACCGCCGGTGGTGGTTTCCGGGTTACCGAACATCACACCAATCTTCATACGGATCTGGTTGATGAAGATCAGCAGGGTGTTGGACTGCTTCAGGTTACCCGCCAGCTTACGCATCGCCTGGCTCATCATACGTGCCGCGAGGCCCATGTGAGAGTCACCGATCTCGCCTTCGATCTCGGCTTTCGGCGTCAGTGCCGCAACGGAGTCAACCACCAGCACGTCAACCGCACCGGAGCGCGCCAGCGCGTCACAGATCTCAAGCGCCTGCTCACCGGTATCCGGCTGGGAGCAGAGCAGGTTGTCGATATCAACGCCCAGCTTGCGCGCGTACACAGGGTCAAGCGCGTGCTCTGCATCGATAAAGGCACAGGTTTTACCCTGACGCTGGGCAGCAGCAATAACCTGCAGTGTCAGGGTCGTTTTACCTGAGGACTCCGGCCCGTAGATCTCTACGATACGGCCCATTGGCAGGCCACCCGCACCGAGGGCGATGTCCAGTGAAAGCGAACCCGTGGAGATCGTTTCTACGTCCATAGTACGGTCTTCACCCAGGCGCATGATGGAGCCTTTACCGAATTGCTTTTCGATCTGGCCCAGTGCTGCCGCCAACGCTTTCTGTTTGTTTTCGTCGATAGCCATTATTACTCCTGTCATGCCGGGTAAAGCAGGTGATGCTCGCCGGGGATTACTGTTTTGTTGCGCTCATTATACTGTATACGCATACAGTATCAAGCTCTTTGTAGAAAATGTTGCCACAGGGTTTGCAGGGCATACGCGGTGGCCTGACGGCGCACGCTTTCACGGTCACCGGCGAAGCATTCCCGCCGAGTGATCCCCTCTCCCGCCGCGCTGGCGAAGCCAAACCAGACCGTGCCGACCGGCTTGTTTTCGCTGCCGCCGTCCGGGCCCGCGATACCGCTAATAGAGACGGCATAGGTCGCACGGGCGGCCTTAATTGCACCGATCGCCATCTCAACGACCACTGGCTCGCTGACCGCCCCGTGCTGGGCTAACGTCTCGGGTTTTACGCCGATCATCTGCGCCTTGGCTTCATTAGAATAGGTGACAAAACCCCGTTCAAACCAGGCAGAGCTGCCGGCAATATCGGTAATGGCTTTGGCTACCCAGCCGCCGGTACAGGATTCAGCCGTGGTCACGGTCGCGCCGCGCGCCTTTAGCGCCAGGCCTATGCGCTCGCTGAGCTGCATCAATTCAGTGTCAGTCATAACCGCTCCGTAAACGGCTGAAATGAGAGAGATAAGATAGCACTTTCTCTCTTAATATGGGGGCGAAGGCAGGATTTTACGAGGGTGATTCAGAAAAAAGGCCAGCGTGCGCTGGCCGCTCTGTTTTATAAATAGCTTACTTCATGCTGCTGGCAAGGGTTTCGACGTTATGGCGAAACGCGCTGGCGTAGGTATCCGCGACGCCGCCTTTCGGGCTGAGCGCCTCGGGGTAGAGTTCACCGCCGGGCTGTGCGCCAGTAGCGCTGGCAATCTGCTTCACCAGGCGCGGATCAAGCTGGTTCTCCAGGAACCATGTTTTCACGCCGTCGGCTTTGATCTGCTGGATCAGCGCCCCTACCTTCGCCGCGCTGGCCTCGCTCTCTGACGAGATACCCTGCGGCGCCATAAAGTGCACCCCGTAGGCGCGGCCAAAGTAACCAAAGGCATCATGGCTAGTGAGCACCTTGCGCTTTGCCTCTGGAATGGCGCTAAAACGCGCCTTTGCCCAGCTATCAAGCTGCTGAAGCTGGGCGATGTAGCGCTGACCGCTGGCGTTGAGCGCCGCCTCATCATCCGGGTCGGCTTTGACCAATGCCGCCAGGATAGTCTGTGCGTAGCGTACGCCGTTGCCCGCGCTGTTCCATGCGTGTGGATCGGTCACCGTCTCGCCATCCTCATTCAGCATATGGGTCTCGACGCCCTGGGATGCAACCACCAGCGGGCCGGTAAACCCGGAGGCGCTCACCAGCCGATCCAGCCACCCCTCAAGTCCCAGACCGTTGACCACCACCACGTCAGCTTTAGCCAGCGCCGCGCTATCTTTAGGCGATGGCTCAAAGGTATGCGGATCGCCATCCGGCCCCACCAGCGTTGTCACCTTTACATGCTCGCCGCCTATCTGGCTCACCATATCCCCAAGAATGGAGAAGCTGGCGACCACGTTCAGCGTTTTTGCCATTGCGCTCTGCGCCATCATGCCCAGCGTCAATGCCAGAACGACCCCTGTACGTTTCATCTGTTTTCCTCTTTATAATTAAAAAAACGCGCGCAGACCGTCTGCGAGCCTGCTGCGCGTGCCACATAAAACCGAGATAAAAAAGAGTACGCTGGCGGTGAGCACAATCGCTGGCCCGGCGGGCAGTCCCGCCGTCCATGAGAGGCTCAGCCCTAGCCAGGCACAGAGCGCGCCCCCGAGCGCCGCCAACAGCAGCAGTCCAGGCAGCGTCCTTGCCCAGCAGCGGGCGGCCACGGCGGGTAACATCATCACCCCGACCGCCATTAGCGTACCGAGCACCTGGAAACCGGCCACCAGGTTGAGCACCAGCAGAGCGAGAAACAGGCCGTGCAGCAGCGACGGCAGACGACGGGCATTAACTTCCAGAAAGCTGCTGTCAAAGGCTTCGCTTACCAGTCCCCGATAGAAGAGCGCGAGAGAGAGCAGCGTCAGGCTGGCCACCCCGCAAACGAACAGGGCAGCATCGCTGTCCACCGCCAGAATAGAGCCAAACAGCAGATGCAGCAGATCGACGCTGGAGCCGCGTAGCGAGACCAGCGTAACGCCCAGCGCTAACGAACCGAGGTAGAATCCGGCAAAGCTGGCATCCTCCCGCAGCGGCGTCCGGCGGCTGACCAGACCGGCGATTAACGCCACGGCGATCCCGGCAATAAAGCCGCCGATGGTCATCGCCAGCAGTGACATACCGCTCAGCAGATACCCCACCGCGACGCCTGGCAGGATGGCGTGCGACAAGGCATCGCCCATCAGGCTCATCCGCCGCAGCAGCAGAAAGACGCCCAGCGCAGTCGTGCTTACCGACAGAGCCAGGCAGACCACCAGCGCCCGGCGCATAAAGCCAAATTCGATAAAGGGCTGAAAAAAGAGATGCCAGATCATGCCGCCTCCGCCGTTGCGCCCCAGAAGACGTTATCCGTATCCAGACGCAGGATTTGTGGGAAGTAGCGTGCAACCCGCTCACTGTCATGCAGCACCGCCAGCAGAGTCTGCCCCTGCCGGTGCATATCGACCATGACCTCCATGAGTAGCTGACTGGTGCTCTCATCAATGCCGGTGAAGGGTTCGTCGAGCATGACCAGCGGGGCCTCCTGTACCAGTACCCTGGCGAAAAGCATACGTTGAAACTGACCGCCTGAGAGTCGATCGATTGTGACGTGGGCAAGCGCCAGCAGGCCGACGCGGTCAAGGGACGCTGCTACACGCTGACGGGCGCTGCGGCCCAGCCCTGAAAAGAGGCCGGTACGCGGCCAGCAGCCCATGCTGACCACATCCTGCACCGTGACGGGGAAATCCGACTGCAAGGCATGGCGCTGCGCCAGCCAGCCAATTGTCGGGCGCGTCGAATGCCAGCGCAGAGTGCCGCTCACCGCGGGCTGGAAACCGGCAAGGGTTTTGAGCAGGGTCGATTTTCCGCAGCCGTTAGCACCGACGATAGCGGTCATGCTGCCCGCTTCAATAACCCCACTTAGCGCTGGCGTAACAGCCTGTCCACCGTAACCGGCAACCAGATGATCAAGCTCTATCATGGCAGCGCAACCGCCCAGAGCGTGAAAGCCCACAATAACGCCAGCAACAGTGCGGCCATTGCCAGTCGTAGACCAGCGGAGAGAGAGAAGAACGAACGGGACGTCATTAGCCTGCCTGCAAGATTACACTGAATATGTTATAACATAACAATAACCAGCCGAGGCGCGGATGTAAACAAGGGTTAAAAAAGGGAGTGCATCAAAATGTTACAGAGATCCCCTCCCGCAGGAGGGGAGAGAGATTACTGTACGCGAGCCAGTGACACCGCCTGGCCCAGCTGCCAGACCGCCATTGCATAGTGGGTACTCGCGTTGTAACGGGTGATGGTGTAGAAGTTCGGCAGGCCGTACCAGTATTCGTACCCGGTGCCGACGTCGAGGCGCAGCAGGCTCACCTGCTGATGGTTGCCCACCGGCTGCTGCGGCGTCAGGCCAGCGGCCGCCAGCTGCGAGACGCTGTATTTGGTTTTAAAGCCGTTTGCCAGCCCCGGTGCCTGGCCGTTAGCCGGAATAGCGACCGGATCGCCCTTCACCCAGCCATTGGCTTTAAAGTAGTTCGCTACGCTGCCAATGGCGTCAACCGGATCCCACAGGTTAATGTGACCGTCGCCGTTAAAGTCGACCGCCAGCTTTTTATAGGATGAGGGCATAAACTGACCGTAGCCCATCGCCCCGGCAAAGGAGCCTTTCAGCTCCAGCGGATCGTCCTGCTCGTCGCGGGCCATCAGCAGGAAGGTCTCCAGCTCGCTGGAGAAGTACTCGGCGCGGCGCGGGTAGTTAAATGACAGGGTCGCCAGCGCGTCGAGAATACGCGTTTTACCCATCACGCGGCCCCAGCGGGTCTCAACCCCGATAATGCCCACGATAATCTCCGGCGGCACGCCGTAGACCTGCCAGGCGCGGTTGAGGGCGTCTTCATACTGGTTCCAGAATGCGACGCCGTTCTGCACGTTGTCCGGGGTAATAAACTGCTTCTTGTAGCGCAGCCATGCGCCGTTCGGGCCAACCGGGGCTGGGCCAGTAGGTGCCTGGCGATCCATCAGGCGCAGGACGTAATCAAGACGCTTCGCCTGGGATAAAATTTCACGCAGCTGCTGGGGATCGAAACCATGCTTGCTGACCATTTTATTAATGAACTGCTCTGCCGCCGGGTTATTGGCAAAGTCACCGCCTGACATGATGACATCATGCTGGGGCTGAAGCAGGAAGCCGCCGGATGGCGTACCGGTGGTAGCCGGAGGCGCTTCAGGCGTTTTGGGTTTGCTGCTGCAGGCAGAGAGCAAAACAAGCGCGGGAAGAAGAGTGATATAACGACGCTTAAACATGGGTTGTCCCTAATACAAAATCGACCTGAGAGAATCATGGTAAATCATCTGGCTGGCCTTTCAAGCCCAGCCGCTTCGCCAGCCGGTGCAGGTTGGCAACGTCCATCTCCAGCGCCCTGGCACAGGCGGCCCAGCTGTGGTTATGCTGCGCCAGTGCCTGGCGGATAGTGTGGCGTTGAAAATCCTCCGTCGCCTCGCGCAGGTTTCTGCCCGGTACGGGGGGTGGAGCGTCCGGTATCTGCGGCAGAGGCGCGTCGGCAAAGGCAAAGTGCTGCGCCTCCAGCGTGACTTCATCCCCTGCCCGTGCGGCACGCGCCAGCACTACGGCACGGTGGATGGCGTGCTCCAGCTCGCGCACGTTGCCCGGCCAGCCATACTGTAGCAGCTGCGAACGCGCTCCGCTGCTTAATAGCACCTGCGCGAGGCCAAAGCGCTGTCGGCACTGCTCGCAGAAGTACCCCGCCAGCAGCACCACATCCTCACCGCGCTCGCGCAGCGGCGGCACCGCCAGCGGAAAGACGCTCAGGCGGTGGAAGAGATCGGCACGAAAGCGTCCGGCCAGCACCTCTTCCCGCAGATCGCGGTTGGTAGCCGCCAGCACCCGAACATTAACCCGCAGGCTGCGATCGTCCCCGACGCGTTGAATATCGCCATACTGCAACACGCGCAGCAGCTTAGCCTGGAGCGCCAGCGACAGCTCGCCAATCTCATCAAGGAACAGCGTGCCGTTATCGGCCATCTCAAACTTGCCGCTGCGGTTGCTGATCGCACCGGTAAACGCCCCTTTGACGTGACCAAACAGCTCGCTCTCCGCCACGCTCTCCGGCAGCGCCGCGCAGTTAAGATAGACCAGCGGCTGGTCTGCACGCGGAGAGCCTTCATGAATGGCTTTCGCCACCAGCTCTTTACCGGTGCCGGTCTCGCCGCTAATCAGCACGTTCAAATCCGAGGCGGCAACAATATCGATCTCTTTTTTCAGCTGCGTCATGCCCGGCGACAGGCCGATCATCCGGGTGGTGGTCACCGGCTCGAAGATCGCAGGCGCGCCCGGGAGCATATTCTGGCTCTCCAGCTGCTCAATCAGCAGGGCGTTATTGAGCGCCCCCGCCGCCAGAGCGGCAATCAGCCGCAGCTCCTCATCGCTGAAGTTATCGAAGCGATCCGGCGACATGCCGTCTAAGGTCAGGGCACCAATCAGGTGCTGCCCGGCAAACAGCGGCAGGCCGATGCAGGCGTGCACTTTCAGCTCTTCCTGGCCCGGAATGAGTCCGTCATAGGGATCGGGCAGATCGCTGTCGGCCGGAAAACGCACCACGTCCCCTGCCCTGGCGATGGCCTCCAGCCGGGGATGTCCCTCAAGGGTAAAACGCCGCCCCAGCACGTCTGGCGCGAGGCCGTCGATGGCTAACGGAATAAACTCCCGCGCGCTGTAGCGCAGCAGCGCCGAGGCGTCGCAGCCTAAGACCTGACGCAGGGTGGCGATCAGCCGCTGAAAGCGATCCTGATGGCCGATGCCGCTTTGTAACTCAATGGCGATCCCCGCTAATACCTCAACTGAAAAACTCATCGTTACCTCGCTGTCACTTTGACAATGCATAGTGTCATATTGACAATAATTATGACAGTCAAAATGACTACTCATCTGGAGTTATCTCACCAATAAATCATTAAATTTCATTGATTTAAAAAGTTGGCATGCAACTTGATATAAGCAAAGCATCTGAGTCAAACATGCTGAATTGAAATTGAGGTTGCTATGTCTATTCTGGTTAAAAATAACATTCATTGGGTTGGTCAACGTGACTGGGAAGTTCGCGATTTCCATGGGACCGAATATAAAACGCTGCGCGGCAGCAGCTATAACAGCTATCTCATTCGTGAAGGTAAAAACGTACTGATCGATACCGTCGATCATAAATTCAGCCGCGAGTTCGTGCAGAACCTGCGCAGCGAGATCGACCTTAACGCTATCGATTACATCATTATTAACCATGCCGAAGAGGACCACGCGGGCGCGCTGACCGAACTGATGTCCCACATCCCGAACACGCCGATCTACTGCACCACCAACGCCATCGACTCTATTAACGGTCACCATCACCATCCGGAGTGGAACTTCCATACCGTGAAGACCGGCGATAGCTTAGATATCGGCAACGGCAAACAGCTGATCTTTGTTGAAACGCCGATGCTGCACTGGCCGGACAGCATGATGACCTACATGACCGGCGACGCGGTGCTGTTCAGCAACGACGCCTTCGGCCAGCACTACTGCGATGAACGCCTGTTTAACGATGAAGTGGATCAGGGCGAGCTGTTTGAGCAGTGCCAGCGCTATTACGCCAATATCTTGACCCCGTTCAGCCGCCTGGTGACGCCAAAAATCACCGAGATCCTCGGCTTCAACCTGCCGGTGGATATGATTGCGACCTCTCACGGCGTGGTCTGGCGTGAAAACCCCACCCAAATCGTTGAGCTGTATCTGAAGTGGGCGGCGGACTATCAGGAGGATCGCATCACTCTCTTCTACGACACCATGTCCAATAATACCCGCATGATGGCAGACGCCATTGCCCAGGGGATCAACGAAGTCGACCCCAACGTGGCGGTAAAAATCTTCAACGTGGCGCGCAGCGATAAGAACGAGGTATTAACCAACGTCTTCCGCTCCAAAGGCGTGCTGGTGGGGACCTCTACCATGAACAACGTGATGATGCCGAAAATTGCCGGTCTGGTAGAGGAGATGACCGGCCTGCGCTTCCGCAACAAACGCGCCAGCGCCTTTGGCTCCCACGGCTGGAGCGGTGGCGCGGTAGACCGCCTCTCTACGCGTCTTCAGGATGCCGGTTTTGAGATGTCCCTGAGCCTGAAGGCGAAATGGCGTCCAGACATTGATGCCCTTGAAATTTGCCGTCAGCACGGACGCGACATTGCACGTCAGTGGGCACTTACTCCATTACCCGTAGCCGCCCCCGCAGCCGCAACGACGCCGGACGCCAGCCCCTGTGCAACCGCCGCCGATCTGGGACCGAGCATGCAGTGCAGCGTCTGCCAGTGGATCTACGATCCGGCTAAAGGCGAGCCGATGCAGGAGGTCGCTCCTGGGACGCCATGGTGCGACGTGCCGGACAACTTCCTCTGCCCGGAGTGCTCCCTGGGTAAAGAGGTCTTTGATGAACTGGCTACGGAGGTTAAATGAACCACGGTATCGTGATTATTGGCTCGGGCTTTGCCGCCCGCCAGCTGGTGAAAAATATCCGCAAGCTTGATGCGAACGTACCGGTGACGCTGATTGCAGCCGATAGCATCGATGAATACAACAAGCCGGACTTAAGCCACGTTATCAGCCAGAGCCAGCGTGCAGACGACCTCACCCGCCAGACGGCGGGGGAGTTTGCCGAACAGTTTAACCTGCGGCTATTTCCCTACACCTGGGTGACCGATATTGACGCCGCCGCGCACGTGGTGAAAGCGGGTCAACAATCCTGGCAGTACGATAAGCTGGTGCTGGCGACAGGTGCATCCGCCTTTGTGCCGCCGGTTGAGGGACGCGAGCTGATGCTTACTCTCAACAGCCAGCGGGAGTATCGCGCCTGTGAAACCGCGCTTCGCGACGCGCAGCGGGTAATGATTGTCGGTAGTGGTCTGATTGGCACCGAGCTGGCGATGGATTTTTGCCGCGCCGGAAAAGCGGTTACCCTCATTGATCAGGCTGCCAGCATTCTGCCTATGCTGATGCCGCCAGAAGTGAGCGGTCGCTTACAGCACTGCCTGACCGATATGGGCGTGCAGCTGCTGTTAAAATCGCAGCTGCAACGGCTGGAGAAAACCTCTGACGGTATCCGCGTTCAGCTGGATCGCAGCCGCAGCGTGGAGGTGGATGCCGTAGTAGCTGCCACCGGCCTGCGGGCGGAAACCGCGCTGGCGCAGCGCGCCGGAGCAGAAACGCATCGCGGGGTGAGGGTCGACACCTACCTGCAAACCACGCAGGCAGATATCTATGCACTTGGCGACTGCGCGGAGATCAATGGCGACGTGCTGCCGTTTCTCCAGCCGATTCAGCTGAGCGCCATGTACCTGGCGAAAAACCTGCTCGGTGCCCGCGTTCCGCTTAAGCTGCCCGCGATGCTGGTAAAGGTCAAAACCCCTGAGCTGCCCTTGCAGCTGGCGGGCGAGACCGGGCGGCGCGATCTGCGCTGGCAGATAGAGACCAGCGCAGTGGGGATGGTCGCTCAGGGGTTTGACGAAGGCGATCAGCTCTGCGCCTTTGCGATTAGTGAGGATCGCATGAAAGAGGCGTTTACTCTGCTGAAGCAGCTCCCACCAGCGAGTCATAGCCCCGCACCCGGTAGTTAACAATCGAGGCTAGCCAGCAAAGGATAAAAATCGCCACCACGATAAAACCGGCGTCGCCGAGGTTATCATTCAGCGTGGCGATGGCGTCCCACACGCCGCCGCTCAGGGCAAGCTTATCCGCCAGCAGCCCCAGCGCTTCCAGCCCGCCGATAAACAGCGCCACCACTACTGACGTACCGGTAATGGTCATGTTGTAGTAGAGCTTGCGCTGGGGTTTAGCAAAGGCCCAGCCGTATGCGTTGACCATCAGCAGGTTATCCAACGAATCCACCAGCGCCATGCCGCTGGCAAACAGCGCCGGGAAGACCATAATCGACCAGATAGAGATGCCGTTAGAGGCGCTGGCGGCAGAGATCCCCAGCACGCCAATCTCCGTTGCGGTATCGAAGCCCAGGCCAAAGAGAAAGCCCACCAGATACATGTGCCAGCTCCTGCCCACCAGGCGAAAGGCAGCGCTAAACAGCCAGTGCATCACCCCTCCCGGCGTGGCGCTTTCGGCATCCACCGGCTTACCCTGCTTCAGGGCCTGGAAGCTGCGCCATACGCCGCGCAAAATCACCAGGTTCACCAGCGCCATTGCCAGCAGAAAGATGGCCGATACCGCCGTGCCAATCATGCCGCCGGTTTCATGAAACCACGCCATCCGGTGCTGAAACGCTGCTGCCGTGGCGGCAATGGCCACAGAGGCGAGCACCACGATGCTGGAGTGACCCAGCGAGAACCAGGCCCCGACGCCAAACGGGCGTTTGCCCTGCTGCATCATTTTGCGCGTCACGTTATCAATGGCGGCGATGTGATCCGCATCGACCGCGTGGCGCAACCCATAGCCCCACGCCAGCAGGCTGGCGGCCATCAGCGCCGGGCTGCTGGCAAAGGCGTGCCACGCCCAGCCCCAGGCCAGCAGATTAGCCACAGTCAGCCCCAGCATCAGCAGCGCCGCGCGCGGCTCACTGCGTAACATTCGCATCAACATTATCAGGTTCCTTATTTATAAGAGTCTGGCAGCGGCGATGGCCGCCTGCCCAAAGGCAATTGCCCCGTCACCCGCAGGGAGCCTGCGGGGAAACAGCAGCGTAAAATCGTGTAGATAGACGTTCAGGCGGGCACGCAGGAGCCGGTTATGGATCACCCCGCCGCTAAAGCAGAGCGTGCGGATCCCGTGTGCGTCGGCATGGTGGCGCATCAGCTCTGCCAGCCCGTGCGCCAGCGCATCGTGAAAAGCCCACGCTCGCGCCTGCGGTTCCGCCTGCCAGTCAAGAAGTTGCGGCCAGAAGCGCGCCAGATCGAGCCTGCCCTCGTGCAGCGGCAGAGTAAGCGGATGTGCCACGCCAGCGCAGCGTGCGGCCAGCGCCTCAAGTCGACAGGCCGCCTCCCCCTCGTAGCTCAGGGTCTCCGGGGCGCACCGCAGCGCGCAGGCCACGGCGTCAAACAGACGCCCGCAGGAGGAGGTCAGCGGCGCGTTAATACCGCGCGTAATCGCCCGCGCCAGCGGCGGCCAGTTTTGCGCCTGCACCGGCTGGGTTTCAGCATAGCCCTGCCAATCAGGAACAAACGCCAGGCAGTGCGCCAGCAGGTTTCGCCAGGGCTGCCGCGCGGCCAGATCGCCGCCGGGGAGCGCCACGGCGGGCAGACCGCCCAGCCATTCGCACTCGCGGTAGTTCACCCGCAGGCACTCCCCGCCCCACAGCGCACCGTCAGCGCCCATGCCGATCCCGTCCAGGGTCAGGGCGATAACGTCCCCGCCCGCCAGCGGCCAGCCGTGTTCGGCCAGGCAGGCCGCCGCATGGGCGTGGTGATGCCGTACCCGCGTGACCGGCAGCCCGCTCGCCTCTGCCCACTGGCTGGAGCGGTAGCCCGGATGGGCATCGCAAACAATTTGGCGAGGAGAGAAGTGATAGATGGACTGCATCAGATCCAGCGCCTGTCGCCACTGCGCCTCGACGCCCTCGTCGCCGAGATCGCCGAAGTGCTGGCTCATCACCGCCTGCCCGCCGCGCACCAGGCAGAAGGTATTCTTCATATCCGCGCCCATGCAGAGCAGCGGCGGCACGTCGCTAAAGCCCGGTGGCAGCGGCAGCGCGTCCGGCACAAACCCACGCGAGCGGCGGAGCATCTCCCCGTCGGCCCGCATCACCGAGTCGTCCATCCGCTGGACGATATCGCGGTTATGCAGCAGAAAACCGTCGGCGATGGCGGCGAGATCCCGCAGCGCCTCGTGGTTGGTCAACGCGGGCGGTTGACCGCTGAGGTTACCGGAGGTCATCACCAGCGGGCGGTTAAGGCGCTGCATCAGCAGATGCTGGAGAGGATTGGCGGGCAGCATCACGCCCACCTCGTTAAGCCATGGGGCGATGCCCGCGTCCAGCGCAGGCAGCAGAGTTTTATCCACCAGCACCACCGGCGCGGCCGGGGTCTCCAGCACGGTGCGAACCTGCTCTGGCAGCCTCTCTGCATCAGCAATCATCACGGCCAATGGCTTGCCCGGACGCCGCTTACGCAGACGCAGACGCGCTACCGCCTGCGGGTTAAGCGCGTCGCAGGCGAGATGAAAGCCGCCGAGGCCCTTCACCGCCACGATGCCGCCAGCATCCAGCGCCGCCACCGCCGCCGCCAACGCCGCCTCTCCTGCCAGCGTCTCGCCCGCAGCATGCCATGCCAGCTGCGGGCCACACTTTGGGCAGGCCACCGGCTGGGCGTGAAAGCGGCGATCCGCCGGGTTGCGATACTCCGCCTCGCAGGCCGCACAGAGCGGAAACGCCGCCATTGCGGTCTGCGGGCGGTCATAGGGCATTGCGTGGATAATGGTGAAGCGCGGCCCGCAGTGGGTGCAGTTGACGAAGGGGTAGCGATAGCGGCGATCGGTGGGATCGTTCATCTCTGCCAGGCAGGCCGGACAGGTTGCCGCATCCGGCACGATCTGGGTATCCATGCCACCTCCCGCGCTGGGCAGAATAGTGAACGCCACAGGAGGCTGCGGCCAGTGAAACGGCACGGCGTCGGTCTGGTCGATGCGCGCCAGCAGCGGGCAGGCCTGCCGCATCTGCGCCATAAACCCGGCCTCCTCTCCCCAGAGCCGCACCACCACGCCCTGCCCGTCGTTGCAGACGTCGCCGGCACGCTGGAGCCGCTGCGCCAGCTGCCAGACAAAGGGGCGGAAGCCCACCCCCTGAACTTTGCCCCGCACGCGGATAAGGACGCCGCTATCGCTCATGCCCCTACACCGCCGCGTCGCGCAGGCGGGTTTTCATCGCCTGATAGGTGGTCTGGGTATAGTTTTCCGCCCAGGGCTGATCGGCAATGGCGCTGACCTTCACCGCGCAGTACTTGGTTTCCGGCGTTTTGGAAACCGGGTCAAGATTGTCCTGGGTCAGCTCGTTGCAGGCCCCAATCCACCACTGATAGGTCATGTAGACGCTGCCGCGATTAATGCGCTCGTTCACGTCGGCACGGCTGATCACCTTCCCGCGTCGGGACTCAACCCACACCAGCTGCCGGTCACGAATACCGAGCGCCTGCGCATCCTCCGGGTTGATCTGCACAAAGCCCGGCTCGTCGGCGAGGGTTTGCAGCGCCGCGCAGTTACCGGTCATTGAGCGGCAGGAGTAGTGCCCTACCTCACGCACGGTGCAAAGCACCAGCGGGAAGTCAGCATCGGGCACTTCTGCAGGCGCACGCCACTGCGCGGCAAACAGGTGTCCTTTGCCATCCGGGGTATCGAACTTGTTGCCCTGGTAAAGATAGGGCGTTCCCGGATGATCCAGCGTCGGACAGGGCCACTGCACGTGTCCCATATCGCCCATCTTCTCGTAGGTGACGCCGTAGAAGAGCGGGCATAGCTCGCGCAGCTCGTCCCAGATCTGCTGGTTGCTGTCGTAGTGCATCGGGTAGCCCATCTCGGTGGCAATCAGGCTGATGATCTCCCAGTCGCGCTTGACGTTGTACTGCGCCTCTACCGCTTTCTCGAAACGCTGGAAGCCGCGATCGGCGCAGGTGAAGACGCCCCCGTGTTCGCCCCAGGAGGTTGCGGGCAGCAGGACATCCGCCTGCTCGGCGGTTTTGGTCATAAAGATATCCTGCACTACCACGAAGTCGAGGGCCTCAAAGCCCTTGCGGACCAGGCCCAGGTCGGCTTCGGTCTGGAGCGGATCCTCACCCATGATGTAGTAGGCTTTGACCTTGCCCTCCAGCGCCAGGTGCGGAACTTCGGTAATGCGCACCCCGACCTGGTCATCCATATCCGCAGCGTTAATCCCCCAGGCTTTGGCGAATTTCTCCCGCACGGCCGGATCCACCACGTCCTGGTAGCCAGGGAACTGGTTGGGGATTACCCCCATATCGCACGCTCCCTGAACGTTGTTCTGCCCGCGCACCGGCCCAACGCCGACGTGCTCCCGGCCAAGGTTGCCAGTGAGCAGCGCCAGGCTTGCCAGACCTTTCACCACGTCCACCGCCTGGCCGAACTGGGTCACGCCCATGCCCCACATAATGGTGGCCGAGGGGGCTGCGGCGTAGGTGCGCATCGCCTGGCGGATCTGCTGGGCGCTGACGCCGGTCAGATGCTCAACCGCTTCGGGAGCATAATCCTTAACCACCTCGCGATAGGCATCGAGGCCGCTGGTAAAGCTGGCTACGTACTCCCTGTCGTACAGCTCCTCCTCCAGCAGCACGTAGCCAAAGGCGTTGACCAGCGCCATATTGCAGCCGTTGTTGATCTGCAGATGCTGATCGGCAATGCGCGCGGTCTCGATCCGTCGCGGATCGCAGACGATGATCTTCGCCCCGTTCTGTTTGGCTTTGATCACCCGGCGGGCAACGATGGGATGCGAGTCGGCGCAGTTATAGCCGAACACCAGCAGGCAGCGGGAGTGTTCAATATCGCCAATGGAGTTGCTCATCGCGCCGTTGCCCAGCGCCTCCTGCAGGCCCGCTACCGATGGGCCGTGGCAGACCCTGGCGCAGCAGTCGACGTTGTTGGTGTGCAGCACGCCACGGGCAAACTTCTGCATCACGTAGTTGGTTTCGTTGCCGGTCCCGCGCGAGGAGCCGGTGGTCATGATCGCCCGGCCGCCGTACTGGGCCTTGATCTCCCCCAGCCGTTTTGCGGTGTAGCGAATGGCTTCATCCCAGCTTACGGGCGTTAGCTTGCCGCCTTTCTGGTAGCGGATCATCGGCTGGGTCAGGCGCGGCGTCAGGAGTTTCGTATCGTTAAGGAAATCCCAGCCGTAGTAGCCTTTCAGGCAGAGCTGATTCTGGTTAGTGACCCCTTCCGCCGCTTCGGCACGAATAATTTTGTTGTTATCCACGACCAGCTTCAGTTTGCAGCCTGCGCCGCAGTAGGGACAAACGCTCGTAATTTTTTTCATCAGTAACAGACCTGTTAAAAGTTGAAATGCTGTTCAGTTAAAAGAGAAGTGAAGCGGCGGTGTCGAGTGCCGCGCGGCGGCGTTTCTCGGCGCTGAGCTGCTCCAGACGTGCCCTGTCAACGCAGACCAGCGCTTCGGTGGGGCAGACCGCCATGCAGGCGGGGCCCGCCTCGCGGGTGTGGCAGAGGTCGCACTTGTTGGCCTCGGCTTTCTCCGCCCGCACGTTCAAACCCGCGCCGCTGTTACGGATCACCGGACGCACAACGACCTCCATGGCGCCATAGGGGCAGGCGACGACGCAGGTTTTGCATCCGATGCAGCGCTCCTGCATCACGTTAACAAAGCCTTTATCCCGGCTGATGGCGCCGTTGGGGCAGACGTTGGCGCACGGGGCGTCCTCGCACTGACGGCAAAGGGTAGCGGTAGAGACGTTCACGCCTTTAATAACGTGAATACGCGGCAGGAAGGTGTCGGGGGTTAAAGAGGCACAATCCTGTTGCGCCTGATGGGAAACCACGCAGGCAACTTCACAGGTACGGCAGCCAATACATTTACTGGCGTCGGCCATGATGAAACGGTTCATCAAATTCTCCAGCATTAACGGTAGTGTGCCGGAGTATTCACGAATCGTGCCAGATTTTATTTCATTGATTTGTATGGATATTAAAACAAGGGAACACTGTCATCGACACTTGTGACGATGACAGCTGTCGACGTCAGACGTGCGGGCCGCGGCTAACGGAGCCGCGCAGGATCAGCTCTCCGGTAAAGGCTGGCTGGGGAGTAAACGCGCCTCCGTCGAGCATAAAAATAAGGCGGTTGATGGTCTCTTTGATCATCTCCGTCACCGGGATTTTGACGCTGGCCAACGGCGGGACGGTATAGGGGGCGAGGGCAATATCATCGAAGCCAATCACCGAGACCTGCTCCGGGACGGCAATGCCGCTGCCGTGCAGCTGGCTAATGGCCCCAATGGCCATGTCATCATTGCTGGCTACCAGTGCGCTGAAGCACACTCCGCGCTCCAGCAGCGTCACCACCCCTGCCGAGCCGCTGGCGGGTGTCCACTTCCCCTCTACTATCAACTCGTTACGCACCGCTACGCCGTGCCGCTCCAGCGCCTCTCTATAGCCAGAGAGACGCTCTTTGCCGGTGGGCGAGTCGAGGGAGCCGGTAATAAAAGCGATATCCCGATGCCCCTGGGCCAGCAGCGTCTCCACCGCCGCCAGGCTGGTGCCTTTCTGGTCGCAGTAAACGCAGTGGCTGCTGTTTTTACGCAGCCGTCGGTTGAGCACCATAATGGGCTGGGTGTGGCCGTCGATGATGGTGTCGATCTCATCAACGCTGAGAAAACGCGGGTAGATCACGATCGCATCGCAACGCAGATCGAGCAGATACTGGATCGCCTGTCGCTCTTCGTCAGCGCTGTGCTTGCCGTCGGCAAGGATCAGCTGGCGGCCGCGATCTTCCGTCATCCGCGCCGCGTGGAACAGGAGTTCGCTAAAGTAGACCCCGTGATAGAGGGTGTTGGTCACTACCAGCCCGAGAGTTTGGGTGGTTTTCGCCGCCAGGTTACGCGCCAGCAGGTTAGGCCGGTAGCCGCTCTCCTCAATGGCCTGAAACACGCGCTCCCTGGTCTCCTGGCTGACGTAGCCGTTGCCTGACAGCACGCGGGATACCGTCGCCTTCGACACCCCTGCCCGCTTCGCTACCTCCAGCATCGTGGTCATATTTGCTTTCCTTTCATTTGCATATCCGCAGTTTACTGCACCCGACGCGGATTTGCAGCGCTTTGCCCTGCGGCGATCATGGTGATCGTCCTCACGGATCTAAACATTCATCATTGAATATAAAAATGAAACTCAGCATGATTTTGTGGAACCGGTTTCCTACATCACGTCTCACTGCTCGCGGTGCAGCCGTAACCCCATACTAAAACAGGATAAAAATCCGATGGCCAAAAACTATGCCGCGCTGGCGACGACCGTGGTCACCGCGCTGGGCGGGGCGGACAATATCGCCGCCGTCACCCACTGCATGACGCGCCTGCGTTTTGTGGTGAAAGATGAGACGCAGATCGATAGCGCCACGCTGAAAAGCACCCCCGGCGTGATGGGCGTGGTGCGCAGCGACAGCCAGTGTCAGGTGATCATCGGCAATACGGTGTCGCAGGCCTATGCCGAAGTGGTGCGCCTGCTGCCGGCCGATATGCAGCCGGTAGCCGACACCGGGCCGCAGAAGCTGACCCTGCGACGCATTGGCGCAGGCATTCTCGATGCGCTAATCGGCACTATGTCACCGCTGATCCCGGCGATCATCGGCGGATCAATGGTCAAGCTGCTGGCGATGATCCTGGAGATGACCGGCGTGCTGGAGAAAGGCGCCTCTACCCTGACAATCCTCACCGTCATCGGCGACGGGGCCTTCTTCTTCCTGCCGTTGATGGTAGCGGCCTCGGCGGCGGTGAAGTTTAAAACCAACATGTCGCTGGCGATTGCCATCGCCGGGGTGCTGGTGCATCCGAGCTTTATCGAACTGATGGCGAAGGCGGCCCAGGGCCAGCAGGTAGAGTTCGCCCTGGTCCCGGTGACGGCGGTGAAGTACACCTACACGGTGATCCCGGCGCTGGTGATGACCTGGTGCCTCTCCTATATCGAACGCTGGGTGGATCGCATCACCCCGGCGGTGACGAAAAACTTCCTTAAGCCGATGCTGATCGTACTGATCGCCGCCCCGCTCGCCATTTTGCTGATCGGGCCGATCGGGATCTGGATCGGCAGCGCCATCTCCGCGCTGGTCTACACCATTCATAGCTACCTGGGCTGGCTGTCGGTAGCGATCATGGGCGCGCTGTGGCCGCTGCTGGTGATGACCGGCATGCATCGCGTCTTTACCCCAACCATCATCCAGACCATCGCCGAGACCGGCAAAGAGGGCATGGTGATGCCGTCAGAGATTGGTGCAAACCTGTCGCTGGGCGGCTCGTCGCTGGCGGTGGCATGGAAAACCAAAAACCCGGAGCTGCGCCAGACGGCGCTGGCGGCAGCGGCCTCGGCCATTCTGGCGGGTATCTCTGAGCCCGCGCTCTACGGGGTGGCTGTGCGCCTGAAGCGCCCTCTGGTCGCCAGTTTGATCAGCGGCTTTATCTGCGGCGCAGTAGCCGGGATCGCCGGGCTTGCCAGCCACTCAATGGCTGCGCCGGGACTCTTTACCAGCGTACAATTTTTCGATCCGGCTAATCCAATGAGCATTGTCTGGGTCTTTGCCGTGATGGCGCTGGCGGTGGTGCTGTCGTTTGTGCTCACCCTGCTACTGGGCTTTGAAGATCTGCCCGTCGAGGATGAGGCAGCCAAAGCGCGTGCGTTGCAGGCGGCAAAGCCCGCGGCAGCGGCCAGAGCCTGATTTAACAAGAGGTCAATTATGTCTGTATTTCCAGAGGGATTTTTATGGGGCGGCGCACTGGCCGCCAACCAGTCGGAGGGGGCGTATCGCGAAGGCGGCAAGGGGCTAACCACCGTTGATACCATTCCGCATGGGGCAAACCGTCTGCCGGTTAAGCTCGGCCTGGAGAAGCGCTTTACCCTGCGCGACGATGAGTTCTATCCCAGCCATGAGGCGATCGATTTCTACCATCGCTATAAGCAAGATATCGCCCTGATGGCGGAGATGGGCTTCACCGTGTTTCGCACCTCCATCGCCTGGGCGCGCCTCTACCCCAACGGCGACGAGCTGACACCCAATCCCGAGGGAATCGCCTTCTACAAGGCAGTATTTGAGGAGTGCCGAAAGTACAATATCGAGCCGCTGGTGACCCTGTGCCACTTCGACGTGCCGATGCACCTGGTGCGCGAGTATGGCTCGTGGCGTAACCGTAAGATGGTGGAGTTCTTCACCCGCTACGCCCGGACCTGCTTCGAGGCGTTCGACGGATTGGTGAAGTACTGGCTGACCTTCAATGAAATTAACATCATGCTGCACAGCCCCTACTCGGGCGCGGGGCTGGTTTTCGAGGAGGGTGAGAACCCGGAGTGGGTCAAGTACCAGGCGGCGCATCACGAGCTGATCGCCAGCGCGCTGGCCACCCAAATTGCTCACGAGGTGAACCCAAACAACCAGGTCGGCTGTATGCTGGCGGGCGGCAACTTCTATCCCTACTCCTGCAAGCCAGAGGACGTCTGGGCGGCGCTGGAGAAGGATCGGGAAAACCTGTTCTTTATTGATGTCCAGGCGCGCGGGGCCTATCCGGCGTGGACGGGGCGCATGTTCCGCGAGAAGGGGATCGCCATTGAGATCCTGCCTGGTGACGATGAGATCCTCAAGCACACCGTCGATTTTGTGTCGTTCAGCTACTACGCCTCCCGCTGCGCCTCGGCGGAGATGAACGCGGGCAACACCAGCGCAGCCAACGTGGTTAAATCGCTAAAAAACCCCTGGATCGAGGCCAGCGAATGGGGCTGGGGTATCGATCCTCTCGGCCTGCGCATCACCATGAACATGATGTATGACCGCTACCAGAAGCCGCTGTTCCTGGTAGAAAATGGGCTGGGGGCGCGGGACGAGTTCGATGCTAACGGTGAGATTAACGACGACTACCGTATCAGCTACCTGCGGGAGCATATTCGTGCCATGGGCGAGGCGGTGGCGGACGGCATTCCCCTGCTCGGCTACACCTCCTGGGGCTGCATCGATCTGGTGGCGGCCTCAACGGGAGAGATGAGCAAGCGCTACGGTTTTGTCTACGTCGACCGCGACGACCACGGCAACGGCACGCTGGACCGCGTCCGCAAGAAGTCGTTCTGGTGGTATAAGAAGGTGATCGCCAGTAACGGGGCGGATCTGGACTAGGTTTTCGCCGGGCGGCGCTGCGCTTGTACCGGTCTACGATCCTGTAGGCCCAGTAAGCGCAGCGCCACCGGGCACTGCTCAGAGTTGAGGAAAACCGCCATCCCCAGCCCACTCCGCAAGCCGTGAATAAACCTCCTCCACCGCCGCTTTTACCGGCGGGGTCATCGGATAGTAAAAGCCAACGATATCCGGCTGGATGCCGAGAAAGATCACCTCACCCACATCCTCTTTGAGCTGATCGACCAGGTAGTTCAGCGGCATGTTGTGGGTAGTCATCATAAACAGATCGGCAATGTCGTCGGGATCGATAATGCGGATCTCGCCGGGGTTTAGCCCCATATCGGTGGCGTCGACGATCAGCAGGCGATCCGGGCGCAGCTCGCGGATCGCTACCACGTCATTCTCCGGCGCGCTGCCGCCGTCAATCACCTGCCACGCGCCCGGCTGCCGGGCGGCGCACATCTCCGCCAGCAGCGGGCCTGCGCCATCATCGCCCATCATGCTATTGCCTACGCAGAGTAAAACGTCAGTCACGGACTCTCCTCACCATCAGATAGATGGCGCTTTCCTGATGAATATCATGCAGCAGGCTGAGCAGCACGCGGCTCCACGTCTGCTGCTGCGGGGTCTGGACCACCAGCGCCCGGTCAAAGGCCGCGGCCAGCATCGCGATATGCGAATGGTCAACGACGATCTCGCCATACTTCGGCACCCCTGCCATCTTACGCCGGGCGTTGCTCCCCTCCTCCAGGGTGGCGATCCACGCCAGATAGTCCTCCCACGGGCAGGTTAGCGCCGCCTCCAGACAGTCAATCACCCCCAGGTGGTGACCTATGGCAAGGCTGTAGTAAACCACCTGCTGCGCCTCGGCGGGCGTGGCGTCGTTCTCATCGATAAACTTTCGGCTCAGCTGGCTGAAGACCACGGATTCACTCATGAGATACGCGCCTCATCGACGACGGCGTTAAGGTGCGCCACGATCTCGTTCAGACGTGGATCGTCCTCTGCCGCCAGCCAGCGTACAACCTGGCCCTCACCCAGCGCCCGCAGGCGCAGGTAGTCGTCAGCGATCTCGCGCCCGTAGCGGTAGCCCGCCAGCCGCCGCGCCTCGCGATCGACGCGCACCCGCAGGGGCTGAACAATATCCTCATGCAGCAGCGTCGCCGGCTGGTTATCCTCTTCCCCTGGCAGGCGGGCATGAATTTTCTGCTCCAACAGCCCCAGCGCCATGGCAAAACCGTAGAGTGTCGCGGCGGGCGTCGGCGGACAGCCAGGAATGTAAACATCTACCGGAACGATTTTGTCGGTGCCGCCCCAGACGCAGTAGAGATCGTGGAAGATGCCGCCGCTGTTGCCGCACGCCCCGTAGGAGATGCAGATTTTTGGATCGGGGGCCGACTGCCAGGCCCGCAGCGCCGGAGAGCGCATCGCCCGGGTTACCGCCCCGGTAAACAGCAGGATGTCAGCGTGACGCGGAGACGGCACAACCTTGATACCAAAGCGTTCGGCGTCAAACAGCGGCGAAAGCGTGGCGAAGATCTCGATTTCGCAGCCGTTGCACCCTCCGCAGTCGACGCGGTAGACGTAAGCCGAGCGCTTGATCTTTTTCAGCAGCGAGGCTTTCATGCTGGCGATGGACTCCTCCACCGTCATCGGCACGGGAATGCCGTTGGCGTCGCGCGGTCCCAGTAAATTGCTCATCAGCTGGCCTCCTGCATATGGCGGGTAAGTTCAATGCGATCGGACGACACCAGGCACTTCTGCCGCTTGCACGCCGGACAGGTTTCGAAGCCTTCGCGATGATGTTCCGCCCGTCTGTCACCGTTATGTGCCAGCAGCGCAATGGCGTAGTCGATCTCTTTCTGCACCGCAAAAGGCCGCTCGCAAACGCGGCAGTGGCACAGGTCAAAGTGCGACTGTTGTAAAAAATCCTCTTTCTTCCACACCGCCAGCTCATACTCCTGAGAGAGCGTAATCGCCGCCGTGGGGCAGACCTCTTCACAGCGCCCGCAGAAGATGCAGCGCCCAAGGTTAAACTGCCAGGCCTGTTCGCTGCTCGCCAGCAGGGTCTCTACCGACAGCGCATTAGAGGGACAAGCGTTGACGCAGGCCGCACAGCCAATGCACTGGCGGGGATTGTGCTGCGGCTTGCCGCGAAAGTGCTTATCCACCTCGATAGGCGCCAGCGGATAGGACGCGGTGGGCGTGCCGGTCTTGATCACTTTTTTGATAAAGGTAAACATGGCGACTCCTTATTTCAGCGGCGAGTTTTTACGCTCAATGCCGTAGCGCTCAAGCTCTTTGTACGGCACGACCTTGCTCTTCTTCTTGCGCACGTCCACCACCGTCATACGGTCAGTGCAGGAGTAGCAGGGGTCGAGGCTACCGATGATCAGCGGCGCGTCGGAGACGGTATTGCCGCGCAGCATATAGCGCAGGGTCGGCCAGTTGGCGTAGGTCGCCGCCCGGCAGCGCCAGCGGTAGAGCTTCTGGTTATCCCCGGTCATGCTCCAGTGGATATCATCCCCGCGCGGCGCTTCGGCAAAGCCAAGAGCAAAGCGGTTGGGAATATAGGTGAAGCCCTCTACCATCAGCGGGCCGCCGGGCAGGTTATCCAGCCCGAACTCGATCATATTCAGGGCCGTGAGCACCTCGTTAATGCGCACCTTGAGGCGGGAAATAACGTCGCAGCCTTGCTCGCTGTGCACCTCTACCGGCAGCAGGCCGTAGCCGACAAAGGGGTGATCGGCGCGGGTATCCCGGGCGTGACCGCTGGCGCGCACCATCGGGCCGACGTTGCTGAAGTCGCGGGCGATCTGCGGATCGAGACGGCCAATTCCTACCGTGCGCTGCTCAATATTCGGCGTGCTCATCAGGACGTCCACCAGCTCCTGCACGTCGCGGCGCATCTGGCGGGCAAGCTGACGGGTCTGGATCATGTCCTCTTTCAGCATATCGCGACGAATGCCGCCGATCAGGTTCAGACCGTAGGTTTTACGTGCCCCGGTAAGGATCTCCGCCATCTTCATAGAGGTCTCACGCACGCGGAAGAACTGCATAAAGCCGGAGTCGAAGCCGACGAAGTGGCAGGCCAGGCCAAGGTTCAGCAGGTGGCTGTGCAGCCGCTCCACCTCCAGCAGAATGGCGCGGATCATCTGGGCGCGTTCCGGCACCACGATGCCCATCGCGTTCTCTACCGAAGTGGTATACGCGGTGCTGTGGGCGAAGCCGCAGATGCCGCAGACGCGATCCGACAGGAAGGTCACCTCGTTGTAGCCCATGCGGGTCTCCGCCAGCTTCTCCATACCGCGATGGACGTAGAAGAGGCGGTAGTCGGCGTCGATAATGTTCTCCCCATCGACAAACAGGCGGAAGTGACCCGGCTCATCGGAGGTGACGTGCAGCGGGCCAATCGGCACCACGTTGTTCTTTTTGCTGCCCAGCTCGTTAATGAACTCGTAGGTTTCGCTGTCGGTGGTCGGCGCGGGACGCTGACGGTAGTCCATGCTGTCTTTGCGCAGCGGGTAGAGCTCATCCGGCCAGTCATCCGGCAGCACCAGACGACGCTCGTCCGGCAGGCCAACCGGGATCAGGCCGTACATATCGCGCACCTCACGCTCGCCCCAGACAGCGGCAGGCACGCGCGGCGTCACCGACGGGAACTCCAGCGTGTTGGCGTCAACTTCCACGCGCACGGTGATCCAGCATTTGGTGCCCTGCTCCATCGACAGCACGTAGTAGACGGCATAGCGGCCGCAGAGCTGGCGCTCGTCGTTGCCAAATAGCACCGACAGCCAGCCCCCCTGCTGGTAGTAGAGATACTCCACCACCTCCGGCAGGGCGTTCACCTTCACGGTAATGGTCAGCTGATCGCGGGTCTGCCAGGCTTCATCCAGCACCGCGCCGGGAATGGCCTGATGCAGCGCCGCCAGGTAGTGCTGACCCAATTTTTCTTCAGACATGTTCAAACTCTCTTTCATCACGCCGCCAGCAAGGAGACGAAGGCTAAAAATGCAAAGCCAAACCCGGCCCAGGTCACGCGGGAGGTCGCGCAAAAGCGCAGCCGCGCCATACTGTTCTCAAACAGGGCAATCACCAGCACGCCCAGCACCAGCTTGACGACGGCCACCACCAGCGCCAGCAGCAGGCCGCCTGCGCTAAAGACCACCATCTGCCCCCACGGCAGGAAGAGGCCAACGAACAGCTGCAATACCACCAGCTGTTTAAGGCTGATGCCCCACTTCAGCAGGGCAAAGCCGCAGCCGCTGTACTCGGTCAGCGGGCCTTCCTGCAGCTCCTGCTCCGCCTCGGCGAGATCGAACGGCAGCTTGCCCATTTCGATAAAGGTGGCGAAGGCGCAGGCGCAGAGCGCCAGCAGGAGCGGAATGCTACGCTCAACGGGCCAGGACCAGAGCGTGGCGGTCATGGTGCTGATATGGGTCGAACCCGCCACCAGCGCCACAACCCACAGGCCGAGAAGCAGGATCGGCTCTACTAATACGCCGAGCATCGCCTCACGGCTGGCCCCGAGGCCGGTAAAGGGGCTGCCGGTATCGAGCCCGGCGATGGCAAAGAAGAAGCGGGCAATGGCGAAGAGGTAGATCAGGGTGATGAGATCCCCCAGCGCCGGCAGCGGCGAGGCCACGGTCACCACCGGCAGCGCGGTGGCGATGGTCAGCATCACGCCGATCATCACAAAAGGCATCAGGCGGAATACCCAGCTGGCATCCGCCGGAGCGACGCTTTGCCGGCCCAGCAGCTTGATCAGATCCCGGTACTCTTGCAATACCCCTGGGCCACGGCGGTTATGCAGGCGGGCGCGAGCGACGCGGCTTATCCCGGCCAGCAGCGGCGCAAAGGCAAAGAGCACCAGCGCCTGAAGTAACGGATAGAGAACGCTCATGTTCAGGCTCCTCGTGAAATAACAATAACCACCAGCACCGCCAGCTCGACCAGCGCCAGACGGCGAACCAGCGCCGGGGCAGCACGCTGCCAGACCGGCATCAGCGCCACCGGGTTGAGCCGCTTACGCAGACCCAGCACCGGCGCAAAGGCCTCTTTCACTGGCATCGCGAAACCGTGGGCGGTGATAACCATCGACTGTTCATGCTCGTAGCCACACGCCCAGGCCGTACCGCGCGAGCGCGACGGCAGGCGGCGGCCTTTGAACAGCATCATGATGATGAACGGCAGCAGCGGGCAGGCAATCAGCAGCAGGGTAATCATCGGCTGCGAGACGACGCTTGCGGTGGCGAGCGGTAACGGCACCGCGGCGGAGAGCAGCGGCAGCAGCCACGGCGAGGCCACGCCACCGATGAGGCAGCACACCGCCAGGCCAACGACCGAGGCGGTCATCAGCCACGGCGCGCGGCGGGCGTTGGCGGCTTCCGGCGTACGCGGCGCGCCGAGGAAGGTGACACCATAAACCTTGGCCATGCACATCACCGCCAGCGCGCCGGTGATCGCCAGCCCCACCGCCAGCAGCGGGCCGAGCAGGCGGGCGATAAAGAGATCGCTGCCGCTTAAGGCGAAAAAGCCCTGGTAGATCACCCACTCACCGGCAAAGCCGTTCAGCGGCGGCAGCCCGGCCATCGCCATCAGCCCGACCAGCATCATCAGAGAGATAACCGGCATCCGTTTGCCGATGCCGCCAAGCTTCTCAATGTCGCGATGGCCGGTCGTGAACCAGACACTGCCCGCGCCCAGCAGCAGCAGGGTCTTAAACAGGCTGTGGTTGATCAGGTGATAGAGACCGCCCACCAGTCCCAGCGCAATCAGCGCGGGCTGACGGAGGGCTATCCCAGTCAGGCCTGCGCCGAGGCCCAGCAGAATAATGCCGATATTTTCCAGGGTGTGGTACGCCAGCAGGCGCTGAATGTTGTGCTCCATCAGGGCGTAGAGGCCGCCGACAAACGCGGTCACCGCCCCCAGCAGCAGCAGGCTGAGGCCCCACCACAGCGGCATGGCCTGCCCGGCCAGCAGCGGCAGGACAAAGAGGCCAAACAGCCCGACCTTCATCACCACGCCGGAGAAGAGCGCCGCCGCAGGCGCATCGGCCCCGGCATGCGCCTGGGGTACCCAGCCGTGCAGAGGGATAATTCCCGCCAGCATGCCGAACCCCACCAGCCAGAGCAGCCAGACCGCCGTCCCCGGCCCCTCTTCAACGAAGCGCGTCGCGAGACCAGCGATCTCCAGCGTGCCGTAACGCTGCCACAGCAGCCAGCAGGCGGCGGCCAGCAGCAGCGTCCCAACGCGGCCCAGGGTAAACCACAGCTTGCCGGACTGCGCGCAGCCGGTAAGAAACGCGCCGCACAGCGCCATGATCTCTGCCATCACCACCAGGGTAAGCAGATCGCTGGCGACGAGAGTGCAGACCGCCGCCGCCATCAGTAGATTGACCAGCAGGCCGTTGACCTTCACCCGCGCATGTCGGTGCCACGCCACGTTATACAGGCTGATAAAAAACCCAGGCAGGGCGATAGCCAGCAGCCAGACGGCGTTGAGCGGTGCCAGGCGGATCAGCTGAGGCAGATAAAGCACGGCGCTCTCGCCGCTTGCCGTCCTGCCGGTTAACAGTCCGGCAGCCACGTCGATCACCATCCCACAGGCCACCGCTCCGCCAACGCCGGCCAGCAAGCCGCTTAAGCCGCGATGAAACGAAAAAAGCAGCGCCAGCACCGCCGCCGCAACAAACAGCAGCACGGCCAGGTCGATCAGCATAAACGCGCTCATTTCGCGCCTCCTTGCAGGTTGAGCAGCGAGAGGTCGCCATAGTCGCCGTTGAGGGTCAGCTCGCGCTTGCGTTTGCTGGCTCGGGCGATATCCAGCGAATTCACCATCCGCAGCGCGCCGGTTGGGCAGGTGCGAATGCAGGCCGGTCCGCTCTCATCGAAATCGCAGAGATCGCACTTCACCGCCACGGCGCGTACGCCTGGCACCCAGTCCAGCAGGGAGCTGACGCGTGCAGGGGCCGGCGGCGCGGGGGGCGCTTTCGGTGAATTGGCGTTAGCCGGAATATGCAGCGGGCGGCTGCCGCTCATCTCAATCGCGCCGAAAGGACAGGCGATTGCGCACAGCTTGCAGCTCACGCACAGGCTCTCATTGAGCTGTACCGCCCCCTCTACGCGATTGATGGCGTTCACCGGGCAAACCCCGGCGCAGGGCGCATCCTCACAGTGGTGACAAAGCTGCGGGGCAGACTCTTTCGCGCTGCGCATCACGCTCAGGCGGGGCATTGATTGCAGCCCGTGCTGGCGGTGCGTCTCTGAGCAGGCTGCTTCACAGGTGTGGCAGCCGATACAGAGCGTAGCGTCAGCAATAACAAAACGATTCACCGGACACTCCTCAGGTGGTCATTTTTGACGAAATCGTGCCGACGGTCTGTCATTTCGACACCCCTCGACACGGCAGGCATTCAGGCCACCGAGGCCTGGGCGGATTGGTTGACGAGCTGGCGGAGATCGACCGGCGTATCCTGCTGAATTGCCGCATACAGGCCGTTGTAAACCGGACCGATCTTCTCTAAGTAGTGCTCCAGCACCTCGGCGCGGTCGCGGTTATTGATCCGGCCATCAATGCGGCCATCCTGCGCCAGCTGGGCCTCGGCAATCAGCAGCTGCTCGCCGCCGTTCTTGCTCTCCACCAGATAGTGGATGGTATGGCTGTTAAAGCCGTCCGCCAGGGCGACGGTAATAAGGAAGTGCTCGAACAGCACAAAGCAGAGATCCCGCTCCGGCGCGCAGTACATGCCGTGATGCAGGTGGGCTTTGGACAGCGTAATGCCCTGAACCAGCGAGTTGCAGTAAGCCTGCCACTCCTCTTGCAGGCGATGGTGCCGTTCGGCAATGAAGTCAGCTTTTTCGCTAATTTCCCAAATGGTCATTTCAGGTTACCCGGTTAGTTGTGACCAGCCCATATAGCACTTTCCATGCCATTTTTTAATTTATTGATTTTTAATGAAATTAATTGCGAGGCAGTGTCATTTCGTCAGCGTCGACATCGTCAGTAACGTCGTTTTCGTTGGCTGGCACCGTTATTGCATTACCGGCGCAGTGGATCACGGGAGGCCCTATGCACGAAATTACCCTATGCCAGCGGGCGCTGGAGCTTATTGAACAGCAGGCGGCGGCGCGCGGCGCACGGCGGGTGACCGGCGTATGGCTGAAGATAGGGGCGTTCTCCTGCGTGGAGAGCAGCGCCCTCACCTTCTGCTTTGAACTGGTATGCCGGGGCACCGTGGCGGAAGGCTGCACGCTGCACCTCGACGAGCAGCAGGCGGAGTGCTGGTGCGAATCCTGCCAGCAGTATGTGACCCTGCTGAGCCAGCGGGTGCGTCGCTGTCCCCAGTGCCAGAGCGATATGTTGCAGATCGTGGCCGACGACGGCCTGCAGATCCAGCGACTCGAAATTGAACAGGAGTAGACTATGTGTAGTACCTGCGGCTGCGGCGAAGGCAATCTCTATATCGAGGGCGACGAACACCGCCCCCACTCGCCATTTCGCAGCGCCCCCTTTGCCCCTGCCCAGCGCAGCGGCCAGACGATTACCGGGGTGAAAACCTCATCCTTTACCCCCGCCCGGACGCCGGAAGGCGATCTCCACTACGGCCACGGCGCTGCCGGAACCCATGCGCCGGGCATGAGCCAGCGGCGCATGCTGGAGATCGAGATCGACGTCTTAGCTAAAAATAACCATCTCGCGGCGCGCAACCGCGCCCGCTTTGCCGCGAAGCAGCAGCTGGTGCTTAATCTGGTCTCCAGCCCCGGCGCGGGTAAAACCACCCTGCTGAGCGAAACGCTGCTGCGCCTGAAAGGCAAGGCGTCTTGTGCGGTGATCGAGGGCGATCAGCAAACCGTTAACGACGCAGCGCGCATCCGCGCCACCGGCACTCCGGCCATTCAGGTCAATACCGGTAAAGGCTGCCATCTGGACGCGCAGATGATCGCCGACGCCGCCCCGCGCCTGCCGCTGGCAAACGGCGGGATCCTGTTTATCGAAAACGTCGGCAACCTGGTCTGCCCCGCCAGCTTCGATCTTGGTGAGCGACACAAGGTAGCGGTGCTGTCGGTCACCGAAGGGGAAGACAAGCCGCTCAAATATCCGCATATGTTTGCCGCCGCCTCGCTGATGTTGCTCAACAAAATCGACCTGCTGCCGTATCTCCATTTTGACGTGGAAAAATGCCTCGCCAGCGCCAGGGCGGTGAACCCGGACATTGAGATTATCCAGCTCTCAGCCACCAGCGGAGAAGGCATGGATCAGTGGCTGGCCTGGCTGGAGGCGCAGCCATGTGCATAGGCGTACCGGGACAGATCAGCGTTATCGACGGGCTCCAGGCGAAGGTTGAGGTGTGCGGCATCCAGCGCGACGTCGATTTGACCCTGGTGGGCAGCGTGGATGAGTCCGGCGGCTCCCGCCTCGGCCAGTGGGTGCTGGTCCACGTCGGCTTCGCCATGAGCGTGATCGACGAAGCAGAGGCCCGCGACACTCTGGCGGCGCTGCAAAACATGTTTGACGTCGAGCCGGACGTCGGCGCGCTGCTGTATGGGGAGAACGCCTGATGCGCTTCGTTGATGAGTACCGCGCTCCGGAGGCGGTGATGCAGCTGCTTGCGCACTTACGCGATCGCGCCCGTCGTCTCGACTACACCCCGGCGCGTCCGCTGCGGATTATGGAGGTGTGCGGGGGCCATACGCACGCCATCTTTAAGTTTGGACTCGACCAGCTGCTGCCGGAAAATATCGAGTTTATTCACGGTCCCGGCTGCCCGGTCTGCGTTCTGCCGATGGGGCGCATCGACGCCTGCGTCGAGATTGCCAATCGCCCGGAGGTGATCTTCTGTACCTTTGGCGACGCCATTCGTGTACCGGGGAAAAATGGCTCCCTGCTGGCGGCGAAATCACGCGGGGCCGATGTGCGCATGGTCTACTCGCCGATGGATGCGCTTACGCTTGCCGAGGCCAATCCCGATCGCAAGGTGGTCTTTTTTGGGCTGGGATTTGAGACCACTATGCCCGCCACCGCCGTGACCCTGGAGCAGGCTCGCGCCCGCAACCTCACCAATTTCTTCTTCTTTTGCCAGCATATTACCCTTGGCCCCACGCTGCGTAGCCTGCTGGAGCAGCCGGATAACAGCATCGACGCCTTTTTGGCCCCCGGCCACGTCAGTATGGTGACCGGCACGGCGGCCTACGGCTTTATCGCCGATGAGTTTCAGCGTCCATTAGTGGTGGCTGGATTCGAACCACTTGATCTACTGCAAGGCGTGGTGATGCTGGTTGAGCAGAAAATAGCAGCCTGTAGCCGGGTAGAGAACCAATACCGGCGGGTGGTGCCCGACAACGGCAATCCGCTGGCGCAGCAGGCTATCGCCAGGGTATTCACCGTTGAGGGCGACAGCGAGTGGCGCGGGCTGGGCGTGATTGCCCACTCCGGGGTGCGTCTTCGCGATGCGTTCCGGCGCTTCGATGCAGAAACGCATTTTCAGCTCCGTCCACAGCAGACCTGGGACGATCCGCGCGCCCGCTGCGGCGAGGTGCTGACGGGGCGCTGTAAGCCGCACCAGTGCCCGCTGCTTGGTCAAACCTGCAACCCACAAACCGCCTTCGGCGCGCTTATGGTCTCTTCAGAAGGAGCCTGCGCCGCCTGGTATCACTATCGCGCCCAGGAGTGTGAAGTATGAGTACGGTGCAAATGGCCCACGGCAGCGGAGGCCAGGCGATGCAGCAGCTGATTAACGCCCTGTTCATGCAGGCCTTTGATAATCCCTGGCTGGCGGAGCAGGAGGATCAGGCCCGTCTCGATATTACGCAGCTGGCGGCGGGCGGCGATCGGCTGGCCTTCTCCACCGACAGCTATGTGATCGATCCGCTCTTCTTTCCAGGGGGCGATATCGGCAAGCTGGCGGTGTGCGGCACCGCTAACGATATTGCGGTCAGCGGCGCAATCCCACGCTATCTCTCCTGCGGCTTCATCCTTGAAGAAGGACTGTCGATGGCGACCCTGCAGGCGGTGGTCAACAGCATGGCAGCCACGGCAAAGGCGGCAGATATCGCCATCGTCACCGGCGACACCAAGGTGGTGCAGCGCGGGGCAGCGGATAAGCTGTTTATAAACACCGCGGGCATCGGCGCTATTCCCACCGGTTTGAACTGGCGCGCCCAGGCGCTGCAGCCGGGGGACGTCGTACTGGTGAGCGGCTCGCTGGGCTGCCACGGCGCGACCATTCTCAACCTGCGCGAGCAGCTCGGGCTGGACGGTGAGCTGATGAGCGACTGTGCAGTGCTCACGCCGCTGATCCAGTCCCTACGCGCTATTGATGGCATTAAGGCCCTACGCGACGCCACGCGCGGCGGCGTCAACGCGGTGGTGCATGAGTTTGCCGCCAGCAGCGGCTGCGGCATTGAGCTTAACGAGGCCAGCCTGCCGGTGAAGCCCGCCGTGCGCGGCGTGTGCGAGCTGCTGGGCCTTGACGCCCTCAACTTTGCCAACGAGGGCAAACTGGTGATTGTCGCTGAGCGTCAGGCCGCTGAGGCCGCGGTTGAACGGCTGCGCCTGCATCCGCTGGGCCGTGATGCGGCAATTATCGGCGAGGTGGTAGCCCGTAAAGGGGTCCGACTGAGTGGTCTTTACGGTGTGAAGCGCACCCTGGATCTCCCCCACTCTGAACCCCTGCCGCGAATTTGTTAAGGTATTTTGCAGGCAAGATAAAAACGATTAGGCTTTTGGTACCCCGTTCGGTGCCTTTCTGGATGAGTACAATGTCAAATACACCGATGGGCGATCTCGGACAGCAGGGGCTGTTCGATGTCACCCGGACTCTATTACAGCAGCCGGATCTTGCCGCGCTGGCCCAGACCCTAACCGGGCTGGTCAGGGAGGCGGCGCTGGCGGATCGCGCCGGAATTGTTCTCTGGCGCGCCGGGGATCGCCGGGCCTGCTACTATGCTTCTGGCCCTGACGGCAAGCCCGTGGAGTATGAGGATGAAACTGCCCTGGCCCACGGCCCGGTGCGCCGCATTCTCTCTCGCCCGCAGGCCCTGCACTGTAGCTACCAGGACTTTAGCGAGGCCTGGCCGCAGCTTGCGGAGAGCCATCTCTACCCCGCCTTTGGCCACTATGGACTGCTGCCGCTGGCGGCAGAGGGGCAGATCTTCGGCGGCTGCGAGTTTATCCGCCATGATGACAGGCCCTGGAGCGCCCAGGAGATGGAGCGCCTGCACACCTTCACCCAGATCGTTGGCGTCGTGGTGGAGCAGATCCAGAGCCGGGTCGACAGCGGCCCGGACTACGATCTCCTCTGCCGCGAGCGCGACAACTTTCGCATTCTGGTCGCCATCACTAACGCGGTGCTCTCCCGCCTTGATATGGACGAGCTGGTGGGCGAGATTGCCAAAGAGATCCACCGCTATTTCGATATCGATGCCATCAGCATCGTGCTGCGCAGCAGCCGCAAGAGCAAGCTGAACATCTACTCTACCCACTACCTCAACGAGCGCGCGCCCCTGCACGAGCAGAGCGAGGTTGACGAGGCTGGCACCCTCTCCGAGCGAGTATTTAAAAGCAAAGAGATGCTGCTACTCAACCTGCACGAGCGCGACCGGCTGGCTCCCTACGAGCGGCGGCTGTTTGAGACCTGGGGCAATCAGATCCAGACCCTCTGCCTGCTGCCGCTGATGTCCGGCGACAATCTGCTGGGCGTTCTGAAGCTGGCCCAGTGCGAGGAGAAAGTCTTCACTACCGCCAATCTCCAGCTGCTGCGCCAGATTGCCGAGCGGGTGGCGATTGCCGTCGACAACGCCCTTGCCTACCAGGAGATCCAGCGCCTCAAAGAGCGGCTGGTGGATGAGAACCTCGCCCTGACCGAACAGCTAAATAACGTCGAGAGCGAATTCGGCGAGATCATCGGGCGCAGCGAGGCGATGTTCAGCGTCCTCAAGCAGGTGGAGATGGTGGCTCAGAGCAACAGCACGGTGCTGATCCTCGGCGAGACAGGCACCGGTAAAGAGCTGATTGCCAGGGCAATCCACAATCTGAGCGGGCGCAACACGCGGCGGATGGTCAAGATGAACTGCGCGGCGATGCCTGCTGGCCTGCTGGAGAGCGATCTCTTTGGTCACGAGCGGGGGGCCTTTACCGGGGCCAGCGCCCAGCGCATCGGACGCTTTGAGCTGGCAGATAAAAGCTCGCTCTTCCTGGACGAGGTAGGCGATATGCCGCTGGAGCTGCAGCCTAAGCTGCTGCGCGTGTTGCAGGAGCAGGAGTTTGAGCGCCTCGGCAGCAACAAGCTGATCCAGACCGACGTCCGGCTGATCGCTGCCACCAACCGGGATCTCAGGCAGATGGTGCAGGATCGTGAGTTCCGCAGCGATCTCTACTACCGGCTCAACGTCTTCCCAATCCATATTCCGCCCCTGCGCGAGCGTCCGGAGGATATCCCGCTGCTGGTGAAGGCTTTCACCTTCAAAATAGCCCGGCGGCTGGGACGTAATATCGACAGCATTCCTGCTGAAACGCTGCGCATCCTCTCTGCCATGGAGTGGCCGGGCAACGTGCGCGAGCTGGAGAACGTGATTGAGCGGGCGGTGCTGCTGACGCGCGGCAGCGTGTTGCAGCTATCGCTGCCAGAGATTGCCGTTGCCGCTACTACGCCGGTGGCGGTAGCTCAGGACGGTGAGGAGGAAACGCAGCTGATCCTGCGGGTACTGCGGGAGACCAACGGCGTCATCGCCGGACCGAAAGGGGCCGCCCAGCGGCTGGGCCTCAAGCGCACCACCCTGCTCTCGCGCATGAAACGGTTGGGCATTGACAAAACGATGTTGGGATAAACTATTTTTTACGCTGATACTTCTCAGGCAAGGGCGGCACCGGGCGCTTATCGTCAATCAGATGGCGTACGGTGAGGATCGGGTGGCGCCACAGCATACGCGGCCCGGCCCAGCGCATAATCTGCTTCATCTCTTCCCGCTTCGCCGGCTGGTAGCAGTGCACCGGGCACTGCTTACAGGCCGGCTTTTCTTCACCAAATACGCACTTATCCAGACGTTTTTCCGCATAGGCAAAGAGCGCATCGTAATGTCCCTCTTCCGTGGAGGCAGCGGGCGCGCCGCGCTGATAGAGGGCAATCATCCTGCGGATAGTGAGTTTTTCACGGGTGATGCGAGGGCCAGCCATAGAAGATGCTCCAGGGTGGAAAAGAGGTATCCATATTACATCTTCTTCATTAGCCGCTCAAAGAGTTCAGATTGTTCTGCCCTGCAGAGTTAAAAACGTCAACTATACTCAAACTTCATCACAACAAAGGAGGATGTATGGTTAATAAAAGTGAAATTCGTGAACACGCTCAGGTTATTGCTAGCTGTGGTACCCACGTTGGCACCGTTGACCACCTCGAAGGCGAAGACAAGATCAAACTGGCAAAAAGTGATTCGGCTTCCGGCGGTGTGCACCACTATATCCCTCTAAGCTGGGTAGAAAAAGTTGACGGTAATAACGTGGTTCTCAACAAAAACTCGGAAGAAGTAAAATCTTCCTGGCAGACCGCGTAACTGCAGTTTCTGCGCCGTTCGGGTCTCTGGCCTGAGCGGCGCGCTCTATTTTCCTGCCCTTCTCTTATTCCTAAAAAATAAGCCCAACTGTCAAACGCCTGTTTTTAAAAGATAAACAGACACACTTTTTTTGTGACGAAACTTTACAAATAAGAGATAATTTGTGAAAAGTATTAGTCAGCCCGCGCATTACGCGGCATAGTGAAAAGCTAAAGCGCTGGGGTGAGGATAGAGAATGTTTTCTTTTGTCGCCAGACAGGCGATTTTTGATGAAAATTTGCAGACGTTTGGCTATGAGCTCCTGTTTCGGGACAGTATGGCTAACCGTTTCCCCAACGTTTCACCTGTACATGCCACCGCCCAGCTCATTGAAGAGCAGTTCTTTGGCGCGCCTAGCGACAGCCAGAAAGAGTCGGGTACGGTGTTTGTTAACTTTCCCTATGAACTGCTGCTCCAGGGGCTGGCGGAAACGCTGCCTAAAGATCGCGTGGTCATTGAGATCCTTGAAACTGCCGAGCCGACCGGGGCCCTACTTGCCACCATTAAGCGGCTGCATCAGCAAGGGTTTCGCGTTGCGCTGGATGATTTTTCCCTCAGCGGCGACTGGGATACCTTTATTCCCTACATCAGCATTATCAAATTCGATATTCGAGAAAATAGCTGGCCGGAAATTCAGGACTACCTGCTGTGTCGCGAGGAGCTGCTGAAAAATACCCTGCTGCTGGCGGAAAAGATCGAAACCTTCGACGAATATGAGCTATTTAAAAACGCCGGCTTTACTCTTTTTCAGGGCTATTTCTTTAGCAAGCCGGTGGTCTACAAAAGTAATAAACTGGTGCAGAACCATATCGTCTCTCTGAACCTGATTCAGGAGGTGAACTCCGATGCCCCCAACCTGCAGCGCATTGAAGATCTGCTCAAGCACGACGTCGCCCTCTCCTATAAGGTGATGCGCTATGCGCAGAACATTCTCTATAACACCCGGGGCATTAAGGGGACGCGCAGCCACTCGCTAAAAGATATCGTGGTTTATCTGGGGGCGAAAGAGCTGCGGCGTTTTGTGCTGGTCACCTGCCTCAGCTCAATGAATAACGTTAAAACCAATGAGACCTACTATCAAAGCCTGATCCGCGCCAAGTTCTGCGAGCTGGCGGCAACTCGCCTGCGTGGCAGGGTCTCGGCCAACGACGCGTTCATGGTGGGACTCTTCTCCCTGCTGGACGCCGTATTCGAGATCCCACTGGAGGAGCTGATCGGCCAGGTGGTGATCTCTCAGGATGTCCGCATGGCCCTGCAACAGCACCGGGGCCTGCTGTACCAGTTTGTTAACCTGGCCGAGCTGTACGAGCAGCGGAAGTGGGAGGAGGCCAGCCAGCAGGCTTACCGGCTGGGACTGACGCGCGGGATGATGGCCGAGATGATGACCTCAGCCACCCAGTGGGCCGACGAGATGCCGGTTAACGCCCCGCTGAAGGCCAGCCCGCCGAAGAGCGCCCGCATGCGCTAAACCACGGCGCGCCCGGCGTTAACCACCGCCACGCACTGCCCGGCCCGCACCGACGATCCCGGCTGCACCCGAACCTGATCCACGATGCCATCGCAAGTCGCCCGCAACGGGATCTCCATCTTCATTGACTCCAGGATCACCATTACGTCCCCCTCCTTCACCCTGTCGCCCGGCTTAACCAGCACCTGCCAGAGATTACCGGCAATGGGGCTGTCGATGCCACGCTGGCCCGCCTGAAGCGGCGCATCGTCACCCACCTCCGGCATAGCGTCTTGACTGTCAAAGTGGGCCTGGCCAGAGGCTACCCAGCGCTCTCTTTCAGCATTAAACGCCGCCTGCTGATGGTGGCGGAAGGCGTCGATGCTGGTCGCCTCCTCGGCCAGAAACTGCTGGTACTCCGCCAGCCGCAGCGTGCTCTGCTCAATGCGCAGCGGATAGCGCCCGAGCGGGAAGTCGCGGCGGATGGTCAGCAACTCCTCGGCAGAGACCGGGTAGAAACGGATCTGGTCAAAGAAGCGCAGTAGCCACGGTTTGCCGCCAAAATCCTCGACCGCATGATAGCGATTCCACATCTGCAGCGTACGTCCGACGAACTGATACCCGCCAGGCCCCTCCATGCCATAGACGCAGAGATACGCCCCGCCGATCCCGACCGAGTTCTCTGCCGTCCAGGTGCGCGCCGGATTGTATTTGGTGGTCACCAGCCGGTGGCGCGGATCGAGCGGGGTGGCCACCGGCGCACCGAGATAGACATCCCCCAGCCCCATGACCAGGTAGCTGGCGTCAAACACCGTGCGATAAACCTCGTCAATATTGTCGAGATCGTTGATGCGGCGGATAAACTCCAGGTTGCTCGGGCACCATGGCGCATCCCGGCGTACGGTGGTCATGTACTTGTCGATGGCTTTCTGGCACGCCGGATCGTCCCACGACAGCGGCAGCCAGACCACACGCGACGGCACCTGCAGATCCTCCTGCTGGCATACCGAGTGCCACACTTCACGCACGATCCCCAGCAGGTGCGGCAGCGTCAGCGCCTCCGGCTGATAGTGTACCTGTAGCGAGCGGATGCCCGGCGTCAGGTCAATCACCCCGTCGAGGGCCAGTGCCTCCAGGGCCTGCATCAGAGCGTGGCCGCGAAAGCGCAGAACCAGATCCAGCTCAGCATCGCCAATCTCCAGCAGAAGATGGGTATCGCCAGAGAGGCGCGCTACCAGCCGCTTGTCCGCCGCGCCGGTCTCCATCACCACCGGCGAGGTGAGCGGCTGCATCTGCCAGTTGATCGCTACCGGTTGCAGGCTCGCCAGCTCCTGGCTACGCCCCTGCGCCAGCAGGCGGGCGGTGTCGATGTCCACTGGCACGAAGCGCAGCCGATCCCCAGCGTTAAGCTGGCCGAGCTGCCAGAGATCCGCCTCAATGACCGTCACCGGGCAGACAAAGCCGCCGAGGCTCGGGCCGTCCGGGCCGAGGATCACCGGCATGTCACCGGTAAAGTCCACCGCACCGATGGCGTAGGGGTTGTCATGAATATTAGAGGGATGCAGCCCCGCCTCGCCGCCGCTGTCGCGCGCCCACGCCGGTTTTGGGCCAATCAGCCGTACGCCGGTGCGGCTGGAGTTGAAGTGCACCTCCCACTCGGTGGCAAAAAAGGTCGGGATCCACTCGGGTGTAAAGTACTCCGGCGCACCGTGCGGGCCGTAGATCACCCGCAGCTCGCGTACCGTCCCGAGGGACGTATGCAGCGCCGCCGGCAGGGCCGCGCCGCAGCGGGTATCGGTTAACGGGGCCAGGTGCAGCATGTCTCCGGTACGCAGGGCGCGCCCGGCATGGCCGCCAAACTGGCCGAGTGTAAAGGTGCTCTTGCTGCCCAGATAGTCCGGCACGTCGAGGCCGCCGCGCAGGCAGAGGTAGCTGCGCACGCCCGCCGCCAGGGTATCTCCCAGGGTTAGCGTGGTGCCAGCAGGAATCAAGAAGGTCTGGTTCATTGCCTGCGGCTGGCCGTCCAGTTCGACGCTTATTGCTGCGCCGGTGACAACCGCCACCGCATCGGTATTAAACTTCAGGGTCGGGCCGCTGACGGTGATCTCCAGGCCCGCCGCGTCGTCGGCGTTGCCCAGCAGACGGTTGCCAAGGCGCAGAGCACGATCGTCCATTGGCCCGGAGGGGGGGACGCCTACCGCCCAGTAGCCCTGCCGTCCCGGATAGTCCTGTACCGTGGTCTGCGTCCCGGCGCTCACCACCTCCAGCGTCGCCGCCTGGTAGCTCAGGCTCTCGAGGCAGCGGGTCCACGGTTCGCCGCTGGCAAAGGGCGCGTCGCGCAAAATCTGCCGCAGGTACTGACGGTTAGTCTCTACGCCGTAGAGGCGCGTCGCGTCCAGAGCGCTGTCCAGCTGGTCGATCGCCTCGTCGCGGGAGTCGGCATAGGTAATGATCTTGGCCAGCAGAGGATCGAAGAACGGCGGCACCTCGCAGCCAGACTCTATCCAGGTATCAATTCGCAGCGTGGTGCGATCCTGCTGCGGAAAACTCACGTTGGTCAGCAGGCCCGGCGAGGGCTGGAACTCACGGCCCGGATCCTCGGCATAGACCCGGGCTTGGATCGCATGCCCGCGCGGGCTTAACCCGGCGGCGATCTCGGCCAGCGGCGGCAGATCGCCCGCCGCCAGGGCGATCATCATCTGGACCAGATCTACGCCCCACACCTGCTCGGTGACGCCGTGCTCCACCTGTAACCGGGTGTTGACCTCAAGGAAGTAGAACTGCTGGGCGCTGCTGTCGTAAACGAACTCCACCGTACCGGCGCTGCGGTAGCTCACCGCCTTGCCCAGCTCAATAGCGGCATGGCAGAGCGCCTCGGCCATTCCCTCAGGCAGCGCGGTAGCGGGAGTCTCCTCCAGCACCTTCTGATTACGCCGCTGCACCGAGCAGTCGCGCACGCCGAGGGCAATCACCTCTCCCGCGCCATCGCCAAAGATCTGCACCTCCAGATGGCGGGCGCGCTCGATATACTTCTCAATGAAGACGCCCGCATCGCTGAAGTTATTTTTCCCCAGCCGCTGCACCGCATCGAAGGCCTCTGCCAGCTCTGCCGGGCTGTAGCAGACCCGCATCCCGATCCCACCGCCCCCCGCCGTGCTCTTGAGCATTACCGGGTAGCCGACGCTCTCTGCGGCGTCCAGCGCCTCCGCGACGTCGGCCAGCAGCTCGGTTCCCTCCAGCAGCGGCACGCCATGGCTTTTCGCCAGCGCACGGGCGGTGTGTTTCAGGCCGAAGATGCGCAGCTGCTCCGGGGTGGGGCCAACGAAGGCGATCCCGGCGGCCTCGCAGGCGTCGGCAAAGGCGGCGTTTTCCGACAGGAAGCCGTAGCCGGGGTGGATAGCCTGCGCCCCACTCTCCCGGGCGGCAGCGAGGATCTTATCCACCTGCAGGTAGGTTTGCGCCGCCGGACCTTCACCCAAGCTAATCGCCTCGTCGGCTTCGCGAATATGCAGGCTGCTGGCATCGGATTCCGACCAGACCGCCACTCCTTTCACGTTCATCTCCCGCAGGGTGTGCAGGATACGGCAGGCGATAGCGCCCCGGTTAGCGATAAGTAATTTTGTAAACATGATCCAGACCCGAACCGTGGCGGGTCGTCCCGCCGGGAATAATCTCGCCGCCTGGTCGTCCAGGGGGAAAAGGCTGTTACTGCTGCGGCTTATTGTCCAGCGTCAGGCGATTAGCCCGCACTGCAAACAGGCGGTAGAGCATGAGGCGCAGGCGACTCAGTTCCATACCAGCACCTCCGCAGGGGTTGGGTTCCAGCCGTTGCACGGGTTGTTAAGCTGCGGACAGTTGGAGATCAGCACGATGACGTTGCACTCGGCGCGCAGTTCAACGTACTTGCCTGCGGCGGAGATGCCGTCCTCAAAGGTCAGCCCGCCCTCCGGCGTTACCGGCACGTTCATAAAGAAGTTAATGTTGGCCCCGATATCGCGCTTGTGCAGACGACCATCGTGCAGGCAGGCGCAGAGAAAGTTATCCCGGCAGCTGTGCATATAGCGTTTGTCGAGGGCGTAGCGCACGGTATTGCTCTCCTGGGCGCAGGCTCCGCCGAGGGTGTCGTGACGGCCGCAGGTATCGGCCACGATGGTCAGCAGCGGATTGCCCAACCCCGACCACAGCACGCTTCCGGTGGTCAGGTAGGCGTTGTTCTGGCGGCGCAGGGTGCGCTGGGGATCGTAGCGCTCCCGCGGGTTATCGGCGTTATAGAACAGCGTATCGATGGCCTGGTTGCCTTCGAGATCGTGCAGACGCAGGGTCTGCCCCTTTTTCACTTCAAACAGGTAGTGCTCACCCGCCGGAATGGTATGGCGGAACACCGCTTCTGCCGGATGTTTTTGGCTTTCAACAAGAGACATTTTTCGGCTCCTTACAGGGCAAACAGCTGGGTGTTAGTCAACGCGCGACCGTTTTCAGGACGGGTCAACAGGGCGTTAACGGCGGCTTCGTTATTACTCGCCTCGAACCAGCTCAGCTGTACCGGGCGCGGGGCGTATTCAGGCTGCGGATCCATCGGGTGGGGCAGCGCGGTCAGGACGATCAGCGTGTCCATCGGCGCATACAGCTCGACATAGCTGCCCGGTGCTGAAAAGCCGCGGTGAAAGGTAAAGGCCCCCTGCTCGTCAACGCTGACCTTGCTGAAGAAGTTCACCACCATCAGCAGATCCTCGAGGTTGAGGTCCCATTTGCCCATCTCCACCAGCAGGTTATCCATACCGTTGCGGTAGAAGCCGTTGCGCAACTCCTGATAGCGACCCTGACCATACTTCTCGGCGGTCTCCTCGGCGTTCAGCACCCCGCCAAAGGGATCGTGCCAGCCGCAGGTATCCGCCACGATGCCCGCCAGCACGCGCCCCATGTCGGAGTAGAAGCAGTGCCCGGCGGTGAGCCTGGCGGTGTGCTGGCCCTTGAGGGTATCTGGCAGGTTCAGACGCTCGCTCTTCTCGTGAGCGTTGAGCATCATCATGCTGGCGTTCGCCCCGCCCTCAATGTCGGTCAGGCGCAGGATCTGCCCACGTTTGAGAATAAAAGAGGCGTGACCGCCGCCGGGGACGGTCTCGTCACGAATAGCGGTGGCGTTATGCAGAGAGTGCGTCATCGAATTAGCTCCTTAAAGAAATAACGTTCGCGGGCGGGGGCGACATCACCTCCGCCATGCGCGCCTCGTTCAGCGGGATGTCATAGGTAATACGCGCCCCGTAAGCGTTCGGCTCGTGGGGGTCGATGCGCACCTTGTCGAACACCAGCAGGCGCGTGCCGAGGTTGAACCCCTCGGAGAGATCGTGGGTGACCATAAAAACGGTCATCCGCGTTTCGCTCCACAGCTGGAGCAGCAGAGCATGCATATCCTTGCGGATGCCGGGATCGAGCGCGCCGAACGGTTCATCCAGCAGCAGCACCCGCGGCTGCATGATGAACGCCTGGGCGATGGCTAACCGCTGCTGCATCCCGCCCGAGAGCTGGGCCGGATATTTGGTCAGGGCGTGGCCGAGGCCGACCTTCTCCAGCATCTGCGCCGCCTGCTCGCGAGCCGCTTTTTTACGACCGCCGAACAGGCGACCCAGCAGCGGACTGTTGGGCAGTTCAAGGCCAATAGCGACGTTATCCAGCACGTTAAGGTGTGGAAACACCGAGTAACGCTGAAACACTACGCCACGGCTGCGATCCGGCTCTGCCGCCAGCGGCTGGCCGTCGAGGGTGATACTGCCCCGGGTGGGTTGCTCCTGGCCCAGCAGCAGGCGCAGGAAGGTCGATTTGCCGCAGCCTGATGCCCCGACCATAGAGCAAAACTCCCCCTGCTGGATTTGCAGGTTGACCCGCTCCAGCACCACGTGGTTGCCGTACTCTTGCCAGATGTTGTTGATATCGATAAAGCTCATGCCTTCCCTCCTTCCGCCCAGGGAAAACAGGTTCTGTGCAGCGCCCGCAGCGCCAGATCCATCAGCCAGGCCAGCAGGGTGATCCAGACGACGTACGGAATGATGACGTCCATCGCCATATAGCGGCGGACCAGAAAGATGCGGTAGCCCAGCCCGGCGGTGGAGGAGATCGCCTCGGCGGAGATCAAGAACAGCCAGGCGGATCCGAGCAACAGCCGCAGAGAGGTCAGCAGGCGCGAGAGCAGCTGTGGCAGCACGACGCGCAGTACCAGCGTCCAGCTGCTGGCCCCCAGCGTCTGGGCCTTAATCAAGATCTCCTGAGGGATCTCCCGCGCTCGATGTTCGAGATCCCGGGCCAGCATCGGCGTGATGCCGATAACGATCAGCATGATCTTAGACAGCTCGTCGAGGCCGAAGACGATAAACAGCACCGGCAGGATCGCCAGGGGTGGGATCATCGACAGCACGGTCATCAGCGGCGAAAGCGAGGCCCGCCACATCGGAAAGACCCCGGCGGTGATGCCGATGCACAGCCCAATCAGCGAGGCGATAACCAGCCCGGTAAGCAGGCGCGCCAGGCTCACCAGGGTATCCAGCCAGAAGAGGTAGTCGCCGCTGCGTCTGTCTGGCGTAAAGGCCATCCGGTCAATGGCGGCCAGCATGCCGTCGAGGCCAGGCAGCAGCTTGTCATGCGGGTTGGCCTCAAGGCGCACCGCGGAGCCAAGAAAGTAGGCCGCCAGCAACAGGACGAACGGCAGCAGCACCAGCATAAGGCGCATACCAGACTGTGGGTGGCGGTTAATTTGTCGCATGCACAGGCTCCGTTAGTCTTAAAGTTTGCCGTCGGCGGCCAGCTTCACGAAGCTGTCGTCAAAGCGCAGCTTGACGTTGCTCGCATCGCCCTGGGTGACGTTACCCGGGAAGGCCATGCCGATAAAGTCAGCGCTCTGCGCCCCCTCCCCCAGTAGCCCCTTATCAAAGGAGAACTGCGCCACGCGCTGCATGGTTTTCGCCAGATCGCCCGAGGTGGCGAAAGCGAGGTTATCCGCCGGGGTATAGAAGAGATGGGTGGTTTTCAGCTGCGCCTGGTAACCTGCCAGGTCGGTGCCGGAAGCTGCCGCCATTGCGTTCAGCGCCTTCGCATCCTGGGCTTTCATCAGGCCCATCATCTCGTACCATGCGCCGGTCAACGCCTTGCCCAGCGCCGGGTTATCCTTCAGCGTTTCGGTATTGACTACCATCATGTCGATCAGCTCGCCCGGTACGGCGGTAGAGCTGAAGACTTCGGTGGTTTTCGGCGTCGCCTTGATGGTAGAGAGCTGCGGGTTCCACGCCACCGCCGCCTGGACGTCATCGGTGGCGAAGGCAGAGACGATGTCGGCGTCAGAGGTGTTCACCACCGTCACGTCACGCTCCTGTAACCCGGCCTTCTCCAGACCGCGCACCAGCAGATAGTGGGAAACAGAGAGTTCCGGCAGGTAGATTTTCATCCCTTTCAGGTCGGCGAGCTTTTTGCCTTCGCCTTTCAGCACCACGCCGTCGTTGCCTTCCGAGTAGCTGCCAAGGATCAGCGCCGTGGTATCGACGCCGCCCGCCGCCGGAATGGTCAGCGCATCCATGTTGGTCATGGTGCAGCCGTCAAACTGGCCGGCAGTGTACTGATTGATGGATTCGATATAGTCATTGAGCTGGACGACGTTGATTTTGATGCCGTACTTACTCGCCCATTTGTCGATGATCTTCTCACTGCTGATGGTGCCCCACGGCATCCAGCCCGCGTAGATGGTCCAGCAGACGTTGAACTCTTTTTTAGCCGCCGCGAATGAGGGAACGCTGGTAAGCAGGGCCAGCGACAGAGCAAGCGTGCGGAGAAAGGAACGTTTTTTCATTATCTGACCTCAGGTTGGGACAAAAAGGGAGCAGCGCGACACCCTCTGGTGTTGCCGTCTCCCGGGATTTTGCCCCGCCGTGTAACCTCATGGAGGTCGCCAGCTCTCGGACCAGCATTCATCGATGATGAACCGGAACCCTAGCCAGCCATTTTGTACAGATATGTTGTGTTGCGCTGCCTGCTGTAGTGAACAGTGCAAAAGCTATGCCAGGCGCTAACGCCCGCAAACGGTGCCTGCTGCGAACGCAGCAGGCGAAAAGTGCGCCCCAAAATTGGGCAGTGCTATGTGATGGTGCAATGCGGCCGGGGTCTACTCACCCGCACGGCTTTTACTGCCGGAGTAGATAAACCAGAGGGCGATGCCAAGGCACATGACCGCGCCCAGCCGGGTGGCGGAAAAGGGGATCGCCTCATTATGCAGCCAGCCAAAGTTGTCGATCAGCATGCTCATCGCCAGCTGGCCGAAGATCACCGCGACGGTGGCCACTGCCGTGCCGATACGCTGCACCGCCAGCACCATAATCACGATATAGGGCACGCCCAGCAGCGCGCCGAGCAGCTGCCACTTCGGCACCTCCAGCAGAGTGACCGCATGCTTTGTCTCAAAGAAGAAGATCAGCAGGGCGGTAATCAGCGCCCCCACCGAGAAGGTCAGAAACGCGCTGCGAAACACGCCCACCTTGCTGCCCAACTGACCGTTGATCGCGGCCTGCACGCTTAACAGCGCCCCGCCCACCAACGAGAGAATAATCATCAGTAGAATCATTGTTCGTTATCCTTTTGCTACCAGCGCCAGCGCGGCGATGATGAAAACCAGTGCCCACAGGCGCTTTGCATCAATCTGTCTGCGCCCGGTGCCAAACAGTCCAAAGTGATCGATCACCAGGCTTTTAAACACCTGTCCGGCCAGAATGCCGATCATGCACATCGCTACCCCAACAATCGGCGCGGCCAGGGTCAGGATCACCACGTAAGCCGGGCCGAGCACACCGCCGAGCAGCTGCCAGCCGGGCTGGCTGAAAAAGGAGGGGCTGTTGCGCGGACTGAAGAAGAGCATCAGCAGGAAGGTGAGCGCGGCTCCGACGCCAAAGATGCTGAAGGTGGCCCACAGGTGCCCTACCTCACCCCCCAGCGGGCCGAGAATGCCAGCCTCGACAGACAGCCCCATGCCGCCCGCGATCACCAGTAAAATCAGTAAGAATTGCATGACTACGTATCCCTTAAGAACAGAAGCGCAGCAGCCTAAAGCAACCTTCACTATTAAAAAACGCTATAATGCGCGAAACACTTTTGCAGGTTTTGCACTAATGAAGGACACAGGCTCGATCACCCTACGCGCCCTGCGCTTTTTTGTTGCCGTCTACGATAAGCAGAGTTTTTCTGCGGTGGCCCGCCGGGAGGGCGTCTCCGCCTCAATGATCTCTCGCACCGTGATCCAGCTGGAGAACGCGCTTGGGCAGCAGCTTTTCTACCGCAATACCCGGGCGGTGATCCCCACCGAAGCGGGTCATCTGTTTATGGTGCATGCCCGCGCCATGCTGGAAAACATGCATAGCGCACAGACGGAGCTGCAAAACCGCGCCGCCGTGCCTGCCGGGCTGGTGCGTATCAATGCCCCGGTGTTTTTTGGTCAGCATCATATCGCTCCCTGGCTGAGCGGCCTGGTGGCGCGCTATCCGCAGCTACAGATTGAGCTGAATCAGACCGACGACTATATCGATCCCCATCGCGACGCCGCCGATCTGATCTTTCGTATTGGCACCCTTACCGACTCCTCTTTCCACGCACGCATCCTGGGAACTCAGCGCTATTACCTGGCCGCATCGCCGGACTACCTGGCAAAACAGGGTGTGCCGCAGACGCCAGCGGAACTAAATCAGCATCGCTGTCTGGTCTACAGCGGCTCTTCTGGCCCTAACCGCTGGCTATTTAGCGCCGAGGGCAGCGAGTGGGTACACTACCCGGTGGCAGCCCACCTCAGCTCAAATAATGCCGAAACGCTGCTTACCGCCGCGCTGGGCGGCATGGGAATTGTGTTATTTCCGGACTGGATGATGGGCAACCGCCTGCGTCAGGGAACATTAGTTGAGCTATTAGCTGACTATCACCCCACAATTAATGCCGGGCCACAGCATATTGCCGTGATTTATCCCAATACCCGGCATCCGCCTTTAACAGTACGTGCGGTTATTGATTATTTTGTCGACGTTTACGGCACCCCCCTTTATTGGCAGGTAATCTGAACTCATGAGAAAGTTGTAGAATTAAAAAAATCTTCTACACTTATTTTCAAGGCTTCGATTTTAATCATGTTTTGATGAGGTCTTTAATATTCAACTGACAATCAGGAGAGTCTAATGAAAAAAGCGATCGTTTTACCTGTTGCAATTTTACTTGGCGCAGCGGCCCTGTCTGGTTGTACCCGTACTAGCTATGCGATTCATACCACTGATGGCCGAACCATCATCACCGATGGTAAACCTGAGCAGACCGATGCAGGCCTGTTAGGCTATAAAGATGCCAACGGCGTTAAGCAGCAGATAAACCAGTCCGAAGTTCAGAAGGTCTCTGAAGTCCCGCATTAATAGAAGGGCCCCTACGGGGGCTTTTTTATTGCCCCCTCAAGCCTCTCTCAATTAACGCCCCTTGCGCTTCTCGGAATACATCACCGCATCGGCATCCTTTAGCATATCCACGAGATCGTCATATTTATCTATGCTATTTTCCAGCATCCCGTATGAGTAATTTAACGGATATTTCTTCGCGACGTTACTATACCAGTCATCTATTTTAGTTTGCAGATTGAATAAAAACGCGTCGGCATCATTCTGTCCATTATGCGCCAGCAGCACGGCAAAAGCGCTGCTGTCTACACGTCCGCAAACGTCGCCATTTTTCATACAGCTATTAAGGCATCTGGCAAAGGCACGTAGAGCGTTATCTCCCTCGACATGGCCCCAAATATCATTAAGGGACTGCAGGCCTTCGACCACGAAATAGAGCAGCGTAAACGGCGTCGCGTCCCGGGTGAGCTCAAAAAAGCGTTTATCGCCAATCTGGAAAAAACCACGTCGGTTGGGCAGCCCGGTCAGTTTATCGGTCATCGCCATGCCGATAATCACCAGTTCATCTTCAACAATCGCACCTAAATCGAGCAGGAGATTGATATCGTCGGAGCTGAATTCCCGTGGCTTGTTATCAAGCAGGCAGATGGTCCCCGCGATCGAACCATCGGGCAGGCGCACCGGGCAGCCCGCGTAAAAGCGCACAAAGGGTTCATCATGGACTAGTGGGTTATTTTCGAAGCGATCGTCTTTCAGTGCATCTTTAACGATCATAATGCCCTGCAGCAGGATCGCGTGAGCGCAGAAGGAGACGTTGCGCGAGGATTGCCGCATGTTAAAACCCTCGCAGGAGATCATCCACTGCCGATCTCGGTCCAGCAGGGTGATAAGCGCAATGGGCACGTTAAAGGTCGCTTTAGCCAGCCTGGTGAGGCGCTGTAGCCGCTCATCATCTTTTTTATCAAGCAGATCCATCATATAGAGCGATTTTAAGCGCTCTTTTTCATTATCAGGTACACCGGGAAATTTCATAGACGCCCTCTCTGGTTTTAAACAATATAACCGAGAAGTGCAGTTTTGGTAGGTTTGACGCCGATCATGCCGTCAGACAGTAGAGAATGGAATGATGTACGGCACACCGCAAGCGTGGCAAAGGGAGGTTGCTATGAGCCGATACAGCGTTTCACATAGCGAAGGAAAGTATGCCAGTGGGTCTGACGAGCTGGTTTTACAAAATAAGTTAGGTATTACTCGTGCTGATGAGATGGATGGCGCAGAGTTGGTACTCTTAGAGAAGCTCTATCAAACTGTTTTTGAAGAGAAATTTCCAACCGGTAAAATATCTTTCTCTATGATAAAGCACTGGCATCGCATTTGGTTAGGAAATATATATGAATGGGCTGGGCAGATAAGAGCTGTAAACATTAGTAAGGGAGGATTTATGTTTGCTCCCGCAGCTCATTTACAAAAATTGATAAGCAGCTTCGATAAAAATTACCTCGCGACATATACACCATGCCATGGAATGAATATCGCTCATCTTGCAGAGGCCATCGCTGTTGTACACGTGGAATTAATACTTATCCATCCATTTCGTGAAGGTAATGGCCGTCTGGCACGGCTGCTGGCCGATGTAATGGCTGTTCAGGGCGGGTGTAAGCCGCTGAATTATCAAAGCTGGGAGCAGAATAAAGCGCGCTATATTGCTGCTATTCATGCTGGTATGGTGATGAACTATAACCCAATGGCACAATGGGTTATGAAGGCGCTAGAGGATTAGATAGCTAAACGTAGATGGGCAAACTTCTTACGCTGGATTTTTAAGGAAGCCTCAACAGACTGCGATGATTGCCCTGTTTCGATGGCCGTTGACGTCACAACGGTTCGAGTGAGCTGTTCACGCGAAGGTTTCTTATAGGGTACATTCCCGTTTTTAACACTGTCCATACGGTATCTCCTGAGCAGCTCAAATAGAATACTATTATAAGCAAATACCGCCACGCTGTCTGCGCGAACTTATAGATGAAGTACCCTGCCCAGGTCGCTCTCCCGCGTTCTGGGCAAGGCGCTAAACGGCGTCAGGCAACGCTGGCGATAAGGCCTTTGTCTACCTCTGCACGGCTGATGGCGCCGGTATCGTAGTGAAACACGGTCAGCACACGGCCGTTGCTCAGATCCTGTACCAGCGCCGGGGCGATGCGGAAGCTGGCCGCCAGTTCGTCACGTCCCAGTCCCGGACGGCGCTTGCGGCGTTCGACGCGGAAACGGATCTGGTTATATTTGGCCCAGCCAATCAGCACTGCCGCGTTGATCAGGGCAACCATCAGGTAGATCGTCACCGTGTTCACGGTGGAGAACAGCGGGCCAAAACCAATAAACGGCGCGTTGGCCAGCATGTTAATCAGCCCCGCATAGACCAGGTAGGAGAACCCGGTCCAGGCAATCAGCGTCAGGGCCACGTCAAAAATACGCGGCATAATACGCAGTTCAGTAAAAATCAGCGGTTGTTTCATGGATCATTTCTTCCTATACCACGGTCAGGACTTACCCAGCGCGCTCTGCTGCGCTTGCGCATCAGCATCACTTTGGGGAAGGCGACCAACGTTGTGAACAAACTCAACATCCAATAAACCACCGGGAACCAAATGATCCAGAAGAGCGACGCGCCGATACCTTGCTCATAGCGTCGTTCAATAATCAAACTCACCAAAAACTGCAGGAGACAAACCACGCCGAGCATCAGCCCGGTAAAAGCCGGTGGGAACAGGTGTTGTACATGGAGCGAATCAGGCATGGGGATAACCAGCCCAACAAGGAACAGCAGGATCGTGACCGCATAGGCAAAGGCCCAAGCGGTAGAGAGGCAAAACTCGAGGAATAACGGCCACATACGGCGATATTCCCATGCCCAAAGACGACGCATATTAACAATAAAGACTTCTGCCCCACCCTGGGCCCAGCGCAGGCGCTGTTTCCATAACCCTTTCATCGTCTCTGGCATCAGGATCCAGCAGAGCGCGCGCGGCTCGTAGAACACTGTCCAGTGACGCAGCTGCAGCTTCCAGCTGATATCAATGTCTTCCGTGATCATATCCGGGCTCCAGTAGCCCACTTCCGACAGCGCGCGGCGGCGGAAAGCGGCAATGACGCCGGAGACGGTAAACACCTGGCCATAGACACGCTGGGTGCGCTTGATCAGGCCGATGATGGAGGAGAACTCGCCAACCTGCACGCGCCCCACCAGCGTGGAGCGGGTGCGGATCCGCGGGTTGCCGGTTACCGCCCCAACGCGAGGGTACTGCAGCAGCGGTGCCACCAGGTAGGCCGCCGCATCGCGATCCAGCAGGGCATCGCCATCGATGCAGACCAGGAAGTCACTCCGCGCCGAGGCCGCGCCGGTCTGCAACGCCACCGCTTTGCCCTGGTTCTCTGCCAGATGGATCACCCGCAGACGCGGATACTCAATGGCCAGCTGGTCCAGCACCTCGCCGGTGTTGTCCTTTGAGCCGTCGTTGATGGCGATCACCTCGATATTTTCATAGCGCTGGGCCAGCGCCGCCTCGATGGTCTCCCGCGCATTCAGCCCCTCGTTATAGCAAGGTATCAAGATGGAAATGAGCGGGTTCCCCTCCAGTTCCGGCGGCGGCGTGTTTGGCCCCCAGGGCCAGTGACGCTCCCGATGGAACCAGAAGTAGAGCCCGCCGCTGATCCATAATGCGGACATAAACAGCGGCCAGAAGAAGACGAAGTTCAGGATCATGTCGCCGGTGAAAATTGCCGCGACCCCCAGCGGGAAGCTGAACATCAGGCACAGTATGAGAAACGCTACAATGCGATCGGTCATTTTTGCGGATACCAGTATGATGAGAAGGCAGAGCGGATCTCAGACATCTCGGGTTGATCGTTAAGGAAATCGTCAGGGTAGTAGCCATAGCTGTCTGCACCGCTCAGCTTGAGCTGGCGCATCCACTCGGTCATCTGTTTCCCACTGATATCTTTCTCTTTCGCATCAGCACGCCAGTCCTGCGCCTGCAGTTCAAAGACGGTTTTATCTAGCGCACCGGGCCGCTGGCCCACGATTTTCACCATTCTGTCCAGCCACGCTTTGTCCTCACCCTCTGGCACGCCCTCCATCCACGGCATGGCCATTGGCGCGGTCCAGTCGTAGGTGGCCAGGAAGTCGTCGAGGTTCTGGGCAAACCAGGCTTCGCTCTCTGGCTCCATGATCGGCGGAGCGTAGATATTGCGGGCCGTTTCTACCTGCGGCCCGCGAATGGCGCGTACCGACGCGGTGAGATCGCGGGTAAAGTCGATCAGCGTCTTACTCTTGAAGCGCGTCCAGCGTTTAAAGGTCTCCGGGTTGCTGCGGATCTCCTCGATGCTACCCGGGAAGCCTGCCGCTTTGTAAGCACGCAGTGCATCCGGCGAGGCGTCCTCGAAATCGCTCAGGAAGGCGTCATCGTGGAACAGTACGCCGTTGAAAGCGGCCCCTTTCGCCAGATCTTCGTAGATGTCGGTGATACGCCTGCGCGCCTCCGGGTTCCACGGCGAGAGACGCACGTACTGCTTGCGCTCTACCATGCTGCGCTTCGTATCCGGGTTCCAGGCCGTGACGCGCGGCAGCGGATCGTCCATCTGGAAAGCCAGTACCGGCATCCAGGCGTAGACGTTCACCCCGCCGCGGCTCTGTAACTGCCAGGCGATAAAGTTGAACAGATCGGCGCGCATCGGCAGCCAGCGGTTCGGGAAGTAGAGTTCGCGGATATTGCCGTCGCCCTCGGGATCGGCGTACGCCTGCAGGAAGACATGGGAGATCTTCATGTCGTACACCCGCTGGATCAGCATGTCGATGTTACGCCGCTGCTGGGCCGGATCCTTGTCATAGACGTAGTCCAGGTCGATATGCATTACGCGCATGTTCTGCTTCTCACGCACCTGGGCAACCTGGCTGGCAAAGGTTTTCAGCGACGGGTTGTTGGTGATCAGGATGCGCGGAATATCTTCCAGGTTTGCGGCGTTAGCCAGACCCTGATTAAGGGTAAAGGCCATCCGATAGCCATGCTGATGGATCAGCTTCAGCGACGTACCGTTTGCCGCCCCGTAGGGCCAGACCCAGGCGCGTGGCGCTTTGCCGGTGACCTCGGTGATTTTTTTGGTCACTAGATCCAGGTCCTTGTTGATGCGCGCCTCATACTCCTCGTCGGTTTCATACTTGCCGGTGGCCTTGATATAGGCACGGTTGGCAATGGCTGGCTCCTTGCTGCCCTGCGGGTTTGCCTGGATGCCGTAGTGGGACGCCCAGGTGTGTGCCCCCACTTCAACCAGCGGTGACTCGCCCATCTCCTTGACCATCTGCCAGGTCGCGAACTTGTCACGCGCCGTTTTTAAGCCGCCGAAGTCGATTGGCTGGTTGGCGGGTGTATCCACCCAGCTGCCAACCGGGGCCCAGACCGCAGGCCAGTTGTAGGCTTTGAGGATCGGCCAGACGCGGGTGTAGAAGCTGCTGTAGCCATCGTCAAAGGTCAGCATTACCGCCTTTTCCGGCAGCGTGATTTTACCGTCATGAGCATCCAGCACCTGCTGCGCGGAAACCGGTTTATAGCCATTGTCACGCAACCAGGCGATCTGATCGTTTAATGCGCTGGTGCGCACCGAGAGGTAGCGCTGGTCCGCAGCGCCATCCTCAACGTCGTGATACCCCAGTACCAGAAAACTGTTTTTTGGCCAGGCGCTGTCCGCGTTCAGCGGCGGTCTGGCAGAAGGTGGAAGATAACCCGGCTTCTCAGCACTGCTACAGGCGGTGATGAGCATCCATCCGGCGATGAGTGTTGCGGCTCGCAGCCATTTCTTAAACATGACCTGTCCTCAGAACCTGACATTCAAATCAAATGCGAGGGAGATATTCCGCTCACGCTTACCATCGTAGGGACGTTTATCCCAGGTCAGCATCAATCCGCCTTCCACGACGTTGTTCCACTGAACCCGTTGTCCATACCCAAACTGATTTATTGCCCCGACGCTGTGGCCTTTCTGCCAGTAGGCCCCTGCCCCAGCGGCAATCTCCTGCTTCCATATCGTGTCGTAGTGTTGATACATCACATGCTCAGCGGTCAGCGCTGGCACCACAGAGAGATCGCGTTTCGGGTTGTAGTAGTAGACATCCTCCTTGGTGTTCGTACTGCCGCTAATGCCCGGCGTGAAGTCGAGGGTAAAGCGCGGGGTGGTCCACAGTCGCTCTTTGCCGCTCAGGCCGTATTCGATGCGATCGTTATCATCAGAGAAGTGCGAGGCAGCAAACGAGAGCTGATACTCCCGGCGCTCGGTCTGGTGCCAGCGCAGATAGAGATCGCCGCTGTTGGCATAGACCTTGTTGCGCAGGGCACGCAGCGGGGTATTACGCGACAGCCGCTCCGCAGAGCCGCCCAGCCGCCAGTTGTCGTTGAAGTCATGCCACGCCGACAGACGACCGCCGGTCTTCTGCCCGTCGCCGTAGTTACGCGTCGATACCTCCATTTCGGCCCAGTAGTCCCGCGCCGTCCATTCGGTACCGACGCCGAGATCGCGGTTGATCCCCTTGCCCTCTTCAAATTCGCCGCTGGCGAAGTTGTAGGCCGTAAAGAGCCGCCAGTTGTCCGCGATCGGCGGGCTATAGAGCGCCGCGTTAAAGATGAAGTCGTGCTGGCCGCTGACCGGGCTATCAGAGGAGATCCCCTGTGAACCGTTGATCCGCAGCTCGCTCTTGTGGTGCACCTCACGAGCGCGGGCGAGGCGCAGGGAGGATTCATCATCCGGGCTGCGGGCGATGACGTCGTTGGTCAGCTCGTCCGCCTGCCGCCACTCCTGCAACTCAAGGGCGTTCCAGGCCTGCAGCTTCTCCAGCTCAAGGTTGCTTGGCTCGATGACCTCAGCCAGCTTCAGCTCGCGTTCGGCCTGGCGTGGCAGGCCACGGGCGAGCAGCACCGAGGCGTAGGTAATGCGCAGCGCCTGGTTGCCGGAGCCGGTACGCGCCAGCCACTCTGCGTGCTTCTCGGCCTCGGGCAGGTTGTTGGTCTCAATCTCATACTGGGTGAGCAGACTCTGGCCCAGCAGCCAGCTATCGTTAGGCTGCGGCACAGGGGAACCCAAAACCCGCATCAGGTAGGGGCTCTTTTTAACCAGATCGTCGACCTGGCGCTTCGCTGCCGGGTAGTTGCCGCTGTCGATGTGGGCATAGAAGAGATCCTGCTCATCATCTTCGGTCAGCGGCGTCGCCGGGATCGGGCCGTTGGGGTAGTAGATCGCCATTAGCATCTCTTCGGCTTTCTGCGGATCCTTCTCCGCCAGGTAGGCGGAGGCCACCCAGCGCCTGGCGTAGTCCGGGATCGGCTGACCATCGGCGGAGAGCGACTCATACTCCTTCACGGTCTCTTTGGTACGCTTGCGGATCACCAGCGCGCCCAGCCGGTCAATACGGGCGCGGCGCATGTCGGCCTGCGCCGAGGGATCGTCCTTCCAGGCGATCAGCAGCGCGTCGTAGCGGGCGATGGCTTTATCGGCGACGAGGAAACGCTCCTCTTCGTTACGGGTAGGGGTAAACGCTGAGCGCACGGTCTGGGCAACCGCGTCCAGCTCCAGCCGCCGCTCAAGGGGGCCCGAAGCCACAGAGGGCGGGGTCAGATCCAGCGCCGGACCGGCAATACGGTTGGCTGAGAGCACCGCCAGCTTGGTGGACTGGACACTTTTGTTCTGCGGATCCAGCGCCTCGGCGCGGCTGGTCGCCAGCAGCGCATCCCAGTTTTTACCCTGCGAATGGTAGACGTAGGCTACCAGCGCATCACGCTCGGCACCCGGCTCCTCCGCTGCCCATTTGTTGGCTTCGGTGATCGCCTGCTCGTTACGGCGGGCGTCGGCCAGGGTCATGATCCAGCCGGTACGTGCATCAGCACTCTTTGGATCGTCCTTGAGGACGTTCTCCCAGACAGCCAGCGAGGCATTCCAATTTTTCTGGTTACGCAGCGCGCGGGCGACAGCGATTCGCCCACGCGGCGGAATCTGAAGGCGATCCTGATAGCGCTGCCAGATACGGACCGTCTCGGCATTGTCATCTGCCCAGGCGGTAACCTGCAGCCAGTCAGCAACCTGATCGGGCGTGAGCGGCGTCTGCTGTTCCTGAGCCTTTAAGTAATTTAGCAGCGGCGCTCGCTCCCCTTCGCGCGCCTGCACAATCAGGGCATCGTATTCAGGAGAGGCTCCGTACGCGAACGCTGGCAGCATAATACTTGCAGTAAATAAGCACGTGCCGGAACGAAAGCGTTTTACTAAATTTTTACGTCGGTGAATGCTGAACATAGCTGTGCTGTCCTTATTTCCTTATGCCGGAATAAATAAGCATTATCATTAATATGGTGCTGCAATATGCGAGGGGCATCCCCGCGCATCACGGTAATTTATTAGCTTTCACGAAAAGTTAATTTAAATTACTACTTTCTTCGTATTTCAATGGCTTCCAGAGTGTATTAAGGCACGTTTTAATAATAAGATCTCGATGTGTGCAAACGTTAGCAGTGGAATATTTATTTTGCCATCACTGTTAAACAAGTCACGTTAAAAAGAAAATTTTAACACCACTTTTTCTAATACTTTTGGCGTTTAATATCGTCAAAAAGCAAAAAGCAGCCGCGCAATGGTAATTTTATCTGTGCAGGTAAAAGTTGACTTATTTTATAAAAAGGGTACTTTTCAGGACATGAAGACGTTTCTTATTATTGTCCCTGATGGCGGTATGTTATTTGAGGCCGCCGGTATCGCCGATATTCTGATGCACGCTAACCGCCTGCATCTGGAAGCGTTGTCCTCTGCCCGCTATCGGATAGACATCGCCACCACTCAGCCCCACCAGGTCATTCATGGTCAGTCGGGGTTAAATCTGCTGGCGGATTTCAGGCTGGTGGATCTCGATTATACCGAGCCGCGGGATACCATCATGGTCACTGGCAAGGGCATGAACGAGCAGGAGAACAGCGCGGTTGTTGACTGGCTGCGTCTTGCCGCTCCTCATGCGCGTCGGGTGGTCTCTATCTGCGGCGGTGCGCTGTTGCTGGCGCAGGCGGGCCTGCTTGATGGTCGCCGGGCTACGACCCACTGGCGGCGGCTGGAGGAGATGCAGTCCCACTATCCGCTGGTGAAGGTGGAAGGCGGGCCGCTCTATATTCAGGATGGCCATATCTGGACCTCTGCCGGGGTCAGCTCCGGCTTCGATCTTACGCTGGCGTTGGTGGAAGAGGACTACGGCTTTACCCTGGCCCGCGACGTGGCTCAGGATCTGGTGATGTATCTGCGTCGTCCCGGCGGACAGATGCAGTTCAGCCGGTTTCAGCTGCTTGATGTCGACGGCTCCGGCCCGATTGGCGACGTGCAGCGCTGGATCCAGCAGAACCTGACGGCCGATCTGTCGGTCGAGGCGCTGGCAGACCGGGCGGCAATGAGCCCGCGCAACTTTACCCGCGTCTTTACCCGCGAAACCGGAACCACCCCTGCACGCTATGTCGCAGAGGCGCGTCTGGCCGCCGCCAGAGACCGTCTTGAGCAGACCATGGATACGCTGGAGCGCGTGGCGGTAGCCACCGGTTTTGGTAGCAGCATTAATCTACGCCGAATTTTCGAGAAGCAGCTCAAGCTCACGCCCGGCGAGTATCGCCAGCGTTTTCACAGCCGCAAGATGGCGTAAAGTGATCCTTTTTTGTCATTTACGCCATTACGGGCGCGGCCTACTCTGATTCCAGTTACAGCATAACAGGAGTACATCATGGTTAAGGTCGGTATTAATGGCTTCGGCAGGATCGGTCGCAACGTGCTTCGTGCCGCGTTAGGTAATGCAGACGTACAGATTGTGGCAATTAACGATCTGACGGACAGCAAAACGCTAGCGCATCTGTTAAAGCATGACTCATTGCTGGGGACGCTTCCCGTACCGGTGGAAGCAGCAGAAGGTGAACTGAAGGTAGATGGAAAACCCATTAGGGTCTTTTCCGAGCGCGATCCAGCGGCTATTCCGTGGTCCAGCGTCGGCGTTGAGATTGTGATTGAGGCCACCGGCTTCTTTACCGATCGCGAAAAAGCCGAGGTGCACATCACCCACGGCGGCGCTAAGCGGGTGATCATCTCTGCCCCTGGCAAAAACGACGATCTCACTATCGTGCTGGGGGTCAACCACGAGAGCTACGATCCGCAGAAGCACTTTGTAGTAAGCAACGGCAGCTGCACCACTAACGGCCTGGCTCCTGCCGCTCAGGTGCTGCATCAGCGCTTCGGCATTGAGCATGGCCTGATGAACACCACCCACGCTTACACCAACAGCCAGGCGCTGCACGATCAGCCGGAGAAAGATCTGCGCGGGGCGCGTGCTGCTGCCCTGTCGATCGTCCCCTACTCCAGCGGCGCGGCAAAAGCGCTCGGCAAGGTTATTCCTGAACTGGAAGGCCGCCTCACCGGCTACTCGCTGCGCGTGCCGGTCCCGGTGGTGTCGATTGTCGACCTCACCGTGACCCTGAAGCGTGACGTGACCGTGGATGAGGTAAACGACGCCTTCCGCCAGGCCGCCGCCGAGGGGCCGTTGCAGGGCATTCTGGGCTACAGCGACGAGCCGCTGGTCTCCAGCGACTACCAGGGCGATCCGCGCTCTTCGATTATCGACGGTCTCTCTACGCTGGTCATCGGCGGAAATCTGGTCAAGATCCTCGCCTGGTACGACAACGAGTGGGGCTTCTCTAATCGTCTGGTCGACCTGGCTAAATTAATGGCCCAGCGCGGTTTATAAATGTTGTAAACACTCTCTACAAAAAAAATGCCAGTTACTGGAGAAGTAACTGGCATTTTTAGCTTAATTAAAAGCGTGGCTTACGCTGTTTCGATATGAAAAGTTGAAAGGATAATCTCCAGACAGCGTTTATTCGCCTCGAAGTGGTAATCGCTATGATTGCGGTGTTTGCCGACCAGCTCTGCGTAGCACCAGATTTTACCTACGCTAAAGATATAGCACTGGTACATAGCGCGCATTTTTTCCTCGGTGCTGACGAGCTCGCCCTGGCAGGTTGAGAGCGTTTCTCCCAGCGAGGGGCTAAACTCGTTCTTAACCGTGCTCAGCGCTTCAGTGGTCAGCGTAACGGCAGGTTCATGCTCATGGAAACGCTTGGTGGCAACCATGAAAACATCCTGCGCATTAAACAGCGTCTCCTGCGAATAGAAGCACAGATTAATCACGCCGTAGTTGATATCGCCAAAGGTATGCTCAACCACCAGCCGCGTGTCCGACAGCGCCTTAGCCTGCCAGGAGTCCGGGATTTTAAAGCCGCTGCTATTTTTATTGCTGAGGCTTACGGTCTTCAACAGTTCCGCCAGGGCCAGATTACTGCGATGCAGCAGATCCCAGTTCACCACCGTAAAGAACATATCATTTGCCAGCGCCGGATAGTCACGCGCTGCACAGGCCGCTTTAATCAGGAAGTAGTTGCCACCGCCCTCATCAGGGTTGTAGTCCTTCTGCACGGTAAAGCGTGAGATCACCTCATCCCCGGAGGAGTGGGTTTTAAGCGTCAACACATCGGCAAAGACGCCGCTACCGGCAGGATTGACAATCAGACGCTGGTTCAGCACTTTCTCACCCATCAGCTCCAGCTTATTAAACAGCCAGTCCGCCGGGTTCATCTCCCACTCACAGCGCTCGTAAGCGGCCCACACTTCCATATAGGGCTGGGTATCATTGGTCACGTAGCGGCCAAGGTTAGTCAGACTGACCTCGGCAATGTGCTGCGGGGCCAGCTCTGCCGGCTTGACGCGCTTCGGCAGGATCACCCAGTACTGAAGCATTTGCTTATCAGTAGAGGTGTAAAGGCACTTCCAGTAGTTCGCCTCAATGTCTTCGTTGCTGGCACTGGAGGCGATGGGAAAAGGGTAGTTACTCTCGGTATTCATAAAACCTCTTCAACTTAGACCGCAGCGGTTAACCAGATGCCGTAGAACATAAGGAAAGCACCGAATGAAACTAAACATTTTGCCGCAATCAGTAAACCCGGTCCGAATTTATTCGAGATAGATGATATTTTCTGATAATTTTCAGCGTTGTGCACTTCATGGAATCCCAAGATCCATGCAAAAATGGTGCAAAGCAGAACAACCGCCAGCTTCAGTCCCCATAAACACAAGAATGAAAGGGAAATGATAGCCGTATAGTGTCTGGCCGCTGCTATTGAAAATAGTGAGAGCGACAGGGAGAGCCATTTAAATAGATAGCCTATAATAAATACCCCTAAAAGAATCAGCCCGAGCAGTAAAGCCATACGCACCCACTCTTTTTTAGAAAAACGATCTTTTCCATTCCAGATTAGGAAGAGCGCCAATCCCAAAAAAACAATAAAAAATAGCCAATTCATTACTTCATCCCTCGTTCACACATATTAATCTCCTATAAGGACTGTAACACAGCCGGTCTTGATGACGCCATCTCCGCTATCGGGAGTCGCGCTGGCAGCCTTGTCCTCGTCACCGAAAATAAGATCCAGGATAGGTTTAATCGCTATTTTAACGTTGGCGTCGGCTTTGATGCCGAGTATTACGGCAGCTTCCCCAGAAACCTTAACGTTGACAGAATAATCCGTTGCATCAACAAATGCGCCCAAACCCGCAGATGCACCGGCGCTGCCTACGCTACCGCCAAGCTTGCCATCAGCAACAATCACGCCAAAGAGATCGGCCTTTGCCGTACCCTCACCTTTGATCCCAGCAGCCTCGGCACCCAGTTCAACGTTGAACCCGTAGCGCCCTTTGTTCCCTTTGTACATTTCACTGACGGCCTTGGCTTCAGCAGTACCTATGATGACGTCTCCGCCAACGCCGCCGTACAGGGTACCCTCCTTACCGAGACCACCTGAGGCCCCGTACTGCATGCCCGTGGCTGTCGCGTTGGCATTAAGCGCCGCGTAGTCCTGCCGATCGAGCACCAGACCACCGCTCGCATTAGCAGTAGCGATTTTAGTGCGAATCTCACCTTTAGCGAGATCCTTGCTTTTCATATTCCCGACGGTAATATCCGCTAGCGCAAAGCCAGCGGAAGCGGTATCGAGCTTGCCCAGCTCCGCTTTATCCTCAAGGCTGGCATACGCGCCCAGCACGCGAGCATCGTAGTTGTTGCCATGCATCATGCCATCTTCACCGGCCTTTTTTGCCGCTGTTGCCCCCCAGTACTGCGGTGCAGCGGGTTTCGGCGCGGCGGGTGCAGGCGAGCCGCCGGTATTACACTTTGTCTGGTCCCCCTGACGGGCCAGCGGCACACCGTTCACCAGAACCGTGCTGGATCCACCGACGATCGCGCCGCTGCCGTGGGTTGAACACGATAAGGTGTCGCCCTTACGTGCAGCAGGAAACCCACCGATGATCACATCGGGGCTTCCGGACTGTATTGGACCGGTATGCGCGCTGGTGTCGATTGTTGCTCTCGCAGCAGGCTGTCCCATAATCACTATCCTTCTGCTGAAATTAGCTGTTAATTTTAACGACAGCGCCTTTAATATCGGTCAGGTTGGTTCCGCTGATATTAAGCGTATTATTCACTTTCAGCTCGCCATCTTTACCGCCGCCCAGCTTAGTCATCTCCGTGCCTTTGAAGGAGGCTTCGGTAATACTCTCTGCCTTGAGCGTACCCTCACCAACGATAATTTCGATGGTCGACGGGGTGATAAGAATATAGTTATCCTTCACCTTCAGCTTGATAGAGGTATTGGCTTCTAGCAGGGCATTACCGTCTTTATCCATGGTTAACACGGTTTGGTTTTCGCCGACGTTAATCTTGTGCTGGCTTCCGGTATTGCTGGTTGAATTTACGCCGACGTTCACTTCGCGGTTGCGCTTAACCTTGACGTGTTCATCCTGGCCGATGGTTTTTGTCCGATCGACACCGACGCTGTGGGTTTCGCTTTTCTCGATGTCGGTATCCATGTTCCTTTCGGCATGTATCCAAATCTGCTCTGCACCGGCCTTATCTTCAAAGCGCAGGGCGTTGGCGTTGTCTTTGTGCCCGTCTTTACTCCGGCTGAAAAAGCCCATCTGCGTGGCGGCAGCCGGTAAGGTCCACGGCGGCATGCTGCCTTCATTGTAGACGCGCCCGGTAATGATCGGCCGATCCGGATCGCCGTTGATAAAGTCGATCACCACCTCATCACCCACGCGCGGGATCTGTACGCTGCCGTAGCCCTGGCCCGCCCAGGCGCTGGAGACGCGGATCCAGCTGGAGCTGGTGTCATCTCCTTTCGCCAGCCGATCCCAGTGGAACTTCACCTTCACCCGGCCATATCTGTCGGTCCAGATCGATTCGCCTTCCGGGCCAACCACGCGTGCGGTCTGCGGGCCAAAGGTGCGCGGCCAGGGTGTGGCCTGCGCCGGACGGAATACCACCGAGGTCGGGATGACCGAGAAGTCGATGCGGTGAATGGTGAAGCCGTCCGCGCCGCTGGCGTAGCGGTTCTCTTCAAACTGGTAGTGGACCGCCGTGGTGAGATACTCGCCGTTGTCGCTGAAGAAAGGTGCATTCAGTAGGGCAAACGTATAGCCCGGCGCGATGCCCATCGCCGTCGCGGTGGCATGGATCTCCTGATGCTCCACCTGCCAGCGCTCCTGGCGGATGCGGGCATAGAACTCCCCGTGGCCGTGCTCGACGAAACGCCCCGGCCAGTCGTAGACGTCAATCCCGCCCGGCTTCGGCGAGGTCGGGTTCTGCTGGGCCTTGAACAGCCACGCGTTCGGCTTGCGGAAGTCGTAGTCGTCAAGGCTGTAGATGCCTGGCGTCACGCTGTCGGCCAGCGCCCACTGACCGATGCCCTCTTCATCCGTGCTGCCGCCCGATGGCGTCATGTGGTAGGGGATCGTCTCGTAGCCGCTAAAGGGCTCATGCTGGGTCGCGGAGTCGGTTAACACCAGCGTGTGGCGATCCGCTTCGTGTTTGAAGTAGTAAGTGATACCTTCCAGCTCCATCAAGCGGCTGATGAAGTCGAAGCTGCTCTCCTGATACTGAACGCAGTACTCCCACACCCGGTAGCTTGAGACCAGGCGATCCTCAATATTGACCTGGCACTCGCCGAGCAGGGTTTTGACGATCTGCGGCACCGTCTGGCCCTGGAAGATGCGCAGGTTGCGGTCGCGCGTCATTGGCCACAGATCGGGTTCAACGATCAGCTCATATACCGCATAGCGCGATCCAGACAGCTCTACCGCGCTCACGCCTACCTTGGTGATTTTGCCGTTGATATAACGCGGCGACAGCAGGCTCTGCGTCGGGATGGTGATAGTCACCGGCTGGCCCAGCAGCGTGCTGCGGTCAAGGCGGGCATCGGTTCCGAGCAGAGTCAGCGTTAGCGCGAACGTCTCTGAGAGCGCCTCACGGCCAGAGAGTTTCCAGAAAAGCAGTCCCTCAACGGGAAGCTGGACAGTGATACGGTTAAGCATAATCTTTATTCCATACGGTTTATGCGATGCAGATGATGTGATGGTAAATTAAAGGTGCTGGCAAGATTAACCTACCCAAATTAGTACCTAAGTTTTATTTCGATTCAGATTCGTCACGCTTGATGGGGTATTTTTTAGCCACGTAGATGAGCGATCCTATTTTTAGTGCCTCAGACAGGATCAGCAGAGAGATGTTCATCCAGCCTCCTGCAACGCCTAACTTCCCGGCCAGTAAGGGAAAGAGCGCAACTGAACAGCGAAACGTCAGAAAACGCAGCACTTCCTGAACCAGGGCAAACTTGATAGCAGCCCCGCTTCTCTTGAAGAAAAGCCACGCTGAGATGAAAAAGGTGAATGGCGTAATGAGATATGCCAGATAAAACAGCCCCGCCAAGGGTCCCGCTGAGGCAAAAAAGAAGATCACCACCGCCATGTTACCGGCCGCTGATGCCCACATATTTTCCAGCGACGCGATCGGCCCCATAATGTACCAGGCGATACCGATGACATCCATAACGCCCCAAAAGTAGAAGACCTTATCTCTTGTGGTCATAATTTATGTCTCATTTATTCAATGGGGTCAGGCGGCCACTTCTCGTGACGCTCATCCGCGTCACGCTTGACGGGGTATTTTTTTGCCACATACATCAATGAGCCTATCTTCAATATCTCAGCTGGAATCATGACCATAATCAGAGATAGTGATAAACCAAGGTAGCCATCAGGCGTATCGACTTTGGCTAATATCGATAGAAAAAAGGGTATTGAGCAGCGAACCGTGATAAAGCGAAACACTTCCTGAATCAAAGCAAAACGGATGGCGTGGTCACGTTTTTTAAAGAAAAACCAGGCTGAAAAGAAAAGTGACACTGGCGTAAATATAAAAATAAGAACATAAAGCGCCGTCCATACCTTACCCGCTGCGATAAAGTAGATCGCCATAAACACACCGCCACCCGCTGAACTGATGAGGTCACCCACAGATGAGAATGGCTTAATGATATAATAATAAATACAAATGACATCCATGATGCCCCAAAAATAGAAGACTTTTTCTTTTGTGGTCATAATCCGCTTCTCACTTTTTAACAGGGGCTGGTGTTCATCGCCACGTGCATCCCTGCACAATGAAAGTCAATGTCAGTGCGAGGCACACCGATAATAGTGCTTTCATTAACAACTCCCTGTTATATTAATAACTCTGCACCCGTTAAAGAGTTAATTAACGGGTTTAGCGGGTGGCGCAGGCGGCCACTTCCCGCCATGCTGGATCAGCTTCTCTTTTATTTTGATCAACTCTTGATAGTGTTCGTCGCCCTCTTTCGCACCCTTTAAAAGGCGCTGCAGCTGATTGCCCATCGTCCAGCCGAGATTGCTACGGATTTCAGGATCGGCGCCACGATCCAGCAGTAGCAGGACATGGTCATGCTTGCCATAATCCAGGGCATAGATCAGCAGCGTATTTCCCAGCGAATCGGTAACGTTAATATTGGCTCCGCGATCCAGCATCGCTTTCAGCGTCTCGGTATTTTTAGCCTTGATCGTTTCCATTATGATGGGATCGTGATGCACTTTATCTTTCGCATCAGGCGACAAGCCTCCGTCCAGCAGCGCGTTAATCCAGTCTCCACTATCCCCTTGCAAAACAAATTCAGCCGGGCTGCTTCCACCGGCCGGGCGCGGCTGGAGCGGGTCTGCCCCCGCCTTCACCAGGTCGGTGATGATTTCTAACTGGGGTGCTGTTTTTTTATCGTTTATGGCATTGCTGAGCGCCCAGAACAGCAGCGTCATATCCTGCTGTCCGGGTTTATTGAGATCGGTTTCCGGTGCGAGTTTTTTTACCTCGTTAACTTCACCTTGCTCAATTGCCTTTGCCAGCTCGAGCTGCTGGCCGCTGAAGTAATCCTGCGGATTCAAATCCATTGTTTGCTTACACCCCTGAATCATAAACGTAAAGAGCAACGCGAGGCTGAATGAAAAAATCGTCTTCACACTCGACTCCCGATAATCGCAATATCTTCATCTTTCTGCTGCTCGATGCAGTGAATAGCCTGATCGATACCGTGACGGCTGAGTGCTCCACCCGCTCCGCCAGGCAGATCGTGTGGAATACCGGCCGCGTTTGGGCTCAGAGCGGATATCTCTTCTTTAAGGAGAAGACCTCCCGGTCCAAAGTCCTTCATGATACCTGCGTCCTCCGACAGGTTGACTTCCTGAAGCTTAGTCAGGAGTTCGCCATTAACGCGGTAGGCCTGGATATTGTCTGGACTACCCAACAGGCTTCCACCATATCTTTCTACGGTGCCGCTGTTTAGCCCTGCGGCGTTAAACGTCCATCCAGGTTTACCGCTGGCAATCGACGTTGCCGATGCCAGGCCACCGCCCAGGGAATGCCCGGCAATATCTACGTTCTGACCTGACTTGGCGATTAAGTTACCTATGCCCACCGCTTTTTCATAATATGGCGCACTCATCCCTGCTCCCTGCGACAAATTATTCGACCAGTCAGCACCGTTTTTAATTACTCGACCACCTTCCTCATTGAAGAACCAGGCTTTCAGCTCTGCTCCCGACGCCAACCCCGGCTCCCGCGATCCCCTGAAAACCACGGTAGGGTTCATATCGCTGCCGAAAACGCTGGGGTCTGGCTGATAAACACGCGCCAGAAAATCAGGTGCGACCTCTTTGTCATAAAGCATACTGCTCTTAAGGCCCAGCTTACTCAGCACCGCGTCATCATTGCTGATATCCGTCCAGCCCTCTGGCACCCCCGGCGTCGCTTTCAGCGGGTCGACGGTTTTATAGACGTTCTCTGCAAGCTTCGCTTTCTCTACGGCGATATTGTTTGCTGCCAGCCGCTTGGCAGCAATTTGTGCATCCGGAAAGGGACTGGTACTCCCCTTGCCGATCAGATCTTTTCGTGCCTGCCAGCGCTGGGCCTTGGTCATCTCCTGGAGCTGTGCGGCATAGGTCTGATTGTCTTTTCCTGGTGTGGCCTGCTGTCCCACCTGAGGCGCTTTGGATTTCACCACATGCATTGCAGGGATCACGGTAGCTGGCGGACGTTCATACGCCCGCACCATGGTTTCGTAGCGGTCGATGACGGTGCTTACCGGATACGACCAGCTCAACCCCTCCTTCCCCGATGGGCCGAGCGTAAGCTCGCCCTCACCGTTGATGTAGAACATCTCCGTCGCCGCTGACCAACCGCGAGCGCTATTATCAATCGCCACCAGCCTGCCGATCTCCAGATCCTGCACAATAAGCTTTCGCGTATTGCGCCCGGACTGGTTCGGGTTGGCTCCGGTAACCCACTGAAGCAGATCGTAGCGCGTAAACAGCGAGCGTAATGAATTTTCCGGCACCGACATGATCCACTGCCCGGCGACCGAGGGTCGCATAATTCTATCGAACATCGCGGGCGGCACTTTTTCACTAAAAAGATAGATAAATTTAATGTTGTACATAGGCTTTGTCCTGTCACCCCTCCCTGACTTTCGCCGCGTTTACGGGTTCACCAGCCACGTGCCGGGCTTAGCAATATTCAGCGTTTGCGTGCGCGTTTTACCGCTCCCCTGCAGTTCAAAAGTGAACTCCCCTGCCGGGAGGGTAAGAGAGGCGTAGCCGTTGGTCGCCGGGCGTAGTGCTTTTGACTCGCCGTTAATCTGCAAGGTTTCACCCTCCAGCATGCGAATGTAGACCAGCACAATCGGCTCGGCTTCAACCGCCGCCGGGGGCGCGCTTTCCACCGCCGGTGGAGCCTGGGTCTGAACAGCAGCCGGAGCCTCATTCGCCGTGGTGGCCGGTGGTGCCTCGACTGGCGCTGGCGGTGCGGTGACGGCGGTATCGACGCTGGCGGTTTCCGGCGTCTCATCGTCGCTGCCACTGAACAGCAGCGCGCCCGCAACGATACCGACGATGATCCCCGCTGCGCCAATCGCTGGAACCTTGTAGCGCCGCCAGTCCAGGGCAGACGTCGGCTCCGGCGTCTCCTCTACCGGGACCAGCATGGTGCCCGGCTTTTTGGCGCTCAGCACGTCGTCAATGCCCGCAACGGGCATGTCGATAAGGACGGCGAATTCGTCAATCGACTGAGGACGATCGTCCATGCGCAGCATCAGCGCGCGATCCACCGCCTGGAGCAGAGAGAGCGAATAGCCCGCTGGCTGCAGCTCGGCCAACGGTTTGTAGGTGTCCTGAATCGAGCGCACTACGCTCACCGGCGGCGGTGAACCGACGATCAGGGTATGGATCACCGCACCCAGGGCGTAGATATCGGTCCATGGCCCCTGCTCGCTCTCGTTGTCATCGGTGTACTGCTCAATTGGCGCAAAGCCCGGGCGCAGCATGGTCTCCGTCTCGTCGGAGAGGTTGCCGATGGTGCGACGCGCCGAGCCGAAGTCGAGCAGTACCGGCAGGCCGTTATCCTGGATCTGAATATTATCCAGGGAGATATCGCGATGCAGGTAGCCTTCATCGTGAATGGTCTTGATGGCACCAAACAGCATCGGCAGCATGCGGCGGATCCACGCCTCGTTGACCATCTCTGGCTTCTGCTCGCGCAGGCGGGAGAGCGTGGTCCCGCTGTAGAACAGCGTCCCCATGTAGGCAGTATCGTTCTGCACCCAAAAGCGCAGGACGTGCACCAGGTTAGGATGGTTAAAGCGCGCCAGCAGGCGCGCCTCCTGGATAAAGCTGTTCAGCCCGGCAGAGAAGGCTTTACCGAAGCGCTCGCTGCGCAGTACCAGCGTCATGTCGTCGCCACGTACGGCTAGCGAGGCGGGCATAAACTCTTTGATGGCGATAGTGCGCTCAAGCTGGTGGTCCCAGGCACGATATACGATGCCGAATCCACCGCCGCCAATCACCTCTTTTATCTCAAACTCATTGAAACGGTACCCGACCGGCAGCGCGTTTGGGACAGTCCGATTGTTATCATTATCCATCATGTTTAACAGTTCTCTTGATGATTGCGTTACACGGCAAACTGACAGTGAAACTCGCCCTGCTCACAGGTGACGCGCAGACGTTGGTACTGCTCGTCACTGCGGCTGGCGGTCAATAAAATCTGGCTCATCTGCGGCAGCAGCGTATTGGTAAGAATGGCGTCAACCATACGTCCGCCGGACTCGACCTCGGTACAGCGCTGAACAATCTGCTCTACCACGCTGTCGTCAAATTCTGAATCAATGCCGTGGTTCTCCTCCAGACGGCGCTGAATACGCTTAAGCTGAAGGCGAACGATCTGGCCCAGCATATCATCGCTGAGCGGATAGTAAGGCACCACAAGCAGGCGGCCCAGCAGCGCAGGCGGGAAGACCTGCAGCAGCGGCTGACGTAGCGCACCGCCCAGCGCCTCTGGCTCCGGCATCAGCTCCGGATCGGCACACATAGCGCTAATCAGCTCCGTGCCAACGTTGGAGGTGAGGATGATAATGGTGTTGCGGAAATCGATCAGGCGTCCTTCACCATCCTCCATCCAGCCCTTATCAAAGACCTGGAAGAAGATCTCATGCACATCCGGATGCGCTTTTTCAATTTCGTCCAGCAGCACCACGCTGTAGGGGCGACGGCGAACCGCCTCGGTTAACACACCACCCTCGCCATAGCCCACGTAGCCCGGAGGCGCGCCCTTAAGGGTAGAGACGGTATGCGCCTCCTGGAATTCGCTCATGTTAATGGTGATGACGTTCTGCTCGCCGCCGTAGAGTGACTCTGCCAGCGCCAGCGCGGTTTCGGTTTTACCGACGCCGGAGGGACCGCACAGCATAAAGACGCCGATGGGTTTGTTGGGATCGTCAAGCTTCGCCCGCGAGGTCTGCACCCGGCGAGCGATCAGCTCCAGGCCGTGGCGTTGACCAATCACCCGCTGGTTGAGCGTATCGGCCAGGCTCAGTACCGCGTCGATCTCGTTTTTCACCATCCGCCCCAGCGGAATGCCGGTCCAGTCGGAGACCACGGCGGCCACCACGTTCTCATCCACGGCAGCAAAAAGCAGCGGCGCATCGCCCTGCAACGTCTTCAGCGCCTGCTGTTGGTCAGCCAGCTGGCTACGCAGCTCGGTCGTCTCCTCCTCCTCGGCGGCAAACAGCGCCGCGCGCAGGCGGATAATCTCTCTGACCAGGCCACGCTCCTCTTCCCAGCGCTGGTTTAACGCTTCGCGCTGGGTCTCCTGCTGGTCGCGCTCTGCCTGGAGGATGGCGACCCGGTCGCTTTCACCCACGCCAACCCGCGCTTCGCGTCCGGCAATTTCGATCTCCACGTCGAGGGCAGCAATGCGGCGCAGGCAGGCTTCAAGCTGCGCCGGCGGTGCGCTCTGGCTGACCGCGACGCGGGCGCAGGCGGTATCAAGCAGGGCGACCGCTTTATCAGGCAGCTGGCGCGCGGGAATATAGCGATGGGAAAGCTTCACCGCCGCGCTGACCGCTTCATCCAGCAGCAGCACCTGATGATGCTTCTCCAGCGGCGAGACGGTGCTGCGCAGCATCAGCACGGCTTTTGCCTCGTCCGGCTCATGCACCTGTACCGTCTGGAAACGGCGGGTCAGGGCCGGATCTTTCTCAATGTATTTTTTGTATTCCGCCCAGGTGGTTGCGCCGATGGTACGCAGCTGACCACGCGCCAGGGCCGGTTTCAGCAGGTTGGCAGCGTCGCCGGTGCCCTGCTGGCCGCCAGCGCCAATCAGGGTATGAATTTCATCAATGAACAGAATGATTGGCGTGACGCTGGACTGGACTTCATTGATCAGCGCCTGGAGCCGGGCTTCGAACTCCCCTTTCATGCCCGCGCCCGCCTGCAACATGCCGATATCCAGCAGCCAAAGTTGAATATTTTGCAGCGGTTCCGGCACGTCGCCTTCGGCGATACGCAGCGCTAATCCTTCCACGACCGCCGTTTTACCCACCCCGGCTTCCCCGGTCAGCAACGGGTTATTCTGCCGACGACGCATCAGGATATCCACCATCTGGCGGATCTCTTCATCGCGCCCCACCACCGGATCGATTTTTCCCTCTCTGGCGCGGGCCGTCAGATCCTGACCGTACTGCGCCAGCGTGCCCTGCGCAGCGGGCACCGCGCCGGTGGGTGCCTCTGCGGCTGCGGCGGCCTGCTGCGTCTCTTTGCTCTGGGCGCAGATGGCGTCGAACTGCTCCAGCAGCACCTCAACGTTGATACGGCCAAACTGGGCGGAGATGCTTTTCAGCACGTTCGCCAGGTTCCAGGTTTTAAGCAGGCCGATGAGCAGGTGCCCGCCGCGAATACGGCTTACGCCAAACGTCAGCGAACCGTATACCCAGGCACGCTCAACGGCGCTATCGATATGCTCTGAGAGATCGGAGACCGAGCTGGCCCCACGCGGCAGCGCATCCAGTGCGGCGACAATATCGCGAGTGAGCTGCGGCTCATCAAGAGAGAAGTGGCGGATAATCTGCTGGAGATCGCCATCCTGATGCTGCATAAGCTGATGCAGCCAGTGCACCAGTTCAACATACGGGTTTCCGCGCAGCTTACAGAAGGCGGTGGCGCTTTCCAGCGAGGTAAATAACAGCGTATCGAGTTTGCCGAAAAGCACGGCACGGCTGATTTCTGACATGTTCGGTTCCATTGATAACATTGATGTGTGACGTCAGAGACGAAAATCAGAGCTCTGCGCTAAAAACCAGGTCGCCGCGAGGTATCGGCAGAGGCTGTTGTCCAAGCCAGGTGTTGTAACCCAGCCGACCGCCTCCCCCGAGCGCCACGCCGCGTACCGCATCGGCTCGTAATAAAATTTGCGTATCCCACTGATACTCAAGGCCCAGGTACTGGCGCACCCAGTCGCGCAGCGCCGTTACCCAGGCTTCGCCAGGCAGAAAGCGATCATACTCCTCTGCGCTCAGCGGACCTATTTCGATACGAAACTTATGCTGCACGTCGCGGACGGCTACGCCAAGAAATGCCGACTGGCCTAGCCGGGGCAGGCGGCGTCCCGCACCAAGCTGGGCCTGCTCACGGGTGGAAAGCGGCATCCACTGCGGCACGTTCATCGCCAGCTTTACCGGCACCTTAAAGTAGTTGCGCAGGATCTTCTCCAGCCCTTCCGGATCGCGGCTATGGCGCGTCAGGTGTCCGGCATGGGTAAAGCGCGCGTGTGGGCTGAGGCTGCCTTTCGCCATCTGCCCCGGCTGCCCCATACCGATAAGCGACGCCAGATAGCGATCAAAACGCTTATTGTCAGCACGGTCGAGCGACACGGCGGGCTGCGCATCGGCCCACGCGCGGTAGAAAAGCAGCGTCAGACGATGATGAAAGAGATCGGCGAACGCGGCCAGGCTATCGTCCTGATGGTGATGGATGCGCTCCCGGGCGTACTCCGTCATGTGCACCGGCAGCGGGCCGTTGGGGCCAAACATGCCAAAGCTCAGGATCGAGACCTCATGCAATCCGCTCTGCGCGCGCTGGCGAACCTGTGCCACCGTGGAGGGGGCAAAGCTCATGGAGGGCTGCTGACCGATACGCAGCGGCTCAAATTTCGGCAGCGGTGCACGGCCCAGCGGATAACGCTCGCCCCCCTGGGCGTCAACGCGTCTCAGCAACTGGAAGAGATCGTAGCGCCAGGGCGCGTCCATCACCCCGCGCCAGAAGGTCTCCGGCAGCGGCGTCAGGCGATGAACCTGCCGTAGCGTGGTCACGGTTTCACTCATATCAGCGCCCTTTTGCCCATTCTTGGTGCCCAGTAGCCAATCTCCCCCCGCTGCTGGCTCTTAAGCGTGAACTCGGTAAAGCTGTTGATGGAGACCAGGCGGGCGAAAAGGCGCTCCAGCACGCTGCCAAACAGCCACGGGCTGGAACCCGAGAAGGCCTGCTCGTCCACCGTCAGGGTAATGCCGATGCCGCGGGCGAAAACGATAGGCCCCGGCTCCGGCACGCGGCGATGAACGGGCTCCAGCACGCAGTGGCGAACGCCCTCGATCTGGCGGGCAATGGGCGCTTCGGCAAGGCCGGCATACAGGCCGAGCAGCTGGCGCAGCGCGGCGGCGCCGTCTTCGTTTTCACTGTCCATCAGGCTCAGGTAGTTCATTTGCAGCTGGCTGATGAGCCGCCAGGTGCTGAACCCCTCCGCCAGCGCCGGACGCGGCGGCGTGGGGCCTTTACGCAGGGTCAGCTTTTTCACCGGCATCGAATCGGACAGGATAAACTGGCCAAGCTCCTGCTGAAGCATCAGCGGCAGATCGCGGCTGGTACAGAGCACGTCGGCGGTGATATAGCGCAGGCTCTCCTGCCACGGGGCATGCTGCTCATCCACCAGCGAGACAAACACTTCCGATCCGGTGTAGCCGGTACGGGTGCCGTAGCGTAGCGCATGTTCGGACAGCACACGCTGCTCGCGGCGCAGGGAGAAGTAGGCTCCGTAGTTGCCTGCATCCTGGCTCCAGGTGCTCCAGAAAGGACGAAACGTCTGATCGTCACGCTGGCCGTCGGCGCTACCGTAGATCTTGTTTACCGCATAGATTTCATAATCCAGCGGACGGATATTATCGACCACCAGATGACATTCGTGCTGGTTATCACTTAGCTTCTGCCGGGAGGCCACCTTCGGGAAGAGATTGATCACCGGCGTGCAGTGCATCGCCAGATGGCTGGCGTCCACAACCCGCTCCAGCTGCTCGTCGGTTTTATCCAGCAGGATGAAAATATCAAACGCATGCTCTGCTTCGCAGCGGCTAATCAGCTTGCCAAGGCCGCTCAGGCTGATAAAGCGGAAGCGCGCCGGGAAAGCAAAATACTCCTGAAGCAGCCGGTAGCCATCAAAGTTGCGCAGATCCTCTGGCAGCAGCGCATGGTCGGCGTCAAAACCCTCATGACGCAGGGCGTTCTCCGGCAGCTGTTGACGCTGCGGCTGCGCGCTTACGGTCTGGCAGACAACGCCAACGTGATGCTCCATTACCAGTTCCAGCAGCTTCAGCGCTTCGATGTCGGGGCCGCTCAGGAAGAAATCCAGCCGGTCAAAGTTGAGATGTCCAAGGTGCTGCGGGCCATCGCAGGCGATGCGGATCCGCAGGGCGCTGGTGATCCCGCGCTGGCTGAGGCCAAGCTGGGCGAGAGGCAGATCGGCAGGCACGCCCCCCAGCTCAACGCTGTCGATTTTCAGCGGCAGCAGGTTGACGTCATGCGCCGTGGTATAGCTACAGGTGACCCCGTTTTTTTTCAGCGCCAGGCTGTCCATCATGGTGCCGCGCGGCACGATAAACCCGTTGCTCAAATCGCCCCGCCCGCTGTCGGGCTGCAGTTCAGCGATGGCCATGGACGGCGTGGGAGCTAAATAGTTGGGGGCCAGCATCTCCAGCAGGCGCTGGGAGAAGCGCGGAAATTCGGCATCCATTTTGAGCTGTACGCGGGAGGTCAAAAAGGCAAAGCCTTCCATCAGGCGCTCGGTGTACGGGTCCGCCACCTCTATGCCCTGCATCCCTAACCGCCCGGCTACTTTAGGGTAGCGCTGGGCAAACTCTGCACCCATCTCCCGTAGATAGGCCAGCTCGCGGTTGTAGTACTCAAGCAGTTTACTTTCCATAGTTACCCCGCATCTTTAAGTTCAAAATGACCATTTTCCAGATCGACATCCGTGCGAAACAGAAACTCCAACGGGTAGGGTACGCACCACATACGCCCTTTGATCTCTATCGAGAGCACGTTGTGCAGATCGAGCGACGCCGTGTCGGATATGCAGCGCACCTGGAGCCCTTGCGCCATGATACGCGGCTCAAAGTTAACGATCGCCTCGGTTAACTTGCGCTGGATGTCATGCCATTCGATATCCGACATCCGTTTCCCCGCCAGCGGCGCCACGCCGAAGTTCACCACCGAACGGCGCACTTCCGGCAAGGCGCTGAGATCGTGGGACGAGTCCTGATTGATGGTATTAAACAGCCACTGTAGATCGCGCAGCACCTGGTGCCGCAAAGCCGAGTGGGTAATAAAGTTGCTGTTTGCGGGCTCCCGCTGCTTTCCGGGATCGTTGTCCGTCAGGCGATCCAGCAGCGAGGGCTGCATTTTGTCGCGCGCGCCCACTCTCTCCTGCTTGCTGCGGGCTTGCCAGCCGCTGCGCAGCAGATCGCCTTCGCCAGCGGGTTTACTCATGCTCGCTGCCTGCCGTAAAGGTGATCAGGCTGAGTGACAGCAGCGGACTTTCACTCTGCTCACTGAGCCACGCCTTCTGACCCAGCCCTTGATACAGCACGCCGTCGTCATCCAGCGGCAGCCATTCCGTCGCCCGACCCAGCTTGACCGCGTCAGCCGCCTCGGGCTCAAAGGGATAGCGCGCCGGAAGCTGGCAGACCTGCTCGGTGCCATCGGTCAGGCGCACCAGCGCGTGACGCCACACCAGGTCGGTGACGCTGGCCGGGGCCTGAAAACGGATCTCTTCGATGGCGCTAAAGGGCAACCAGAAATAGCGGCCGTTGAGGATAGTTTCACAGACCGGCCCCAGGCGCGCGTCGCCATCCATCAGCCATGCAAAGTCCTGGGTCTCTTCATTCTCAAACGTAAGCACGCCAGCGCTGGCCTCAGCCTGCTCCAGCGCCTCCAGGCATAGCGTCCGGGCGCGCTCCCCGGTTTCAGCCAGCGCCGAGGCGAGCGTAGCCAGCCAGGGCCACTGCGTATCCGGCATCGACGGGCGCGCCAGGCCTGCCAGAACCTGAGCGCGCTGCAGTTCCCCCTGCATGGCCTGCTCAAGCAGCGTCACGGTAGGCTTCGCCTGTGGCTTCATTGCCAGCCAGCTTTTCAGCTGGGTTATCGCCCGCGTCCAGTTACCGCTCAGGGCCAAAAACTGGACAAAAGCGGCGCGCAGATCGGCGTCCGCCGGACGGGATTTGATCTCAGTTTCCAGGCGCAGCAGGGCGTCATTAATCGACTCATCACCCAGATGTTGATAAAGCGTATTCATAGCTGCTCCTTAATTCGCGGCGCGCCAGGCACCTACCGCAGGATCGCGCAGCTGCGGGCGCAGCGCATCGACCAGGACAATATTGAGCGTGGCATTCGGTGCCAGCCACGGGGTCCAGAGCTGTTTCACGGCCTGCAAACGCGCCTGCAGTTGCGCATCGTCGCTGGCCAGCTCCTGAGAGACCTGAACCACTACCGTACCTTCGCTCTTCCAGCTGTTTAGCGCGCTGTCGTAAGGCAGGATCATCCAGCTCTGCTCGCTACCTTTGGTGCTGAAAACCATACGCTCTTTATTCACGGAAGTGATGAGTACATCATCCGCATTAACGCTGTCGCTCAGGCCAGTGACCGGGAAGCCGTGGACATAGGTCACCGGAGTCTCCTGCTGCCCGCTGTTGCTGGCCTGCGTCATCACAGCATGACCGCTCAGCCAGCTACCTTTTTCGCAGCTCGCCGTGCCGGATGCCGGAATAAACAGCGCCGGTGCGGCCGCGCCGCCCTGCCAGAAGGTACGCAGATGGCAGCCGTTTTGCAGGGTAAACTCCTGCCATGGCGTGCGATCCGCCGCGACCGAGAGCGTTTCCGGATTAACGGCTGGCGGGACCAGGGCGTTATTAGTCGTTGTAGCTACCTGCGGCTGTGACTGCGGCTGCGACTGCTTGACTGCGACCGCCCACTCCTTGTTTTTACTCGCCGTCCCCTGGGCCAGTGTTGTACCCGCAGGATCGTTCAGCGTCCACGACAGCTGCTGAAGCTTGCCGCACTGGTTTTCCAGCAGTGCGCCCAGGCGAGGCATAAAGCTGTCGAGTATAGAGACCTCTTTATTGCCGTTCGCCACGATACGTAACGCGACGTCTTGCTTACACCAGCTCTGCGGCGTTTTGTCCTTGATATCGTCTATCCAGATATCCAGCTTTTGTGAAGGCGACTGCACGATGCGATAGTTCTCAGCCTGTGCGGTGCCCGCTACAGCCAGAAGCGCTAAACCCGATAGCCAAAGTTTCATATAAGTCCTTGTATGCCTAATCAATCCAGTACGGGAAAAAACTGAGCTGCATCAGAGAGCGTATGCAGCAAGGTGGTGTCCTGCGGGTTGCCCATCCACACCGCAACGGCGGTGTAGTTATCCTGAGCGCTGCCCTCGCTTTCACTGTTTTTTTGAATGAGCTGCTGCATTAGCGTCAGCCACTCCTGCGGCGTGTTGACCATATGCAGCGACTGTTTCATTTGCTCTTCGCTAACGCCGTGCCAGAAGCCGTCGGTACACAGCAGAAAGACATCGCCATCTTCGACCGGGACCACATCGCTGTAGCTCGCTTCCGGACCGCCGTTCTCGATGCCCAGCGCCAGATAGAGCAGATTGCTGTTGATGTTATCCGTCTGGTGCCCGGCATCTTTCATCTGCTGGATCAGGCTGTGGTCGGTGGTCACATGGGAGAGCCAGCCGCGACGAAACAGGTAGAGGCGGCTATCGCCCGCGTGCGCCCAGTAGGCCAGCTTGTAGTCACGATCGATAAACAGGCTGACCAGCGTGGTACCCATTCGGCGGTAGTCCTGCACCGCCTGCTGTTCGCTGAGGATGGCGCGGTTTGCCTGCTGAATATAGTCGGGAATTTCCTGCGCATTTAGATGCTTATCGCCGTCGAAGCGCGAGATAATGCTGTTGCGGGCAAGCTCAGCCGCGACGTCGCCGCCCGGCAGGCCCGCGATACCGTCACATACCACGAAGCAGGCCGCGCGCTCCCCGATGTTTTCTCCCGTCTGATCCTGGTTACTGGCGCGCGTTCCCTGGCGGGAGAGAGAGGCCGTTGCGATATTCATTCTTCTTCCGATCCGCTTTGTGAGTCTTTGTACTGATTGACCTCCATGTCATAGGCATGCAGGAAGGCTTCGCCAAACAGGGTATGGAAGTCATCTTCAATTTCGCCTGCCGTCTGGCCGTAGGAGCGAACAAAGTAGTCCCACAGCGCGGCTTTACGGCTGCCCGGCAGAGACAGACGCGACGTCACGCCATCGAGCTTCGCTTGCTCTTCGAGCTGCTCTGGGTTAAAGGATTGCAGCATGGCGGCGATGATGGCGCGGATGCCGGAGATCATGCCCAGCTGGTGCGCCTGAAGATCGATCAGCGCATCGCGTACCGATTTTTTCGGCGGCATAAAGCCCGGCATGCGGGTACCAAACATCTGCATCAGCACCGTTTTCCCGGAAGGAAGCAGCTTGAACGGGTTGTTGGCGTCGTCCAGTACCATCGTCATGTCCGCTTTCACGCCGCGTTTGAGGATCGATCGCGACGAGAGGAGTGCCACCGTCCCCTGAGAGAACATGCTCAGCATCTGGCCAAGCTGGCGCATATTTTCCCGGTCGAACTGCGGCGTCGGCTGCATATCGCCAAGGCCCATACCTTCCAGCAGTGCCTCCAGCAGTTCGCCCTGCAGTACGTCGCCCCGGGCAGGCTGGGACGAGGAGGCAGAGGCGGCGTTTTGCACCGGATCGATACGCAGGCGGCCTTTAGGCGTCTGCATTTGCGTGCGCGCAACTGCCTGCGGCGTAGGCATGGTAAAGCCTGCGTAGTCCTGGCGGTCCGGCTCCTCGGCTGGCATGTCAGGTTCAGCGTGCGGCGCTTCCGGCAGCGGCTCCTCTGCAAACAGCGGCGAGTTGGCCAGCGGATCGGCATCGTCAGGCGTCTGGACCAGCGGCGCTACGGTTTCAGGCTTTGACGTAAACTCAGGCTCAGGCTGCTGCTCAGGTGCAGCGGTCAGCGGTGCACCGCCCATCAGCCCCAGAGGATCGTTATCTTCAGCGGGTGCTGCCTCTTTCGGCAGCGGATCGTCTTTGGGCGACAGATCGTCTTTAGAAGAGAGATCGTCGGGATGGGTAAGCGGTGCGCCTCCCATCAGCCCAAGCGGATCGTCATTACGCGCTGCGGGTGCGCTGGCAGAGCCGCCGAACAGCGCCAGCGGATCAAGCTCGTCCTTCGGCTCCTCTTTTGGCAGCGAAGGCTCGCTCTCTTTTGGCGGCACCAGCGTGCTGGGCGTAGCGTCATTGAAGATGCTGTCGCTTTTAAACAGCGCCTCGTCGCTAAACAGCGAGTCGGTATTAACGTTTTTACGCTCTAGCTGGGGATCGCTATTCTGGAACATCGCCAGCGGATCCTCGGCGTTGCGTTCCGGCTCTTTGGGCTGTGAGAACGGATCGTGAGATTCAGCAGGCTGCGGTTTGGCGCGGCTGCTTGAGATGCTGTCGGAGATAGAGAACTCCTGCATCAGGCTGTCCCAGATCTCCGTAGGCACCGCCGTAGGCGCGGCGTCCGCTTGCGCAGCGTCGCTGGCTGGCTTCGATGCTGGCGCTGGCGCGGCGGCAGGTTTCGGCGGCGGCGGCGTAATCACCGCTGCCGGACGGCTTACCGGCGCAGCCTGCTGTTGCAGGCTAGTAACTTCGATGCGGTAGTCATCAATACCCAGGATGTCGCCATCCTGCAGTTCGACCTGGCGTCCGCGCTCCAGGGGAATATCGTTCAATGCCACGCGGGTCACGCTGCCCCGGTTGGTGATGTGGCACTCGCCCTGAGCATCCACATGGACAATGGCTTGCAGGCGGGAGATCGTGCGGTCGTTATCCGGCAGCACCAGATTGTTATCCGTTCCGCGACCAATGGTGCCACCGGGCGCATAAAATTCGAAGCTACTCGTGGGTGGCTGATGGCCAGGTTTTGTCGAAATAATCGTGAATCGCATAGCGTATTCCTGCTGGTATGGTTAGCACTCAAACGCAGCCGCTCTTGGGGAAGAATGGCTGCGTTTGGGGGCGAATAAGTTGATTAAGAAAAAGCTGAATGATGAAAATAGATACGTCTTAAAAAAAGTAGAAATCTGTTTTAATGGTTAAGATTTAACTGCATGATTAATACTATTTATAGAGCAAAAATATAGTAAAACAAACAGACAACCAAAAAGTAAACATATAAGCTTGGATTATGAATAGCCGATGGCATTTGATTATCCAATTAATTCTTGAATCAGGCAAGGACTGTACAAACGCATATGCTTCTGGCTGGACGTAACGCTCGCGGGTAAATTTCATTTTTACACCTTTATATAAGCGCACAAACCAGATTATTTTTTGGTAATTAGCTATTGAGCCAAAAAAAACAGCATAAGTTGTCATTATATCAATATCAAAACCATGCCCAAGGTACTCATCCAGCAACCTTCTATACTCCTCCTCATTCTTTTTAAACTGATACTTGTTAAAAATATCAATGACCACAGCAGCAACAAATGATGAACCTCCTAAAAAAAGCAGTATACTTTCCAATTCCTTGCGCCCTGATATAAATTAAATAGCATAGATCATTTATGCAGATAAGCAATCACCTAAACATTATGATAATGACTTACCTTTTATCTATATTTTATAAGTATGCCAGAAACAAAAAACACCAGACCCAGCCCCATTATACACTTTATCAATCTGTAAAAATCTTTGACCCACAACCAGTCAAAATTCCCTACCAATACTTGCTTAGCCTCTGGCGTAACCCAACGGTTCTTTTCAAGCTGAAATGCTTTTCCTTTCATAATTATTTTTATCAGCGAAACTCGAAACCCAAAACCGTACATCCCCAACTGTTCATAAAAGTAATAATCCTCTAATTTTATTAGTGACTTTTGCTGAAGAAGCCTAAATGCTTCTTTCAGTTGAGTGTTATATTTTTTGTAGAATCTATTATAAAAATAAGCCGTAATGGCTATGCCAATTAAAGCGCCATAAGCTAAGGACACTAAAATGATGTCTATTGTCAATTTAGTCACCACTAAAAATGAGGTGATTAGCTTCTTTGCCTAATGATTCGCCCAACCTGGAGCCAAACCAAGTTGTAGCTCCAGTTAATAACGTACTGACTACAACACCACAAACTATTGAACCAACTCCTAGAGTTGGTACACCAACTGCAACACAAGCTGTTGTGGCACCGCTTATAGCGGCACTAGCACCAACATATGAACCTGCAACCCCACCAACAAAATTACTGTAATTTTTAATCGCCACTTTCGCACATTCACCTTCGCGCCCGGCGGTACAGGCATGGTACACATCGTTAGTGGTGTTCATAAACGAGAAGCCTAACGCCACCCATCCTCCCGCTTTCATAAAGCTCGCTGCTTTTGCCGACCGGATTATGTAGCTGGCGTATCCGGGGATGGTGCCCACCCCAACCGTGCTCCACTCATGAATAATTGAGCGTGTGGACAAGCCCAGTGCTCTTTTGATGCTCTCGTAGCGGTCTATGTTTAGCGACATACGACCGAGGCTATTTAGCAGCGGCTTAAGCTGGGCAAACAGCGCGTTTCGCTCTGTATAAAACTGCTGGCCAATCAGCGTGCCCTGCGTACGGAACTGGTTCTGATAGGTCTGCTCTATTTTGACCAGAATCGACTCAATCTGGTGAAAATATCTTTCACCCGCATCTCCCGCCGTTCCGACAACCTTTTCTCCCCAGGAGGTCAGTGCCGCAATGTGCTGATAGTTCTTGTTCAGAAATGCCGCTACATTGTCATCTGTTGTTGCCAGGGCTGCGTTCACTTTTTGCTTCGCCATAATTATATGATTAAGCTGATACACCTGATTCTGATTCGCCGGGTCGGCGACTATCAAAATCTGTCCGGGCCTGACCCAGCGCATATCCCTGTTGAGATGCATAAAGTAACGTGCCGCTTCGCTGTTCGGATTATTAAACAGTAAACGCGCCTGAAAATCTAAGGTACCCGGCTGCTGTACCACGCAGTATCCGGGGGCCACAGTAGATTGTGTTCTCATCTTTAATCCCTGTTAAATCGCTTTAACAGCAACCTCTGCCCGCTGTTTTAAAGCGACATGAGAAGACGATTTCTCATTTTTACTAAAAATGATTTTGAAATTAGCTCAGCCTGTTAAAGGAACACCTGTTAACCTGACGTAGCATCGCAAACGATTTCAAAATACGGTCTGTAAAAATGATTCTACTGCGAACCTGCCATTCTCTGTAATGTATTTGTGCTATCCATACTATTACAGCTTGTGCTATTTAATACAGCCAACCTGGCTGAGCATCGAAACACTTGATTATCTTCTGTATAATATTTTATTTACCTGTCATTACGAGAACAACCAACAAAAACATTAATATTGCAACAAAATATGAAAGCTTCTGGAATTTACCGATCCATGAAAAGTCATACAGTGATAACATTAATTTACCAGCATCAGGCTCTAACCAACGCCCCTTGCTTCTCTTCAAGGGCTTACATTGAAGGATTTTTCGCATAAGGTTTACCCGATGAACAAAGCCCGGAGCACCTAACTGCTCATAGAGCCGATAATCCTCAACATCTAGATACCTTTCTTTTTGCAGTTGACTAAACACATCAGAAAGTTGCCTGGAGTATTTACGATAAAATCGGAAGTAAATTACCAGCGAGATAGCAAGCCCTATGAAAATTAAAATTAACGCAATAAACCGGAAGTCCTTATACATTACATTTCCATCGACCGCTAAGGAGCGCCTCTACGATACAAAGCCAATGAAATTTTTTGATAGACAGCAGCAATTATTATAATCACTCCCCCATACAACCAATATTCATTAGTAATCATAACCAAACAAAGTTAATATTAGTAAAAAACATAAAAGAACACTACCTAGTTTGACTTTACAACCATAATTTTTAACCCATGCCAGATTAACCCCTCTCAATAATACCTGACATGCTTCTGGCTCAAGCCAGCGAGTATGAGTTAACTTAACTCTCTTGCCTTTAAGAATTAAGAAAACAACCATTACTCTTGCACCAAAACCCCAAAAACCTAACATTTCCAAAGTCTGGTAATCATTGTCATGCAATAGTTTATTATCTTTTAAAATCTGAAAAATACCCACCAATCTTTTTGAGTATCTTTTATAATCCATAAAAAAAGACACAACAATTAGAATCCATACTATAAATATAAACAAAACAAAAAATGAATAAATATGCTTGGCATCCACACTAATTTCCGCCATAAATCAAATAGTTTGTTACTTGACCAGCATATCCAACGACTGTGGCTCCTATTGATGAACCAGCCGCGCTGACAATAACACCGCAGGCTATAGTTCCTATACCTACAGTAGGTACGCCTAGTGCTAAGCAAACCGGAGTTGTTAAGGAAGCAGCTAAAGCTGCACCTGCTACTCCACCACCAAAATTACTGTAATTTTTAATCGCCACTTTCGCACATTCACCTTCGCGCCCGGCGGTACAGGCATGGTACACATCGTTAGTGGTGTTCATAAACGACAAACCTAACGCCACCCATCCGCCCGCTTTCATAAAGCTCGCTGCTTTTGCCGACCGGATTATGTAGCTGGCGTATCCGGGGATGGTGCCCAACCCAACCGTGCTCCACATGGTATGGTGTAGCAAGAAACTTAGTTAATAAAAAACTCTTTAAACAACCAATTTAGCATTCAAATAAGCTCACTTTAAAAATAACCTTATTTGGGTACTAAGTTAGTAGATTTATGCTTTGCATTTACTCAATCCTAAAAATACTTAGTTCACCTTTCGCATTTCTTCGCAGGTTGAAGTGGGCAGCATAACGTCCCGCCTCATTCCCATCCGTTACCTTAAGGGCTACATCGTATTCACCAGCCTCCCAGTCAATACCGTTCCATTGATGGCAATCATGGGCATCTAACCTAACAACAGGTGAATAGGTAGCAGGTTCAGAAATCGTTCTCCAATCTGCCCCCTCTCGTTTCATAACCGTTGGTGCATGGCTGCTTAAAGAGTTATCGAGACCTGAGCCACGGATAATACTGAAGCATGGTTCGTTTTCTTTTAGCGTCACCAATAACGGTTCATACTGAGCAGGGTGAGAGATGCAGCCGCTATTGATAAAAATAACTACCGAAGCGACTGTGAACATTCTCATAACCAAACCCGCTACCTTCAACGTTGAAAAGTATTTGCGACAAAGATTGCTATCTATCAGGTACAATTTATTACATAAATTGCTGTGTAATGGTATCAACTCTATCTTTCATTGCTTTCTCAATGCAATCTGTATCAGCCTTACATTGATTACGTTTTTTTAGCCAGTTCATTTGAGTTGTTTTAATGTTTTTTAAGGTAGTTTTGTCATCGGGCATAATTTTTTGTTGTTGCATTAACAATGTCTTGTAAGCTTGATTAACGCTATTATCCCAAGAGGCCAGCTCATTATCTGCACATATTGTTCTTTCAGTCTGGTTCAGAGTGCCTTCGCAGTGAAATGAGGGCTGAATCTTTTCATTCATACCGATGCGCTGCATTATGAGATAGCTATTATCGTACCAGTTAGTTATTAATGTATTAGATTGTATTAATGCCGCCCAGTTACCGGTGGTTTGACTTTGCGGGCCAAACTTACCTGCCCCGCAGTCAATGAGTACTGGCGTAACATCTTTTTCTGTCAGACCAAAATCTTCTGCTTTGGGGTCGCGTGGTTCAGAGTAACGTTTTCCGGAACTTTGTTGGAGCAGTTTATCTAGTGAAAGCGTTTTTTGTTCCGCGTAATGAGCATTAGAACAGGTTGCCGTGGAATCAATATTTGAGTGAATTCCATCATTATCAAAACTGACCTTTCTTCCTACATAAAGAGGATCGTCTTCTGTCGTCGCAGTGGTAGTGGTTGCGAGAGTGTCTAAACGTACAGATATGACCCGCCACTGCCCGCTTATTTCGTTAACACCTGAGACTAGATCATTAGCGTACAGGATTACTGGTGTAGATATAAAAAAACCATATAAAAAAGCTTTAATAAAGCCCATTTTTACAACTCGCTTAAGCATTTACTTAGACGCTCAGTTATCTTGCTTGCCTTTATACTTTTTAACTAGCTCTGCAAGCTCTTTACTATGATAAAAATCGATACATTTTGCCATGGTCATCGGCAATCCCGCCTGGCTTCCATATGTCTTAGCAAGGAAGGTTTTGCCCAATTTTTCTACGGCAGTATGTGCTGCCAGTGAGTAATCACCAAACTCAACGTATCCCCTGGCAGCAGCAGAAGCATCCTTTTTTACTTCTTCAGCCTGATAACCCTGAGCAAGGCATGTGCTTAGAGCATAGTTTTTGAGGTACTCTTCGGGACTGTATCCCACATGGCCAATCGCTTGCGAAGATAGCAAAAAACAACCCAAAACGACCAGACGCCATTTATCTGTCATCTTAATGCCTCGAAAAAGATAAAGTGAGCCCTTGCGGGCTCACTGCTATTACGCTTCTTTGTTTTCTTTGATGTTCCAGCCAGCGCTGCTTTCAGCACCTTTACCGCCAGCAGCAGTCTGCTCCCAGTACTGCTGTTTCACTTTTGCAGCCTGGAATGCATAGGTCACACCAACGGTGTCACCATTGTCTGCACCGGTGTACTGAACAGACGTTACCAGCACGTCTTCCAGCGTGATACGGCCGTATTCCACCTGCTGACCGCCTGCTTTACAAACAGACAGTTCAACTTTGGTCAGGTGTTTGCCGCTAGCGCAGTGCTTCAGGATAGCGGTAGTTGATTTGTCGATCAGCGCGTTAACGTGCAGGTCGTTGAAGTTAACTTTACCGGCACCGCCGCCGCCGCCAACGCTCATATTACCCGGTTGGGACGCACCCCAGGAGAAGGAGTTAATGTCAGTCCAACCTGTGTGATTCGAATCTTTCGACTCACCTGTAACACCTTCGACCTTCAGGAACATATCAATAGCCATAGTATCTACTCTTCGTGATTGAAAATTATTGCTTTCAAAAAAGCACTTATATGGCAAACAGGAAAGCATGGGGCTGAATAAAACCGTCCATATTTTACCTCTGCCTCTAGCCTGAACGCTGTTAAAGCGTTCAGATCATCCAGAGCGGTAGCATTAGCAACCTCTCTAAATCTGGTTCATTCGCGAACTATTACGGGAATGATTAATACTGCAAAACAGCGCAACATTTAAATTCGTGATTTTAACTTGTCCGCCACATAATATACTGCGGCTGATGCAGACAGTGACACTACCAAAATTAGTGCGTTGACCGCTTGCTTTATAGTGCTACCGTCCCACGTAAAGACAAAAAAGTAATAGCCCATTACGGTGAAAAGAAGCATGCCGACATGAATAGAAGCACATAAACAGCCATATAAGTGATAATTTTTTAAGCAATTATGGCCTCTACCAGCATTCAGTAAAACCATTTTTCTTCAGCGAATGATTTTACTGAAGTGTCTGGCATCTCTAAATGAGTTGTTCATGTAAAGCGAACGCATAACGTATTTTACTAATCAAATATGTTAAGACTTACTATTGCGGATTATCCTCAATCCATGCGCGATTCGGCTCGCCGATTATCACCTGGGAAGTTAATTTATCAAGCTCATCGCTATGGTACAGCCGTAAACAGTTTAAGGTTACGCCTTGTACTGCTGGTTTTCTTTCAGAATGAAACCCATTGGTAAAGCCTTTATATTTATCAATGAGAGCATTGACCTTATCATTGCCGTTTTCAATATCGAAAGGCAACCACTCCAGCAATGCATTACCGCTGCGTGCGGCGTCCAAAGAAAAGTGGCTTTTATCATCAGCAACTTGCGCAAGACAGCGGGTTAGCACCATATCTTTAAGGACTTGCTTGTATGGCATCTTTTTTACAAACCATACTGGATCATCACCTGCATTTGCTGCTGCTGAAATGACAAACAATACAAACCCTAAAAGCCTATTACTCATAGCAACGCTCATCTCCCTGGCGGGGACCTGACTGATATTTTTGCTTTGACATAACACTATTCGAAGCAAGATAGCTCAGCCTAAACCCAAAGCGAAAACTGTTAGCAGCTTACTTCAATTCCCAAAACCAGATTTCCTTACAGTCTGTATAGCAATCTGAGTTACATTGCATCATATTATCGCCAACCGGCTCCAGCAGATCTATATGGCCACCGTTATAATTGGTAATGTTATTAAAGAATACCACGCCTTTGCGGTTTCTTAACTTCTCGCCTGCCTGACGTATATCACTGTAGATTTCAGCTTTACCAAAAACGCTTGTTTTATAAAGCTGATCCGCGAGCAGCTTCGCCCCTGGCTCGATCTTCTTCCCTTTATAAGGACCTGCTTTAATGGATAACCGACCTTCGAAGTTAACATTGCATTTCAGCAAAGCAAGGCTCATACGCACAGCACAGGTGTTTTGATAACCAGCGTTAGATTTAATGAGTGCGCTCGCATCATAACCAATTTCCGAGAAAAGTTGGTCTCGTGACACGTATCCAGGACGTACCTCATTGGCCGAATAATGGTTTTTCTTTAATTGCTCATAGAGTGGTTTCATTTTGCTTTGGTCTCTCCACAGGGAAGGTCTTTTGCCAATGCCTCAGTGATAAGAACAGATGCTCGCTCTTTTTTTCGCTCGGGAGACAGCTTATTCATATAATCGAATAATCCCTCACGTAACGATCCCGGCAAAGCCAGTTTATAGCTGCACCATGCTTTACCTTCCGTGGCATCCATTACGCCCAGCAAATACATATTCGCTTTAATGCGCTCACGCTCATCGGTTTTCGAAAGCCAGGCATTGAGAAAGCGCTCACCGCTTAAATTGACATCATTTCGGGAGAGCAGAGTCGTATCACGTAAAAGATTGGATGTGTCATCCGCTGGTTGTGATTCCGATGCAGACCACGCTGCTCCACTCAGGCTAAGCAGAACTAATGGCGCAGCGAGAATGCATTTTAGCGACATATCATATTCCTCCTGAATAATTGAAGCGGCTTGCCATGCCGGATCGCTTGATCCGGCATGGCTATCCTTTAAGAATCTTTGCTCTTCAGCGACGGCAGCTTCGACACCAGACGCAGGGAAACGGTCAGACCTTCCAGCTGATAGTGCGGACGCAGGAAGAACTTCGCCGCGTAGTAGCCTGGGTTGTCTTCAATCTCCTGCACCTGTACTTCCGCTGCGGCCAGCGGTTTGCGGGATTTGGTCTCCTGAGAGGAGTTAGCCGGGTCGCCGTCGACGTAGTTCATCACCCAGTCATTCAGCCAGCGCTCCATCTCTTCACGCTCGCGGAAGGAACCAATCTTGTCGCGCACGATGCACTTCAGGTAGTGCGCGAAGCGGCAGCAGGCAAACAGATACGGCAGGCGTGCCGCCAGACGGGCGTTAGCCGTCGCATCAGGGTCGTGATACTCCGCCGGCTTCTGCAACGACTGCGCACCAATAAAGGCGGCGAAGTCAGAGTTCTTGCGGTGGATCAGCGGCATAAAGCCGTTCTTCGCCAGCTCGGCTTCACGACGGTCGCTGATGGCGATCTCAGTCGGGCACTTCATGTCCACGCCGCCGTCATCGCTCGGGAAGGTGTGGCACGGCAGGTTCTCTACTGCCCCACCTGATTCCACACCGCGGATGGAGGTACACCAGCCGAACTCTTTGAAGGAGCGGTTGATGTTGGCGGCCATCGCATAGGCGGCGTTGGCCCATGAGTAGCTGTCATGGTTCGCGCCGTCGGTCTCTTCTTCAAAATCGAAGCTGTCTACCGGGTTAGAACGAATGCCATAAGGCAGGCGCGACAGGAAGCGCGGCATCACCATGCCCAGATAGCGCGCATCTTCGGATTCGCGCAGTGAACGCCAGGCGGCGTATTCGGTGTTCTGGAAAATCTTGGTCAGATCGCGCGGGTTTGCCAGCTCCTGCCAGGACTCCATCTGCATCACGCTTGGCGCAGTACCGGTGATGAACGGGCAGTGTGCCGCAGCACCAATGCGCGCCATCTCGCTCAGCAGCTCGACATCCTGCGGGCTGTGGTCAAAGTAATAGTCGCCCACGATGCAGCCAAACGGCTCGCCACCGAACTGGCCATACTCCTGCTCATAGACTTTTTTGAAGATGGGGCTCTGATCCCAGCCCACCCCTTTATAGCGCTTGAGGGTGCGGCCCAGCTCCTGCTTGGAGATGCTCATAAAGCGAATCTTCAGCATCTCATCGGTTTCGGAGTTGTTTACCAGGTAGCTCAGACCACGCCACGCGCTCTCCAGCTTCTGGAACTCGTCATGGTGGATAATCTGGTTTACCTGCCGGGAGAGCTGCTCGTCGATACCGGCGATCAGGTTCTGGATGGTACGGTAGGTGTCGTTAGAAAAGGTAACCGTGTTCTCCAGCGCCTGCTGCGCCAGGGTTTTTACCGCGCTCTCTACGGCTGAACGGGCCTGGTCAGTCTTCGGGCGGAACTCTTTGTTCAACAGCGCGCTGAACTCATCCTGGCTAAACGCCTGTCCCGCCTGCTGCTCATGTTGTTGAGAAGGATTGCTCATCGATTACTCCTCGTTACCTTTTACGCTATCGTCATTTTTTGGCATCTGGCTCAGGGATTTGAGCAGGGTCGGATCCTGAAGGATCTTGGCGATCAGCTCTTCTGCACCATTTTTACCGTCCATGTAAGTCAGCAGGTTGGAGAGCTGCGTGCGCGCCTCCAGCAGCTTGTTGAGCGGCTCAACCTTGCGTGCAATCGCATCCGGCAGGAAATCTTCCATGCTTTCAAAGGTCAGATCGACGTTCAGCTTGCCGTCGCCAGTCAGCGTGTTGTCCACGTGGAACGCCACGCGTGGCTTCAGGGCTTTCATACGCTCATCGAAGTTGTCGAGGTCGATCTCCATGAACTTACGCTCGTCAACCGCAGGCAGGTTCTCAACCGGTTTACCCGCCAGGTCCGCCATCACGCCCATTACGAAGGGAAGCTGGATTTTGCGCTCCGCACCGTAAATCTCTACGTCATACTCAATCTGTACGCGTGGCGCACGGTTACGTGCGATAAATTTCTGCCCACTGTTACTCATTGCCATGATGCTCTCCATCAAAGATGCGCTGTGAAAATGTGGCGACCAGCATCAGGCCAGACGCCGTTACAGGGTTATGCGTCAATCGCGACGCCCAAAAATGTTTTCCAGTTGATGCACGCCATCCGGAGCCAGATCCCGAATAATGTCCATAAAGTTGAGTTCGATTAGCTTCTGCACCCGATCAATCATCAGCGGCGCAGGATGGCTAGGTTCATGCTGAGCGAAATAGTGCTTGGCTTTCTCCAGCATCAGCTGCGCGTCAGCGCGGCTGGTGACCTGCACGCTGCGCCAGTCGGCGGCGTACTGAACCGGCTGGGGCGCAGGCGCGGAGGGGGTTTCCTCGCTTGCAGGCACGGCGTCCTGCGGCGCTGGTGCCACATTGCCGTCGGCTGACTGGCAGGCGTTAGCCACCAGCCCAACGGTTTTTTGCAGCTGCTCCATCTCTGGCACGCCGCTTTCGCTCAGGTAGCCAATCAGCAGTGCGCGAATGGTTTGCAGACGCTCGTGGATCTGCACCACCGCCTCAATACCCGGCTGGCCGCCGCGCGCCAGTTCGTCAATGAGCCGCGCCCGGCCACCCGGGTAGTCGGCACACTCGGTTTTACTGCCGTCCAGCAACGCCTGAGCATCGCGGAGCGAAATCTCATCGCCGCTGGAGCGCAGCAGCGGCGCATTGCGCAATGCGGCGGTGAGATCTGACTTATCGCTTAGCGCGGCCAGAGCGTTAATGCGGTAGATCGGATCGGTTTCGCCATACTCCTCCAGCAGCGGATAGAGCGGCTCCCAGTAGAGCGAGATCGCCTGCTGGATTAACAGCAGCCCATCGGCATAGCCTGCTAGCCCGCGACGCTTGGTCCAGGCGTGGGTTAACGCCATAATCACCCGCAGATCTTTGGTGCGCTCCAGCAGACCGGTGGCCAGCTTCTCCACCGTAGTCCAGTCGGCAGGCTCAGCGGGAATAATGGTCGTGCCAAACTGCTGCTCGGCTTTCCCCTGGCTGGCCTGCTCCATCGCCTGGTAGTCAGCGTCATATTCCAGATTGTCGCCACAGGGTTTCTCCGGGCTTATCGGGGTAAGAAAGTGATCGATGCTCATCAGATACCTGCTTATTCAAACATGGGCGGATAAAGCCCGTGACGTCCGGGTCTGGCCCCGCCTGCGGGATCGAACAGCAGCGTAAAGAGCTGTCCGGTAAAGTTACCGCTGTGAACATGGGTGTAGAGCGGGTAACCATCGCTGCGGTTGGTCCACCAAAAACTGGTCTGCCGCTGCGGGTCAAAACACTCTGCCGCCTGCGGCCAGCTCAGCGTGCAGCGCTCTTCGCCTTCATAGCCAATGACATCAAGAATGTCAGAGCGCACCTGCGGCTCTGCGAGCTGTGGCGAGGGAATGGCCATCAGCGCCTGATCCAGCTGTTCCGCAGAGAAGGTGTTGCGCACGGCGTGCAGCAGAACGCGCCCCAGTTGCTGATACCAGCTTTCCGCCTGAGCCAGCATGCGCGGCGACCACTCGGTCGGGTTAAAAGAGAGCTGGGCGCACACCGGATAGCGGCGGCCAACGCTGTCGCGCCCTGGCAGCAGACAGCCCATCTGCACCATTTGACTGCCAAGCATGGGCGGCACCACAAAATTCCACACCGGCGCGGCGCTGAAGTCGCGCTCGCCGCTGCGGAGCTCCTCCTGCTGCCAGGCATGCAGACCTACCTGAAACCAATGCGACCACTGGCGCTGCAGCGAGTCGGGAAAGCGACGCTGTAAAAAATCGCCGGCACTGGGTAATTTTCCGTACCAGCTTGTCGCGGGGGTATTCGTCATACGGCTATCCTTGCGATTAAGGGCATGAGAAACGAGGAAGCTGGAACGGGTTGCGAATACTGTTTGGCGCAAACTCCAGCGTGACCTGATGGCCATCTACGGTAAACGTCGCCTGCCGGCTCAGACTGCCGCCGCCTGGGCTGATACGTGCTTTATCAAAGAAACGGTTAAGTGCCCAGGCGCCGTTGGTGACCAGCGTCGAGGTACTGCCGTTCGCCAGCCCCAGCTGCATACGCACCTGGTTGGTACCGCCCGGCCCCGGCCAGGTCATGATCTGCACCGCCTGCGGCCCGTGGCTGTAACGCAGCATCTGACCGTCTACGTCCAGGGTCAGATTGAGGATAGTGTTATCCATACGGACGGTGCGCACCGTAACCTTATAGGATGGCGTCGCAGCACCGCTGGCAAAGAAGGCATCGCGAATCGACTGCGCCTGCTGGAAGGGACGCAGCAGCCCTTCGCTGCCCGGTAGCGTTTTACCATCAATGCCCGGCATAAAGCGCCAGCTCGACTGTGTGGTGTCGACTTTATTGGTCAGGTTGTCGCGAAAGAAGGCATCCATCAGGCCGGTTCCTGGGGCAAACATCCGCGCCAGATCGTCCGGCGTCACCTCACTGCTGGCGCTGCGCACCAGCGGGTAGCGGCCCGCAATAGCCTGACGGCAGAAGCTGCCCACTTCGACATTAATCCGCTTACGCACGTTATCGAGATCGCGGCGCTGGGTATCGCTGCTTGCACCGACCGCCATATTGCTGAACATGGTCTGCAAGCCGCCCGGCAGGCGACCCGCGCTGGCCTGCAGGCGGCTGATAGCTTCTCCGCCCGGCGCTGGCATGCCGCTGTTCGCCGCATCCTGCACGGCGGTCAGATAGCGATACAGCTCATCCACCTGCTTGAGGAAATCATCAAAGACGATGGTTTTACCGCCCTTCTCCAGGGGCTGTGCCAGCTCTATCATCGGCGCGTAGTGGTCAGTCACTAGCTGCTCCGGTGCCTGGGTCATCACGGCTCCCTGCTTCGGCGCGCCGTCGTTATTGCTAAACAGTGCCTCCAGGGTACGCGTGGCGCGGTTGTTCTGCTCTTTGGCCTGCGCAGCATCCGTTGGGCTCGGCGTTTCACGAGATAGGGTCAGAACCTTGCTCAGATTCATCACCAGACGCCGCAGCGGCGAGTTGCTGCTGGAGAGCAGCCGGGCGGTGTTAATGCGCTGAGAGAGATCGGCGCTGTTATTGAGCTGAATGTCGGCCAGGAAGCTGTCCCAGTTGGCGATAAAGTCGCGCATATAGAGCTGACGCACGGCGTTGTCGGTCTGCTGCTTATCCTCCTGGGCCGAGGTGCTCCCTAGCACCCAGGCGTCATCTTCATGCAGGGCGGTAGTGACACTGTCGATTTGCCCGTTGAAGCTTTTCCAGTAGCCGTCTGGCGTATACAGGCCCGGAACACCCTCGCTCACCGGTTTACCGCTTTTACGGGAAAACACCAGCTCGCTCTGCGGTCCGCCGAGCATCGACAGTGATACCGGCTTGAGGTTTTCATCATGCTCCAGCAGGCGCTTAAGGCGACCATACACGCGCGTCGAGAGCGGCTGCTGGTTGATGAGTGCCCGCTCGCGTGCCACCAGCGCCTCGTCTTGCGCATAAGGCGACGCCTGGATCTGCGGCTCCAGCAGCTGAGTCAGATGCCACTCCAGCTCGCGCAGCTGCGCCTGGGTTACGTTTTGCGGCAGGTTGCGCTCCAGGTTGAGCATGACCCACGAGTGCAGGAATTTGCCATCGTAGTGCTTCGGCTGGTAGAGCATCTGGTAGGCCTTCAGCGCTTCGTAGCTGTACTCAACGTCGCTGCCGTTGTCATTGCGTAACCAGGTGGTGATGTGCATCGCGACGGCGGGCAGCAGCATCTGCTCCAGCGCTTTTTGATACAGCGCCTGCGATGCGTTGCTGACGTCATACCCGCGATACAGCCCCATCCGCCGGGTGATCGGCGGTTCGTTGATATCAAACTCGCTGCTTTTCGGCAGTTCAACCAGGCCATTAAGCAGCGGCAGCAGCGCAAACAGGTCGCGCTGCTGAAGGTTTTGCAGCGCCTTGCTCTGCTGTTCCACCTCCGGCACTTTCGCCTGCACCTCTTTCAGGTAGGCGCTGTTTTTACCGTAGCTGGTCAGCCACAGGCCACCTAAAATCACCAGCAGGGCGAGCAGCGCGGCATAACCGGACCAGATCACCGCCCGGTTGCGCAGCTCCCACCAGCGATTCTCCCCGGCGATGCCCGCTTCCTGGAAAATGACGTTTTGCAGCAGATTCTTAATGAAAAAGCTCTGCCCTTTGGCCCCCGGAATCGGTGCCTCTTTGCTTACCGCATCCCAGTTATCCGCCTCGTTACCCTCTGGCAGCGAAAGCGCCCGGTTCAGCTCGCCCATTACCCGGTCAAATGGCATTCCCTCCTGGGTGCCGCTGGCAAAGTAGATCCCGCGCGGCGAAAACTCGGTTTCAAAGTTGGAGCGGGCAAACACCGTGCTCAGGTAGTCCGCGAGCAGCGGACGTAGCGCAGCGAACTCCTGCGGGAAGAGCCAGGCTTCGGCGCGGGTTTTTGCATCGTGCTCCTGGAGCATGGTCTCTGGCAGGCCCGCATCCAGACGCTGCTGCAGCAGGGAGAACTCCTGCTCGAAGTTCCCCATCAGGTCAAAATCGGCCTGCTTAGCTTTTTCCCACGGCAGGGTAAAGCCCCAGATCTGGTCGCGCTGGGCCTTATCGAAATCGGAAAACCAGGCGCGGAAGCCTTTAAGCAGATCGACCTTGGTGACCATGACATAGACCGGGAAGCGAATGCCCAGCTGCTCGTGCAGCTCCGACAGACGCTGGCGCAGGTTTACCGCCTGCTGGCGGGAGGCCTCGGCGGACTGCGTCAGCAGATCGGAGATGCTAATGGTGATGATGACGCCGTTGATGGGCTGGCGGCGGCGGTATTTACGCAGCAGCTGAACAAAGCTGAGCCACTCCCCGGCATCCTGCGCCTGCTCGCTCTCCTGAGTGGTGTAGCGGCCTGCGGTATCCAGCAGCACCGCCTCATTGGTAAACCACCAGTCACAGTTACGGGTGCCGCCAATACCGCGCAGGGCCGTTTTCCCAAAGCGATCCGCCAGCGGGAACTGGAGGCCAGAGTTGGCCAGCGCGGTAGTTTTACCCGAGCCCGGCGCGCCGATGATCACATACCACGGCAGCTGATAGAGATACTGGGTGCCAAAGCGTTGCGTCCACTGCGCGTTGCGGTTGCCCGCCTTGCTGAAATGGGCTTTCTTCAGCATCTGCGCCGCTTCATCAAAACGGCTGGCCAGGATCTGGTCTTCGCTATTCAGACGCTGCTGCGGATCCACCGACTGCGGATCGGTCGTATCCTCTTTGAGCTTATCCATCAGCTTGCGGTTGAGCCAGGCGTTATAGAGGCGAGGCACAATGTGGCTCTGGGCCCAGATAAAATAGAGCACCACGATGCTGATGATACGGTTCTGCTCTGATTCGAGCGGCCGGGTATCGACAATCGATAGCAGCGGGCCAATCATCCAGATCACCGCCGCCAGGGCTGTCACGCCAAGGAAGCCCCACAGCAGACGATTGGTGAGAATGGAGAGAAGTGTTGTCAGCATCCTAGTTTCCTTGCGGCAATCCGTTCAGCTCAGCCTGCGTATTTTCAGGCGATACCAGCAGAGTAATTTCCACGCGGCGGTTACGGGCGCGGTTTTCCGGCGTCGTATTTGGCGCGATGGGGTCCATCTCCCCTCTTCCCTCGGCTTTCACACGCTGGGGCTGCGAGAGGCGATCCTGCAACTGCTTTTGCACCGACCGGGCGCGCTCAAGAGAGAGCTCGTAGTTAGAGGCGAAGCGTGCGCTGCGGATCGGCACGTTATCGCTGTAGCCCACTACCAGAATCTTGCCGCTCACGTTGTTCATGGCCTGGGCAATACGCTCGATAACCCGGTCATAGCGGTCTCTCACCACCGTCGAGGCAGAGGCGAACAGCCCATCTCCTTTCAGGATCACCACGCTGCGATCCGCTTCGTCTTTCACCGCCACCAGCCCTGCCTCGATCTCCGGCTTCAGGAAGCCGCGCAGGTTTAAGACGGCAGGCAGACGCTGCGCAGGCTGCTGAATGGTCGCTTCGGGCAGCGGCGTCTGGTAGATCTTCGCCAGCACCGGATTGGTGCTGTCACCCAGCCGCCAGTTAAGAATGATGTAGAACAGGCAGGCGGCGAATCCGGCAAGCGCCACGCAGGCCCAGAGCGGCACCATGGGTCGCCACAGCTTGCGCAGCACCGGCTGATCCTCTGGATGCGGAGAGAGCGGCGGCGGATAGCTGCCGCGCACGCCACGGATCATCTGCCACAGCCGCTGCTTGATGGTTTCAAGCTGGGTACGGCCGTTATCCAGCACCCGGTAGCGCCCTTCAAAGCCGAGCAGCAGGCAGTAGTTAATCATCTCCAGCAGCAGAATGTGCTCACGCGGGTTCTGCGACAGACGCGCCAGCAGCTGGAAAAACTTCTCCCCGCCCCAGGTTTCGTTGTGGAAAGTGACCAGCAGACCGCTCCCGGACCAGACGCCACTGCTGCCCCAGGGCGTCAGCGCGGCAGCTTCATCCAGCGCCGTACAGAGACAGTAGCGCGCACCGACGATGGTTTCATACGGTAGCCCTGCCTGCTGACAGCGCACTTCGAAGCGCCGGATCTCATCGATTAAACGCTGACGTAGCCCAGCCTGATCGTCATGGGATACTGAATGACGGATCTGCGGGATAGCGTTGAGCAGCGGATTCGCCGCTGCCACCAGAAGGTTATTGCTGCTTGCTCCGGTAAATGCGGCATCGTTGCCGGAAGCCTGTCGTTCCTGCATGTTAAGCGCTCGCTTTATTATTCTGTTGGGCTACGAATGGCCCAAAACGCCATATCCAGTCCTGGAAATTCGCCCGCCAGATGCAGGGCAAACGCGCCGGACTTATCCATTTCGTTCCACAGCTCGCCGCCTTTCTCCAACTCAAAATAGCTGTATCCGGCATGCCATGGGATTTGCGGCGGAGCCACCGGCATCGCGCGCAGCCCAATGCCCGGCAGCTGGAGCTGCACCAGATCGCGGATTTTAGAGACGGGGGCAACTTTCATCTGTGCCGGGAAATGCGTTTGCAGATGCTCGCCTGGCACGCTGGCTTTTACCGCCAGCACGAAACCAAACTCGCGCACCATGCTGATTTCCGGCACGGTAGCGATATTCAGGCCGTGAGAGCGCTCGTTGAGCGGCAGCTGAATCGCCTGATCTTCCATCACCATCGACAGGCCCTGACGCAGCAGCAGCATCAACTTGCTAAAGCAGCCAGCCAGATCGTCATGGTTATAGACCGGCAGCACGCTTTCCGTGGTGCGGTGAGCGGTCCAGGTTGTCAGCTCGGAGGCAAACGGCAGCCAGCTGCGCCAGAGCGTCTCCGGGTGCAGCAGCGGCAGGGACTTAATATGTGAAACCTCACCAAGATGACGGTTCAGCAGCGACAGCAGCGTGAACTCAATCAGTTCAGAGGTATTGAAGCGACCCGGCTGACGTAAACGGCCTGCGATCTGCTGGCTTCGCTCACCCAGCAGGCCATGCAGGTCATTGATCATGCTGTAGATAGCATGGCTGTTGTTGGCGTTCAGCATCGGCGGAATGTAGCTGTTATCCAGCCGGACGTGGTTATCGTTACGCTTTTCATTGACGAAAGCGACGCCAATCGCGGTCCACTCTGCCGTCAGATCTTTCTCCAGCATAAGCTTCAGGCGCAGGCGGCCAAACTGTACAGTGGCCTCCCCTACCGACAGGGCGTTATCATCTTCCACGTCCTCTTCAAACGTGACAAAGCGTGCCAACGAGGCCTTCTCTTCGCTGAAGACCACCTCTTCACGTTCGCCCCGGCGTACCGGCAGCGCCAGCACGACCTTTTCACCAGAGAGATTATCGGGGATCTGCAGCGGCAGTGGGCCGTTACGGCTATCCCGAAAGTGGAAAAAGGTCCCGTCGGGCATCAGTCCACTGGCGTAGCTGAGCGCCACACACCCTTGGCGCAGCATCGCCTCGTCGAGCTCCAGATCGAGAAAACCCCACAGGTAAGCGCGTTGCAGCATACCCCATTCACGAATATGGCTTTGCAGGTAGCTTTCCGCGCGCTGAAAATGGTGCGGACGCAGAAACATCCCTTCGGTCCAGACGACCTTTTCTGCTTTCGTCATGATGATCTGTTTTCCTGTTAAGAAGCGCGTTACTGGCTGATGACGCGGATCCCGTTTACGTCAAAAAAGAGAGTGGCTTGCAGTTCATCTGCAGACCCTTTCCAGAACTGGTAGATATGTTTTTCGCCCGGTACGGGCAGAGGAAGTGACATGCGCCATTTTTTGCCGTCCAGCGCCTGGTATTCCCCCATGATCCCAATGTATCGCGCCTCAGGCGAGCTTTGTCCGCTCAGGCTTTTCGACAGTTGTCCGGGCATCAGGAAGAACACATCGCTATTCAACAGGTTTGCGCCAAGTACGGCTGACGCATTGTTCTGCAGGGAGTAGAAATCGGCGGACATGAAGTCCGCATCCGATTTCAGCAACAATACCCTGACCTTAAGTGGCGCAGAATCATTGATTTGTGGATGGGCCTGAAACTGCAGGGTGTAGCGGGAAGGCTCGCTGTGTGAAGACGATGCGCAACCACCTATCAATGCAAAGATGAACAGCAAAAACGCCAGGGAAGTCCTGCCGAAAAAAGTATTCTTATTCATAAGGATTCGCTCGCAAAAGCTCTATTAATCCAGGATCCAGGTGCCGTTATTATTGTCTTTACAGGCTTTACCGCTGCCATCAACGTTCACGCAGGTGGCCTTTTTCCGTGCTTTTGGTCGAACAGAGGCTTTACGAACCGTGGCTTCATACTGATCGGCTTTCACCACAGCGCGCATTGGAACGTAACCGATCAGCTCGTCTTTACCTTCGTCTGCCAGCGCCATCCAGAAATGTTCAACCTGCCCCAGCACTTCATAGGTTTTGCCGGTCTCAAGCGTACGGACAACCTTGCCGCTAAAGTCAGGACGACTCATCAGCGAGGCGGGGTATAGCGCGCGGTAAGAGGCGTTGACTGGCGTAAACTCCGCTGGCGGCGAGACCGCATTACGGTGGGTCAAGGTCACGCCATTCACCTCGTGGGTGACGATGGTATCGTCAGTCATTGCAGGCTTGGTCGGTGCTTTACACCCTGCAACTGTCATAACAAAAAGAAGTGAAATAATGAGTCGCTTGTTCATATGCTTTTCCGTAGCAATATTCTGAAGATCGTTAACAGGAGATGTGAAGTTTCACTTAAGTGCTATCATTACAGGAAGATGATAATTTAACGTACTCTTTCTATGCAACAGGCATAGCTACCGCACGAAACTTAACGAGTAAGTTCCATTTCTCGACGGCTTTTTTTGACAACTGAGAAACAATTGTAAAGCAAGTTTCCATCAATTCAATATACGTTGGCGCATGCTACCTGTTTTAAGGGCACAGTAGAGCACCATAAGTGCTAATAGTAGAATCCAATGCCTGACATGGCAAAAAAGTAATCATAAAGAATCAAAAGATTCCAGATAATTAAATAAGCGATTGATATTTATAGTTTATTAAGTGAAATCGCAACAGGAACACATAACGCAATATAATTACACTTACTACTACTATAATTAGTAGCAATGTTTTGTAGCCTGGCATAACGATATAACCTCTAAAAGTAGTAAGTGTATTTTTAAAGCATCTTTAGAAAAAACATAAAATATCCTATATAGGACTGGCTATAGATTACCTGATGCGTGTTACTACGTTGAAATCAGGAAATAACGCACCGTGACTATAAGCCAAACAAAAGTAAACTGAATATATTCTTTAAATATCAGCCTAAATAGTTTAGCTGTGCTAAATTATTATTATGTAATTCGCCAGGCAGCAATTGGCCTTGTGGCGGCCTGTATCTCAGGTATGAGCCTACCCTTCTTTAACCTGTGCTAAAACATCTCTGGGCTTGGCGCCTCTGCTTTTTCATGAAACTGGAAGGCGTCTCGTGAAGTTCCCTATCGCTGCTTTCCAGCGAATGCTTATCTCCGTTATCATGTCCCCCATGCAAATACCCATCACAACAACGGTATCTGCACCTCATTTTAAATCAGGGAACTGGACACAACTTCATGAGTACACAAGAGAACTTTGACGCCCATACGCCCATGATGCAGCAGTACCTGAAGCTGAAAGCCCAGCATCCGGATATCCTGCTCTTCTACCGGATGGGTGATTTTTATGAGCTGTTCTATGACGATGCGAAACGCGCCTCGCAGCTGATGGACATCTCCCTGACCAAACGCGGCGCCTCGGCCGGTGAACCCATCCCGATGGCGGGCGTACCACATCACGCGGTGGAGAACTATCTGGCGAAGCTGGTCAGCCTCGGTGAATCAGTGGCCATCTGTGAACAGATTGGCGATCCGGCCACCAGCAAAGGGCCGGTTGAGCGCAAGGTGGTACGCATCGTAACGCCTGGCACCATCAGTGACGAAGCGCTGCTGCACGAGCGTCAGGACAACCTGCTGGCAGCTATCTGGCAGGACAGCAAAGGCTTTGGCTACGCTACCCTGGATATCAGCTCCGGGCGTTTTCGCCTGAGCGAGCCAGCCGATCGCGAGACCATGGCCGCTGAGCTCCAACGTACCAACCCGGCAGAGCTGCTCTACGCCGAAGACTTTGCCGAGACCGCCCTGATTGAGGGCCGACGCGGTCTACGCCGCCGTCCGCTATGGGAATTTGAGATCGACACCGCCCGCCAGCAGCTGAACCTACAGTTCGGTACCCGCGATCTGGTGGGTTTTGGCGTAGAGAACGCCACGCGCGGCCTCTGCGCGGCGGGCTGCCTGCTACAGTATGTGAAAGATACCCAGCGCACCTCCCTGCCCCACATCCGGGCAATCACCATGGAGCGCCAGCAGGACAGCATCATTATGGATGCCGCTACCCGTCGTAATTTGGAGATTACCCAGAACCTGGCCGGCGGCATAGAGAATACTCTCGCCTCGGTGCTCGACTGCACGGTGACGCCAATGGGTAGCCGCATGCTCAAACGCTGGCTGCATATGCCGGTGCGCGACACCAAAACGCTAACCGAGCGCCAGCAGACCATCGCCGCGCTACAGGATGCCACTGCCGAGCTCCAGCCGGTGCTGCGTCAGGTTGGCGATCTGGAGCGTATTCTGGCGCGTCTGGCCCTGCGCACCGCGCGTCCGCGCGATCTGGCCCGCATGCGTCATACCTTCCAGCAGCTTCCCACGCTGAGAGAGATGCTGGCCGAGGTCGACAGCGCGCCGGTACAGCGGCTGCGAGAGACGATGGGTGAATTTAGCGAGCTGCGCGAGCTGCTGGAGCGGGCAATCATCGATGCCCCGCCGGTGCTGGTGCGCGACGGTGGCGTGATCGCCCCCGGCTATAACGCCGAGCTGGACGAGTGGCGCGCCCTGGCAGATGGTGCCACCGACTATCTGGATAAGCTGGAGATCCGCGAGCGCGAGAAGCTGGGCCTCGACACCCTGAAGGTGGGCTATAACGCGGTGCACGGCTACTTTATTCAGATTAGCCGCGGCCAGAGCCATCATGCACCCATTCACTACGTGCGTCGCCAGACCCTGAAGAACGCCGAGCGCTACATCATTCCCGAGCTGAAAGAGTACGAAGACAAGGTGCTCACCTCGAAAGGCAAGGCGCTGGCACTGGAAAAGCAGCTCTATGATGAACTCTTTGACCTGCTGATGCCGCACCTGGCCGATCTTCAGCAGAGTGCCAGCGCGCTGGCGGAGCTTGACGTACTGGTTAACCTGGCCGAACGCGCCTGGACCCTTAACTACTGCTGCCCAACCTTTAGCGATAAGCCGGGCATCCGTATTAGCGAAGGGCGTCATCCGGTGGTTGAGCAGGTGCTGAACGAGCCGTTTATTGCCAACCCGCTGAACCTCTCGCCGCAGCGGCGGATGCTGATCATTACCGGGCCGAATATGGGCGGTAAAAGTACCTATATGCGCCAGACCGCGCTAATTGCCCTGCTGGCCTACATTGGCAGCTACGTCCCGGCGCAGAAGGTAGAGATTGGCCCTATCGACCGCATCTTCACCCGCGTGGGCGCGGCGGACGATCTGGCCAGCGGGCGTTCAACCTTTATGGTAGAGATGACCGAAACCGCCAACATCCTGCACAACGCCACGGAAAACAGCCTGGTGCTGATGGATGAGATTGGGCGCGGCACGTCCACCTACGACGGCCTGTCGCTGGCGTGGGCCTGCGCAGAGAACCTGGCGAACCGCATTAAGGCGCTGACCCTGTTTGCTACCCACTACTTCGAGCTGACCCAGCTGCCGGAGAAGATGGAAGGCGTTGCTAACGTGCATCTCGATGCGCTGGAGCACGGGGATACCATCGCCTTTATGCACAGCGTGCAGGATGGCGCGGCTAGCAAAAGCTATGGCCTGGCGGTAGCGGCCCTGGCAGGCGTGCCGAAAGAGGTGATCAAGCGCGCCCGACAGAAGCTGCGCGAGCTGGAGAGCATTACGCCAAACGCGGCGGCCACCCAGGTCGACGGAACGCAGATGTCACTGCTCGCCGCGCCGGAGGAGGCTCATCCGGCGGTTGAGGCGTTAGAGGCTCTCGATCCGGATACCCTTTCTCCGCGTCAGGCGCTGGAGTGGATCTATCGCCTTAAGAATATGGCGTAGTTTTCTGTGGGCCTGGCCTGAGCTTCTATACTTAGGTTTTCATCCAAAAAAGGAGCGAATACATGACGATCCATAAGAAAGGTCAGGCACACTGGGAAGGCGACATCAAAGGCGGTAAAGGCACCATCTCTACCGAGAGCGGCGCATTAAAGCAGCAGCCTTACGGTTTTAATACCCGCTTCGAAGGCGCAGCCGGGACTAACCCGGAAGAGCTGATCGGCGCTGCGCACGCGGGCTGCTTCTCTATGGCGCTGTCATTGATGCTGGGTGAAGAGGGCTATACCCCGGAGAGCATCGACACCACGGCAGATGTGTCGCTGGATAAAGTTGACGGCGGCTTTGCGATTACCAAAATCGCGCTCACCAGCACGGTGAAAGTGCCCGGTATCGAAAAAGAGACCTTCGATAAGATTATCAACAAAGCCAAAGCGGGCTGCCCGGTTTCCCAGCTGCTGAAGGCTGAGATCACCCTGGACTATACCCTCAATTAATTGAGTTAAGCCGGGCGGCGGCGTCGCTTTGCCCGGCCTACGGTTTCAGTAAAAATCATTGCCATCCGAAAGCACAAAAGAAAAAGGCCAGTCAAATGACTGGCCTTTTTTGAAATGGTGTCGCTTATTCGCGGAACAGCGCTTCGATATTCAGCCCCTGCGTCTGCAGGATTTCGCGCAGACGACGCAGACCTTCAACCTGAATCTGACGAACGCGTTCACGAGTCAGGCCAATCTCACGGCCCACATCCTCAAGCGTTGCAGCTTCATAGCCCAGCAGACCGAAACGACGTGCCAGCACCTCACGCTGTTTGGCGTTCAGTTCGAACAGCCATTTGACGATGCTCTGCTTCATGTCATCGTCCTGCGTGGTGTCTTCCGGACCGTTGTCTTTTTCATCGGCCAGGATGTCCAGCAGCGCTTTTTCGGAGTCGCCACCCAGCGGGGTGTCTACCGAGGTAATGCGCTCATTGAGACGCAGCATACGGCTTACGTCATCAACCGGTTTATCCAGCTGTTCAGCAATCTCTTCTGCACTTGGCTCGTGGTCCAGCTTATGGGACAGTTCACGTGCGGTTCGCAGATAGACGTTCAGCTCTTTAACAATGTGAATTGGCAGACGGATCGTCCGGGTCTGGTTCATGATTGCCCGTTCGATGGTCTGACGAATCCACCAGGTTGCGTAAGTCGAGAAACGGAACCCACGCTCTGGGTCAAACTTCTCAACGGCGCGGATCAGCCCCAGGTTACCTTCTTCAATCAGATCCAGCAGAGCCAGACCACGATTGCTGTAACGACGGGCAATCTTCACGACCAGACGCAGGTTACTTTCAATCATGCGACGGCGTGATGCAACGTCCCCACGCAGTGCGCGACGCGCGAAGTAAACTTCTTCTTCAGCGGTTAACAGAGGAGAATAACCGATCTCTCCTAAGTACAGCTGAGTTGCGTCCAGCACACGCTGTGTTGCTCCCTGAGATAACAGCTCCTCTTCAGCTAACTCGTTATCACTGGGTTCCTCTTCATTCAGGACTTTCTCATCGAAAGCCTCAACTCCGTTCTCATCAAATTCCGCATCTTCATTTAGATCATGAACTTTCAGCGTATTCTGACTCATAAGGTGGCTCCTACCCGTGATCCCTGAACAAAATCTCCATACCCCTTTTCTTATGCGTGGCAGCGGCTGTTACACAAGCTGCCACGGCAAAGCAAAGGACAGTATAACGACTTTGCCATATTATCGCTGCGGTAAATAACGCAGCGGGTTGACGGATTTCCCCTTGTAACGAATTTCAAAATGCAAACGTGTCGAACTGGTGCCGGTGCTACCCATGGTAGCTATCTTCTGCCCCGCCTTGATATCTTGTTGTTCCCGGACCAGCATTGTGTCGTTATGGGCGTAGGCACTCAGGTAATCATCGTTATGTTTGATGATAATAAGATTACCGTAACCGCGCAGAGCATTACCGGCATATACCACGCGTCCATCTGCGGTCGCGACGATAGCCTGGCCTTTCGACCCTGCGATATCGATCCCTTTATTGCCACCTTCGGTCGCAGAGAAGTTATCGATAACATTGCCATCAGTAGGCCAGCGCCATGTTGAAATCGGTGCGCTGGTTGACGTACTGCTGGCTGTCGGTTCGGTGGTACTTACATCAGAATTGCTAACCGTAGGTGCTGTAACAGGCGCTGTGACTACCGTCGCAGGCTTGTTGTTCGGCAACATTTTGTTAGCACTCTGTTCACCTGAGTCCTCAGAATACGTAATTGTCGGTTGCGGCGCAACTACTACGGTTGATTTTTGTGCAGGCGGAGTCACTATTCCTTGCGCGGAAGCATCAGCCTGAGTGATTGCATTACCACCAGTGATTGGCGTACCGGATGAATTCCCCACCTGGAGAACTTGCCCGACATTCAGGCCATACGGGGCGGCAACGCCATTCCGCTGGGCCAGATCACGGAAATCATTGCCGGTTACCCAGGCAATGTAAAACAGTGTATCACCGCGTTTCACAGTGTAAGTGCTGCCGCCAGTATAGCTCCCTTTCGGAATGTTCCCATACTGACGATTGTAAACAATTCGACCATTTTGCGTCTGAACGTTCTGCGACGTCACCGGTTGAGGGGTCGCGGGCTGAATGGTCGTTGGTGGAGCAATAACCGGCTTAACCGGCTGAATTTGCGGTGCCTGCTGTGGTGTGCTGCCCATCTTCGGTGGAGGGGTAATTAACATCCCGGATTCGGTGCTGCTGCCGGAGGCGCTGTCGCCATTCACGGAACTTACCGGTGCGGGTGGATTACCAGAATTTGAGCATCCTGCCAGCCAGAGCGAAACCAGTGACAGTGCCGCAATCCGGCTTAAGGTGAATGTTGGGCTTCCCGTGCTCATTTATCCCCCAAAAATGTATTTGCTTGTGCGTGTTGAAAACCGTGGCGTTGTTTAACGCCGCCCCACCTTACGCTTAAACTCGCTGAAAACTTTAGGAAAAATCCGGGTCTCAGGCCAGTTCGCCTTTCACTAGCGGGACAAAGCGTACGTCTTCCACGGTTTCGATGATAAATTCGCCTGCCCGTCGATGGATGCACTTTAGCTGCTGGTGCTCATCGCCCACGGGTAAAACGAGAATGCCGCCGTTATCCAGCTGTGCCAGAAGCGCAGCGGGGATCTCCGGCGGTGCGGCCGTGACGATGATGGCATCAAACGGGGCGCGCGCCTGCCACCCCTGCCAGCCATCGCCATGACGCGTAGAAACATTATGCAAGTCGAGCTGCTTCAGGCGACGACGCGCCTGCCATTGGAGGCTTTTGATGCGCTCAACGGAGCAGACATGGCGCACCAGATGCGCCAGGATAGCGGTCTGATAGCCAGAGCCGGTGCCGATCTCCAGCACTCTGGAGTCCGGCGTCAGCGCCAGCAGTTCGGTCATCCGCGCGACCATATAGGGCTGCGAGATGGTCTGCCCCTGGCCGATAGGCAGCGCGACGTTTTCCCACGCTTTGTGTTCAAACGCTTCATCAATAAATTTCTCACGGGGAACCCGTGCGATAGCGTCCAGGACATGTTCATCTTTAATGCCCTGGCTGCGTAACTGATCGAGAAGGGCTTGTACGCGTCTGCTTACCATTGCGTGTTCACTCCGGCACGGCTTAACCAGTCCGAAACAACATCACGCGCACCGTAGGCAGTAAGATCGACATGCAGCGGCGTTACCGAGACATAGCCTTCATCCACGGCGGCAAAGTCGGTGTCCGGCCCGGCGTCGTGCTTCTCACCCGGCGGACCAATCCAGTAGAGCGTATTGCCACGCGGATCCTCCTGCGGAATGACCTTATCCGCCGGATGACGACTGCCGCAGCGGGTCACGCGAATGCCTTTGATCTCACTGAGAGGCAGATCGGGCACGTTGATATTCAGGATGCGACCGGTGCGCAGCGGCTCCCGGCTCAGGGCGCGGAGAATCGAACAGGTCACGGCGGCGGCAGTGTCATAGTGCGTGTAGCCGTTAAGCGAGACCGCCAGCGCCGGAAAACCAAGGTGACGCCCCTCCATTGCCGCGGCTACCGTCCCAGAGTAGATCACATCGTCGCCAAGGTTCGGTCCGGCATTGATCCCGGCTACCACCACGTCCGGACGCGGGCGCATCAGCGCATTAACGCCCAGAAAGACGCAGTCGGTAGGCGTCCCCATCTGCACGGCGATATCGCCATTCTCGAAGGTAAAGGTACGAAGTGACGATTCCAGCGTCAGAGAGTTAGAGGCTCCGCTGCGGTTACGATCGGGCGCGACAACCTGCACATCGGCAAATTCCCGTAAAGCATGGGCCAGCGTCTGAATGCCTGGCGCATGGATCCCATCATCGTTACTCAGCAATATTCGCATAATCACCCGATGTATTGATAAGTTCCCTTACAACGCTGGTGGCAAAGCTCCCGGCCGGCAGCCAGAAGCGCAGTTCGACAGTAACATCATCCCACCAGTTCCAGCTCAGCTGCTGCGGATAGAGCAGCGCGGCCCGGCGCGAGGCCTCAACCTTTTCCCGCACCAGCAGGGACTGTAACAGCGGCGAATCGCTAATGGCCGCCTCTTCACGCGCCAGCGCTTCGCGCTGGGTTCCCCACTCGCCGGTACCCGGCAGCGCAGCGGTAATCAGCAGCGCTTTATCATCAACGCGCGCCTGGAGCGCCGCCAGCTCTTCCGGCGTGGCCACGAACCAGCTTCCGCGCCCCGCTAATTGTAGCGCATCGCCGTCAACAACTTGATTAAAGTCCGCTTTTTTCAGGCGCTCGCTGACGATCTGATTAAACAACGCGCTGCGTGCCGCCGACAACCAAAAACTGCGTTTATTGCGATCGCGCACCGGGGCATCGCTCTGCGCCCAGCGTAGCGCACCGTGCAGGTTGCTGCCGCCGATACCGAAGCGCTGCGCGCCGAAGTAGTTCGGTACGCCCTGCCCGGCGATTGCCGTGAGACGCGCCTCGACGTCGGCGCGGTTGCTCACCTCACGCAGCACCAGCGTAAACTGGTTGCCCTTCAGCGCACCCAGCCGCAGCTTGCGTTTATGCCGCGCATACTCCAGCACCTGGCAACCTTCCAGTTGAAACGCGCTGAGATCCGGCATCTCTTTACCCGGCACGCGGGCGCAGAGCCACTGCTCGGTCACCGCATGCCTGTCTTTTTGCCCGGCGAAACTGACCTCTCGGGCAGAGATTTTAAGGAATTTTGCCAGCGCGTCGGCGACAAAGCGCGTATTACAGCTGGTCTTCAGCACCCGCACCAGAATATGCTCGCCCTCGCCGTCGGGCGCGAAGCCTAAATCTTCTACCACGACGAAATCTTCCGGGTTGGCCTTCAGCAGGCCACTGGCCAGCGGTTTGCCGTGCAGGTACGTCAGCGCGTCAAACTCGGTCATTTAGCCGCCTTGACTAACAGCGCCACGGCTTCGCAGGCAATGCCTTCGCCGCGCCCGGTAAAGCCCAGCTTCTCGGTGGTGGTGGCCTTAACGTTAACATCGTCCATATGGCAGCCGAGATCTTCTGCAATAAAGATGCGCATCTGCGGGATATGCGGCAGCATTTTCGGTGCCTGGGCGATAATGGTCACATCTACGTTGCCAAGGGTATAACCTTTCGCCTGAATACGACGCCAGGCTTCACGCAGCAGCTCGCGGCTGTCAGCGCCTTTAAATGCCGGGTCGGTGTCCGGAAAAAGTTTGCCGATATCGCCCAACGCCGCCGCGCCAAGCAGCGCATCGGTTAAGGCGTGCAGGGCCACATCGCCATCGGAGTGCGCCAGCAGGCCTTTCTCATAGGGAATACGTACGCCGCCGATGATGATGGGGCCTTCGCCGCCAAAAGCGTGTACGTCAAAGCCGTGTCCAATACGCATTATCAGTTCTCCATAGAGGCGTTACGGGTAAGATAAAATTCTGCCAGCGCCAGGTCTTCAGGCCGCGTCACTTTAATATTATCAGCGCGACCGGCAACCAGCTCGGGATGGTAGCCGCAGTGCTCCAGCGCTGAGGCTTCATCGGTGATGGTTGCCCCGTCGTTAAGCGCCCGCGTCAGACACATTTTAAGCAGCGGCAAGGGGAAAAACTGGGGGGTTAGCGCGTGCCACAGATCGTTACGATCCACGGTGTGGGCAATGGCGCTTTTGCCGGGCTCGGCGCGCTTCATGGTATCGCGCACCGGGGCGGCCAGAATGCCACCCGTACGGCTGGTTTCGCTAAGAGAGAGCAGACGGGAAAGATCGTCCTGATGCAGGCAGGGACGGGCCGCATCGTGTACCAGCACCCACTCGGCATCACCGGCAGCGTGCAGACCAGCCAGCACCGAATCGGCGCGCTCTGCGCCACCGTCAACCACGGTTACCTGAAGGTGATGCGCCAGCGGCAGCCGGGCGAAGCGCTCATCGCCTGGGCTGACGGCAATAATCACCCGCTCCACACGCGGATTTGCCAGCAATGCCGCAACCGCGTGCTCAAGGATGGTTTTATTGCCAATCGAAAGATACTGTTTAGGGCATTCCGTTTGCATACGGCGGCCAAATCCGGCGGCCGGTACGACGGCACAGATGGCCGGAACTATTGCTGCCATGTAAGAAAACCTGGGCCTGTTATCGATTATTTTGTGGTGACCCTGGAGTGCGTTTAGACGCATCCGGAACCAGACGATAAAAGGTTTCGCCTGGCTTGGTCATACTGAGTTCGTTACGTGCGCGCTCTTCAATCGCTTCCTGACCGCCGTTGAGATCGTCGATCTCGGCAAAAAGCTGATCGTTACGCGCTTTTAGCTTAGCGTTTGTTGCCTGCTGTACTGTGACATCATCGCTGACGCGGCTGAAGTCGTGGAGGCCATTCTTGCCAAACCACAATGAATACTGTAGCCAGACCAGCAAAGCCAGCAACAGCAGCGTTAATTTACCCATCCTGCCCCCTGTAAAACGGCATCATCATCCCATAACTTACGCCAGGACTCCACTCTAAGCCGATGCCGTAACGACGCTGCCAAATGTACCATACCTCACGCGATCCAGGCACTGTCCAGCCTGGAAACATCGTCTTAAAAAGCGTTACGGTTTGAATTATGGCGTGCTTTAACCCATCAGCCACATAAATAGCATACCGAACATGCCCACGCTGGCGAGCGCCGTCACCAGGCTGGTGTAAACCAGCCTGCCGTTAAGCAAGGAGTGGATAGCAATTCCGACCACAACCGCAACGGGCATCAGCGCCAGAAAGAACGGCCAGGTATAGAGAAAGAAAAAGAGGGTGTTAGAGCCGTACAGCAGGAACGGAATGCTTAGCGCCAGCAGCCATGAGGCAAAGCCAACAACAGCGCCTGGCAGTGACCAGGTCGGCTCGTCATTGGCAACGCCGGTTTCAGATGGAGTGATAGTAATATTCTGGCTATTGCGCATAGTGGATCCTGTGACCTGACTTGCCGGGCGCAAAACCCGGCGTTGTCTCAGGATCTGATAATATCGTCCCGTTTCAGTAGATCTAATAATTGAGCCACTAAATTTGTTACTAATTGTTCGCCGTCCAGATGCACCTCGGGTAACTCAGGCGCCTCATAGACGGAATCGATCCCGGTAAAATGGCGTAGCTCACCGGCGCGCGCCTTTTTATACAGCCCTTTGGGATCCCGCGCCTCGCAGGTAGCCAAAGAGGTATCGACAAAGACCTCGTAAAAACGCCCCTCGCCTACGCGCTCGCGCACCATCTGCCGCTCCGCCCGGTGCGGAGAGATGAAAGCCGTCAGCACCACCAGCCCCGCATCGACCATCAGCCGGGCTACCTCGCCCACACGGCGAATGTTCTCCTTGCGATCGTCGTCGCTGAAGCCCAGATCGCTGCACAGACCGTGGCGCACGTTGTCGCCATCGAGCAGATAGGTGCTAACGCCCAGCCGGTGCAGGGCCTCCTCCAGCGCCCCGGCGACGGTGGATTTACCCGAGCCGGATAGCCCGGTAAACCACAGCACAACCCCACGGTGACCGTGGAGCTGCTCCCGCTGCTGCGCGGTGACGGGATGGGCGTGCCAGACGACGTTCTCGTCATGCTCCGCCATTATTTGCCTCCCAGCAGATCGCGCGCGCCCCAGTGAGGGAAGTGCTTGCGTACCAGCGCATTCAGCTCCAGCTCAAAGGTGCTGAACTCAGACGGCGCGGCCCCGGCGTCAGCGTTCGGCTGATTAACCATGCCCGCCCCGACGGTGACATTGCTCAGGCGGTCGATAAAGATCATCCCGCCGGTCACCGGGTTGTCCTGGTACTTATCCAACACCAGCGGCTCGTCAAAAGTCAGATCCACCAGCCCAATGCCGTTAAGCGGCAACGCGTCGACGCTGCGCTGGGTCAGGTTATTGATATCCACTTGATACTGAACGCCGTCCACCCGCGCTCGGGTCTTCTTGCCCGCGATTTTGATGTCATAGCTCTGGCCTGGGGTCAGCGGCTGCTCGGCCATCCATACCACATCTACCGCTGCGCTCTGTACGGCTGGCAGGCTCTCCTGCGCATCCAGCAGCAGATCGCCCCGGCTGATGTCGATTTCATCTTTTAATACCAGCGTTACCGCTTCGCCCGCGCCCGCTTCCTGCAGATCGCCATCGAACGTCACAATGCGTGCCACCGTGGACTCCACGCCCGACGGCAGCACCTTGACGCGCTGGCCGACCTTGATGCTGCCGGAGGCCACGGTACCGGAGAAGCCGCGGAAGTCGAGGTTCGGACGGTTAACGTACTGCACCGGGAAGCGCATCGGCTGGGTATCGACTACGCGCTGGATCTCAACGCTCTCCAGCACTTCCAGCAGGGTCGGGCCGCTGTACCACGGCATGCTTGCGCTCTGGCTGGCAACGTTATCTCCTTCCAGCGCCGACAGCGGCACAAAGCGGATATCGAGGTTGCCCGGCAGCTGCTCGGCAAAGGTCAGGTAGCTCTGGCGAATCGTGTCAAAGGTCTCTTCGCTGAATTCAACCAGGTCCATCTTGTTCACCGCCACTACCAGGTGCTTAATGCCCAGCAGGGTGGAGATAAAGCTGTGGCGACGGGTCTGATCCAGCACGCCTTTACGCGCGTCAATCAGCAGGATCGCCAGATCGCAGGTCGAGGCCCCGGTCGCCATATTACGGGTGTACTGCTCGTGCCCCGGGGTATCAGCGATAATAAATTTGCGTTTTTCGGTAGAGAAGTAGCGGTAGGCCACATCAATGGTGATGCCCTGCTCACGCTCAGCCTGCAGGCCATCCACCAGCAGCGCGAGGTCAAGTTTTTCGCCCTGGGTACCGTGGCGCTTGCTGTCGTTGTGCAGCGTGGAGAGCTGATCTTCATAAATCTGCCGCGTGTCGTGCAGCAGGCGGCCAATCAGGGTGCTTTTGCCGTCGTCGACGCTGCCGCAGGTCAGAAAGCGCAGCAGGCTTTTGTGCTGCTGGGCGTGCAGATACGCTTCGACGCCGCCTTCATTAGCAATTTGTTGAGCAATAGTGGTATTCATGGCGGCTCCTTAGAAGTATCCCTGGCGTTTTTTCAGCTCCATCGAGCCGGACTGGTCCCGGTCGATGACGCGCCCCTGGCGTTCACTGGTGGTGGAGACAAGCATCTCTTCGATGATCTCCGGCAGCGTCTGGGCATCAGACTCTACCGCGCCGGTCAGCGGCCAGCAGCCGAGGGTACGGAAGCGCACCATGCGCTGTTTAATCTCTTCGCCCGGCTGCAGGTCAATGCGATCGTCATCGATCATCATCAGCATGCCGTCACGTTCCAGCACCGGACGTTCAGCCGCCAGGTAGAGCGGAACGATTTCAATGTTTTCCAGGTAGATGTACTGCCAGATATCCAGCTCGGTCCAGTTCGACAGCGGGAAGACGCGAATGCTCTCCCCTTTGTTGATCTGCCCGTTGTAGTTGTGCCACAGCTCCGGACGCTGGTTTTTCGGGTCCCAGCGGTGGAAGCGGTCGCGGAAAGAGTAGATACGCTCTTTCGCGCGGGACTTCTCCTCGTCGCGGCGTGCGCCACCAAAGGCCGCGTCAAAGCCGTACTTATTCAGCGCCTGCTTCAGCCCTTCCGTCTTCATGATATCGGTGTGCTTGGCGCTGCCGTGCACGAACGGGTTGATCCCCATCGCTACGCCTTCCGGGTTTTTATGCACCAGCAGCTCGCAGCCGTAGGCTTTGGCGGTACGGTCACGGAACTCATACATCTCACGGAATTTCCAGCCAGTATCGACATGCAGCAGTGGGAAAGGCAGCGTACCCGGATAGAAAGCCTTACGTGCCAGGTGCAGCATCACGCTGGAGTCTTTGCCGATGGAGTACATCATCACCGGATTGGAGAATTCAGCCGCCACCTCACGAATGATATGGATGCTTTCCGCCTCCAGTTGTCGCAGGTGGGTGAGTCGTTTTTGATCCATAACCGTTCCTTAAAGGGAAATTTACCACACGAGACGATCTATTCTGTGCGTCTGCTATACGTCGCATGAGTCGCTAAAAACAAGGGATAGAGGGACTATAGGGGTCGTCCAGGGACGAATGAAATTACGAATTGGAATGAGTAGTTACTCAATGGAATAACGTAAAGCAAAAGCAAAGATCAAAAAGTGCTTAACGTGAGAAAATCCGGGCGTTTGAGCGTAATTGAAATTGTGTAACTGCGATCACAGTTTCATACTATGCACGTCAAAAATTTTGCTTCTTTTTTAAGGACTCACTATGTTTCCCGCATTGCGCCATCTTGTTGTAGCTCTGGCGCTCGGTGTGTGCTTTACCGTGCCGGCGCAGGCTAAGATCAGCCAGCCCGGCGAGATGGCCAGCGAGCAGGCTCGCCATATTGCTACCTATTTCCCAGGCCGCATGACCGGCACACCTGCGGAGATGCTCTCAGCGGACTATCTGCGCCAGCAGTTTGAACAGATGGGCTACCAGAGCGACATCCGCAAGTTCAACAGCCGCTACATCTATACCTCACGCAATAAGAACCAGAACTGGCACAACGTGACGGGCAGTACGGTCATCGCCGCCCATGAAGGCAAGCTGGCTCAGCAGATCATTGTGATGGCGCATCTCGATACCTACGCGCCGCGCAGCGACGCCGATAGCGATCACAACCTTGGCGGCCTGACGTTACAGGGCCTCGACGATAACGCCGCCGGGCTGGGGGTGATGCTGGAGCTGGCTGACCAGATGAAGCATATGCAGACCCAGTACGGCATCCGCTTTATCGCCACCAGCGGCGAGGAGGAGGGACGGCTGGGCGCGGAAAATCTGCTGCAGCGCATGAGTGACGCCGAGAAGAAAAACACTCTGCTGGTGATCAACCTCGATAACCTGATCGTCGGCGATAAGCTCTACTTCAACAGCGGCAAAAGCACCCCTGCCGCAGTGCGCAAGCTGACCCGGGATCGCGCCTTGGCCATTGCTCGCCAGCACGGCATCACCGCCACCACTAATCCGGGCCTGAACCCAGACTATCCGAAAGGCACCGACTGCTGCCACGACAGCGAAGTGTTCGATCGCGCGGGTATCCCGGTGCTCTCCGTCGAGGCCACGAACTGGTCGCTGGGGAAAAAAGATGGCTACCAGCAGCGGGCAAAAACCAAAGCGTTTCCCGACGGCACCAGCTGGCATAACGTGCGTCTGGATAACCAGCAGTTTATCGACAGCGCCCTGCCCGGCCGCATTGAGCGCCGCAGCCGCGACGTGATGCGTATTATGCTGCCGCTGCTTGAAGAGCTGGCGAAGGCGGAGAAGAGTACCTGAGACGGATAGTTCAGGATTTGGGTTTTGTAGGCCGGGCAAGCGCAGCGCCGCCCGGCGATGAATGTTGTGGTCAGTCGGGGGAGATTAGGCTTGCTTTAGCTCTTCGAAGATTTCGGGGTGCTTATCGAGAGCCTTGAACAGCAACACAAGCGGACGTGGAGGAGCAACGCGACCTGTTTCATACCGGCTAAAGGCATTTGCACCGCCACCAAAAATTTCAGCCGCCTGGCGCTGGTCAAGTTTGAAGCGCTTGCGGATCCTGGCAATAAACGCGGGATCAACTTCCTGCGCATTCACTTCGCGATTAAAGGCGCCGATCGCCGCCATATACGTGTCGCCAGCTTCATCGTCTAAGATGCTCTCTCCGCACGCATCGCAATAGTCACCGGTAATACCGTATACCGTAGTTTTACGGCCTTTATACTCGTATTCAACGTTACGGGTTTCATGTTTAAGATCTGCACCGCCACAGCCAGGGCATTTCATTTCTATAGCTCCTTAAATGAGACGATCACTACATTATCTTTAACAATAAGCTTCAAGTAAATCGATTGCCCGTTATACACCAGGCGATAAACCTCTTGCCAGTAGCCGGGGTCTTTATCAGCCGTCATGCTCTTGTAGAAATCAGACGGTGCTAACGCTAAAACCGCACCATACATTTCGATACGGCTTTTGAACCCTAGCGCTGCCGCTCCATTGTAAGCACTTATCGTCGTACGAACCTTTCCGGCTCGCACCATCGTTTTGACTATATGAAGTCGGGTATGCGGCGTCCATTTCTCACCCATAGTATTAACCTAAATGCAAAATTATGCAAATAGGTTAGTGATCGGCACGATTAAAGACAATGCAAAAAAAGGATTTTTATTGTCTGAATATGGACCAAAATGTCAGGAAACAATACGCGATGAAGCATGTAAATCCTCAAAGTCGGTTTACCCCCGCATATGCGGGGAACACCAGAGAACCACGGTGCCCAGGGTGTCGAATGGTGGTTTATCCCCACGCAAGTGGGAATGTGCAGAAAGCCACTTGTCGCGTATCAACGCTTTTTCTGAGAGGAATAAAAAGCCCGCTGTGAGGCGGGCTGGTTGCAGAGATTAGGCGACTTTCTTTCTAGCTTTACTGGCAATAAATTTAGCGGCGGGAACGATGCGGCTAAATTCTTCTTGCGCTCGGGTGTCGTTCTCTACTTCCCAAAGGTCTACAGCTGACTGAAGGTTAAGCCAGAAATCAACGGACGTAGCGAATGCTTTAGACAGGCGGAATGCCATGTCAGTAGTCAGTTTGCGGTTGTTGTTAACCAATGCGCTTACACTATTGCGATGCACATGCAACATTTCCGCAAGTTCGTTGATTTTAAGATCTAGCGGCTCCAGGTATTCATACAGCAGGATGTCACCTACGGTAGTCGCTTTTCTGGTTGCCTGTTTCATAATAATCCTTGAGGTTTTTGAGTATCGTTCTTAAATCATGAGGGGGGCCAGCTCCAACTGGCACCCCTATATGTCAGTATTTGTGCGGATCCAGATAGAGATCGGTTTATTCCCGCTGGCGTGGGGTACCCTCTAAATTCATGCGCGTGTTTTTAAAGGGTTTTTTTGAGAAGCCAACAATCTACCAACTTATTCCTAATAATTACATAGCATTCCCGTTTTAGTAAATCTTTGATTTTAAATAAGAACAAAGAATACTTTACGGAGCTAATACAATTCTACCGACGCTCTTAATATTTACCTGTATCTAAGTCAATCTTCTATCAATTATTGTTCAAAATCTGCTAAATCTAAAATGCTTCCCCCAAAGTTAGTATAAGCAAGAATGCAATATCATCTCTTATCCTGGCCGGTAGCGTGAGTAGTCCTGCCACCTGATTATATTCACGTAGCAAATATTTTATTTCAAAGCCTTACTAATAAAGTTAAAAGCAGTTACGAGGCGGGAAAGATGCCCATCATTTTTATCTCTTCACTATGTCTTTTGTTAAGATTGATTTCACACTGATCAATGAATGCTTGATAATCGTAAGCGTCCTCATTAATCTCTGTCGCCACCGCAAGGCATAGCTCTTTTCTATACTGCTTCCATAATTTTTGAGCATGTAAGAAACGTTTGCTGTATACCTCGCCTGAGGTTTCTGTCGCATCTTCTTTTCCATTAAATAAACCGACATTATTAGACTTAATCTCTTTGTTTGTTTCTATAATGACTTCTTTCAGCTGTGATTCGCTTTCAATTTTTTTCTGATGAAGGCAGCTTGCTTGCTGATTCGGATCAGCATGCTGAGCAAAACAGGCTTTTGCCTCTAAGCCTTCATATAGTGCAGCGCTAGCCAGTATCGGTAGATACATCAGGGAAACAGCAATACCTAATAATATTCTCTTCATTTCATATTCCTTACCCCTACCGACTTTTTCCGATTCTACCTCTACCCCCAACCATGACCCTATCCTAAATTGCTTACTCCCCACTCTCCGCGCAAAGCCCAAAAAAAATGCCGACCCTAAAGTCAGCATTTTTCGTCCGGTGCGTTATATCACCCTTCGTGCAGCCCGCATTCGCGCTTGAGGCCGAAGAAGCGGGTCTCTTCCTCTGCCATGCCCGGCTCCCATTTGCGGGTGGTGTGCGTATCGCCCACCGAGAGATAGCCCTGGTCCCACAGCGGGTGGTACTTCAGCCCATGCTTCTGCAGATACTGGTAAACGGTGCGGTTGTCCCAGTCGATGATCGGCAGCACCTTGAACACGCCGCGCTGAACGGCCAGCACTGGCAGCGTGGCGCGGCTGCCGGACTGCTCCCGGCGCAGGCCCGCAAACCACGTCTGCGCCTTCAGCTCTTTGAGGGCGCGGTTCATCGGCTCGACCTTGTTGATCTCATTGTACTTCTCAATGCCTTCTACGCCCTGCTCCCACAGCTTGCCGTAGCGTGCTTCCTGCCACGCCGGACTCTGCTCCGCACGGTAGATCTTTAGGTTCAGCTTGAGCTTGTCTGCCAGCTCATCAATAAACTGGTAGGTCTCCGGGAACAGGTAGCCGGTATCGGTCAGGATCACCGGGATATCCGGGCTGATCTGATTCACCAGATGCAGGCTGACCGCCGCCTGGATACCAAAGCTTGAGGAGAGCACATACTCGCCGGGCAGGTTCTCTAACGACCAGACGACGCGCTCTTCCGCGCTCAGTTTTTCCAGCTGGCCGTTGGTCTCTGCCAGCGCCAGAATGCGTTCAACCTTTGGCAGCTCATTAAGGGCGTTTAGATCGAGTACGGACATAAGAACCTCGTTTGCCTGTTACGCCGGGCGGCACGACGTTTGCCCGACCTACGATTTTGTAGGCCCGGCAAGCAAAGCGCCTCCGGGCATGACCACGTTACTCCCAGAAATCCCGGGCCGGATCCAGCACCGGACGGATGATCCCCGCCCGGACGGTGAAATCGCCGAAACCTTCATCTGCTTCGCGCTCTTTCGACCAGCGTCCTACCAGCACGTCGATAGAGTCGAGGATCTCTGACTCGGTGATATTTTCACGGTACATGCGCGGAATACGCGTGCCCATACGATTACCGCCAAGGTGCAGGTTATAGCGTCCCGGCGCTTTACCCACCAGACCCATCTCCGCCAGCAGCGCACGGCCACAGCCGTTCGGACAGCCGGTAACGCGCATTACGATATGATCGTCACCAACGCCGTGCTTCTCCATAATCGCTTCGACTTTATCAACAAAGCTCGGCAGGAAACGCTCTGCTTCCGCCATCGCCAGCGGACAGGTCGGGAAGGCGACGCAGGCCATGGAGTTCTCACGCTGCGGTTTCACCGCATCCATCAGACCATGGGAACGGGCCAGCTTTTCAATCTTCGCCTTCTCACCTTCCGGCACGCCTGCGACGATCAGGTTCTGGTTCGCGGTCAGGCGGAAATCGCCCTTGTGGATCTTCGCGATCTCCAGCAGGCCAGTCTTCAGCGGACGATCCGGGTAATCAAGGATACGGCCGTTTTCGATAAACAGCGTCAGGTGCCACTTGTTATCGATACCTTTCACCCAGCCGATGCGATCCCCGCGCCCCGTGAACGCGTACGGACGAACCGGCTCGAATTTCATGCCAGCCCGGCGTTCAACTTCCGCTTTAAAGGTCTCAACGCCCACGCGCTCAAGGGTGTATTTGGTCTTGGCGTTTTTACGATCGGTACGGTTGCCCCAGTCGCGCTGGGTCGTCACTACCGCCTCTGCCACTGCCAGGGTGTGCTCAAGCGGCAGGAAGCCAAACTCGCTCGCGGTACGAGCGTAGGTTTTCTTGTTGCCGTGCTCGATTGAGAGGCCACCGCCTACCAGCAGGTTAAAGCCGATCAGCTTGCCGTTCTCGGCGATGGCGATAAAGTTCATGTCGTTGGCGTGCAGATCAACGTCGTTCTGCGGCGGGATCACTACCGTGGTTTTGAACTTACGCGGCAGATAGGTCTGCCCGAGGATCGGCTCTTCATCGGTAGTCGCCACCTTCTCCGCGTCGTGCCAGATCTCAGCATAGGCGCGGGTGCGTGGCAGCAGGTGCTCAGAGAGCTTCTTCGCCCACTCATAGGCCTCCGCATGCAGCTCCGACTCAATAGGGTTAGAGGTGCAGAGCACGTTACGGTTCATGTCGTTGGCGGTCGCCAGCGCGTCCAGACCCACATCATGCAGCATCTGATGGGCAGGCTTAACGTTCTTCTTCAGAATACCGTGATACTGGAAAGTCTGGCGGTTGGTCAGACGAATACTGCCGTAAATGGTCTTCTCTTCGGCAAACTTATCGATAGCCTGCCACTGCGCCGGGGTAATGATCCCCCCCGGCAGACGGCAGCGCAGCATCATGGCATGGCGCGGCTCCAGCTTCTGCTCGGCGCGTTCGGCACGAATGTCACGATCGTCCTGCTGATACATACCGTGGAAGCGGATCAGCAGAAAGTTGTCACCTTTAAAACCGCCGGTAAGCCCGTCGTTCAGATCTTCCGCAATCGTACCGCGCAGGTAGTTGCTCTCACGTTTCATACGCTCGGCGTCGGTCAGTTTACCTTCGACCACCAGCGGACCTGGATGTTTATCGCTCATTAGTAGACATCTCGCTGATAACGGCGCTCTACGCGCAGCTCACTTAAATATTCGTCAGCCGTTTCGGTATCCATGCCACCGAACTCGGCAATCACTTCCAGTAAAGCCTGCTCAACGTCACGCGCCATGCGCGTCGCGTCGCCGCAGACATAAATGTGCGCGCCTTCATTGATCCAGCGCCACAGCTCTGCGCCCTGTTCGCGCAGTTTATCTTGTACGTATATTTTCTCTTTCTGGTCACGGGACCACGCCAGATCGATGCGGTTCAGCACGCCCTCTTTGACGTAGCGCTGCCACTCCACCTGGTACAGGAAGTCTTCGGTAAAGTGCGGATTACCAAAAATCAGCCAGTTTTTACCCGGCGCCTCGTCGGCCGCACGCTGCTGCATAAAGGCGCGGAACGGGGCGATACCGGTGCCTGGGCCGATCATGATCACCGGCGTCTCTGGGTTTGCAGGCAGGCGGAAGTTGTCGTTGTGCTCAATGAACACGCGGATCTCACCGTCCTCTTCAACACGATCGGCGAGGAAGCCTGACGCGCCGCCGGTGCGTGTGCGGCCTTCAACGTCATAGCGCACCACGCCAACGGTAACGTGCACTTCGCTCTCGACTTCGGCCTGAGATGAGGCGATGGAGTAGAGGCGCGGGGTCAGCGGACGCAGCAGGCCAATCAGCGCCTCAGCATCCAGCTGGGCAGCCGAGAAGCGCACCATGTCGACGATCGGCGTCGTCGCGGCGTAGTGCTGAAGTCGAGCTTTGTCGCCCACCATCGGCAGCAGGGTTTCACTGCGGCTCAGCTTAGCGTAGTTCTCAACGATGCTGGCGGTGTTGACCGTCAGCTCAAAATGCCACTCCAGCGCTTCAGAGAGCGGCAGCGTTTTGCCATCCACGGTGACCGGCTCGTCGCCTTTTAGCCACAGTAGCTCGACCAGCTCGCGCACCAGCGCCGGATCGTTCTGATACCACACGCCCAGCGCATCGCCCGGCTGGTAGCGCAGACCGGAGTCGCCCAGATCGATCTCGATATGGCGCACATCTTTCTCGGAATCACGGCCGGTGATCTTCTGGTTCACGGCGAGCGTGGCAACCAGCGGATCCTCTTTAGTATAGGGGCTGGAGAAGACCTCGTTGACCACGCCGGTGGCGGTCACTGCCGCCTGGGCCGGGCTTTCGGTGGGCACGCGGGCCTTCAGGATCTCAACGATGCGGGCCCGCCACTCGCTGGCAGCCGTCTGATACTCAACGTCGGCATCCACGCGAGCCAGCAGGCGCTCGGCACCCAGCTCCGCCAGCTTGCTGTCAAAATCTTTACCGCACTGGCAGAAGAATTCGTAGGAGGTATCGCCCAGGCCGAACACGGCAAAGGCACTGCCGTTAAGCTTCGGCGCTTTTTTTGAGAACAGGAACTTGTGCAGGGCGACCGCTTCTTCCGGTGGCTCCCCTTCCCCCTGGGTCGAAGCAACCACGACCAGCAGTTTTTCATTGGCAATTTGTTTGAATTTATAGTCGCCAGCGTTGACCAGGTTGACGTTGAGCTTCGCCGCCAGCAGATCGTCACGCAGTGCTTCTGCGACGCGACGGGCGTTACCGGTTTGCGACGCGCTGAGCAGCGTGATCGCCGGCGTCTCTGCCGCCGGAGCCGGCGCTGCCGCCATCGCTGCTGCGCCTGGCTGCTGATTAAGCACGCCCCAGAAATAGCCGGAAACCCAGGCGAGCTGGGTCGATGTTAAATCGGTGGTGGCTGCCTGAAGGCGCGCCAGCTGCTCCGGGTTCAGCGGAAGCAAAGCGGAAGGTGGGGCCTGTGTCGTCATGCGTCGTTATGTTCCAGTAAGCAAAGCGAATAAAAAAGCGTAAAAACAGAACAGAGTGTAAGGTTAACGGCGTGAATAATAACAATTAAAGAAGGGATGGAAATAACAAATAACTAAAAACGCTAACCGCTTTTAGTCATAGTTATTAACAGTAAAATAGGTTAATTAATCTATTGATATATAAAGATAAAATGGCAATTTTATGACTATAGGGCAGGCTTTACCGCTTTTGCCTGTTTTAGTTAATGCCAAAAAAGGCCAATTCCGGTAGTATGCGGCGGTTTTTGCCTGTCTGAGAATTCATCATGTCTACCACGTTATTTAAAGATTTCATCTTCGAAGCTGCTCACCGTCTGCCCCACGTGCCCGAAGGCCACAAATGTGGTCGCCTGCATGGCCACTCGTTTATGGTGCGCCTGGAAATTACTGGTGACGTCGATCCCCATATGGGTTGGATCATGGACTTTTCCGAGCTAAAGGCGGCGTTTAAGCCGACCTACGACCGACTGGATCACTACTATCTGAACGATATTCCTGGCCTGGAGAACCCAACCAGCGAAGTGCTGGCGAAGTGGATCTGGGAAGAGATGAAGCCGCTTGTGCCGCTGCTGAGCGCAGTGACAATCAAAGAGACCTGTACGGCGGGCTGTGTCTATCGCGGAGAGTGAGAAGTCGCGGTGCGGTTAACGTAGGCCCGGTAAGCGAAGCGCCACCGGGCATAGCGATCTATCAAGCAATATTCAGGTATTTATGCGTCTGCATCGACAGACGCCAGTTGCGAGCGATGCAGGTTTCAATACACAGACGCGTCGCATCCTCTTTCTGGCTGATCGGCTGAAGCGCAATCACCCGCGGCTTATCGTCGTGCAGCGTCGCCAGCAGTTCATCCAGCGCCTCAACGTCACGCATCCGGCCAACCGGGTGCTTGATCTCATCCGCACGATCCAGCGCCTGCTGGAGAATGTCATACCCGCCGCGCATATTCACCTTCGGTGAAACCGTCACCCAGGTATTGGTCGAGGTGCGCACCTCGTGGGTGCCGCTGGTTTCGATTTGGCAGCTAAAGCCGTTTTTCTCCAGCAGCATCGTCAGCGGGATCAGATCGTGAATACAGGGTTCGCCGCCAGTGATCACCACGTGGCGGGCGGTATAGCCCTGACGCTCAATGATGGCCAACAGATCTTCACTGCTTGCCGGGCCCCACTTATCGCTCTCTTTGGTTTTTGCCAGCACGCTGTAAAGGGACACCTCTCGATCGGCGAGCTTATCCCAGGTGTGCTTGGTATCGCACCAGGCACAGCCTACCGGGCACCCCTGCAGACGGATAAAAATAGCGGGAACGCCGGTAAAGTAACCCTCGCCTTGCAAGGTCTGGAACATCTCATTAATCGGGTACTGCATACTCATCTCTGTTTGGCTGTAAAAGGTAAGTATCGCAGATCCCTGCCCTCAGGTCATGTGCAGCAGCTGCGCTATTGCAGCAATAAAAAAACCCGCCGAAGCGGGTTTTTTTATTAAGAGTGAAAAGTCAGGCGATTATGCCTGGCCTTTGATCTCTTTACGACCGTTGTACGGTGCTTGCTCACCCAGCGCTTCTTCGATACGAATCAGCTGGTTGTACTTAGCAACGCGGTCAGAACGGCTCATAGAACCGGTTTTGATCTGGCCAGCAGCGGTGCCCACAGCCAGGTCAGCGATGGTTGCATCTTCAGTTTCGCCAGAGCGGTGAGAGATAACCGCAGTGTAGCCAGCGTCTTTCGCCATTTTGATCGCAGCCAGGGTTTCGGTCAGAGAACCGATCTGGTTGAATTTGATCAGGATGGAGTTAACGATGCCTTTCTCGATGCCTTCTTTCAGGATCTTGGTGTTGGTTACGAACAGATCGTCGCCAACCAGCTGGATTTTGTCGCCCAGCACTTTGGTCTGGTAAGCAAAGCCAGTCCAGTCAGACTCGTCCAGGCCATCTTCGATGGAAACAATCGGATACTGTTTGGTCAGATCTTCCAGGAAGTGGGTGAACTCTTCAGAGGTGAACGCTTTGTTGCCTTCGCCAGCCAGAACGTATTTGCCATCTTTGTAGAACTCAGAGGCTGCACAGTCCATCGCCAGAGTGATGTCGGTACCCAGCTCGTAGCCTGCTGCTTTTACCGCTTCAGCGATAACAGCCAGTGCTTCGGCGTTGGAACCCAGGTTCGGCGCATAGCCACCCTCGTCGCCCACAGCGGTGTTCATGCCTTTAGATTTCAGCACTTTCGCCAGGTTGTGGAACACTTCTGAACCCATACGTACGGCTTCTTTCAGGGATTTCGCGCCAACCGGCTGAATCATAAATTCCTGAATGTCTACGTTGTTGTCAGCGTGCTCGCCACCGTTGATGATGTTCATCATCGGAACCGGCATAGAGTATTTGCCCGGGGTGCCGTTCAGTTCAGCGATGTGCGCATACAGCGGCAGGCCTTTAGAGGCAGCAGCAGCTTTGGCGTTCGCCAGGGAAACAGCCAGAATTGCGTTAGCACCGAAGTTAGATTTGTTCTCAGTACCGTCCAGGTCGATCATGATCTGGTCGATGCCAGCCTGATCTTTAGCGTCTTTGCCAAGGATAGCCTGAGCAATCGGGCCGTTAACCGCGCCAACGGCTTTGGTCACGCCTTTACCCATGAAACGGGATTTGTCGCCATCGCGCAGTTCCAGCGCTTCGCGGGAACCAGTAGAAGCACCTGACGGGGCAGCAGCCATACCGACGAAACCACCTTCCAGGTGTACTTCGGCTTCAACAGTCGGGTTACCACGGGAGTCGATGATTTCACGACCGATGACTTTAACGATTTTGGACATTAGGATTTCCTCAGTACAAGTTTAATTAAAACTCCAGACAAACAACGCGTACCTTAGGTACGCGTTGTCGCTCTAACTCTTACTTCGCCTGACGCTTCTGGTACTCGCTGGCGGCTTTCACAAAGCCTGAGAACAGCGGATGCCCGTCGCGCGGCGTTGAAGTAAATTCCGGGTGGAACTGACAGGCAACAAACCACGGATGGTTTGGCACCTCGATGATCTCGACCAACTGATCATCGCCGGAACGGCCTGCAACACGCAGACCCGCAGCTTCAATTTGTTTCAACAGCATGTTGTTAACTTCATAGCGGTGACGATGACGTTCAACGATAGTCGACGAACCGTACATCTGACGCACCAGGCTATCGTCATCAAGCTGGCACTGCTGCGCACCAAGACGCATTGTGCCGCCCAGGTCGCTCTTCTCAGAGCGCACTTCGACGTTGCCCTCTTCGTCACGCCATTCGGTAATGAGAGCCACAACCGGGAACTTACAGTCTGGCACAAATTCCGTTGAGTTAGCGTTGTCCATCCCCGCCACGTTGCGCGCAAACTCGATCAGCGCAACCTGCATACCCAGGCAGATACCCAGATATGGAATATTGTGTTCACGCGCATAGCGCGCGGTGGCGATTTTGCCTTCTACGCCACGGTAGCCGAAGCCACCAGGGATCAGGATAGCATCCAAATCCTTCAAAATTTCTACACCGCGTGTTTCAACATCTTGCGAATCGATCAATTTGATGTTGACGGTAACACGGTTTTTCAGGCCGCCATGCTTCAGCGCTTCAATCACCGATTTGTAGGCATCCGGCAGCTCAATGTACTTGCCGACCATACCGATGGTGACTTCACCTGACGGATTCGCCTCTTCGTAGATAACCTGTTCCCATTCGCTCAGGTTAGCTTCCGGACAGTTCAAGCTGAATCGTTTACAAATATAATCGTCCAGACCCTGTGATTTCAACAGGCCTGGAATTTTATAAATCGAATCGACGTCTTTCATTGAAATAACGGCCTTTTCCGGCACGTTACAGAACAATGCAATTTTCGCACGTTCGTTAGCAGGAACGGCACGATCGGAACGGCAAACCAGGATATCTGGCTGAATACCGATAGAGAGCAGCTCTTTAACAGAGTGCTGGGTAGGCTTGGTTTTCACTTCGCCTGCTGCCGCCATGTACGGCACCAGGGTGAGGTGCATAAACAGCGCGTGCTCACGGCCGATATCCACCGCCAGCTGGCGGATCGCTTCAAGGAACGGCAGGGATTCGATATCACCCACGGTACCGCCGATCTCAACCAGCACCACGTCGTGGCCTTCGCCACCGGCAACGATGCGCTCTTTAATGGCGTTGGTGATGTGTGGAATAACCTGAACGGTTGCGCCCAGGTAGTCGCCACGGCGCTCTTTGCGCAGTACGTCGGAATAGATACGGCCAGTGGTGAAGTTGTTGCGGCGTGTCATTTTAGTACGAATGAAACGCTCGTAGTGGCCCAAATCCAGGTCGGTTTCAGCGCCGTCTTCCGTAACGAACACTTCCCCGTGCTGGATAGGACTCATGGTACCCGGATCGACGTTGATATACGGATCCAGTTTCATCATGGTCACGTTAAGGCCACGGGCTTCAAGAATGGCTGCGAGGGAGGCGGCTGCAATGCCTTTACCCAGAGAGGATACAACCCCGCCGGTCACAAAAATATAGTTCGTTGTCATGCTGAACCTGAGAAGTTAGGTTTAAAAGACGATGGAATAACCAGGACGGGAAAGTAGTATACCGGAACCAGGCTGTCGCCACAAACTTTCATTATCCCTCCTCTTCTCATCTTCAGCTCACTACGGGGAGAGAGAAAATAGCTCGTTTGCGGCAAATGTTTTTGACGCAAATCAAGCGCTTGTTATTTAAAAAATCACACTATTCGCGCTTGATTCACAAAATTCGTTAGAGATCAGATTCCTGGCGCTTTACCTCCTGCCAGACTTCTTCCATGGTGTCGAGATCGACGCCGGTCATTGTCAGACCGCGGGCGGCGACAATTCGCTCAACTTCACGGAAGCGGCGCTCAAATTTGAGGTTCGCTTTTTGTAGCGCGGTTTCGGCTTTTACCCCTAAATGACGAGAAAGATTGACGGTGGCGAACAGCAGATCGCCCATTTCCTCTTCCAGTTTGGCCTGATCCACGACCGCCTGTTTTGCCTCGTGCATTACCTCGTCGATCTCCTCATGCACCTTACCCAGCACCGGGCCGAGAGAGTCCCAGTCAAAGCCCACCGCCGAGCAGCGCTTCTGGATCTTATGGGCACGCATCAACGCAGGAAAAGCGTGGGGAATATCGTCCAGCGCCGAATGCTGCGCTTTTTCAGCCCGCTCGCTGGTTTTGATCTCCTCCCAGCGCGCCAGCACTTCGCTGCTGCTGTTGGCGGTCGCGTCGGCAAAGATATGCGGATGGCGGCGTTCAAGCTTGTCGCTGATGGCCGCGCAGATGTCATTGAAGTCAAAATGCCCCTGCTCCTGTGCCATCTGAGCATAAAATACCACCTGGAACAGCAGATCCCCCAGCTCGCCGCGCAGATCGTCAAGATCGTTACGGGCGATGGCGTCGAGCACCTCGTAGGTCTCTTCCAGCGTATAGGGGGCGATGGTGGCGAAGGTCTGCTCTTTATCCCACGGACAGCCGGTTTCCGGGTCGCGCAGGCGCTGCATGATGCTCAGCAAGCGGTTGATTTGATTCATATGATTTCCTGAATAAAACGCCGGGTAGCGCTAACGCTTACCCGGCCTACGGTAGAGCGTAGCCCCGGCAGGCAACGCGCCGCCGGGGAAAATAGCAGCGTATGCAGTTAACCGCCGTGCAGACGACGGGCGTCAATCACGTCCGGCACCTGGTTGAGCTTGCCGAGCACGCGTCCCAGTACCTGCAGGTTGTAGATCTCGATATTCATATCAATAGTGGCCAGCTGCTGCCGGGTATCGCTCCGGCTGGCAACGCCAAGCACGTTCACCTTCTCGTTAGCGAGAATAGTGGTGATGTCGCGCAGCAGGCCGCTGCGATCGTTGGCGGTGACGCGCACCACCAGCGAGTAGCCCGCCGAGTAGCTCTCACCCCATACCGCATCGACGATGCGCTCCGGCGCATGGGATTGCAGATCCGTCAGCTGGTCGCAGTCGGCGCGGTGAATGGAGATCCCGCGCCCCTGGGTGATAAAGCCGACTATCTCATCGCCCGGAATGGGCTGGCAGCAGCGGGCGATGTGGTGCATCAGGTTACCGACGCCCTCAACCACCACCCGGCCATCGTCTTTGCCGTTACGCCCCTGCGGCGCATAGGATTTCTGCTGCAGCTGCTTCAGCGCGGCGGCATCCTGCTCTTCGGCGCTGGGCTTGTTAAAGTGCGACTGCAGGAAGTTCACCATCTGGTTAAGGCGAATATCGCCCCCGCCGATGGCCGCCAGCAGCTCCTCCATTTCATTGAAGTTGTAGCGCGGCAGCAGAAGCTTCTCTGCCTCTTTCAGGCTGATGCCCAGCTGCGCGAGCTCATCGTCAAGGATCTGGCGTCCGGCAAGAATGTTCTTGTCACGATCCTGCTTGCGGAACCAGGCGTGGATCTTCGAGCGTCCGCGGCTGGTGGTGACGTAACCAAGGTTTGGGTTCAGCCAGTCGCGGCTCGGGTTCGGCTGCTTCTGGGTGATGATCTCAATCTGATCGCCCATCTGCAGCTGATAGGTAAAGGGCACGATACGCCCGCTGATCTTGGCCCCAATGCAGCGGTGACCGACATCGCTGTGGATATGGTAGGCGAAATCAAGCGGCGTCGAACCGGCGGGCAGATCCACGACGTCGCCTTTCGGGGTAAAGACGTAGACGCGATCGTCAAAGACCTGGCTGCGCACCTCGTCAAGCATTTCGCCGGAGTCTGCCATCTCCTCCTGCCAGGCGATCAGCTTCCGCAGCCAGGCGATGCGATCCTCATGGCTGTTATGCGCGCTTGTCGCCGTTGTGCCCTCTTTGTATTTCCAGTGCGCGGCAACGCCCAGCTCCGCATCCTCATGCATCTGTTTGGTGCGGATCTGGATCTCAACGGTTTTGCCGCTCGGCCCCAGCACCACGGTGTGGATCGACTGATAGCCGTTCGGCTTCGGGTTGGCTACGTAGTCGTCGAACTCGTCCGGCAGGTGACGATGGTGGGTATGGACAATCCCCAACGCGGCGTAGCAGTCCTGCAGGCGTTCGGCGACGATACGCACCGCCCGCACGTCAAACAGTTCGTCAAAGGCGAGATGCTTTTTCTGCATTTTGCGCCAGATGCTGTAGATGTGCTTAGGCCGACCATAGACTTCGGCCTTCACCCCCTCGCGCTTCATTTCAGCGCGCAGGTGGCCGACGAATTCATCAATATAGCGTTCACGATCGATGCGCCGCTCGTGCAGCAGCTTGGCGATACGCTTGTACTCGTCCGGATGCAGATAGCGGAAGCAGTAGTCTTCCAGCTCCCACTTTAGCTGGCCGATGCCCAACCGGTTTGCCAGCGGGGCGTAGATGTTGGTGCACTCTTTGGCCGCCAGCACGCGTTCGTCTTCCGGAGCATCCTTCACCTCTCGCAGGTGTGCGACGCGCTCGGCGAGCTTGATGACCACACAGCGGAAATCATCCACCATGGCCAGCAGCATGCGGCGAACGTTATCGACCTGTTCAGAGGAGACGGCGTCGGTATGCGTGGCCTTGAGCTGGCGGATCGCCGCCATATCACGCACGCCGTAGATCAGCGCCACGACGGACTTGCTGACGCTTTCGCGCAGCACCGCTTCGCTCACCACTTCGGCATCCGCCAGCGGGAAGAGCAGCGCGGCCTGCAGCGTGTCGAGATCCATACTGAGCATGGAGAGGATTTCCACCATCTCGACGCCGCGCCACAGCAGCAGCTCGGCGTCAGGGTGGTCCTGAGTATGTTGCAGGCAGTACGCCCAGGTTTCGGCTAAGCGCTCACACGACGGCTGACTGGAGATGCCCAGACTTGCGATCCATTTTTTCGAATCGAATTCACCCGCTCGATTAAGATGTGCACTTCTTACCGCAACCATTGTCCTCTCCTTTCCGGGACGAAGCCTGCCGAATTCGGCAAGCCAGAGTTAATCACTTGTGCTCAAACAACACCATCGATTCCAGATGCCCGGTGTGCGGGAACATATCCAGCATCGCAAGGTGCGACATAGTGTAGCCCGCATTTAATAATGCTTCGCTGTCTCGGGCAAGCGTCGCGGGGTTGCATGACACGTAGACCACCTTTTTTGGGGATAGTTTTAGCACATGCTGCATCACGCCTGCTGCGCCCGCGCGCGCCGGGTCGAGCAGCACTTTTGTGAAACCGTGCTGCGCCCAGGGCTGTTTTGTGACGTCATCTTCCAGGTTCTCATGGAAGAAGGTCACGTTCTGCAACCCATTCTGCTGCGCGTTCTCCTGCGCTTTCGCCACCAGCGCAGCCACCCCCTCTACGCCCACCACGCTGGCGGCGCGTTTAGCCAGCGGCAGGGTAAAGTTGCCCATGCCGCAGAAGAGATCCAGCACCCGATCGTCCGGCTGAATATCCAGCCACGCCAGCGCCCGATCTACCATCTGCTGGTTCACTTTATCATTAACCTGAATGAAATCACGCGGGCTAAAGGTCAGGCGTAGCCCGTCAGAGGTGTACCAGGGCAACTCACCGGATACCTGCTCCAGTATGGCGCTTTCCGGAGCAAGAAACAGCGCAACGCCGTGAGAATGCGAAAAGCGTTCCAGTTTTTCGCGATCGGCGGCCGGAAGGGGTGTCGTATGACGTAAGACCATTAGCGGGCCGTTATCGGCCAGCACCAGCTCAACGTGGCCGAGATGGCGTACCGCCTCCAGGCTCTGTAAGCATTCACGTAATGAAGGGATCGCTGCTTCAAGACGGGGCGCCAGCACTGGGCAACGCACCACGTTTACGATCTCGCTGGCGCTGGCTTTGCGAAAACCCATCTCCAGCGTTTGCGTTTTCGGCTGATAGTTCAGGCTCAGCCGCGCCCGCCGCCGGTAGCCCCACGGCTCAGCGGCGATGATATCGTCTACCTCGTGCTTCATCAGACGCGCCAGCGCATGGCTTTTGCTGCGCTGCTGCAGTGCCACGCTGGCATGCTGCTGCTGGCAGCCGCCGCAGACGCCAAAATGCGGGCACGGCGGCGTTTCGCGATCCGGGCTGTCGTTCAGCCGACGCTTCACCGCCCCGCGCGCGAACTGACGTTTATCTTCAGTCAGGGTAACTTCGCCGCGCTCGCCGGGCAGCAGTCCGGGGATAAACAGCGCTTTGCCGTTGTGACGTGCAACGCCCTGGCCAAAGGGATCCAGGTCGTTTACTGTTACGGTTATGATCTCACGCGTCGTCACGCGCCGTTTTGCAGAGTAGAATTGCGCCATTGCCGGGATTTTTCTCAATCAAACATAATGACTCTAATTGTCCCATAACGGAACTCCATGACCAACTACAGCCTGCGGGCGCGAATGATGATTTTAATCTTAGCGCCAACCGTTCTGATCGGTTTACTGCTTAGCGTTTTCTTTGTTGTCCACCGTTACAATGACTTACAGCAGCAGCTTGAGGATGCGGGGGCGAGCATTATCGAGCCGCTGGCGGTGGCGAGTGAATACGGTATGAACCTGCAGAACCGCGACTCTATCGGCCAGCTGATCAGCATTCTGCACCGCCGTCACTCTGACATCGTGCGTGCCATCTCCGTCTACGATGACAATAACCGGCTGTTCGTGACCTCTAACTTTCAACTCGATCCCAAAACGTTAAAGCTTCCGGACGGCGCAGCCTTCCCTCGTGTGCTGAGCGTTACGCGCCATGGCGATCTGATGATCCTGCGCACGCCCATTGTCTCCGAGGGCTATTCACCCGACGAGCCCGCCACGCCGGATGTGAAAGCATCCAGTAATATGCTGGGCTACGTCGCGCTGGAGCTGGATCTCCGCTCCGTGCGTTTACAGCAGTATAAAGAGATCTTTATCGCCGCCATGATGATGTTCTTCTGCACAGGGCTCGCGCTGATCTTTGGCTGGCGGCTGATGCGCGACGTCACCGGGCCTATCCGTAACATGGTCAATACGGTAGACCGCATCCGTCGCGGCCAGCTGGATAGCCGCGTTGAGGGCTTTATGCTGGGCGAGCTGGATATGCTGAAAAACGGCATCAACTCAATGGCGATGTCGCTGGCGGCCTACCACGAGGAGATGCAGCACAACATCGATCAGGCAACATCGGATCTGCGTGAAACCCTTGAGCAGATGGAGATCCAGAACGTCGAGCTGGACCTGGCGAAGAAGCGCGCCCAGGAAGCCGCCCGTATCAAGTCCGAGTTTTTGGCCAATATGTCACACGAGTTGCGCACTCCGCTTAACGGCGTGATTGGCTTTACCCGGCTGACGCTGAAATCCGAGCTGACACCGACCCAGCGCGATCATCTGCATACCATTGAGCGCTCGGCCGATAACCTGCTTACCATCATTAACGACGTGCTGGACTTCTCCAAGCTGGAGGCTGGCAAGCTGATCCTGGAGAGCATTCCCTTCCCGCTGCGTAACGCCCTCGACGAGGTGGTTACCCTGCTCGCCCACTCCGCCCATGATAAAGGGCTGGAGCTGACGCTCAATGTCAAAAACGACGTGCCGGATAATGTGATTGGCGATCCGCTGCGCCTGCAACAGGTGATTACCAACCTGGTCGGCAACGCCATCAAGTTTACCGAAAACGGCAATATTGACGTGCTGGTGGAGAAGCGCGCCCTAAGCAACAACAAGGTGCAGGTCGAGATGCAGATCCGCGACACCGGGATCGGCATTCCCGAGCGCGATCAGTCCCGACTCTTCCAGGCGTTTCGCCAGGCGGATGCCAGCATCTCCCGGCGACACGGCGGAACCGGGCTGGGGCTGGTGATCACCCAGAGGTTGGTGAACGAGATGGGGGGCGATATCTCTTTCCACAGCCAGCCAGGGCGGGGCTCGACGTTCTGGTTCCACATCAACCTCGATCTTAACCCTAACGTCAGCAGCGAAGGGCTGCCGACCGACTGCCTCGCCGGTAAGCGGCTGGCCTACGTTGAGCCAAACGCCGCCGCCGCCCAGAGTACGCTGGATCTGCTCCAGGCAACCCCGCTGGAGGTGATCTACAGCCCGACCTTCTCTGCCCTGCCTGAGGCGCGCTACGATATCCTGCTGCTGGCGGTGCCGGTGACCCTGCGCGAGCCGCTCACCATGCAGCACGAAAGGCTGGCAAAGGCCGCCTCCATGACCGATTTCCTGCTGCTGGCACTGCCGTGTCACGTGCAGATCAACGCCGAGCAGCTTAAGCAGGAGGGTGCCGCCGCGTGCCTGTTAAAACCGCTTACCTCCACGCGCCTGCTGCCTGCCCTGACCGAGTACTGCCGCCTTAATCGTCCTCGCGAGCAGTCGCTTAACGACGACCGCAAGCTGCCAATGAGCGTAATGGCGGTGGATGACAACCCGGCCAACCTGAAGCTTATTGGGGCGCTACTTGAGGATCAGGTCCAGTATGTCCAGCTGTGCGACAGCGGTCATAGCGCGATCGACTGTGCGAAGCAGATGCAGTTCGATCTGATCCTGATGGATATTCAGATGCCCGATATCGACGGTATTCGTGCCAGCGAAACCATTCGCCAGCTGCCGCACCAGCAGCAGACGCCGGTGATCGCGGTAACGGCCCACGCTATGGCCGGGCAAAAAGAGAAGCTGCTGAACGCCGGGATGAGCGGCTATCTGGCGAAACCCATAGAAGAAGAGAAGCTCCATAGCCTGCTGCTGCGCTACCTTCCCGGCCCTGGGGTCAGCCAGTGGCTAACCCCGCCGGAGCCGGAGCCGATAGAAGCCTCGCAGGATCCTGAGGTCTCCCTGGACTGGCAGCTGGCCCTGCGCCAGTCGGCAAATAAACCCGATCTGGCGCGGGAAATGCTACAGATGCTGATCGCCTTCCTGCCGGAGATCCGCAATAAGGTTGAGGAGCAGTTGGTGGGAGAAGCGCCTGAAGATTTAGTCGAGGCTATTCACAAGCTGCACGGCAGCTGCGGCTACAGCGGTGTACCGCGCCTCAAGCGGCTGTGTCATCTGATCGAACACCACTTGCGCAGCGGCATGCCCGCAGAGGATCTGGAGCCGGAGTTTCTGGAGCTGCTGGATGAGATGGATAACGTGGCGCGGGAAGCGCGCAGGTGGATTGGCTGATAAGATCGTGGTCACGCCGGGCGGCGCTGCGTTTGCCCGGCCTACGGTTCGATTAACGCCCTGCCTGGCCCGCTTTCAACACCGCCGCCACGTTGCGTGCCGTCATGCGCACGTTTTCCGCCGCATTTTTCAGGGCGTCGTCCAGCGTACAGATGCCGTAGATCACGCTGAATACCGCGTCGATACCATGCTCGTGCACCACGCCGACGTCTGCCGTCAGGCTGCCAGCGATGCCGATCACCGGCTTGTTGTAGCGCTTCGCTACCTTTGCCACACCCACGGGAACTTTACCGTGCACGGTCTGGCTATCGATCCGTCCCTCGCCGGTGATCACCAGATCCGCTTCGGCGACATAGCGATCGAGATGCAGCGCGTCGGTGACAATCTCAATGCCCTGCCGCAGCTCAGCACCGCAGAACGCAAACAGCGCCGCGCCCATGCCGCCTGCAGCCCCGCCCCCGGCAAGATCCAGCACGTCGAGATCGAGATCGCGCTTGATCAGCGCGGCATAGTGCGCCAGCGCCGCATCAAGGCGGGTAATCATCTCCGGCGTTGCCCCTTTCTGCGGCCCGAAGATCGCCGTTGCGCCCTCTTTGCCGGTCAGGGGATTGGTCACGTCGCAGGCAACCTCAATACGGCAGTCGTGGAGCCGCCTGTCCAGCTCGCTGATGTCGATCCGCGCCAGCGTCTCCAACGCGCCGCCGCCCTGCCCGAGGGCGTCGCCTTCGCCGTTCAGCAGCTTTGCTCCCAGCGCCTGCACCATGCCTGCGCCGCCGTCGTTGGTAGCGCTACCGCCGATGCCAATAATGATATGCTTAACGCCCGCGTCCAGCGCATGACGGATCAGCTCCCCCGTTCCCCACGAGGTGGTGATCAGCGGATTACGTTGTTCGGGTAAGACCAGCTCAAGGCCGCTGGCCGCTGCCATCTCAATAAATGCGCTCTGCTCGTCGCCGGAGAGGCCATAGAAGCCCTCAACCTGAGTGCCAAGCGGGCCGGTAACGGTAACCTCGACGATCCGCCCCTGAGTGGCGGCGACCATCGCTTCAACCGTGCCTTCACCGCCATCCGCCACCGGCAGTTTGATGTACTCCGCCTGAGGAAAGATCTCACGAAAGCCCTGCTCTATGGCGGTCGCAACATCAAGGGCGCTCAAACTCTCTTTATAGGAGTCCGGTGCGATAACAATTTTCATAAGCCGTCCTTACGCAGAGTGATTGCCTAAACCCTACAGCCGGAAAAACAGGGAACAGGCCGATCCCGCCGGGACCGGCCTCTGCATTAACGCACCATGCACGGACGTTTGTTATCAAACGTCCAGCCAGGGATCAGGTACTGCATGCCCATGGCATCGTCACGCGCGCCGAGACCGTGCTTCTGGTACAGCTCGTGCGCCTTCATCACCTGGTCCATATCCAGCTCGACGCCCAGACCCGGCGTGCTCGGCACCTGCACCATCCCGCCTTTGATCTCAAACGGCGCTTTGGTCAGGCGCTGGTTGCCCTCCTGCCAGATCCAGTGGGTATCGATAGCGGTGACTTTACCCGGTGCGGCGGCAGCCACGTGGGTGAACATCGCCAGTGAAATGTCAAAGTGGTTGTTGGAGTGCGAGCCCCAGGTCAGGCCAAACTCGTGGCACATCTGCGCCACGCGCACGGAGCCCTGCATGGTCCAGAAGTGCGGATCCGCCAGCGGGATATCCACGGACTGCAGGGAGAGCGTATGGCCCATCTGCCGCCAGTCGGTGGCGATCATGTTGGTGGCGGTCGGCAGACCGGTGGCGCGGCGGAACTCGGCCATCACCTCACGGCCAGAGAAGCCCTGCTCTGCGCCACACGGATCTTCCGCATAGGCCAGCACGCCCTTCAGGTGCTTACCGATGCTGATGGCCTCGGCCAGCGACCACGCGCCGTTGGGGTCCAGGGTCACGCGCGCCTGCGGGAAGCGTTTCGCCAGCGCCACGATGGACTCGGCCTCCTCTTCGCCCGCCAGCACGCCGCCTTTCAATTTGAAATCGTTAAAGCCGTATTTCTCATAGGCCGCTTCGGCCAGACGCACCACGCGGTCCGGAGTCATCGCCTCTTCATGACGCACGCGGTACCAGTCGCATGGGTCATCCGGCTGACTCTGGTACGGCAGCGGCGTCGCTTTGGCGTTGCCGACGAAGAACAGGTAGCCGAGCATCTCTACTTCACTGCGCTGCTGACCGTCGCCGAGCAGGGTCGCCACGTTGACGCCCAGGTGCTGACCCAGCAGGTCCAGCATCGCGGCTTCGATCCCGGTCACCACATGAATGGTAGTACGCAGGTCAAAGGTTTGCAGGCCACGGCCCGCCGAGTCGCGGTCGGCAAACTGGTTACGTACGGCGGTCAGAATGTTTTTGTACTCGCCAACGGTTTTGCCTACCACCAGCGCGGCGGCATCTTCCAGCGTCTGGCGGATCTTCTCGCCGCCCGGGATCTCGCCCACGCCGGTATGACCCGAGTTGTCTTTGATGATAACGATGTTACGGGTGAAGAACGGCGCGTGCGCGCCGCTCAGGTTCATCAGCATGCTGTCATGACCCGCAACCGGGATCACCTGCATGGACGTGACGACCGGGGTAGAAAATTGATTGCTCATCGTTTAATCCTTTCTCTAACAAATTTAGTGTCGACCAAAGACGGGGCGTTTGCGATCGAACGTCCAGCCGGGGATCAGATACTGCATCGGGCCTGCGTCATTACGCGCCCCGCCCGGAAGCGTCTTATACAGCTCGTGGGCTTTCTGTACCTGGTCCCAGTCCAGCTCCACGCCAAGGCCTGGTGCGTCCGGCACGGCAATCTGGCCGTGCTTAATCTCCAGCGGCTGCGTAGTCAGGCGCGCCTCGCCCTCTTGCCAGATCCAGTGGGTATCGATGGCGGTTGGGTTACCCGGCGCGGCGGCAGCGACATGAGTAAACATCGCCAGTGAGATATCAAAGTGGTTATTAGAGTGGCAGCCCCACGTCAGACCCCAGTCGTCGCACAGCTGCGCCACACGTACCGCGCCGGAGAGGGTCCAGAAATGCGGATCCGCCAGCGGTATATCCACCGCGTTGAGCATCACCGCGTGACCCATCTCACGCCAGTTGGTGGCGATCATATTGGTTGCCACCGGCAGACCGGTTGCGCGACGGAACTCCGCCAGCACCTCCCGGCCAGAGAAGCCCTGCTCTGCACCGCACGGATCTTCTGCGTAGGTCAGGACATCGTTCAGCCCTTTGCAGAGTTCAATGGCCTCATCCAGCAGCCATGCGCCGTTGGGATCGACGGTGATGCGGGCATCCGGGAAGCGCTTTTTCAGCGCGCGGGCGGTGTCAATCTCCTGCTCGCCCGGCAGCACGCCGCCTTTCAGTTTAAAATCTTTGAAGCCGTAGCGATCCTGGGACGCCTCCGCCAGGCGCACCACCGCCTCGCTGTCCATCGCCTCTTGATGACGAAGATGATACCAGTCGTGGTTGCCCTCAGTTTTGACGAGATACGGCAAATCGGTCTTTTGCCGGTCGCCGACGTAGAACAGGTAGCCGAGCACCGTTACAGCATCGCGCTGTTTACCTGGCCCCAGTAGCTCGCAGACCGGCACCCCAAGCGTTTTACCCAGCAGGTCGAGCAGCGCGGCCTCCAGGGCCGCTACCGCATTCACCCGCAGCTCAAAGGTCCAGGCACCCTTGCCGAAGGTGTCAAAGTCAGCCGCCTGGTTGCCTTTGTGCACCCGCTGAACCACCTGGTTTAAGCGGGCAACCTGCTGGCCGATAACCATTGGGATCGCATCGGTCAGCGTCTTCAGGATCACTTCGCCGCCGGGCGCTTCTCCAACGCCGGTGTTCCCGGCGTTGTCGGTCAGCACCACGATATTGCGGGTGAAGTAAGCGTTATGTGCCCCGCCGATATTCATCAGCATACTGTCGTAGCCGGCGACCGGGATCACTTTCATATCGGTAATAACGGGGCTGGATTGCATACTCATCGTTAGTGTCCTGTCACAGGTTTCAGTTCGACACGTTTGATATCGCCCACCAGCACCAGATAGCTGAGGACCGCGATCAGGGCATGAACACCCACGTAGATCAGCGCGCCGTTAAAGGAGCCGGTAGTGCCCACGATATAGCCGATGGCGATCGGGGTAACGATCCCGGAGATGTTACCGAACATGTTGAACAGGCCGCCGGAGAGGCCGCTGATCTCTTTCGGTGCGGTATCGGCCATTACGGCCCAGCCCAGCGCGCCGATGCCTTTGCCGAAGAAGGCCATCGCCATAAAGCCGATGATCATCCACTCTGCGTCGACGTAGTTACAGAACACCATCACCATCGACAGCAGCATACCGAGCACGATGGGTGTTTTACGGGCGATGTTCAGCGAGCCCGTACGGCGCATCAGCCAGTCGGAGATAATGCCGCCCAGCACGCCACCGGCAAAGCCGCAGATAGCCGGGATAGAGGCGACAAAGCCCGCTTTCAGAATCGACATACCGCGCGCCTGCACCAGGTAGACCGGGAACCAGGTGATAAAGAAGTAGGTCAGGGCGTTAATGCAGTACTGCCCGATATAGACCCCGATCATCATGCGCGAGTTGAGCAGCTGTTTGATTTGCGCCCACTTGACGCTGAACGGTACTTTTATTTTTGTACCGGGTTGATCCATGTTGATCAGCCCGCCGCCTTCGGCGATGTACTCCAGCTCTTTCTTGTTTACGCCTGGGTGCTGATTCGGCTCGTGGATCACTTTCAGCCAGATAAAGCTGATGATAATGCCGAGGCCGCCCATGAAGAAGAAGACGTGCGACCAGCCCACCTCGTGGGTCAGCCAACCCATAATCGGGGCGAAGATAACGGTGGCAAAGTACTGGGCGGAGTTAAAGATCGCCACCGCCGTGCCCCTCTCCTGCGCCGGGAACCAGGCCGCCACGATGCGACTGTTGCCGGGGAAAGAGGGCGCTTCCGCTAAGCCCACCAGGAAGCGCAGGGTAAAGAGCGCAACAATGATGCCGAAGCCGCTGAAGATATCGACGAAGCCCTGCAGCAGGGTAAACATCGACCAGATGAAGATTGACCAGAAGTAGACGCGTTTTGAACCGAAGCGGTCAAGCAGCCAGCCGCCTGGGATTTGGCCGATAACATAGGCCCATGAAAATGCAGAGAAAACATACCCCATGCCAACAGCATCAAGACCGATATCTTTTGCCATTTCAGAGCCGGCAATGGACAGCGTCGCGCGGTCACCATAGTTGAAGGATGTGACGATAAACAGCATCACCACTATCCAGTAGCGAGCATTTGTGCGCTTTTCGGCGCTGCTCGCTGCGTGGCTTAATGAACTCATTATTGCACTCCTGAATTATAGCGTTGAGCTACATTCATTCTGAAAAGCACAACCTGTAGGGGTATCAGAATGACGTACTGGTGTTTTATTGCAGTCTCTGTGCAGCGGTTCGTTACTCCCCTGCGGACTGCGTTTTAATAACTGGCGAGAAAAGTATATGAAGTGGCCAGAATCTGCTCACCGTGCAAGCACACAACATTCAGGATGCTTATAGTTCTGCTTTGGGGCATAGGCCCAAACCAGTGGGGGGTACTTCACGGAATTGAAAAGCGTCGGGGATAAAAGCGAGTAACAGAAGATGCTAGCCCTCCGCAACGGGGAGGGCTAAAGGGATAAAGAGGGATTTACTTCAGCAGGGTTCCCCACTGCTCAACCCACGGATTTGACTCCGTCTCGGGCTCGGGGTGTTCGCTGGCGTCAATGAGCAGAACCTCACCGATGCGCTGCGCCTGCTGGTCTGCAAGCAGCTCGGCAAACCGTTTCCCGCCGCCGCAGAAGTGGGAGTAGGTGCTGTCCCCCAACGCAATCACGCCGTAGCGCAGGTTGGGCTGGAAACCGAGCGAATCACGGATCGCCGCGTAGAGCGGCGCGATGTTATCCGGCAGATCGCCCTGCCCTGTCGTGGAGGTGACCACCAGCACGGTTTTGTCCTGGTAATGGGCCCAGTCCGCCAATGTCCCATCCTCAAAGACCTTAACCTTATGCCCCTGCCCGGTCAGCAGCGTCTCCGCCTCTTCGGCCACCAGCAATGAGTTGCCATACATGGTGCCAACAAAAATACCAATCTCTGCCATTTTTCACTCCCTGGTTGCTAACTGCCAAGTTTCATCCTGGCCGCTGTCCGGCACAAACTCAACCCTTTCATTCATCGGGAGAAGGCCGCGCCAGCCAAACTGGGTTAACGCCTGCATCCAGACATCGTCCAGCCCGGCGCGAAGCGTTAACGGCTCGCCGGTAAAGGGATGGGTCAGGGAGAGCTCGCTGGCGTGTAGCATGAGCCGGTTTAGGCCAAAATGCGCTGCCGCACTGCGGTTCTGCCGCAGATCGCCATGCTTGCTGTCGCCAATAATCGGGTGACGCAGGTGGGTAAGGTGACGGCGCAGCTGGTGCTTGCGTCCGGTTTGCGGATCCAGCTCTACCAGCCCGTAGCGGGTGGTTGGAAACTTGCTGATGGCAACCGGCAGCTCGACGGTGGCTAGCCCGCGATAGCGGGTGATCGCCGGCTGTGGCTCTTTGTCAGTCCGGGAAAACTTATCGGCGATCTTATCCAGCTCCTCTACCAGCGGGTAGTCCAGCGTCGCGGAATCCATCAGCCAGCCGCGGACAATCGCATGGTAGCGCTTCTGGATCAGGTGTTGCTCAAACTGCTGGGAGAGCAGACGCCCCGCCTCGCTGGAGAGCCCCATCAGCAGTACGCCGGAGGTGGGCCGATCCAGACGATGAGCGGTAAAGACGTGCTGACCTATCTGATCCCGCACGGTTTGCATCACCACCACTTTTTCATCGCGATCGAGCCAGCTACGGTGCACCAGCCAGCCAGAGGGTTTATTGACTGCCACCAGCCACTCATCCTGATAGATAATTTCCAGCATCAGGCGTCGCTACCGGCAAAGAGCGTATCAAGACGTTGCAGATGCGCAAGGATGACATCACGCAGCGGATCGCTGGCATCGAGCGCCATCTCGTAATAAGGGGTAACGGCAAAGGCCTGCGGCAGCGGCTGACCGCTGTCCAGCAAGGCGTGCATACGGGGGATCAACACCCACTGCAGCCACTCCAGCGGGGCAAGCGTATCCAGGCAGAATGGCTGGGTGCTGGCAAACGCGCTGCTCTCTGGCGCTACGCCCTGCCAGATTTTTTTCTCGCGCAGCAGCGCCTCAATGGCGTGCAGCTGCTCGCGTACGCTGATATGAAGAGACATAGAAACCTCAATGACGATCGAACTGGCGCGCAGAATAGCATTGCGGAAGGGGAAATAAAAAAGGGAGCACTGTAATTAAACAGTGCTCCCGGTTCGTTTAGCAGCAGTCCGGCTACCTTGATGCTCCCTGCTCATCCATGAAAACTTTTCCTGCGGTCTCCTGACCTGTTCATCCATAAACCATGCTGCCTGCTCGCATCGCCCGATACGACACGCTTAATCCATTAAGCGACTTCCTAATCATCCTGATCCACCGGATATCCTGCCCGGTTCACATTCTCCTTCCTGGAGGTGTCCTTTAACGCGCTCCGGCGTTATCCTCTCTACTTCATCCTGAAGCCTTTCCCTGTCATACCGTCCCGGTATCTCCTGTGTCAGAAGCGACATCATCCTGATATTCACTTCGTGTTCAACATCCTGTCGACACAAATAGAATCGACCTTTCCGCTTCGTCTTACAAGCATGCCATAAGACTTTAGTCGGGATTAATTTGCGTTAAATGTCGTGCTATTTTTAGTAAATAACTGATTTAAAATTGCTTTATCGATTTTACATCTTAAAAATATTTTTTAACAAAATGGCAATATCCTACAAGCTTGTAAGAGATGTCTCACACGCGTAATAGAGGATTGGATTACATGACCGGCTCAAGCCGCTGGAGGAATAGCGCTACCGATGGGGCAAGCACGGTGCGATGGCGGGTACCGAGCGTCTCTTTCACCACCTCGCCGGTTAAGTTACAGATCGAGATGACATCCAGTTCGCTATCGAGCGTGGCGATAAAGAGCGTGGGTGGCAGCTTTAATCGCTTTTGCGTCACCAAATGTCCAATGAGATTCTCCTGAACACGCAGGAAATCGTCCGCACTCCAGCTTTGCAGGAGCGTCAGCGTCTCGTTCTCGAATCGTGCCAGCATATCACCGGCAAACTGTGTGGAATAAAAGCTGTGAACTGCAGGTTGTATCACAATATCTAATGCCCGTTCAACAGCGTTTACATTCTCTTCTGCATCAAAAGGTTGGGGCTGCCAGATCACCCGGTCTTCAAGCGAGGAGATGACGCAGGGCGACGGCACGCCATACAGCGCCTCGCTCTGCGGCCAGCTATTGTGGGTCTCATGCCAGGCATCGCAGTAGCGCGCGGTAAAAGCCTTCAGGGCAAGGGATGTCTCTTGGTCCACTGGTTCCTCTCTTCACTCAGCCAGGATAAACTTAAGGCTGAGAGTTTACCTGCAAAACGGCGATGAAACATGTCTTCTTCTTATGATAACCACCAGGCGCTGGCTGGCCTGACCCTGGGCAAAACCACCCGCTACTGCGATACCTACGATGCGACCCTGCTGCAGGGCGTTCCCCGCAGCCTCAATCGCGATCCCCTCGGTCTGCACGCCGACAGCCTGCCCTTCCACGGCGGCGACATCTGGACGCTGTATGAGCTGTCATGGCTCAACGCCAACGGCCTGCCGCAGGTCGCAGTGGGCCACGTCGAGTTGGACTACGCCAGCCTCAACCTGGTGGAGTCAAAAAGCTTTAAGCTCTACCTGAACAGCTTTAACCAGACGCGTTTTGGCAGCTGGGAAGAGGTTCGCGCCACGCTGGAGCGGGATCTCAGCGCCTGTGCGCAGGGCAAGGTGAGCGTGATGCTCTATGCGCTGGATGAGTTAGAAGGCCAGCCGATCGCCCACTTCAACGGTAACTGCATCGATAACCAGGATATCGCGATCGATGACTACCAGTTCAATGCCGACTACCTGCAAAATGCCGCAGGTGGTAGCGTAGTGGAAGAGACTCTGGTCAGCCATCTGCTGAAGTCCAACTGCCTGATCACCCACCAGCCGGACTGGGGCTCAGTGCAGATTCAGTATCGCGGGCCACAGATCGATCGCGAGAAGCTCCTGCGCTATCTGGTCTCCTTCCGCCACCACAATGAGTTTCACGAGCAGTGCGTAGAGCGCATCTTTAACGATCTGCTGCGCTTCTGCCAGCCGGAAACGCTGAGCGTCTATGCCCGCTATACCCGTCGCGGTGGTCTGGATATCAACCCGTGGCGTAGCAACACTCACTTCCAGCCGGCTACCGGTCGTCTGGTGCGCCAGTAACGGCGGCAAAAGTACGATTTTTTACTGATTTGCGCGGTGGATTCCGCGCCTGAGGTTGTTAAACGTCATATGCCAGGGCTATTGTAATCACAGGGAGCGGCGATCTTCGCCCCATAAGGAGTTCACTTGATTACACATATTAGCCCGCTAGGCTCAATGGATCTGTTGTCGCAGCTGGAAGTCGATATGCTCAAAAGCTCGGCCAGCAGCGACCTTTATCAACTGTTTCGTAACTGTTCACTTGCCGTTCTAAACTCAGGAAGCCAGACCGATAGCAGTAAAGAGCTGCTCTCCCGCTTCGAGAATTTTGATATCAACGTGTTACGTCGTGAACGCGGCGTAAAGCTAGAGCTGATCAACCCGCCGGAAGAGGCGTTCGTTGACGGGCGTATTATCCGTTCGCTCCAGGCTAACCTCTTTGCCGTGCTGCGCGATATCCTGTTCGTCAACGGACAGATCCACAACGCCGGGCGCTTCCAGCATCTTAACCTGGAGAGCTCTACCCACATCACCAACCTGGTCTTCTCGATCCTGCGTAACGCCCGCGCGCTGCACGTAGGCGAAGCGCCTAATATGGTGGTGTGCTGGGGCGGCCACTCGATCAATGAAACCGAGTACCTCTACGCGCGCCGCGTCGGCACCCAACTGGGCCTGCGCGAGCTGAATATCTGCACCGGCTGTGGCCCAGGTGCCATGGAAGCCCCGATGAAAGGTGCAGCGGTGGGCCATGCCCAGCAGCGCTATAAAGAGGGACGCTTTATCGGCATGACCGAGCCGTCCATTATTGCCGCCGAGCCGCCCAACCCGCTGGTCAATGAGCTGGTGATCATGCCGGACATCGAGAAGCGTCTGGAGGCTTTCGTACGCATCGCCCACGGGATCATCATCTTCCCGGGCGGCGTGGGAACGGCGGAGGAGCTGCTCTACCTGCTTGGCATTCTGATGAACCCGGCTAACCAGCATCAGGTGCTGCCGCTGATCCTCACCGGGCCAAAACAGAGCGCAGACTACTTCCGCGTGCTGGACGAGTTTATTACCCATACGCTCGGTGAATCGGCCCGCCGCTACTACCGCATCATTATTGACGATGCGCCGGAAGTGGCTCGCCAGATGAAAAAAGCGATGCCGCTGGTGAAAGAGCACCGCCGCAATACCGGAGACGCCTACAGCTTCAACTGGTCTATCCGCATCGCGCCGGATCTGCAGATGCCGTTCGAGCCGACCCATGAGAACATGGCTAACCTTCAGCTCTACCCGGATCGGCCGGTGGAGGTGCTGGCGGCGGACCTGCGTCGCGCCTTCTCAGGGATCGTGGCGGGCAACGTCAAAGAGGTGGGTATTCGCGCCATCGAAGCTGACGGCCCATACAAAATCCACGGCGACCGCGCAATGATGCGCCGGATGGACGATCTGCTCCAGGGCTTTGTGGCCCAGCACCGCATGAAGCTACCTGGATCGGCCTATATCCCCTGCTACGAAATCTGTGCCTGATTTTTCCTGACCTGCCGGGTGGCACTCTGCTTACCCGGCCCCCTCAATACATACATTAAACTTATAGTTCTAGCCTACCGCGCACAAAAGCAATCGATTGCTTAGCAAATACCCCCCGTTATTTATCTAGTAAAGTTTTGCTTAAATCTGATAAAACGCTGCCATCTGCGCCTTTTACCGGGTGATTATCGTATTTCACGTCTATCGCTTTGATCGCAAATCCTGGCAATGGTAGCCTTCGCCACCATAAATCTCCCCGTGGGCATTTTTGGCAGCGTGTTGGCCTAAATACATCCACATAGAAAGTGGATTATTGCAATTGAGATCGCGATCACTGTCAGAGTGATAACTAAAATGTATCGTTCCGCCGCAAAATGTAACGGAGAAAAATAATCCCAATACGTTACTTAACCCAATTTAATATTACCGTTGGGCGCTTTTTCATCGGATTTGACTAAGCGCCTGATATTTAGCTTTTAAAGTAAATGGAGATTGAAATGGAAACCACGCAAACCAGCACCATTGCTTCGCAGGCAACGCGAAGCACATGGCGTAAGAGCGATACCATGTGGATGCTGGGCCTGTATGGCACGGCAATTGGCGCAGGCGTCCTGTTCCTGCCGATTAACGCCGGCGTCGGCGGCATGATCCCCTTGATCATCATGGCGATTATCGCCTTCCCGATGACCTTTTTTGCCCACCGCGGCCTGACCCGCTTCGTGCTGTCCGGGAAAAATCCTGGCGAAGACATCACCGAAGTAGTGGAAGAGCATTTTGGCGTCGGTGCCGGTAAGGTCATCACCCTGCTCTACTTCTTTGCTATCTACCCGATCCTGCTGGTTTACAGCGTAGCGATCACCAACACCGTCGACAGCTTCCTGACCCACCAGCTGGGCATGGTTTCGCCGCCGCGCGTCGTGCTGTCCCTGATCCTGATCGTCGGCATGATGACCATCGTGCGCTTCGGCGAGAAGATGATCGTTAAGGCGATGAGCATCCTGGTGTTCCCGTTTGTGATTGCCCTGATGCTGCTGGCGCTCTACCTGATCCCGCAGTGGAACGGCGCGGCGCTGGAGACGCTCTCCTTTGATGCTGCCGCTAATACCGGACAAGGCCTGTGGATGACCCTGTGGCTGGCGATCCCGGTGATGGTCTTCTCCTTTAACCACTCGCCGATCATCTCCTCCTTCGCCGTTGCTAAACGCGAAGAGTACGGCGATGGTGCAGAGAAAAAATGCTCCCGCATTCTCTCCTATGCCCACATCATGATGGTGCTGACGGTGATGTTCTTTGTCTTCAGCTGCGTGCTGAGCCTGGCCCCGGCCGATCTGATTGCGGCGAAAGAGCAGAACATCTCTATCCTCTCCTACCTGGCTAACCACTTCCATGCCCCGGTCATTGAGTGGATGGCACCGATTATCGCCATGGTCGCAATCACCAAATCCTTCCTCGGCCACTACCTGGGCGCGCGCGAAGGCTTTAACGGCATGATCATTAAGTCTCTGCGCGGCAAAGGCAAAACCATGGAGATCGGCAAGCTGAACCGCATCACGGCGATCTTCATGCTGCTGACCACCTGGCTGGTTGCGACGCTGAACCCGAGCATCCTCGGCCTGATCGAAACCCTGGGCGGCCCGATTATCGCCATGATCCTGTTCCTGATGCCGATGTACGCCATCCAGAAAGTCCCGGCGATGCGTAAATACAGCGGCCACATCAGCAACGCGTTTGTTGTGGTGATGGGCCTGATCGCTATCTCTGCGATCTTCTACTCGCTGTATCACCTCTTCGCTGCTTAAGTTATCCCCCCTCGCCGCCCACCCGGGCGGCGAACCCAGCTCTACGCCATGGACAATGCATTATGATCAGCGTATTCGATATCTTTAAAATTGGTATTGGCCCCTCCAGCTCGCACACCGTCGGGCCAATGAAAGCCGGAAAGCAGTTCACCGATGACCTCGTAGCGCGCGGGATCCTTACCGATACCACCCGCGTCGTGGTTGATGTATATGGCTCGCTGTCGCTTACCGGTAAAGGCCACCACACTGATATAGCCATTATTATGGGCCTCGCAGGCAACCTGCCGGACAGCGTCGACATCGATGCCATCCCGGCATTTATTGCCGATGTCAGCGCCCGAGGCCGTCTGCCGCTGGCGAACGGTCAGCATGAGGTCGATTTCCCCCTTGAGCAGAGCATGAACTTCCATGCTGACAACCTCTCTCTGCATGAAAACGGGATGCGTATCAGCGCCCTGGCAGGCGATAAGCTGCTTTACAGCCAGACCTACTACTCTATTGGCGGCGGGTTTATCGTTGATGAGGCGCACTTCGGCCAAACCAGCGACTCGCCGGTTGCCGTGCCCTATCCCTATAAGAACGCAGCCGATCTGCAGCGCCACTGTCAGCAGACCGGCCTGTCGCTCTCCGGGCTGATGATGGAGAATGAGCTGGCCCTGCACAGCAAAGCGGCTTTGGAGCAGCACTTCGCCAGCGTCTGGGCGGTCATGCGCGTCGGTATCGAGCGCGGGATCACCACTGAAGGGGCGCTGCCGGGCAAGCTACGGGTTCCGCGTCGGGCGGCAGCGCTGCGCCGGATGCTGGTAAGCAGCGATAAAACCACCACCGATCCGATGGCGGTAGTCGACTGGATCAACATGTTTGCCCTGGCGGTAAACGAAGAGAACGCTGCTGGCGGGCGGGTAGTAACCGCACCAACCAACGGCGCATGCGGTATCGTTCCCGCCGTGCTGGCTTACTATGACAAGTTCATCCGCGAAGTGAATGCTAACTCGCTGGCGCGCTACCTGCTGGTGTGTAGCGCCATCGGCTCGCTCTATAAGATGAATGCCTCTATCTCCGGGGCGGAGGTGGGCTGTCAGGGTGAAGTCGGCGTCGCCTGCTCAATGGCGGCTGCCGGACTGACCGAGCTGCTGGGCGGTAGCCCGACGCAGGTCTGCATCGCAGCGGAAATCGGCATGGAACATAACCTGGGTCTGACCTGCGATCCGGTTGCCGGTCAGGTACAGGTTCCCTGCATCGAGCGTAACGCCATCGCCTCTGTCAAAGCGGTGAATGCCGCGCGAATGGCTCTGCGTCGTACCAGCGAGCCGCGCGTCTGCCTCGATAAGGTGATCGAAACCATGTACGAAACCGGTAAGGACATGAACGCCAAATACCGCGAGACCTCTCGTGGTGGGCTGGCAATGAAAATCGTCGCCTGCGATTGATCCCCTGAGCGATGAATGGTCTCCGCCTCCCGTCAATGATAACCTTAGCCGGTCTGTCATTGCCGGGAGGCTCGCGTGGCCGTTCATCTGCTTATCGTTGATGCACTTAACCTTATTCGCCGTATTCATGCCGTCCAGGGCTCACCCTGCGTGGAAGCCTGTACGCACGCGCTGGGGCAGCTGATTGTTCACAGCCAGCCGACCCATGCGGTCGCAGTGTTTGACGATGAGGCCCGCAACAGCGGCTGGCGACACCAGAAGCTGCCGGACTATAAAGCGGGTCGCCCGCCGATGCCCGATACCCTGCACGGCGAAATGCCGGCTCTGCGCGCCGCGTTTGAACAGCGCGGCGTACGCTGCTGGATCTCCGAAGGCAACGAGGCGGACGATCTTGCCGCCACGCTGGCAGTAAAGGTGGCCCAGGCGGGACATCAGGCGACCATCGTCTCAACCGATAAAGGCTACTGCCAGCTTCTCTCCCCCACCCTACGCATTCGCGACTACTTCCAGAAGCGCTGGCTGGATGCACCCTTTATCGCAGGCGAGTTTGGCGTCTTGCCGGAGCAGTTAACGGATTTCTGGGGACTGGCAGGCATCAGCAGCTCGAAAATTCCTGGCGTGCCGGGGATTGGCCAGAAGAGCGCCGCTCAGCTGCTGGCACAGTTTGCAACTCTGGAAGGGATCTATGCTCATCTGAACGAGGTGCCGGAGAAGTGGCGCGGCAAGCTTGAGGCGCACCGGGAGATGGCGTTTATCTGCCGCGAGGTGGCAAAGCTACAGACAGATCTGCACCTCGACGGCAATTTACAGCAGCTAAGGTTATTGTAACCGCCCGGTGGCGCTGCGCTTACCGGGCCTACAAAACCAATAGCTTAACGCTCGTCGCGACGGCCACCCACGGCAGCCCACCAGCGACGGACGTGCACCGTCACCTCTTCGCGATCGTGGTAGAGCTGACGGGCCTGGATCTGCGCGTTGATACCGTTCTCCTCCAGCTGCTGCTGAATGTACGCGAGGTTGTTCGAGACCTCCTCATAGCGTTTTTTCATCGGCAGCTTAAGGTTAAAGATGGTTTCCCGGCACCAGCCGTTAACCAGCCATTGTGCCATCAGGGCAGCAACTTTCGCTGGCTTCTCTACCATATCGCACACCATCCAGGTAATGTTGCTGCGCGTTGGGCGATATCTGAAACCATCTTCCCGCAGCCAGGTCACCTGCCCGGTATCCATCAGGCTCTGCGCCATCGGGCCGTTATCCACCGACGCGACCCACATGTTGCGCTTCACTAGCTGATAGGTCCAGCCGCCGGGGCAAGCGCCCAGATCGACCGCATGCATGCCGTTCGCCAGGCGCTCATCCCACTCGTCCGCCGGGATAAAGACGTGGAACGCCTCCTCCAGCTTCAGCGTAGATCGGCTCGGCGCATCGGACGGGAACTTCAGGCGCGGGATACCCATGTAGAACGGCGAGTTATTGTCGGAGTAGGAGTAGCCGGTGTAGCAGCAGCCAGGTGCGATAAAGAAGACATGCACCACCGGACGCTTGGCGGTTTCGTAGCTGGTGAGGATCTTCGCCTCACGCAGCGCAGCGCGCAGCGGCACGGTGAACTTGCGGCAGAACTTCATCAGCTCTTTGCTTTCGTTGGTGTCGGCCACCTCAACGCGCAGCTCGCCGCCTTTTTCGACCACGCCCTGCAGCATGCCGACGATCGGCGTAATGCGATCCTCCGGCGGCAGATCCTGAAGCAGTTCACCCACCACGAACATCTGGCGGACAAAAATCAGCGAGCTGAACGGCAGCTCGCGCGCCAGCTTATCGGCCTCTTCAGCCTGATAGCACTCAAAAATCACATAGCCAGCGTTATCTTTAACGCGGGCAAAACCAAACACGTTCAGCCGCCCGGCCTTATCGGTAATCTCTGCGGCGCACTCTTTTTCAAATCCAGGGCGACACAGTAGTACAAGCTTATTCATGACCAGGGCCTTTACGTTTCAGACGAATTGCGCCAATTAACATTAATACCCAGCCGGTAAGGAAGCTGACGCCGCCGACCGGGGTGACAAACGCCCACAGGCGCAGATGCGACAGCGCGAGGCAGTAAAGGCTCCCGCTGAAGAGAACCGTACCCAGCGCCAGAAAGACGCTGCTCCAGTAGAACCAGATGCTGATTCGACGCTGCATCGCCACCGCCAGGCCAAAGACCGCCAGGGTATGAAACGCCTGGTACTCAAGACCAGTCTGGATCCAGCCCATCTCGGCAGCGCCTAACGACTTACTTAATACGTGTGCGCCAAACGCCCCCAGGGCCACAAAAATAAAACCGCTGATAGCGGCAAAAATCAGCATAAATCGGCTGGTCATAGTCTTACCCTAAAGTCATGCGCTAACCGCGCGTCTATATATGTTATTGCTCATAGCGAAAGCGAAATTTTTCTTGCTCGGCTGCCGCTTTGGCCAGGATCCACTGGCGGAAGGCGGCTATTTTACCCAGTTCTGCCTGACTGTCATGACAAACCAGATAAAAGGCGTTTTTACTGACCAGCACGTCGTTAAATGGGCAAGCCAGGCGACCCGCTTCGATCTCTGACTGGGCCATCACGTTATTTGCCAGCGCAACGCCCTGACCGTGGATCGCCGCCTGCAGCACCATGGCGCTGTGGCTGAAGATGGGACCCTGCTGCACGTTAAGATTCAGGCCCAACTGACGAGTATAGGTCTGCCAGTCGCGGCGAGAGGCATCATGCAGCAGCGTATGCTTGGCCAGATCCTCCGGCGTTTTTATCGGTTTGTCGCCGGTGAGCAGCAGCGGTGAGCAGACCGGCAGCAGATATTCTGCGTATAATTTTTCAACACGCAAGCCTGGCCAGTTACCGCGACCGTAAAAAATGGCTACGTCGACGTCGTCCGCCAGCTTGTCGACCTCGCGGTCTACGGCCTGGATACGGACGTCGATTCCCGGATAAGCTGAGTTAAAGCTAGAGAGTCTTGGCACCAGCCACTGAATAGCAAAGCTGGGCAATAAACTGACGGTTAACGCCCCTTTTGCGCTGCGCGACTGTAGCTTGCGCGTGGCCTCGGTGAGCTGAGAAAAGATCTCTTTGATATCCTGAAAATAGCTCTGCCCCTCCTCCGTTAACAGCAAGGATCGGTTGCGGCGGCGGAACAGCTTGAGCCCAAGAAAATCCTCAAGAGACTTGATCTGGTGGCTTACTGCGGCCTGCGTCACAAAAAGCTCATCGGCGGCGCGAGTAAAACTTAAATGGCGGGCGGCAGCATCAAAAACACGTAATGCATTTAAGGGCGGTAATCGCTTAGACATGGGTTATTTGGCTTAGGTGTTAAATCATTTTAACAAACAGGAAACAACACGTTACCTATTAGTTTTTTTTATCTGAGCCATTATAAATTGTCCGTTGAGGAACTACCAGCAAATACCTATAGTGGCGGCACTTCCTGAGCCGGAACGAAAAGCTTTTTTTGGAATGCGTGTTCTGATGGGCTTTTGGCTTACGGTTGTGATGTTGTGTTGTTGTGTTTGCATTTGGTCTGCGATTCAGACCACGGTAGCAACGCTACCCTATTTCACTTCCTGTACATTTACCCTGTCTGTCCATAGTGATTAATGTAGCACCGCGAATTGCGGTGCTTTTTTTTAGGCTATTTTTAGTAGCTTAAATTTCAGTAGGTTAACCCGAGATTATTTCTCCAGCGCGACCATCTCTTTCACGTCGCTGCGGTTAATCTGCTGTTTGTTACCGTTCGCATCTTTATACGAAATCATCCCGGTCTGGTCATCAGTTTTCGGCTTACCGTCGGAAACGATAGTACGACCATCGTTGGTGTGCATCACATAGTTCGGACCGGAACAGGCGCTCAGGGCAAAAGCCAGTGTACAAGCAGAGATAATTGCGGCAGTCTTTTTCATCTTCTTCTCCTTTTAGCAATAAATGCTATTCAAACCGTTTTTCTTAACAGGCTTCAATCGACACCTAACACTTATCAGCATAATCGGCTTACGTAAATTCGCCAGGATAAACAGATAATTCCGATGGTTAGCACTTTGCTTGTACATTGGTGAAAATTGCGCGACGATCCTTATATTGATATGAGGAATTCTATGAACGCTTTTAATCCTGCGCAGTTTCGCGCCCAGTTCCCGGCGCTCGCCGATGCCGGTATCTACCTGGACTCTGCCGCCACGGCGCTGAAGCCTCAGGCGGTGATCGACGCGACGCAGCAGTTCTACAGCCTGAGCGCGGGCAACGTCCACCGCAGCCAGTTTGCCGAGGCCCAGCGGCTAACGGCCCGCTATGAAGCGGCGCGGGATCGCGTTGCGGCCCTGCTTAATGCCCCCTCCGGCAAGAATATCGTCTGGACGCGTGGCACCACCGAAGCCATCAATATGGTCGCCCAGTGCTACGCCCGCCCGCGTTTGAAGGCGGGAGATGAGATCATCGTCAGCGTGGCCGAGCACCATGCTAACCTGGTGCCGTGGCTGATGGTGGCAGAGCAGACCGGGGCACGCATCGTTAAGCTGCCGCTGGCGGCCAACGGCGTACCGGACGTTGAGCAGCTTGAAGAGCTGATCACCCCGCGCAGCCGCATTCTCGCCCTCGGGCAGATGTCTAATGTCACCGGCGGTTGTCCGGATCTGGCCCGCGCTATCGCCTGGGCCCACGGCGCAGGCATGGTAGTAGTGGTCGACGGCGCACAGGGCGCGGTGCACTTTCCCGCCGACGTGCAGAAACTGGGGATAGATTTCTACGCCTTCTCTGGCCATAAGCTGTATGGCCCCACCGGTATCGGCGTGCTCTACGGTAAAGCCAGTCTGCTGGATGAGATGTCACCCTGGCTGGGCGGCGGCAAGATGATCGCCGAAGTGACCTTCGACGGTTTTACCACGCAGCCTGTGCCTTATCGTCTGGAGGCGGGTACCCCCAACGTTGCTGGCGTGATTGGCCTCTGTGCCGCGCTGGAGTGGCTGGAGGGGTTTGATATCGTGCAGGCCGAGAGCTACAGTCGTGGCCTGGCGACGCTGGCCGAAGAGGCGCTGGCCCAGCGTCCGGGCTTCCGCTCGTTCCGCTGTCAGGACTCCAGCCTGCTGGCGTTTGATTTCGCCGGTGTTCACCACAGCGATATGGTCACCCTGCTGGCGGAGTCCGGGATCGCCCTGCGTGCCGGGCAGCACTGCGCTCAGCCGCTGTTGGCAGCCCTCGGCGTGAGCGGGACGCTGCGCGCCTCGTTTGCCCCCTACAACACGAAAGCTGACGTCGACGCGCTGGTTAATGCCGTCGATCGCGCCCTTGAGATACTGGTGGATTAATGACTAGCCCTGCTTTTGCCGGACACCCGTTTGGCACCGCCGTCACCGAAGAGACGCTGAAAAAGACCTTTGGCCCGCTGACCCAGTGGGAGGAGAAGTATCGCCAGCTGATTATGCTCGGTAAGCAGCTGCCGCCCCTGTCGGAGGAGCTGAAGGCGCAGGCCCGGGAGATCCCCGGCTGTGAAAATCGGGTCTGGCTTGGTCATACGCGCACGGCAACGGGAAAAATGCACTTTTTTGGCGACAGTGAGGGGCGCATTGTGCGCGGCCTGCTGGCGGTGCTGCTGACCGCCGTCGAAGGAAAAAGTGCCGACGCGCTGCTGGCGGGCGATCCGCTGGCGCTGTTTGATGAGCTTGGCCTGCGCGCGCAACTGAGCGCCTCGCGTACGCAGGGCCTGACGGCGCTGAGCGAGGCGGTAATTGAGGCGGCGCGTCAGGGGTAAAAACGCCCGGTGGCGCTACGCTTACCGGGCCTACGAAAACTATGCGGAGCGGGCTGCTTTAGCCATCATCTTCTTCAGCGCGTGGGAGACCGCCACAAAACCAAAGGTGGCGGTGACCATGGTGGCTGCGCCGAAGCCGGAGGCACAGTCCATCCGTTTCGGCCCCTCTGCGGTGCTCTTCATGGCACAGACCGAGCCGTCCGCCTGCGGATAGACCAGCGCTTCGGTAGAGAAGACACAGTCCACGCTCAGTTTGCCCTTGCTATTTTTCACCACGCCAAAATCGCTTTTCAGCCGTTCGCGCAGCTTGGCCGCCAGCGGATCCTGAATCGTCTTCGCCAGATCGCTGACCTGAATCTGCGTCGGATCGATCTGCCCGCCCGCGCCGCCGGTGGTAACCAGCGGAATTTTATACCGGCGGCAGTACGCAATCAGCGCCGCCTTGGGGCGCACGCTGTCGATCGCGTCAATGACGTAGGTGAAGTCCCTGTTCAGCAGGGTCGCCACGTTGTCGGCGGTCACGAAGTCGTCCACCACCGTCACCAGGCACTCAGGGTTGATCTGGCGAATGCGCTCCGCCATCACCTCGGCCTTGGCCAGCCCAACGCTGTCGCGCAGGGCATGGATCTGCCGGTTGGTGTTGGTCACGCAGACGTCGTCCATATCAATCAGCGTAATAGCGCCGATCCCGGTGCGGGCCAGCGCCTCCGCCGCCCAGGAGCCAACGCCGCCAATGCCGACCACGCAGATATGCGCGCTGGCAAACAGCGCCAGCGCATCTTCACCGTATAACCGCGCCGTGCCGCCAAAACGCTGACGCCAGGCATCGCTGATTACCACAGACATAAGACCTCAGATAGTTAAATTGGGCGCGCAGATTAGCATACTCAGCCGCTAAAGACGTTACCGGTTCCTGCCCCCGGCGCGTTTTTCAGGACCCATACGCGGCCGTAGTGGTTATACCATCCGGCACGGTGCCCGGCCTCAGGGCCAATCCCCTGATAGATATCAAAGTGCTGACCCTTAATCGCGCCACCCACGTCGAGGGCTACCATCAGGCGCAGCTCATACTGACCGTTGAACTTGCCGTTGTTATCCAGCAGCGGAACTTCCGCCAGCAGGGTAGTTCCGGCCGGGATAATGCTGCGGTCTGAGGCCACCGAGGCGCGGCCAATCAGCGGCACGGCGCTGGCCCCTTTCACTGGCGCATAGGACTGCGGTTTAAAGAAGACGAATGAAGGGTTCTGCTCCAGCAGCTCCTGCACTTCGGCCGGGCTGTGGGTTTCGCCCCAGTGGCGGATCGCCTGCATCGACATATCCTCGCGCTTCACTTCCCCACGATCGATCAGCACTTTACCGATGCTGCGGTAGGCATGGCCGTTTTTACCGCCGTAGCTAAAGAAGTTAAGCGGGCTGCCATCGCCGAAATCGATATAGCCGCTGCCCTGCACGTCCATAATAAAGTTGTCCATCAGCGAGTTGCTGTAGGCCAGGACATAGTTTTCGCTGAGCGCGCCCGCGTAGATCTCTGCCCGGGACGGCAGGCGGCCGCGTTTAGGCGGCATGCGGTAGATAGGATACTGGAACTCGCCCTGACGGGTATGGCGGGCCTGTACGACCGGGGTGTAGTAGCCGGTAAACTGAACGTTGCCGTAGTTATCGGTGCCATTCATCTGCCAGGCGTCAATGCCGTACTGGCGCATAGTGCGGGTATCGCCCCCGGCGCGCAGCCACTCCTGCACCGCACTGTAGACGGCGCTCTGGTTGCCATAGAGGCGCGGCGAAGCGCTGCGGATCTGGCCTACCTGCTGGGCAAAGTCGCCGCCGTTAATCGGCGCACCTACCGCATCCGGCTGGTTTACCAGGGTGAAAGGCTGGGTTAATTTCCCGTCTTCATACTGCTGACCGCGATCGGTCGGTTTCGAGGAGCAGGCGGCAAGCAAAGCCAGCGCTGCGCCCGTGAGGAGATACTTCAACCAACGTCCTTTCATTGTCTCTCATCTTTTTGGTTAACCAGGGGGCGTGATGAAGATAACAAACCAGTTTCGCTAATGAAATGCGAAATACGGGACTTAACGGCAATTACGCTCAAAAAACGCGCATAATGTGCCTTTTTTATGCAGATGCTTTCATAATTTAACAATTTTCTCGAAAAAGGGTTGCGTCAAAGAGCGAGCGGAGTATAGTGCGCTTCCACGGACGCGGGGTGGAGCAGCCTGGTAGCTCGTCGGGCTCATAACCCGAAGGTCGTCGGTTCAAATCCGGCCCCCGCAACCAATACAGTGTGAAAGAAAGAAAGAAACCTGCTGAGTAAGCAGAGACGGACGCGGGGTGGAGCAGCCTGGTAGCTCGTCGGGCTCATAACCCGAAGGTCGTCGGTTCAAATCCGGCCCCCGCAACCAACACTGTACTGTGTAGTAAAAATATGAAGTAGAAGACTCGGACGCGGGGTGGAGCAGCCTGGTAGCTCGTCGGGCTCATAACCCGAAGGTCGTCGGTTCAAATCCGGCCCCCGCAACCACTTCAACAATAAACACCCTTCCGGGTGTTTTTTTGTATCTGTCTCCCGGCAAACCCTCCCGGCAAAAACGTTAGCCCCTGCGGGCCAACGTCACACCATCAGCAAAGTACGCCTTGATCCCAGCCAGAATCGACTCCGCGACCTCCTGCTGAAACGCTGCGGTTCTGAGCTTGCGCTCCTCTTCCACGTTACTGATAAACGCCGTCTCTACCAGAATTGATGGAATATCCGGCGCTTTCAACACCGCAAAGCCTGCCTGGTCGACCCGGTTTTTATGCAGCTTGTTGACGTGTCCAAGGCGGTTTAGCACCTCTTTGCCAAACTTCAGGCTGTCGTTGATGGTCAGGGACTGCACCATATCAAACAGGGTGTGGTCCAGATACTGATCGCCGCTCTTGCTTACGCCACCGATCAGGTCGGCGGCATTCTGCGTCTTGGCGAGGTATTTTGCCGCCGTACTGGTGGCCCCTTTCGTTGACAGTGCAAAGACTGACGAACCGCGAGCGGCCCGGCTGGTAAAGGCATCGGCGTGGATAGAGACAAAGAGATCGGCGCGCTGCTTCTGCGCCTTAGCGACCCGCACCTTCAGCGGAATAAAGACATCTTCGTTGCGCGTCATATAGGCCTTCATGTTGGCCTCTTTATCAATCAGCGCGCGCAGGCGGCGGGCAATTTGCAGCACCACGTCTTTTTCACGGGTTTTGTATTTGCCGATCGCCCCGGGATCCTCGCCCCCGTGACCGGGATCGAGCATGATCACCACCGGACGGTCGCGCCCGGCTTTGCCCGGCTTCGGCCCGCTCTGGGCAGGCGGAACCTGCTTCTCCAGGCTCCCTTTGTTGTAATCTTCCAGCAGCGCCAGGAGCGGATCCTGCTCGTTCTGCCCGTTAACCGGGTAGAGATCCATCACCAGACGCTCTTTAAACTCAGCTACCGGTGCCAGCGAGAAGAGGTGCGGCGTGACGTTCTGCTTAAGTTCAAACACCATGCGTACGGTGTTGGGATCGAACTGCCCCACGCGGGCAGATTTGATAAAGGGATCGCTGTCGTGGATCTGTGTCCCCATCCCCTTCAGGACCGAATTAAGATTCACCCCTTCGATATCCACTACCAGCCGTTCAGGGTTGCTTAAGGCGAACTGACGGTACTTCAGCACCCGGTTTGACTCCACGGTAATGCGCGTATAGGTCGATGCGGGCCAGACGCGTACGGCAATAATCTGACTTACCGCGGCTAAACCTGCCTTGCTTACGCTAAGCAACCACAGAGCGCCAGCGCCTTGCAACAGCCGGCGACGGCTAAGAGCTGAGTTGGATCCTGACATGCCTCTCCCGAGCAAAAATTATGACATTTATTATTAAAACGGCCTGCTTGACGAAAAACTTTAACGAATGATGCATAAACTGTCATCAACAAAAGGGTAAACATTGTTTTAACGGCGGTGACAATGTGAAGATTTTTCTCACACCCCGGTGAAATTTTGACTTGCGCCCACGGCAATAAAAGAATAAAAATACATAAATTACGAATAAACATGCAATGAGGGTTGTGCCGTGGTGAAGGAGCGTCGAACCGAACTGGTGCAGGGATTCCGCCACTCTGTTCCCTATATTAATGCCCATCGGGGGAAAACCTTTGTCATCATGCTGGGCGGTGAAGCCATCGAGCATGAGAACTTTTCCAGCATCGTCAACGACATCGGGCTGCTGCACAGCCTCGGCATTCGCCTGGTGGTGGTCTATGGCGCACGGCCACAGATCGATGCCAATCTGGCGGAGCACCACCACGAGCCTATCTATCACAAGCATACCCGCGTGACCGATGCGAAAACCCTGGAGCTGGTCAAGCAGGCGGCGGGGCTGTTACAGCTGGATATCACCGCCCGTCTCTCTATGAGCCTCAACAATACGCCGCTGCAGGGGGCGCATATCAACGTGGTCAGCGGCAACTTTATCATTGCTCAGCCGCTGGGCGTCGATGACGGCGTCGACTACTGCCACAGTGGGCGTATTCGCCGCATTGATGAAGAGGCGATCCACCGCCAGCTCGACGGCGGCGCGATCGTGCTGCTGGGGCCGGTGGCGGTCTCAGTAACGGGAGAGAGCTTTAACCTCACCTCGGAAGAGGTCGCTACCCAGCTCGCGATCAAGCTGAAGGCGGAGAAGATGATCGGCTTCTGCTCCTCGCAGGGGGTGATCAACGACGAGGGCAATATCGTCTCGGAGCTGTTCCCCAACGAGGCTCAGGCGCGGGTTGAAGAGCTGGAAAGGCGGCAGGACTACCACTCCGGCACGGTACGCTTCCTGCGCGGCGCGGTGAAGGCCTGCCGCAGCGGCGTGCGCCGCAGCCATCTCATTAGCTATCAGGAGGATGGCGCGCTGTTGCAGGAGCTTTTCTCCCGCGATGGTATCGGGACGCAGATCGTAATGGAGAGCGCCGAGCAGATCCGCCGCGCCACCATCAACGACATCGGCGGCATTCTGGAGCTGATCCGTCCCCTGGAGCAGCAGGGTATTCTTGTGCGGCGCTCCCGCGAGCAGCTGGAGATGGAGATCGACAAGTTCACGATTATTCAGCGCGACAACCTGACCATCGCCTGCGCGGCGCTCTATCCGTTCCCGGAAGAGAAGATTGGCGAGATGGCCTGCGTGGCGGTGCACCCGGACTACCGCAGCTCGTCGCGGGGGGAAGCCCTGCTGGAGCGCGTTGCCCTTCAGGCGCGGCAGATGGGCCTTAGCAAGCTGTTTGTGCTGACCACCCGCAGCATCCACTGGTTCCAGGAGCGCGGCTTTACGCCGGTGGATATCGACCTGCTGCCGGAGAGCAAGAAAGAGATGTACAACTATCAGCGCCGCTCAAAGGTGCTGATGGCCGATCTTACCTAAGCACGCCCTTCCCTACCCGACCGGGTAGGGATCTCGCTATTTGACCTGCGCAAAAATATCGCCAAGGCCGCTGCGTCGTTCGGTACGGGTGGCAATAGCCTGCACCAGAATACGCTCGTCGGCATAGAGCGACAGCCGACGGCGGGCGCGGGTGATAGCGGTATAGACCAGCTCCCGAGTCACCACCGGCACCATCTGCCCCGGCAGGATCAGCGCAGCGTGGTCAAACTCCGAGCCCTGTGATTTATGCACCGTCATTGCCCAGGCCGTTTCGTGCTCCGGCAGACGGCTGGGCTGCACTGATTTGATGCTGCCGTCCGGCAGCGGGAACCAGACGCGCGTCCCCTGCCCCCGGTTCAGCGCCACGCCGATATCGCCGTTAAACAGCCCCAGCGCGCTGTCGTTGCGGGAGATCATCACCGGGCGTCCATCAAACCAGCGCGAGTGTGGCGTCCGGCTGATACGCCGCTGGTTCGCCAGGGTCTGCTCCAGCCGCTCGTTGAGGCCTGCTACGCCAAACGGTCCCTCGCGCAGGGCGCAGAGCAGCTGGTACTCGCTGAATGCCGCGAGGATCGCCTTTGGCTCCGCCTCATCCCGCACCAGCTGCAAATAGCGCGCGTAGCCCGCCAGCGCATCGTCTAGCAATGCCTGGTAGTCGTCACGCGCCTGGAGAGGCTTGTGCTCAATGTCGCTAAAGCCCTGGTTAAACACCGAGCGGGTACTTTTTTTATCGCCCCGGTTTACCGCCGCCGCCAGCTGGCCAATGCCGGAGTCGCTGCCGAAGCGGTAGCTGGTTTGCAGCAGGCAGAGGCTGTCGCGCAATGCGCCTGCCCCGCCCGGCTCACCGCAGGGAACCGCCATGCCCGTCAGACGGGCAAGCTGCTCGGCCCGCGCCGGGGTAAAGCCCGCGTTAACCCACGCGCAGATATCTCCCAGCACCGCCCCCGCCTCTACCGAGGCCAGCTGATCGCGGTCGCCTAAGAAAATCACCCGTCCATGGGCGGGCAGCGCATCGATCAGCCGCGACATCATCGGCAGGTCAATCATCGATGCTTCATCCACCACCAACACATCAAGGTGCAGCGGATTGCCGGCGTGATAGCGCAGGCGCTGACTGCCGGGTTGGGCACCCAGCAGGCGGTGCAGCGTGCTGGCCTCCACCGGCAGGCGCTTTTTCTGATCGTCGGTTAAGGCCAGCTGGCGCAGGGCCGCGCCCAGTGACTCCGTCAGGCGCGCCGCCGCTTTCCCGGTCGGGGCCGCCAGATGGATGCGACAGCGGCCGCCGTTCGCCATCTGTACCAGCGCCGCCAGCAGCTTCGCCACCGTGGTTGTTTTTCCGGTGCCGGGCCCGCCGGAGATCACCGAGATCCGCCGGGTCAGCGCTACCGCTGCCGCCACCTTCTGCCAGTTGATCCCCTCCGTTGGCGGGAAAAGCCCGTCGAGGATCTGACGCAGCTGGGCTTCGTCAACGCTCAGCGGCTGGTTAACCTCGCTAAAGAAACTCGCTACGGTCAGCTCGTTGCACCACATACGGTTAAGGTAGAGGCGCTCCCCGGCCAGCACCATCGGTGCAGGGGTATGGCCGTCGCTGACGGCGTCGGATCGCTGTAAGATCCCAGCCCAATCGCAGGGCGCACCAGCCTCGGCAAACAGCGCCATCAGCAGGGAATGGCTCTTATCTTCGGCCTCGGCAGCCAGTCGGGAGAGAGGCAGACAGACGTGGCCCTCCCCTGCGTCGCGGCTAAGTATCGCCGCCGCCAGGGTTACCGCAGGCTCGTCACGTCCGGCCACGGTCAGGGCAAACTGGACGTCCAACGGGCGAAACAGCTTTTGAGCCAGCGCCTCTATAAGCAGAGTTTGCATCGTCACTGTGCGGTCTCCTGATAGTCTTCACTGGCCTCTTCACCGCTAAACAGGGCATCCATCTCGCTAATCAGTCGTACATCCGGACGAGTGGTGTAGATGCCCTGCTCGCTGTTTTGCGCATCAACGCCGCGCAGGAACAGGTAGATCACGCCGCCAAAATGGCGCTCATAATCGTAATCCGCAATGCGATGGCGGAGATAGCGGTGTAGCGCCAGCGTATAAAGTTGATACTGTAAGTCGTAGCGGTGCGACTGCATGGCAGCCGCCATCGCCTCTCGGGTATAGGCCTCGCTGCTCTCGCCCAGCCAGTTAGACTTGTAGTCCAGCAGGTAGAAGCGGCCGTTGTGGCGGAAAACCAGGTCGATAAAGCCCTTTAGCATCCCGCGCACGTCGCGAAAATCCAGCGGCGAACAGCCCGCAGACAGCGGATCGTAGCGACGGATCGCCGCATCCAGCTTCTCTGAGGTCAGGGTCTGGGCAATCGGAATATAGAACTCCATCTCTACCTGCTTATCTTTCGCGGTGAGCTGGCTTAACGATAAACCTGACTCAATAAGCGGCGCACGCAGGATGGCGTTGATCCAGGCCAGCAGCACCGGCTGCCACTGTTCGTCAAAACCGCCTGCCTGAAGGCGCTCGCTCACCCACTCCTCGGTCACCGGCTGGGTGAAATCGATATCCTCAAATAGCCCGTGTAAGAAGGTGCCCGGCGACGCCCCGCGTGGAAACGCGTGCGGCGTTAAGGCCGGTACCTCGTTCGCCTGGCGTTCACCTGCGGCGTCAACGTCCAGCCGCGGGAGCAGATCCTGGGCGATGCCGTGCCCACGCTGCTGCAGGCCAGAGTAGCTGGTCACCCGCCAGTCGTCGAGAATAGGACGGTCAATGTGTCGGGCGCGTAGCGACGGCGGCAGAGAGAGTGTGTACTCCCAGCGCGAATTATCCGGCGTGCCAGGGATGCTCAGCACGATATCGTCACTGCACAGCGCCTCCAGGCAGTGGCGTAAGCCTGCGGCATCGCGCGGCTCGCCCTGCTGGATCAGCCTGCCCAGTGCGCTGTGGTGGAAATCGCTCTCGCCGCTCTTCTCTCCGCGACGGCGAAACAGCGGCGCAATGCCGAGGCTACAGTGCCATACCGAGCGCGTCAGCGCCACGTAGAGCAGGCGCAGATCCTCCGCCAGCCGCTCCGCCTCGGCCAGCTCAATGCTCTCGTCGGCCTGGCTAAGATCCAGCACTGCCTCAAAGGAGGTACGGTCGTGATAGAAGGCCTGGTCCTGTGCCCGGTAGTTGGCGATAAACGGCAGCCAGACCAGCGGATACTCCAGCCCTTTGGCTTTATGAATGGTGACGATCTGCACCAGATGCTTGTCGCTCTCCAGCCGGAGCTGCTGGCTGGCGGCGTTGCTGTCCGGCTCGGCGATATGCTGCGCCAGCCAGCGCACCAACGCATGCTCGCTCTCGGTATGCGCTCCCGCCTCCTGTAACAGCTCGCTGATGTGCAGAATATCGGTCAAACGCCGCTCGCCGCCGGAGGTGGCCAGCAGGTTCTCCGCAATATTGCGCCGGGCCATCAGGGTGCGCAGCATCGGCATGACGCCGCGCTTTTGCCACGTCTGGCGGTAGCCGTCAAACTCCTCAACCACTTGGTCCCACGCCTCTTCATCCTTGTTGAGCCGTTCAATATCCTGGGCGGTCAGACCAAGCATCCCCGTTGCCAGAGCGCTGCGCAGCGTGCTCTCCCGCTCGGGCGTCAGCACCGCCTGGATAAGCCACAGCAGCTCCTGCGCCTCTGGAGTCTCAAAGACGCTGTCACGGTTGGAGAGGTACACCGAAGGGATGTTCAGCAGCGTCAGGGCGTCGCGGATCAGCGCCGCCTCGTGGCGACTACGCACCAGTACGGTTATGTCGGAGGCCTGCACCGGCCGGGAGCGCTTGCCGTCATGCAGCAGGGCGTTACCCTGCTGACCCGCCACCAGCCAGTCGCGGATCTGCGCCGCGCAGAGCTGGGCCATAAAGGACTGGTAGTCTCCGATGCCAACGCCGTCGCCCTCCATCAGCCACAGGTTCATAGCAGGCTGGGTTTCACCGTGCAGCTCAAAGCGCAGGGGATGGTTTCTTTCCGCTGCCTTCACCGGCATGAAGGGGATCTCGCGGAACATAAAGGCGTTGTCCATCTGGCTAAACAGCGTATTCACGCTATTAACCATGCCGGGAGCAGAACGCCAGTTGGTATCGAGCGTATAGTGAGCGCTGACTTCCCCACGCGCTTTCATGTAGGTGAAGATGTCCGCGCCGCGAAAGGCGTAGATCGCCTGCTTGGGATCGCCAATCAGCAGCAGCGCGGTATCCGGCTGCCGCCGCCAGATGCGGCGGAAAATACGGTACTGCTGGGGATCGGTATCCTGAAACTCATCGATCATCGCGACCGGAAAACGCTGGCGGATCGCGGTCGCCAGCGCCTCGCCGTTTTCACTGTTCAGCGCCTGGTCGAGACGGCTCAGCATGTCATCAAAGCCCAGCTCGCCGCGACGGCGTTTCTCCCGCGCTACCGCCTCGCGGATCTCCCGCATAGCGGTGGTCAGCACCAGATCGCTGAGGGTGAGCGGCTCGGCCAGCAGCCCCTCAATGGCGACAAACAGCGGGTGCTCCGGCACAACGCCGCCCGCCTTGGTGCGCGAGGTTAAAAAGGACTGGGCAAACTTCTCCAGCGCGTCCGGCAGCAGATAGCCGCGGGTCTCCTCCTGCGCCCAGGCGCTGATCTTCTCGATCCACTTGCCCTGGTTGCCCCTGTTAAACTTGCGTCGATCAATGCCTGAGTTTTCAATCAGGGGATCGAGCTCCGCTACCGCCGCAAGCCACTGCTGCTTGATGGCATCAATACGGGCGATGATTTTCGCATGGCGCGAGGCCAGAGTCTCATCCGCAGGCGGTGGGGATTTGATTACCGGTGCCTCTCCCTGCAGATAGCGGTTAATTGCGTTCAGCAACTCCAGCGGCCCCTTCCACGAGGCGTGGATCACTTCGGCAATATCACGAGGCAGCGGATAGCAGTGGCGACGCCAGAAATCGGCGCAGGCCTGCGCGCGCAGCAGGGACTCATCTTCAATCAGCTGCTGCTGGAAAAGCATGCCGGACTCAAAGGCGTTGAGGCTCAGCATGCGCTGACAGAAACCGTGGATGGTAAAGACCGCAGCCTCGTCCATCTGCCGCTCGGCCAGCATCAACCAGCTCGCCGCCTGTTGCTTATCGGGAATATCATCAAGCAGGCGAGCGTAGAGCGCATCGGCGCTGCTTTCACGCAGGCAGGCGATACGTAGCTCGTGAATGTTGCTGCGGATACGGCCGCGCAGCTCTTCGGTGGCGGCTTCGGTAAAGGTCACCACCAGCAGCTCTTCCACGGTAAGCGGACGCGAAAAGGCACTCTCGCCGCCCAGGCCCAGCAGCAGGCGCAGGTAGAGGGCGGCGATGGTGTAGGTTTTCCCGGTGCCCGCAGAGGCTTCAATCAGGCGCTCACCGCGTAAGGGTAAGCGCAGGGGGTCCAGAGTCTCAGCGGGGTTACTCATTGTTTCTCACTTATCAGGGGCAGCGTGCGCTGCAGCGCGCTGACGTTGTCCCATACCTTCCAGCCTTCAGGGTGTACATACCCGGATTTATCACTCGGTGTGCCGGAGACCTGGGACAGGATCGCCATCCCCTGCGGCTCTACCACCGCCTGGTGGAAGAAGTCGGCAAGCTTCTGCGGCGTCAGCTGTTTAATCTCAGCGACAACTTTATCACGGGAGTCAAAGCGCATATTACCCCGATCGAAATCTTTGCTGATCTGTGACGCCTCTTCACCCAGCGTTTGCGGGGCCTGAGTGACCTGAGCGATCACCGCCTGCTGCAGCTGGGCAAACTCCTCTGTGCTCATTTTACGCAGCCGCTCCTCTGCCGTTGGGAAGAAGGCCTGGTAACGCGCCCACAGCGCCGACGGCTGCTTGTCGCTGCTTTGAAGCAGGAAGCCTAAGCCCCACTGGCGGCCAACGCTCATCGGGAAGGCAAACACCGCATAACCGAGCTGCTCTTCGGTACGCAGCTGGTTGTAGAACCACGGCTGGATAATTTGCCCCAGCATCGCGCTGTAGGCCGAGCTGCTGTACTCGTCATAGCCGGGCGGGACAAACACGGCGGCCAGCGCCGAGTCGCTGGTGCTGCCTGTTTTTTCAAAGATTATCCCCTGCTTTTTGTCCACCAGTACGTCACGATTGCGGCACCACTGGTTTCCCTTCGCCGCAAGCTGATCCTGCACCTGATGGGCCAGATCTTTCGCCTGCGTCTCGCTCATATTGCCGACGATTAAGAACTCCGGACGGGCGTTGCTTTTCAGCCGATCGCGGTAGGCCATCACCTCTTTCAGGGTGATCTCCGGCAGCAGGGCCCGACGCTCTTCACGCTGGAAGTAGGGAACCTGAGAGAGCATCTGCGCCGGCATGATCGCCTGCTCGTAGGCTTTGCCCTTTTCTGCGGAGTCCATCATCTGCCCATACCAGGACTTGGCCTGCGCCAGCTGATCCTCGGTTGGCGTATAGCTGAAGTAGCCCGCCAGCAGCGCGCTGAAGAGCTGCGGCAGGCGCTGGGTATAGCCGTTGGCGTTAAGCATCAGGCCGTTATTGGCATTGGTGGAGAAGCTAATCCCGCCAACGGCGGCTTGGTTGCTGAGCTGATCCAGGGCGATCCCTGCCAGATAGTCGTTCAGGGCGAACATCACCTGGTTTTTAGCGCTGTCCATCGCCAACGGATTGCGCAGCACAACGCTAACGTCAGCCTTTGGCTCGCTGGCAAAATAGCGGCTCGGCATATAAACCACGCGCAGGGTGGGATCATCCACAATCAGTTCGGGATGGGTGTAGTTTTTCGCTGGCTTTTGCAGCGTGAAATCATCCGGAATATAGGGGTTCAGCTCCGGCAGCGTCAGCGCGATGGCGTTAGATTTCTGCTGCCAGTCGGCGAAAGTCTGGTCGCTAATCTTATCGACCTGATAAGGCGCATCGACAAAATAGGCGGTTTTATTGTGCGGCTCCTGCGGGCTGATATACCAGACGCGGGCGTTCTGCGGCGTCATCATCGCCAGACGCGCCTTAACAGCCTCGGCATCAAACTGGTCGGCAATGTTTACCGCATCGAGGGTGTGCTCAACCGGCACGCGGATCATGGTATCCGCCAGCCACTCGACGTAGTCCATATCCCGGGTAATTGAGGGGTAGCGGAAGTCGAGATCCAGCACGTGGGACAGCTCGTCAAAGTAGCGCTTGTCCACGCCCTTCTCACGCAGAAGCTGGAGATAGCTAAAAATGGCCGCAACCACCTCATCACGGTGCGCCAGCCCTTTGTCGGTCAACGTTGCGGATATCGCCAGTACGCCGCTGTTGCCGTTAACGATGGGATCGGAGTCGGCACGGATCCCTTCCACAAGCCCCTGCTGTTGTAACCAGTCAGAGAGCGTGCCCGGGCTGCGGTTGCCAATCAAGTAGGTGATCAGCTCGTCAGTTTTGCTGCGGAACTGCGGCGTATTGTTATCGATGCGGAACTCAACCCGCACCACCTTGCGCGGCATCACCGGCACATAGTGGAGGATCAGCCCCTTCTGCGCATCGGTCACCACCGGCACGTCAATTTTCGGCAGGTCCAGCGTTTTGTTCGGCACGCGGCCAAAGGTTTTCGCCGCGATGGCGGCTAACTCCGGCAGCGGACGATTGCTGTAGACCACGGCCTTCATCAGGTTCGCCGAATAGTATTTGTCGCGGAAGGCCAGCAGCGCCTCCTGCACCGGGCTGCCCGGCTTGTCGCTCAGGGTCTCCAGGTTACCGCCAGAGAAGCGTGCAGCGGGATGCGCGGGGTTGATGGTCTCGGCGCTCACCTGTGCCATGCGCATCCCGTCCCGGGAGCGGGCCAGCGTCAGCTCGGCGTTAACCGCGTTACGCTCGCGTTCAGCATACTTTTTATCAAGCAGCGGCGAGGCGATGGCATCCGCCAGCCGATCCACGGCACCTTCCAGCGCATCGTTCTCAACTTCCAGATAGAACGCGGTACGGTAGGGTGCGGTGCTGGCATTGTGGCTGCCGCCGTGCAGCTTTAAAAATTCAGCAAGGTTGTCCGGCTGCGGATAGTGGGTAGAGCCCATCAGGGTCATGTGCTCAAGATAGTGCGCCAGGCCGGGATGCGCCTCCGGATCCTGCAGCGAGCCAACGGGCACCACCAGTGCGGAGAGCGATTTCACCGCCTGCGGATCGTTAACCAGGAGCACCACCATGCCGTTATCGAGGCGAATAGCCTGATACTGACGGGTGTCCTTATCGCTTTTACGAATAGTTTCCTGAACGGGTTGCCAACCGGTGTCTGCCTGACTTAACGGTGCCCAGAAGGCGACAAATAAGACTAACGCTTTGAACCAGGTGCTACTGGGCATTCACGAACCTCATCATTAACAAACCAGTGCCGGCAGTACCGGCATATCCAATCAGTCCGTGATTCGCTGCGCATCATAATGGAAGCCCTTCCACTGCGCAATTTTTACACACTTCATCAGGACTGACTAAAGCGAAAGAGCGGCAGTAAATAACGTTCTGCCTGCTTAACTATCTCGGCATAGTTTTCAGGTTCGAGGGTACGCCACAGGCGCTGGTACCATACGTCCTCTCCCTCGCCGCTGACCACCATGTTGCCTTCATAAGCCTGCAGGAATTTGCTTCGCGCCTTAGCGAGCGTCTCCTCGTCTTTTAACATCGCATCATTTGTTGCGTCATAACAGGCTTTTATCCATGCGCCCCCGCTTTCGGGTAGCAGCAGCAGCGGTTTTTTCATCCCCTCCCGGTAGCCCTCGACCAGCTCTTCAAGATACATCAGGGCCTCATCCTGCTTGAGTGGCGGGAACTGCCAGGCTTTATCATTGCGGACAAACAGCCGACTCTCTCCCGTTCCGCCGCTGGCACAGTAGACAAGATGTTCCAGCCAAAGTTGCAGCCCCTGTGAGACCTTCAGCATCGAAGGACGCCAGCGCAGCAGGCCATCCTCCTGCACGTGCTGTAGCCAGCCGGTCAAGTGCACCTTGCCACAGTCAAGCTCGATCTCCATGCTCTCGGCTGGCTTGCGGTGCTCGTGAACCCGCGAAGCCAGCTGCTGCATCTCCTGGTGCTGGCTCTCCCAGACAATTTCACCAAATGCGCCGTAGGGCAGCTGGCCCGCCGCACGATACTGGCGGAAGAGTTTCTCGACATCTTCCTCCTCTACCAGGGTGTTGAGCAGCGCCTGGTTAAGCTGGTAGCGGTCCAGGCCATCAATGATAAACGGCTCGGCGTCGGGAATATCGCTCGCCTCGGGGCGGAAGTTCACCTTCAGACGCATCTGGAAGAAAGCCCGCACCGGGTGTGCCCAGAAGCGCTGTAGCTGCTCAAACGCCAGTGTCTCCAGCGGCTCATCTTCCAGCTCCTGAATAAAGGTGGCATGCGCCACTCCCTGCTGGCTGGCGGCGGGCAACCACTCCCGGGCATAGCTTTGCAGCTCATCGGCAATAAAGTTTTCTGCATCGAACGGCATTCGCGTATGCAGGTGAGTAATATGATCCACCACCCGTCGCGCGCTCTCGTCGCAGGTGAGCGCCTCATCGCCAGGCAGATAGTGGCTCTGCCCAATGTAGTCCACCAGCTCCTGCACCAGCACCGACGGGAACCGTTCGCTGTTATCCTGAATCGAGCGCCCGATATAGCTAATGTAGAGCTTCTGCTGCGCGGAGATGAGCGCCTCCAGGAAGAGGTAGCGGTCATCGTCCCGGCGGCTACGGTCGCCGCGCATCGGTTTCTGGCTCATCAAATCAAAGCCGAGCGGGGCCAGCGCGCGCGGATAGACGCCGTCGTTCATCCCCAGCAGGCAAACGACCTTGAAGGGGATGGATCGCATCGGCATTAGAGTACAGATATTGATAGGCCCGGCGAGGAAGCGCTGGCTGATGCGCTCCTGATCGAGCCTCTGCGCCAGCTCGTCGCGCAGCAGGGAGAGCGGCACCGCCTCGTCATAGTGCGCACCGACACCCTGGGTGATCACCGCCTGCCACTGCTGTTCAATCAGCGCCAGCGCGGCTTCGGTATCGGGATCCGGCAGGAAGAAGTCGTTGAGCATGTCGCGGCAGACCGGTAGCCACTCGGCCAGCGGGCGATCCTGAGCCAGCCCTTTGCGCCACAATCGGAGCTGCATCAGCAGCGAGGCCAGATGGCCCACCAGCTCGGCAATCAGGCCGCTGGACTCGTCGTAGGGCAGCACCGACTGCCACTCGCCCTGACGGCTCTCCATCGCGTAGCCAAGCAGCATGCGCGTCAGGCCAAACTGCCAGGTGTGCTGCCCGGTGGCAGGCAGCGCCAGCTCGCGCACGTTGTCGTCATCCATGCCCCAGCGCACGCCGGACTCGTTGACCCACTGACGGAGATAGCGCAGCCCCTCTTCGTCGATATTAAACCGTGCGGCGAGCACCGGGACATCCAGCAGAGCCAGCACATCCTCCGACTGGAAGCGGCTGTCCGGCAGCGAAAGCAGGCTGATAAAAGCCTGTAGTGCCGGATGTGACTGACGGGCGCGGCGGTCAGAGATGGCATAGGGCAGATAGCGCTCCTCGCTGGCGCTGCCAAATACCGCCTGAATAAAGGGACTGTAGCTGTCGATATCCGCCACCATCACAATGATGTCGCGCGGGGAGAGGCTCGGATCCTCCTCCAGCATCGCCAACAGACGATCGTGCAGCACCTCGACCTCGCGCTGCGGGCTGTGGCAGACGTGCACCGCCACGCTGCGATCCTCTCGCTCCAGCCTGCGCTTGGCGTCGCTGCGCTCATACTCCTGGGCCGTCACGCCAGCGACGGCGCTGTTTTTCAGCTCCAGGATGTCATACTGCACGTTTTGTAGCAGCGCACCGGGCGTAATATCAACGAAGGCATCGAGATCGTCGTAGCGATCCATGCCTGCCAACAGATAGATGTAGTCGCGCCCCAGCTTGCCCCATGAGGCCAGCAGCGGGTTACCCACCTCCTGTTCGCCTTCGCTATTAAACAGGCCCTCTACCGGCTGATCTTCACGGAACAGAGCCACCGGATGAGCATCAAGGTGGTGTTTACGCTGGCGGGCAATGAGCCGGGAGAGAAACGCCGGATCTTTGATATCCCCCCAGTAGTAGCGGCAGGGGTTGGTAAACAGCAGGTGAATATCCACGTGCTTACCCAGGGCCTGCAATGCCTGGAGATAGACTGGCGGCAGGGCCGAAATGCCGCAGATGAACACCCGGGAAGGCAGCCCGGCAGGCGGCGTTGTAGCAGACTCCAGCACGTTGATAAAACGTTGATAGAGATTGGCGCGGTGCCAGTGCGGCTGCCCCAGCGCTGCGGTGTGCTCCACCAGCGATCGCCAGAGCGGGGCCTGCCAGATCTGCGCTTCACCGAGGCCGTCGATCAGGCCGCCCTCTTCCCAGCGGGTCAGCCACTCCGGGCGAAAGACCAGATACTGATCGTAGAGATCCGCCACCCGAGACGAGAGCTGAAACAGCTTGCGCTTGTCATCATCATCATTGAGGTAGTGGCGAAGCATGGTGAACGCCTCCTGCTCCAGCATCTGCGGCAGCAGGGTCATCAGCTTCCAGCTCATGCTCTGTTTATTAAAGGCGCTCTCTTTTGGGATGTCCGGCAGCACGCGGACAAACATATCCCAGATAAAGCTCGCTGGGAGCGGGAAGTCGATATTGGCGGCGATGCCAAACTTTTGCGACAGCGTCATCTGTAGCCATTGCGCCATGCCGGTACTCTGTACCAGCACCATTTCGGCCTCAAAGGGATCGTCGAGCCGTTCGCGCTCAACGATAAACTCCATCAATGCTTCCAACACATCCAGACGATTGGAGTGATAGACCCTTAACATAAACGCTCCTGACTACTTATAAACTGGGCAATATAACCGCGTCATCTTCCCCTGCCTGCCCACCGGCGAGGTGATGGTTACGCTGATGCTGACACATCCGGCGTCCGTTGTCTGTACCCGGCTGACCTGCCAGCCCGCCGGTAACGGCGCGGGCCGGGGCTGCGCCTGCTGCCAGCCGTAACGCCACAGGTAGCGATAGTGGCTCCAGGCGGTGAAGCCCTCCAGCAGCACGCGATGATACCCTGTCAGCGCCGTGACAACCATGACCAGCAACACCATTGCCAGCAACGTTTCCGGCAGGCTAAAGCCCCGCTGGCGGGCTACGGCATCTGACACTGGCGTATCTCCTTGAGGGGACAGAAATCGCTCCAGCCGTGGGGCGAAAACGTCACGCCGCTTTCGCCTATTGCTCCGCTGCGCCACAGCGTTTCACTCCCGCTGGCGGCGATCAGCACCAGCGTCCGGTCGGCAAAAATGCGCAAGCAGACCCGCCACGGCTGGCGATGATGCTCCCGGCACTGCACGGCAGGCTGCCTCTGCCAGATTTGCATCCGTCCCCACTCCAGCGCCGAGTGAGCATCGGCCAAATCGCGCATCGCCCGACTCTCGCTGGTAATGCGCTGCGTATGGGTACGCTGGCGCTGGTTTAAGCCGCTAAGCATCAAGCTACCCAACACCAGCAGCAGGAGCACGAGTGCCAGAGAGGATATTCCCCTTTCACCTTTCACAGGTTGTACCCCACCACGCTGTACGTCGCGCTAATGGCGTCCTCGGGATGATTAAGGGGCGCCGCCGCCAGCGTCAGCGTTAGCATGGGGGCCAAAACGCCCGGCGGCTGACGAACCACCGTAAAGCGCTGCACGCTGACCGTGGCCGGATCGGTGATTTTATCCCACCCTTTCTCATCGCAGCTCTCTGCCCCCTGCCGCGTCTCTAGCACGCCGCTCTGCAAGCGAAAGCCGGTCTGCTCGGCCTCCGAGAGGGGGGAGTGTTCCCACCGGCCGTTGCTGTTGGCATCCCACCGGACGATCACGCAGGCTCCCTGCCGACCTATGACCAGCGGCTGTCCGCTGCACTCTCCCCGGCAGTAGCCAGCCCGCTGGAGATGCTTTCCCAGCGTGAAGAGATGCTGCCAAACCGCCTCTTCCAGCGCTTGCTGCCGGGTTTGATGGAGCATTGCCGCTTGCAGCGCAGGTAAAAAGCGAGCGGCGCTGAGCAGGAGCACGCTGCCGATGGTCATCGCGATGAGTACCTCCAGCAGCGAGAACCCGCCTTCGGTCAGCTGCATGCACCGCTGTTTGTACGCTGGCATACTCTTATCCGCCCCCAGTTCGATACAATAATTTGCCACTCCCCCGCCTCGCTACGCAGTGTGATGTGTCCGGCCCATGCGGTATTACGCAGCCCGTAAAAGCCGAGCGAGGGGGTGATATCTACCAGCGCCACCTCAGGCCAGAGCGGACGCAGCGCAAAGGGGTTATTCCCACCACACGTTGCCTGCGCATCAGCTGACGCCAGCAGGCACCAGCGGCCGCTCTCTTGTTTCACCCATACCTTGCGATCCCGGTTGTGCCAGTTGGCGTCGTCCCGCAGCAGTTCCAGATAGTCACGCACCTGCCAGGCGGTTTGCCACAGACGCTGATGTGCCTGATAGTTCTGCCAGCCATACAGCCCCGACGCGCCAAGGATCACCAGAACGATCGTTGCTACCGTGATCTCTATAAGGGTGTAACCCTGCTCTTTTTTCATGGCCGTACTTTGCGCCTGATGCGTGATGCATGCGAGGTGAGATGCTCGCTTTTACGAGGCGCTACGGGAGAAATATTGTGGATTGCAGAGGGTTACATCACAGCGGGAAGGCGGGTCGCAGAACGAGGTAAAAGCGAAAAAAAACCGGCGCAGTAACGCGCCGGCTGTGGCAGGCTGTGATTATCAGATAGCGACCGGGGCTTTGATGCCGGGGTGCGGATCGTAGCCTTCGATCTCAAAGTCGTCGAAGCGGTAGTCAAACAGCGACGCAGGCTTACGCTTAATAACAAGCTTCGGCAGCGCGCGCGGCTCACGGCTCAGCTGCAGGTGCGTCTGCTCCATGTGGTTGCTGTAGAGATGGGTATCGCCGCCGGTCCAGACGAAGTCACCTACCTCCAGGTCACACTGCTGCGCCATCATATGCACCAGCAGCGCATAGCTGGCGATATTAAACGGCAGACCGAGGAAGACATCGCAGGAGCGCTGGTAGAGCTGGCAGGAGAGCTTGCCATCCGCCACGTAAAACTGGAAAAACGCGTGGCACGGCGCCAGCGCCATTTTGTCAAGTTCACCCACGTTCCAGGCGGAGACGATGATCCGCCGGGAGTCCGGATCGTTCTTCAGCTGGTTCAGCACGGTCGCGATCTGGTCGATGTGGCGACCGTCCGGCGTAGGCCATGCGCGCCACTGTTTGCCGTAAACCGGGCCAAGATTACCCTGCTCGTCGGCCCACTCGTCCCAGATGGTGACGTTGTTTTCATGCAGGTAGGCGATGTTAGTATCGCCCTGCAGGAACCACAGCAGCTCATGGATGATTGAGCGCAGGTGGCAGCGCTTGGTGGTCACCAGCGGGAAGCCCTCCTGCAGGTTAAAGCGCATCTGATGACCAAAAATGGAAAGCGTGCCGGTGCCGGTACGGTCGTTTTTCTGCGTGCCTTCATCCAGCACTTTTTGCATCAGTTCTAAATACTGTTTCATGATTCCTCAGGAGACGTGTTGCTGCGGGCGACGGCGGTACGCCCAGACCATCATCAGCGCACCCGCAATAATCATTGGGATAGAGAGGATCTGGCCCATGCTGATGTACTGCACCCATTCGCCGGTAAACTGCGCGTCCGGCTGGCGGAAGAACTCCACGATAATGCGGAATGCGCCGTAGCCGATCAGGAACAGACCTGATACTGCCCCCATCGGGCGCGGCTTACGAATATACAGATTAAGGATGATAAACAGCACCACCCCTTCCAGCGCCAGCTCGTAGAGCTGAGACATGTGGCGCGGCAGGACGCCATAGGTGTCAAAAATAGACTGCCACTCGGGATGTGAAGGCAGCAACGCCATATCCTCGGCGCGAGAGCCAGGGAAGAGCATGGTATAAGGGAAACTCGGATCGACGCGGCCCCACAGCTCGCCGTTGATAAAGTTGCCCAGCCGTCCGGCGCCCAGCCCGAAGGGGATCAGCGGCGCAATAAAATCAGAGACCTGGAAGAAGGTGCGCTTAGTGCGTTTAGCAAAGATGATCATCACCACGATCACACCGATCAGGCCGCCATGGAAGGACATGCCGCCGTCCCAGACGCGGAACAGATAGAGCGGATCCTGGATAAAGGTCGGGAAGTTATAGAACAGCACGTAGCCGATACGCCCGCCGAGGAAGACGCCCAGGAAGCCCGCATAGAGCAGGTTTTCCACTTCGTTTTTCGTCCAGCCGCTGTCGGGACGGTTTGCACGGCGGCCAGCCAGCCACATGGCAAAAATAAAGCCAACAAGGTACATCAGGCCGTACCAGTGCAGCGAAAGCGGTCCGATAGAGAAAATTACCGGATCGAAATCGGGAAAATGCAGATATCCATTATTCATCTGTCACCACAAAGTGTTGTTATTCCGCCAAAAGTCGACAGCGGTTAAGATGTGCGCCCGCTTAGCAGGGCGCTCCAAAGCTGGGAATCATAGCATAAGCCAGGCGGGCGATTAGGGCGAAGTTGTAAAAGATCTGTATCTTCCTTTTACCCGCCGCCGATGCGCTAGCGTCCGCCGCGGATCAGGCCACCCATGCCACGGCGCTCCATAAAGGCAGCCACCTGGTGGCGTACCTCAGAGGTAAACTGCGCCTCCAGGGTACGGTTTGCCAGCGTCTCGGCATCCTCGCGGTCGATATGGCGCAACAGATATTTAACGCGGGCCACCGAGCGGCCGTTCATCGACAGATGGCGGTACCCAAGACCGATCAGCACCGCCACGCACATCGGATCGCCCGCCATCTCACCGCACAGGCAGAGATCGATGCCATAGCGCTCCGTCTCCTGGGCGATAGTCGCCAGCGCCCGCAGAACAGCCGGATGGAGGCTGTCGTAGAGGCTTGCCACACGGGTGTTGTTGCGATCGACCGCCAGAAGGTACTGAGTGAGATCGTTGGTACCGACAGAGATAAAATCGACCCGGCTAGCCAGATGCGCCAGCATAAAGACCATGGAAGGGACTTCCAGCATCACGCCGATGCGCGGTCTGGGGATAGCGTAGCCGATCATCTCTTCCACTTCCCGTCCGGCGCGCTCAATCAGTCGGCGAGCTTCGTCCACCTCTTCAATGCTGGTGATCATCGGCAGCAGGATGCTGAGGTTGCCGGTGGCGGCGTTGGCGCGCAGCATGGCCCGCACCTGAATCAGGAAAATTTCTGGCTGATCGAGCGTAATACGGATCCCACGCCAGCCAAGGCAGGGGTTCTCCTCGCTGATGGGCATATAGGGCAGCTGCTTATCCGCCCCGACGTCCAGCGTGCGCAGAGTTACTGGCTTCTCGTTAAAGAGCTGCAGCATCCCCTGGTACTGAGCCACCTGCTCCTCTTCGGAGGGAAAGCCGCTTTGCAGCATAAACGGGATCTCAGTTCGGTAGAGACCAATCCCGTCGATGCGGCTGCCAAGCTGCTCCTCATGTGCAGGACTCAGCCCGGCGTTGAGCATCACCTTAACCCGATCGCCACTTTTTAGCTGGGCGGGAAGGTTAACCTCATCCTCCGCCAGCTTGCTGAGCTCGTTCTCTTCGGTGATGAGACGCTGATACTCCTGAAGCAGGATCGGCTCAGGATCGACCAGCAGCTCACCCCGGTAGCCATCCACCACCAGCGTGCGACGATGCAGCACCGAGGGCTGAATATCGGCCCCCATGACCGTTGGGATGCCTAGCGCACGCACCATAATCGCCGCGTGGGAGTTGGCTGCGCCGTCACGTACGACCACCCCGACCAGCCGATCGTGAGGCAGCTCGGCCAACGTAGTAGCAGAGAGTTCGTCGGCCACCAGTACAAAGCGCTCGGGCCAGGTATTAGGCCCCTGTAGGCTATCATCGAGGTGGAACAGCAGACGCTGACCCAGCGTGCGCAGATCGCCAGCACGCTCTTTGAGATAACCGTCAGAGAGGGCAGCAAACTGTTCGGCAAAGCGTCCAATGACCTTTTTCACCGCCCACTCGGCCACGAACCCGCGATCGACCTCGTCGAACAGTTCGCGTCTGAGGCGGGCGTCCGACAGCAGGTGGGAGTAGAGATCGAAGATGGCCGCAGTCTCTTTCTGCTGCCCGGCAGAGAAGCGCTTGCTGTAGCGACGAAACTCGCCAGCGGCCTCCTCAAGCGCACCGGTGAGGCGTTCACGCTCAAGGGCGGTGTCCAGCGTCGAGGCCTCGTAGACCTGCTCCATCAGCGGCAGGGTGGCATCCATCCACCCCTCGGCGATGGCGACGCCGGGTGCGGCAGGCAGGGCACGAATACGCGTCTGGCGATACTGGCCAAACAGCGCGGCAAGCTGCGACTGGGAGAGGATCGCCGCCATCTGGGTGGCCAGCGTGACTAAAAACGACTCTTCGCTCTCATCAAACTGGCGCAGCTCGCGCTGCTGTACCACCAGTACGCCTAGCAGCTGACGCCGCTGGATAATAGGTACGCCAAGGAAGGCGCGGAAGCGCTCCTCTTTTACCGAGGGAATGTATTTAAAGCTGGGATGCTTTTGCGCGTCGGCGAGGTTAATCGGCTCCGCCAGCCTGCCTACCAGGCCGACGATACCCTGATCGAATGCGAGCGTGATGGTGCGGCCGCGCGGCTTTTTCAATCCGCGCGTCGCCATCAGGTAATAGCAGCGTCTGTCGTGATCGGCGAGGTAGACCGAACAGACTTCGGTATCCATCGCCAGACAGATGTCCGTCACCAGAATATCCAGCGCCTCATTAAGGCGTGGCGCGCTGGCAACTTTCTCAACTATTTCTCGTAACCGGGTGAGCATGATATGTATGGCTTATCCTCTCTTACGTCGCCAGGCAGGAGAGTGTTGTGGCTTTGGGGCGCTCTCCGCCAGCGCCATCACCACACTTGCAAACTCCTTCATCACCCGACGATAAACATCGCGCTTAAACGAGACAACCTGACGAACAGGATACCAGTAGCTTACCCAGCGCCAGCCATCAAACTCAGGGGTACTGCTGGTTTGCATATTGATATCCGCGTCGTTGCTGATCAATTGCAAAAGAAACCACTTCTGTTTTTGGCCGATACAAACCGGCTTTGTGTCCCAACGCACCAAACGTTTTGGTAACTTGTAACGCAACCAGCTGCGGGTCGAAGCAAGAATACGTACATCCTTACGGCTCAGCCCCACCTCTTCGAACAGCTCCCGGTACATAGCTTGCTCCGGGGACTCGCCAGGGTTGATACCGCCCTGGGGAAACTGCCATGAGTGCTGACCGAAGCGCCTGGCCCACATGACCTGGCCTTGTCGATTACAGATTACGATACCCACATTTGGGCGGTAGCCATCGTCATCAATCACCGGACTACCTCAAAATAAACCTGAATTAAACGATTGTTTCACACTCGTGAGATACGGTAAACCACTCTCTCAATGCGCTATAACCGAATAACATTTGAATAACTCACAATTATCACCCGAGTTATAAACAGAATGGGCGCATCGGCTGCGGTTTTATTCACGATTTCTGTGGATAGAGTTGTGCAGAAGTATGGAATTACTCCGGGAAAACCCTGACGGCCCTGAACAATCAGTTTATCACTCGTAAAAATAATTTGGGACTATTCATTAGGTTATATCGCGATCTTTATGCTATCGGGATCATTATGTGATGTGTATCACGGGCACGATCCGACAAGTGATGAAAGATCGAACAGAGCCGGTTTTATCCACAGTTTGTGCCAATAAGTTAAGCACAATTTGTGCGAAAATTCGATTTTGGTCGCACGTCAAGGCTGTAAATGGAAACAGTAGTCCGGGTTTTTCTCACTTATCCCACTTTTCTGTGGATAACATGGTGTAAGATCCTGTTCATTGTCAGTGACCAGATTTGGAAAACATGGCGAGCTGTTGCGCAACAACGACTGCGCAAGGGAAAAAAATCCTAAAAATCATTGCGTTGTTTATCGCTGTGGGAAAAGATCTATCTCGTTGCCCCCTGTGCACTATTGCTGTTCATTTTTTAACCAGAGGTTGTACATATGCTACCGCTCTCCCCTTTTACCTCTCCGCCGGACTCGGAAAGCGCTCTGCTTGAGCAGGCGCAGCGGTTGGCCGGGCTGACTCTTGGCGAGCTGGGTGCGCTGGCTGGACTGCCGGTTCCGGCAGACTTCAAGCGTGATAAGGGCTGGACCGGGGTGCTGCTGGAGCGCTGGCTGGGGGCGAGCGCGGGCAGCAAGCCTGAGCAAGATTTCGCTGCGCTAGGGGTGGAGCTGAAGACCATTCCGGTGGACATCCTGGGCCGTCCGCTGGAGACAACCTTCGTTTGCGTTGCGCCGCTGACCGGCAACAGCGGCGTTACCTGGGAGAGCAGTCACGTGCGTCATAAGCTGAAGCGGGTGCTGTGGATCCCGGTAGAGGGCTCGCGGGAGCTTCCTGTCGCCAGCCGCCGGGTTGGCTCGCCGCTGCTGTGGAGTCCAAACGTTCAGGAGGAGCAGCAGCTGCGCATGGACTGGGAGGAGCTGATGGATCTTATCGTGCTGGGTCAGGTAGAGAGCATCACCGCCCGCCATGGCGAAGTGCTACAGCTTCGGCCAAAGGCGGCAAACAGCAAGGCGCTGACCGAGGCGGTGGGCCAGCACGGCCAGCCGATTCTGACGCTGCCGCGCGGCTTCTATCTGAAAAAGAACTTCACCCGCGCGCTGCTGGCGCGGCATTTTTTGTTGCAGGGTTATTAAATTTTTTGCCCTCGCCTGCCAGAGGCTTATAATTAGCGCTTCTTTTTTTGGCAGGACTTTACGATGTTATTTGCATGGATAACCGATCCCAACGCCTGGCTCGCGCTCGGTACGCTGACGCTGCTGGAGATTGTGCTCGGGATCGACAATATTATTTTCCTCTCTCTGGTCGTTGCAAAGCTCCCGGCCGCACAGCGTAACCATGCCCGGCGGATTGGCCTGGCAGGTGCAATGCTGATGCGTCTGGCGCTGCTGGCCTCTATCTCATGGGTTATCCGGCTGACTACGCCGCTGTTCACCGTGCTCGATCATGCGGTCTCCGCCCGCGATCTGATCCTGCTGCTCGGTGGTCTGTTCCTGATCTGGAAGGCCAGCAAGGAGATCCATGAAACGATCGAAGGTGAAGAGGAGGGGCTGAAAACCAACGTTCACTCTTTCCTCGGTGCCATCGTGCAGATCATGATGCTGGATATTATCTTTAGCCTCGACTCGGTCATTACGGCGGTGGGTCTGTCGGATCATCTGTTCATTATGATGGCGGCGGTAGTGATCTCCGTCGGCGTGATGATGTTTGCCGCCCGTCCTATCGGCGAGTTTGTCGATCGTCACCCGTCGGTAAAAATGCTGGCCTTGTCGTTCCTGATCCTGGTTGGCTTTACGCTGATGCTGGAGAGTTTTGGCATTCACGTGCCAAAAGGCTATATCTATTTCGCCATGTTCTTCTCGATCGCCGTCGAGACCCTGAACCTGTTGCGCAATAAAAAGAATCCGCTGTGATCTCTCGCTCCCCCGCTACGGGGGAGCCATCGCTGCATTAATGGGCGAGAAATTTGATGATGATGACTGAAGCGATACTAGTAATCACAATCATTGAGCTAACAATAGTCATAGTCTGAACCCTTAAAGCGTTATGTAGCTCAACCTTAAAGTTGGCAATTTCAATTGCGAGCGTGGACGTGTTCTCCTTAGTTGCATAGGTAGACTTAATCACGGCGACATCTGTGACCAGCGGATCCACCTTATCCTCAAGCGTTTTCACGTGTATCCCCCTCTCTCCTTCTCCGTTACGTGTAACGTTAATTACATCACGAAAATATTACCGCGCTACGAGTAGGGTAAACCGTGGCGAATGCCGCTATTTCTCGTGGCCTTTTAAGATTTTCCCGCTTTTTCCTTTCGTATCCGTGCGTTATTACTACACTCATTACAGATTCTGGCCTTAAGAAGGAGAACAACCGTGAAAAAATGGGCAGTAGTGATTTCCGCAGTTGGTTTAGCCTGTGCAGTTTCAGGATGCAGCAGCGACTATGTGATGGCGACCAAAGATGGCCGTATGATCCTGACTGAAGGTAAGCCGGCAGTAGATGACGATACCGGGCTGGTCAGCTACCGCGACCTGCAGGGCAACGAGATGCAGATTAACCGTGATGACGTGTCGCAAATTATCGAACGCTAAGTGCTAAGGTCAGCAATCTGCTGGCCTTTTGATTTTTCTCTTCCCCTTTTGCCTCCCCTCTGCCATGTTTATATTCCTTTGTCAGGAAGCCCCTGACGTTGTTAAAAAACAAGGAAGCCGGCTATGCATTATCACCGTATCCCTCACAGCTCGCTTGAGATAAGCACGCTGGGGCTGGGCACAATGACCTTTGGTGAGCAGAACAGCGAAGCCGAGGCCCATGAGCAGCTTGATTACGCCGTAGCCCAGGGTATTAACCTGATTGATGTGGCAGAGATGTATCCCGTACCGCCGCGCCCGGAGACGCAGGGTTTAACCGAAACCTACGTCGGCAACTGGCTGGCCAGGCACGGCAACCGTGAAAAGCTGGTTATCGCCTCCAAGGTGAGCGGGCCAAGCCGCAATAACGACAGCGGCATTCGCCAGAACCAGGTGCTGGATCGCAAGAATATTCGTGAAGCGCTGGACGCCAGCCTGAAACGCCTGCAAACCGACTATCTCGATCTCTACCAGGTTCACTGGCCGCAGCGCCCGACCAACTGCTTTGGCAAGCTGGGCTACGAGTGGGCCGAATCCGCGCCTGGCGTCACTATTCTCGACACGTTGGAAGCGCTGGCCGAGTGTCAGCGGGCGGGCAAGATCCGCTATATCGGCGTCTCGAACGAAACGGCGTTTGGCGTGATGCGTTATCTGCACCTGGCGGATAAGCACGATCTGCCGCGCATCGTCACTATTCAGAATCCTTACAGCCTGCTGAACCGCAGCTTTGAGGTTGGTCTGTCAGAGGTGAGTCAGTTTGAGGGCGTTGAACTGCTGGCCTACTCCTGCCTGGCCTTCGGCACCCTAACCGGTAAATACCTGAATGGCGCGAAGCCCGCCGGCGCGCGCAACACGCTGTTTAGCCGCTTTACGCGCTACAGCGGCGAGCAGACGCAAAAAGCGATCGCTGCCTATGTGGATATCGCCAAACGGCACAATCTGGACCCGGCGCAGATGGCGCTGGCCTTTGTCCGCCGCCAGCCATTTGTCGCCAGCACCCTGCTGGGTGCCACGACCATGGAGCAGTTGAAAACCAACGTTGAGAGCCTGTATCTGGAGCTGAGCGAAGAGGTACTGGCGGAGATTGAAGCGGTGCATAAGGTTTATACCTACCCGGCACCGTAAGTGAATTGCCCGGCGGAATACGCCCGCCGGGCATGTTTTTTATCGACGGCGCTGCCACAGCCACAGGCCGGCAATCGCCAGCGCAAACAGCACGCCAAAGCCTACCCCGACGCCGACCACCGGCGCACCCGCTTTCACCGCCAGCGAGTAAAGCCCCAGCATAAGCAGCATCGCCGCGTTCTCGCCCAGGTTCTGCACCGCGATGGCATTGCCCGCCCCCACGGAACGTTTTCCTCGCTCCTGCAAAAGCGCATTAAGCGGCACAACGAAAAATCCACCCAGAATACCAATGAGCACCAGCAGGCCGTAGGCAGGCAGCAATGCATGTTGTAACGAAAAGAGTGTCACCACCACGCCAATGAGGATCCCTGCAGGCATACAGCGGGCCACTCTCTCGAGGGTCACCAGTTTCGCCGCCACGCCCGCCCCGACAACGATACCCACCGCTACCATGGCGTTAAGGTAGGTTGGCGTCGCGTTATCGCTGATGCCAAGCGCCACGGGTACCCACAGCACCAGCAGGAAACGCAGTGTCACCCCTGCTCCCCAGAACAGGCTGGTGCCCACCAGCGAGAAGCGGGTTTCGCCGTTGAGCCATAACGTTTTACAGGCGTGAAAGAAGCTCTGGGTCATGGGGGCAAAGCGCCAGCTCTGGCCCGGCCGGGCCGCCGGCAGTTTGGGGATCAGCAGGTTCGCCACCACCGCCCCGGCGTACACCAGGGCGCAGACGCCAAGCGCCGCCAGCACGTGCCAGTCTGCCAGCACGCCCCCGGCCACCGAGCCAAGCAGAATGGCGGCGATAGTCGAGGACTCCATCAGGCCGTTGGCCTTCACCAGCTTATCGCCGGTGGTCAGCTCGCCGAGAATGCCGTATTTGGCCGGAGAGTAAGCTGCCGCGCCAATCCCCACCAGCGTATAGCCAATAAACGGATTAAGGCCCATGCAGATACTCAGCGCCCCGAGCAGCTTCAGTCCGTTGGCGAACATCATCACCCGCCCCTTGGCAAAGCTGTCCGCCACCTGACCAACAAAGGGCGCGAAGAGTATGTAAGCACCTACAAACACCATCTGCAGGATTGGCTGGCTCCAGTCAGGATAGAACTCGGCCTTGAGCAGCGCCAGGGTGGCAAACAGCAGGGCGTTATCACCAAATGCCGAGAGGAACTGGGCGGCAGTCACCGCCAGCATCCCCTTCGACAGGAGAGAGTTGTTCGTGCTTACTGGCTCATGCATGTTGCGCTTCCGCCTCGTCGAGTTTGCTCTTCAGGGTAACAAAATCCGGTTTGCCGCTGCCCAACACCGGCAACTGCTTCAGGAAACGGATATCACGCGGCACGGCCAGCTCCGGCACGCCCTGCGCGCGCGCCTGCTTAAGCAACGTCTCACGGGTCAGCTCGCTGTCGGTGGTAAACATCACCAGCGCCTCGCCTTTGCTGGCGTCGCTTTTCACGACAGTAGCGTGCATTTTGTCCGGCGAGGCCATTAACGCCAGCTGCTCTACCATCTCCAGCGAGATCATCTCCCCGGCGATTTTGGCGAAGCGCTTGGCCCGGCCCTGGATCTGCACAAAGCCCTGCTCATCGAAGCGTACGATATCGCCGGTGTCATACCAGCCGGGCTCGAGTTCACCCTCGGCGTTTTCTGCAGCCGGGCGCTCAAGTACGCCAGGATTCTCAACGCGCAGGTAGCCGGTCATGATATTCGGCCCCTTCAGCTGGAGCCTGCCGCCCTCTTCAATACCCGGTACCGCCATCAGGCGCGCATCCATGCCTGGGAGAATACGCCCCACCGTTCCCGGCTTCGCCGCCATCGGCACGTTGATGGAGACCACCGGTGCACACTCGGTGACGCCGTAGCCCTCCAGTACACGCAGGCCGAACTTATCCTGCCAAAGCTGGCGGGTGCTCTCCTGCAGTTTTTCCGCCCCGGCGACCACGTAGCGCAGGCGGTAGAAGTCGTAAGGGTTGGCAAAGCGGGCGTAGTGCCCAAGGAAGGTGGAGGTGCCAAACAGCACGGTGCAGTTACGGTCGTAGACCAGCTCCGGCACAATACGGTAGTGCAGTGGGCTGGGATAGAGAAAGACCTCTGCCCCGGTCAGCAGCGGGGTAAAGAGCCCCACGGTAAGACCAAAGGAGTGGAACAGCGGCAGGGCCGACATAAAGCGATCCCGGGCGGTAAAGTCCGCGATGGTCCGGATCTGCTCCACGTTGGCGAGAATGCTTTTATGGCTGTGCACCACCCCTTTTGGATTGCCCTCTGAACCGGAGGTAAAGAGCACCAGCGCGTCATCTTCTGGCTGCTGCGGTACCTGGGCGAGGTGCGGCATCAGCAGATGGCCGAAGATCCACAGCTTATCGGCGGTAGTGACTTCGCCTTTCAGATCTTCCAGATAGATCCAGCGCACCTGGGTCAGCTGCTCCGGCAGATGCCAGAGCTTGCCCTTCTCCATAAACTGGCGGGAGGTAAAGATGGTTTTGATCTGTGCAGCGGTAATGGCGCTGCCCAGCCCCTTCACCCCGGCCGTGTAGTTCATCATTGCCGGAATACGTCCCCGGGCGATAGCACCGAATATCACCGCCGCCGCAATGCCCGCGTTCGGCAGCATCAGGCCAATTTTTTCGCCCTGGGCGCTGTATTTATCCAGGATGCGCGCCACAAACAGCGTTTTGGTCAGCAGCTTACGGTAGGTATCGGGTTTGAAATTGATATCTTCGACGCAGTTCTTGCCCGCGCCGTAGCGGTACTGCGCCGCCAGCAGGGCTTCAAACAGCGTTTCTCGCGGACGCACGGCCATGCGCGCTTCCATCATAATCTGATGCAGCATCTCGCCCGCCAGCCTGCGGCGATCGCGGGCGCGTGGCGCTTCCGGCATCGGCAGCTGCGTCGGCGGCAGAATATGCAGCCTAATACGTGGGAAGAGGCGCTGCTTCACCAGCCCCTTCAGGCGGCTGAAGAAGGTCAGCTCCGCGCCTTCGATGCGCACCGGGATCACCGTTGCGCGCGATTTAGCCGCCACAAAGGCCGCCCCGTCATAAATCTTCATCAGCGAGCCGGAGACGGAGATACGCCCCTCGGGGAAGATCACCACTGGTCGCCCGCTCTCGATCAGCCGCACCAGCTGCTTGATCGACATCGGTTTAGTGGGATCGAGGGGGACAAAGTCGATCAGGTTCGACAGAGCGCGCATGTACCAGCTCTGGCTAATTGAGGTGTAGACCGCAAATACCGGACGCCCCGGTAAGAACAGGGCCAGTAGAATACCGTCAATAAAGGAGACGTGGTTGGGGGTAATAAGGACGCGCTCGCCGCTCAGCGCCTGCGTATTGCCTGTGAGCTCTACGCGATAAAGCAGACGGAAGAGGGTACGGAAAAATCCCAGCATCATTAACTTCCTGTGTCAGTCGTTCGGGTATGGCAGATTGTGGCAGATTACACGAGAAGTGTAGCGGGCGGCAAAATCGAGGCGAAAAAAAACCTGCGCATCCGCGCAGGTTGGTGCAAAAAGTGAGTACTCTAAACGTACTGAAATCTCACCAATCAATACCTCTGGGATCTTGATTGTGGCTCCTCGCCCCTGTGGATGCCAGGGAACAATCGCAACAGCTCATCGCAAAGTGTAACTAAAGGTTTGAATTACCCTTTTTCTGTTTTATTTGCCTGATAACAACAGTGTAACGGTTTCACACTGCACATGCGCTTTGGCTCACGTTTGCGCACTTCAGAAAAGCAAGAGCCTTGAACCTGCCGCACTTTTCCGCAACACTTAACCAGGTGTAAACGCTTACCCATCAGAGAAGGTTCAGAATGGCGACCATAAAGGATGTTGCAAAACTCGCAGGTGTCTCCGTCGCCACGGTGTCGCGCGTCATTAACAGTTCCCCTAAAGCCAGCGACGCCTCCCGGCAGGCGGTGCAGAGCGCCATGGCGTCACTCAACTACCATCCCAACGCCAACGCCCGCGCGCTGGCGCAGCAGTCAACGGAGACCCTCGGCCTGGTGGTTGGCGATGTCTCCGATCCCTTTTTCGGGGCCATGGTCAAAGCCGTAGAGCAGGTGGCCTACCATACCGGTAACTTTTTACTGATTGGTAACGGCTACCATAATGAACAGAAAGAGCGGCGCGCCATTGAGCAGCTGATGCGCCACCGCTGCGCGGCGCTGGTGGTGCACGCGAAAAGCATTCCCAATGACGATTTAGCCGCACTGATGGATCAGATGCCCGGCATGGTGCTGATCAACCGGATCCTGCCCGGCTACGAGCAGCGCTGCGTGGCGCTGGACGATCGCTATGGCGCATGGCTGGCGACGCGACATCTTATCCAGCAGGGACATACCAAAATTGGCTATCTCTGCTCTAATCATGCCATCTCCGATGCGGAAGATCGCCTCCAGGGCTATTACGATGCCCTACGGGAGAACGGCCTGCCCTGTAACGACAGGCTGGTGACCTGGGGCGAGCCGGATGAGAGCGGCGGCGAGCAGGCAATGACCGAGCTGCTCGGGCGTGGCAGGCACTTTACCGCCGTTGCCTGCTATAACGACTCAATGGCCGCCGGGGCGATGGGCGTTTTAAACGATAACGGCATTGAGGTGCCGGGTGAGATCTCGCTGATTGGCTTTGATGACGTGCTGATCTCCCGCTACGTCCGTCCACGCCTGACCACCGTGCGTTACCCGATCGTGACGATGGCAACCCAGGCCGCAGAGCTGGCGCTGGCGCTGGCGAAAGAGCAGCCCCTGCCGGAGATCACTCACCTCTTTAGCCCAACGCTGGTGCGCCGTCACTCGGTAGGTACGCCGCAGGAGAGCTAAAGCGCGCAGCGGTAGAGATGCACCGTGGTGGCCGGGTAGTCCAGCCCGTCACCGATATAGTGCCAGCCAAAGCGCTCGTAAAAATCGCGACAGGCAGAGTAGAGATGCAGCTGGGTAAAACCCCTTTCGCGGGCGTAATCCTTCACGTGCTGCTGAAGCCTGCCCGCGAGCCCCTGCCCGCGCGCGGCCTCATCGACATACAGCGCCGCCAGCCACGGCCAGAGATCCTGGCGGCTGATGAGATCGCAGCGCCAGAGCCCCACCGTGCCCAGCAGCCTCCCGCCTTCGGTGGCAATAAACGTAACAGGCAACGCCTCAGGCTGCTGGCTGTGGGCAACCACGCTGGCAAAAAAATCGCGTGACAGCGTGTCGCCAAAGGCCTGCCACAGCCAGTCGGTTACCTGGTCCGCAAAGTGCGGCGCGTCGTACAGAGGCAGGATCTTCACGCTCATCGTCTTACAGCAGCTCCAGCGCCAGCAGCTCGTCGATGGTCTGCCGACGGCGGATCAGCCGCGCCGCGCCGTTGTCAAACAGCACCTCCGGCAGCAGCGGACGGCTGTTATAGTTAGATGACATCGATGCGCCATAGGCCCCGGTATCATGCAGCACCAGGTAATCTCCCGGCACAACCGCAGGCAGGGCGCGAGTTTCAACTTCCCCGCCCGCCTGCTGAGTAAAGACGTCTCCGGATTCACACAGCGGACCGGCCACCACGGTATCGATAAGCGGCTCAGCCGCCAGATCGCGGCCGTCTGCTGCCAGAGCGCTGATGTGGTGATAGCTGCCGTACATTGCCGGGCGCATCAGGTCGTTAAAACCGGCGTCGATCAGCACAAAGTGACGGCTGCCCATCGCTTTGACGCTGCGCACCTGCGCCACCAGCACGCCGGATTCGGCTACCAGGAAACGTCCCGGCTCGATCTCCAGCTTCACCGGATGCCCCAGGTGGGCGGCAATTTTTTCCCGGGCGCTGTTCCACAGGCCAAAGTAGTGATCGGTGTCAATCGCCTCTTCCCCTTCACGATAGGGGATCGACAGCCCGCCGCCGGCGGAGATCGCCTCCAGATCCTGGCCGAACTCAACGACCTGGCTGACCATCGCGCCACATACCTGCTCAAGGTGGCCATAGTCCACGCCGGAGCCGATATGCATATGAATGCCCACCAGCTTAAGCTGGTAGCGCTGCATGACCTCCAGCGCAGCGGGGAGATCGCTGTACCAGATCCCGTGCTTGCTGTTCTCGCCACCGGTATTGGTTTTCTGGCTGTGACCGTGGCCGAAGCCAGGGTTAACCCGCAGCCAGACGCGGTGGCCCGGAGAGACCTCCCCCAGCTGGGCCAGCATATCTACCGATCCCGCGTTAACCGGGATCTGTAGCTCATGCACGCGAGCCATCGTCGGGGGATCGATCACATCGGCGGTAAAGACGATCTCATCCGCACCGTTCTGCGGCTGATAGCCTGCCGCCAGCGCACGTTCGATCTCGCCCAGCGATACCGAATCCACCTTGACGCCCTGCTCGCGCATCAGATGCAGAATATGAATATTGGAGCACGCCTTCTGGGCGAAACGCACCACGTCAAACTGAGCCAGCTGGGCAATACGGCGGCGGATAATCCCGGCATCGTAGGCCCAGACCGGGCAGCCAAATTCAGTCACCAGGCTGTGCAGGTTGGCGGCAGTGAGCGCGGTATCGGTGTTATTTAACGGACGTGGCATGGCGAACTCCATAATCATTTTTTTCTATTACGCCACAGGCCAAAAGGAATAAAAAATATCGTTATGTTACGATTCTATTCATATCTGATATACCTTGTGTCGCAGGAAAGCCTATGCCCGCCGTTAACCTTCGTCATATCGAAATTTTCCACGCCGTAATGACCGCCGGAAACCTGACCGAGGCCGCGCGTTTGCTGCATACCTCGCAGCCCACCGTGAGCCGGGAGCTGGCGCGCTTTGAAAAGGTGATTGGCCTGACGCTGTTTGAACGCTCGCGGGGGCGGCTACACCCTACGGTGCAGGGCCTGCGCCTGTTTGAAGAGGTACAGCGCTCGTGGTACGGCCTGGATCGCATCGTCAGCGCCGCCGAAAGCCTGCGAGAGTTCCGCCAGGGCGAGCTGTCTATCGTCTGCCTGCCGGTCTTCTCTCAGTCGTTTCTACCCCTACTGCTGCAACCCTTTCTTGCCCGCTACCCGGAGGTGAGCCTCAACGTGGTGCCGCAGGAGTCGCCGTTGCTGGAGGAGTGGCTCTCTGCCCAGCGTCATGACCTCGGCCTGACCGAAACCCTGAGCACCCCCGCCGGGACCGAACGCACGCCGCTGCTGACTCTCAACGAGGTGTGCGTCCTGCCCGCCGGACATCCGCTGGCGCAGCGCAAGGTGCTTACTCCCCAGGATTTCCAGGGTGAGAACTACATTAGCCTGTCGCGCTCGGACAGCTATCGTCAGCTGCTGGATGCCCTGTTCAGTGAGCACCAGGTGAAACGCCGCATGGTAGTAGAGACCCACAGCGCCGCCAGCGTCTGCGCGATGGTTCGCGCCGGTGTCGGGGTGTCGGTGGTTAACCCGCTCACCGCCCTCGACTATGCCAGCAGCGGGGTGGTGGTCAGACCCTTCAGCATCGCCGTGCCCTTTACCGTCAGCCTGATCCGCCCCCTGCACCGCCCCGCCTCTGCGCTGGTGGATGCCTTCTCCGCCCATTTACAGCAGGCGGTGTCGCGCATTATCGCGCCGTTAGAAGCGGTGCTGGCAGAGCGTTAGTCCAGCATAAAGTCGACGACGTCGGCGGCGTGAAGCGCGGCGGTATCAAACACCGGGATCGGGCTTTGATCCTGAGAGACAAGCAGGCCAATCTCGGTGCAGCCGAAGATCACCCCCTCCGCCCCCTGATTCGCCATCCGCGCGATCAGATCGATAAAGTAAGCCCGCGACGGTTCGCTAAAAGTGCCCAGGCAGAGCTCGTCAAAGATGATCTGGTTAACCCTGGCGCGATCCTCATCGTCCGGAACGCAGGTCTCAATGCCGTGGGCGTCACGCATCCGCCCGCGGTAGAAATCCTGCTCCATGGTGTAACGGGTGCCCAGCAGTGCCACCTGTTGCAGGTTGGCTTTCTGGATCGCCCGGGCGGTGGCGTCGGCGATGTGCAAAAACGGCACGCTGCAACGATCTTCGATCTGACTGGCAACCTTGTGCATGGTGTTGGTGCAGAGCACGATCCCTTCGGCACCGACGCGCTCAAGCCCTGCGGCAGCGCTGGCAAGTATCTCGCCCGCCCGGTCCCAGTCGCCGCTCGACTGGCAGGCCTCAATATCATGAAAATCGACGCTGTGCAGCAGCAGGCTGGCGGAGTGCAGCCCACCCAGCCGGGCCTTTATTCCTTCATTAATCAGACGGTAGTAGGGAATGGTTGATTCCCAGCTCATGCCGCCCAGCAGCCCTATCGTTTTCATCGTATCTCTCCCCTGTTATCCGCCCGTGAAAGCAAACTTGTGATCGACTTTCCACTTATTAGGCGTCGCGTTTCTTTTTAACGCCAGCTGATATAAATTTAATGAAACATTGTTTTACTCTTAAACTATTTTACTACAGGACGCTCTCATGTTTACTTTCCACCAGCAGACCCAGCTCGACGATCTGGGCAATGGCGTTACCCGACGCATTCTGGCCCATGCAGGCAAAATGATGGCGGTAGAGGTAAATTTTAGCGAAGGCGCGGTTGGCCCGCTGCATAACCACCCTCATGAACAGCTTACCTATGTTTTATCCGGCGAGTTTGAATTTACCATTGGCGATGAGAAACATATCGTTCGCGCCGGAGACACCCTCTATAAAGAGCCAAACATTGTGCACGGCTGCGTCTGCTTAAAAGCCGGCACCCTGCTCGATACCTTTACGCCGGTGCGTGAGGATTTCCTCACAGCGTAACCGTTAACGATACCTGTTAAAAAGCCCTCCGCCGCGAGGGCATTTTTATTTATACCAAATCATTAGCGGGTTAATCATTCATTTATCCAGGCACTTACCCCGCGCGCTCACGGGAAATGTCACCTGGCTCACCTTATTGAAACGTCGTTTCGACTTTGATCACATTTCCATAATTAATCGAATGACGCAGAAATAAATCGCAATAAGATAAATTAAAACACCGTTTTAAAAAGCACTCATACACCCAGGCAGGTATATATGAATGAAAACAGACTGCTGGGATTGGCCTGGATATCGCCCTATATCATCGGGTTGATCGTCTTTACGGCCTTTCCCTTCGTTTCCTCGTTTTTCCTCAGTTTTACTGAGTATGACTTAATGAGTCCGCCAGTATTTAACGGGATTGAAAACTACCGTTACATGCTGACCGAAGACTCCCTGTTCTGGAAATCGATGGGCGTCACCTTTGCCTACGTCTTTTTAACTATCCCGCTGAAGCTCGCCTTCGCGCTGGGGATTGCTTTTGTTCTTAACTTTAAATTACGCGGCATCGGGTTCTTCCGTACCGCCTACTACATTCCATCCATCCTGGGCAGCTCCGTCGCTATCGCTGTGCTGTGGCGTGCGCTGTTTGCTATCGACGGACTGCTGAACAGCTTTATCGGCGTTTTTGGTCTCGATCCGGTGAACTGGCTGGGCGAGCCGTCGCTGGCGTTGATGTCCGTGACCCTGCTGCGCGTCTGGCAGTTTGGTTCCGCGATGGTAATCTTCCTCGCCGCGCTGCAAAACGTGCCTCAGTCGCAGTATGAGGCGGCGATGATCGACGGCGCGTCGAAGTGGCAGATGTTTATTAAAGTGACCGTGCCGCTGATTACGCCGGTGATCTTCTTCAACTTCATTATGCAGACCACCCAGGCGTTCCAGGAGTTTACCGGCCCGTACGTCATTACCGGCGGCGGCCCGACCTACTACACCTATCTCTTCTCGCTCTACATCTACGACACCGCCTTTAAGTATTTCGATATGGGCTACGGCGCGGCGCTGGCGTGGGTACTGTTCCTGGTGGTGGCCGTCTTCGCCTCCATTGCCTTTAAGTCATCAAAATACTGGGTCTTCTACTCCGCCGATAAGGGAGGCAAAAATGGCTGACGTTCAACAAATTTCCACGGCAAGAAGCATCGCTGACCAGGAAGTCGCGCGTACCTTGCGTAAAGAGAAGATCAACGCCAGCATCCGCTACGTGATCCTGCTGTTTGTTGGCCTGCTGATGCTCTACCCACTGGTGTGGATGTTCTCGGCGGCGTTTAAGCCTAACCACGAGATCTTCACCACCCTGAGCCTGTGGCCGGCAAACGCCACCTGGGATGGCTTTATCAACGGCTGGAAAACCGGTACCGAGTATAACTTTGGCCATTACATGCTGAACACCTTCAAGTATGTGATCCCGAAAGTGATCCTGACCATTATCTCCTCCACCATCGTGGCCTACGGCTTTGCCCGCTTCGAGATCCCGTGGAAGAAGTTTTGGTTCGCCACGCTGATCACCACCATGCTGCTGCCAAGCACCGTGCTGCTGATCCCGCAGTACCTGATGTTCCGTGAGATGGGCATGCTCAACAGCTATATGCCGCTCTATCTGCCGCTGGCCTTTGCAACCCAGGGCTTCTTCGTCTTCATGCTGATCCAGTTCCTGCGCGGCGTGCCGCGTGACATGGAAGAGGCGGCGCAGATCGACGGCTGTAACTCTGCTCAGGTGCTCTGGTACGTGGTGGTGCCGATCCTGAAACCGGCGATTATCTCTGTGGCGCTGTTCCAGTTCATGTGGTCGATGAACGACTTTATCGGCCCGCTGATCTACGTCTACAGCGTGGATAAGTACCCGATTGCCCTGGCGCTGAAAATGTCCATCGACGTGACCGAAGGCGCGCCATGGAACGAAATTCTGGCAATGGCGAGTATCTCCATTCTGCCGTCCATCATTGTCTTCTTCCTGGCTCAACGCTACTTCGTACAGGGCGTAACCAGCAGCGGAATTAAAGGTTAAGAGGGAAATATCATGGCTGAAGTTATTTTCAACAAGCTGGAAAAAGTGTACTCCAACGGCTTTAAAGCGGTACATGGTATCGACCTGAAGATCGCTGACGGGGAGTTTATGGTGATTGTTGGGCCGTCCGGCTGCGCCAAGTCTACGACCCTGCGCATGCTGGCCGGGCTGGAGACCATCAGCGGCGGCGAAGTACGTATCGGGGAGAAGATTGTGAACAACCTCGCGCCGAAAGAGCGCGGCATTGCGATGGTGTTCCAGAACTATGCGCTCTATCCGCATATGACGGTGCGGGAAAATCTCGCCTTTGGTCTCAAGCTGAGCAAGATGCCGAAGGATCAGATCGACAGGTACGTGGATGAAGCGGCGAAGATCCTTGAGTTAGAAGAGCTGCTGGAACGCCTGCCGCGCCAGCTCTCCGGCGGCCAGGCCCAGCGTGTGGCAGTGGGCCGGGCGATTGTGAAGAAGCCGGACGTGTTCCTGTTTGACGAACCGCTCTCTAACCTCGACGCCAAGCTGCGCGCCTCCATGCGCATCCGTATTTCGGATCTGCATAAGGAGCTGAAGAAGTCCGGGAAACCGGCTACCACCGTCTACGTAACCCATGACCAGACCGAAGCCATGACCATGGGCGATCGCATCTGCGTGATGAAGCTGGGGCATATCATGCAGGTTGATACCCCGGACAATCTCTATCACCACCCGAAGAATATGTTCGTGGCGGGCTTTATCGGCGCACCGGAGATGAACATCAAGCCCGGCAAGCTGATTGATAAAGCAGGCCGCCTGCATATCACCATCGGCGATGAGAGCCTGCCGCTGAACGCTCGCCAGCAGGAGAAGGTCGCCGCGTACCAGAACCAGTCAGTCTTTTTCGGCGTGCGCCCGGAGTTCGTTTCCCTCTCCGATGAGCCCTTTGCCGAAGGCTGCTGCACCGGCGAGATGGTGCGCACCGAAAACATGGGCCATGAGTTCTTTGTCTACCTCAAAGTGGCCGACTATGAGTTGACCGCCCGTATCCCCTCCGACGAGGCTAAGCCAATGATTGAAAAGGGCCTTAACCGTAAGGTCTGGTTTAAGTTTGACATGGATAAGTGTCATATCTTTGATGCGAAAACTGAACAGAACATCTCTCTCTAACTGGAGTATAAAAATGAAAAAAGTGCTTTTAAGCGCAGCAATCTCCGCCACATTAGGCCTGAGCGCCCTTCCTTCACAGGCGGCGGATAGCGTCGACCTGCGTATGTCCTGGTGGGGCGGCAATGGCCGTCACCAGGTGACGCTGAAGGCGATCGAGGAGTTCCATAAGCAGCACCCGGACATTAATGTTAAATCAGAATATACCGGCTGGGACGGGCATCTCTCCCGCCTGACCACGCAGATCGCTGGCGGCACCGAGCCTGACGTGATGCAGACCAACTGGAACTGGCTGCCGATCTTCTCGAAAAACGGCGACGGCTTCTACGACCTCAATCAGCTGAAGGATGTGATCGATCTGAGCCAGTTCGATCCGAAAGAGCTGAAGTCGACCACCGTCAACGGCAAGCTGAACGGGATCCCGATCTCTGTGACCGCGCGCGTCTTCTACTTCAACGATGAGACCTGGAAAAAAGCGGGCGTTACCTACCCCAAAACCTGGGATGAGCTGAAAGCCGCAGGTAAAACCTTTGAGAGCAAGCTGGGCAAGCAGTACTACCCGGTGGTGCTGGAGCATCAGGACACCCTGGCGCTGCTGAACTCCTACATGATCCAGAAGTACAACCTTCCGGCAGTGGACGAGAAAACCAAAAAATTCGCCTACAGCAAAGCGCAGTGGGTGGAGTTTTTCCAGACCTATAAGGATCTCGTCGACAACCACGTGATGCCGGATACCAAATACTACGCGTCGTTTGGTAAGAGCAACATGTATGAGATGAAGCCGTGGATTGAAGGTGAATGGGGCGGCACCTACATGTGGAACTCCACCATCACCAAATACTCTGACAACCTGAAGCCACCGGCGAAGCTGGAGCTGGGCAGCTACCCGATGCTGCCGGGTGCCACCGACGCGGGTCTGTTCTTTAAACCGGCCCAGATGCTGTCGATTGGTAAATCGACCAAGCATCCGAAAGAGGCGGCGCAGCTGATTAACTTCCTGCTGAACAGCAAAGAGGGTGCAGAGACGCTGGGCCTTGAGCGTGGCGTACCGCTGAGCAAGGCGGCGGTAGAGACCCTAACCGCTAACGGCACCATCAAAGAGGAAGATCCGTCGGTTGCGGGCCTGCGCCTGGCGCAGTCTCTGCCTGCCAAACTGACGGTATCGCCTTACTTTGACGACCCGCAGGTGGTGGCCCAGTTTGGTACGTCTCTGCAGTACATCGACTACGGTCAGAAAACCGTGGAAGAGACGGCGGCTGACTTCCAGCGCCAGGCGGAGCGTATTCTGAAACGCGCAATGCGCTAATGTAAAATGCCGGGCGGCGCTAGCGCTTGCCCGGCCTACGGTTTATACCCCGATATTCCTTAATTTTTCTCCCGCCATCAGCCTGCGTTCAATATGCTCAAGAGTGACGTTTTTCGTCTCCGGGATCAGCCAGAACGTAATACCGACAAACACGATATTCAGCCCAGTATAGAGCCAGAAGGTGCCCGCCGCACCAATCGCATCAAGCAGGGTTAGGAAGGTCGCGCCGATAATCATGTTCGACACCCAGTTGGTGGTGGTCGAGCAGGTAATACCGAAGTCGCGGCACTTCAGGGGCTGAATTTCCGAGCAGAGGATCCACACTACCGGCGCGGCGCTCATGGCGTATCCGGCGATGCAGATCATAGTCATGCCCACAGAGAGCCAGGAGAGACCGCTGGAGGCGGTGCCGTTATCGAACTGCATCAGGCAGTAGCCCAGTACCAGCGTGCCAAAGGCCATGACGCTAAAACCGATCTTCAGCGCGGGCTTACGTCCGGCTTTGTCGACCATAAAGATGGCGATGAAGGTCGCGAACATAAAGGTCAGGCCGACCACCAGGGTGGCGATCATCTGCTGTTCGGTGGTGGTAAACCCGGCCATCTTAAAGATGCGCGGGGCGTAGTACATAATGATGTTCATCCCGGTAAACTGCTGCATCGCCTGGAGCAGCATGCCGAGAAATACCGCCCGCCGCACGTTGCGGTTGGCTTTGAACAGACCCCATCCGCCCTGCTTATGCTTCAGGCTTTCGCGGATCTCATTCAGCTCCTCGCGCGCCTTCTCGGAAGTATCGCGCAGCATGCGCAGCACCTCCTCCGCCTCAATATGCCGCCCCTTTTCCGCCAGCCAGCGCGGGCTGTTGGGCAGAAAAATAACCAGCACGATCAGCACCAGCGCCGGCAAGGCCAGCACGCCCAGCATGGCGCGCCAGTTGCCGGAGTAGCTCAGCGCCGTGTCAGAGAGAAAGGCCATCACAATGCCCAGGGTGACCATCAGCTGGTACATGCTGATCATCTTGCCGCGCACGTTCTCGCTCGCCATCTCGGAGAGATAGAGCGGCGCGGTATAGGAGGCGATGCCCACCGCCACGCCGAGGATCACCCTGGAGAAGATCAGCACCTCAACGTTGATAGCGAAGGCCGACCCGAGGGATCCCACGACAAAAAGAATGGCCCCCGCCATCAGGCTGTATTTACGCCCCAGGCGAAACGAGAGCCAGCCGTTAAACAGCGCCCCGATGGCCGCCCCCAGCATCATGCTGCTCACCACCCACTCCTGCTGGCGGCTGGTCAACGTAAAGTGGTCGGTAATAAAGGGGAGCGCTCCGGCGATCACGCCAATATCCAGACCAAATAGCAGACCGGCCACGGCGGCGGAGATAGAGACAAAAAGATTCATGCGCCGCGTATCCTGCAACGCGCGCGGCAATGACGGTGCGTTATGACTCAATGAACTCATCTTTTGGTGCCTGAAGTAGTAAATCGTCTATTGAAAGTAAGAGAGGGATGGCAAAAGGTGTCAGGGGTTAACGGTCGTAGATATGGATTAAATTGCTATGTATATAGTTTATGTGATGGATATTCCACTTTCATAACCACATTTAATATTATCAAATTATTTTAATATTATGTTTTAGTTAGTAAATAACCAGAGAAACACCGTTATTTGAATTTTTGATATGGATATTTCGCGATTAACCATATGGATTTATCTGATTTTAAGCGATAAAAAATCCCGCCGAGTGGCAGGATCGTGTAGGTCGGGTAAGCGCAGCGCCACCCGACATTGAATTACGCTGAATTAACGCGCCAGCCAGCCGCCGTCTACCGCCACGGTGTAGCCGTTGATGTAGTCAGAAGCGCTGGAGGCCAGGAACACCACCGGTCCCATCAGATCGCTTGGCAGACCCCAGCGGCCCGCCGGAATGCGGTCGAGGATCTCAGCGCTGCGCTGCTCGTCGGCACGCAGCTGCTGGGTGTTGTTGGTCGCCATGTAGCCCGGTGCGATAGCATTCACGTTGATGTTGTGCTTCGCCCACTCGTTAGCCATCAGGCGGGTGATGCCCATCACGCCGCTTTTAGATGCGGTGTAGGACGGTACGCGGATGCCACCCTGGAAGGAGAGCATTGAGGCGATGTTGATGATTTTGCCGCCGTTGCCCTGGGCGATAAAGTGCTTCGCCGCCGCCTGGGACATAAAGAACACGCTCTTGATGTTCAGATCCATCACGTCGTCCCAGTCTTTTTCGCTGAAGTTGATCGCGTCTTCACGACGGATCAGACCTGCGTTGTTCACCAGCACGTCGATATGGCCGAACTCGTTCACCGCGCGCTCCAGCAGCGCAGGGATGCCGTCGATCTGGCGCAGGTCAGCGGTCAGGCTCAGGAAGCGGCGACCCAGGGCGGTAACGCGCTCGATGGTTTCGGTCGGCTCAACGATGTTAATCCCGACAATGTCGCAGCCCGCTTCTGCCAGACCCAGCGCCATACCCTGGCCCAGGCCAGTATCACAGCCAGAGACAACTGCAACTTTACCTTCAAGAGAAAATGCATTCAGAATCATAGTGGTTCCTTAATCTATCTGCGCCTGTTCGCCAGGCATGGTTTGCTTTGCTCTCCGCGACTTAGCGCAGATCCTTAACGGCAACGTGGTCCATATCATCAAAGACCTGGTTCTCGCCTACCATCCCCCAGATGAAGGTGTAAGCCCGGGTACCCACGCCAGAGTGAATAGACCAGCTCGGTGAGATCACCGCCTGTTCGTTATGCATAATGATGTGGCGCGTCTCCTGCGGCTGGCCCATCATATGGAACACGCAGGCGTCCTCATCCATATTGAAGTAGAAGTAAACTTCCATCCGGCGTTCATGGGTATGACACGGCATGGTGTTCCACAGGTTGCCTGGCTCCAGCTCGGTCAGGCCCATGCTTAGCTGGCAGGTCTCCAGCACGTCCGGCACAAAGTATTTGTTGATGGTGCGGCGGTTGCTGGTGAGCGGATCGCCAAGGGTCACTGGGGCAACGTCTGCCGGGGTCACTTTTTTGGTCGGGTATGCAGCATGCGCCGGGGCGCTGTTGTAGTAGAACTTGGCCGGTTTTGCCGGATCGACGCTGGCAAACACCACCTCTTTAGCGCCTTTACCCACGTAGAGTGCATCGCGATGGCCGATTTCGTAGCACTGGCCGTCAACGGTGATGGTGCCCGGACCGCCGATGTTGATGGTGCCCAGCTCGCGGCGCTCAAGGAAGTAGCTGACGCCCAGCTGCTTGCCCACTTCGCCGCCGACGGCGACGGTTTTTGCCACCGGCATGATGCCGCCAACGATAATGCGGTCGATATGGCTGTACACCATAGTGTAAGCGTCGGCCTCGAATACCTGCTCAACTAAGAACTCGTCACGCAGCCCCTGAGTGTCCAGCGTCTTAGCATGCGCGCTGTGGATGCTTTGTCTGACTTCCACATTTACCTCCAAAATCGTTTTTGACCTAACGTCACATAACGGCGCAACGAAACGCTGTTCCGTTTTGTAGTATGGCGGCCATATTATCCCGGCTAAAACGTGTTTTCAATTGCAAATAAAACATTGTTTCATTTTTTCTGTTATTTCATTTGAAAATTGCAATTAGGATCACGATTGCTCAGAAACGTCCGTTTTCCTCCTACCTTTATCCCCTATCTGCACGACTTTTTTCTTATAAAGTGCGTGACCAATCACACATATTGAAACGATGTTTTGATAATTTAATACCTCGTTTTTAAACTCATAATCCATTTGGGTCATTACGCTGACCGATACATCGTGACAGGCCCCCTTAACAAGGAGATAAGTATGGCGAAAGGTATGCGGGTTAAGCTCAACTATGCAGTCAGCCGCGATCCCGACACGGGCGCGGAAGTGATCCGCTTAACCCCTCCCGAAGTCACCTGTCATCGTAATTACTTCTATCAGAAATGCTTTTTTAATGATGGCAGCCACCTGCTTTTCGCAGGCGAATTCGATGGTCACTGGAACTACTATCTGCTGAACATTGCGAAAGCCGAAGCGGTGCAGCTGACCGAGGGCGCGGGCGACAATACCTTTGGTGGCTTCCTGTCGCCAGATGATAGCGCCCTCTACTACGTTAAAAACGATCGCACCCTGCGGGAAGTGAACCTGGAAACCCTGGCCGAGCGGGAAGTCTACCGCGTGCCGGATGAGTGGGTTGGCTACGGCACCTGGGTAGCGAACAGCGACTGCACCAAGCTGGTCGGCATCGAAATTGCCAAAAGCGACTGGACGCCGCTCAACGACTGGAAAATTTTCCACGACTTCTTCCTGAAGGGGCCCCGCTGCCGCCTGCTGCGCGTCGATCTCCAGACCGGTGAAAGCGCCACGATCCATGAAGAGAAACTCTGGCTGGGCCACCCTATCTACCGTCCGTTTGACGACAACACCGTCGCCTTCTGCCACGAAGGCCCGCACGACCTGGTGGATGCCCGTATGTGGCTGGTAAATGAGGACGGCAGCAACATCCGTAAAGTGAAGACCCATGCCGAAGGCGAAAGCTGCACCCATGAGTTCTGGGTACCCAACGGCTCGGCGCTGGTCTATGTTTCCTACCTGAAGGGGCAACAGGGCCGCACCGTTTATCGTTTTGATCCGACCACGGGGGTTAACGAAGCGATCATGGCGATGCCAGCCTGCTCCCATCTGATGAGCAACTTTGACGGTACGCTGCTGGTAGGTGACGGTTCAGGCTCGCCGGTCGATGTTAACGATGCCGACGGCTACAGCATCGATAACGATCCCTATATCTACGTCTTCGACGTGGCGGAGAAGCGCTACTTCCGCGCGGCACGTCACGATACCTCCTGGGCCACGGTGGCAAATAGCCGTCAGGTGACCCATCCGCATCCGTCATTTACGCCGGACGACAGCGCGGTTCTGTTTAGCTCTGATAAAGACGGTAAGCCTGCGCTCTATATTGCCCGGCTTCCTGAACAGTGTGAATGGCTTCAAGCATAATTGAGTGTGTTTAGTAACTGGCCTTGCCCTCCGTACGGAGGGCCTTTTTTTATCTACATTATCTCTTCGCAAAAATCTATTTCACTCTCCCGCTGTTAATATAAAGAAAAAACCCCGGCCAACTGCTCCGGGGTCTTCTCATGAGGGTTCTGTTAGAAGGTATATGCTACGCCGACACGGAATCGGGTCTGGCGCTCGTCGGTATTTCGCACACCGACGTTACCCACTTCTGCATACGGGGCCCAGTTCTTATCCCATTTATAGGCGAGCTTGGCGTTATATTCGTTAGAATAGGTTTTGTTATTTTCACGAATAACGTCTTCGCTGCTTTTTGCATAGACGTAGTTCAGCTCGGGACGCCAGTCACCCATCGCCCAGCCTACCCACGCATCGAATTTATTGACTTTGTTATCAACCACATTTGAGTCCGGGTTACGGGTATACTCATAGCGGTAGCGACCCGCAATATAGACGCCGTTATCAAAGCTGTATTGCGCATGCAGATAAGGTTTATAGATTGAGAAGGTGTCTTTACTTTCGATATTAAAGCCCGGGGTAAGGGCAATGTTATCTGTCGCTTTCCAGCGCCAGTTTATGGATTCTTCATGACCGTTGCCAACCAGTTCGGTTAATGGCTTATCTGCATCATCGCCGCCTGATTTCCATTTTGCTTCGACGCCAAAACCCAGGCCATTATCAAAGCGGTGCGAGACTGATACGCGGTCGGCGTTAGTTTCATTATCAATATATTCATGACGCAGATCGACAGTCACAGCCTGCGCAGCAAAAGAGGCACCGATGAGAGATGCAAGGATCAGAGTATTTTTAAACATAGCCACCCTCAAAAAATTAAAATGATGTTCCGTTTTTATGGAATTGCATTTTATTTTTTAAATAACTTTATTTTAGTGATCGAGATCGTAATTGTCTGTTTCAAAAAAACAGGCAAGTAAAGACGTGATGAATATCAACAAAGCGAGGCTTTTTTGGCTATAAATAACGACACAGATCACAGCGGAAGGATATTAACGAAATAATTACAAATATCTCTAAATAAATTAAAATGCATATTTATCAGGTACTTATTAAATTAGGTAACAAATAGTCACATATGTGACTTTATTAAAATCGCATAATACTTTTCTTAAGCATCTATTTAGACGTAAAAAAAAGCCCGCTCTTTAGCGGGCCTTTGTGACGCATTTAACTCAGTTGTTAACTGGGATCACCGCGCCTTTGTACTTGGTGCGGATCCACTCCTGGATCTCTTTCGAGTGCAGCACGTTCACCAGCGCAACGACGTCTTTCTTCTTCTCGTCGCCACGATGTACGGTGATGATGTTAGCGTACGGGTTGTTCTCACCGCTCTCTACCGCAATCGGATCCTTCACCGGATCCAGACCGGCGTCGATGGCGTAGTTAGCGTTGATCACCACCGCGTCACCTTCGTCGTTATTATACATCTGCGGCAGCAGAGAGCCCTCTACGTTCGGCAGGAACTCAAGCTTCTTCGGGTTCTCCACGATGTCGCTGATGCGCGCGTTGACTTTATTCACGCCCGGCTTCAGCTTGATCACGCCCTCTTTCTCGAAGATAGAGAGGATACGACCCTCTTCCGCCACGGCATCACGCATGATCACTTTGCCACCCTGAGGCAGATCCTTCAGCGACTTGTATTTTTTCGAGTAGATACCGATCGGCTCGATGTGGATCGCGCCTGCGCTGACGAAATCATAGGTTTTGTCGCCTTCGTGATCCTTCAGCACGCTGTTCAGGTAAGGGATGTGTTGGAAGTAGTTAGCGTCGATGTCGCGGCTGGCCAGAGCGGTGTTCGGCAGGATGTAGTCCTGGAACGGTTTGATCTCAAGGTCGATACCCTGTTTGGCCAGGATAGGTTTAGCCTGCTCAAGGATCTCCGCGTGCGGCACGTTAGAAGCGCCCACGGTCAGGGTATCAGCCCATGAGGCGAAGCTCAGGGCGCTAAGGGTTGCTGCGGCAATCAGTGTGAGTGTTTTTTTCATGATGTTGGTTCCCAATTTGTTGTTGTGTTTAGCGTTTATCTAACAGAGAGGTAATCACGTCGCCGCAGAACTGGATAATGAAGACGATGATCAAGATGGTCACCGTCGCCACCAGCGTGACGTCGTTGTGGTTACGCTGGAATCCTTCCAGATAAGCAAGATTTCCTAAACCGCCCGCGCCGATTACACCGGCCATGGCGCTGTAGCTCACCAGCGCGATCAGCGTAACGGTGATGCCTGACACTAACGCAGGCGACGATTCAGGCAACAGCACCCGAAACACGAGCGTACTGAGGCGCGCACCCATTGAGCGCGTGGCTTCAATAACGCCTTTATCCACTTCACGCAGCGCAATCTCCACCAGACGCGCATAGAACGGCGCGGCACCGACAATCAGCGCCGGCAGCGCAGCGTTGGCCCCCAGAATGGTGCCAACAATCGTTTTAGTGAAGGGGATCAGCAGCACGATCAGAATGATGAACGGAATCGAACGGAAGACGTTCACCACAATGGAGATCACGCTGTAGAGCGGCTTGTTCTGGAACAGCCCGCCTTTAGCGGTTAAAAACAGTGCCAGCCCGAGCAGGATCCCCAGCACAAAGGTCGCGACGCCGGAGAGCGCCGTCATGTAGAGGGTCTCCTGCGTGGCGGACCACAGCTGGTCCAGACGCAGATGCGGGAATAAATTCTCAACCATGTTTGATCACCTCGCCGTCAATATCGCTTTTCTGCAGATCTGCGAGGATATTGCCTAGTTGTTCCTGGGTTGCCACCACGTGCACCCAAAGTTGTCCAAAAACGCCGTGCGCCGTCTGGGTCATTTTGCCGTGCAGAATATTGAACGGCAGGCCATAGCGCAGGGTCAGTTCGCCGACGATCGGCCTGTGCGTGCTGTGGCCGGTAAAAGTCAGCTTGATTACGCTGCCGTCCAGATCGTTAGCCAGCTCCGGGTTGAAGGCCTCTTCCTCTGCATACTGGCTCACCTGACGCACAAACTGGCGGGTGATGGGCTGTTGCGGACGGGTAAAAACATCCAGCACATCGCCCTCTTCCACCACTCTGCCGTTCTCCATTACCGCCACGCGGTCGCAAATCTTGCGCACCACGTGCATCTCATGGGTGATCAGCACGATGGTCAGCTTGAAGCGGCGGTTGATGTCCAGCAGCAGATCGAGGATCTGATCGGTGGTCTGCGGATCGAGCGCCGAGGTCGCTTCGTCGCACAGCAGCACGTCCGGGCTATTTGCCAGCGCTCGGGCGATGCCGACGCGCTGCTTCTGCCCGCCGCTCAGCTGGGACGGATAGGCGTGTTCACGCCCGGTCAGACCCACCAGCTCAACCAGCTCCGCCACCCGGGCGGTGATTTTTGCTTTCGGCACGCCTGCGATCTGCATCGAGAAGGCGATGTTTTCATTTACCGTACGCGACCAGAGCAGGTTAAAGTGCTGAAAGACCATGCTGATCTTCAGCCGCGCCTGGCGCAGGCTCTCGCCGCGCGCGGCAGAGATATCCTGGCCATTGATGGTCACGCTACCCTCGGTGGGCTTCTCCAGGCCGTTAAGCAGGCGGATTAGCGTACTTTTCCCTGCCCCGCTGTAGCCGATGATGCCGTAAATTTGTCCCTGCTCAACCGTCAAGTTCACATTATCCACGGCGGTAATAGGAACCTTTCCGTGGTCAAAAATCTTAGAGATATTCCTCAGGACGATCATTTCGTTGGTTTATCCGTTATGGCAGTTTAGCAGTATGGATGTCTGAACGATGATAAACAGCCGTTACTACCTTTGCAAATGATAAAAAAGAGATGTGAAATAATTTATGGATCTATACAGCCAGGAGTATGGCTTTGCGACCATGGGATAAATTCAGTTACCGGCGATTGCGACTATGCTTAGAGGCTAAGGGTTTTGATTAAGCCAGTCTGAGTCGCAGGAGCGCGCACCGCTATGCTAGTAAATAGTTTGATCGTCATCTTGAGCGTTATTGCGATGGAGGGCATCGCCGCGTTTACCCACCGCTACATTATGCACGGCTGGGGATGGCGCTGGCATGAGTCACACCATACCCCGCGCAAGGGCGTATTTGAGCTAAACGATCTCTTTGCGGTGGTGTTTGCCGGGGTGGCGATCGCGCTGATTGCCGTGGGCACGGCGGGCGTTTGGCCCCTGCAGTGGATTGGCTGCGGCATGACGGTCTACGGCCTGCTCTACTTCCTGGTGCACGACGGTCTGGTGCACCAGCGCTGGCCCTTCCACTGGATCCCGCGTCGGGGCTACCTGAAGCGGCTCTACGTCGCCCACCGCCTGCACCACGCGGTGCGCGGTCGGGAGGGCTGCGTCTCCTTCGGTTTTATTTACGCCCGCAAGCCTGCCGACCTGCAGGCGATCCTGCGTGAACGTCATGGCCGCCCGCCTAAACGGGACGCTGCCAAAGAGCGGTCGGACGCGGCGTCACCCTCGTCGTCTTCGCCCGAATAACCTGCCCCGGTGCCGCCATCAGCATGGCAATTTTTTCACCTTTGCTGGTGTGCTGGCGGCGATCCCAGGCGCTGCCTCCCGCCGCTTTTACCTTAATACCAATCTCCCGGTAGACGCTGCGGGCGGTGGCGATCGCCCAGGCGCAGCGCGGCGGCAGGTCGTGTAGCCCGGCCAGCGAGGAGATGTAGTACGGCTCGGCGGCATCAATAAGCCGCTCCGCCACCCGCGCCAGCGCGGCCCGATTCTCTCGCGCGGCATAGTTCTCCGGGGTCAGCCCGGCATCGTGCAGCCACTCGGCGGGCAGATAGCAGCGATCAATAGCCGCATCGTCAATAATATCCCGGGCGATATTCGTCAGCTGAAAGGCCAGCCCTAGATCGCAGGCGCGATCCAGCACCCGCTCATCCCGCACGCCCATGACGCGGGCCATCATCAGACCCACCACGCCCGCTACGTGATAGCAGTAGCGCAGCGTATCCTCAAAGGTAACATAGCGGGTCTGGGCCACGTCCATCGCAAAGCCGTCGAGGTGATCGAGCGCCATGCGGGGCGTAATACCGTGGGTCAGCGCCACCTCCTGAAAGGCAGCGAAGGCCGGATCCTGCATCTCGGCCCCTTCAAATGCCGCCAGGGTCAGCGTGCGCAGCCGGGCCAGGCGCTGGGTGGCCTCCTCCGCCGCCGCGGCCTCGCTGGCGAAGCCGTGGGTCTGGTCGTCAATAACGTCATCGCAGTGGCGGCACCAGGTGTAGAGCATCAGCACGCTACGGCGGGTGGCCGGGTCGAACAGCTTCGCAGCGGTGGCAAAACTTTTCGAGCCGTTGGCCATGGTCTGCGTGGCGTGGTCAAGCAGCGGCGGTTGGCTCATTGCAGATCCTCAATCATCAGGCTGGCGGTGGCTTTCGCCGAGGCCACCACGCCAGGAATGCCCGCCCCAGGGTGAGTGCCTGCACCCACCAGGTAGAGGTTGGCAATGTCGCTGTCGCGGTTGTGCGGGCGGAACCAGGCGCTTTGGGTCAGCAGCGGCTCGATGGAGAAGGCCGAGCCCAGATGCGCATCCAGCGTGTCGTGGAAGTCTGCCGGGGTAAAGATCCGCTGGGTCACCAGCTGGCTACGCAGGCCAGGCATATAGCGCTCTTCCAGGTAGTCAAAGATGCGGTCGCGCAGCTTCGGCCCCTCCTGCGCCCAGTCCAGCGGCGCGTTGCCAAGATGCGGCACCGGGGCCAGCACGTAGAAGCTGGCGCAGCCGGGAGGCGCGAGCGAGGGATCGGTCACGCAGGGCGAGTGCAGGTAGAGCGAGAAGTCATCCGCCAGCGCGCTGCCGGTAAAGATCTCGTCGATCAGCTCCCGGTAGCGGGGACCAAAACAGATGGTATGGTGCGCCAGCTGGGGATGAGGCTGGTTCAGACCGAAGTAGATCACAAACAGCGAGTTGCTCATGCTCTTGCGCTCCAGCGCTGCCGCCCGCTTCTGTCCCACCGGATGGTGGCCGATCAGCTTTTTATAGGTGTTCACCACGTCAGCGTTCGAGGCTACGGCGTCGGCGTCAAAGGTCCGGCCATCCGCCAACCGGACCTGGCTTACGCGGTTATCGGCCACCACCAGCTCTTCGACCCGGGCGTTGAGTTCGATCTCTCCGCCCAGATCGGTAAACAGCTTCACCATGCCGTTCACCAGCGCCCCGGTGCCGCCCTCAGGGAACCAGACCCCCCACTCCCGCTCAAGGGCGTGGATCAGGGTGTAGATGGACGAGGTGGTGAAGGGGTTGCCGCCCACCAGCAGGGAGTGGAACGAGAAGGCCTGCCGCAGATGCTCATCCTCAATAAAGCGCGAAACCGACTGGTAGACGCTCTGCCACGCCTGGAGCTTAAGCAGCTGCGGCCCGGCGCGCAGCATGTCGCGAAAAGAGAGGAACGGCACGCTGCCGAGGCGCAAATACCCCTCCTGGAATACCGCCTGGGAGTAAGCCAGAAAGCGCCGGTAGCCCTCTACGTCGCGGGGGTTGAACTGGGTAATCTGCGCCTCAAGCTCGGCGCTGTCGTTAGCATAGTCGAGGATCTTCCCGGACTCCCAGCAGAGTCGGTAGAAGGGTTTTACCGGCAGCAGCCTGACGTAATCCTCCATTCGCCTGCCGGCCAGGGTAAACAGCGCCTCAAGCGCGGTGGGATCGGTGATCACCGTCGGTCCGGCATCAAAGGTAAAGCCCTGGTCATGCCAGACGTAGGCCCGACCGCCGGGCTTGTCCCGCTGCTCCAGCAGTACGGTTGGGATCCCTGCCGCCTGCAGGCGAATCGCCAGCGCCAGGCCACCAAAGCCTGCGCCAATCACAACGGTTTTTTTCATCCTTTATCTCGTCTGTCAGGAAAATGGTTCAGCGCCGCCCGCCAGGCTTCTCCCAGCGGAACCGGTGGCTTGCCCGTCAAAATGCGGGCCTTATCAAAGAGAGAGAGCCGACCGGCGTAGAAGCGCTCTACGGTGGGCTCCTGCAGCCCATAAAAGCGCTGCATCACCCGCCAGCGGTTCTCCTCGCGTCCGGCCAGGAAGAGCATCCGGTTCAGCAGGCGGAAGAATCCCTGCCTGCGCCAGTGGCGTTCGGCAAACTGCCGGGTGAGCTGATAGAGCGGAACGCTGCCCAGTCGCGGGCTGTCGGCAATCGCGTCGGCGAGGGCCACCGCCAGCGGCAGCGAGTAGCCGGTAGTGGGGTGAAATAGCCCGGCCCGCATTCCCGAGCGCGGCACGCCCGGCGCATCGGCCCACAGGGCCTGGATGTCGCCCGCCAGGGTAATCGGCAGACAGCCGGACTCCTCGCGTTCAAGCTGGGCCAGCTGCCACCCTTTGCTGTGAGCATAGTCGGTAACCGTCTGGCGCAGGGCGTTATCATCACGCTGCGGGACATTGGCGTAGCGCGTATCCTCGATCAGCAGCGTGTCGGCGGAGAGCGGCAGCGTGTAGACAAAGCGATAGCCCTGCTGTTGCGCCACCGTGGCATCCATCAGGATCGGTACGGTCAGGCCGTGGGGCTGTGTCAGCCGCCACTGCTGACCAAGAAAGAGCTGATAGCCGGTTTGCATCGCCGAACTGGCGGTCACGCCGCGTCCGTCAATCACCGCTCCGGAAAGCAGCGCCTCACCGTTGGCAAGGCGCACGCTATTGGGTAACACCTCGCTCACCGGACAGTTTAGCCAGATGTTCTCCCCCAGCGCCTGATGCAGGGCCTCGGCAAAGCGCTCTGAGGTAATGGAGTAGTAGCCGCGCGCGAGGCGACGGCGAAGATCGGGAAACTGCACCTCATAGCCCGGCCAGGCGTGGGCCACCAGCGGGGCCAGCCAGGCGTGCTGCTCGGGAGTCAGATCGTCTTCATGGAATGACCAGGTATGGTTCCCGCCTGGTTGCTCCGTGGCCTCGATCAGCAGCAGGTTAAGCTGCGGGTAGCGCTGGCGCAGACGCCAGGCGATCAGCCCATTGGCCAAGCCGCCGCCGACTAAAATCAGATCCCTCACGATACGCTCTCACTCCCTGCTATGGCCTGTTCAATCAGGGTCGCCGCACGGGGCGTGCCCCCGGCGTCGTTAAGCTGCTGGCGGGCCGTCGCCAGACGCTGATGCAGCGTCTCATCCCCCAGCAGTTGGGCAATCTCCTCCGCCAGCGTCTGCTGTCTGGCAAAGCGCGATACCCGGCGGCCCAGCCCGTTATAGACCAGCCGGGCAGCCACGGCGGGCTGGTCGAAAGAGAGCGGCACCGCCAGCACTGGCGTAGCGGCAGCCAGCGCATCCAGCACGGTATTGAGACCGCCGTGGGTGATCACCAGATTGGCTTCGGCAACGTAGCGCGGCTGGTCGACAAAGCTGACCACCTCCGTCGCGCCGCAGGCGTAGAGCGAGTCGGCCTGGGCGGGCGTCAGGCCATCGCAGTGGGCAATGGTCACCTCCGCCCCCACGCTGGCACAGGCGCGGGCGATCTTCTGAAACAGGCGTAGACGGTGGCCCTGGAGGGTGCCCAGCGAGGCAAAGATCCGCGGCGTGCTGCGTGGCGAGCGTTCTACCTGCGGTGGGGGCTGATAGCGCAGTGCACCCACGTAGTGAAAACAGTCCGGCAGCGCCCGGCGTGGGAAGTCGAGGGCCGGAACGGACTGGCTAATCTGCGCCAGCGGCGAGAGGCACTCGTCGAGACGCCTGCGCTCCGGCAAACCAAAGCGCTGGGCGTGGCGCAGGATCGTCTGCCCGTGCGGGTACATCAGCGCATCGTAGATTCGTTCGCTGACCTGAAAACGCCGCAGGGCTCTCTTATCCTCGGCGTAGTGAAACGGCATCACCGGCAGCGGCAGACCCGGCTCGCGGTTGACCGGCAGCGCGCAGGCAACAGAGATAAATGGTAGTCCCAGCGCCTCGGCGACCAGGCTTCCGGCGGGCTCCATCTCATCGACAATCAGCGCGTCCACCGCCAGCCGCTGTAGAATAGCGGGCAGCTGCTGGCAGAGCACATCGGTCAGGGATGACATGGCCGCAATCAGCCGCAGCAGGTTGCCGTTGCTCTGCTGCTGGACGTTGCGCTGGGCCTGTTGCATGCTGACGGGAAGTGGATAGAACGCCACCCGCTCCGTTTCCTGCTCTGCCAGCGAGGCGACGTTGCCGGTGAGAAAGGTTACCCGGTGGCCGCGTTGGGCCATCTCCAGCGCCAGGGCATGCAGCGCCACCGCATGACTGTAGAGCGGCGGTGCCACAATGGCAAAATGGCTCATGGCGTATCCCGCACATAGCGGATATCCGCCTGCTTTAGATCGCTCAGGCTGCGGCTGCCGGTGCAGAAGCAGGCCACCCGCAGCTGCTCAATCATCACGTTGAAGTGATCGATCACCTTCTCCGTGGAGACGCCTGCGCTGCCGAGCACGGCGGCAGCCTGCCCTACCATACACGCGCCGAGCCGCAGCGCTTTCGCCGCGTCGACGCCGTTTTTAATCCCGCCCGAGGCAATAAGGGGCATCTGCGGCCAGGCCTCGGCAATGTCAACCAGCGCCTCAGCGGTGGGGATCCCCCAGTCGGCAAAGACGTTGGCCACGCTGCGCTGCTGCTCGGTGGCCGCCCGCTCGCCTTCAACGGCGGCCCAACTGGTGCCGCCCGCGCCCGCGACGTCAATCACGGTAACGCCGGCATCGATCAGCTGCCCGGCCACGGTTCGGGAGATACCGGCTCCCACCTCTTTCACCACCAGCGGAACGGGCAGCTCGCGGACCAGAGTTTCAATAGCCGCCAGCCGTCCGCGCCAGTCCCGATCGCCGCCGGGCTGTAGCGCCTCCTGCAGCGGGTTTAGGTGCACAATCAGCGCATCCGCCTCGATCATCTCCACGGCCCGTCGGGCGTAATCGATACCTTTTCTACCGGTCAGCTGCGCCGCGCCGAGGTTCGCCAGCAGCGGCACGTCCGGGGCCAGCTGCCGCAGGGTTTTATCCAGCCCTAAGCCCGCGTCGCTCTCAATGGCGACGCGCTGGGAGCCCACCCCCATCGCAATTTTTAGCACCTGCGCCGCCTCGGCGAGGTGGCGGTTGATGTGGCGCGAGCGCTCAACGCCGCCGGTCATGGAGCTGATCAGCAGCGGAGCCTGTAGCTGCCGATTCAGGAAGGTGGTTTCCAGCGTGATGTCGCTAAAATTCAGCTCCGGCAGCGCGCAGTGGGTAAAGCGCCAGCGCTCAAAACCTGCGCTAGCCTGAGTTACGGCGCGACGGGGGTCGAGAACGATATCCAGATGATCGTTCTTACGCTGAACAAGGCGCTCGTCCTTCATTCATCACTACTCCTGTAATGTAGTTCCATCGTTATGTACTGCTTGAACCCAAAAGGGCGGTATCAGGCGATTTTCATGACCGGTGACCAGTCGGCAAGGTGATGGCCAAACCACAGATGCATAAACTGTCGGATGGCGCCGCCCTGCGGACAGGCAAAAGTGAGGTGTTTGTCGGCGGAATCAATATGCTCGCGCAGCTTTTGCCGGGCCGCGTCTGCGCCCAGCCGGTTGACCAGCGTCGATTTTCCCGCGTCTTTATTGCGATCTTTACCGGTTTCCGGGTGATCGTCACGCAGATCGTCCAGCAGTTGAAACGCCTGGCCGAAGTCGAGGGCGAAGGCGTGCAGCGTCTCTCGCGTGCTCGGCGACGAGGCGGAAGCAATGGCGACGATCTGCAGCATCGCGCTGAACAGAATGCCGGTCTTGAGGTGGTTGGTGCTGAGGATAGCGTCAGGGGTACGGTCGAGGGCGGCATCGTTAAGATCGCGAAACTGCCCCAGCACCAGGCCCTGCACGCCCACGGCGGTAGAGAGCTCGTTGACCGCCTGGGCACGCCTCTCCCCCGGCAGATCGCCGGTGGCGGCGATCAGGCCAAAGGCTTTAGAGAGCAGCCCAACGGAGGCAAGGATCGCCACGCTCTCACCAAATTTTTTATGGGTCGTGGGCTGACCGCGGCGCAGCTCGGCGTTGTCCATGCAGGGCATGTCGTCGAGCATCAGCGACGCGGTATGGGTCAGTTCAACGGCGCAGGCGAGATCGAGCAGCGTAGGCATACTGCCCTGGTAGCGGAGGTCGCGGGCGGCCAGCAGCATCAGCAGCGGACGGATCCGTTTACCTGGAGCCATGACGCCTTCACGCATCGCAAGGCTAACAATATCCTGGCTGTCGGTTTCAGGTAACAGGCCAGCCAGGTGATCGTCAATGGATTGTCTCATTACTTCTATTTCGCGATGAGGCGAAACGCCCGCTTTACTGCCACTCACCATTGCAAGGTTACCCGCTGAATTGTCTTTTAGTATCAGTTAACCGTAGACCGCGCGGATAGCTCTCGCCAGGTTCTGAAGCAGTTTTACATTGTGCGAAGCATGAGACGCTGTACCTTTAGATCTGCGCCATGCCGCCATCAACGAACAGCTCTACGCCGTTGATAAAGCTGGCCGCATCGGAGCCAAGAAATGCGACCACTTTACCGATCTCCTCCGGCTCACCGAGGCGGCCCAGCGGCACCTGTGCGGCGAGGGCGTCAAACAGCCCCTGACGATGCTCATCCGGCACCAGCTCGCTGAGGCCTGGCGTACGAACCGGGCCGGGGCTGACCACGTTGACGCGAATGCCGCGATCTTTCAGATCCAGCGCCCACGAGCGGGCAAAGTTGCGCACGGCGGCCTTGCTGGCGCTATAAACGCTGAAGCTGGCGGTGCCCATAACGGAGGTGGTCGAGCCGGTTAAAATCACCGATGCGCCATCCACCAGCAGCGGCAGCGCCTTCTGCACCGTGAACACCACGCCGCGCACGTTGGTGCCAAAGATGCGATCAAAATGCTCTTCGCTGATGGCCCCCAGCGGCTGCATGTCGCCGCCTCCGGCGTTGGCAAACAGAATGTCCAGCCGCCCGACCTGTTTCGCAATCTGGGCATAGACCGCGTCCAGATCCGCCAGCTTAGAGGCATCGGCACGAATGCCGGTTGCCGCCGCGCCGATGGACTCAACCGCCGCGTCCAGCTCGGCCTGGCGACGCCCGGTAATAAACACCTGCGCGCCCTGCGCCGCCAGCACCTGTGCGGTTGCCAGACCAATGCCGCTTGTGCCACCCGTAACTAATGCAATTTTACCGTCGAGTTGTTTGCTCATCTTCTTATTCCTTACCTGCTTAATAGTGAGTATCGGGAGTGCCCGTCACCGCATCGTCAGGGCATAGATGAACTCTACTGCGCAATTGATTAGTGAAAAATAGTGGAAAATAGAAAGCACTATTTACAGGGGTGGATAATCAGCGGTGAGAAGTGAAGCGTAATCCTGACGTGAAACTTCGCTAAAGCCGCTGATGAACAGCGCTGTACACGGGGTGGTGTACGCCGGATCGCTCACTAGCTGAGTCAATGCATCACGCAGAAGGGCTATGCGTGACGGCGATGTTCTTCTACTCGTAATCAACGGCAGGCCCGGCGCGGCGCGGCTTGCGCCGATGACCGCCAGATCGGCGACGAGCATGGGTGCATGGCGCTGGAGCAGCGCGAAGGTGACGCAGTCGATGGCCGCAATGTCCGCCCTGCCCTCGCCGATCTCAACCAGCGACTGGCGGTGGCTGCCGCTAAAGATAATCTCATTAAAGAAGATCCCCTGCTGCGCCAGCGGGGCGACCATCTGCATAAACACGTTGTAGCCTGACTGGGAGTCAGGTGCGTTGCAGACCGCGCGGCTGCCGCGAAAATCCGCCAGCGTTTTGTGCCTGTCGTTCTGGCGCACCACCAGTAAGCTGCGGTAGCGGATGCCTTCGCAGCCCGGAGCAGAGTAGTGAAAGCAGCCTACCGTCTGCACCTCCGATAGCTGCGTGACCAGCGGATAACCACAGGCCTGACTGAGCAGCAGATCGTCATCCTGCCAGTGGGTCAGCAGATCCGCCTGCGGCCAGGCGGGATCCGTTGCGATCCCTCGCGCGGCAAGCAGTGTCTGCAAGGCACGAAGCAGCGCCTCGCTATCCGGGCGATGCAGGTCATACATCGGAAATGCAATTTTATTGCTCATTACCGTTCGTCCTGGTAAAGCCGGGATGGACATTGACGTTCACCGAGCGGCATAAAAATTGCCGCATCCATTCGCCGTAGCCGCGCACCAGAAAGCCGCCGTTGCGCTGCTGATAGCCCGCCCGATCGCGCAGATAGACGTTGCGTAGCCCGTACCAGGGCACACCCGGCAGATCGTGATGCACAGAATGGTAGTTCAGATTCAGGAACAGCACCCGCCACGGCAGCGAGGCTTCGTTGATCACCGAGCGCGCAAGCGGATCGTTATCCGCCCGATGCTCCAGAAACGATCGTACCTTCGTTAGCGCCAGCGCCGGATAGCTGACCGCCAGCACGAAATAGAGGATCGAAAACTTACAGTGCACCAGCCAGGTAAAGGTGATCACCAGCAGAACACCATGCACGATCCACATCGTCATCGCCCACCGATCCAGCAGGCGAAACGAGGTCAGCATCCCGCCCAGCAGCTGGACGATATCCAGCGCCGGGGCCAGCAGCAGGCGACCGGGAAAGGTGTTGCGCAGGGTTATAAGCTTGCGCTGCCAGGGCGCATAGCGCCGCCAGCGCCACTCGGGAATATAGTAGGATTCGGGATCGTCCTCCGGCTGCGTGAGCAGCTGGGTGCGATGATGCGCCAGATGCGCGTCCCGATAGAGGCCATAGGGATACCAGACCGCCAGCGGCATCAGTCCCAGCAGCTGGTTTACCCGTGGATAGCGCGTTGGGTGGCCGTGGATCAGCTCATGCTGAAGCGACATGTACCAGGTGGTGAACCAGATTAGTAGCAGCGTGGCGGACAGCAGCCCCAGCGTCTGCCAGAAGGCCAGCGTCGCAAACCAGCCGCCGTAGATCGCGACGATCAATATCCAGGTCGGCAGCTCGCTGCGCCAAAGCCAGGAGCGGCCGCGCTGTCTGATCCAGTCGCGCTGCTGCTCGTGCAGCCAGCCAGCGGTGCTTTTCGCCATCGTTTTCCCCTACTCTGCTTGTTCGTGAGATAGCGCAAACGATGTGAGAAAAAGGCGGTAATGACAAAGAATTTAAATGGCTTAGCTTTTGCGAGGCGCGGCAATAATCCACCGCAGGATAGAGCGCCCGGTGATAACCACCGGGCAGAGGAGAGGTATTATGCGCCAGCGTTATCCAGGGTGAGAATATCGTCCGGCGTGAGCTGAAGATTGATGGCCTCAACAAAGCCGTCTACGTGCTCAATTTTGGTGGCGCTGGTGATAGGTGCGGTAACGCCGGGACGGCTAATCAGCCAGGCAAGCGCCACCTGCGCGGGCTTGACGCCGTGCCTCTCTGCAACGCTGTCCAGCGCCGCCAGAATGGCGTAGCCGCGCGGATTAAGGTATTTACCCACGCCCTCGCCGCGCTGGCTTTGACCCAAATCCTTCTCGCTGCGGTACTTCCCGGAGAGGAAGCCTGAGGCCAGGCTGAAGTAGGTCACCACGCCAATATTCTCCCGCACCACCAACTCCTGCAGTTCGCCTTCAAAACCGTCGCGATCGTAGAGGTTGTACTCCGGCTGTAGCACCTGGTAGCGCGGCAGTCCGTTGGCGTCGGCCGCCTTAAGTGAGGCGTCCAGCTGCGCCGCATTGAGGTTGGATGCACCAACGGCGCGGATCTTGCCTGCCTTCAGCAACTTCTCATACGCGCCGAGGGTCTCCTCATAGGGCGTACTGTCGTCCGGCCAGTGGGAGAAGTAGAGATCGATGTAGTCCGTTTGCAGGCGCTTGAGGGAGTCCTCTACCGCCTGTTCGATCCAGCGGGCGGAAAGCCCTTTTTTCCCCGGCTCGCCAAGGTCAGAGCCCACTTTGGTAAATAGGGTGATCTTTTCCCGTGCGCCAGGGTGGGCAGCGAACCACTTGCCAAGGATCGTTTCGGATTCGCCACCTTTGTTACCTGGTGCCCAGGCAGAGTAGACGTCGGCGGTGTCGATAGCGGTCAGGCCGCGCTCCAGCAGCGCATCCAGCAGGCTGAAGCTCTGCTGCTCATCAACGGTCCAGCCAAAGACGTTACCGCCAAAAACCAGCGGTGGAATGTGTAATCCCGTCGTGCCTAATGAACGTAAAGCCATGCGCAATACCCCTTTTTTGAGTTACGGTATAGGCAAGGGTAGACAAAACACGGCGAGGCATAAGCAATCTTTCGCGTATCTTTTCCAGAGACGCAGTAAATGCTACGTTATCGGTTCGCTCTCAACGCCCGGACCAGCCAATGTAACGACATCTCAATTCTGACAGCTTTCACGATCATGCGGCACCTGCTGCATGAGGACTTCTGTTTGATTGAGTATGTTAACAATGAATAACCTTTTGATGGTTCTGGTGCAGGCGCTACGCCAGCATCGCTGGCTATGTCTGTTTGGCGTCGCCTATATTTTTTCTTCGGTGGGTAATGGACTGACCCAAACCCTGATCCTCGGCCAGCTCCTGCGCTGGCATGCGCCGCCCTCAACCCTGACGCTGACCTATATGCTGGCTACCCTGCCTGGCTTTATCGGGAGCTACCTTGGGGAGAGGCTATGCCGACGCGTCTCTCCGCTGCGCCTGCTGCTGCTCAGCGAACTGGCTGGCATGGTGGCACTACTGCTCCCGGCATATGGTCTGATGGCGCACAGCACTCCTTCGCTGCTTGCCCTGCAGTCGATAGAGGCGCTGCTGGCGGGGCTGTCATGGCCAGCGATGAGCCTGCTGTTTAAGCGGGGGTTAAGCACTTCAGAGCTGCCTGCCGCAACCGCAATGGAGACGATGATTTTTGCCTCGCAGGTGCTGCTGGGCACCGGTATCGGTGTGCTGCTTTTTGATCGCGTCTCCCCCGCGACGCTACTCTGCGCCGACGCGATAAGCTTTTTAGTTTCTGCCGTTTTTCTACTGCTTGCCATGCGTTGCCTCGGGCCGATTGATGAGCAGCCTGATAAGCAATCTGCTACACAAATGGCGCTGCGCTGGCACGCGCTATCCTGCCGGCAAAAACGGAGCCTGCTCCTGCTTCCGGCGTTGGCTGCGGTCGGCGCACCGGCCATGGCGCTGCTGCCCGCTCTGGTGCAGCAGATCAGACCGGATGAAACCACCGGGCTGGCGCTGCCGCTGATCTTTGCCCGCAGCCTGGGGCAGCTCTGTGGCCCGCTTCTGCTCAACGCTGACCGGCTCGGCGAGTACGCCCGCAGCAACCGCTACCTGCTGGGCTGCCTGCTGATCTTCTTGGGTGCTTACGCTCTGTTACCTGGCTTTTCAGCGTACAGAAGCGTCGCGCTATTGATGATATTTCTGGCGCACCTGGCATCTAACGTGGTCTTTGCGCTGGGCACTTTTAGTGTCCTGAACGACTTCACTGCGGAAACGGTGTCGGTCGCGAGTGGTAAAGCGTGGCGGTGGCAGGCGGTGAGCGCTGCGTTGACAACCGGTATCGCGGCCATCGTGGCGGCGCAGTGGGGAGCGGCTCAGGCGTTATATACGGTGTCGTTTACATCGCTGGCGCTGGTGATGGCGATTTTGGTTCGCTATCGTCACTAAGAGGGAAAATGCTACGGGTCGGCTGACCCGTAGCAGAGAGGGTAAAGATTACTTCAGACGATACGCAACAACGGCGTCGCCGCCTTTGGTGCCCAGCGAGCCGTGACCGCCTGCGGCAATAACCACGTACTGCTTGTTATCGTTGCCCAGGTAGGTAGCAGGGGTCGCCTGGCCGCCTGCTGGCAGCTCGGTTTGCCACAGCAGCTTACCGGTGTTGATGTCATAGGCACGGAAGAAGTTATCTGCCGTTGCGCCATGGAACACCACGTCACCCGCCGTCACCAGCGGACCGCCGTGAGCAACCATCCCCATCGGGAAGCCGATTGGGAAACGCCCTGGCAGGAAGGAGGTGTTGAGGTTCTTGGTCGTGCCGACCCGACGCATCCACTCCGTTTTACCGGTAGTCAGATCGACACCCACCATCCGGCCCCACGGCGGAGCGATACACGGAATACCCAGATCGGAGGAGAGCTGCTGGATGTGGATCGCGTAGGTGCCCTGGAAGTTCTCATTCCAGTACGGCGAGTTCTCTTTGGTAAACAGACGCTCTTCTTCTGTCTGCGGGGTACGTTTGATCAGGTTGTATTTGTAGGCCAGACGTACCGGCGAAGCGATCAGGATCTGACGCTCCGGATCGATAGCCACTGAACCCCAGTTAAACACGCCGATGTTACCCGGGAAGACAATAGAGCCGCCTTCGGTGGCTGGCGTCCACGGGTTACCGTCGTAGCGCAGCGATTTGAAATCGATACGGCAGGCCATCTGATCGAACGGCGTGATCCCCCACATCGCTTTTTCGCTCAGCGGATCGGGAATAAAGTTCAGCGCGGAGACCGGCTGGGTCGGCGAGAAGTTCTCCCCGGTGATGCCGCCTTCGGTCGACACTTTCTGCTGGTTGATTGGGTAGACAGGCTCCCCGGTCAGACGGTTAAGCACAAACAGGTTGCCGGTTTTGGTCGGCAGGATAACGACCGGCTGTTTTTTGCCCTGGTAGTCGATATCCAGCAGCGACGGCTGGGACGGGTTATCGCGGTCCCACAGGTCATGCTTTGAGGACTGGAAACGCCATTTGAACGCGCCGGTGTTGAGATCCAGCGCCACCAGCGTGTCGCGGAACTTCTCGGTATTGCTCTGCGGGTCGCGCTGAGTACCGACTTCATCTGGCGAAGCGTTGCCAAACGGCACGTAGACCAGACCGTTTTTCAGATCGGCGCTCAGGGTAGCCCACGCCACAGGGGTATCCTGTGGGAAGGTCTGCCCGGCGGCAATCGGCTGGGTATTCTCAGGATTTGCCGGATCGAAGTTCCAGACCAGACGACCGGTTTCGGCGTCAAAGGCACGGATCACGCCAGACGGGTTACCGCTGTTATAGCCGTTATCCATCACGGAGCCGCCGAGGATCACCAGCTTACCCGCGACCAGCGGGGCAGCGGTCTGCATCAGCGCGTGCGGACGAACGGTGCCCATGTTGTCATGCAGATCGACAATGCCGTTAGTACCAAAATCGGCGCACAGTTTACCGGTATCGGCATCCAGTGCGATCAGTTTTGCATCGGTAGTGGCGTTGAAGATGCGGCGTGTACAGGCCGCCGGTGCAGCGTTAGTAGCTGCCGGCTGGGCCGGGCTGCTGTTCTGAGCGGCTGTGCTGCTGTCGTAGTAGCTTACGCCACGGCAGGTCTGGTGCTGCTGGAGGTAAGAGCGATCCTTCTCAGGAACGTATTTCCACTTCAGCGTCCCGGTCTGCGGGTCGAGAGCGTGTACTTCGTTGTGTGGCGTGCAGAAGTAGAGCGCATTGTTGACCTTCAGCGGCGTCGCCTCGAAGGTATATTCCGTCGCGTCTTTGCTGCCGTCGCGCAGGTCGCCGGTGTGGTAGGTCCAGGCTACTTCCAGATCGCTGGCATTGTCTTTATTGATCTGGTTAAGCTTAGAGAAACGCAGGCCGTTGGTGGTGCCACCGTAGGCGGTCCAGTTGTTTTCCGCGACGTCAGCGCTGGAGGCGTTACGTGCAGTCGTAATGGTGCCCTCCTGCGGGTACGGATCGTAGAAGCAGAGGCCGATCACCAGGGCGATCATCACCGCTACGGTACCGCCAAGGAAAGGATGGAAGCGACGCTCACCTGCACCATTGGCGCGGAATAGCGGACGAACCACCCACGGCATCGCCAGCCAGAGACCAATGACGCCAATCAGATCGCCGCGCGGGATCCACTGCCACTTATCAAAGCCGACCTCGTAGATGATCCAGGCCAGAACAATCCACATCAGCACCGCGTAGAGGCTAAGCGCAATGCGTTTGTTCAGGTAGAGCGTCACGGCGGTGGCAATCAGCCCCACTGCCATCACGGCGTAGAATGGCGAGCCGCCGACCAGCAGCAGCTTCGCCCCCATATAGAGCATCGCGAGCCCAATGAGCGCGATGACAATACTTGTTATTTTGTTAAGCATGATTCCCCTGACATAGACAAATGTACAATTGAAACGTCGTTTTACAACAATTTCGAAACAATGTTACAACGATCACAAAAAAAATATAGAGTTAGCGTCGCTGCAAATTTGTCGTTTTGTGCGGGGAAAGGGTCAGAGCAGGGGTAACAGGCCCGAGGCGTAACGGTCTCAGGCGTTACGCATCAGGCCAAACAGCCAGTCGTTATGCAGCTTACCCCTCAGCCGATAGCTTTCGTGCAGCTCCTGCTCCAGGGTGAAGCCGACTTTTTCCAGCAGGCTGCGGGAAGCGAGATTACCTGCGGTCACGGTGGCAATAAGACGCTGGATCCCACCCTCGCGGAAGGCGTAATCGCAGACGGCTTGCAGAGATTCGGTGCCGTAGCCCTGCCCCTGGGCGTCGGGCGCGAATAAAAAGCCCACTTCGGCGCAGTCGCTATCACGATGGATATAGCCCGTAACGCCCAGCTTTTTTCCACTGGCTCTGTCAGACACCACGAGGCACAGCCAGTGCGGGCTTTGGGGTGACCAGCGCGGCAGGCGCGACGTAAACGCGGCTCGAATCTCTTCTTCCGTCGGCATATCTGCAACGTAATACATCACCTGTGGATCTGTCTGTAGCGCGTGGAAAAAGTCCCAGTCGCTCTCTGTAATCTGCGTGCAAAGAAGCCTGGCTGTCGTTATCGTTATCATCGATAAACCTCAGTATGTTAACACCCTGATTACCCGGAAAACTTTCGCGATCCGGCCACGCACAGAATAACACCCAGCGTGCTAACCAGCATCAGCGGATCGACGGTTTCGTGCAACAGCGCGGCGGATAAGCCAAGCCCAAAGAACGGCTGCAATAGTTGCAGCTGTCCTACAGTCGCGATGCCGCCAACGGCCAACCCTTTGTACCAGAAGATAAACCCAATAAGCATGCTGAACAGCGATACGTAGCCCAGGGCAATCCAGGTTGAGACAGAGAAGGAGCTAAACGATTCTGGCCGCGTGGTAAACGAGGCGATCAGCATGAAAGGCAGCGCAACGATCAGCGCCCAGCTAATGACCTGCCAGCCACCCAGCTCCCGGGTCAGCTTTGCCCCTTCGGCATAGCCCAGTCCGCAGACAATAATGGCCGCGAACATCAGGAGATCTCCCGTGAACGAAGCAGAGGCATGTTGCGACAGGGCAAAGCCGACCACCAGCAGACTGCCCAACACGGAGAAGATCCAGAAGGCAGGACGCGGCCGCTCCCCGCCGCGCAGCACGCCGAAAATCGCCGTAGTAAGCGGCAGCAGTCCTAAAAAGACAATGGAGTGTGCGGAGGTCACGTGCTGCAACGCCAGCGCCGTCAGCAGCGGAAAGCCAACCACCACGCCCAGCGCAACGATAATCAGCGGCACGAGCTGCGACCGATGCGGGCGCTTTTCACGAAAGCCAGCGATCAGTACGGCAGCTAAAAGACCGGCAATCGAAGCGCGCAGGAACGTCAGAAAAAAGGGATCCATATCGAGGACGGCAATGCGTGTAGCGGGCAGCGAGCCGCTGAAAATAATCACTCCAAGCAAACCGTTGAGTCATCCGGAGAGCGCTCCCGGTTCCGCCTTATGCGCATCTGCATTAACCATCTTAACGCCACCTTCTATCAGCTTGAGTCATGAATGGCGGGATGTTAGTTTGCCTAATCCATTACAATCAAAAAATTGTCATAGATACATCTCATGAAGGCGCGCTATAAATCGATCGTAGATAATTTTGCTGAGGCTATACGTTGCGGAAAACGCGCCGCCGGAAGTCGTCTGCCAACGCACCGGCAGCTTGCATCCGCTGAGCATATCTCGCTGGCAACGGCGACTCGAGTCTATAACGAGCTGGAAGCGATGGGGCTGGTCAGCGGTGAAACTGGACGCGGGACCTTTGTCAGGGATATCTCTCTGCCGCCCGGACATGGCGTGGATCAGCTCGTCGTGGCGACGGATATACTGGATCTGAACTTCAACTACCCCTCCCTGCCGGGTCAGGGGGAATTGCTGCGCGACGCGCTCAGGCAGATGGCGGCAGGCGGAGATATCGAATCCCATCTTCGCTATCAGCCCCATGCGGGGCGGCTCGCTGAACGGGAAATTATTGCCCGCCATCTGACCCGGAGCGGTTTTCGCCCTGAAGCAGAGAACCTGCTTATCGTTAACGGTGCCCAGCACGGGCTGACCATTACCGCGATGGCCCTGCTCAAGCCTGGCGATGTCGTCGCCGTGGATGCACTAACCTATTCCGGTTTTAAAGCCTTAGCGGCGCTCTGCCATTTTGAACTGGTTGCCATTCCCTGTACTGCCGAGGGGCCGGATTTAGAGGTGCTGCGCCAGCTCTGTACCCGGCGGCAGGTGCGGGCCATTTACACTATGCCGACGCTGCATAACCCTCTGGGCTGGGTGCTGGATCGTCAGCAACGAAAAGCGATTGCCGATATCGCCCGGCAGCATGATCTGCTTATTATTGAGGATGCCGCCTACGCGTATTTGATTCGACGCCCGCCCCCACCCCTCGCTTTCTTTGCGCCAGAAAGAACGGTCTATATCACCGGCTTTTCCAAAAATGTCGCCACCGGACTGCGGGTAGGCGTTGCGATCTGCCCTGCTCACTATCGACCTGCGCTGGAGCGGGCAATCAGGGCCACGGCCTGGAATACGCCTTCGCTGATGACAGCCCTGGTCTGTAGCTGGATAGAGGACGGGACGGTTTCACGGTTCGAGACGCTTAAGCGGCGCGATGCCCGGCTGCGCCAGTCCATAGCAAGAGAGAGTCTGGGCCCTCTCCCCTCTATTTCGCATCCCGACGCCTATTTTATTTGGCTGCCGCTGGCGGAAGGGGCCAGAGCCGACCGGGTGGTAAAAGCGTTACTGGAGAGTCATATTTCCGTATCCACCGCCGAACCCTTCTCGGTTTCAGCGAGCGTGCCGCAGGCAATTCGCATCGCGCTAGGCTCGGTGTCTATTGATAACCTGCGCAGCGCGCTGGTAAAGGTGCGCGAAGTAATTGAGTTTGAGCAGTATGGGCTAAGGGGAAGGTGACGGTGTTTGATTGTTTCACCTAAGGTCATTTATACGTGAGTTATCATAATTTAACTTCTCTTTTTTAATAAGCCTTACAATCAACATATATGCAGCAGTAGTGATAGCCATATTGATAGTAAAGATTGCAATGTAAACGGCCGAATTTTGCGAACCGTTAATCAGCGACTCATAAGGCATAACCCGAAAAACGATCCAGAACAGCCAGGTATACAAGAACACCTTCAGAAATCGCTGGACTGTAGACGTCATCCACTCTTTCGCATGATGGCCAGTCGTGCTGCGTTTAACGGCAATATGGTATGTCGTTATTAGTGCACTCAGTAACGGGATGCTGATTAGCGTATTGATTAAAAGGCTGAAGTAATCGGACACTGCCTCCCATGCCTCGGGATTTGGCTCCCCCTCGATAGCAGCGGTAAATCGCTGTGCGCCTTCAAAATCAAACCGTTCAGTAATAGCACTCACTATTCCATCGTAGGGCGCCCATTTAGCCACAAGAAACATAATTAAAATGAATAATGCAATTTTTATAATCGGGTTAAATAGATCTTTTACTACCATTAGCCACTGCCTCAATAGCGCCGGATCGATATCTTCCTTTGCTAAGATGAAAGAAACTTTTTGAACGTGGTGACATTCTCTCCTGAATGGCGCTCTACCTTCAACTCATCAACGCAAAGCAAAATGAGTTTTAATCCTCTTCCACTTTCTGAGAGCGGCGAAACGTCAGAGAGGGGTTGATTATGCGCTTCCGCCAGGCGCTGAAGGGGGAATTCATCGCCGGCATCGGTAAATCGCACCGTGACTTCCTGGCGAACAGCGGTAAATTCTACGCTAAACAGGCGGTGTTCATCCTCGTGAAGCGCATGGCGGATAATATTGGTTGCCGCCTCACATGCGGCAAGATCGAGCGCAAAGCGCCACTCATCGTTAACGTGCAGCGGGGCCATCTTTTCTGCAAGCCATGTAGCCAACGGTGAAAGCGAAGCCAGGGCAGCAGGGAGCGTGATAGCGTTAGGCATGGGCGCGTCACCCATTTAGCTGAGCCAGCGCTGAAGCGCGGTCCGGACAGATGCGGAAAATACGATCCATACGGGTTAGCGTGAACATATTGCGGATGCCGGGATTGAGGGCGCACAGCGTCATTTCGCCTCTGCCGTTCATCATCTTCAGTAGAGAAACCAGCATCCCCAGGCCGCTACTGTCGATAAATTCAATCTGACTAAAATCAACGATCAACGCTTTTCGATCCTCGCCTATCTCACGGACAACCGCTTCCTTGAACGCTGCGGCTACCGAAGCGTCCAGCCTGCGCACCGAGGGCGTAAGAATATTCACGTTTGGCTCTCTTTCTGTATTCATATTCATTCTGTATCTCCTTTGCGCTCAATGATTAAGAGTGAGACATCGTCAGCCATAGCGTGCTGCTCTGCGTTTTCACCGCTGTGCCAGTGGGTCAGATAGTGGCCAAACTGCGGTAAAAGCGCCTCTAATGCCAGACCGTTACTGTCCCGTAGCCAGCATTGCAGCCGCAGCTGCCCAAACTGCTCTCCGCCAGGGTTTTCACACTCCGTAATGCCGTCGCTAAACAGGCATAGCCGCTCGCCTGACTTCAACACGAAGGGGACGTCGGTCCACGAGAGATCGGGCATTAACCCCACCGGCGCGCCCCCGTTACCCACTGCGTTAACCTCGCCAGCAGGACTTACGATAAAGGGTGTCGGATGGCCTGCCTGGCACAGTTTCCCCTGCCCCGTATCCAGATCGATGACACCATAGATCATCGTGAAATAGCTGACGATCTCTACCTCGTCACTACAAAAACGGCTATTGAGGATGCGTACAACCTCTGCTGGGGACGCTACGCCACCCTCTTCGGAATAGAGAAAGCGCTCGACGGCCCGACCGTGTAAAAACTGCCGGGCGACGGCAAGCGACATCATCGCCGCCCCGACGCCATGACCTGATACATCGACGCAGTAAAACCCCAGATGGTTATCCAGCGGAAAAACGTTAAAGATATCCCCGGACACCCACGCCGAGGGTAAAAAAAGCCAGTCGGAAAGGTAGTCCCGATAGTGAAGCTGGTGAGAAGGGAGTACCGATTGCTGAATGCGTGCGGCAACCTCCAGATCCTGCTCAATTTGCCGCAGCGCCTCGCTCAGACGGGCATTGCGCGCAGCAAGCGTGGCCTCCAGGGAGAGAATGCGGGCACCCGCATGCAGCCGTGCTCGCAGTTCCGTCTGCTCAACGGGCTTGCTGAGGAAATCATCCACACCGGCATCAAACCCCAGCGTCAGATCGCCCGGATCTTCACGGGCAGTGAGGAGAATAAGATAGATGTAGTGACCGAACTGGCGACAACGTATCTCACGACATAGCGTCAGGCCGTCCATCTCTGGCATCTCCCAGTCGCTGATCACCATGCTGAATGTCTGGCTGGCCAGCATCTCAAGGGCAGCAACACCGTTTTCCGCCTCGCTCACGCGATATCCCCACTGGGCTAGCATGCGGGAAAGCAGTCGGCGGTAGACAGGTGAGTCTTCAACAATCAGTACGGGTAGTGCTGACATGTCGCCCCCTATAACGGTAAGAACCAGATAAGGCTAACGGTGCCTTCACGAAACTTCCCATTACCGCTCTGATGGCCGGGATAGCGGGTGCCGGAGAAATTCGCATACTGGATAGAGAATGAGCCTGGCGTATAGCCTGCGTAGCCAAAGCTGTAGCTGTAATCCCCGTTCCAGGGCTGCTGCTGGCTTCTGTCCGGGAACCAAAACGCCGTCGCGCGTACAAAGAAGTGCTGCTTAAACGTGTAGCCGCATCCCCCCAGCATCACGTTTTTATCTTTCCGGATGTCGTTGCTGTCTAAATCGTAGTAGCGCGGAACCCAGCTGTAGCCCACCTGGCAAATAATAGAGTCACCTTTATTGATCAGTAGCGTCTTCTCTACAGGCTTTGGCAGCGAAAATTTATAGGCCAGGGTCACTGCACCCTGCTCAAAGTAGGTATGGCGACCGCCGCCTGATGTCCAGAAGCGATTATCGCCGTAGTTGCTATAAACCAGGCTGACCGTGTTAGCATGCCAGTCATCATAGCCAAAACTGTACCGAAAATCGGCCGTGTAGCGGCTGGTGTCGGTGACCGGCAAACGCGATGTCACGTTGGCGAACCAGTAACTGTAGGGTGAGTACTGCAGGCTAAGATTTAACGTCTGGTTGTATTTTCTTTTCTGCTCCGCACTGTCCGAACTATTCGGGATGGTCATCCACTGCTCTTTCAATCCTGAGCTAAAGCTCAGTGCGCCAGAAAAAACGTCCTCATTACCTGAGAAAAGACGTCCCCAACGGCTGGTGAACACACCTGCCTGCACCGGCTCGCCATTCTTGTCGCGTAACAATTCTGCATCGTCCTTTTGCGCCGCCTCTGCTCCTGAGATCACGCACAACAGCGCGCAGGCCAGCAAATATTTATCCCGCATGTGCTCTTCCTTAGTTAGGTATCCAGCGTGCACCGACGTTATATTTCGCCATCAGCCACAGTGCACCCAGCGCTGCGGCGTGAACAAAGGTGTTCATAATCCAGTCCTGTCGCCACAGATCGAAGGTCACAAACTGGCTAACCACGAGCACAACGTAAACATGCAAAATAAAGGTGTAGAGAGAGCGTTGCCCTAGCGGGATGAGAAACCACCCTGCAAGGCGATAGATCGGCTGCCAACACCAGGTCAGCAGCAGGTAGACCGTTACCATCAGGCAGATATCGTTTAACACTCTTATTGGCCCCAGCCCGTTTTTCGCTGCCCATGTGTGATAGAAAGCGTTGAAGTCTGTAGGTGAAATGGTATGCATCAGCAGAGCGGGCGGCATAAAGGGGTTAGTGTGATTTTGTGCGACAAAACCCAGGATGAGCGCCACCAGCACCATAGCAGTAACGGCTACTTTGCCCGGCGGGGTACGGGCAAATGAGATCAGCTCCTCTTTGTACCAGCCGCAGCTCATGCCTAATACGAAAATAAATTGCCAGGCCAGCAGCGGGAAGGCGAACTCAAACTCGGCTGCCGTCACGCGCACGGGCCAACGCTGCCAGCAGCCATAGACCAGTAGAGAGAGGCTTAACAGCCACAGCACTTTGCCCTTCTGCAGCATTCCCAGGAAAAGCGGGCTGAGCAGAAGAAGAAAGATATAGAGGCCCAAAATCTGCGTCTGATGAGGCCCTATCTGCAGGTAGAGCACAATGTTGAACCACGTCTCTTTAATTTGCGGCGTAACAGGGTAGAGCGACCAACTCGTCCCCGAAAAGCGATCGGTAAAATGGGTCACCTCAAAGACATTAATAAAAGGGATATATGCCAACCCTAAAAAAGAGAGGATGATGATGATATTAACGCGATATATTTTCCAGGCCCGCAGATAGAGCCCCCAGGAAACGGTGAGCAAAACGACTTTATGCAGTCGGGCACGATTTAGCATGCCTAACATAAATCCGGAGAGGATAACAAAGCCCTCAGCGCCAGTGGTCAATCCAAATCGCTCCCAAGTGAATATATTAAATATCGACATTACTTCTGTGTGAGCCACGACCATCATGACCAGCGCAATACCGCGCATTAAATCGATTCTCAAATCGCGACCCCCCGCCACTGAATATCGCCAGGTAGTTGATTTTTCATCGTTATCGCGCGCGATCGCTGGCAAAACCTGGCTCATAGGCAGACCGTTCATCCATTCTAATACACAGCGGGTAAATTATTTAAATAGCTCAAAGGCGTGCATCTGGCAATTATGAAGCGATGACGAAAGGGTATTCCTCTCTACTACCTCTGCTAAAAAATAGCTATTTTTTGCCCTTTCTCCTGCTGGAAAGTTTGTCTCTGCAATCTACACTTAATTTACATTTTTGTTAGACGTTATTTCTTCTGGTGAGCCGCTTCCTGCTGGCAAAACGTCTTTAATTCAGAATTATTGCGGAATCAGGATATCCCTCGCTATGGATTTTTACTTTTCCCGTTTTGAAAATCGGCGGCCACCAGAACCACTCAGCACACCGCGCTGGGTGATGGCAATCTGGCAGGTATTAGCGGTAGCGGCGCTCATTCTCGGTGCGAATTATATTTACTGGCGCTGGACGGCATCGCTGAATACTGACGCGCTATGGTATGCCATCCCTCTGGTACTGGCGGAAACGCTGGCCTGGATCGGGACGATTTTGTTCACGATTAACTTGTGGAAAGAGGAAGACCCGCCGCAAACCTCGCCGCCCACTGAGATTAACGACTGCTTGCTGCCGGACGAAAAGGTGGAGCAGAGGCCTATCAAGGTGGATCTCTTCATCGCGACCTATTCCGAAGACGTGGAGCTTGTCAGACTCTCTATTCGCGATGCAATGAAAATGCATTATCCCGTTCCACTGGACTATCGGGTACACGTTCTTGACGACGGGCGACGCCCCGAGATGAAAGCCGTGTGCGAAGAGGAAGGTGCCAATTACATCACCCGTCAGACCAATATCGGTTATAAAGCTGGCAACCTGCGCAACGGGCTTGAGCAAACCGACGGTGATTTTCTGGTGATTTGCGATGCCGATACCCGCGTTTTTCCTACTCTGCTTAGCCATACGCTGGGCTACTTCCGCGACCCGGACGTTGCCTGGGTTCAGACCCCCCAGTGGTTCTTCGACTTGCCAGAAGGGGAAAACCTCTCTCGCTGGCTGGCGCGTAAAGCAGGTAAAGCGGGGTATGGGCTGGGCTGGCTAACGCAAAAACTTATCGGCCCCGTCACCGTGGGCCGTGATCCGTTTTTTAACGATCCGCGTATGTTCTACGACGTGATCTTACGCCGCCGCAACTGGGCCAATGCCGCATTTTGCTGTGGTGCTGCCTCGGTCCACCGTCGCGAAGCGGTGATGCAGGCAGCGCTTCGCAGCTATGTCTGGAGTATTGAGGAGGAGATAGGCCGGCATACGCGTGATATCCGCGATCCAGCTATCCGCGAAACGCTGGAAAATGCCATGCGTCCGCATGTGGCTTTTGATACAGAGCTGACACCCTATAAGTTTCACGTATCAGAAGATATCTATACCTCAATTTTGCTGCACGGCGATGCCGCACGGCGCTGGCGCTCGGTTATGCACCCACGCATTGAGTCTAAAATGCTCTCCCCGCAGGATATGCTGACGTGGATGATCCAGCGTTTTAAATATGCCGCAGGATCGCTGGACATCCTGTTTCATGACAATATCTTTAGCCGCCGCCGCTTTAAGCTTTCTCTGCCACAAACCTTGATGTACGCCACCACGTTCTGGTCCTATATGGCATGCGTATGGAATACCATTTTCCTGATCTCACCCGTTATTTACCTGTTCACCGGTATTCCGCCGGTCTCAGCCTGGTCTGAGCCCTTCTACCTGCACTTTTTACCCTTTTTTATTGTCTCTGAGCTGGCCTTTATGTTTGGCACATGGGGCATATCCGCCTGGGATGGCCGGGCCTCTTACCTCTCCTTCTTCTCCATGAACCTGCGAGCGCTCGACACCGTACTGCGTGGGGAGCAGATCAAATTTCATGTCACCCCGAAAGAGCGCCAGACGGGCCGTTTTCTCTACCTCGTAAAACCGCAGATCGCCATCGTCGTGCTTACTCTGGCGGGGCTTATCTGGGGTGGGATCCAGGTGGCGCGTGGACAGGTTGACGATCCTTCCGGCTATGTCATCAACATCTTCTGGGGCGCAGTGAATATTGCCGCCATGCTGCCGCTGATCCTTGCCGCCATCTGGACCCCAGCGGAAGAAGAGGAGACGAGCCAATGAGAAAACGCGACGCGCTTTTGTCAGCCCGCAGCTATCTCACCATCCTGCTCGGCTTTCTGCTAGGGTTCGCCATTGTCGTCTGGGTAGAGAAACAGATGCCCACCCGCGTAGAGAGCAGTGCGGGGATGAACCTAAGCAAAGACTTCCCTCCCCTACCCGCCCCCCGCGAGCTGACCTTCGACGAAGCAATCTGGGCGCGGGTGGCCTGGCAGTACTATGTCAACAACACGCAGCCGAATGGGCTGGCCAACGCGCATGACGGCGAACCCTGGTTTAGCCTGTGGAGCACCGGCAGTTATCTTTTTGCCTTAGCGGCGGCAAAGCAGCTGCACATTCTTACTACCGACGAATTTGATGAGCGCATCACGGCCGCACTGTTTACGCTAGGTCAGCTTCCGTTGAATCCTCAGGGGTTGCCCGCCGCCTACTATCATGCTGACACGCTGCAAATGCTGGGTAAACCGGACTCTTCTGCCATCGGTATGGGCCGCCTGCTTAACGCCCTGCAAACCTTGCTGTGGCGCTATCCCCAGCACGCTGCCGCCGTGCGCGATCTCTTCAATCAATGGAAGGTAGGAGCCCTGATCGCCAGCAGTACCGCCAGCCCAGCTGCGGTCCCATTACACCACTGGGCGCTGGCGGCGGACGAACCACGAAATAGCTTTGGCTATCGCCTGTATGCCAGCCATACGCTTCGGCTGATTGACAGTACTGCAGGCCTGGCGGTCACCAATCCGCCTGAGGGACAGCAGATGATTGATATCGACGGCATTATGGTGCCTGACGAAGGGCTACGCACACCATGGGGGCGTCAGCCTTCCCTTATCAGCCTTCCTTATCTGTTAACGGGTCTTGAGCTGGGTTTTGACGCGCAGAGTGCTGAGATCGCCTGGCGCATTATGCAGATCCAACAGCGTCGCCACGGCCTGCGGGTAAGCAAGCCGCCCATCAGCACCGACTATGCCGAGCCTGCCCCGGACTTTGTTAACGATCTGCCGGACCGGCAGCCGGTGCAAAATAGTGCCCTGCGCGACGCCACTCCAGAGCAAACGGCAATCACATCCACCCGCACCGCCTTTGCCTGGTATGCCCTGTTCCGCAACGGCTGGAGCGAAGCGTTGCGCCAGCAGGTACAGAAGCTGCAGATCCCCGGAAAGGGCTGGCAGCGGGGCCTTAACCTTAATAGCAGCGTGAACGATATCGTTGATGCCGATACCAATGCGATCGTCCTTGAAAGCCTGGCCTATATCGCCCAGGGCCAGATGCTTTGTCTGGCCTGCCTTGGCCCTACTACTTCCCCTATTTCTTCCGCAGGAGCTAAGCCATGAAGCTGAAATTTTTACTCTTTTTTCCTCTTCTGGCTGGGCTCATAGCGTGCTGGCTTTCGCTCTCTGCGGCCCGGGCCGCAACCGGGCTACCCGCCTCGGAATTTGAACCACGCAGTGGTGAACTTACGCCCAGGGAGATGGCTATTGCCAAAAACGCCTGGCAATATTTCGTCGCCAACTACCAGCCCACCACCGGGCTGGTCAATGCGGTAAACAAATACCCCTCTACCACCATGTGGGACAGCGCCTCCTACATGGCTGCGATGACGGCAGCCCGTGAACTGGGGATTATCGATAAAGCCGAATTTGACCGCCGGATGCTGAAACTCCTCGCCACCCTGAACAAGCTGGATCTGTTCCGCAACGAGCTACCCAACAAGGCCTATAACACCATCACAGGACAGAAGGTGAACTACCAGAACAAGCCGGGTGAGATCGGCTTTTCGGCGCTGGATATCGGCCGGATGCTGATCTGGTTAAAAGTGATCAAGGAGCGCTATCCGGAGTACGGCAACAGCATCGATAACGTGATGCTGGGGTGGAATTTCAGCAACGTCATCAACCCCTGCGGCATGCTCTACGGTGCCTATCTGGAAAACGGCCAGCCGAAATACGTGCAAGAGGGACGGCTGGGTTATGAGGAGTATGGCGCGGCAGGATTTTCACTCTGGGGCTTTGGCACCTGTCAGTCCAGCAAGCCCCAGCCTTATGAGCTAGCGGAGATCTACTGCGTCATGGTGCCTTACGATTCTCGCGATCCGCGAATGACCAGCCAGCATAACTATGTGGTAACCGAGTCTTACGTGCTCTATGGCCTGGAGTTTGGCTTCGATAAGCCAGAGGACCGGGATAACAGCCCGCGTGACTACTCCCACCCGTGGATGAAAAACTTCGCCGACCGGGTCTATCAGGCCCAGGAAAACCGCTACACCATCACCGGGATTTTAACTGCCCGCTCCGAGCACCAGCTCGATAAGTCACCCTACTTCGTTTACGACACCATCTTCAGCGACGGCTTTAACTGGAACACCATCACCGATAAAGGCCAGTACGTACCTAATACTGCCGCCATATCGCTGAAGGCGGCGCTGGGCATGTGGGTCTTGTGGGACTCTCCCTACACCGACCGCCTGTTGGACGCCATCGAAAACGCCAATGAAGAGGGCAAAGGCTTTTACGAAGGGCTATATGAAAACGGCGACGGTCCAATCAAGGAGTTTACCGCCAATAACAACGGCATCATGCTGGAATCGCTGCTGTTTAAGAAAGAGGGCAAACTGCTACAGTTCAACACCGACAACCCTAAAAACCGCAATTTTGCTCCCTCCCTGTGGGATAAAAAGCTTGTGGATCTGTTTGAACCCAATAACACCCTACGCAATCGTCCATTCCTGAACAGTACGCCAGCCGTTAAGACATGGTGTGACCAGACTGGCACCACGATGCGCACCAAACCCGCCTGCCAGGCCTGCCAGTGCGCCTCCTGTAACACGGACGAGCCCATTAAACTGCCGCCGGTGACTGCGCAATGCTTAAAACCCTAGTGCGCTGGCTGGCCTGTGCCGTCGTCATTCTTCTTATCGCCTTTGCCCTGTTCAGCGGGGATGGCAAAGGGTGGCGCTGGCTGACGCACGGCGGCTGGCATACTACCGCGCGCATCGACAGCCTGACGCCGCAGGAGCAGGAGTGGGCGCGCATCGCCTGGCGCTATTTTGAAAACAACACCCAGCCGCAGACGGGACTGGTCAACGGCAGCGACAAGCAGCCGCGCGTGACGCTGTGGCAAATGGGCGACACGCTGATCGCCCTGCTCGCTGCCCGAGAGCTGGGGTTGGTGCAGGAGGCTGAATTTGACGCAAGGCTAACACGCCTGCTTGGTACTCTGAATCGTCTGACGCTCACCAATACGCGTACGCCCGGCAGGCTCTACTCCAGCCGGACCGCGACCCCAATCGATTTTAGCGGAAAACCGGCCAACAGCGGCTGGTCGGCAAAAGATATGGCACGACTGATGCTGGCCTTGCGGCTTACGGCTGAACGCGCGCCGCAGTATCGTGAGTATCTGGATAAAATTATCCTACGCTGGAACTTCTGTCCGGTCATGGATAACGAGGGAGAGCTGTGGTCCTCCTCGTTGCAAAACGGCAAGCCGCTGATCCGCGATGAGCTGCGTCTGGGTGAAAGCGAGTATGCTGCCAGCGCGTTTCGCCTGTGGGGTTTTCCAACGGGAAAGGCATTTTCCCCTCCCTCTCAGAACGTCATTATTTATCAGCGCAGCCTCGCCGTAGACGCCCGCGATCCACGAACCACATGGCAGCCTTCGTTACTCACCACGCTGCCCGCCATGCTGCCTGGGCTGGAGTTCGGCTGGCAACCGCCGGGCGTGCCGTCCGAGGTACAAAAAACGCTGCGCGCTCGGGCCGAAGGGGTCTGGCTTAGCCAGAAAGCGCGCTGGGAGCGTGACAAGGTGCTTACCGCACGCGCTGATTTTTATCTCGCCCAGGCCCCCTGGCACGTTGAAGATACCGTCTGGGGAAATGGCTATGCCTGGAACACCCTGGGTGATGATGGTAATAACTATCCCCGTCTGGCACAGGTCACTACCAAAGCGGTCTTTATGCTCTGGGCGCTGTGGAAAACCGACTATACCGATGCCCTGATGGCGGTGACCCAACATCTTAACCATCCGCAGCAGGGCTGGTTCGAGGGCCGCGTTGAGGCCACCGGTGACATCAATCCAACCCTTACCCTCTCTACCAACGCCATGGTGCTGGAAGCCCTGCTGTACAAACACAACGCCGGACCGCTGTTTGAAAACGGCCTGGTAGAAGACGACGGCTATTTCTCCCACCGCACCGCGGATGTGTTTAACCCGCCCGGTCTCTGTCTGCCGGGCGAACGGGCCGCGAGGGCCGCACCATGAAATTTTATCGCGATCTCTTCGAGGCAAGCCTGAACCGGGTCATACCCAGGCACGACAAAAAGCGCTTTTTCGAGGCCTTTTGGGACACCTTTATCCATATGTCCCCTGAGACGGAGCAGCACTTCGCCCGGCGTCCGGGCACGGAAGGCCAGCAGATGATCTATAAAAGCTTTTTCGCCATGCTCGCCGTTGACGGTGCGCTCTTCGTGCCGGACTTTCTTGAACGTCTGGCGCGGGAGCAGAGCGATGAAGGGCTGCGCCTGCCGCCGCGATTTTTTGCGCTCTGGCGCGAGGCGATGCTCAAAACCGTACGTGCCTGCGATCCTCTCTGTGATGAGGAGATCCTTACCGCCTGGGCGATGGCGATTGCGCCAGGTCTGGAGTACCTGCGTCGCCAGGCAGAGCTGCATTACACGGCGGGAGGCGAATAACCATGCCATCGACATCCAGTTTTGATCTCAACGTGCTGCCCATGGGGGTGATGATCTACGATGAAGCCGAGCGCCTGCGGGCATGGAATGCTAAGGTGCCCCACTTTTACCCGGTGATTGCCCCCTGGTTAACCGTCGGCGCAACCCTCGAAAGCCTGGCGGAGAAATTTATTGATGCGGGCTACAATATCGATCCCGCTCGCCGCCGGACGCTGCGCGAGGCCATTATCCGCAACTGCCGTCAGGCGAGTCATCGAGAGGTGCGGCAATCGGGAAAACGGCGGCTTTATATCCTGCATCAACGGCTTGCGGATGGTGGCATTATCAGTCTGCATACCGATATCACCGAGCTTGACGAGGCGCAGCGCTCGCGCCATCAGCTGCACGACGATTTTTTATTGACCGCGGAGTCGATCCAGATTGGCATCTGGGACTGGCAGGTTTCTTACGACAGCCTGCAGGTGAACGATACGCTGCTGGCGATGGTGGGCCAGTCGCGCGTGCAGCTGCACTACCCGCTGCGTTTTTTGCTTAACCTGGTTCATGAGGAAGATCGTTCCACCCTGCGCCGCGCGATAATCGACTCTAAGCAAGATCATATGCCGGTGTTTGAGTGCGAAATTCGCGTACATCACGAGACACAGGGCTGGCGCTGGATGCTGATCTCCGGGCAGGTAGTGACCCTTAATATGCAGCAGCAGGCGGAACGAGTCATCGGCACCCTGCAGGACATCACCCGCCGTAAAGAGGCCGAGCTCCTTGCCATCGAGGCCGCCAAAGTCGCCCGGGAGGCCAACGAGGCGAAAAGTGCCTTCCTGGCCAACATGAGCCACGAAATTCGCACTCCGATGAACGGTATCTTAGGCATGACCCAGCTCTGCCTGGACACCCAGCTTAACCCGCAACAGCATGAATACCTCTCGCTGGTGATGAGTTCGGCTCAGTCGCTGCTGCATATCATCAATGACATTCTCGACTTCTCACGCATTGAGTCAGGCAAGATGACGGTGGACCAGGAGGCAGTGGAAATTCGACCCTTTATCCAGTCGCTGATCCGTCCGCATATGCCCGCCGCCAGTGAAAAAGGTATTGAGCTGCTGGTGGACATCTCCCCGGCGGTACCGGATGTGCTGATGGTAGATGGTCCCCGGCTGCGTCAAATCCTCACTAACCTCTTAGGCAATGCCCTGAAGTTTACCCACCAGGGCGAGATACTGCTGGCGATAGAGCCTGGCGACAGCGATGAAAAATGGCGATTTCGTATTCGCGACAGCGGTATCGGCATCCCGGTGGAGAAGCAAAAGGCCATCTTCGAGGCCTTCAGCCAGGCCGATAGCTCTACTACCCGCCGTTACGGTGGCACGGGCCTGGGGCTGACCATCTCGGCCCGGCTGGTGAGCCTGATGGGCGGAGATCTGACGGTGCAGAGCGCGCCGGGAGCAGGCAGCGAGTTCGCCTTCACCCTATCACTGGAGGGCCAGCGGACTCTCTCTGAGACGGATGTCCCTATGGCGCGCTTTAATGGTGAACAGGTGCTGGTGGTGGATGACAACAGCACCAACCTGCGTCTGCTGGACACTATGCTTTGCCTGATGGGGCTAACACCGACCTGCGTAAACAATGCTGACGAGGCGTTACGGCTGGCGGCGGAAGGCGAGAGCGTACGCTGGCCGCTGATCCTGCTTGATGCGCAGATGCCGGATATGGACGGCGTTTCGCTGGCGCTTGAGCTTTCGGTCCTGCCCCGGACCGAACAGAGCCATATCATCATGCTCAGCTCAATGAGCCGCCATTTTGATGCCAACATGCTTAAGCGCATTGGTATTGCGCATTACCTGCATAAACCAATTGCACAGCGCGAACTGCATCAGACTATCGCCAGCGTCCTTGAACCTGCCCCCTTACCCATTTTGACATCTTCCCTCGCCGCCCCGCCCATCACCGCGCAGGTTAGGCTACGTATCTTGCTGGCCGAGGATAACCTGGTGAATCAGAAAGTCGCCAGACGCCTGCTGGAGCGGCTCGGCCACCAGTGCGAGGTCGTGGACAATGGTCGTGAAGCGCTGGAACGCTGGCGCGAACAGCCCTGGGACGTGCTGCTGATTGACCTGCAAATGCCGGAAATGGACGGTGAAACCGCCATCCGCCTGCTTCGCGAAGAGACGCTGGTACAGGGTCGCAGCCATCAGCCTGCCATTGCCATGACAGCCCACGCCATGCAGGGCGATAAAGAGCGCTGCCTGGCGATGGGCTTCGACGGCTATATTGCCAAACCGGTGAATCAGGAAGCACTTCAGAATGAGATTATGCGCGTTGCCGCCGGTGAGCAACAGGGGCTGCCGGATGAAGCCAGCCTGTTAAAGCAGTGTGCCGACGATCCGCAGTTGGTTCAGGAACTGCTGGCGCTGTTCGGCGAAGGGCTTGACGAGGCGATGCTCACCATAGAGCAGGCCATCGACAACAACAATCGTGATGCCCTGCGTCGCGCCGCGCATAAGCTCCGCGGCGAAGCAGTTACCCTCTGTTTTACCGCGCTTGCAGAGCGGCTGCAGCAGCTTGAGAGCGAGGCTGCGTCACTCGACCAGGACGGGCTGAATGTCCTGAGAGGCGAGCTTATTGAGGAAGTCGGGCGCAGTGTCGCGTGGCTACGCCAGCGAGCGCAGGAGGTAAAGCATGATCCGTAAACTTATTCTGCTGTTGATAGTCAGCACGCCGCTAGTACAGGCGAGCCAGCCCGTCACCTGGTCTCTCGCCGGGCTGTGGCGCGTACATGACGCTAACGACAGCAGTTTTAACGGCGCGGCCGCTCCCGTCACCGACTGGCGTCTGCTTCGCGTTCCAGCCAACTGGTACAGCGCCGGATACGACCATCAGGGGGCACTTTGGTATCGGCATGACTTCACCCTTCCTGAGCGCACGCCGGATACCATGGCCACCCTGGTTTTTGACGGCGTAGACTATTTTGCCGACGTTACGCTCAACGGCCAGCCATTGGCCCACCATGAAGGCTATTTCCAGCGCTTTTCAGTAGACGTGAGCGACACGCTGCGTCGGCATAATCAGCTTGCCGTACGGGTTGATAGCCCCTATGAGGATCCTAAAAAAGTCTGGCCTCTGCATAAAACACTGATGAAGGGCGTACTTAGCCAGCACGATTCACGCCCGGGGGGAGCCTGGTCTGAACAGGGGCAGGATAATAACTCCGGTGGCATCTGGGCACCGGTGCGATTGCACCTGAGTCGCGGGGTAACCATCGATGAAGTGGTTCTGCGCCCCGATTGGCGTCATGGGCTGGAGAACCCCGCCTTAGAGGCTGAGATCCACTATCGCGCCCTGACCAGCGGCCCCGCCACTCTGCGCCTGACAGCCGCACCAAATAATTTTAACGGCCAACGCTTTCAGCAAGAGTTTCCGGTAACGCTGGATAACAAGAACGGTACCGTACATACCCTGCGCGTCACGCTGCCTATGGAAGAGGCAAAGCTCTGGTGGCCGGTGGGCGTTGGCAAGCCAAACCTCTACCAGGTGCGCGCCACTCTCATGGACGGCCAGGGGGTGATGGATACCGCCGTCACCCGAACCGGCTTACGCAAGCTTGAAGAGCAGCCGGATAACAAAGGCTGGCTTATCAATGATAAGCGGTTATTTATCAAGGGCAGTAACTACATCGGTTCTCCCTGGCTCGGCACGATGACGCGAAAAAAATATCGCCGTGATTTTGAACTCGTCGAGGCAATGAATGCCAACGCGATTCGCGTTCACGGACACGTGGCAGGCCGCGCACTGTATGAGGTGGCCGACGAGATGGGGTTAATGATCTGGCAGGATGTCCCCTTACAGTGGGGCTATGATGATAGCCCTGCGTTTACCGAGAATGCGGTACGGCAGACCCGGGAGATGGTCAAACAGTTCGGTAACTCACCAGCCATTATCGTCTGGGGAGGCCATAACGAGCCGCCCTGGAACTCACCGTGGATGGAAAAAAGATTCCCTGACTGGAACAAAACGTTAAACCAGGCATTAACGCAAAAGGTCGCCGATGCGCTGGCTGAAGATACCTCTCGCATTGTGCATCGTTTTTCTGCCGTAGAGGAGCACTACTGGGCTGGGTGGTATTTCGGTACCATGCGCGATCTGCTTGCACCTGCCAAAACAGGGATTATCACCGAGTTCGGCGCTCAGGCGCTGCCAAGGCTCTCGACCCTGAAAACCTTTATCCCCGCCCACCTGATGTGGCCGAAAAGCACGGCCGCGGACGATCCCGGCTGGACGCTATGGAAGTATCACAATTTCCAACCGTTCCAGACGTTTAAGTTCGCACACATACCGCGCGGTAATAACATTCAGGAGATGATTCATAATACTCAGCAGTATCAGGCGCAGCTGGTGTCGATGGCAGCCGAGAGCTACCGTCGACAGCGATATCAGCCCGTCACGGCCCTTTTCCATTTTATGTTTGTGGAGACATGGCCCTCAATCAACTGGGGCGTCGTGGACTATCTGCGCAAACCAAAGGCCGGATACTACGCACTGCAAAAAGCCTATCAACCTATCCTGCCATCGATTGAGCCGGTTACGCCCGCGTGGCGTGCCGGTAGCCCGACAACAATTCGACTGTGGGCCATTAATGATACGTGGTCAGCCTGCGACGACTGCCGCCTGAAATGGCAGGTCAAACAAAATGGCCGCGTGCTTGATAAAGGCGAAACGACGCTGACTCTTCTTCCCGACTCCGGCCAGCAGGTAAAAGCGCTCACGGTCACGCCTCGCAGCAAACATAACCTGTTGATTGAGTATCGTATTGAGAATAAAGCAGGTAAAACGGTAGGGAAAAACCAGCGCATAGAGCAGTGCGATAATTGCTAACATAAACTGTAACGGCTGCAACGCTGCTGAGCCTGTCAGATAGCGTTGCATTCGATGAGAGCAATCTTGTTACCGGTATCACGGAAAGCACTTTACGTAACCCAGATGTTAAATCCCGCAATTGTTAACCCTCCATCTTCAACCACACTATTGTCCTGATTAGAGAACCTGTACCTTAACGACACCTGGTGACATCAATGACAACTAAAGTTACCCGTAAAGAAAAGATCAGTTATGGCCTTGGGGATATGGCGAGCCATATTGGTCTGGATAACGTGATTATTTTCCTCACGTTTTACTATACCGATGTAGTGGGGCTACCGGCCGCATTCGTCGGAACCATGTTCCTGCTTGCCCGCACCGCCGACGCCATTATCGACCCCGCGATGGGCTATATGGCCGACCGTACCCGTTCCCGTTGGGGAAAATTCCGCCCGTGGATGCTGTGGCTGGCCCTACCCTTTGGCCTCAGCTGCCTTCTGACCTATGCCGTACCGCAATCGCTGGATATGACCGGTAAAATGATTTTCGCCAGCATCAGCTATACCTTCATGATGCTGATGTATACCGCCATCAACATCCCCTACTGCTCAATGGGTGCGGTGATTACCCCTGATAACGACGAGCGCATCTCGCTTCAGTCCTGGCGCTTCTTCCTTGCCACGCTTGGCGGCGCAATGTCGACATTTTTCATGATGCCGCTGGCGGAGTACCTGGGCGGCGCGGATAAGCTGGCAGGTTACCGCTGGGCGATGGCAATAATGGCCAGCGCGGCGGTGATCATGTTCTGGATCTGCTTTGCCAATACCCGGGAGCGTATTAAAGCACCCGCCACGCACAACAATTATCTGGCCGAACTACGGGATCTGCTGCGTAACGATCAATGGCGGGTCGTCGCGGTGCTGGTAATAACCAACATTGGCTTTGGCGTGATCCGCCTTGGGGCGATGATGTACTTTGTCACCTATTACCTCGGCAGCGCCAGTTACTTCATGTGGATGCTCGCCGCGCATATCCTTGGCAAAGCCGCCGGTAGTCTGCTGGCCAAGCGTCTGACCCGCAACTTCAATAAAGTGCAGATATTCGGCTACTGTGCCGTACTGGCGGGTGTGCTCAGCATCGCCCTGTTCTTTGCACCGAAATCCGTTTTCGTCCTGGTTCCGCTAACGTTTATTATCTCGACGCTCTATCAGGCGACCACCACCCTGATGTGGGTGATGATGGCTGACGTCGCCGACTACGGCGAATGGAGCCAGGGCAAACGTATGGATGGCATCATTTTCTCCACCTTCCTCGCCGTCCTCAAGCTGGGCATGGCGCTCAGCGGTGCCATCGTCGGCTGGACGTTGGGCTTCAGCGGCTACGTCGCCAACGCGCCGGAACAGACGTCGCTGGCAATGCACTGCATCGTCGCCCTTTTCACCGTCGTCCCCGGACTGCTCTCTCTGGCGGCTTTCGCCACGCTGCGCTGGTACAAGCTTGATGACCAGACCATGCAGGAAATCAATTTGGCTAAAATGCAAACCATTGTGAAAGGATGACCTCTCCATGAGCGAATTAATTGAGCACGCTAACGCCATCGAATGGCGCTTCGAACGACAGATTTTACGTCTCGAGCCCTGGGGCAAGAACAGCCTGCGGGTACGCGCCACCTGCGCGCCGGAGTTTACTTCCGCCCTTCATGCTTTGCTGACGCCAGAATCATGTCAGGCTGAAATTTTGCGAGATGCAGAAACCCTGACTCTGCGCAACGGCAACATCAGCGCGGTATTGAACCTTAAGGGCCAGCTGGCATTTTACAATCAGCGCGGCGAGCTACTGCTGGAAGAGATGTGGCGACAGCGCTCTACGGTTGGCATCGGCGCCAGCGAAAAAAGCCAGGACAAGTACGTCAGTGCACTGAAGCTGGATGGCCGAGAATTTAAACCGCTGCCCGGCGGTAAATATCAGCTGACAGTCCGTTTTGAAGCCCGCCAGGGAGAAAAGTTGTATGGCATGGGGCAGTACCAGCAGCCTTGGCTGGATCTGAAAGGCTGCTCTCTGGAGCTGGCGCAGCGTAACTCGCAGGCCAGCGTGCCCTTTGTCCAATCCAGCCTCGGCTACGGCCTGTTGTGGAATAATCCGGCCATTGGCGAAGCTAGCTTTGCGAAAAACCACAGCCAGTGGACCTCACGCGTCACCCAGGAGATGGACTATTGGATCACTGCGGGTGATAGCGTGATGGAGATAACCCGCCAGTATGCCAAAGCCACCGGTACGCCGCCCGCCGCGCCGGAATTTATCAGCGGCCTGTGGCAGTGTAAATTGCGCTACCGCACCCAGCAGGAGGTATTGGACGTCGCTCGCGAATATCACCGCCGCAACCTGCCGCTGTCAGTGATGGTTATCGATTTCTTCCACTGGCCCAATCAGGGAACCTGGTGTTTCGATCCTGTCGACTGGCCGGATCCGCGGGCGATGGTAGAAGAGCTGGAATCCATGGGCATCAGGCTCATGGTGTCGGTCTGGCCGACCGTGGAAGCGCGTAGCCCGCTCTTTCCGCAGATGAAAGCCAAAGGCTGGCTGGTGACCAGCGATCGCGGCGTGCAGGTCAACCTCGATTTTATGGGCAACACCACTTTCTTTGACGCCACCCACCCGCAGGCGCGGCAGTTTGTCTGGGATACGGTGAAGAAAAACTATTTTGATTACGGGATCAAGCTGTTCTGGCTGGATGAAGCCGAGCCGGAGTATCGCGCGTATGACTTCGATAACTATCGCTACCATGCGGGACCGGTATTGGAAGTAGGCAACCGCTATCCGCGCGATTTCGCTCAGGGCTTTTACGACGGCCTGCGTGCAGAGGGCGAAAAGGAGATAGTCAACCTGGTGCGCTGTAGCTGGGCAGGCAGTCAACGCTATGGCGTACTCGCATGGTCTGGAGACGTTCACTCCTCCTTCCATTCGTTCCGCAATCAGCTGGCTGCCGGGCTTAACATGGGGCTGGCGGGTATTCCATGGTGGACTACCGATATCGGCGGTTTCCAGGGTGGCAACATCCACGATCCAGCATTTCACGAGCTGCTGATCCGCTGGTTCCAGTGGGCGGTGTTCTGTCCGGTGCTGCGTATGCACGGCTATCGCGAGCCACGGATCCAGCCGCCGGAAAGCTATCGCCACGGTATTCCGCAATGCGATAGCGGTTCACCCAACGAGCTGTGGAGCTATGGCGAGGAGAATTTTGCCATTATGCAGCGCTGGCTGGGCGTCCGCGAGGCGCTCCGTCCCTATATCGATGAACTTTACGCTAATGCGCATCACCACGGCGATCCGCTCATGCGTCCGCTCTTCTGGCACTATCCCGACGAGGCGCAAAGCTGGCAGGTCGAAGACCAGTATCTGTTTGGTCGTGATTTACTGGTTGCGCCGGTTATGCACGCCGGTCAACGTCAGCGCGATGTCTGGCTACCGGGCGAGCATCAGTGGGTCAATTTACAGGGAGAGTGCTATCAGGGTGGGCAGCGTATTACGGTTCCTGCCGAACTGGAGACGATTCCGCTCTTTATTCGTGAGGGCAGCCCGCTGATTTCGCTGCTGGTAAAGTAAATCAGGCAGAGGTCTGAAATAACGAGCATGTGGTGTAAATAATCCATTTGCACGGCAGGTGGCTTCGACACAGCCCCCCTGAGAAGGGGGGTCAAACACGACCAGGAGTGTTAGTCTCTTACTCCGTTAGCAGTTATATTAATAACAGGCATCATTGCAACGTCATTTTCATAGAACAGATCTGAGTTAGTGAAGTTATAGATCTTGCCGGTCATTTTCACATTTATTGTGTTTCCGTAGGCAGTTGCCGTCACTGCATCTGTATTCGTTTCAAGGAAAGGCGATCTATCCTTGAGAGCGTTAGTTACGTCGCTGTTTCCCAGGTCTTTATCGAGATAAAAACGATAAATATTTGAAACAGTTGCGTTTCCCTCATCGTATTTCGTGACGTATAACCAGACGTTGTCTGAAAGTTTTTGTTTACCCACAAAGGTATCGTGAGGCGGGGAGTTAAAAAAAGAGTAATAGGCCGCGTAACCGCCTACGAGCAGTAACAACACCACGGTAAGCATACCGTGTAGCTTTTTAGTAACCGAGCTTGCGAGCATAATCTATCCCTGGCTCAATCCAATACTGTAAGTAACGTTATCAGAAAGGTGTGTAATTGTCAGGCGAAGTCTTGTCGTCCATTTCTGGGGCCACAAATGCAGGGTGGCCCACACTTTAACTATAAAGCCATCGTCCTGCTTTTGCCGAATCAATAAACATTCTCAAGGTCAATGGTACTTTACCGGCATTATTATTTTTATTTGTGAAAAAAGTTTTTGCCTTCCATGGGAAATGATTATCCATATGAAAGTTATCACAATTTACACTCATTTTCATTGACAGTGCGTCTATTAAATCTGAGATATCTTCTCGCTCAAACGTTTCCTGAAGAGCCTCATCATCTGAAATATCAACGGTTTTGAACAAAGTTGTAACCCTTGGCAGATTATCGAGAATGAAAGCCCTGTACTGATCATCGCTTTTTGAATTGCTCACCAGATTTTATCCTCCGGACGCACAATAGTATTGAATCGATTTACAGTGTGATAGCCAATCATCGAAACATCAACCGCCAAAATAACCCATCCGAGAACATGCACTGTCCGTCCAACAAAGCTTCCCAGATTATTTACCCAGAAAAGTGGTTCATAAACATTCAGATTATTTAGCCCGTCCCCCAAACGAGACGAATACAAGAGCAGTCAAGAGTACTTTAATAGTGGAGATTCAGGAATGATTTAACGAGTAACCCTAACCCTCAACCTAACGGTCAGAACGTAAAACAGGTCATAAACGTCGCCGGGGAAGGCAAACCGATATATAGCTCGCCCAGCCTTCGGCTGAAAAAGGCGCACCGGTAATGTTGAAACCTTAATCGTTGAGAGCGGGGCAATTATAAGCGTGCTATTTTTCAAGCCGTTGTTCAGCTATAGGCTAACGGTAGTACGACTGGTCAGAATTCCTTTGCCGGGAAGCGTCTTCATCTGTGCTTTCTTCATCATGCACCTGACTTTCTTCCTGTCGCACCCCATGCTTCCCCGGCCATCCTGTTAGGATTAACCTTATATTATCAGCATACCCGACCAGTTCAACCACTGGCAGAAAAGGGTTACGTCGGGGGTTTATCTTGCCTTTTCAATAAGACTGAGCCTGCCGTTCCCGTCCTGCTCCAGAGAGAATCGAGCCGCGAAAACCCGGCCCGTTTCAGAGCGGCTTTTTTCCAGCCGATAGAAAACCGCATATGTATTGCCCGGCTTGAACTCAAAGCCAAAAGTGGGTAGACACTCCCCGCGAGCAGCGGAAATCTGTTCATCCGCGCTACTAAACGTTTTGTATACTTCCTGCCCGGTGGTGTCGCTACCAAATTGTACAGAGGATATCTTTTCTCCCTCACTGGCTGGGACAGTGATACAGACACGATTATTGCTCAGGGTAGCTTTTGCCAGATGCTCAAGCGGTACAGGATCCATCGGGCCGGGGCAGCCAGTTAACAGAAATACCGCTCCCAACAGCATATATCTATTCATTGTTCAGCCTCGCCCAGTAATAATCTTTTTATAAAGCAATGGAATGTCGTTAAGATTATCTACTCCCCTGTACTTCCCCATCCTGCCAGGAGCTTGATTGTCCCGCCAGCTCTTCATACCATAAACAAGCAATAGCCAGTAATGTGCAAATATTGATGCCTGTTGTTCGAGGGAATAGTCTGTCAGCTTCACTTTATCCAGCCGATACGTATAATCAGCAGCCCAGCTAAAGGACCCCCGTAATCTAACCCATTGCCCGGTCTGGTGCTGCCATACATGCCCTAACTCATGGATGAATACATACTTATGCTCCAGTGCCACGGATGCAACAGAATAGTCCTGCGCGTATATCTCTTTCCTGAACCACAGTTCTCCATTAGGTGTCATAGCGTATCGGGGACTCTGCAAACCGAATGTTTCAGGAGTTATGCTGGGTAAGCGGCTTTTCGTTCATTGTTTTGCTGTCGCGGTAAGAGCCTGGAACCACCGACAGTGTTTTGATATGCCCCCATTTACCACACGCTAAAGCACGACAGCTACGGGCGTAGTTCAATGAGGCTGATGCATCGTAGGTGAGTAATCACCATCGCTGAAAGCACTTATATATCTATTTTATTGATAAATAAGGAGATTGGAGCGGGCGAAGGGAATCGAACCCTCGTATAGAGCTTGGGAAGCTCTCGTTCTACCATTGAACTACGCCCGCTTTGAGGTGCGTAAGGCATTATAAACCTTACGCACCGTCTGGCAAGGCGGAAGAACGCTAACCGATGGTTAATTAATCAGTTAGCACTTCGGCGGTGTGCCCTGCGGCGGCAGGTAGCGGATCGGATCGATGGCGGTGGCACGGTAGCGCAGCTGGAAGTGCAGCTTCACCGAGTCGGTATCCGAGCTGCCCATCGTGGCAATCTTCTGCCCTATTTTTACGCTCTGGCCGTTGTTTACCAGCAGCGTGTCGTTGTGGGCATAGGCGGTGATGTAGTCCTCACTGTGCTTGATCATAATGAGGTTGCCGTAGCCGCGCAGCTGGTTACCCACGTAGACCACCTTCCCTGACCCGGCAGCGTAGATCGCCTGCCCGCGTGAGCCTGCAATGTCGATACCCTTGTTACCACCGTCGGCGGAGGAGTATGGCAGCACCACGGTGCCGCTTGTCGGCCAGCGCCAGCAGCGCTGCCCTACCGGTGGCCAGGAAGCTGGCGGCACGGTGACGACGCGTGAGGAGGAACCGCTGCTGCTCTTACCGGAGGTCTTTTTACCGGAACCGTTGGTCCGCAGCCGCTGGCCGATCTCAATGGTATACGGCGGAGAGATACCGTTAAGGCGCGCCAGATCCCTGACGCTAGTGCCGGTCAGGCGCGAAATACGCGACAGCGTATCGCCCCGTTTAACGACGTAAACATCTTCATCTGACAGCTTGTTGGATGAACAGGCAGCCAGCAGCATGCCCAGCATCAGGCAGATAATAAGGCGAAACGGTTTTCTCATCGGGCGTCCTGCGCTCAAAACGGATCCTCAGGTAATTGTTATGGGGGTTGTTTATGATAGCAGTCATCCGCCGGAGGCTAAATCTCTTCACGGTGATTTACATTTCAGGGGGAATGGATGCCCGGTAGCGCTACGCTTACCGGGCCTACGCTCAGTGCGGTTTTGTAGGCCAGATAAGCGCAGCGCCATCCGGCTTTTTTGCAGGAGTTACTTAACCGGACGCATTGCCGGGAACAGGATCACGTCACGGATGGTGTGGCTGTTGGTAAACAGCATCACCATACGGTCGATACCAATGCCCAGCCCTGCCGTCGGCGGCAGGCCGTGCTCCAGCGCGGTCACGTAGTCTTCGTCGAAGAACATCGCTTCGTCATCACCGGCGGCTTTCGCATCCACCTGGTCCTGGAAACGCTGGGCCTGGTCTTCCGCGTCGTTCAGCTCGCTGAAGCCGTTGCCGATCTCACGTCCGCCGATAAAGAACTCAAAGCGGTCGGTGATCTCCGGGTTCTCGTCATTACGACGCGCCAGCGGAGAGACTTCTGCCGGATACTCGGTGATGAAGGTCGGCTGGATCAGATGTGCTTCAGCGGTCTCTTCGAAGATCTCGGTCACGATACGGCCCAGACCCCAGCTCTTCTCAACCTTGAGGCCCAGGCTTTCGGCAATGGCTTTCGCCGCGTCGAAGTTGTCCAGATCCGCCATGTTGGTCTCCGGACGGTACTTTTTGATCGCCTCGCGCATGGTCAGCTTCTCGAACGGCTTGCCAAAGTCGAAGGTTTCATCGCCGTAAGGCACCTCGGTGGTACCCAGAATGTCCTGCGCCAGAGTACGGAACAGGGATTCGGTCAGCTCGATCAGATCTTTATAGTCCGCGTAGGCCATATAGAGTTCCATCATGGTGAACTCAGGGTTGTGGCGAACGGAGATGCCTTCGTTACGGAAGTTACGGTTGATCTCGAACACGCGATCAAAACCACCGACCACCAGACGCTTGAGGTACAGCTCCGGGGCGATACGCAGGTACATGTCCAGATCAAGGGCATTGTGATGGGTGATGAACGGACGCGCGGAGGCACCGCCCGGGATCACCTGCATCATCGGGGTTTCCACTTCCATAAAGTCGCGGTTAACCATGAACTGGCGAATACCGGCCATGATCTGGGAGCGGATTTTAAAGGTCTTGCGGGACTCATCGTTGGAGATGAGATCCAGGTAGCGCTGACGGTAGCGCGCCTCCTGATCCTGCAGGCCGTGGAACTTGTCCGGCAGCGGGCGCAGGGCCTTGGTCAGCAGACGCAGCTCGGTGCAGTGGATGGAGAGCTCGCCGGTCTTGGTTTTGAACAGCTTCCCTTTTGCGCCGAGGATATCGCCCAGATCCCACTTCTTGAACTGCTCGTTGTAGATGCCTTCCGGCAGGTCGTCACGGGAGACGTACAGCTGAATACGGCCGCCAACGTCCTGCAGGGTGATGAAGGATGCCTTGCCCATGATGCGGCGGGTCATCATACGACCGGCCACGCTCACTTCGACGTTCAGCGCTTCCAGCTCTTCGTTCTCTTTCGCATCAAACCCGGCGTGCAGCGCATCGGAGGTGCTGTCGCGGCGGAAGTCGTTCGGGAACGCAACGCCCTGCTCACGCAGCTGCGCCAGCTTCTCGCGGCGGGTTTTTAGTTCGTTATTAAGATCGACCGCCGCGTCAGCGCCCTGTGCTTGTTGTTCAGACATGTTGGTTCCTCATAGCCCTGCTTTCAAACTTGCTTCAATAAACTGGTCCAGACTACCGTCCAGCACCGCCTGCGTATTGCGGGTTTCAACCCCGGTGCGCAGATCTTTGATACGGGAGTCGTCCAGTACGTAAGAACGGATCTGGCTGCCCCAGCCGATGTCGGATTTGTTATCTTCCATCGCCTGCTTCTCAGCATTTTTCTTCTGCATCTCCAGCTCATAAAGCTTCGCTTTCATCTGCTTCATGGCCTGGTCTTTGTTCTTATGCTGGGAACGGTCGTTCTGACACTGCGTCACGGTGTTGGTCGGAATGTGGGTAATACGCACCGCCGATTCCGTACGGTTAACGTGCTGACCGCCCGCGCCGGAGGCACGGTAGACGTCGATACGCAGATCCGCCGGGTTGATTTCGATATCGATATCGTCTTCCACTTCTGGATAGACAAACGCCGAACTAAAGGAGGTATGACGACGGCCGCCGGAGTCGAACGGGCTCTTACGCACCAGACGGTGTACGCCGGTTTCAGTACGCAGCCAGCCGTAGGCGTAATCGCCAATGATCTTGATGGTCACCGATTTCAGGCCAGCAACTTCACCTTCGGACTCTTCGATAATCTCGGTTTTGAAGCCGCGCGCTTCGGCCCAGCGCAGATACATACGTGTCAGCATGCTGGCCCAGTCCTGGGCTTCGGTACCACCGGAGCCGGCCTGGATATCCAGGTAGCAGTCGGCGCTGTCGTATTCACCGGAGAACATGCGGCGGAACTCAAGCTGCGCCAGCTTCTCTTCCAGCACGTCAAGCTCGGCAACGGCCTCGTTAAAGGTCTCTTCGTCGTCGGCTTCCACGGCCAGCTCCAGCAGGCCGGAGACATCTTCCAGGCCCTGGCGCATCTGATCCAGCGTGTCGACGATGGCTTCCAGCGAGGAGCGCTCTTTGCCCAGCGCCTGCGCGCGTTCGGGTTCGTTCCAGACGTCCGGCTGTTCCAGCTCGGCGTTTACTTCTTCAAGACGCTCTTTCTTGGCATCGTAGTCAAAGATACCCCCTAAGAACGTCTGAGCGCTCTGTGAGGTCCTGAATGCGGTTTTTTACAGGATTGATTTCAAACATGGCTGTATTCTTTTCTGCGCTTGTCAAAATGCGGTTATAAGGGCGGGATCTTAGCGGATTCGCGCCCTTTTTTACAGTGAAAGTGATGCTAAATCGGCCAGATATCGTCGATGATCAGCTGCACGCTGCGGTTGCCTCGGAACTCGTTAACATCAAGTTTATAGGCAAGGCTCACTTCACGCACGCCGTTGTCCGGCCAAATAGTGGTATCGACGTTAAAGGCGATGCCGTCCAGCAGTGGGCCGCCGCCGACCGGCTCAACCATGACCTTCAGATGGCGCTCGCCGACGATACGCTGCTGCAACAGGCGAAAACGCCCATCGAACAGCGGCTCCGGGAACATCTGTCCCCATGGCCCGGCGTCGCGCAGCATCTCTGCAACCTCCAGCGTCATTTCCGCAGGGGAAAGCGGGCCGTCCGAGACGACCTCCCCCTGTAACAGGGCAGGATCCAGCCACTCGGTAACCAAATCGCCAAAGCGCTGCTGGAACTCCTCAAAGCGCGATGCCTCCAGCGACAGCCCCGCCGCCATGGCATGACCACCGAACTTCAGCATCATGCCCGGATAGAGCGTGTCGAGACGCTCAAGGGCGTCGCGCATATGCAGGCCCTGGATCGAACGGCCAGAACCTTTCAGCAGGCCGTCCCCCGCCGGGGCAAAGGCTATCACCGGGCGATGGAAGCGCTCTTTGATGCGCGAGGCGAGAATACCGACCACGCCCTGGTGCCACTCAGGATGATACATCGCCAGTCCGCCGGGCAGCGTCTCGCTGCTGCGCTCCAGCTTCTCGCACAGCGCCAGCGCCTCGGCCTGCATCCCCTGCTCAATCTCTTTACGCGTCTGGTTGAGAGCGTCCAGCTCGCTGGCCAACACCCGGGCTTCACCGACGTTGTCGCAGAGCAGCAGCGCCACGCCCACCGACATATCGTCGAGCCGCCCGGCGGCGTTAAGCCGGGGACCGAGGGCAAAACCGAGATCGCTGGCCGCCAGCTTCTGGGGATCGCGGTTGGCGATCTCCAGCAGCGCTTTAATACCCGGACGGCACTTGCCCGCACGAATGCGGCTCAGCCCCTGCCAGGTCAAAATACGGTTGTTGGCATCCAGCGGTACCACGTCGGCCACTGTGCCAAGGGCTACGAGATCCAGCAGCTCCGCCAGGTTAGGCTCGGCCAGACCACGTGCGGCAAACCAGCCCTGGTCACGCAGATGGGCGCGCAGGGCCAGCATCAAATAGAATGCAACCCCTACCCCTGCCAGCGACTTCGACGGGAAGGTGCAGTCGCGCAGGTTCGGGTTAACAATCGCCTCGGCGTCCGGCAGCGTCTCTCCTGGCAGGTGGTGATCGGTCACCAGCACCGGGATCCCCAGCTCATGGGCGCGATCGACGCCGGTATGGGAGGAGATACCGTTATCCACGGTCAGGATCATCTGCGCACCGCGGGCATGCGCCTGATCGACCACCTCAGGGCTAAGCCCGTAGCCATCGTCAAAGCGGTTCGGTACCAGACAGGTGACGTTCCCACAGCCCAGCGCACGCAGGGCCAGCACGCTAAGGGCGGTACTGGTGGCACCGTCGGCGTCAAAATCGCCGACGACGACAATGCGCAGCTCCTCTTGCAGGGCGCGATAGAGCAGCGTCACGGCTTTATCGATGCCGCTGAGCTGCTGCCATGGGAGCATCCCTCTGACGCTGCGCTCCAGCTCTCCGGCCGAACTGACGCCGCGGCTGGCATATAAGCGCCGCAGCAGCGGGGGCAGGTTCGCCGGTAGATCCGCCGCCTCATCCACGGTTCGGCGGCGAAGTTGTCTCTGATGTTTCACGTAAATTATTTACCGCTCATAGATTTCTGCTGGTCGAGGAACGCTTTCAGCTCCTGCGGGCCCTGATAGCCCGGCACGACGTAGCCGTTGCTCAGGACAATAGCCGGGGTGCCGCTGACGCCAAACTGCACGCCCAGCGCATAGTGGTTAGCAATGTCGATATCGCAGCTGGCTGGCTGCACGCCTTTGCCGTTCATCGCATTGTCGAAAGCCTTGTTACGATCTTTCGCGCACCAGACCGACTTCATATCTTTTGCCGCATCGCTCTGGATACCCTGGCGCGGGAAGGCCAGGTAGCGCACGGTGATGCCCAGTGCGTTATAGTCCGCCATCTCTTCATGCAGTTTATGACAGTAGCCACAGGTGATATCGGTAAACACGGTAATGACGTGCTTCTCCTGTGCGGCCTTGTAGACAATCATCTCTTTTTCCAGCGCATTGAGATGGGTCATCAGCATCTGGTTAGTGACGTTAACCGGCTGCGCACCGCTGACGTCGTACATTGGCCCCTGAATAATATGCTTACCGTCGTCGGTGACGTACAGCACGCCGCTGTTGGTCATAACGGTTTTCATGCCGCTCACTGGCGCAGGCTGGATCTCGGTACTCTGTACGCCCAGCTTCGCCAGCGACTGTTTGATGGCCGCGTCATCAGCGTGGGCCATCCCGGAGAGCGTTGCCGCCAGCAGGGTAAACATCATTAAACTCTTTTTCATAACCGTCCTTAACTGTTCAGCATCATGCCCGGGGGTGATGCTGTTGATGAAGTTGTCGCAAGCGCTCTGTGGCCACATGGGTGTAGATCTGGGTCGTAGAGAGATCGCTGTGTCCAAGCAGCATCTGCACCACGCGCAGGTCAGCGCCGTGGTTTAACAGATGCGTGGCAAACGCGTGGCGCAAAACGTGCGGCGAAAGCTTTTCACTGTCAATGCCCGCCAGCAGAGCATAGTGCTTAATCCGGTGCCAAAAGGTCTGCCGGGTCATCTGCTGGGCGCGCTGGCTTGGGAAGAGCGTATCGATTGAGGTGCCGTTCAGCAACCACGGCCGCCCATGCTCAAGATAGTTCTCCAGCCAGTAAACGGCCTCTTCTCCCAGCGGCACCAGACGCTCTTTATTACCTTTACCAATAACCCGCACGACGCCCTGACGCAGGCTGATATCGCTCATGGTCAGCCCCACCAGCTCTGAAACGCGCAGGCCGGTAGCATAGAGCACCTCCAGCATGGCCTTATCGCGCAGCTCCAGCGGCTGATCCACCAGCGGAGCCTGCAGCAGGCGTTCAACCTGGGCTTCACTGAGATCTTTTGGCAACCGCTGCGGCAGCTTAGGCGACGCCAGCAGCGCGCTGGGATCGTCCGGGCGCAGCTTCTCGCGGTACAGATGCTGAAAGAGTCGCCGTATCGCGCTTAGCAGGCGCGCAGAGCTGGTGGCTTTATATCCGCCTTCAATGCGCTCCGCCAGCAGCGCCTGCAGGTCATCGCTTTGCGCGCTCTGTAACGAGAGACCGCGATGGTGCAGCCACTCCGCCACCATGCTGAGATCGCGGCGGTAGGCGCTTAGCGTATTCTCCGCCAGATTACGCTCCAGCCAGAGCGCATCAAGAAACTGTTCTATGCGTGCGAGATCCTGATCCATTTGAGCCTCTTGGGGTCTGCGGCTCTCCATTATGCCTGATTGCCCACTGATTCTGGTACACTGTGCGTAAAGCCCCATCAGGAATTGAGACGTTTACGCTATGAACATTGGTCTTTTCTATGGTTCCAGTACCTGCTACACCGAAATGGCGGCGGAGAAGATCCGCGACGTTATCGGCCCGGAACTGGTCACGCTGCATAACCTGAAAGACGACGCTGTCTCCTTAATGGAGCAGTACGATGTCCTGATCCTCGGCATTCCCACCTGGGATTTTGGCGAGCTTCAGGAGGACTGGGAGGCCGTTTGGGACCAGCTCGACGGCCTCAACCTCGACGGTAAAATCATTGCGCTATACGGCATGGGCGATCAGCTCGGCTACGGCGAGTGGTTCCTTGACGCGCTCGGCATGCTGCACGACAAGCTGGCCGCCAAAGCCGTCACCTTTGTTGGCTACTGGCCGACAGAGGGCTATGAGTTTACCAGCCCTAAGCCGGTGATTGCCGATGGTCAGCTCTTCGTTGGCCTGGCGCTGGATGAAACCAACCAGTACGATCAGAGCGAAGAGCGCATCCAGAGCTGGTGCGAACAGATCCTCAGCGAAATGGCCGAGCAGTTCGCCTGAGTTTTGTCAGTGCTCCCCTGTCGCTGGCTGCTGGAGCAGCATCCGGCGCAGGTCTCGCCACTCACGTTCATCCATACTGTCCGACTCCAACCACAGATGGTGCACGCGTCCGCCCTGCTTTTTACGCAGGCGCAGCATCATGCCGTTGGTCAGCATCCAGGGCGTGCCGATAATATCCCACTCCTCGCCCTGCCAGCGCAGCCGGGAATCCATCAGCAGCTTGATTTCACCGTGGCAGGCGTTGATGCGCCGCTGGCTACGTACGCAGTCAAACACCACCAGCGACAGCAGTATCAGCCACAGCGGCGTATAGCGCAGCGGCCAGGGAGCTAGCAGGATTATTGCCGCCACCAGGCCGTGAAGCAGAAGAGAGAGCCACTGAGCGCGCCACGAGACGCGTAGATCAGATTGCCACAGGACCACGTTCCCGATTCCGTGTCTGAATTAACTGCACCATTCTCTGCAACTCCGTGTCGGCAGGTTCACCGTGATTCATTAACCAGTTAAACAGATCCGGATCGTCACTTTCCAGCAGGCGAACGAAGAGCCGTTTGTCGTCATCGCTCAGCGTATCGTACTCGTGTTCAAAAAAAGGCATGATGGAGATATCCAGCTCGCGCATTCCCCGGCGGCAGGCCCAATGGATGCGGGCTTTATTATTTATGTCCATGTCTTCTCCCTGCATTACGCTATATAAGTATCGATAGTGCAGACAGTGTATCGTGTTTTTTGTTCATCCTTTACTGGAAAGTTGATAATTAGGAAGGGTGCTTCCAACATAAAACATCCCGGACGTACGTTTTGCATTTTATTGCGTAGCGCTACGCATCCCGGTGAAGTGAGCACAAATCGTATGCTTTTACCGCTTGCATTGGTCGGCGGCTCTTTTACCATTAAGCATCTAACAGCGTTAAGCAAACCAGGACACTATTATGGCCTTTACTCCTTTTCCTCCGCGCCAGCCTTCCGCCTCTGCGCGTCTGCCGCTGACGCTTATGACGCTCGACGATTGGGCGCTGGCAACCCTGACCGGCGCAGATAGCGAAAAGTATCTGCAGGGCCAGGTCACCGCTGACGTTGCCGCTCTGACCGAGCACCAGCATCTGCTGGCGGCGCACTGCGATGCCAAAGGCAAAATGTGGAGCAACCTGCGCCTGTTTCGCCGCGACGGCGGCTTTGCCTTGATTGAGCGCCGCAGCATCCGTGATGCTCAGCTGACCGAGTTAAAAAAATACGCGGTCTTCTCTAAGGTCACTATCGTGCCGGATGACGAGCACGTGCTGCTGGGCGTGGCCGGTTTTCAGGCCCGCGCCGCGCTGGCGAATGTATTTACCACCCTGCCCGACGCTGAAAAGCAGGTCGTACAGGAGGGGGCAACCTCTATTCTGTGGTTCGCGCACCCGGCAGAGCGTTTCCTGCTGGTCACTGACGTAGCCACGGCGGAGCTGCTTAGCGAGAAGCTACGCGGTGAAGCGCAGCTGAACAACAGCCAGCAGTGGCTGGCGCTGAACATTGAAGCGGGCCTGCCGGTGATCGACGCCGCCAACAGCGCCCAGTTCATCCCTCAGGCAACCAACCTGCAAGCGCTCGGTGGCATCAGCTTTAAGAAAGGGTGCTATACCGGCCAGGAGATGGTCGCCCGGGCGAAGTTCCGCGGTGCCAACAAGCGCGCCCTGTGGTATCTGGCGGGCAAGGCGAGCCGCCTGCCGGAGGCGGGAGAAGATCTTGAGCTGAAGATGGGTGAAAACTGGCGTCGCACCGGGACAATCCTGGCGGCGGTACAGCTTGATGATGGCCGCCTGCTGGTACAGGCAGTGATGAACAACGATATGGAGCCGGACAGCGTCTTCCGCGTGCGCGACGATGCCAATACGCTCAGCATCGAGCCGCTGCCCTACTCGCTTGAGGAAGCTTAAGCGCTGATTGCCCGGCGGCGTAAGCTCGCCGGGCCTACAAAGCCATAGGCCGGGTCAGGCGAAGCCGCCACCCGGCGTGATAGTTTAAGCCTGGCCAACGTAGAAGTAGATGGCAAGGAAGTGGCACAGGCTGCCGCCGAGCACAAAGCCGTGCCAGATCGCGTGGTTGTAGGGGATGCGCCTGCACACGTAGAAGATCACCCCCAGCGAGTAGACGATGCCCCCCGCAGCCAGCAATATGAGTCCGCCAGCAGAGAGCCTGACGGCCAACTCATAGATCACCACCAGCGACAGCCAGCCCATCGCCAGGTAGGTCACGAGTGAGAGCACCTTAAAACGGTGAGCAATGGTTAATTTAAACAGGATCCCGAGCAGCGCCAGACTCCAGATAACAACCATCAGGCCGCGTGCAAGAGGTGAATCCAGCCCTACCAGTAAAAAAGGCGTATAGGTACCAGCTATCAGCAGATAGATAGCACAGTGGTCGAATTTTTTTAGCCACGGCTTTGCGCGCGGATGGGGAATAGCGTGATAGAGCGTTGAGGCCAGAAACAGCAGGATCATGCTGCCGCCGTAAAGGCTGTAGCTGGTAATAGCCAGTGGGCTGGCATGATTATCCATTGCCTGCATCAGTAAGAGCACCAGTCCCACCACACCGAATATCAGTCCGATGCCGTGACTAATGCTGTTGGCTATCTCCTCAGCCAGTGAATATCCCTGTTTTTTTAATGGTTTATCAACCATAGCTTACTCCAGAAAACAGAGGCTTGCGCCGGGTCACTCAGTAGCCGATAGCTGCCTGAATGATAACCAGTATAGAGTAACTGAGAATGATTCCAGTGCACACCTGTTAGCTAAAATAAATATTACCGTCAAAAAAATGCAATAAACTCACGCTTCGCTCAGGCTACAGCTGTTCCGGTTTTCAGAGCAGATCGCGCCGCGCCGCCGTTTCCCGTTTCGCGCAAAATGTGGCAGCATAGAGAGGTGCCACACCGTGCAGATAACCGTCTGAAAAAGGAAGCCTCGTGACCCTGTTTAACCACTCCGCTGTTGCCAGCCTCAACAACCTTGAGATGATGGTCTACAACGTGGTCATTAAAAATCGCGACAAGGTGATGTACATGACCATTCGCGAACTGGCCGATGCCGCAGGCGTCTCTACCACTACCGTTCTTCGCTTCTGCCGCAAACTGGAATGCGAAGGCTACTCAGAGTTTCGCGTGCGCTTTAAATTATATTTAGCACAAAGCGAACCGCAGCCCGCTAATTTTGGTGCCAGCGAAATTATTAGCTTTTTTAAAAGCGTTAATAACGATGAATTCGACCGCCTGCTGGATCAGGCAACCGATATTATTTTAGCTTCTGAACGAATTATATTTGTCGGCGTCGGCACCTCCGGATCGTTAGCAAAATATGGCGCACGCTTCTTTTCCAACGTGGGTAAATTCAGCAATCACGTTGACGATCCCTATTTTCCCGTTACTAACGATATGGCAAAAAATGCGCTGGCAATTGTTCTCTCCGTCTCCGGTGAAACAGAGGAGATCCTGCGCTTCGCCAGCCAGTTCAGCCTGCATCGCTGTAAGGTGATGTCGATCACCAGCCACGAGCACTCGGCGCTGGCTAAGCTGGCAGATTTTAATCTCTCCTGGCATATTCCCCAGACGCGCATTTCAGGGGGCTACGATCTGACCACCCAAATTCCTGTGATCTATATTCTTGAAACTCTGGGCCGCAAGCTGGCGAAAAAATTAGCCTAAAAAAACAGGCTGTTTTTTCTCTGTAACATATTACCGAGGCGGCAAAGTGTTATATCGTGACTTTCGATTGGGCTTTGCTAGACTCGGCGTAAACCTATTTTCTGTCGGTTACAGCGGGATAAATAAGCATGAAAAAGATCACCTTACCAAAAGACTTTTTATGGGGCGGCGCGGTCGCTGCGCATCAGGTTGAAGGCGGCTGGAACAAAGGCGGTAAAGGCCCGAGCATCTGCGACGTACTGACCGGCGGCGCGCACGGCGTACCGCGTGAGATCACCCAGGACGTTGTGCCCGGCAAATACTATCCGAACCACGAAGCCGTTGAGTTCTACAGCCACTACAAAGAAGACATCAAGCTGTTTGCCGAGATGGGCTTTAAGTGTTTCCGTACCTCTATCGCCTGGACCCGTATCTTCCCGAACGGCGACGAACAGACGCCGAACGAAGAGGGTCTGAAGTTCTATGACGATATGTTCGATGAGCTGCTGAAATATGACATCGAGCCGGTGATCACCCTCTCCCACTTTGAGATGCCCCTGCATCTGGTGCAGGCCTACGGCGGCTGGACCAACCGTAAAGTGGTGGATTTCTTTGTGCGCTTCGCCGAAGTGGTCTTCGAGCGCTATAAGAGCAAGGTCAAATACTGGATGACCTTTAACGAGATCAACAACCAGCGTAACTGGCGCGCGCCGCTGTTTGGCTACTGCTGCTCCGGCGTGGTCTATACCGAGCATGAAAATCCGGAAGAGACCATGTACCAGGTGCTGCACCACCAGTTCGTTGCCAGCGCGCTGGCGGTGAAGGCCGCACGGGAGATCAATCCTGAGATGCAGGTTGGCTGCATGCTGGCCATGGTGCCGCTCTATCCGTTCTCCTGTAAGCCAGAAGACGTGATGTATGCTCAGGAGTCAATGCGCGAGCGCTGGGTCTTTACCGACGTGCAGCTGCGCGGCTACTACCCCTCCTACGTTCTGAACGAGTGGGAACGTCGCGGCTTTGATATCAAAATGGAAGCCAACGACGAGCAGATCCTGCGAGAGGGTACCTGCGCCTACCTCGGCTTCAGCTACTACATGACCAACGCGGTGAAAGCGGAAGGCGGCAGCGGTGACGCGATCTCTGGCTTTGAAGGCAGCGTGCCAAACCCGCACGTTAAAGCCTCTGACTGGGGCTGGCAGATTGACCCGGTCGGCCTGCGCTATGCTCTGTGCGAGCTGTACGAGCGCTACCAGAAGCCGCTGTTTATCGTGGAAAACGGCTTTGGCGCGTACGATAAAGTGGAAGAGGATGGCAGCATCAATGACGACTACCGCATTGATTACCTGCGCGCCCACGTGGAAGAGATGATCAAAGCCGTGACCTACGACGGCGTCGATCTGATGGGCTACACCCCGTGGGGCTGCATCGACTGCGTCTCCTTCACTACCGGCCAGTACAGCAAGCGCTATGGCTTTATCTATGTGAACAAGCACGACGACGGCACCGGGGATATGTCCCGCTCCCGTAAGAAGAGCTTTGAGTGGTACAAAGCCGTGATCGCCAGCAATGGTGAGAACCTGTAACGCCGTATTGTCGGGCGGCTACTTGCCGCCCGCCATCTCAATAAAACTGCCCGTCACGTACGACGCCTTCTCGCTTAGCAGCCAGACAATCGCCTGCGCTACCTCTTCCGGCTGACCGCCGCGCTGCATCGGCAGCATGGACTTGACTCGATCCACGCGTCCCGGCTCGCCGCCAGAGGCGTGAATGTCGGTATAAATCAGGCCAGGGCGTACGCAGTTGACGCGAATGCCCTGCGCCGCCACCTCGAGTGATAAACCAGTGGTCAGCGAATCTACCGCCCCTTTGGAAGCCGCGTAATCCACATATTCACCCGGTGCGCCCAGGCGTGAAGCCGCGGAGGAGACATTCACTATCGCCCCACCCTTGCCGCCATGTTTAAACGACATGCGCTTTACCGCTTCGCGACAGCAGAGAAAGTAGCCCGTTACGTTGGTAGCCAGCACACGGTTGATGCGTTCGGCCGACAGATTTTCGATGGTCGATTGCTCAAACAGAATGCCTGCGTTATTGACCAGCGCGGTCAGCGGCTCGTTCTCCTCGTCGAGACGAGCGAACATCGCCAGCACCTGCGCTTCATCGCTGATATCTGCCTGTACTGCGAAAGCTCTGCCGCCCGCAGCAGCAATCGAGTTCACTACGTCGGTTGCCGCATCCACGTTGTGATGATAGTTAACCGCCACGCCGTAGCCTTCACGTGCCAACTCCAGCGCCGTAGCCCTGCCAATTCCCCGGCTTGCGCCGGTTACCAGTGCAATACCCATTCTATTCTCCCAATAAAAAAGCCGGGTAGCGGCTTCGCCTTACCCGGCCTACGTTACTACACCAACACTATTACTGATATTCGCTCATCGGTACGCAGGAGCAGAACAGGTTGCGGTCACCGTAGACGTCATCAAGACGCTTCACGGTCGGCCAGTACTTGTTCGCTGCCCCTGCCGGGAAGACCGCCAGCTCGCGGCTGTAGGCGTGGTTCCATTCCGCTACCAGCTCGTGCTGAATATGCGGAGCGTTAACCAACGGGTTGTCCTCTAGCGTCCACTCGCCGTCCTGCACGCGACCGATCTCCATGCGGATAGCCAGCATCGCATCAATAAAGCGGTCCAGCTCGGCTTTGCTTTCGGACTCCGTTGGTTCCACCATCAGCGTACCCGCCACCGGGAAGGACATGGTTGGCGCGTGGAAGCCGTAGTCAATTAGACGCTTGGCAATATCCAGCTCGCTAATGCCGCTCTGCTCTTTCAGCGGACGAATATCCAGAATGCACTCGTGCGCTACACGACCATCGCGACCGGTATAGAGTACCGGGAAGGCCGACTGCAGACGGGTAGCAATGTAGTTAGCATTGAGGATCGCCACCTGGCTGGCTTTCTTCAGCCCTTCTGCGCCCATCATACGGATATACATCCAGCTGATTGGCAGAATAGAGGCGCTGCCGAACGGGGCGGCAGAGACCGCGCCCTGACGGGTCAGCATCCCTTCAATCTGTACTACGCTGTGGCCTGGTACAAACGGTGCCAGGTGCGCTTTCACGCCGATAGGCCCCATACCTGGACCGCCGCCGCCGTGCGGAATACAGAAGGTTTTATGCAGGTTGAGGTGCGACACGTCCGCGCCGATAAAGCCAGGGGAGGTGATCCCTACCTGAGCGTTCATGTTCGCGCCGTCGAGGTAGACCTGACCGCCGTACTGATGGACGATTTCGCACACTTCGCGGATCGTCTCCTCGTAAACCCCGTGGGTAGACGGATAGGTCACCATGATGCAGGAGAGGTTATCACCTGCCTGCTCGGCCTTGGCACGCAGATCGGCCAGGTCGATGTTACCGTTTTTATCGCAGGCGACCACGACCACCTGCATGCCGGCCATCTGCGCCGACGCCGGGTTGGTGCCGTGGGCGGAGCTGGGGATCAGGCAGATATCGCGATGGCCGTCGTTGCGGCTCTCATGGTAGTGGCGGATCGCCAGCAGGCCCGCGTACTCGCCCTGCGCGCCGGAGTTCGGCTGCATGCAGAGGGCGTCGTAGCCGGTCAGCTTCACCAGCCACTCAGAGAGCTGATTGATCATCTGATGATACCCTTCCGCCTGGTCTGCCGGGCAGAACGGATGCAGCTCGGAGAACTCAGGCCAGGTGATAGGGATCATCTCTGCGGCGGCGTTCAGCTTCATGGTGCAGGAGCCAAGCGGGATCATCGCCTGGTTCAGGGCCAGATCCTTACGCTCCAGCGAGTGCATGTAGCGCATCATCTCGGTTTCGCTATGGTAGCGGTTGAATACCGGATGGCTCAGAATAGCATCATCACGCAGCATACCCGGCTGAATTGAGCGGCTGTCGTGAGCCACTTCTTTGTCCAGCGCATCGATATTGAGACCATGACCATCGCCGACAATGACGTCAAACAGCGTCGCCACGTCTTCACGAGTGGTGGTTTCATCAAGCGTAATGCCCACGGCGTTATGGATGTCGCTGCGCAGGTTGATCTCTGCCGCTTCGGCACGCGCCAGCACCGCCGCTTTATCGGCAATTTCAACGCAGAGGGTGTCAAAGAAGTGCGCGTGGCGCAGCTTCAATTCTTTCTGCTGCAGGCCGTTGGCGAGGATATCGGCCAGGCGATGGATACGACCCGCAATGCGCTTCAGCCCAACCGGGCCGTGGAATACAGCGTAGAGGCTGGCGATATTCGCCAGCAGCACCTGCGAGGTACAGATGTTGGAGTTCGCTTTCTCGCGGCGGATATGCTGCTCGCGAGTCTGCATCGCCATGCGCAGCGCGGTGTTTCCGGCAGCGTCTTTCGATACGCCGATAATACGGCCTGGCATGGAGCGTTTGAATTCATCTTTGGCGGCAAAGAAGGCCGCGTGCGGGCCGCCGTAGCCCATCGGCACGCCGAAGCGTTGTGCAGAGCCGAAGACGATATCCGCCCCCTGCTTGCCTGGTGCGGTCAGCAGCACCAGCGCCATAAAGTCTGCCGCGACGCTTACAACAACCTTGCGTGCTTTCAGCTCACTCATCAGCGCGCTGTAGTCATGCACTTCGCCAGTAGTGCCTACCTGCTGGAGCAGCACGCCGAAGAGATCCTGGTGATCCAGCGCTTTGTCGGCGTCGTCGACCACAATCTCAAAGCCGAAGGTTTCCGCGCGGGTGCGCACCACGTCCAGAGTCTGCGGATGCACGTCGGCGGCAACAAAGAAGCGGTTTGCCCCTTTCAGCTTGCTCACGCGTTTGGCCATCGCCATCGCTTCGGCTCCTGCGGTTGCTTCATCAAGCAGCGACGCGGAGGCGATATCGAGACCGGTGAGATCCAGCGTGACCTGCTGGAAGTTGAGCAGTGCCTCAAGGCGGCCCTGAGAGACTTCCGGCTGATAAGGGGTATAGGCGGTGTACCAGCCCGGGTTTTCCAGCATATTGCGCAGGATCACCGGCGGCAGCTGCACGGCGGTGTAGCCCATGCCGATGTAAGACTTAAAGCGCTTGTTGCGCGCAGCGATGGCTTTCAGCTCGGCCAGCGCGGCAAACTCCGTGGTCGCTTCGCCAATCTGCGGCGGCGTTGCCAGCTGAATGTCCTGCGGGACAATCTGGCCAATCAGGGCGTTAAGTGAATCTGCGCCAACGGTTTTCAGCATCTCTTGCTGCTGAGCAGCGTCCGGCCCGATGTGGCGATCGATAAAAGCGTCGCGGTGTTCAAGCTGGCTTAAAGTCTGGGTCATGAGCGATGGTTCCTGAAACGTGCGGTGAATCGTGGTTGTTCTTTCTCACATACGCAAAATAATTCGCGTTGCAGGAAGGCGGCGACGCAGTGAATCCTCAGGAGCTTACATAAGTAAGTGACTGGGGTGAGCGAGGAAGCCAACACACCTGCAACGTGAAGTATGAAGCGTATTACTCGTCTTCTAGCAGAGATTCGTATGCGGTCGCGTCCAGCAGGGCTTCAACCTCTGCTTCGTCGCTGGCCTTGATTTTAAAGATCCAGCCGCCAGCGTATGGCTCGCTGTTGACCAGCTCTGGATTGTCGCTGAGCGCGTCGTTGACTGCCACGATCTCGCCGCTCACCGGTGCATAGATATCAGAGGCCGCCTTAACGGATTCTGCAACAGCACAGTCATCGCCCGCGCTGACGGTAGCGCCCACGTCCGGCAGGTCAACGAACACCATATCGCCCAGCAGCTCCTGCGCATGTTCAGTGATGCCAACGGTGTAGGAGCCGTCTGCCTCTTTGCGCAGCCATTCGTGTTCTTTACTGTATTTCAGGTCGCCAGGTACATTGCTCATTCACATTTCTCCACGATAGATTAGGTTACGCGACGGCTTTGCCAGCGCGCACAAAAACAGGTTTCGTTACCTTCACCGGCATTTCACGGTTGCGGATCTGCACGATAGCCGTGTCGCCAATCCCGGCCGGTACGCGGGCCAGCGCGATGCTGTAGCCCAGCGTCGGCGAGAAGGTGCCGCTGGTGATAATGCCTTCCTGCGAGTTGCCGCTGGCATCGGTGAAACGCACCGGCAGTTCGTTACGCAGGACGCCTTTTTCAGTCATGATCAGGCCAACCAGCTGCTCGGTGCCTCTTTCACGCTGTAGTTCCAGCGCTTCGCGGCCAATAAAATCACGATCGGCAGGCTCCCAGGCAATGGTCCAGCCCATGTTCGCCGCCAGCGGCGAAACGCCTTCGTCCATCTCCTGACCATAGAGGTTCATACCCGCCTCCAGACGCAGCGTGTCGCGCGCGCCCAGGCCGCAGGGCTTCACGCCTGCGCCAACCAGCGCCTGCCAGAACTCCGCTGCCTGCTCACTCGGCAGCGCAATCTCATAGCCCGCTTCACCGGTGTAGCCGGTGGTAGCGATAAACCAGCCGTCCGACTCCACGCCAAAGAAGGGCTTCATGCTTGCCACGGCCTGACGTTGGGTATCGGTAAACAGGCCTGCCGCTTTCGCCTGGGCGTTCGGCCCCTGAACGGCGATCAGCGCCAGATCGTCACGGACAGTAATCTCGATATCAAAGGGAGCCGCGTGCTGGGTGATCCAGGCGAGATCTTTTTCACGGGTGGCAGAGTTCACCACGAGGCGGAAATGATCTTCGGTAAAGAAGTAGACGATCAGATCGTCAATAACGCCGCCGGAGGCATTGAGCATACCGCTGTAGAGCGCCTTGCCCGGCTGGGTCAGTTTAGCAACGTCGTTGGCCAGCAGATGGCGGAGAAATGCCCGGCAGAGGCTGCCGCGCAGATCGACGATGGTCATATGCGAGACATCAAACATACCGGCATCGGTACGCACCGCGTGGTGCTCATCGAGCTGCGAGCCGTAGTGCAGGGGCATCATCCAGCCGTGGAAATCCACCATGCGGGCACCGCACAGCGTGTGTTGTTCGTATAAAGGGGTTTGCTGAGCCATCTTTTCCTCATTGAATAAGCGGGGCCAGGATAAATAAGGCGAAGTCGTAAGCACGTAAGCCTCGGTTCCAGACGGCGACGCAAACGTTACCTTTCGCCTGAACTTATCATCGAACAGCGGGCATAACCATAAGCAAAAATGTTCCATCACATTAGCTTATGACCTAAAACACTGAAGCAGGCGGCAGGATATTACACTGGCACAGGCCGGTGAGTTTGCGATAAACATCATAAAACAGACGATGAAGACCCGATAAGCCAGCGTATTACGCGGCAAAGCGCGCAGATTTCAAGATGGGGAAATTTTGGGAGATGAGAAAAACTAATCCGAAAACCGGGGTGAAATTAGAATATTTCAAATGAGAGAACGCGTCCCTCTCCAGGCTCGGAGAGGGAAAGTGTGATCGAGTTAACGTAACCACTCGGGCAGATCGTTCAGGCCCATCGCCTGGCGAATAAGCTGCGGCTTAACCCCCGGCAGCGTGTCGGCCAGCTTTAGGCCGAGATCGCGCAGCAGCTTTTTCGCCGGGTGCGTACCGGCAAACAGCTCGCGAAAGCCCTGCATACTCGCCAGCATCACGCCGGCGCTGTGTTTACGGCTGCGCTCATAGCGGCGCAGGTAGAGATGCTGACCGATATCTTTGCCTGCGCCGTGCAGGCGTTTCAGCTCGTTGACCAACTCGGCGGCATCCATAAAGCCAAGGTTTACCCCCTGCCCCGCCAGCGGATGGATGGTGTGCGCGGCATCGCCCACCAGCGCCAGCCGGTGTGCGGCAAACTGGCGTGCATAGCGCCCCGTCAGCGGAAACACCAGCCGCTCGCTCTCAACGTGGCAAAGGCCAAGGCGGTTATCGAACGCCATGTCCAGCGCCTGGTTGAAGGCCTCCTCTGTCGCCTCCTGCATGCTTGCCGCCTCCAGCGGCGGCAACGACCAGACAATGGAGCAGAGATGCGGATCGCTCAGCGGCAGGAAGGCCAGGATGCCGTCGCCGTGGAAGACCTGACGTGCCACCGCCTCGTGAGGCTCATCGGTGCGGATAGTGGCAACCAGCGCATGATGCCGGTAATCCCATGAGGTAAGCGCAATATCGGCTTTTTCACGCAGCCAGGAGTTAGCCCCGTCCGCGCCAACCACCAGCCGTGCCGTCAGCATGCCGCCATCTTTCAGGGTTAAAAAGGCTTCATTTTCACCCCAGGCGACCTGTTGTACGCCAGCGGGTGCCATAAGCGTAACATCCTGACACTGCTGCGCTCTCTGCCACAGCGCCTGATGGATCACATCGTTCTCAATAATATGGCCCAGGTGGCTATAGCCCATGCTGCGGTCGTCAAAAGCGATGCGTCCAAAGCTGTCTTTGTCCCACACTTCCATACCGTGATAGCAGCTTGCGCGGTTCGCCACGATAGATGACCAGACGCCAAGACGCGTCAGCAGCTTTTCACTGGCGGCGTTGATGGCCGAAACACGAAGCGCAGGCGGCGCACTCTCCGGCAGCGGCTGAGGCGGGTTTTGCTCCAGCACCGCTACGCGCAGGCCGCTCCCCTGCAATCCGCAGGCTACCGCCAGACCAACCATACCGCCGCCGACAATTGCTACATCTACACTTTGCAAAATACGCTCCTAAAACTACGGCCTGTTATTGTGCGACCCATCCAAGGGTTCGCTGCGCCAGCACGTCGCGTGCCGGGGTAAAAAGTTCCATTGCCATCAGGCCGGCGTTGCGACCCGCAACCAGCGGTGACCAGCGGTTAGCAAACAGCTGCACCAGCCCGTCGGTAACGCCGATTGTCGCCTCTTTGTCACTCTGGCGGCGCTGCTGATAGCCGCGCAGCACCCGATAAGCCCCAATGTCGCTGTTCTCTGCCCGCGCTTCGGCCAGCGTCTCGGCCAGGCTCATCACATCGCGCATGCCGAGGTTGAACCCCTGCCCGGCGATAGGGTGCAGCGTCTGGGCAGCGTTGCCCACCAGCACCACACGGTGCGATACCGGCGATGAAGCGGTGGTTAACGTCAGCGGATAGGCATTGCGGGTGCCCGCGTGGACAATGCGCCCAAGCCGCCAGCCAAACGCGCTTTGTAGCTCGTGGCAGAAGCGTTCATCGGACCAGGCCATCACCTCATCGCGCTTCTCCAGTGGATGACACCAGACCAGCGAGTAGCGCCCCTGCGACATAGGCAGCAGCGCCAGCGGGCCATGCTCGGTGAAGCGCTCGAAGGCTCTCCCCTGGCCGGCAAGCGAGGTAGTCACGTTGGCGATCAGCGCCACCTGATGATACGGCGTCTGCTGCCAGCCGATACCGCACTGCGCTGCCAGCGCCGAGCGGGAACCGTCCGCCGCCACTAGCAGGCTTCCCTGCAGCGTTTTACCGCTCTCCAGGGTCACGCTGACGCCCTCTTCGCTGCGGGTAAAGTCGTTGACCCGGTCAGGACAGTGCAGCGTGACGCCGGAGGCGCGGCGTAGCAGCGAAAATAGCCGCTGCCCCACCTCGTGCAGCTCTACAACGTGCCCGAGCGCGTCGACGCGATAGTCCTGTGCTTCCAGCGTCACGAAGCCCGCATGACCGCGATCGCTTACGTGAACACTGGTGATGGGCGTGGCGCACTGGGCAATATGCTGCCAGATGCCGAGCCGCGCCAGATGCTGGCAGGTGCCTTCGGCCAGCGCAATGGCACGCGCATCAAAGCCAGGATGCGCCTGCTCTTCCGGAGCCGTGGCTTCGATAAGGTGCACCGGCAGCGTGCCGTGCGTCAGGCGCGAAATGGCCAGCGCAAGCGTAGCGCCGGTCATCCCGCCGCCGACGATTATTACGCTCATGAATGCTTCGCCGCCGCCATCAGCGCCTCGATCTCATCGGCCTTCTTCACTACGCTGGCGGTCAGGTTCTCGTTGCCGTTTTCGGTGATGAGGATGTCATCTTCGATGCGGATCCCAATGCCACGATACTGGGGCGGCACGTCGGCATCCGGAGCGATATAGAGCCCCGGTTCGACGGTCAGCACCATGCCCGGCTCAAGCGTGCGCGAGCGGTCAGGCCCGTAGACGCCGACGTCATGAACGTCCAGCCCCAGCCAGTGGCTCAGACCGTGCATGAAGAAGGCGCGGTGGGCGTTATCGGCCAGCAGCTGGTCAACGTCACCTTTCAGGATATCGAGCTTCACCAGCCCGGTAATCATGATCCGCACAACGTCGCTGGTAACGTCTTGAATGGAGGTGCCCGGACGGAACAGGGTCAGCGCGGCGTCGAGCGAGGCCAGCACGATGTCATAGATCTCGCGCTGGGCCGGGGTAAACTTGCCGTTAATCGGGAAGGTACGGGTAATATCCCCCGCGTAGCCCCGATACTCGCACCCGGCATCGATCAGCACCAGCTCACCGTCGCGCAGCTCGCTTTCGTTCTCGGTGTAGTGCAGGATGCAGCCGTTTTCCCCACCGCCAACAATGGTGTTATACGACGCAAAGCGCGCCCCGTGGCGGTTGAACTCGTGCAGGATCTCGCCTTCGAGCTGGTATTCGAACATGCCCGGACGGCAGGCCTGCATCGCCCGCGTGTGGGCCAGCGCGCTGATCTCACCTGCGCGGCGCAGGACATCAATCTCTTCCGGGGATTTAAACAGCCGCATCTCATGGACAATGGGCCGCCAGTCAGTTATCGAGGCGGGCGCGGTGAGATTCTGCCGGGACCCTTTGCGCAGCTTGTCCAGCGCGGTGAAGAGGATCGCATCCGCATAGCTATATTCGCCCTGCGCGTGGTAGACCACGTCGAGTCCGTTAAGCAGCTGGTAGAGCTGCTCGTCGATTTCACTGAACGCCAGCGCCCGATCCACGCCCAGCTTCTCCGGCGCGGCCTCCTGGCCCAGCCGACGGCCAAACCAGATCTCTGCAGTTTTATCCCGCAGGCGGTTAAACAGTACGCTGTGATTGTGGGTGTCATCGCTCTTGATCAGCACCAGCACCGCTTCGGGCTCGTTAAAGCCGGTGAAGTACCAGAAGTCGCTGTTTTGACGGTAGGGATATTCACTATCGGCGCTGCGGGTCGCCTCCGGAGCGGAGAAGATCAGCGCCGCGCTGGCCGGGGCCATCTGCGCAAGCAGCGCCTGGCGGCGGCGAAGAAACTCAGACTGGGTCATGACACCTCCTTTTTAGCATTCAGTACGACGCTTAATGTAGCGTTGGCTTACGCACTTCCGGTGCGGTCGGCTGTGGACGAGTAAACGTATCATGGCAGAGCAGCGCCGCCACGCGGACGTACTCCACGATCTCTTCGAGTGACATCTCCAGCTCTTCCTGGTCTTCGTCCTCCTCGTAGCCCAGCTGCGCGATGTTGCGCAGATCGTCGATGGCCTCGCCGGTATCACCGGTGACCTTATCGAGCTTCGGCTGCGTGACGCCCAGCCCCAGCAGGAAGTGGTTCACCCAGCCCGCCATGGCGTCGGCCCGGTCAAACACGCTGACCTCATCGCCGTCCGGCAGAAAGAGCTGGAACTGGAAGCCATCGTCTTCCAGTGCGTCGCTGGTGGCGGCGTGCATCTTACGCAGCGCCTCGGCCAGCTCATGGCCAAACGCCAGACCTTCGTTGGTGAGATCGTGTAACAGCGGCTGCCACGAGCTGTCGTTATTGCCGCCGCAAAGCATCCCGCCGATCAGACCGTGCATCTCGGCTGGCGTTAAGCCAACACCCTGTTGGGTGAGTAACTGGTTCAATTCATTGTAACCAGGCATTTCGTTCTGTATTGACATGCGCATTCGTCGTCGTTGGGAGAAAGATTCATGGTATGCTACCACTTTGGACCCTGGTGATATAGCCGTCAGCTTTCGCCAAACATGCGTTTGCGACCTTTACGTATAGGTTTCTTTTTACGGCTATGTTAAGAGAATAGGCTAAGAGTTCAGGTTATGAGAATCTGCTTGAATCCTCTAACCAGGGTAGCTATAGTGTCGCCCCTTCGCAGCCAGGACTCGGTTGCCAAGGTAGAGCGCAGTCAAACAGCAGGAAGGTGTCATGTCTGCACAACCCGTCGATATCCAAATTTTTGGCCGTTCACTGCGCGTGAACTGTCCGCCTGAACAGCGGGACGCTCTCAATCAGGCTGCAGATGATCTGAATGAGCGGTTGCAAGATCTGAAAGTTCGCACTAGAGTCACAAATACTGAGCAGCTGGTTTTCATCGCCGCGTTGAACATTAGCTACGAACTGGCTCAGGAAAAGGCGAAAACCCGCGACTACGCCTCCAGCATGGAGCAGCGTATTCGACTGTTACAGCAGACCATCGAACAGGCATTGCTTGATCAGGGTCGCACTAACGAAAGACCGGGGCCTAAGTTTGAATAACACTTCAATGTCGACTATGGTAGAGTGACAGTGAAGAAAAAATTTCTCTGAGATGTTCGCAAGTGGGCCAGTCCCCTGAGCCGATATTTCATACCACAAGAATGTGGCGCTCCATGGTTGGTGAGCATGCTCGGTTCGTCCGAGAAGCCTTAAAACTATGACGACATATTCACCTTGAACCAAGGGTTCAAGGGTTACAGCCTGCGGCGGCATCTCGGAGATTCCCCTTCCTCTACCTGATACCATGACATCACTCACGCTATCCGCTTCACCCCGACAGCTCATTCGCCAGCAGATCCGCCAGCGTCGCCGTGCCCTAAGCAACGACGAACAGCGTAGCTATGCCCAGCAGGCCGCTAACCGCATGATGGCGTTTCCGCCGATGGTGCTGGCTAACACCGTGGCGCTGTTTCTCTCCTTTGACGGTGAGCTTGATACCCGTCCGCTGATTGAGCAGCTCTGGCGCAGCGGCAAACGCGTCTGCCTGCCGGTTTTGCACCCCTTCAGCCCCGGCAATCTGCTGTTTCTGCACTACCATCCCGAAAGCGAACTGGTGGTAAATCATCTGAAAATTTATGAGCCGAAGCTCGATCTGCGTGACGTCACGCCGCTCGATACGCTGGACGTGTTGATCACGCCGCTGGTGGCTTTTGACAATCAGGGACAACGGCTGGGAATGGGCGGTGGCTTTTACGATCGCACGCTACAGAAGTGGCAGCAGCATGGCTTTACGCCGGTAGGCTACGCCCATGACTGCCAGCAGGTCGATGCTCTGCCGGTAGAAGAGTGGGATATCCCCTTGCCTGCGGTGGTAACGCCATCGCAGACATGGCAGTGGTAGGCCCGGCAGGCACGCCGGGCAACACGGATCAGTAGAGCAGACGCGCGCGGATAGTTCCGGCAATGCCTTTCATGCTCTGCAGCGCCTTCTGCGCCACCTCTTCTTCCGCTTCGATATCGATCACCACATAACCCATCTGCGGTGTCGTTTGCAGATACTGGGCGGCAATGTTGACCCCCTGCTCGGCAAAGATCTGGTTGATGGCGGTCAGCACGCCAGGGCGGTTCTCATGGATGTGCAGCAGGCGACGACCGCCGTGCAGCGGCAGTGAGACTTCCGGGAAGTTCACGGCAGAGAGCGTGGAGCCGTTGTCTGAATATTTCGCCAGCTTGCCCGCCACTTCAAGGCCGATGTTCTCCTGTGCTTCCTGCGTAGAGCCGCCGATGTGCGGGGTCAGAATGACGTTGTCGAACTCACACAGCGGGGACTCAAACGGATCGCTGTTGGTCGCCGGTTCAGTCGGGAAGACGTCGATAGCCGCGCCGGCCAGGTGTTTGTTACGCAGCGCGTCGCACAGGGCCGGAATATCGACAACCGTGCCGCGTGCGGCGTTGATCAGCAGCGAGCCCGGCTTCATCAGCGCCAGCTCTTCGACGCCGATCATGTTCTTCGTCGAGGCGTTTTCCGGCACGTGCAGGCTCACGACGTCGCTCATGTTCAGCAGGTCAGAGAGGTGCTGAACCTGCGTCGCGTTGCCCAGCGGCAGCTTGCTTTCAATATCGTAGAAGAAGACGTGCATCCCCAGCGACTCCGCCAGAATGCCCAGCTGGGTACCGATGTGGCCGTAGCCGATAATACCGAGCTTCTTGCCACGCGCTTCATAGGAGCCTGCGGCAAGCTTGTTCCAGACGCCACGGTGCGCCTTGGCGTTGGCTTCCGGAATACCGCGCAGCAGCAGCAGCAGCTCGCCGATCACCAGTTCCGCCACCGAGCGGGTATTGGAGAACGGCGCGTTGAATACCGGTACGCCACGCTTAGCAGCCGCGTTGAGGTCAACCTGATTAGTGCCGATGCAGAAGCAGCCGACGGCAACCAGCTTCTCTGCGGCAGCGAAAATCTCTTCTGTCAGATGGGTACGGGAGCGCAGGCCGATGAAATGGGCATCACGGATCGACTCTTTCAGCTGCGCGCTGTCCAGCGCACCTTTGTGGTACTCAATATTGGTGTAACCCGCTGCACGAAGGCTATCTATTGCTTTCTGATGAACGCCTTCAACCAGCAAAAACTTAATTTTGTCTTTTTCCAGTGATACTTTTGCCATTTCCCCGACCCTGTTATTTTCTAAATCAGTGTGTGTTCGCTTTAGCCAACATATCAAAAAAAACTATTGCGGCAATATGAACGTTTGCGTCGGCGGTATGAAGAAAAGTCACGCAGTGAAGTTTGACAGAGGAAAATGCTAGCAAAGCGGCTAAACGGCAACAGGATCGTCAGTCGTTGGCTAAAAACGTGACACAAGTCACCGAATTCAGCCAGGGGAAATTTTTTCTCCGGCGAGAGCCTGTCGCCGTCAGATCATTTTACGATGGTTTTTACGCCGTCGGCGGTACCGATCAGCGCCACGTCCGCACCACGGTTGGCGAACAGGCCGACGGTGACCACCCCTGGAATGGCGTTAATCGCATTTTCCAGCGCCACAGGATCGATAATCTCCAGACCGTGCACGTCGAGAATAACGTTACCGTTGTCGGTCACCACGCCCTGACGATATTCAGGACGACCGCCCAGCTTCACTAACTGACGGGCAACGGCGCTGCGGGCCATGGGGATCACCTCGACCGGCAGCGGGAAGCTCCCCAGAATAGCGACCTCTTTTGACGCATCGGCAATACAGATAAACTTATCCGCCACGGAGGCGATGATCTTTTCGCGCGTCAGCGCCGCGCCGCCGCCTTTGATCATCTGCATCTGACCGTTGATCTCGTCAGCACCGTCAACGTAAACGCCCAGACGATCGACCTCGTTGAGATCGAACACGGTGATGCCAAGGGATTTCAGCTTTTCAGTGGAGGCATCAGAGCTGGAAACGGCTCCTTCAATCTGTCCCTTCATCGTGCCCAGCGCATCGATAAAGTGTGCAGCCGTTGAACCGGTGCCAACGCCGACAATGGTGCCTGGCTCAACGTAATTTAGCGCCGCCCAGCCTACTGCTTTTTTTAGTTCATCCTGCGTCATGATCGTTTGCCTGTGGTGTGGAGACTGAGCGCGCATTATAAGGCATCGATCGTTAAAATGTCCCTGTGATCAATGTCACAACTCTTAGTGAAAAACAGAGGCGCGCATTTCGTCTGTATCGAATGAAAATTTATGTCATAGTGCTGTTAATCACACTTTGGAGCACCTCTTAGCAATGAAACGTCCGGACTACAGAACATTACAGGCGCTTGATGCGGTCATTCGTGAACGCGGGTTTGAGCGCGCCGCGCAAAAGCTGTGTATTACCCAGTCCGCCGTCTCACAACGTATTAAACAGCTGGAAAATATGTTTGGTCAGCCGCTGCTGGTTCGTACCGTGCCGCCGCGTCCTACCGAGCAGGGTCAGAAGCTGCTGGCACTGCTGCGTCAGGTTGAGCTGCTAGAGGATGAGTGGCTGGGGGATGAGCAGACCGGCTCTACGCCGCTGCTGCTCTCGCTAGCGGTCAACGCCGACAGCCTGGCGACCTGGCTGTTACCCGCCCTGGCACCGGTGCTGGTTGACTCACCGATCCGCCTTAATCTGCAGGTGGAAGATGAGACCCGTACCCAGGAGCGTCTGCGTCGGGGGGAAGTGGTCGGCGCGGTCAGTATCCAGTCCCAGGCGCTGCCAAGCTGCCTCGTGGATCGGCTCGGCGCGCTCGACTACCTGTTTGTAGGCTCAAAAGCCTTCGCCGAACGCTACTTCCCCAACGGCGTGACCCGCTCGGCGCTGCTAAAGGCCCCGGCGGTGGCGTTTGACCATCTCGACGATATGCATCAGGCCTTTTTGCAGCAGAACTTCGATCTGCCGCCGGGCAGCGTACCGTGCCATATCGTTAACTCGTCCGAAGCCTTTGTGCAGCTGGCGCGCCAGGGTACGACCTGCTGCATGATCCCGCACCTGCAGATTGAGCGCGAGTTAGACAGCGGCGAGCTGATTGACCTGACGCCGGGCCTGTTCCAGCGGCGGATGCTTTTCTGGCACCGTTTCGCGCCGGAGAGCCGCATGATGCGCAACGTTACCGAAGCGCTGCTGGCCCACGGTCGCCGCGTACTGCGTCAGGACTAAAACGGGAGAGTATCCGGCCAGGTTTGACCCCGGCCGGATAAGAGAGGATTACTGCTGGGCTGGCTGAGTTGACTGGGCTGGTGCCGACTGCGCAGGCGCAGGTTGAGCGGTGCTTCCCGCCTGCGGCTGCAGTTCAAACACCACGTCAACCTGATCGTCAAACTGGATCGTTGGCTGCTCGTAGGTCTCCTGCGCCGACGTTGGTGCCGCGTCTGCCTTCATCATGCGTACCATCGGGGTAGGCTGATAGTTAGAGACGTGGTAACGCACGCTGTACACCGGCCCCAGGGTAGACTTAAAGCCCGCAGCCAGCTGCCCGGCCTGACGCACGGCGTCATCGATTGCTGCTTTACGCGCCTTGTCTTTATAGGCTTCTGGTTGCGCAACGCCGAGGGTAACCGCACGGATCTCGTTCAGCCCGGCTTTCAGCGCGCCATCCAGCAGCGAGTTAAGCTTATCCAGCTCGCGCAGCGTCACCTCTACCGTACGTACAGCCCGGTAACCCTTCAGAATGCTTTTGCCATTCTGATAGTCATAGTCCGGCTGGGTACGCAGGTTAGCGGAGTTGATATCTTTCTTCGCCACGCCGTTCTGCTCAAGGAAGCTCAGGTATTGCGCAACGCGATCGTCGGCCTGCTTCTTCGCCGATGCTGCATCTTTTGCTGCAACGTTAACTTCAATCGCCAGGGTGGCGATATCCGGCACGGCATCAACGCTCGCCGTACCCGAGGTCACAATATGCGGGCCGTTTGGCAGCTCATTTGCCTGAACCGACAGCGCACCTAATCCAACTAATGCCGCAAGGGCCATCACTTTGAACTTCACCGTAGCTTCTCCTTGTCTGAATATTCGCCGCGGACGCGGACGTTTGGCTGCAAGCTTAACGTTTTCGGCGCAGTTGTCCATCGGACTTAGCCTGGTAACGCTGCGCTACAGAACCTGTAAATGATGAATACCGTCCTTCGCCAGCTGAAACGCGATAAACCACATGATCACGCCAACGACGACGTTAATAATACGCTGCGCCTTAGCGGTGCGCAGGCGTGGCGCAAGCCATACTGCCAGCAGCGCCAGACCGAAAAACCAGATGAACGAGGCGCTAATCGTCCCAAGCGCAAACCAACGCTTCGGCTCTGCCGCCAGCTGCCCACCCAAACTACCGAGCACCACAAAGGTGTCGAGATAGACGTGAGGGTTGAGCCAGGTTACTGCCAGCATAGTGGCGATTATCCGCCAGCGCCCCTGTTTTAACACTTCAGCATTAGCCAGCTCAAGCTGCTGGCTAAAGGCCGTTTTTAGCGCGCCAAAGCCATACCAGAGCAGAAACGCTACCCCGCCCCAGGTGACCAGCGCCATCAGCCACGGCGACTGCATCAGCACCGCGCTGCCGCCAAAGATCCCGGCACAGATCAGAATCAGATCGCTAAGGGCGCATAATCCAGCCACCATCAATGGATACTGGCGGCGAATGCCCTGATTCATCACAAACGCATTTTGCGGGCCCAGCGGCAGGATCATCGCCGCACCTAACGCAAGCCCTTGAAAATAATAACTTAACACCATCATAGCCTCTACCTGTTCGTTCATGGCGGAGACTATACCGTGCCCTTATTATAAGCGGAAATTTAAAATTCTAATCAGTAATCAGTAGGGCTAATACTAAACAGGGCCAGCAGTGCTGGCCCTGGGGAGATTATTGCTGCTCGGCAGACTGAGCGGCTTTCTCACGCTTGAAATGCACATCCATCTGCGGATAGGGGAAGCCAATGCCGTGGGCATCGAAAGTCTTCTTGATGCGCTCCAGCACGTCCCAGTAAACGTTTTGCAGATCGCCGCTGTTGCTCCAGGTGCGGATCACAAAGTTAACCGAGGAGGCTCCCAGCTCGTTCATGCGGACGGTTCTTTCGCGATCTTTCAGAATACGATCGTCAGACTCGATAATCTCGGTCAGCAGCTGTTTCACCAGATCGATATCCGCATCGTAATCAACGCCGATAATGAACTCGTTACGGCGCACCGGCTCGCGGGAGAAGTTAATGATGTTGCCAGCAATGATCTTACCGTTGGGGATGACAATGTAGCGGCCATCGGCGGAACGCATAGTGGTAGAGAAGATCTGCACATGCAAAACGGTCCCCGCCACGCCGCCTAAATCCACATACTCACCGGCACGGAAAGGACGGAAGGTCACCAGCAGCACGCCTGCGGCCAGGTTAGAGAGCGAGCCCTGAAGCGCAAGGCCAATGGCCAGACCCGCGGCACCCAGCACGGCAATCACCGATGCGGTCTGCACCCCTACCCGGCCCAGCGCGGCGATCAGGGTAAAGGCAATAATGCCATAGCGGACCAGCGCAGAGAGAAAGTCAGCCACCGTGGCATCAATATGGCGAGCCACCATCAGTCGATTGATACCGTTAGAAATGACCCGGGCGATGATCATCCCGATAATGAGGATGACAATCGCAGCAACGATGTTGACGGCATAGCTCAGCAGCAGCGCCTGGTTGCGCACCAGCCAGCCGCCGGCGTTGTTTATGCTACCCAGCACATTAAGATCGTCCATTCACTGTTCCTTATGCTTACCTAAATGGGTTAAAAATCACGTAAAACGTGAAGCAGGTCAGCAAAGCGTAAACAAAAATCGACCCCTATGCCAAACCCTAAACGCACCGGTCGCACAAAACGCCTGCGATAAGGGTGACTTTTCAGACTGTGTTCACCCTCGACAGGCAAAAAAAATGGCCCCCCGTAGGGAGCCACTCTCTTTTACACGCTTTAAATTACAGAACGTCGATCGCGTTCAGCTCTTTAAATGCCTGCTCCAGACGCGTCACCATGCTGGCCTGTGCGGCACGCAGCCATACGCGCGGATCGTAGTATTTCTTGTTCGGCTGGTCTTCGCCTTTCGGGTTGCCCAGCTGAGACTGCAGGTAAGCTTCGTTCTCTTTGTAGTACTTCAGGATACCTTCCCAGTTAGCCCACTGAGTATCGGTATCGATGTTCATTTTGATCACGCCGTAGCTTACGGAATCTTTGATCTCCTGAGCGGAAGAGCCGGAACCGCCATGGAATACGAAGTTCAGGCTGTTGTGCGGCAGGTTATGTTTCTTAGAAACATACTCCTGAGAGTCGCGCAGGATGGTCGGGGTCAGCTTAACGTTACCTGGCTTGTACACGCCGTGTACGTTACCGAAGGAAGCCGCAATGGTGAAGCGCGGGCTGATCGCGTTCAGCTTGGTGTACGCGTAGTCAACGTCTTCCGGCTGGGTGTAGAGTGCAGATGCGTCCATATGGCTGTTGTCTACGCCATCTTCTTCACCGCCGGTGCAGCCCAGTTCGATCTCCAGGGTCATGCCCATTTTGGACATGCGCTCCAGGTATTTAGAGCAGATCTCGATGTTCTCTTCCAGGGACTCTTCAGAGAGGTCGATCATGTGAGAAGAGAACAGCGGTTTACCGGTAGCGGCAAAGTGTTTTTCACCCGCGTCCAGCAGACCGTCGATCCACGGCAGCAGTTTCTTCGCGCAGTGGTCAGTGTGCAGGATCACCGGCACGCCGTAGTGTTCAGCCATCTGATGAACGTGGTGCGCACCAGAGATAGCACCCAGAATAGCCGCCTGCTGGCCTTCGCCTTTGAAGCCTTTACCGGCGATAAACGCAGCACCGCCGTTAGAGAACTGAACGATTACCGGCGCTTTTACCTTCGCAGCGGTTTCCAGAACGGCGTTGATGGAGTCGGTACCTACGCAGTTAACGGCTGGCAGCGCAAAGTTGTTCTCTTTAGCAACCTGGAATACTTTCTGAACGTCATCACCGGTGATCACGCCTGGTTTTACGAAATCAAAAATTTTAGACATGGTGTAAATCCTGTATTTACAGAAAACGGGTCTGAAAACAGGCGGAGCGATCCGCCTGCTCAGGCATTACTTCTTAGCGCGCTCTTCGAGCATCGCTACGGCTGGCAGCACTTTGCCTTCCACGAATTCAAGGAACGCGCCGCCACCGGTGGAGATGTAGGAGATTTTGTCAGCGATGCCGAACAGGTCGATCGCTGCCAGGGTATCACCGCCACCTGCGATAGAGAACGCGTCGCTGTCAGCGATAGCGTTGGCTACGATCTCAGTCCCTTTACGGAAGTTCGGGAACTCAAAAACGCCAACCGGGCCGTTCCACAGAATAGTTTTGGCGTTTTTCAGGATTTCAGCCAGTTTCTCAGCGGAAACATCGCCCAGATCCAGAATCTGCTCTTCATCTTTGATGTCGCTAACAGATTTCAGGGTCGCGGTCGCGGTTTCAGAGAACTCAGTGGCAACGCGCACGTCAGTCGGGACCGGAATGTCGCAGGTCTGCAGCAGACGTTTCGCTTCGTCTACCAGGTCAGCTTCGTACAGGGATTTGCCCACGTTGTGGCCCTGCGCGGCAACGAAGGTGTTGGCGATGCCGCCACCGACGATCAGCTGGTCAGCGATTTTAGACAGGGAGTCGAGCACGGTCAGCTTGGTGGAGACTTTAGAGCCGCCAACGATAGCCACCATCGGGCGAGCTGGCTCTTTCAGCGCTTTACCCAGCGCGTCCAGTTCCTCTGCCAGCAGCGGGCCTGCGCACGCCACGTCAGCAAATTTGCCTACGCCGTGAGTAGATGCCTGCGCACGGTGTGCCGTACCAAATGCGTCCATCACGAAGATGTCGCACAGTGCAGCATATTTTTTCGCCAGGGTTTCGTCGTCTTTCTTTTCGCCTTTGTTGAAGCGAACGTTTTCCAGAACAACCAGCTCACCCTCAGCCACTTCTACGCCGTCCAGGTAGTCTTTTACCAGACGTACCGGGCTAGAGAGTTTGTCTTTCAGGTAGTTAACAACCGGCAGCAGAGAGAATTCTTCGTTGTACTCGCCTTCGGTCGGACGACCCAGGTGAGAGGTGACCATCACTTTTGCACCCTGTTTCAGGGCCAGTTCGATAGTCGGCAGGGAGGCGCGGATACGCGCATCGCTGGTTACTTTACCATCTTTAACCGGTACGTTCAGATCCGCACGGATAAAAACGCGTTTACCAGCTAGATCCAGATCGGTCATCTTAATTACAGACATGGTGAATCCTCTCGTTGATTCTTAAAGTTTTGCAGACGCAAGACGCGCCCTACCTAAAACCTTTCGCGGCCATCGCTAACGTCGTGTCGAGCATTCGATTAGCGAAACCCCATTCATTATCACACCAGACCAGCGTTTTGATCAGATGTGCACCGCTGACCCGCGTCTGTGTGCCATCGATAATGGCACTGTGCGGATCGTGGTTAAAATCAGTTGAGACCAACGGTAATTCCGTATAGTCAACTATACCATGAAATGCTTCCCGTGACGCCTTTTGCAGCAACTGGTTGACTTGACAGGCATTTACCGGGCTGCTTACCGTCACGCTGAGGTCGATTGCCGTGACATTGATTGTCGGTACGCGTACGGCAATGGCTTCAAATTTATCATTAAATTTTGGAAAGAAGCGCGTAATGCCAGCCGCAAGCTTGGTATCCACTGGAATGATCGACTGGCTGGCTGCACGCGTACGCCGCAGATCCGGATGGTAAGCGTCAATGACCTGCTGATCGTGCATCGCCGAGTGGATGGTGGTGACCGTCCCCGACTCAATGCCAAAGGCATCATCAAGCAGCTTGATGACGGGAATAATACAGTTTGTGGTGCAGGAGGCGTTTGAGACGATGCGATCGTCTGGACGCAGATCGTCCTGATTGACGCCGAAGACCACGGTGGCGTCGAGATCGCTGCTGCCCGGATGGGAAAAGAGCACCTTTTTCGCGCCGGCGCTCAAATGTGCTTCACCGTGCTCACGGTTGCCGTACACGCCGGTACAGTCCAGCACCACGTCGACCTCAAGCTCGCGCCAGGGCAGCGCATCAATGGTTGGCTCGTGCAGGAGACGGATCGCGTCATGGCCGACAAATAGCAGTCCGCCCTCGTGATGAACACGCTGGCTAAAGCGGCCGTGGCTGGTGTCATACTTCAACAGATGCGCAATGCCTGCGTCATCCGCCAGCTCGTTAATGGCCACTACGGCGATCTCCGCCCGGCGTCCGGATTCATACAAAGCACGAACCACGTTACGCCCGATGCGACCAAAGCCATTTATCGCGATGCGTAGGGTCATAAGTCTCCTGCAAAGCTATCCCTGAGTCGATGGCTGACAGAGTAATGCAGCGACATAGTCAGGGAAACCTCGCTTGTCACAAACTGCGACTAAGTGGTTAAATGTCGAACGGAATTTCGACTGAAACGCTTCAGCTAGGGTAAGCGAAACGTGGAATAAAGGGAATCCGCTGCCGTGGGGTTAAACCAGTTATCTGATCTACGTCACACTTTATTGCTCACCTACGGCAGAATTATTCCATTGCCGGGATCCATATTCCTTTATACGCAAATCTACCATCGGTCGCGGTCTTTTCCTGATATACATCATTAAAACGAATTGCTGTCGCTCTTATGATCGCTGCCACTTTGGCGTTTACGAGGCCTATGACCATGATCCCCGGCACTTCTCCATCCAGCGCGCGCTTCTATGCCCTGCGTCTGCTTCCCGGCGATGAGCTGCTCACTGCCCTTCGTGCGTTTACCCAGCGTCACGCACTCCAGGCCGCCTGGATTGCTGGCTGCACCGGCAGCCTGACGGATGTGGCGCTGCGCTTCGCCGCCCGCGACGAGACCACTTATCTACATGGCACCTTCGAAGCGATCTCCCTCGGCGGCACGCTGGAGCTGGCCGGTGAGCATCTGCACCTCAGCGTGGCCGATGAGAATGGCGTGATGACCGGCGGGCACGTCATGCCTGGCTGTACGGTTCGCACCACCCTTGAACTGGTGATCGGCGAGCTGACCACCCTCGCCTTCAGCCGCCAGCCCTGTGCTGTTTCGGGCTATGACGAGCTGGTTATTAACGCACGCTAATTTTCCCAACCTCACGAGGTCGCTATGGCACGTCGCCAACTCGCCAGCCAGACGCTGGCACTGATCGTTATCTCTATCGCCATCAATATGATCGGTGGCCAGCTAATTAGCCTGCTGAAGCTGCCGATCTTTCTCGACTCTATCGGCACGCTGATGAGCGCCGTGCTGCTGGGGCCGTTTATCGGCATGCTTACCGGCCTGCTGACCAATCTGCTCTGGGGGCTGCTCACCGATCCCATCGCCGCCGCCTTTGCCCCGGTGGCGATGGTGATTGGTCTGGTGGCCGGTTGGCTGGCCCGGCTGGGCTGGTTCCGTACCCTGCCGAAGGTGATCGTCAGCGGCATCATCATTACGCTCGCGGTCACGGTGGTGGCCGTACCGCTGCGTACCGCCCTGTTCGGCGGGGTTACCGGCAGCGGAGCCGATCTCTTTGTCGCCTGGATGCACTCTATGGGCCAGGATCTGCTTGAGTCCGTGGCGATCACCGTGCTCGGGGCCAACCTCGTGGATAAGATCCTCACGGCGATTGTGGTCTGGATCCTGCTGCGCCAGCTGCCGCTGCGCACCACGCGCCACTTCCCCACCATGGCCGCCGTGCGTTAAATGCACCCCTTTACGTCGCTCACGCTGTGGGTGCTCGCCGCATTCTCTACGCTGCTGATACCGGCAGGCGCGGCGCTTACCGCCTGGAGCACTGCCGCCTTTGCCAGCCTGCTCTTTTTTCGCGCCACCCGCAGGCGAGCACGTTACGTCGGCTGGCTGATGTTCTCTCTGGGTGCGGGGCTCTGGCTCGTGCACGGCGGCTGGCTGACAGAATGGCTTAGCGGGCAGCCGCGCGATCCCCGACGCTGGGCACAGGCCGTTACGCTCTGGCTGCGTATTCTGGCAGTCGTCTCGACCGCCCAGCTCTGGATGCATTGTGTGCCGGTCCGGCAGTTTATTCGCGCGTTGTTTGCCAGCCGCCTGCCGCCGGGTCTCGCCTACCTGCTTTCAGGCCCGCTGCTGATCGTCGAGCAACTTAAGCATCGACTAGCCAGCATTCATGAAGCCCAGCGCGCCCGGGGCGTGCCGCTGGACGGACGCTGGTATCAACGGCTGCGGGCGATCCCGGCTCTGGTGCTGCCCCTGACCCAGGGCGCGCTTAACGATCTCGCCGTGCGCGGCGCGGCACTGGATATGCGGGCCTTTCGCCTGCACCGTACCCGCACCACGCTGTGGGCCCCAAAAGACAGCGCCCTTCAGCGTGCCGTGCGCTACGGCATGGTGGCGCTGATCGTCACGGAGGCAGGCGTATGGCTATGGTTACGTTAGAGGGGTTCTGCTATCAGCCGCTGCACGCCAGCGCCGCCCCGCGAGCGTACGATTTTCATTACGCGCTGCCCGGCATAGTGGCGATTATTGGTGGCAACGGCAGCGGGAAAAGCACGCTGGCGCAGCTGATGGCGGGCTGGTACCCGGACTTTCTTCCCGGCACCGTTAGCGGATCCGGCAGCCTGCTTGGGCAGCCGATTGGCACGCTTTCGCTTGCCGCGCAGGCGCAGACCATTCAGCTGGTGCAGCAGTCGCCCTATCTTCAGCTCTCAGGCTGTACTTTTAGCGTGGAAGAGGAGATTGCCTTTGGTCCAGAGAACCTCTGCCTGAGCGAGGAGGCGATCCTTGCTCGCATTGACGCGGCGCTGACCCTGACCGACTGCCAGCCGCTGCGCCACCGTCACCCGGCTACGCTCTCCGGCGGTGAGACGCAGCGCGTGGTGATTGCTTGTGCGCTGGCGATGCAGCCCAAAATCCTGCTGCTGGATGAGGCGTTCAGCCGCCTGACGCCCCAGGCTATGCAGCGCATGCTTGAACGGCTCGCAGAATGGGCCACGGCACAGCAGGCGCTGATCGTGCTGTTTGAACGCAGGCTTGAGCCTGTGCGTCCTCTCTGCCATCAGGCCTGGCAGCTCACGACCGGGGGGCTGGAGCCGCTATGCTGAAAGTAGAACACATCGATTTTCGCTGGCCGAAGACAGAGCAGCGCTGTCTGCGCGGCGTGTCGCTCCACCTGACGCCAGGCGAGTTCGTGGCCCTGATTGGCGATAACGGCGCGGGTAAATCGACACTGCTACGCATTATGGCCGGGCTGCTTGCCCCTGATGCGGGAAGCGTTTCGATCCAAAGCCATGCGCTAACGCGCCTCAAGGCACAGGAGCGTGCAAGGCTTGCTGGCGTGCTGTTTCAGGAGGCTGAGAATCAGATCGTGCAGAGCGAAGTCTTTGCCGAGGTGGCGTATGGCCTGCGGTTGCAGAAGCTGCCTAAGGATGAGATCCAACGAAGAGTCAAAGAGGCGTTAACGCTGTGCCATCTTGAAGAGGTAGCCCAAGCGCATCCACTCGATCTCCACGTTGCCCAGCGTCGGATGGTCGCCGTGGCAAGCCTGGAGGCGCTGGCGCCGCCGCTGCTGCTGCTTGATGAACCCAGCCGCGATTTTGACGATCGCTGGCTGGGTATATTCGAAAACTGGCTGGCACGCTGCCGCCAGCGTGGTACCACGGTGCTCGCCATCAGCCATGACTACGATTTTATCCGCCGTAACTTCCCGCGGATCGTGCGTCTTGCCGACGGCGGCATAGCCGAAGACCACTGTAGCCTGTAACTGCTCGTACGCCCGGCCAGCGCAACACCGCCGGGCATTAGCGGATTACAGTAGCGCTTTCGCCTTCGCCACCACGTTTTCCACGGTGAAGCCGAACTCTTCGAACAGCTGCTCTGCCGGAGCAGATTCACCGAAGGTGGTCATCCCGACGATAGCGCCGTTCAGGCCGGTGTACTTGAACCAGAAGTCGGCGATACCCGCTTCGATGGCAACACGGGCAGAAACGGCTTTCGGCAATACGGATTCACGGTACGCCGCATCCTGCTTGTCGAACGCGTCGGTAGACGGCATGGAGACCACGCGCGCCTTCACGCCTTCCGCAGTCAGTTGCTCCCATGCGGCAACAGCCAGTTCAACTTCAGAACCGGTGGCGATGAAAATCAGCTGTGGCTGACCGTCGCTGTCCTTCAGCACGTAGCCGCCGCGGGCGATGTCGGCCAGCTGCTGCTCGGTACGCTCCTGCTGGGCCAGGTTCTGACGAGAGAGGATCAGCGCGGTCGGGCCGTCGTGACGCTCTACGCCGTACTTCCACGCCACTGCAGATTCAACCTGATCGCATGGACGCCATGTGCTCATGTTCGGCGTCAGACGCAGGGAAGCCACCTGCTCTACCGGCTGGTGGGTCGGGCCATCTTCGCCCAGACCGATGGAGTCGTGGGTATAGACCAGCACCTGACGCTGCTTCATCAGCGCAGCCATACGCACCGCGTTACGGGCATATTCCACAAACATGAGGAAGGTGGAGGTATACGGCACGAAACCACCGTGCAGGGCGATACCGTTGGCAATGGCGGTCATGCCGAACTCGCGCACGCCGTAGTGAATGTAGTTTCCTGCCGCATCTTCGTTGATGGCTTTAGAGCCAGACCAGATGGTCAGGTTAGACGGTGCCAGGTCAGCGGAGCCGCCGAGGAATTCCGGTAGCAGCGGGCCAAAGGCTTCAATGGCGTTCTGAGACGCTTTACGGCTGGCAATTTTGGACGGGTTAGCCTGCAGCTTAGCGATGAACGCATCTGCTTTCGCGCTGAAGTCAGCCGGCATGTCGCCTTTCATGCGGCGGGTAAACTCGGCGGCTTCCTGCGGGAAGGCATTGGCATAGGCAGCGAACTTCTCGTTCCACGCGTTCTCTTTCGCGGTGCCCACTTCTTTCGCATCCCACTGAGCGTAGATGTCAGACGGAATAACAAACGGCTCGTGTTTCCAGCCCAGCTGCTCGCGGGTCAGAACGATTTCCGCGTCGCCCAGCGGTGCGCCGTGGGAGTCGTGGGTGCCCGCTTTGTTCGGGGAGCCGAAGCCGATGACGGTTTTGCACATCAGCAGGGACGGCTTGTCGGTAACGGACTGTGCTTCTTCAACGGCGCGTTTGATCGCGTCGGCATCGTGGCCGTCTACGCCGCGCACTACGTGCCAGCCGTAAGCCTCAAAGCGTGCTGCGGTATCGTCGGTGAACCAGCCTTCAACGTGGCCGTCGATGGAGATGCCGTTGTCGTCATAGAACGCCACCAGCTTGCCGAGCTTCAGGGTACCGGCCAGGGAGCACACTTCGTGAGAAATGCCTTCCATCATGCAGCCGTCGCCCATGAATGCGTAGGTGAAGTGGTCAACGATGTCGTGACCAGGACGGTTGAACTGCGCTGCCAGCGTTTTCTCGGCAATCGCCATGCCTACGGCGTTGGCAATGCCCTGGCCCAGCGGACCGGTGGTGGTTTCAACGCCAGCGGTGTAGCCCACTTCCGGGTGGCCCGGAGTTTTTGAGTGCAGCTGGCGGAAGTTTTTCAGCTCTTCAATAGGCAGGTCATAGCCGGAGAGATGCAGCAGGCTGTAAATCAGCATGGAGCCGTGGCCGTTGGAGAGCACAAAACGGTCGCGGTTGGCCCAGGCCGGGTTGGCCGGGTTGTGGTTCAGGAAATCACGCCACAGGACTTCGGCGATGTCTGCCATACCCATCGGGGCACCCGGGTGACCGGATTTGGCTTTCTGTACCGCGTCCATGCTCAGCGCACGAATAGCATTGGCAAGCTCTTTACGTGAGGACATTTTGACTCCAGATCGGACTGTTAAAGGCCATGCCCGTAGCGACTTGACTACAGCGCAATATGGGCTACGCCGGAAAAAAGTGCCAACAATGTAACCCAAGCGGCTAGCCATGTACATGGACCATCCTTTTGCCACTTCAGAAATCTCTGGAAGCCGCTCGCAGGTTGCGCAAACACTCGCCCACGGCTTGCTATTTTCTTTATACTCAGAGAAGGTTCCCGCCTCCCTGCGTCGGGAAGACCATTAAAATTATCAATATATTGATGCGGAAGATAACCAATGAAAATTCGGCAAGCATTGCTCGCTCTGGGTGTGGCAGCGGCATTAACCGGCTGTCAGAACATGGATTCAAACGGGTTATTAAGCTCGGGCGCTGAGGCCTTCCAGGCCTATTCACTTTCGGATGCACAGGTAAAAGCGCTGAGCGACGAATCCTGTAAAGAGCTGGATAGCAAAGCAACGCTTGCGCCTGCCAACAGCCCCTATCGCCAGCGGCTGGCTAAGATCGCCTCTGCGCTGGGCGACAACATCAACGGCCAGGCGGTGAACTACAACGTCTATATCACCAAAGACGTTAACGCCTTTGCGATGGCCAACGGCTGTATCCGCGTTTACAGCGGACTGATGGATATGATGAATGACAACGAGGTCGAAGCGGTGATCGGCCACGAGATGGGCCACGTTGCGCTCGGTCACGTGAAGCGCGGTATGCAGGTTGCGTTGGGCACTAACGCCGTACGCGTTGCCGCCGCCTCGGCGGGTGGCGTGGTGGGTAGCCTCTCCCAGTCGCAGCTCGGCGATCTTGGCGAGAAGCTGGTGAACGCACAGTTCTCCCAGCGCCAGGAGGCAGAAGCGGATGACTACTCCTACGATCTGCTGCGCAAGCGCGGCATCAATCCGTCAGGCTTAGCCACCAGCTTCGAGAAGCTGGCCCAGCAGGAAGCGGGGCGTCAAAGCACAATGTTTGACGATCACCCGGCCTCCGAGGCCCGTGCACAGCACATTCGTGAACGTATGGCGGCAGACGGGATTAAGTAAATCTCACCAGGCCGGGTAGTGGCTATGCCCTACCCGGCCTGAATCATTTACGCTTCTTTCTTAGCAGCCTGGATGTAGAGCATCTCTAACGCCAGGGTCGCTGCGGCCAGGGCAGTAATATCCGACTGGTCGTACGCCGGAGCGACTTCCACCAGATCCATCCCCACGATATTCAGATCTTTCAGGCCGCGTACCAGCTTAATCGCGCGATCGGAGGTCAAGCCACCAATCACGGGCGTACCAGTACCCGGAGCAAAGGCCGGATCCAGACAGTCGATATCAAACGTCAGATAGACCGGCATGTCGCCGACGATCTGCTTCACCTGAGCGATGATGTCGTCAACGGAACGATCGTTGACCTGGCAAGCATCAAGCACGGTGAAACCGTTGTCTTTATCGAATTCGGTACGGATCCCGATCTGCACCGAGTGGTTCGGATCGATCAGGCCCTCTTTCGGCGCGGTATAGAACATGGTGCCGTGATCGAACTCGCAGCCGTTGGAGTAGGTGTCAGTGTGGGCATCGAAGTGCACCAGCGCCATCTTACCAAAGTGTTTTGCGTGGGCACGCAGCAGCGGCAGCGTGACAAAGTGGTCCCCGCCAAAGGAGAGCATGCGCTTACCAGCCGCCAGCAGACGCTCGGCGTGGGCCTGCAGTTTCTCGCTCATCTCACGGGCATCACCGAAGGCGTAGACCAGGTCACCGCAGTCAACCACATTCAGGCGCTCGCGCATGTCGAAGTTCCACGGGAAGCGGCAGTGCTCCCACGCCAGGTTGGTAGAAATCTGACGGATAGCGCCCGGGCCCTGACGGCTACCGGAGCGTCCGGACGTCGCCATATCAAACGGCACACCGGTAATAACCCAGTCAGCATCGCTGTCGTACGGCTGGAAGTTCAGCGGCAGGCGTAAAAAACCAAATGCGTTAGATACCAGAGAGTTATCGTATTGATGACCTAAGGTGCTCATGGCTATGACCTCTTTTTCGTCGATAAAAAAACCCCTCCGCGTCGTTAGCCCGACGAGGAAGGGTTTGAATGGGGGGAGTGCTTGTCTGACGCGGATTATCGCCGTTAATCTGTACGGGTTCAAGTAAGTCCAAAATAATCTGTCCACGACCCCTGCGTTTACATCCGTATCGACGATTATAGCCCACGCAGATGGGAAATGAGCGGCCCGCCCTCCGCAATCAGCGTTTGCCTCGACGGGACGCAGAGGCACTCCAGCGAGATGGCGTGGGCATAGCCAGCGCGTTTTAACGCCCGGTAGATGTCGTCTACCGGAAGATGACCATACCCTGGAAACGCGCGGTTGGAGTCGGCAAAGTGGACATGCCTGAGACGCGATCCGAGGGTAGTAATCGCCTGCGTAAAGTCGCGATCCTCAATGTTGGCGTGGAAAATATCCCACAGCACACCGACGTTTTCTGGCGCATCGCTAAGGGTTAAAAACGTCATCATATCCTCTGCGCTGTGCAGGTGAGCCATTTCGTATCGGTTAAGCGCTTCAACGATCAGCGTCACCCCGCACCGCCTGGCCTGCTCAACGCAGGGCTGCATCGCCTCGGCCAGCTCATGCATATACTGCGTTTTGCTCAACGTGCGGTCCGTTGCCCGCAGCGAGCCAATGGTAACGTGGCTCCCCAGCTGGGCGGCGACATCAATATGCTCAGAGAGGCGCTGCCGGGTGCGCTCGACAATCGCCCTGCCATTAGCGAGCAGCGACAGACCGTCACGCTTGCGGGCCTGGCCGGTTGCGATGGTGGTGCAGCCCAGCCCGTAATGGTCCAGCCGCTGTTTCAGCCTGGGGACGTTCATCTCTTCATAATCATTAATACAGAGTTCGGCGGCGTCGAAACCGCTTTGCGCCAGCCATGCCAGGCCCTGCTCCAGCTCATTCGCGGTAAATGGCGAAAAGAGCGTGTCGTACCGGCAGGTTAGCGTCGCGCTAAATTTAATCATTTCTCCACCCTGATTGCGTGACCGGAACGTGAAGTTCCGGTCCGGCATGTTATTTAGCGGCTCTACTTAAGATACGTCCGGCATTGCGCGGGAACTGCTCCGCCGCCTCTTTCACCGTCAGCTCGCCGCGATCGATGTTCTCAATGGTGTTGCGCCACAGCTCAACAAATTTTGGGTTATCGAAATAGGGTGAGGTGGGAATGGCATGGGGCAGCGCCAGAGAGGATTTAATCCCGGCCACGGTGATATTGTCCTCCTGGATAACGCCCTCCTCGCTCAGCTGCTGATAGGCCTTTTTACTCAGCGGCGTGCCGCGCTCCAGCCCCATGGCCTTAACGCCCTGCGGATCGTTCATCAGGAAATCGATCAGCTTCGCAGCTTCCGCCGGGTGCTTAGTCGATTTGCCGATGCTGAACATCATCGTTGGTTTAAAGAACAGCCCGGCGTCTTTCGCCCCCGGCAGCATAAAGAACGGTCCCAGCTCCAGCTTGTCGTAAGGCGCGGTCAGGTTGTTCTCATACATCACGGCGTTGGTGTTCCACATATAGACGCCGCCCCACTTGCCCTGGATCCAGGGCCTCATTTCCCAGGTATTGGTTTTGCCGTACGAGGTCAGCACCCGCATAGAGGGGAAAACGTGGCTATCCACCAGATCCTTATAGATTTGGAAAAAAGCCTCCCACTGCTGCGGGGTGTAGGTCAATTTACCCGTGCGCTCGTCGATGGCCGGGATGTTGTATTTCTGCACCATCCAGGACTGCACCAGCGTCAGCGACTCCATGTAGTCGAGAACCAGCGGGTATTTCTCTTTATCTTTTGCCTCGAACGCTTTTCCGGCCGCCATTAGCTCTGTCCAGCTTTGCGGATAGCTAACGCCCATCTCTTCCCACAGTTTTTTGTTGTAGTAGAAGCTACGGGCAGTGACCGCCACCGGCAGACCGTTAAGCTTGCCGTTGACCGTGGTGCTGCTTAACGACTGCGGATCGTACTGCTGAAGATCGATCACCGCCTTTTGGCTATAGAGATCGTAAAAACCGTTGCCATCCTTTGAGAAGAGCGGCAGCCAGTTCCAGTTGGTCTGGATCACATCCGGCTCGTTTCCTCCAGCGATCTGCACCGTCAGACGCGACAGGTAACCTTCCCAACCGGCATACTCCGCCTTCACCTTGATATCCGGATACTTCTCTTCAAACCGTTTTATGGCCTCCAGCGTGGCCTGGTGACGGCTATTACCGCCCCACCATGAGATACGGATCTCCGCTGCCTGAGCAGCCGTGAGACAGGAGCACGCCAGCAAAAACGACGCGGCAACGGGGGCGATAAGCTTATGCATGGGAAGCTCCTTGTTTAACCGTGGATCTGGCGTAAGAGGTCTTCTGGGATTTCGGCGAGGTAGAGCGCTGGCTTGCCGTCTTTATCGGTACTGAACAGAACCGCTTTCTCATCGGGGGTAAACGACGGATGCGGGTGTGTTACCTGCCGGTCGCCATCCAACACCTGCCATGACGAGCCGTGGCGGGCAATTTTGTGGGCCTGCTTGTTTTTTAAATCAAACAGCCAAAGCCAGGGATCGCTGGTATCGCCGTAGCCCGCGTTATCGGCGATATCGATGGGCACTCCGGAACCGTCCCCTACCGCCAACGAACCGCTGTCGTTGCTCATAACGTGCGAGCAGGGCGGCATAGCCATCAGGCGCTCATCTTCACCGGTCTTGCCATCGATGCGGCAGAGGTAGCGCACGGGGCTATTTTTGACATAGGTGACATACATCAGGGCCGACCCATCTGGCACCCAGAACTCATGGGTATAGCTCTCTCCCGGCGCGGGCTCCCGGGCTTTGCGGATGTTGCTACCATCTTCATTCATCAGCCACATGCGGGCGTCGACGCGATCGAGTGGCCCCTCATGACAGAAGGCGACGGTGTTATCATCAAACGGCCGGTAGATGGGATGCCCCAGCCACTGATTTTTCTCCAGCAGCGTCTCCCGTTCCCCGGTGCGCAGATCGATACGGATCACCCGGCAGCGCGGCTCTTCGGCATAGAACTCCTGAAAAACGGTCCAATCGCTGATGGGCCGCCAGCTGTCGCGATGGATCTCAACCCCAACCAGCTTGTCGCAGGCGGAGTTCGCCACCCAGGTGCCGTACCCTACCCACTCATCGGGAACGCGGTATACCGCTTCTTCTTGCAAGGTGGCTAGCGTGACGCGCATTAAATTGCGCTCGCCTTTAACGTAATAGAGAGAGTTTTCATCTGGGGATAAAAAGCCCCCAAAGGTATTATCGCCTGTACCTTCGGTTATTTGCGTGGCAATGCCGGTAGCCAGGTCGAGCAAATAATAATTACGATGGGTATCAAACTCGCCGGCAAAAATAAGTTTCTTGCCGCCATCAATAAAGCACTTTTGATAAAAGTAGTTCCGATGGCAAATAACATCCGTTGGCGTAAAACGGGTAACCTTTGCACCCGTGTCTTCATCAATATAGCGCTCATAGTTCAGTTGCAGCGTTGTACCTTTAGCCATACCTTCCTCTCATTGATATGCAATCCGCCTGGCCACCTTCGAGCAGGCTCACATTTTCTGGTTTACCCACGCAGCGATGTTTGACCTTTCACCGCGCCGCCTCTAGCATTCCGGCTCAAGGTTGCTAGCGGGATGGGCGTAATGACAACAACGAAGCCTTATCTGTTAATGGAAATTAACTCCCCTGAAATATGGCGCTGGTCCTGTTTAGAAAAAGCGGTAGAGATGGCGCTACGCTACGGCTTTCAGGGACTCATTATTCATCAGCAGTCATTATTAGCCCGCCTGGCCGCACCGTCACCGCGCTGTCATAGCGTCGAATTAATTAACCTGACGCTGGCTCAGGAAAATGCGCTTATTTATCTACAACGCGCCGGGGAGTATTTACAGCGCCGCGGCTTACAGTTTTGGTTGCAGGGCGAGGCGACGCCCGATAGCCATGAATTGAAGGCAAAGTTCCCGGAATTCTTTCTCTCTGAAAATAGCGCGAGCGAGTTTATTGACTATTTCTTTCAGCACAGCATTCCGCAGATCCTGGCCGCGCTGCCTGCCGTACGCGGCCTGCGCCTCTCGCTATCGACGCCCGACGTCAGCAATGAGCGCTGGAAAACGTCGTTAAAAACCTTGTACCAGGGCATCCGCCAACTGGGACGTCAGCTGATCCTGCGTGATTACCAGGACAAAAGCTGGCCCCGGCAGATGCTGCGTGTCGCCCTGGAGGCGCTCCCTGATGATGTTCGCGCCTCTATTAAGGCTACCGAGCTTGATTACCGCCCGGGCTTTGCCAACAACCCCAACCTGCTTAACATCCACGGCAATCGAAAATGGCTGGAGCTGGATCTCTGGGGCCTGGAGTATGGCTGGACCCTGCTGCCCTGCTATCTGCTGGAGGAGATCCAGCAGCGCCTCGCCTGGCTTAGCCAGCACGCTGGCAGCGCTCCCGAGGCCATTACCGTACGCGTCGACTGGGAGTGGCTGCCCGATCTGGCGCTAGCCGATTCGCTCAATGAGCTTAATCTGTCCGGCCTCTCCCGCCTGGTTAATGAGCCAGATGTCCCTCCCCGCCAGATTGTGAGCCACTGGCTGCAGCAGCGTGCCTCAACGCCTGTCTCTTCCCACGATCTTAGTGCGATCGGCGATATTATCGCTGCTAGCCATGAGTGGAGCTGTAAGACACCAACGCTGCTGGGTCGCGTATTGCAGAGCCATAGCCGCCTTCCAACGGATTTTGCCCATGCTCTGCACCTGCTTCATCTCGATACCCGCAGCGCCAACTGGACGCAGTCCTTTCAGCCTCTGATGCCCAGCGACGATCCCAACCTGGGGTATCAGCAGCGCCAGCTGATCGAGCTGGAGATCCAGCGCAGCCGCTTTCTTGCCGACTACATGTACAGCCGCTCGCTTAAGCTTCTGTCCGACTGCCCGCTGGCGGATGAAACCCGGCAGGCCATCAGCGGCAGCGTTGTCCGGGCGCTGAAGTACACTCACCTCTACAGCGCGTTTACCCAGGCGCTCACGCTCAAGCTCTGGCTGCGTAAATATGGTGAGCAGGCGGAGATCCGCTCCCAGCTCAGTGCCGCCCTGCACGAATTCAGCTGTCATAACCGGGATCTGACAGCATGGTTTGAGCAGCACGGCGCACAGCATCCGCTTGCCTTCGAAACGCTGCTCAACCCGCAGCGCATCGCTACTCTGATTACCAGCCTGCAACACGATTAAGCAATGGTGTAAGCATGGCGGTACCACTGCGGGAAGTAAATTGCCGGCGCGAGCAGAAATAGGTACGGAAGCGGGAGAACGGGAGAAAAAGCGAAGGCGATCACGACCTGGGAAGATTTCAGGTGATGCTGCTCACACTCTGGCCGTAGGGTTTTGTGAGCTGGATGAGAAAAATAGGCAGGAGATGCCCGGCAGCGCGGAGGCCGCCGGGCGAACGAGATTACTCGTCTTCGAGATAGGTGTAGCCGTAAAGTCCCGCTTCGAACTCTTCGAGGAACTGCTGTTGCAGCGCATCGTCCAGCCCAGTCTGCTTCACCTGATCGCGGAAGTGGGTCAGCAGCGTGTTCGGATCGAGCTGTACGTACTCCAGCATATCCGCCACCGTATCCCCTTCGTCGGAGAGCTCCACCTCGACGCTGCCGTCCGGGAAGACAAATACGTCAACCGCTTCGGTATCGCCAAACAGGTTATGCATGTTGCCGAGGATCTCCTGGTATGCGCCCACCATAAAGAAGCCCAGCAGCGGCGGGTTGTCAGGATCGTACTCCGGCATCGGCATGGTGGTGGCGATCCCGTCCCCGTCCACGTAGTGATCGATCGCTCCGTCGGAGTCGCAGGTGATGTCCAGCAGCACAGCACGACGCTCCGGGATCTGATCCAGCCCTTCCAGCGGCATCACCGGGAAGAGCTGGTCGATACCCCATGCATCCGGCATCGACTGGAACAGCGAGAAGTTGACGTACATTTTGTCCGCCATCCGCTCTTGTAGCTCATCGATAATCGGACGGTGCGCGCGGTTGCTCGGATCCAGCTGCTTCTGCACCTCGTGGCACATGTTCAGGTAGAGCTGCTCTGCCCAGGCGCGTTCCTGCAGGCTGAATGCGCCGGAGGAGTAGCCGATATGGATATCGTGCAGATCCATCTGGCTGTCGTGCAGCCACTCGCGCAGCGAACGACGGGTACCCGGCTCGTGCATCTCCTGCCAGGTCTCCCACATGCTTTGCAGGGCACGTGGCGCATTCTCAGCAGGCGGCGTCGCTTCGGTATATTCGTTGCGCTCCACGCCGATAATGTTCGACACCAGCACGGTATGGTGCGCGGTCACGGCGCGGCCGGACTCGGTGATCACCGTCGGATGCGGCAGACCGTTCTCTTCGCAGGCGTCACCAATAGCCCAGATGATGTTATTCGCATACTCGTTCAGGCCGTAGTTGACCGAGCAGTCAGACTGGGAGCGGGTGCCCTCATAGTCCACGCCCAGGCCGCCGCCCACGTCAAAGCACTCGATATTCACGCCCAGCTTGTGCAGCTCAACGTAGAAACGGGCCGATTCACGTACGCCAGTGGCGATATCGCGAATGTTTGCCATCTGCGAACCGAGATGGAAGTGCAGAAGCTGAATGCTGTCGAGGCGTCCGCGCTCGCGGAGGATCTCCACCAGCTGCAGCACCTGCGTGGCCGCAAGGCCGAATTTGGATTTTTCGCCACCGGAAGACTGCCACTTGCCAGAGCCCTGGGACGCCAGACGCGCACGCACGCCGAGACGCGGCACCACGTTCAGGCGCTCGGCCTCTTCCAGCACGATGGCCACTTCCGACATCTTCTCGATGACCAGATAGACCTTATGGCCCATCTTCTCGCCGATCAGCGCCAGGCGAATGTATTCCCGGTCTTTATAGCCGTTACAGACGATAACGCTGCGGGTCATGCCGGCGTGCGCCAGGACCGCCATCAGCTCAGCCTTCGAACCGGCCTCCAGGCCCAGCGGCTCGCCGGAGTGGATCAGGGATTCAATGACGCGGCGATGCTGGTTAACCTTAATCGGATAGACCAGAAAGTAGTCGCCTTTATAGCCGTAGGACTCACGGGCGCGCTTGAAGGCGGCGTTAATTGAGCGCAGACGGTGCTGTAGGATCTGCGGGAAGCAGAACAGCGCAGGCAGGCGTTGCCCCTGGGCCTCGCGGGCTTTCACCAGCTGAGCGAGGTCAACGCGCGCGTCCGGTACGTCAGGATCCGGGCAGACGGTGATGTGGCCCAGCTCGTTGACGTCGTAGTAGTTATTGCCCCACCAGGCAATATTGTATGTGCGCAGCATTTTACTGGCTTCCTGGGAGCTCATCGCTACCTCCTGCATGGAACGTAGTACACCTTGTTCGCCCGCTGACGAAGGCGAAACTGAAGAGATGTCGTCAGACATAGCGAACCTCAAATTGTATTAGTAAGTGTAAAACAGTTGACTACTATCGCGTTCCGTAGAGGCGATAACAACCCATAAACAGCCCGGTTATCCAGCGTATTATGCTGAAGCGTGGGCCGTGCGACCGGTTTCTTGTTCATATCATTGTAAAACACGTATCCGAACTCTGTATGACAAGGTTCGGCGAAACCACGAGAAAACTCTTGAATTAACAAGAGCGCCCTTGTTCAGGTGTCACCAGGCGTAACCGGCCCTGGAGTCCTGAGAAGCGCCGAAATGGGTATAACATCGGCAGGTTTGCAGAGTAGATTTGCGGGTAGTGGGAAATGCGTGCACGCCAGAACGGCGCGGCAGATTTAGCGGCAAGCTAAGCAGTAAACTAAGCGTTAAACAACGGTTCATTATTTGGTATCACCTCCACGCCAACCAGCTGGTTAGCGGCTGGTCAAGGCATACAAGCCGCGTGCGGCGTTTTATACCGATAACGGGGTGAAAAAGCAAAATAAAAAAGCCCCATTTGCCGCGTGTGCAGAGAAAGTGACAGCATCATTTTCACTCATAGTGCGATGAATATCAAAAAATGCTGGAAACGGGGTCAAGAAGTAACCTAAAATAGCCGTCCAGATGTTAATCCATCCATACCGATTAACCCTCAGACTTCCTGTGCCACTAACCTGCACGCCTCATAAAGGCCCATACAGGCACGGCGTCTGAGCTAACAAAATTTCCCCCAGGGTGAAGAGAACATGGCAAAACACCTTTTTACGTCCGAGTCCGTTTCCGAAGGGCATCCCGACAAAATTGCTGACCAGATTTCCGATGCGGTTCTGGATGCAATTCTTGAACAGGATCCAAAAGCACGCGTGGCGTGTGAAACCTACGTTAAAACCGGCATGGTTTTAGTCGGCGGTGAGATCACCACCAGCGCATGGGTTGATATCGAAGAGATCACCCGTAACACCGTGCGTGACATTGGCTATGTCCACTCGGATATGGGCTTTGACGCGAACTCCTGCGCGGTACTGAGCGCTATCGGTAAGCAGTCTCCGGATATCAACCAGGGCGTTGACCGTGCCGATCCGCTGGAGCAGGGTGCAGGCGACCAGGGCCTGATGTTTGGCTATGCCACTAACGAAACCGACGTGCTGATGCCAGCGCCGATCACTTACGCGCACCGTCTGGTGCAGCGCCAGGCTGAAGTGCGTAAAAACGGTACCTTGCCGTGGCTGCGCCCGGATGCGAAGAGCCAGGTCACCTTCCAGTACGATGACGGCAAGATCGTTGGCATCGACGCGGTGGTGCTCTCTACCCAGCACGCTGAAGATATCGACCAAAAATCGCTGCAGGAAGGCGTGATGGAAGAGATCATCAAGCCGATTCTGCCGGCAGAGTGGCTGAACACCTCAACCAAATTCTTTATCAACCCGACCGGCCGCTTTGTTATCGGCGGCCCGATGGGCGACTGTGGCCTGACCGGCCGTAAAATCATCGTGGATACCTACGGCGGCATGGCCCGTCACGGCGGCGGTGCATTCTCTGGTAAAGATCCGTCGAAAGTTGACCGCTCTGCGGCCTACGCGGCGCGCTACGTAGCGAAAAACATCGTTGCTGCTGGCCTGGCAGACCGCTGTGAAATTCAGGTCTCCTACGCCATCGGCGTGGCCGAGCCGACCTCTATCATGGTGGAAACCTTCGGCACCGAGAAGATCGCCTCTGAGCAGCTGACTCTGCTGGTACGCGAGTTCTTCGATCTGCGTCCGTATGGTCTGATCCAGATGCTGGACCTGCTGCACCCGATCTACAAAGAGACGGCCGCTTATGGTCACTTTGGTCGTGAACACTTCCCGTGGGAAAAAACCGACAAAGCTGCCGTACTGCGTGATGCCGCTGGCCTGAAATAAGCCAGACGCGCTCCCTCTTCCTCAGGCCAGCCTCGCGCTGGCCTTTTTTATACCACTCAATTGATAACGATTACACGCACTCATTGCGGGTCCATTTACCCAAATTAGGCAAAATGCTGTTTACGGCGTGTTTGTTACATTATATTTCGGTATTGTCTGACTCCCTTTACACAAGATTACGCTACTATTCATTAACTCTATGATTTGTCTTGTTACTTTCTAGTGACAGTCTTTGAGCCTAGTGTAACCGATTACACTGCTGTGATTGAGGTCACATCTTTTTACGCAGCTCTAACCTAACCTTTACACCGTTAAAATTGATAACCCAACTGGAGGGCAATATGCCTGACAATAAAAAATCGGGGCGCTCAAACAAGGCAATGACCTTCTTTGTCTGTTTTCTCGCCGCGCTGGCCGGACTGCTTTTCGGCCTTGATATCGGCGTTATTGCGGGCGCGCTGCCCTTTATCGCTGACGAGTTCCAGATTAGTTCACATATGCAAGAGTGGGTAGTAAGCTCCATGATGTTTGGTGCCGCTGTCGGTGCCGTCGGCAGCGGCTGGCTCTCCTTTAAGCTGGGCCGTAAAAAGAGCCTGATGATTGGCGCGATCCTCTTTGTACTCGGCTCGCTCTTCTCAGCGGCTGCGCCTAACGTTGAAGTGCTGATCCTCTCCCGCGTACTGCTGGGTCTGGCAGTCGGCGTGGCTTCCTACACTGCTCCGCTCTATCTCTCTGAAATCGCCCCGGAGAAGATCCGCGGCAGTATGATTTCGATGTACCAGCTGATGATCACCATCGGTATCCTGGGTGCCTACCTCTCTGATACCGCCTTTAGCTACAGCGGCGCATGGCGCTGGATGCTCGGTGTGATCATCATTCCGGCCATTCTGCTGCTGATTGGCGTCTTCTTCCTGCCGGACAGCCCGCGCTGGTTTGCCGCCAAACGCCGCTTCCACGATGCCGAGCGCGTGCTGCTGCGCCTGCGTGATACCAGCGCTGAAGCCAGGCACGAGCTGGATGAGATCCGCGAAAGCTTAAAGGTAAAACAGAGCGGCTGGGCGCTGTTTAAAGAGAACAGTAACTTCCGCCGCGCGGTATTCCTTGGCGTGCTGTTGCAGGTGATGCAGCAGTTCACCGGGATGAACGTCATCATGTATTACGCGCCGAAGATCTTTGAGCTGGCGGGTTACACCAATACCACCGAGCAGATGTGGGGTACGGTTATCGTTGGCCTGACCAACGTGCTGGCGACCTTTATCGCTATCGGACTGGTGGATCGCTGGGGCCGTAAGCCGACGCTGGTGCTGGGCTTCCTGGTGATGGCTGCCGGTATGGGTATTCTGGGCACCATGATGCACATCGGTATTCACTCGCCTACGGCGCAGTACTTTGCCGTCGCGATGCTGCTAATGTTTATCATTGGTTTCGCCATGAGCGCCGGTCCGCTGATCTGGGTACTGTGCTCTGAGATCCAGCCGCTGAAAGGACGTGATTTCGGTATCACCTGCTCTACCGCGACCAACTGGATTGCCAACATGATCGTCGGCGCGACCTTCCTGACCATGCTTAATTCGCTGGGCAACGCCAACACCTTCTGGGTCTACGGTGGACTGAACGTACTGTTCATTATCCTGACCCTGTGGCTGGTACCGGAAACCAAGCACGTCTCGCTGGAACACATCGAGCGTAACTTGATGAAAGGACGTAAGCTGCGCGAGATTGGCGCAAGCAACTAACCTGATGAGCTTCCTCTCGCCTGAGAGGAAGCTTTTTTACCTCACCCGCCGTTATTAACTTCCCCGATACGTTGAGTAGCCATACGGGCTTAACAGCAACGGAACGTGGTAGTGCTCATCTGTTTTACTGATGTGGAATTCAACCGGGATCTCCGGGAAAAAACTCTCCTGCTTTTTGCTGTCAAACCAGGGCTTGGTTTTAAACGTCACGCGGTAATCACCCGGTTTCGCTTCCTGCTCCGGCCACAGCGCTTTAATTCGACCATCTTTGTCGGTATAGCCGCTATTAAGCTTTTGCCAACCGTCGCTGTTTTTCTGCTCCAGCACCACCTCAACGTTAGAGGCGGGTTTACCGCTTTGCTCATCGAGAATGTGCACGCTCAAAATATTGTTGGCCGCTGCCATTGCAAGAGGGGATGCGGAAATAACAGCAAGCAGCGCTGCGCTCAGGATATACTTTTTCATGTGTTGCTCCAGTTCAAGTAGGTACCTGAAATGTATATGACCCGCGCGCGGTTAACCTGACACCAGGATTACATTTCCGTCATCTTTGATGATATTTTTACCCCCTGACGGCCGCTTATGACATAGTGAATCCATGAAGATTCTACTTATTGAAGATAATCAAAAAACCAGCGACTGGGTCAGTCAGGGACTGACCGAGGCGGGCTATGTCGTGGATACGGTAAGCGACGGCAGAGATGGGTTACGCCTCGCGCTGCATGAGCCCTATTCGTTGATTATTCTGGATATTATGCTGCCGGGTCTGGATGGCTGGCAGGTTCTTAAAGCGATAAGAACGGCGCATCAGACCCCGGTTATTTGCCTTACCGCGCGGGATGCGGTCGAGGACAGAGTCAAAGGGCTGGAGTTGGGAGCCAATGATTATCTGGTTAAACCCTTCTCCTTTGCTGAGCTGTTAGCCAGGGTGCGTGCCCAGCTGCGAAATAATCCCGTTGCCCATACGCATTTGAAATCAAACGGGCTGGAGATGGACTCCGTTAAGCAAAGCGTCTCCCGTGATGGAAAAACGATCGTCCTGACCCGCAAGGAGTTTCTCCTGCTATGGCTACTGGTCTCCAGGGCTGGCGAAATTATTCCCCGCGCGGTGATTGCCAGCGAGGTATGGGGAATTAATTTTGACAGTGAAACCAACACGGTTGATGTCGCGATTCGCCGCCTGCGGGCAAAAGTTGACGATCCTTTTGCGACTAAATTGATCAGCACCGTCAGAGGCATGGGCTATAGATTCGGGGTAGATGAAAACAGTGAAACCTGAGTTATCAATGACGTTACGCCTGACATTGTCATTTGTGCTGGTGATGGCGTTAGCCTGCACCGGCGTAAGCTGGACGTTATATCGGGCGTTAAGCCACGAATTAACGTGGCGGGATGATATCACGCTGGTTAACCGCGCCGAGCAGATCAGGCAGCTGTTATTGGATGGTGCTAAAGCAGAAAATCTACCGCTCTATTTTAATCGGATGATGGATACCCGTCAGGATATTCTGCTCATCCACTCACCCGACGCGCGGAGTATTTCCGTCAATCATACGGGCGTGGATCCGTCCCTGCTGGACGCCCTACCCTCGCTGAACAAGCCTGATTTAGAGACGATCGCCAAACGCGATATCGCCGGCACGCAGCTTTCAGCGGTGCGGATCGCCGCGCTCAGCTATGACCAGCCCGTGACCATTACCGTCGCCAGGCTGGCGTCAGAGCGCCAATATATGCTTGAACAGTATCGCGATAACAGCATCATGATTTGCATCATCGCTATTCTGCTCTGCTCTGCGCTAAGCCCGCTCTTGATCAGGAACGGTCTGAAAGCTATTCACGCGCTGAGCCGGTTAACGGCGAATATAGACAGTCGCGGACTTAGCCAGCCTCTGGATGAAAAAACCCTGCCCATTGAACTGAAACCCTTGGGCAGCGCGTTAAATATTATGCGTCAGAAGCTGGATGATGATTTTACCCGGCTCAATCAGTTTGCTGACGATCTGGCCCATGAATTACGTACGCCGGTCAATATTCTCCTTGGCCATAACCAGGTTGTCCTGAACAAAGAGCGCACCATAGATGAATACCAGCAGGCGCTGGCAAATAATATTGAAGAGCTTGAGGGGCTTTCCCGCTTAACTGAAAATATTCTTTTCCTTGCCCGTGCCGAGCATAATAATATTCTGCTCAAAAAAGAGGCGGTTTCGCCTGCTGAGGCAATAGGTAATCTGATCGATTTCCTGGAGTATGAGGCCGACGAAAAAAATATCACCTTCGTCACCGCATGCGAGGGCACGCTTCAGGCCGATCGGATCCTGCTCCAGCGCGTACTGTTAAACCTGCTTAGCAATGCGGTAAGGTACTCCCCGGAAAATGCACTGATCCACATAAATACGTGGATGAAAAACGGCGAAACCGTCGTTGAAGTGATTAATCCAGGCGCCGAACTGGATGCGCCCGACAAGCTATTTAACCGTTTCTGGCGAGGCGATAACGCCCGACACTCCTCCGGCTATGGGTTGGGGTTATCCATGGTGAAAGCGATTATGGAGTTGCACGGAGGCTCAGCAGACTACCGCTTTGCCGATGGAGAGCATATCTTCTCTCTGCGTTTTCCTGTCTGAGCAGCAGATGCTGTTGCAGCCGCTTTTTTTAGCGATTATCCTCTGACGTTATGAAAACACCCCGCATCCCTATCGCCCTCCAGCAGGCTGTTATGCGCAGCCTGCGGGACAAGCTTGCCCAGGCCAATCGCTACCTTGAACGTCACTATCCGGAACCTACACTGGTCTATCAGCAGCGCGGCGCGGCGGCAGGTACGGCCTGGCTTGCCAGCTATGAAATTCGCCTGAATCCGGTGCTGCTGCTGGAGAACCAGCAGGCGTTTATTGACGAAGTTGTCCCGCACGAGCTGGCACACCTGCTGGTGTGGAAGCATTTTGGCCGCGTTGCGCCACACGGCAAAGAGTGGAAGTGGATGATGGAGAGCGTGCTCGGCGTTCCCGCCCGCCGCACCCATCAGTTTGAGCTGGCCTCGGTACAGCGTAATACGTGGCCCTACCGCTGCGCCTGCCAGCAGCATCATCTGACCGTGCGCCGCCATAACCGCATCCTGCGCGGCGAAGCGGTCTACCGCTGCGTCCACTGCGGCGAGCCACTGGTTGCCGAACCGGCATCAGCCTGAACAAGCAAACGCTTTTGTGAACTGACTGATTGCATCTGAGAACCGCATTCGCTAGGGTGCGACGATCTTTTGTAATGGAGTTTGTCATGTCCCGCCCCTATCTTCTCACCCTTACCCTGCTGGCAGCGAGCCTCTCCCACTCTGCGCTGGCTGAGGGTATTCACAGTTTCGCCCAGGCCAAGGCGGCAGGCGTAAAGATCAACGCCGACGCGCCGGGGGACTTCTACTGCGGCTGCACCATTATCTGGCAAGGCAAGAAAGGCGTGGTCGATCTCGCCTCCTGCGGCTATAAGGTGCGTAAAAATGCCAACCGCGCCAGCCGTATTGAGTGGGAGCACGTTGTGCCCGCCTGGCAGTTTGGCCACCAGCGCCAGTGCTGGCAGGACGGCGGACGTAAAAACTGTGCGAAAGATCCGGTCTATCGCCAGATGGAGAGCGACATGCATAATCTGCAGCCCGCCGTTGGCGAGGTCAACGGCGATCGCGGCAACTTTATGTACAGCCAGTGGAACGGCGGCGAGGGTCAGTACGGCCAGTGCGACATGAAGGTCGACTTCAAAGAGAAGCTGGCTGAACCGCCTGCTCGCGCTCGCGGGGCCATCGCCCGCATCTACTTCTATATGCGCGATCGCTATTCGCTGTCGCTCTCCCGCCAGCAAACGCAGCTGTTTGAGGCCTGGAACAAGATCTATCCCGTCACGCCCTGGGAGTGCGAGCGCGACAGGCGAATCAACAAGGTGCAGGGTAATGCGAATCCCTACGTGCAGCGCGCTTGTCAGGGGTGAAAGAGCTAACCTACACTAGCGGCATCTTGTTAACCGTGCGGCAGCCTTGCCGCACGCTCTATCCCGGACGATGTTTTCATGCGTAAACCCCGCATTTATCACCCTGAACTCCTCACCGTTGGCCAGCAGGTTGCGCTAAGCGACGATGCGGCCAATCACGTCGGCCGCGTGCTGCGTATGGCCGCAGGCCAGCCTCTGCAGCTCTTTGACGGCAGCAACCAGCTTTTTGAGGCGGAGATCGTGCGCGCCGATAAGAAAAGCGTGGTGGTGAGCCTGATCGCCGGTGAAACCGACGATCGCGAGTCGCCGCTGCATATTCATCTCGGCCAGGTGATGTCCCGGGGCGAAAAGATGGAATTCACCATCCAGAAATCGATAGAACTGGGAGTAAGCCTCATTACGCCACTTTTTTCTGAGCGCTGCGGGGTTAAACTGGATCCTGAACGCCTGAACAAGAAGATCCAGCAGTGGCAGAAAATTGCTATTGCTGCCTGCGAGCAGTGTGGCCGCAACCGGATCCCGGAGATACGTCCGGCTATGGATCTGGAAGCCTGGTGCGCCGAGCCTGATGAGGGGCTAAAGCTGAATCTGCATCCGCGCGCCAGCGCCAGCATCAATACGCTGCCGCTGCCGGTTGAGCGCGTGCGGCTGCTGATTGGCCCGGAAGGCGGCCTGACGGCGAACGAGATCGCCATGACCGCAGACTATCAGTTTACTGATATCCTGTTAGGACCACGCGTTTTGCGCACTGAAACCACCGCGCTCACCGCCATTACCGCACTTCAGGTGCGTTTCGGTGATTTGGGGTAAGACTGGCTACAGGTTTAAACGGAGAAAGCGAATGATTAAGCTCGGCATTGTGATGGATCCCATCGCAGGCATTAACATCAAAAAAGACTCCAGCTTTGCCATGCTGCTGGAAGCCCAGCGTCGTGGCTATGAGCTGCACTATATGGAGATGGCGGATCTCTATCTGATCAACGGCCAGGCCCGGGCTCGCACGCGCACCCTGAGCGTAGAGCAGAACTATGACCAGTGGTATACGTTCAACGGCGAGCAGGATATCGAGCTGGCCGATCTTGACGTCGTGCTGATGCGTAAGGATCCGCCGTTTGATACCGAATTTGTCTACGCCACCTATATTCTGGAGCGCGCGGAAGAGAAAGGCACGCTGATCGTCAACAAGCCTCAGAGCCTGCGCGATTGCAACGAGAAGCTGTTCACCGCCTGGTTCCCGGAGCTGACCCCGGAAACGCTGGTAACCCGCAATAAGGCGCAGCTTAAGGCCTTCTGGCAGAAGCACAGCGACATCATTCTGAAACCGCTGGACGGCATGGGCGGCGCGTCGATTTTCCGCGTGAAAGAGGGCGATCCTAATCTCGGCGTGATCGCTGAAACGCTGACCGAGCACGGCACCCGCTACTGCATGGCGCAGAACTATCTGTCGGCGATCAAAGACGGCGACAAGCGCGTGCTGGTTGTCGACGGCGAACCCGTTCCCTACTGCCTGGCGCGTATACCGCAGGGCGGCGAAACCCGTGGCAATCTGGCCGCCGGGGGACGCGGTGAACCACGTCCATTAACCGACAGCGACTGGGATATCGCTCGCCGCGTTGCCCCTACCTTGAAAGCCAAAGGGCTGATCTTTGTAGGTCTGGATATCATCGGCGATCGCCTGACGGAGATTAACGTCACCAGCCCGACCTGCATTCGTGAAATCGAAGCAGAGTTCCCGGTCTCCATTACCGGTATGCTGATGGACGCGATTGAAAAGCGTCTCGGCAACTAAATTCAGCCCGCCCGTAACGGCCTGTTTGCAGGTGAAAGACCCGGATTTGCGATCCGCAGGGATAGCAAAGCGGGGGCTTTCACCGCATACTGGGTACTTGTTGCTTTTTGAACCAGGAACAGAACCTCTGACAATGAATTTACAGCATCACTTTCTGATTGCCATGCCTGCTCTCCAGGATCCCTTCTTCCGCCGTGCCGTGGTCTATATCTGCGAATATAACGAAGATGGCGCGATGGGGATCATCATCAATAAGCCGCTGGAGAACCTGAAGGTCGAAGGGGTACTGGACAAGCTCAAAATCAAGCCCGAAGGGCGTAATCCGGCGATCCGTCTGGATAAGCCGGTGCTGCTTGGCGGCCCGCTGGCAGAAGATCGCGGCTTTATCCTGCATACGCCGCCGGCAAAATTCTCCTCAAGTATTCGCATCTCGGATAACACGGTGATCACCACCTCCCGGGACGTGCTGGAGACGCTCGGCACCGACGAGCAGCCCACCGACGTGCTGGTGGCCCTCGGCTACTCCTCATGGGAGAAAGGCCAGCTTGAGCAGGAGATCCTCGACAACGCCTGGCTCACCGCTCCGGCAGATCAGAACATCCTGTTCAAAACGCCTATCGCCGACCGCTGGCGCGATGCGGCAAAGCTCATTGGCATTGATATCTCCACCATGCCCGGCGTGGCGGGACACGCCTGATGAGCGGGACTCTGTTAGCCTTTGATTTCGGCACCAAAAGCATCGGTGTGGCGATCGGCCAACGCATTACCGGCACCGCCCGTCCGCTGACGGCGCTGAAGGCGCAAAACGGCACCCCGGACTGGAACCTGATTGAGCGTCTGCTGAAAGAGTGGCAGCCGGATGAGGTGGTGGTTGGTCTGCCGCTGAACATGGACGGCAGCGAACAGCTCTTGACCGCCCGGGCGCGCAACTTTGCCAATAAGATCCACGGCCGCTTCGGGGTCCGCGTTGCTCTGCACGACGAACGCCTGAGCACCGTTGAGGCACGTTCAGGACTCTTCGCCCACGGCGGCTTCCGGGCGCTGAACAAAGGCAGCGTTGACTCTGCCTCGGCGGTGATCATTCTCGAAAGCTACTTCGAACAGCACGTCTGATCTCAGCCCTTCTCTGCCAGCCGCCCGGCGGCAACCCGCTGCTGGCGGCTCTGGCTGAAAGTCTGCATCCCCGCCTGCTGTCCGGTCTGCATCAGGCCCGAAAGCTGGTGGGTTTTGCCATCGCGGATCAGGTTCGCTACCGCCGGGGTGGTAACCAGCAGCTCAAACAGCGCCACGCGTCCGCCCTGCTTATCGGCCTCCAGCTTTTGCGCCAGCACCGCCTGCAGGCTGCCCGCCAGCTGGCTACGCACCCAGGCTTTCTCCTCCGCCGGAAAGGTATCGATCAGCCGCTCTACCGCCTGGGCCGCCCCCCGAGTGTGCAGCGTAGCCAAAACCAGATGCCCGGTCTCGGCAGCGGTCAGCGCCAGACGAATGGTCTCGCTGTCCCGCAGCTCGCCGATTAAAATGACGTCTGGATCTTCACGCAGCGCGGCGCGCAGGCCGTCAGCAAACGACGGGCAGTGCTGGCCTATCTCCCGCTGCTCGATCAGGCACTCCGCCCCCTGATGAACAAACTCCACCGGATCCTCCAGGGTGAGAATGTGCCCTGCCAGGCGGTGGTTGAGATAGTCGACCATCGCCGCAAGGGTGGTGGATTTACCGCTGCCGGTTGCGCCGGTGACCAGCACCAGCCCGCTGTCGCAGGCCAGGATCTGCTCCAGCGCCGGCGGCGTATCCAAAGCGTAGAGCTTCGGACACGTCGTGGGTAGCAGGCGCAGCGCCAGGGAAATACCGTGATGGTGCATAAAGGCGCTGGCCCGCAGCCGCTGCTGGCTCCCCAGCGCAAGGGCAAAGTCTACCTGCCGGTTGGCCCACCACTCCCCCTGCTGCTCGTCCGTCAGGGTGTCGCGGAGGATCGCCTCGATATCCGGCGGCGGAAACGGGGCATCTTCAAGCTTACCCTGCCTGCGCCAGCGCGGCGGCCAGGCGCTGCACAGGTGTAGATCCGAAACGTTATGCTTTACACTAAGGGCCACTATGTCTTCCATATCCATGATTAAGCCTCCGGAAAAGATGAACGATATCGCGCATAACCTGGCACAGGTCCGGGACAAAATCTCAGCCGCTGCGCTGCGCTGCGGCCGTGCTTCAGAAGATGTTGCTCTGCTTGCAGTCAGCAAAACCAAACCTGCGAGCGCCGTCGCAGAGGCTATCGACGCTGGACAGCGTGCGTTTGGTGAAAACTATGTTCAGGAGGGGGTGGATAAAATTCGCCACTTCCAGGAGCAGGGCGTAACGGGGCTGCAATGGCACTTTATTGGCCCTTTGCAGTCCAACAAAAGCCGCCTGGTGGCAGAGCATTTTGACTGGTGTCATACCGTCGATCGCCTGCGCATCGCCAGCCGTCTGAGCGACCAGCGCCCCGCAGGAATGCCGCCGCTTAACATCCTGATTCAAATCAATATTAGCGATGAAGAGAGCAAGTCCGGCATTCCCCTTGCCGAGCTGGATGCCCTCGCCGCCCAGGTCACTGAACTGCCGGGCGTCTGCCTGCGCGGACTGATGGCAATCCCCGCCCCTGTGTCAAATTATGAAAGGCAGTTTGCGGTGGCACAGCAAATGGCTGTAGCATTTGACGCGCTTAAATTGCGCTACCCAACGGTAGATACGCTCTCTCTGGGGATGAGCGACGATATGGAAGCCGCCATCGCGGCGGGCAGCACCCTGGTACGCATCGGCACCGCCATATTTGGTGCCCGTGACTATACAAAAAATTAAGGAAAACTGAGGAACGCCATGAAGACGTTGACTTTCCTGCTCTCAACGGTAATTGAGCTTTATACGATGGTGCTGCTGTTACGGGTCTGGATGCAGTGGGCCCGCGTAGATTTTTATAACCCGTTCTCACAGTTTATCGTGAAGATCACCCAGCCGGTGGTAGGACCGCTGCGCCGCATTATCCCGGCGATGGGCCCCCTCGACAGCGCCTCGTTGCTGCTGACGTTTGTGCTGTGCGTGCTTAAGGCTATCGTGCTGTTTATGGTGGTGACCTTCCAGCCGATTATCTGGATTGCTGCCGTACTGATCCTGCTGAAAACCATCGGCCAGCTCATCTTCTGGGTGCTGCTGCTGATGGCCATCATGAGCTGGGTCAGCCAGGGCCGCAGCCCGGTTGAGTTTGTGCTGATGCAGCTCGCCGAGCCGCTGCTGCGCCCTATCCGCCGACTGCTGCCGTCCATGGGCGGGATCGACTTCTCGCCGATGATCCTGGTGCTGCTGCTCTATGTCATCAACATGGGCATTGCCGAGCTGCTGCAGGGCACCGGAAATATGCTGCTGCCGGGGCTGTGGATGGCGCTGTAAGCGCCAGCGGTCGCGGTTTACACGAATCAGGATGTAACTATGCAAAAAGTTGTTCTTGCCACCGGCAACGCCGGTAAAGTGCGCGAGCTGGCCTCGCTGCTCAACGATTTTGGCCTCGACGTGGTGGCGCAAACCGAGCTGGGCGTGGAGTCCGCCGACGAAACCGGCCTGACCTTTATCGAGAACGCCATCATTAAAGCGCGTCATGCTGCGCAGGTTACCGGCCTGCCGGCGATTGCCGACGACTCCGGGCTGGCGGTTGACGCCCTCGGTGGCGCGCCGGGGATCTACTCCGCGCGCTTTGCCGGAGCAGACGCCAGCGACCAACAAAATCTGGAGAAGCTGCTGGTCGAGCTGCAGGACGTGCCGGACGGCGAGCGTCAGGCCCAGTTCCACTGCGTGCTGGTCTATATGCGCCACGCCGACGATCCGACCCCGCTGGTGTGCCACGGCAGCTGGCAGGGCACCATCGCCCGTGCACCTGCGGGCAGCGGCGGCTTTGGCTACGATCCTATCTTCGTTGTGCCAGAGGCAGGTAAAACCGCTGCCGAGCTGAGCGCTGACGAGAAGCGCGCCGTCTCTCATCGGGGACAGGCGCTGAAACTGTTACTGGAAGCCCTGCGTAATGGCTGATTTGCCACCTCTGAGCCTTTACATCCATATCCCCTGGTGCGTGCAGAAGTGTCCCTACTGCGACTTCAACTCGCACGCGCTAAAGGGCGAAGTTCCCCATGATGACTACGTTCAGCATCTGCTGAGCGATCTTGACGCTGATGCGCCCTGGGCGCAGGGGCGTGAGGTGAAGACGATCTTTATCGGCGGCGGGACGCCGAGCCTGCTCTCAGGCCCGGCAATGCAAACCCTGCTCGACGGCGTGCGGGCGCGTCTTAATCTGGCCGCTGACGCCGAGATCACCATGGAGGCCAACCCCGGTACGGTGGAGGCCGACCGCTTTGTCGACTACCAGCGGGCGGGCGTTAACCGTATCTCCATTGGTGTGCAGAGCTTTAGCGAAGCCAAGCTGACGCGGCTGGGGCGTATCCACGGTCCGGAGGAGGCGAAGCGCGCTGCCCGGCTGGCAACGGGTCTGGGGCTGCGCAGTTTTAACCTCGATTTGATGCACGGCCTGCCGGATCAGACGCTGGACGAGGCGCTGGACGATCTGCGTCAGGCTATCGATCTGAACCCGCCGCATCTCTCCTGGTATCAGCTGACCATTGAACCGGGCACGCTGTTTGGCTCCCGGCCACCGGTGCTGCCAGATGACGATTCGCTGTGGGAGATCTTCGAGCAAGGACACCAGCTGCTGACGGCGGCAGGCTATCAGCAGTATGAGACCTCGGCCTATGCGAAGCCGGGCTACCAGTGTCAGCATAACCTGAACTACTGGCGCTTCGGGGACTATCTCGGCATCGGTTGCGGCGCGCACGGCAAGGTGACCTTCCCGGATGGGCGGATCCTGCGCACCGCCAAAACGCGCCATCCGCGGGGCTATATGCAGGGAACCTATCGCGACCGGCAGCATGAGGTAGAGACCGCTGACAAGCCGTTTGAGTTCTTTATGAACCGCTTCCGTCTGCTGGAGCCTGCGCCACGGGCGGAGTTTACCCGCTACACCGGGCTGGATGAGTCTGCGATCCGCCCGCAGATCGAACGTGCCCTGGCGCTCAACTACCTAACCGAGTCCGCTGAGGCGTGGCAGATAACAGAGCACGGCAAGCTGTTTTTGAACTCGCTGCTGGAGCTGTTTCTCGCTGAATAGCCTGTGTGAGCTCGTACTGACATCAGCACGAGCTCACCGGCGAGCCGGATTACTTAAAACCCTTCTGCTCTTTGATCAGCTCGTACGCTTTCTGAATATCCTGCGCTTTCTGCTTCGCAACTTCCATCATCTCCGGCGGCAACCCTTTTGCCACCAGCTTATCCGGATGGTGCTCGCTCATCAGCTTGCGGTAGGCGCGCTTGATGGTGGTAGCGTCATCGGTGGGCTTCACGCCCAGCACGTTGCAGGCATCCTCGAGGGTCGGTCCGCGTTGGGCCTGCTGCCAGCCGCCGTTTGACTGCTGCTGCCCGTTAAAGCCGCCGCCAAACTGCGCCCCACCCTGCATCATGCGCAGGAACTGGTCGAACTGGACGCGGGATATCCCCAGCTCCTCGGCAATGACGTACAGCACCGCACGTTCGTTGGGATGCAGCGAACCGTCGGCGAACGCCGCCTGGATCTGAATTTCCAGAAACATCCTAATCAGATCGAAGCGGCCAAAACAGACGCTGCGGAACTGACGCATCTTTTCTCGCAGCGGATAGTTATCGGTTTTGCCGACGCGAAACGCCTGCTGGGCTAAAGCACGCGAATCGCCGTGCAGGTTGAGCCGGTCCATAAACAGGCTTGCTACCTGAATATCCGCTTCGGTAACGCGCCCCTTGGATTTGGTTAGATGCCCCATCACCTCAAAGGTGGTGGCGAAAAAGAGCGTTTGACGCTCGCGCTGGTTGGCAAAAAACGCCATTTTGCGGCCGCGCGCCTTGTCAAACATGTGCCCAATGAGTAAGCCGAGGACCACGCCCCAGAAACCGCCGCCCATCATTAATGCGATGGCGACGCCAATCACTTTTCCCCAATACTGCATATACTCCCCAAATGGTCATGCCGTCGGCTAAGATTTGCATTATCATACCCGTCATTCTATGCCGTGCACAGGCACAGCCTTCTCTACCAGGCTCGAAAGCGGGCAGGATTAACACTAGCGCTGTGCAGGTGAGTAAGTTAGTCTCTGAGCGCTTGCAAGCTGAAAAGCCACTGATGACGGAACAACAAATACAACGTATGAAAAAACGTATTCCCACCCTTCTGGCCACAATGATTGGCTCAGCCCTGTACAGTCAGCAGGGGCTGGCGGCCGATCTCGCCTCGCAATGTCTGCTGGGCGTCCCGAGCTATAACCGTCCTCTGGTAGAGGGCGAAACGAATAAGCTGCCCGTCACCATTAACGCCGATAACGCGAAGGGTGACTATCCTGAAGATGCCGTATTTACCGGCAACGTGGATGTTCAACAGGGTAATAGCCGTCTGCAGGCGGACGAGATGCAGCTTCACCAGCAGCAGCCGGAGGGTCAGACCGCGCCGGTCCGTACCGTCGATGCACTGGGCAACGTGCACTATGATGATAACCAGGTGATCCTGAAAGGGCCAAAAGCCTGGGCTAACCTGAATACCAAAGACACTAACGTCTGGAACGGCGACTACCAGCTGGTCGGACGCCAGGGCCGCGGTACCGCTGACCTGATGAAGCAGCGCGGTGAGAACCGCTATACCATTCTGGATAACGGGACCTTTACCTCCTGTCTGCCGGGTTCAAACACCTGGAGCGTGGTGGGTAGCGAAGTGATCCAGGATCGCGAGGAGCAGGTCGCCGAGATCTGGAACGCACGCTTTAAGCTGGGTCCGGTGCCGGTGTTCTACAGCCCCTATCTGCAGCTGCCGATTGGCGACAAGCGCCGCTCAGGCTTCCTGATCCCGAACGCCAGATACAGCTCCAAGAACTACTTTGAGTTTACGCTGCCGTACTACTGGAACATTGCGCCGAACTTCGATGCCACCATTACGCCGCACTATATGGACAAACGGGGCAGCATTCAGTGGCAGAACGAATTCCGCTACCTGACCCAGGCGGGCGCAGGCCTGATGGAGTTCGACTACCTGCCGTCGGATGATGTCTTCAAAGAAGACTATCCTACCGAGTCTGATAAACACCGTTGGCTCTTCTACTGGCAGCATGCTGGCGTAATGGATCAGGTATGGCGCTTCAACGTCGACTATACCAAGGTCAGCGATCCGTACTACTTTAACGATTTTACGTCGACCTACGGCTCCAGCACCGACGGCTACGCCACGCAGAAATTCAGCGTCGGCTATGCGCTGGATAATTTTGATGCCACGGTGACCACCAAACAGTTCCAGGTCTTTGATGCCGAGCACAGCAACTCCTACGCCGCTCAGCCGCAGCTGGATGTTAACTACTACCAGAACGACGTCGGGCCGTTTGATACCCGTATCTACGGTCAGGCGGTGCACTTCTCCAATACTAACTCGGATCTGCCGGAAGCGACCCGTCTGCATCTGGAGCCGACGATCAACCTGCCGCTCTCTAACCGCTGGGGCAGCCTGAACACCGAAGCGAAACTGCTGGCGACCCACTACCAGCAGACTAACCTCGACTACTATAACCAGACGAACAATGCCGATTTAAAGGATTCCGTCAACCGCGTCATGCCGCAATTTAAGGTAGACGGTAAGCTGATCTTTGAGCGCGATATGAACCTGTTCGAAGGCTACAGCCAGACGCTGGAGCCACGCGCGCAGTATCTCTATGTGCCTTACCGCGACCAGAGCCATATCAACAACTATGACTCGTCCCTGCTGCAGTTTGATTACGGCGGCCTGTTCCGCGACAGAACCTACGGCGGTCTCGACCGCATTGCGTCCGCTAACCAGGTCACGACCGGGGTCACATCGCGTGTTTATGATCAGGAATCGGTTGAACGTTTTAACATTTCCGTGGGTCAAATCTACTACTTCACCGAATCCCGTACCGGTGATGACAGAATCAAGTGGGAAGAAGACGACCAGACCGGATCGCTGGTTTGGGCGGGTGATACCTACTGGCGAATGAGCGAACGCTGGGGCCTACGCGGCGGCGTGCAGTACGATACGCGCCTTGATAACGTAGCCAACGGCAACGCAACGCTGGAGTACCGTCGCGATGAGGATCGGCTCTTGCAGCTGAACTACCGTTACGCCAGCGAGGAGTATATTCAGGCGACGCTGCCAAACTACGCTTACGCCCCTCAGAGCAAAGACGGGATTTCGCAGGTGGGCGCGGTGGCAAGCTGGCCAATCGTCGATCGCTGGTCTGTTGTCGGAGCCTACTACTTCGACACCAAGCAGAACAAACCCGCCGATCAGATGCTCGGTTTGCAGTATAACTCCTGCTGCTACGCTATCCGCTTCGGCTACGAGCGTAAACTCAACGGTTGGGGACCTGCGCCGACAGAGAGCGTCTACGACAACGTCGTCGGCTTTAACATCGAGCTGCGTGGTCTGAGCTCGAACTATGGGCTGGGCACTCAGCAGATGCTGCGTTCGAATATTCTGCCTTACAGTAGCTCTTTGTAATGTAGTCGCTTATTTGTGACGTAGATGAGTTATGAAGTAGATTGGGTATGAAGTTGATTTGCCACGTAATCCGCATTGCGGTTAATTGAAATGGAAAAAGTATGAAGAACTGGAAAACGCTGCTTCTCGGTATCGCCATGGTTGCGAATACCAGTTTCGCCGCGCCGCAGGTTGTCGATAAGGTCGCTGCCGTCGTGAATAACGGCGTTGTGCTGGAAAGCGACGTTGATGGTTTGATGAAATCCGTAAAGCTTAACGCCGGGCAGGCGGGCCAGCAGCTTCCTGATGACGCCACGCTGCGTCATCAGATCCTGGAGCGGCTGATCATGGATCAAATCATTCTGCAGATGGGCACCAAGATGGGTGTCAAAGTCACCGATGAGCAGCTCGATCAGGCTATCGCCAATATCGCCAAGCAGAACAACATGTCGCTGGATCAGATGCGTAGCCGTCTGGCCTATGACGGTATGGATTACAACACCTATCGCAGCCAGATCCGCAAGGAGATGCTGATTTCCGAGGTGCGTAACAATGAGGTGCGCCGTCGCATCACTATTCTGCCGCAGGAAGTTGACTCGCTTGCCCAGCAGGTGGGTAACCAGAACGACGCCAGCACCGAGCTGAATCTGAGCCACATTCTTATTCCGCTGCCGGAAAATCCTACCTCCGATCAGGTTAACGAGGCAGAGAGCCAGGCACGCTCGATCGTTGAGCAGGCACGCGGCGGAGATGACTTTGGCAAGCTGGCGATCACCTACTCGGCCGATCCACAGGCGCTGAAAGGCGGCGAGATGGGCTGGGGCCGCATTCAGGAGCTGCCGTCTATCTTTGCCCAAGCGCTGAGCACGGCGAAAAAAGGCGACATCGTTGGCCCGATCCGTTCCGGTGTAGGCTTCCACATTCTGAAGGTTAACGATCTGCGCGGCCAGAGCAAAAGCGTCTCCGTGACGGAAGTTCACGCTCGCCATATTCTGCTGAAGCCGTCGCCGATCATGACCGATGATCAGGCTCGCCTGAAGCTGGAGCAAATTGCAGCGGACATTAAGAGTGGCAAAACCAGCTTTGCCGCGGCAGCGAAGTCCTTCTCCCAGGATCCCGGCTCGGCTAACCAGGGCGGCGATCTCGGCTGGGCAGCAGCAGATATCTTCGATCCGGCTTTCCGCGATGCGCTGATGAAGCTGAACAAAGGCCAGATGAGCGCGCCGGTTCACTCTTCGTTTGGCTGGCACCTGATTGAACTGCTGGACACGCGTAACGTCGATAAAACCGACGCCGCGCAGAAGGATCGTGCCTACCGCATGCTGATGAACCGCAAATTCTCTGAAGAAGCGGCCAGCTGGATGCAGGAGCAGCGCGCCAGCGCCTACGTGAAGATCCTGAGCAACTAATGAACGTTCAGCGCATCGTTATCACTCCCGGCGAACCCGCCGGGATTGGTCCGGAGCTGGTCGTCCAGCTGGCCCAGCGCGACTGGCCAATGGAGCTGGTGATCTGCGCCGACCCGCAGCTTTTAGCCGACCGGGCGTTAATGCTCGGTCTGCCGCTGACGCTCCTCCCCTACGATGCTAACCTGCCCGCACAGCCACAGCAGGCCAGCACCCTAACGGTGCTGCCCGTTGCTCTGCACGCGCGGGTTGTTCCAGGCCAGCTTAGCGTGGCCAACGGTAGCTACGTTGTTGATACTCTGGCCCGCGCCTGCGACGGCTGCCTGAGCGGCGAATTTGCTGCGCTGGTTACTGGCCCGGTGCACAAAGGGGTGATTAACGATGCTGGCGTGCCCTTTACCGGGCACACCGAGTTTTTTGAAGCGCGCTCCGGTACCGCCAAAGTGGTGATGATGCTGGCAACCGAGGCACTGCGCGTGGCACTGGCAACCACGCACCTGCCGCTGCGGGAGGTGGCCGACGCCATTACCCCGGCGCTGCTGCGCGATGTCATCACCATTCTGTATCACGATCTGCAAAACAAATTTGGTATTGCCCATCCGCACGTGCTGGTTTGCGGCCTGAACCCACACGCGGGCGAAGGCGGCCATATGGGCAGCGAAGAGATCGACATCATCATTCCGCTGCTTGAAGCGCTACGCGCCGAGGGCATGAACCTCAGCGGTCCGCTGCCTGCCGATACCCTGTTCCAGCCTAAATATCTCGATCGCGCCGATGCGGTGCTGGCGATGTATCACGATCAGGGCCTGCCCGTGCTAAAATACCAGGGCTTTGGCCGCGGTGTGAACATTACGCTCGGTTTACCCTTTATTCGCACATCCGTAGACCACGGCACCGCGCTAGAACTCGCGGGCCAGGGGAAAGCCGATGTCGGCAGTTTTATTACGGCGCTTAATCTCGCCATCAAAATGATTACTAATACTCAATGAATAGCAGAGTCCATCAGGGGCACCTGGCCCGTAAACGTTTCGGGCAAAACTTCCTTAACGATAAATTTGTCATCGACAGCATTGTTTCAGCCATTAACCCACAGAAAGGCCAGGCCATGGTCGAAATCGGTCCCGGCCTCGCCGCGCTGACCGAGCCGGTGGGTGAGCGCCTGGACGAGCTGACCGTCATCGAGCTGGACCGCGATCTGGCCGCGCGGCTGCAAACGCATCCGTTCCTCGGGCCAAAACTGACCATCTATCAGCAAGATGCCATGACCATGAACTTTGGCGAGCTCTCCCAGACCCTGGGTCAGCCTCTGCGCGTCTTTGGTAACCTGCCCTATAACATCTCCACGCCGCTGATGTTCCACCTGTTTAGCTATACTGATGCCATCGCCGATATGCACTTCATGCTGCAAAAAGAGGTGGTGAATCGTCTGGTTGCAGGCCCGAACAGCAAAGCGTATGGTCGTTTAAGCGTGATGGCACAATACTATTGTCAGGTGATCCCGGTGCTGGAAGTGCCGCCGACGGCCTTTACGCCGCCGCCTAAAGTCGACTCTGCGGTGGTGCGCCTGGTACCGCATACCACGATGCCTCACCCGGTTAAAGAGGTTCGCGTGCTGAGCCGCATCACCACCGAAGCGTTTAACCAGCGCCGTAAAACCATCCGCAACAGCCTCGGCAATCTGTTTACGCCGGAGGTTCTCACGTCGTTAGGTATTGACCCGGCGGTGCGGGCAGAGAACGTCTCTGTCGCTCAGTACTGCCAGCTGGCAAATTACCTGACGGATAACGCGCCGCCGAAGGAGAGTTAAGCCATGATCAATTCGCCCCGGGTATGTGTTCACGTACAGAGTGTCTATATCGAATCGCAGTCGGCACCTGATGAACAGCGCTATGTTTTCGCCTATACGGTGACCATCCGCAATCTGGGACGCGCGCCCGTGCAGCTGCTGGGGCGCTACTGGCTTATCACCAACGGCAACGGCCGTGAAACCGAGGTGCAGGGCGAAGGTGTGGTTGGCGTTCAGCCGCATATTGCGCCCGGCGAAGAGTACCAATACACCAGCGGGGCCGTTATCGAAACGCCGCTGGGTACCATGCAGGGCCACTATGAGATGATCGATGCCGAGGGCAATCCGTTCCGCATCGACATACCGGTCTTCCGACTTGCCGTTTCAACACTCATCCATTAATCCATGTCGACATATCTTATTGGCGACGTTCACGGTTGCTACGATGAACTGATCGCATTGTTAAAACAGGTCGCGTTTGATCCTAAAACCGACACCCTCTGGCTAACGGGCGATCTGGTTGCACGCGGCCCGGCATCCCTGCAGGTGCTGCGTTTCGTGAAATCATTGGGCGACAGCGTACGCGTTGTGCTGGGCAACCATGACCTGCACCTGCTGGCCGTGTTTGCCGGCATCAGTAAAAACAAGCCGAAGGATCGTATTACGCCGCTGCTGGAGGCGCCGGATGCCGATGAGCTGCTGAACTGGCTGCGTCGCCAGCCGTTGCTGCAGGTGGACGAAGAGAAAAAGCTGGTGATGGCCCATGCGGGGATCACCCCCCAGTGGGATCTGCCGACGGCTCTGGCCTGCGCACGGGATGCCGAAGCGGTGCTGGCCAGCGACTCCTATCCGCTGTTTTTAGATGCGATGTATGGCGATCTGCCCAATAACTGGAGCCAGGAGCTGAGCGGTCTTGCACGCCTGCGTTTCATCACCAACGCCTTTACGCGGATGCGCTACTGTTTCCCGAACGGCCAACTCGACATGTACTGCAAAGACATGCCGGATAACGCCCCTGCCCCGCTGAAACCGTGGTTTGTGATCCCCGGTCCGGTGACGCAGGAGTACAGCGTGGTGTTTGGTCACTGGGCATCGCTGGAGGGGAAAGGCACACCGGAAGGCGTTTACGCCCTCGATACCGGCTGCTGCTGGGGTGGCGTTCTGACCTGCCTGCGTTGGGAAGATAAAGCCTACTTTACCCAGGCGTCGAGCCGCCATCTGGATCTGGGTGAAGGCGAGGTGGTTGCCTCCTGATGTTTTCCCCGGCGGCACTGCGCTTGCTGGGGCCACAACATCGTCACAATCTGTAGGCCCGGTAAGCGTAGCGCCACCGGGCTTTTTTATAGGCTACGCGTTAACGGCGCTCCAGGATCTCAAAGCAGTAGCTGTGGGAGTTCTGCGCGTCGGCATCGTGAAACTCGCTAAAGGTCGACTCCCAGTCGTCCGGCTCGTAGTCCGGGAAATGGGTATCGCCTTCCACTTCTGCATCGATATGCGTCAGGTAGAGACGCTGGGCCTTGGGCAAAAACTGCTCGTAGATGCGCCCGCCACCGATCACCATAATCTCTTCTGCATCGCCGCAGGCGGCAATGGCGTCCTCAATGGAGCTAACCCACTGAACGCGATCGTCGCTGCCCGGCTGGCTGCTAATGACGATGTTTTTACGCCCCGGCAGCGGACGCCCGATGGACTCCCAGGTCAGGCGACCCATCACCACCGGCTTGTTTAAGGTATTGCGTTTAAACCAGGCGAGATCGGCAGGCAAATTCCACGGCATGGCATTTTCCATACCAATTACGCGATCGACCGCTAACGCCGCAATCAGACTGATCATTGTATATATCCCGGAGCTAAAAATTGTCGCCACTATACGGAAAGCACACACGCTCGTCGACTGGCGGAAAGGTAAAGAGAACGAAAATTTTTCATTCTGCTGGCAGGCCCGCAGTTGCCTCCGGACCGCCAGCGGAGATGATTAAACCGTCGGCTTAGCCTGCGGCTCGTCGCTGGCATCGCCGGAGTGTTTACCCTCCTCCGTGCCCTGCCAGCCGTGCCGCTGAGTATGAGAGAGGTGTGCCCGGTCCTCGGTGATGATCTCCGTCAGCATGGCGCTGGTGCGTTTGAACACCGCCGCCCGCGCCTGGGTATCATCTTCACCCTGCGCCATCTCCTCTATCATGTCTGAATTATAGCGGCGAAACAGATCGGCGCGCTCCCGGGCCTCATACTCTCCCAGCCCCAGCCCCTCCAGCGCCAGCCGGCCGGTACGCAGCGCGCCTTCAAAGGTTTCACGCTCCGGACGCTCGACGCCCGCCTGACGCAGGCGGATAAAGTGATCGACGTCGCGGGCACGAGCAACGATCTGCAGGTGCGGGAAGTGCTCTTTAGCCAGCTCGGTGAGTTGCAGGTTGGCTTTGGGATCGTCAATGGCGTTGATCAGCACCTCGGCCTTGCCTGCTCCGGCGGACTCCAGCAGATCCACGCGGGTCGCATCGCCATAGAAGACCTTCATGCCAAACTTGCGCAGGGTTTCAATATGATCGGGATCGTGATCGAGAACGACCATTTTCACTCCGCTGGAGAGCAGCAGACGACCGGCAATCTGACCAAAACGGCCGAAGCCCGCAATAATGACCCGCGGCTGCTCTTCATCAATCTCATCTGCTTCTTGCTGCTGACCGGTGGTTTTGTTATCAAGCCGCGTGAGGAGCACCAGCAGCAGCGGCGTCGCGGCCATTGAGAGCGCCACCGCCAGGGTCAACGCTTTGGCCCACTCGGGATCCAGCACGTTAGCGCTTTGCGCCGTGCCGAACACCACGAAGGCAAATTCGCTCCCCTGCCCCAGCAGAACCGCGAACCAGCGCCGCTGCTTGTTCGGCACCTTTAACGGGCGGGCAATCAGCCACAGCATCAGGATTTTGATCAGCAGGAAGCCCACCAGCAGGATGATAATGCGCAGCGGGTGGGTGACAAGAGTACCGAAGTCGATAGACATGCCGACGCCGATAAAGAACAGTCCCAGCAGCAGGCCTTTAAACGGCTCGATATCGCTCTCCAGCGCGTGGCGGTACTCGGAGCTCGCCAGCAGTACCCCGGCCAGGAATGCCCCCATTGCCATCGACAGCCCGGCCTCCTCCAGCAATAGCCCGAAGCCAAAGACCAGGAACAGCGCCACGGCGCTGAAGACTTCCCGCAGGCCAGAGCGAGCGACAAAGCGCAGCGCCGGACGCGCAACGTAGCGGCCAATCAACACAACGATAGCCAGCGCGGCGACTACCTTCAGCGCCGAGAGGGTAAAGGCCCCCAGGGTCGTGGCTCCGCCGCTGGCCGCCAGCAGGGGGATCATCGCCACCAGCGGAATGGCGGCGATATCCTGGAACAGCAGAACGGCAAAGGCGCTGCGTCCCATCTGGGAGACCATCAGGTTACGCTCGTTCATTGCCTGCATTGCGATTGCCGTCGAGGAGAGTCCCAACGTCAGGCCGATCAGCACCGCCACCTGCCAGCGCAAGCCCAATGCCATACAGAACGCGCCCAGCAGCAGACCGCAAACCAGCATCTGCAATGCGCCACCGCCAAACACCGAGGCCCGCAGCTTCCACAGCCGCTGAGGATCCAGCTCAAGACCGATGACGAACAGCATCAGCACCACGCCGATTTCAGCAAAGTGCAGAATTGACTCGGCATCGGTGACCAGCCGCAGCCCCCACGGGCCAATAATACAGCCCGCGATCAGATAGCCGAGCACCGAGCCGAGGCCCAGCCGCACCGCAATCGGCACGATCAGCGCCGCCGATCCCAGATAGATCAGCGCTTGTATCAGGGTATGGCTATCCATGATTGACCTCCTGCCACTCCATCAGCCGCTGCTTGTAGTGACGCGCCTTGGCATTCAGGGTTTCATCATCGTTTACGAAAGTGTTATGCATCGAGAAAGGGGCTAGCCACTTCATGCCGCAGTAGATCGCCGTGGCCTGCAGGGGCTGCGCCAGCGCCTCAAAGCCGGGATGCGATCCGATATCGAAGTGGTGCTCGCCGCCGCCGGTGGTCACCGCCCACAGCAGATGTTTGCCGTGCAGTGCAGTACCACCCTCGCCGTAGGCCCAGCCGTGCGTGAGCACTTTATCCATCCATAGCTTGAGCAGCGGCGGAACGCTATACCACTGAAGAGGATGCTGCCAGACCACCAGATCGGCACGGGATATAGCCCCCTGTTCGGCGGCGATATCAATATTGAAGTCGGGATAGAGTTGGTAAAGCGAACGGACTTCTACGCCGTCCAGGGTTCCTGCCTGCTCAAGCATCCGCTTATTCGCGTGTGAATGCCGCGGATAGGGATGAGCATAAATAATTAGAATCATTAATTAACCTGTCTAAACTGCACTGTTGTAATTGCAGTGAGTTTAGACAGTTAATCGTTGCGCTTACAGAAGAAAGATTCGCTTTGCTTACTCTTTTTCGATCAGCTGGGAGACATCGGAGGTTTTAATCTGCCGGCTATAGCCCTGCTGGTCAACGTAGCGGGTCATCCCGGTATCTTTATCAATTTCAGGCTTGCCCTGGGTAACAATCATCTCGCCGGTTTTGGTCGACATAATGTAGTCGCTGGAGCAGCCTACCAGCGAAAGCGATACGGCCCCCAGCACCAGCACAGCAGCAATCCTCTTCATAACACTCTCCTTTAATCGTGGAGAGAGGAGTGTAGCGAAGCGATATATTATTTAATATCGCAAAAATATATTAAAATGCTAACGGCGAAGCGATTGGAAATATATTCGTCTGGGTGATGATTCAGACAGTAATAATAAAAAAGCCCGGCAGTATTATGCTGCCGGGCTACGATCGGTATCGCTGACGGTGCAGAATTAGTTATCGAGTTCGCTCATATTTTTCAGCTGGTCGCGATTAATCTGTTCTGTCTGGCCCGTTGCGGCATTTTTGTACGACACCATGCCGGTGTCACTGTCTACCTTCGGTTTTCCGTCAGTGACAATGGTTTTGCCATCGGTGGTTTTTACAGCCTGATTAGAGGAACAACCTGCTACGGTAAATAACGTTGCTGCGGCCAAAATAGACGTAATGAGAATGCGCTTTTGCATGGTGTTCTCCCTGCTTTTAGGTGAATTTCAGTTGTCTTCCTGATTAACTGTAGACTATTTACCTGATGTATCAGGGAAATACAGAACACTCTTAGGCAGCGAACAATAATCCGTTGCCGCGTAGCCTCCCGCGACGCGTAAAATGAAAAAACCCGCCGGAGCGGGTTTGGGTAACATTTGCCGGCGCTTATTTAACGATCTGCGCGTGCATCTCCTGCACCGAAGTGACTTTCTCGGTGGCATCCGCATTCAGCGCCATCGCCGTGGCGAAGCCGCCGTTCAGCGTGGTGTCGTAGTGCACCTTGTACTGCAAGGCGCTGCGACGGATCAGCTTGGAGTCCTCAATCGCCTGACGGCCTGCGGTGGTGTTGATGATGTAGGTGTACTCGCCATTCTTGATACGATCCTGAATGTGCGGACGCCCCTCATGCACCTTGTTCACCAGACGCGGGTTGATACCGGCTTCACCCAGCACAATCGCCGTGCCGTGAGTGGCGTCCAGCTCAAAGCCGAACTTCAGCAGCTTGGCGGCCAGGTCTACGACGCGCTCTTTGTCGCCTTCGCGTACGGAGAGCAGCGCCCGGCCCTGTTTCTTCATGGTCGAGTTACTGCCCAACTGCGCTTTGGCAAACGCCTCGGCAAAGGTGCGGCCCACGCCCATCACTTCACCGGTAGAGCGCATCTCTGGCCCTAACAGCGGATCCACGCCCGGGAACTTGTTGAACGGCAGCACCACCTCTTTCACCGAGTAGTACGGCGGGATAATCTCTTTGGTGACGCCCTGCTCGGTCAGGGATTTCCCTGCCATCACTCGCGCAGCCACCTTCGCCAGCGGCACGCCGGTGGCTTTGGAGACGAACGGCACGGTACGCGCCGCGCGTGGGTTCACTTCAATCAGGTAGACTTCGTTGTCCTTCACCGCGAACTGCACGTTCATCAGGCCACGCACCTGCAGCTCAAAGGCCAGCTTCTGCACCTGCTGGCGCATCACGTCCTGGATCTCCTGGCTCAGGGTATAGGCCGGGAGTGAACAGGCCGAGTCACCGGAGTGTACGCCCGCCTGCTCGATATGCTCCATGATGCCGCCGATCAGCACCATCTCGCCGTCGCAGATGGCATCTACGTCCACCTCTACCGCATCGTCGAGGAAGCGATCCAGCAGCACCGGCGCGTCGTTGGAGACGCTTACCGCCGTCATAAAGTAGCGACGCAGGTCGATCTCGTCGTAGACGATCTCCATCGCCCGGCCGCCCAGCACGTAGGAGGGACGCACCACCAGCGGGTAGCCAATCTCTTTCGCCTTCTCAACCGCCATTTCAATCGCGGTCACGGTGGCGTTGGCCGGCTGCTTCAGCTTCAGACGGTCAACCGCCTGCTGGAAGCGCTCGCGGTCTTCGGCACGGTCGATAGCATCCGGGCTGGTACCGATAACCGGTACGCCAGCGGCTTCCAGGGCACGCGCCAGCTTCAGCGGAGTCTGGCCGCCGTACTGAACGATAACGCCTTTCGGCTTCTCGATGCGTACAATCTCCAGCACGTCTTCCAGGGTGACCGGCTCGAAGTAGAGACGATCCGAGGTGTCATAATCGGTGGAGACGGTTTCCGGGTTACAGTTGACCATGATGGTCTCGTAGCCGTCTTCGCGCAGCGCCAGCGAGGCGTGTACGCAGCAGTAGTCGAACTCAATGCCCTGGCCGATACGGTTTGGCCCGCCGCCCAGCACCATGATTTTGTCACGATCCTGAGTCGGGTTCGCCTCGCACTCTTCTTCATAGGTGGAGTACATGTAGGCGGTATCGGTAGAGAACTCTGCGGCACAGGTATCCACACGCTTGTAGACCGGGTGCAGGTTGTACTGTTCACGCAGCTTGCGGACTTCTGCTTCACGCACGCCTGCCAGCTTGGCCAGACGCGCATCGGCAAAGCCCTTGCGCTTCAGCTGGCGCAGGAAGTCAGCGTCGAGGCCGTTAATGCCCACTTCCGCCACCTTCTCTTCCAGGCGCACCAGCTCTTCAATTTGCACCAGGAACCAGCGGTCAACGTTGGTCAGGTTAAAGACGCCGTCAACCGACAGGCCCGCACGGAATGCATCCGCGATGTACCAGATACGCTCTGCGCCCGCGTCTTTCAGCTCGCGGCGAATTTTGGTCAGCGCTTCCGGATCGTCCAGGCTCACCTTCGGGTCAAAACCGGTCGCGCCCACTTCCAGCCCGCGCAGCGCTTTCTGCAGCGACTCCTGCTGGGTGCGGCCAATGGCCATCACTTCGCCCACGGACTTCATCTGGGTGGTCAGGCGGTCGTTGGCACCGACGAATTTCTCAAAGTTGAAGCGCGGAATTTTCGTGACGACGTAGTCGATAGAGGGCTCAAACGACGCTGGCGTACGGCCGCCGGTGATATCGTTCATCAGCTCGTCGAGGGTGTAGCCCACCGCCAGCTTGGCCGCCACTTTAGCAATCGGGAAGCCGGTGGCTTTTGACGCCAGCGCCGAGGAGCGGGAGACGCGCGGGTTCATCTCGATAACAATCAAGCGACCGTTTTTCGGGTTCACCGAGAACTGAACGTTAGAGCCGCCGGTTTCCACGCCGATTTCACGCAGTACCGCCATCGAGGCGTTACGCATGATCTGATACTCTTTGTCGGTCAGGGTCTGCGCCGGGGCCACGGTGATGGAGTCACCGGTGTGAATACCCATGGCGTCAAAGTTTTCGATAGAGCAGACGATAATGCAGTTATCGTTCTTATCGCGCACCACCTCCATCTCATACTCTTTCCAGCCGATCAGCGACTCGTCAATCAGCAGCTCGTTGGTCGGGGAGAGATCCAGCCCGCGGGCGCAGATCTCTTCGAACTCTTCGCGGTTATAGGCGATACCGCCGCCGGTACCGCCCATGGTGAATGAGGGACGAATAATGCACGGATAGCCGACGTCAGCGGCAACCGCCAGCGCCTCTTCCATGTTGTGCGCAATGCCGGAACGGGCGGTATCGAGGCCGATTTTCTTCATCGCGACGTCGAAACGGCGGCGATCTTCGGCTTTATCAATCGCGTCGGCGGTCGCACCGATCATGGTCACGCCAAACTCTTCCAGCACGCCCTGGCGTTCCAGCTCCAGCGCACAGTTCAGCGCCGTCTGGCCGCCCATGGTTGGCAGCACTGCATCCGGGCGCTCTTTTTCAATAATTTTGCGCACCACTTCCCAGTGGATAGGCTCAATGTAGGTGGCGTCCGCCATCTCCGGGTCGGTCATGATGGTCGCCGGGTTGGAGTTAACCAGGATGACGCGATAACCCTCTTCACGCAGGGCTTTACACGCCTGGGCACCGGAGTAGTCAAATTCGCAGGCCTGGCCGATAACAATCGGGCCAGCGCCAAGGATCAGGATGCTTTTAATGTCTGTACGTTTTGGCATGGTCTTCTCGGCTCCTGATTATTTGGCGGTAGAACGGTAGTGCTTAATCAATTCGATAAAGTGATCGAACAGCGGCGCAGCATCGTGCGGGCCTGGGCTCGCTTCCGGGTGCCCCTGGAAGCTGAAGGCTGGCTTATCGGTACGATGAATACCCTGCAGGGTACCGTCGAACAGCGACGTATGCGTGACGCGCAGGTTAGCTGGCATGGTCGCCTCATCCACCGCAAAACCGTGGTTTTGCGCGGTGATCATCACCGTGTTGTTATCAATATCTTTAACCGGATGGTTACCGCCGTGGTGACCAAACTTCATCTTCACGGTTTTGGCACCGCTCGCCAGAGCCAGCAGCTGATGGCCAAGGCAGATACCAAACACCGGAATATCGGTTGCCAGGAAGGCCTGGATAGCGTCGATGGCGTAGTCGCACGGGGCCGGGTCACCGGGGCCGTTGGAGAGGAAAATACCGTCCGGGTTCATCTTCAGGACCTCTTCCGCCGGGGTCTGCGCCGGGACTACCGTCAGGCGGCAGCCTCTGTCGACCAGCATACGCAGGATGTTGCGCTTCGCGCCGTAGTCGTAAGCCACCACGTGGAACGGCAGCTCCTCTTCTTTTTTCGCTTCCGGCAGCTCACCGGCCAGCGTCCAGCTTCCCTGGGTCCAGCTGTAGGACTCAGCGGTGGTGACCTCTTTCGCCAGATCCATCCCGTTCAGACCAGGGAACGTTTTCGCTTTCTCCAGAGCCAGCGCCGCATCCGGGCTGTCGCCCGCGATGATGCAGCCGTTCTGAGCACCCTTCTCGCGCAGCAGACGGGTCAGCTTACGGGTATCGATATCGGCAATGGCCACGATGTTATGGCGCTTGAGGTAAGAAGAGAGGTCTTCGGTATTGCGGTAGTTGCTGGCAATCAGTGGTAGGTCACGAATAATCAGGCCTTGAGCATGAACCTGGGACGCTTCTTCATCGGCTTCGTTAGTACCGACATTACCAATATGGGGATAAGTAAGAGTGACGATTTGGCGGGAATAGGAGGGATCAGTAAGGATTTCTTGATAACCGGTCATTGAAGTATTGAAAACGACTTCCCCAACCGCCGAACCTGTTGCCCCTATGGCCCGACCGTGAAACTGGGTTCCGTCTTCCAGAACCAATAGCGCTGACTTAATCAAAACACCCTCCAGAGAATATTCACTCACTTTATTTGCATATTAATTCATATTGACGCCATAAATCAATGCAAATCTGCTTACCGGTGTATTTTTGGCAAACGGCGGCATTCTAGAGACAACCCTGTTAAAAGTCTACCATCCTGACCACTTTTTCTTACTTTTTTGCAACCCTGAGAGATAAGGTGCATCTTAAGATGCAAAAAAGCCAGATAAATTGCATAGGAAAACGCTTGCGTACCTGGATGGATTTCAGTTTTTTATACGTAACGATAAAAACAGGAATGGAGGGTGAGAATCTGGTTTTTTTTACCAAAAAAAGTAGCGAGAAAGAGTGTTACAGCGCTTTAAAATCATAAAATGGATTAAACAGGCAAAATAAAAGGGCAATAAAATATTGCCCCATGTAATCAAAGCATTGCGATCACAATAACCACATCACGATGGGTAATAAACGCTACAAATTGTTGAGATCGAGCACGTCACGCATATCAAAAAGGCCATTATTCTGTGATTTAAGCCACAAAGAAGCTCGAACAGCACCGTTGGCAAACGTCATTCGGCTGGAAGCCTTGTGAGTAATCTCAATGCGCTCACCCACGTCGGCAAACATGGCGGTATGCTCGCCAATGATGTCACCTGCGCGAACGGTGGCAAAACCGATGGTGCCCGGCTGACGCTCACCGGTATAGCCTTCGCGACTGTAAACGGCGCACTCTTTCAAATCTTTATCCAGCGCGTAGGCGATGGCTTCCCCCATGGCCAGCGCAGTACCTGACGGAGCATCAACTTTATGGCGATGATGCGCCTCAATAATTTCAATATCGGTGTAGTCGCCCATCACCTTGGCTGCTTTCTCCAGCAGCTTAAGCATGACGTTGACCCCAACGCTAAAGTTAGCGGCAAAAACAATGCCGATGGTCTTCGCCGCGTCGCTGATAGCCTGCTTGCCTGCCTCGTCGAAGCCGGTAGTGCCAATAACCATACCTTTGCCATGCTGGCGGCAGAAGGCCAGATGGGTCAGAGTGCCTTCCGGGCGGGTAAAATCGATAAACACATCAAAGTCGTCTTTTACTGCCTCAAGGCTGCTCTTCACCGTCACGCCTGATTTGCCCGCGCCCGCTAGCTCCCCGGCGTCGCTGCCCAGCAGGGACGATCCCTCTCGCTCCAGCGCCGCACCCAGCGTTACGCCATCCATGTTTAGCGCCGCCTGGATCAGCTGGCGGCCCATGCGTCCACCTGCGCCCGCAATGGCAACGCGAATTTGTGCTTCGTGCATAGTTGTGCTCTTTTGTTAATGAAATGCTATAAATCGCCTTCAGATTAACCAGCCCACTAACGGGCCGCCAGTCGAAAACGCCGATAATTAGAATTTAATGATAAACGTCGGAAAGTATCAGCAAAAGACATGATTGCTGCCTGAGCGGCAGCAAAGTGCTAGGGCAGGAGATAACTGATGGTAAGCTGGCCTTTCTTCTGTTTAATGCTGCCAATGACCAGTTTATCAATATTTCGCAGGTCAGGAACATGCGTACCGCCGCACAGATAGGCAGGCAGATCGCCAAAGCGTACCTTACGTCGATCGCTTTCGAACGCCACGTGGCGCTGCAGCCCGGCGCTTATCCATGCCTCAATGGTTGTCAGGAGCATGTCGCTCTCCGGTACGGCGGCTCCCTCGCCAGCAATAAACGTGACCTTCCCCTCACCCGGCCAGTGATGTGCCTTGATCGGCTGCCAGCCGTGCCGCTCTGCCGCGTAACCGATCAGATGGCCCGCGCTGTGCCAGCGCGAGTGCAGCGTGCGGGTTTCTGCATCCACCCGCAGCGTCGCTTCGCCTACGGCAAGCGGTTCCGCCAGGATGTGTAGCACGCTCTCTCCGCGCTGGACGACGCTCTCAACGCGGATGCCAGCGATCTCGCCTCTGTCGGCCGGCTGCCCTCCCCCCTGGGGATGAAACAGTGTCTTATCCAGCTCGATGGCGTAGCGGCCATCAGGCTCCCTGGTACAGCTGAGCACCTGGGCAATACCCTCAGTCGCATCGCTGGTGTAATAAAGACGTTCAGTCATGGTTGCTCTCCTCTGTCTGAGAACAGTATATTCATAATCTCCGGGACGATAATTCCCTTTTCAATCACTGCACTTTTGCGTACCAGGCACAAATGAACCCACTTCTGCTTCCCGATCTTGCGACCTTTGTGACCATCATTGAACAGGGTAGCTTCTCCGCTGCGGCGCGAGCGAGCGGGGCAACGCCCTCGGCTATTAGCCGCTGCGTCTCCCGACTTGAACAGGAGATGGGCTCTAAGCTGCTGCATCGCACTACCCGCAAGCTGGCCCTAACGGAGACAGGTAGAACCGTTTATGAGCATGCCCAGGAGATGCTGGAGGCCGCCAGGCAGGCGCTAGACTCTGGCGGCAGCCTGCAAACCGTTGCGCAGGGCAAGCTTACTCTGAGCGTACCGAAAGCCGTGGGGCGCTTCGTTATCCACCCCCTGATGCCCGAGTTTCTTGCCCGCTATCCACAGATAGACGTTACCCTGCGGTTAGAGGATCGCTATGTGGATTTAATTAACGACGGGGTGGATCTGGCGCTGCGTATCACCGACTCCCCTTCACCAGGGCTGTACGGTAAATCCCTGATGCCGGTAACCCACGCGATCTGCGCCACGCCTGAGTATTTACGCATGCACGGAACGCCCGCGCATCCACAGGATCTGCGTCGTCACAGCTGCATCTCTCTCGGTGAAACGCCTGCTGACGCACGCTGGAAATTTCGTCTGCGGGAAAAGCTGGAGACCGTCCAGACGCGGGGACGCTACGCGGCAAACCATACCGGCGTGCGCCTGGATGCGGTTAAGCAGCATATCGGCATTGGCAGCCTGCCGCTGTTTACCGCCCGCGAAGCGCTGGAGAGTGGGGAGATTGTGCAGGTGCTGCCCGAGTGGGAATTTATCAGCACCTATTCTGGAGAGCTGTGGCTACTGTGGACGCGGAATAAACATATGCCCGCAAAAATGCGGGCACTGATTAGCTATCTGACCGAAAAGATGCCCACCGGTATCGTTTAAGGGTTACTCGACTTCGCGCACGTCCACACGCAGCTCTTTTGGCACCTCGAAGACGATATTCTCTTCGCGGCCCTCAAGGGGAATGGCTTCCCCACCGCCCAGCGCTTGCAGGCGCGCGATGACGTTCTGCACCAGAATATCCGGCGCGGAGGCCCCGGCGGTGACGCCGACGCAGGCGACATTCGCCACCCACTTCTCCTGGATATCGGACGCGTCGTCGATCAGAAACGCCGCTTTCCCCATTCGCTGGGCCAGCTCCGCCAGTCGGTTGGAGTTAGAGGAGTTTTTCGATCCCACCACCAGCACCACGTCAGCCTGTTCGGCCAGCGCGCGCACCGCCTCCTGGCGATTGGTGGTGGCGTAGCAGATATCATCCTTACGCGGCCCGACGATTTTCGGGAAGCGGCTACGCAGGGCGTCGATGACGTCAGAGGTATCATCCACTGACAGGGTGGTCTGGGTCATAAACGACAGACGGGTTTCGTCTTTGACGATGAGCGTCAGCACATCCTCCGGCGACTCCACCAGGTACATGCCCCCTTTCGGGTTGCTGTACTGGCCCATCGTGCCCTCTACTTCCGGATGGCCAGCGTGACCGATGAGGATCGACTCTTCGCCGCGACGGCTGGCGCGTGCCACTTCCATATGCACCTTGGTCACCAGCGGACAGGTGGCGTCAAACACCGTCAGATCGCGGCTTTTCGCTTCGTTACGCACCGCCTGGGAGACGCCGTGGGCGGAGAAGATCAAGATCGCACCGTCCGGCACTTCGCTAATCTGCTCGATGAAGATCGCCCCGCGCTCGCGCAGGCTGTCGACAACGTAGCGGTTATGCACCACTTCGTGACGTACGTAAATTGGCGCGCCGTAGATTGCCAGCGCGTTCTCAACAATGCTGATAGCGCGGTCTACCCCGGCGCAGAAGCCGCGCGGGTTGGCCAACAGGATCTGCATCTTATGCCTCCAGTGCCGGATCGACTTCCAGCACTTCAATATCAAAATGAACGGTTCGATCGGCCAGCGGATGGTTGAAGTCAACGGTGATCGAATCGCCGTTAATCTCACGGATCACGCCTGGCATTTCGCTGCCATCCATTGCGGTAAACAGCATGATTGCACCCATTTCCGGTTCGCCCGCCTCCATAAACTCACGACGCGAGAAGTACTGGATCAGATCCGGGCTGCTGATACCAAAGGCGGCATCCGGCTCCAGCGAAAAGGCACGCTTCTCGCCGGCTTTCAGTCCCAGCAGATGCTGCTCCAGCCCTTCCGACAGCGAGCCGTCGCCAAGGCGAAACAGCGCCGGCTTGCCGTTGTTACGGGTAGATTCGGCAACGGAGCCATCATCAAGCTTCAGCGTGAAATGCACCAGCACCGCGCTGTTGCTCTGTACAGAATTAGACATGCAGATATGGCCTTCCAATGTGTTTGCCCGGTGGCGCTACGCTTACCGGGCCTACAGGTTTTGCGCTACGATTATGCCGCTTTTCTCTTCGCTGCCGAAGGCAAAAAGCCCTCCAGCACGATCAACGCCGCCCCAATACAGATAGCCGTATCGGCGAGGTTAAAGGTCGCGAAGTGCCAGTCGGCGACGTAGAAGTCGATCATATCGACCACGAAGCCGTGCCAAAGGCGGTCAAACAGATTGCCCAGCGCGCCGCCAATAATCAGCGCATAGGCGATGTTGTTCAGCTTCTGCGAGGCCCTGGCGCGATACATCATCACCGCCAGCACTACGCAGATACCCATGGCGATCCCGGCGAAGAACCAGCGCTGCCAGCCGCCTTTATCGGCGAGGAAGCTAAACGCCGCGCCGTAGTTGCGCGCATAGTGCAGATTAAGCGACGGGAACAGCGAGACCGTCTCCCCCAGATTGAAATTCTGGAGGATCAGGAACTTGCTGCCCAGATCGATAATCAGCACGACTACCACCAGCCACAGCCAGCGTAGCCCTGTTGAAAAGATCGGTTTACTCATCAGGCAAACTTACGTTTTTCGCCGTCACCGGCGACGTTAACCACACAGCGTCCGCAAATTTCTGCGTGTTCCGCCACCTTACCGACGTCGGTCGTGTAGTGCCAGCAGCGCTGACACTTCTCACCTTCGGCCTTGCTCAGCGTCACCTTCAGCCCTTTGAGCAGCTCGCTCTGCTGGGCTTCGGCCGGCGCGTTAGTATAGTCCTCAACTCCGGCACCGGAGGTCAACAGGATGAATCGCAATTCATCGCCCAACGCCGTCAGCTTCGCCGCCAGCTCAGGCTCGGCATAGAGCGTCACCGCTGCTTCCAGCGAGCCGCCTACCTTCTTGTCGGCACGCGCCTGTTCGATAACTTTGTTTACCTCGCCGCGTACCTTCAGCAGCTCGCTCCAGTAAGCATCGTTCATGGCTTCCGTTTCGGCCAGGCCAAACAGGCCTTCATACCACTCACCGGTAAAGACATACTGCTCGCGCTCGCCCGGCAGGTAGCCCCAGATCTCATCGGCCGTAAAGGACATGATCGGTGCCATCCAGCGCACCAGCGCTTCGGCAATGTGATACAGCGCGCTCTGGCAGCTGCGACGGGCAACGCTGTCGGCTTTCGCGGTGTACTGACGATCCTTGATGATGTCGAGGTAGAACGAGCCCATCTCGATAGAGCAGAAGCGCATCAGGCGCTGCACCACTTCATGGAAGTCGTAAGAGTCGTACGCCTTGAGGATATCCTCCTGCGCGGCCTGGGCACAGCCTACTGCCCAACGATCCAGCACCACCATCTCTTCCGGTTTCACCATATCTTTTGCCGGATCGAAACCATTGAGGTTCGCCAGCAAGAAGCGCGCGGTGTTACGGATACGACGATAGCTGTCGGCGGCACGCTTGAGGATCTCATCCGATACCGCCATCTCGCCGGTGTAATCCGTCGAGGCCACCCACAGACGCAGAATATCCGCGCCCAGCTTGTTCATGACGTCCTGCGGCGAGACGGTGTTGCCGATGGATTTCGACATCTTGCGTCCCTGACCGTCCACGGTGAAGCCGTGGGTCAGCACCTGACGATACGGCGCTTTGCCTTTCATGGCGGTAGAGATCATCAGCGAGGACATGAACCAGCCGCGATGCTGGTCAGAACCTTCCAGATACATATCCGCTGCGTGACCGGCAAACTCAGGGCGCACGTCTACGACCGAGGAGTGGGTCGAGCCGGAGTCGAACCAGACGTCCAGAGTATCCGGCACCTTCACGTAGTTATCGGCATCGTCACCCATGATGTCGCGCGGATCGAGATCCCACCACGCCTGGATGCCATCCTCTTCTACGCGTTTCGCTACCGCTTCGATCAGCTCCTGCGTGCGCGGATGCAGCTCTTCGGTATCCTTATGCACGAACAGCGACATCGGGACGCCCCAGGTACGCTGACGAGAGATACACCAGTCAGGACGGTTGGCAACCATCGACTCGATACGTGCCTGGCCCCAGTCTGGGATCCACTGCACGCCTTTGATCTCTTTCAGAGACTGCTCGCGCAGGCCTTTTTGATCCATGCTGATAAACCACTGCGGCGTGGCGCGGAAGATGATCGGCGTTTTGTGACGCCAGCAGCACGGGTAGCTGTGAACCAGCTTCTCCAGATGCAGCAGCGCGCCCTTCTCCGTCAGCAGTTCGGTGATGATATTGTTCGCTTTAAAGACGTTAACACCATCCAGCGTCGGGTAGGTTCCCGGCAGATAGCAGCCGTCTGGACCCACCGGATTCGCGGTTTCCAGGCCATATTTCTGACCGATCACGTAGTCGTCCGGGCCATGGCCAGGGGCGGTATGCACCGCACCGGTACCGGCGTCGAGGGTCACGTGGTCGCCAAGGATCGCTGGCACGTCAAAGCCCATAAACGGATGGGTAAAGCGCATCAGCTCCAGCTCGCTGCCTTTCACCGTGCCGAGGATGCTGTACTCCGCCACGCCGATGCGTTTCATCACGCTCTCGACCAGATCTTTGGCAAGGATCAGCGCCTGGCCGTCGATCTGCACCAGCGCATACTCAAACTCAGGCGCCAGGGAGATGGCGCGGTTCGCCGGCAGCGTCCACGGGGTAGTGGTCCAGATCACCAGCGAGATTGGGCCATTTACCGACGTCACGCCAAATTTGGCTTTCACCGCATCCTGATCGACGGCATTGAACGCCACGTCGATAGACGGAGAGGTTTTGTCGTAATACTCCACTTCCGCTTCTGCCAGTGCAGAGCGGCAGTCAACGCACCAGTGCACCGGCTTCGCGCCTTTGTGCAGGTGGCCGTTGCCGATGATCTTGCCCAGCGCACGGATGATGTTGGCTTCGGTTTTGAAATCCATGGTCAGGTACGGATGCGCCCAGTCGCCCAGCACGCCCAGACGGATAAAGTCTTCGCGCTGGCCGTTAACCTGTGCGGCAGCGTACTCGCGGCACTTGGCGCGGAACTCGGCGGCGGTGAACTTCTCACCCGGTTTGCCGTACTCCTGCTCAACCTTCAGCTCAATCGGCAGACCGTGACAGTCCCAGCCCGGCACATATGGCGAATCGAAGCCCGTCAGCCCTTTGGACTTAACGATAATGTCTTTCAGAATCTTGTTAACCGAGTGACCGATATGAATGCTGCCATTCGCATAAGGAGGGCCATCATGCAGAATGAAGGTTTTTTTGCCTTTTTTCGCGGCACGGATGATGCCGTACAGGTCATCATCGTTCCAACGCGCCAGCATTCCCGGTTCGCGTTTGGCGAGATCGCCACGCATCGGGAACCCTGTTTCCGGCAAATTCAGGGTTGATTTAAAGTCACTCATCAGATTCTCGGTTCCGTAATTAAAAACGTGTTTAGCCATTACGCCAGGTTTGATAACCCAAATAACTCGCGGGCGGTTAACTCATCTTTGGCAATTTGCGCCTTCAGCTCATCCAGCGAGGCAAATCGCTTTTCGCTGCGGATCTTTTTTCGCAGCACTACTTCTATATGGCGGCCATAGAGGTCCATTACAACGTCCAGCAGATGCACTTCCAACTGCTGGCGCACGCCTTTGACCGTGGGGCGGGTACCAATATTGGCCACGCCGGGCAGCGGTTTATCGCCCAAACCCATCACTTCTACCGCATAGACCCCTTTTACCGGGGAGACCTGACGGCGTAGAGGCACGTTCGCCGTCGGGAAGCCAATGGTGCGTCCCAGCGCGTCGCCGTGCACGACGCGGCCGGAGATAGAGAACGGATGCCCTAGCAGGCTCTCGGCCAGCGGCAGGTCGTCATCCGCCAGCGCCTGGCGCACCGCCGTGCTGCTGATGCGCACGCCGTCTTCGCAGAAGGTTTGGGTGCTGGTGACGTCAAAGCCGTACTCCAGGCCAGCCTTCTGTAATAACAAGAAATCGCCCTGCCGACCAGCGCCAAAGCGGAAATCGTCGCCGACGGCAAGAAAGCGCACGCCCAGGCGATCCACCAGCAGGTCGCTGACAAAGTTTTGCGCCGTCAGGGCAGCAAAGCGGCGATCGAAGCGCACGCAGAGCACGTAGTCGACGCCGCATTCGGCCAGATAGCGCAGCTTTTCACGCAGACGTGTCAGACGGGCCGGGGCTTTATCGCCAGCGAACAGCTCCAGCGGCTGGGGTTCAAAAATCATCACCACCACCGGTAGGCCACGTTTACGCCCTTCGGCGATCAGGCCGCGCAGCAGCGCCTGATGCCCCCGGTGCACGCCGTCGAAATTACCAATAGTCAGCACACACCCTTGCGGGGCCTGGCTGAGATTATGTGTGCCGCGTATCAGCTTCATGTCTGGCTCAAAACAGTGAAAATCGTCCGAGTATACCTTGTACAGCGTTTAAGGTTAACCGGCGATTGGCCTTGTAAAACAGAAAGCGCCAAGGATTTCATTGCGCTGCCTGCCTAACTCAAGAAAAAGTCGTGTTTCACAGTGATTTTTGTCGTAGAAAGGCTGTATTCATGACCAGCAAGCTGATAGAATCTTGCCCCATCACACGTAACGAGCGTCGCAACGTAGCGCCGCTTATTTGCACAAATCCATTGACAAAAGAAGGCTGAAAGGGCATATTCCTCGGCCTTTGAATTGTCCACATAGATCATATTTGGGAGTTGGACCTTGGCTAATATCAAATCAGCTAAGAAGCGCGCCGTTCAGTCTGAAAAGGCACGCAAGCACAACGCAAGCCGTCGCTCTATGATGCGTACTTTCATCAAGAAAGTATACGCAGCGATTGAAGCTGGCGACAAAGCAGCTGCACAGAAAGCATTTAACGAAATGCAACCGATCGTGGATCGTCAGGCCGCTAAAGGTCTGGTCCACAAAAACAAAGCAGCGCGCCATAAGGCTAACCTGACCGCGCAGATCAACAAACTGGCTTAATCGCCCGTCTGCTGAGCTTTGTTAAAAAAACCCGCCAAGGCGGGTTTTTTTACGTCTGGACTATGCCTCTGGCGCTTTAAAACGCGCCCGCAGCAGGCAGTAGCCAATCACTGCCGACAGCAGCGAGCCAGTCAGAATACCCAGCTTAGCCCAGTCCACCAGCTCAGGATCGATACCGTCAAACGCCAGGTTAGTGATGAAGATAGACATGGTAAAACCGATGCCGCACAGCACGCCGACGGCCATTATCTGGTTGAAGGCTGTTCCATGAGGCAGTTTCGCCAGCTTCATCCGCAGCGCCAGCCAGGTAAAGAGCGTAATGCCCAGCGGCTTGCCGATAAGCAGACCGGCGATAATTCCCAGCGGCAGCATCGAGGCCAGCCCACTCAGCGTCACATCCTGTAACGGTACTCCCGCATTTGCAAAAGCAAACAGCGGCAGAATAAGCCAGCCAACCCACGGATGAAGCACATGCTCCAGCTGGCGGGAGGGCGATACCCCCTCTTCTTTCGTTAGCGGGATAAAGAACCCCAGGATCACCCCGGCGATGGTGGCATGTACGCCCGACTTCAGTACCGCCGTCCAGAGAACCAGCCCAACCAGTATATAGAGGCCGGTACGCCGCACGTTGAGGGCGTTCATGACAGCCAGCACCACGATGGACAGCGCAGCGACGCCCAGCGACACCATCGACAGCTCGCTGGTATAGAACAGAGCAATAATGACGATGGCACCCAGGTCATCGATAATCGCCAGCGCCATCAGGAAGATCTTCAGCGCGGGCGGAATGCGGCTGCCCAGCAGCGCCAGCACGCCCAGCGCAAAGGCGATATCGGTCGCGGTTGGGATTGCCCAACCGTGGCTGACTACCGGATCGTGGGCGTTAAACAGCAGGAAAATTAGCGCCGGGACAACCATCCCGCCGAGGGCGGCAATCACCGGAAATATCGCCTGGTGACGGCTGGCCAATGCCCCCTGCACCAACTCACGCTTTACCTCCAGACCGATCAGCAGAAAGAAGACGGCCATCAGCGCATCGTTAATGAACAGCAGCATGTTCTTATTGATATCGAGTGGCCCGGCCCTGAACTGCACCGGCAGGTCGAGAAAAGCACGGTAGGCCTCTTGAGTCGCACCCAGGTTGGCGCAAAGCATAGCCAGCACGGCGGCAATGATAAGCGTCACGCCCCCGGACGCATCGCTGTTAATAAAGCGGCGCAAATGTTTCACAACGGCTCCTTCTGTAGAATTTACTTAATGTCTGAAACAGTTTAACCGTCTGGATTGCGAGGGGACAGAAATAATGAAAAAGCCCGGGCGTTACCCCAGGCTTTCGTGAACGCAGACGCTAACGCTTAACGCGTCAGGTCATCAAAGAACTTCTTTACGCCGTCGAAGAAGCTTTTGGAGCGCGGGCTGTTATGTTCGCCCGTCGGACCACCAAAGCTCTCCTGAAGATCCTTCAGCAGCTGCTTTTGCTTCTCGTTGAGGCCCACCGGCGTCTCAACCACTACGCGACACAGCAGATCGCCCTGCGCACCGCCGCGCACCGACTTCACGCCCTTGCCGCGCATGCGGAACAGCTTGCCGGTCTGGGTTTCGCTCGGCACCTTCAGGTTGACGCGACCGTCCAGCGTCGGGACCTCAATCTCACCGCCCAGCGCCGCCATGGCAAAGTTGATCGGTACTTCACAGTAGAGGTTGTTGCCTTCACGCTCGAAAATCGGGTGCTGCTTCACCTGTACCTGAACGTACAGATCGCCTGCCGGTGCACCATGCTCCCCAGCTTCGCCCTCGCCGGAGAGGCGAATACGGTCGCCGGTATCGACGCCTGCCGGGATCTTCACGGACAGGGTTTTGCTCTTCTCAACGCGGCCGTGGCCGTGGCACTTGTTGCACGGATCTTTGATCAGCGTACCGCGGCCCTGACAGTGCGGACAGGTCTGCTGTACGGCAAAGAAGCCCTGGCGCATCTGTACCTGGCCGGAGCCGTGACAGGTCGGACAGGTCTGCGGCTGAGTACCGGCTTTCGCGCCGCTGCCGTGACAGATGTCGCACTCTTCCAGGGTCGGGATACGGATCTCTTTGGTGACGCCGCGTACGGCCTCTTCCAGCGTCAGCTCCATATTGTAGCGCAGGTCAGCCCCGCGCGACGCGCGCTGGCGACCGCGACCGCCGCCAAAGATGTCACCGAATACGTCGCCAAAGATATCGCTAAAGTCAGCGCCGCCGCCGCCAAAACCGCCGCCGCCGCCCATGCCGCCCTGCTCAAACGCCGCGTGACCGTACTGATCGTAGGCCGCACGTTTTTGCGCATCGGTCAGGACTTCATACGCTTCTTTAATCTCTTTAAATTTGGCTTCGGCCTCTTTATCGCCCTGGTTGCGGTCCGGGTGGAACTTCATTGCCAGACGCTTATAGGCCTTTTTGATTTCACGCTCTTCCGCTGTTTTCGGAACGCCTAAAATCTCGTAATAGTCTTGCTTTGCCATTTGTTTATCTGCCCCTAACATGCGAGCACGGGCGGAGAGGAAACCTCTACGCCCGTGCTGGTTTTCTACCCTACATCAGGGCGATTATTTTTTGTCTTTAACTTCTTCGAACTCAGCGTCGACCACGTCGTCGTCTTTCGCGTTGTTCGCAGAAGCGTCAGCGCCACCCGCCTGCTGTTGGGCATGCTGCTGCTGAGCAATCTCCATCAGCTTCTGGGAAACCTGGGCCAGCGCCTGCATTTTCGCTTCGATATCGGCTTTGTCTTCACCTTTCAGTGAGGTTTCCAGCGCGCTCAGCGCAGACTCGATAGCGGTTTTGTCTTCAGCCGGCAGCTGATCGCCTGCTTCCGTCACCTGCTTACGGGTGCTGTGCAGCAGGTGGTCACCCTGGTTGCGGGTCTGTACCAGCTCTTCGAACTTACGGTCAGACTCGGCGTTAGCTTCCGCATCCTGAACCATTTTCTGGATCTCATCTTCGTTGAGGCCAGAAGAGGCTTTGATGGTGATCTTCTGCTCTTTGCCGCTGTTTTTGTCTTTCGCGGAAACGTGCAGAATACCGTCGGCGTCGATGTCGAAGGTAACTTCGATCTGCGGCATGCCGCGCGGTGCCGGGTTAATACCGTCGAGGTTGAACTGGCCCAGCGACTTGTTATCGCCTGCACGTTTACGCTCACCCTGCAGCACATGGATGGTTACCGCAGACTGGTTGTCTTCTGCAGTAGAGAACACCTGGCTGTGCTTGGTCGGGATAGTGGTGTTTTTGCCGATCAGCGCAGTCATCACGCCGCCCATGGTTTCGATACCCAGGGAGAGCGGAGTCACGTCGAGCAGCAGAACGTCTTTCACATCACCGGTCAGTACGCCGCCCTGAACAGCAGCACCGATAGCTACGGCTTCGTCCGGGTTAACGTCTTTACGCGGCTCTTTGCCAAAGAACTCAGCAACTTTCTTCTGCACCATCGGCATACGGGTCTGGCCACCGACCAGGATCACGTCCTGCACGTCAGAGACGGAGAGGCCCGCATCCTGCAGCGCAACTTTCAGCGGCTCGATAGAACGGTTTACCAGGTCTTCTACCAGGCTTTCCAGTTTCGCACGGGTCACTTTGATGTTCATGTGTTTCGGACCGGTTGCGTCTGCGGTGATGTACGGCAGGTTCACGTCGGTCTGCTGCGCAGAGGAGAGCTCAATTTTCGCTTTCTCTGCGGCTTCTTTCAGGCGCTGCATCGCCAGCGGATCGTTACGCAGGTCAATGCCCTGATCTTTCTTAAACTCTTCAACGAGGTAGTTGATCATACGGCTGTCGAAGTCTTCACCACCCAGGTGGGTATCACCGTTGGTTGCCAGCACTTCGAAGGTTTTCTCACCGTCAACTTCGTCGATTTCGATAATAGAGATATCGAAGGTACCGCCACCGAGGTCGTATACGGCGATAGTGCGGTTGCCAACTTCTTTATCCAGACCGTAGGCCAGTGCCGCTGCGGTCGGTTCGTTGATGATACGTTTGACTTCCAGACCCGCGATACGGCCAGCGTCTTTCGTCGCCTGGCGCTGAGCATCGTTGAAGTAAGCCGGAACGGTAATAACCGCTTCGGTCACTGGCTCACCCAGGTAGTCTTCAGCCGTTTTCTTCATTTTTTTCAGCACTTCAGCAGAGATCTGCGGCGGTGCCATTTTCTGGCCTTTTACATCAATCCATGCGTCGCCGTTGTCGGCTGCAATGATTTTGTACGGCATGATGGCTTCATCACGCTGCACTTCTTCGTCCTGGAAGCGGCGACCGATCAGGCGTTTAATCGCAAACAGGGTGTTTTGCGGGTTTGTCACTGCCTGACGTTTAGCCGGCTGGCCTACCAGAGTTTCACCATCCTGGGTATAGGCAATAATTGACGGCGTGGTGCGATCGCCTTCGGCGTTCTCCAGCACACGTGCGGTGGTGCCATCCATAATCGCTACACAAGAGTTGGTAGTACCCAGGTCGATACCAATAATTTTACCCATCTAAACGTCTCCACTAAAAATTTGTTCATCATGTGGTTGTGAATCTGTAATAAGGGCAAATGTTGCGGTTTCAACTGCCCAGAACTGTTTTTTTTCAGACTCACCACTTCGGTTGACTACAAGATGGGGACGTAACGCAACGCATCAAGGGGGGCGCGCGAAAATTTTTTTGCCCTCCTGCCCGCATCCCAATTATGCATTCACCTCCTTGATTAAAATCAAGAAACTATTCACCGAAAAACTGTAATAAAAAGAAAAGATTAGTTGCATTAAGCTTTATATTTGAAGGGGTATCATAGGGACGGACTAATAATGGTTTAACCGAGTAATAGAACATGATGAAAACCCGATTATCTTTGGCGGCTTCCCTGATACTTGGCATGCTGCTGACCAGTACGGCGCAGGCCAACGATCATAAAGTGATGGGCGTGATTGCTATGCCAAGAAATGAAACCAGCGATCTGGCGCTAAAAATGCCGGTTTGTCGCGTCGTGAAGCGCATTCAGCTCACCGCTGAACACGGCGATATCGACCTGAGCGGTGCATCCGTCTATTTCAAAACGGCAAAAAGCGCCAGTCAGAGCCTGAGTGTGCCCTCTTCATTGCAAGAGGGACAGACTACCGACTGGATCAATATCAATAGCGATAATGACAACAAGCGCTGCGTGGCAAAAATCACCTTCTCTGGCCATACGGTGAACTCCTCTGATATGGCAACGCTAAAAATCATTGGCGATGACTAAACCTCGCCGCTTCTTTTATGGGACTTAACGCACCATGAACGTCAGATACCTAAACGACGAAGATTTGGATTTCCTGCAGCATTGCCGCGAGGATCAGCTGGCCGAGCTGACGCGTCTGCTTACCCATAACGAAAAGGGAAAGGCGCGGCTGTCAGGTACCCTACAGCATAATGAGCTATTCAGAGCAATGGAGGGGCACCCCGAGCAGCACCGCTGCAACTGGCAGCTGATTGCTGGTGAGCTACAGCATTACGGTGGCGACAGCATTGCCAATAAGCTGCGTGGGCATGGCAAGCTTTACCGGACCATTTTGCTGGACGTGGCGAAACGGTTAAAGCTCAAGGCGGATAAAGAGAGCTCGACCTTTGAGATTGAACAGGATCTGCTGGCGCATTTTCTGCGTAACGCCTGGCAGAAGATGGATACCGCGCAGCAGCAGGCGTTTCTGCAGGAGGTTGAGGCGAAAGTCACTGAGCTGGAGGAGCTGCTGCCGTTGCTGATGAAGGATCCGGCGCTGGCGAAAGGGGTTTCTCATCTGCTCTCCAGCCAGCTCACCCGCATTCTGCGTACCCATGCCGCCGTTAGCGTCATCGGCCACGGGCTGGTGCGCGGTGCGGGCCTTGGCGGCCCGCTGGGGGCGGCGCTAAACGGTGTGAAAGCGGTTAGCGGCAGCGCCTATCGCGTCACCATTCCCGCTGTACTGCACATCGCCTGCCTACGACGGATCACCGCCGTCGTACAGGAGTGATCCCACCGTCAAAAATATATTTCACTTCACCCTGTTCAGATCATAGACAGAGTAATTGCCGCTCATTATGATGCCGCGCCCCGCCTCCACTATCGTGTGGCGGGGCCTTTACTTTCACCATTTTTATGATGATTTTTTTGAGGATTTATGGGCGACACTAAGTTGGCTAATCCGGCTCCGCTGGGCTTAATGGGCTTCGGCATGACCACTATTCTGCTTAACCTGCACAATATTGGCATGTTCCCGCTGGATGGCATTATCCTGGCTATGGGCATTTTCTACGGCGGTATCGCGCAAATTTTTGCCGGGCTGCTGGAGTATAAAAAAGGCAACACCTTTGGCTTAACCGCCTTTACCTCTTACGGCTCTTTCTGGCTCACCCTTGTGGCGATCCTGATTATGCCAAAAATGGGCCTGGCGGATGCCGCCAACGCGCACTTCCTCGGTGTTTACCTGGGGATCTGGGGTGTGTTCACCCTATTTATGTTCTTCGGCACGCTGAAAGGCGCACGTATGCTGCAGTTCGTGTTCCTGAGCCTGACGGTGCTGTTTGCACTGCTGTGCGTTGGACACCTGGTGGATAACGAAAGCATCGTGCACGTGGCAGGCTGGATTGGTCTGGTCTGCGGCGCAAGCGCGATCTATCTGGCAATGGGTGAAGTGCTGAACGAGCAGTACGGCCGTACCGTGCTGCCGATTGGCGAAAGGATCTAATCTATCCGATGCTCCAGCGGTTAACGCAGGAGCATCGTTCATTTGTTCAGGAGAGTACCAGCGCGTCGAGCGCCTCTTCGGATAAGCCGGTCAGCTGTATGATCTGTGCGCGCTCCATCCCCTGGTTCAGCATAGCCAGAGCAATGCGAATTGTGGCCTCCTGACGTCCTTCAAGGACGCCTTCTCCGTGGCCTTCCTGTCTAAGTTGTTCTGCAATAGTCATTAAAATACCCTTATGTTGCGGGGCTTTTTTCGCCAGCAAACGAATTAGCGCACCCTGATCTACACTATTTCCAGCCTGAACAAGATAGTTAATAGCACTTCTGAGCTGCTGTCCGGTAGTGTATCCCTCTAAAAGTAGGGAAACCAAATGCTCATGAAATACCATGAGATCCCGCGCACGAATATGTTTCTGTAAAAACTCAAGCAGCGCCACTCTGCGATGAGTCAGGATGCTATCGTCGGGAATGACCGTAACATCAACCAAAAGAAATTCTTGGGCGTATAGCTGCTGTGCCAATATGGGATTTTCGAATGCATCTAACCAGCACATCGAGAAAGGATACGGGCTTACAGCTCCATGGTAGAACAGGATTGGGATCACCAGCGGTAATTCTTCATTGCCGGCATCCAGATGACGTTGCATTGCGGCCAATGCGTAACGCATAAGTCGAAAGGTCATCTGTTTGTCAGGGGTACTTTGGTGCTCAAGCAAAGCATAGATGTAGCCCGCACCATAACGGGTTTGCACTGACCAAATTACATCGGAATGGCGAGCCTGTAAGTTTTCCTCAATAAAACTGCCTGATTCAAGACGTAATGATTTGAGATCGCAAAGCTTCAAAAGGTGCTCGGGAAGATGGATTTCAAGAAAGTCACGCGCAGTTTCAGGATGGGTCAAAAATTGTTTGAACACAGCGTCGTGAGGGGCAGACGGCGAAATCCTTGCCATGTTTTTTCCTTTTACGTTGAGCCTGCCCGGAGTATTCACCTCATTCTGGCTTTTGTCAGAATGAGGTGAATACCTTGCGAAGAGGCTCGGAAAAAACGCAGCTAGCGGAAAACTATAAGGATGTTTGCTTAAGTTCACCACGCGGCGGAATTTCTTGCGAGTTCAGATCCTGCCGCAGCCAGATCCCTAATGCTAAGCCCACCAGCGCCAGCGCCAGCACGTACCAGGCCGGAGCCAGCGGCGAGACACCCATCAGTAGGGTAACCGCAATCGGCGTCAGTCCGCCAAAGATGGCGTAAGAGACGTTGTAGGAGAAGGAGATCCCGGTAAAGCGCACCTCAGCAGGAAACGCCCGCACCATGACGTAGGGCACCGCGCCGACGACCCCGACGCCCAGCCCCGCCAGGCCATAGAGCAGAGAGAGATGCTCCGGGTGCGTACCGGCGAAGTGATAGAAGATACCGCTGGTGCAGGCCAGCAGAATGCTGCCGACGATAAAGGTTCTGCTCGCTCCAAAGCGATCCGCCGCCAGCCCAGCCAGCAGACAGCCAATGCAGAGCATAATGGTCGCCACGCTGTTGGCCTGCAGGGTCAGGGCCGGAGCAAGTCCGTACTGCTTTTGCAGCCACACCGGCGACATCAGGATCACCACCACGATGCAGGCGGAGAGCAGCCAGGTGAGCAGCATTGAGATCGCCACCGCCCTCTTATGCTTCACCACCACCGCCTTCACCGGTAGCTCCTGCGCCAGCGCTTTGCGTTGCTGCATCTCAAGGAAGATCGGTGTTTCCTGCAACCAGCGGCGTAAATACATCGCCACCAGGCCAAAGGCCCCACCCAGCAAGAACGGAATACGCCAGCCAAAGTCGTACAGCATCTCCGGGGTCATGGTGCGGTTCACCACCGTAGCAACTACCGATCCCAGCAGGATGCCCACGGTCAGTCCCGCCGTCAGGGTACCGCAGGCGATGCCGATCCGGCGGGCAGGCACGTGCTCAGCAACAAAGACCCATGCGCCCGGCACCTCGCCGCCGATCGCCGCGCCCTGTAAAAGGCGCATCAGCAGCAGAAGCAGCGGTGCGGCAATGCCGATAGAGGCGTAGGTGGGCAGCAGGCCAATCGCCAGGGTTGGCACCGCCATCAGCAGAATGCTCAGGGTAAACATCTTTTTACGCCCGACCAGATCGCCAAAGTGCGCCATGATGATCCCGCCTAGCGGTCGCGCCAGATAGCCTGCGGCAAAGATACCGAAGGTCTGGACCTGACGCAGCCACTCGGGAATATCCGCCGGGAAGAACAGCGCGCCGACGACGGCAGCAAAAAAGACGAAGATGATGAAATCGTAAAACTCCAGCGCGCCGCCAAGGGCAGCGAGCGAGAGCGTTTTATAATCCTGGCGATTTAGCGGGCGGGCGTTTTCAGACATAGCGAACCCTGTGCAAAGAGGGGTGGATGATTTTACTTTTTACAGTATATGTAAACTTAAAATTACTATACCGTAAAAAAATCAGCACGCCACTCTTTAGCGCCCCTATTGCAGCGCTTATCCCATAAAAGCTCTCTATTCAGGAGATTTTTTCGCGTCTGGCGCTCTTGGGCCGAAAAGCTGCTACGACTTCTGGGTGGGTTTCCACATAGGGCCCCTCCAGAAGCTGTAAACAATAAGGTACACTGGCAAAAATACCTGGCACAACGACCTTCCCGTCACTCTCTTTAACGCCCTCCAGCGTCTCCTGGATCGATTTCGGCTGGCCGGGAAGATTGAGGATCAGCGCCTGCTTGCGGATCACGCCCACCTGACGCGACAGGATCGCGGTGGGGACAAAGTGCAGGCTGATCTGCCGCATCTGTTCGCCAAAGCCCGGCATCTGGCGATCGGCAACGGCCAGCGTCGCGTCGGGGGTGACATCCCGGCGTGCAGGACCCGTGCCGCCGGTGGTCAGAACCAGGTGGCAGCTCATCTCATCCACCAGCTCGCACAGCGTCTGCTCGATGATCGCCTGCTCGTCCGGGATAAGACGGGTTTCAATAGTAAAGGGGGTCGCGAGGGCGGAGGCCAGCCAGGCTTCGAGGGCAGGAATACCCTTATCCTGATAGACCCCGTTGGAGGCGCGGTCAGAGACAGAGACTAAGCCGATGCGTAACGTATTCATAGTATTTCCGTTCAAACAATATCGATACGGGAATGATACACGCAGAGGGGAATAACAGACAGGCTCGAAAAGCAGGAGCGTGACCGGAGACCCGGCCACGCAGCAGGATTACAGCAGATCGCCGATCATGGCTTCCAGCTTACCCTGGTCCACGGCAAACTTGCGGATACCGTCCGCCAGCTTATCTACCGCCATCGGATCCTGGTTGTGTTCCCACAGGAACTCGGCTTCGGTGATGCGTTCCGGACGCGCTTTCACTTCACCGCTGAAGGAGAGCTTACGCTCAATCGTACCTTCGCTCTCTGCCAGCTCTTTCAGCAGCGCAGGCGCAATGGTCAGACGGTCGCAGCCTGCCAGCTCAATGATTTCACCAACGTTACGGAAGCTTGCGCCCATTACCACGGTCTCGTAGCCGTGCTGCTTGTAGTATTCGTAGATTTCGGTAACGGAGACCACGCCCGGATCTTCTGCCGGTGCGTACTCTTTCTTGTCGGTGTTGGATTTGTACCAGTCAAGAATACGGCCAACGAACGGCGAAATCAGGAACACGCCCGCTTCAGCACAGGCGCGCGCCTGAGCGAAGGAGAACAGCAGGGTCAGGTTACAGTTGATGCCCTCTTTTTCCAGCTGCTCAGCGGCACGGATGCCCTGCCAGGTGGAGGCCAGCTTGATCAGGATGCGATCGTTGCTGATACCCGCGTCGTTGTAGAGCTTGATCAGACGCTTGGCTTTGGCAATGGAGCCTTCGGTGTCATAGGAGAGACGTGCGTCTACTTCAGTAGAGATACGGCCCGGCACCAGTTTCAGGATCTCCAGACCGATGTTCACGGCCAGTTTGTCAGAGGCGTCAACGATCTGCTGCGCGCGGTCGCTGCTCTGGCTTTTCGCCCAGCTTACGGCATCGTCAATCAGCTTGCGGTATTCAGGGATCTGGGCTGCGTTGAGGATCAGAGAAGGGTTGGTTGTAGCATCCTGCGGCTGATACAGCTTCATTGCCGCGATATCTCCGGTGTCGGCCACCACGGTGGTGAACTGACGCAGGGAGGTCAATTTATCCGTCATAATCGTGTTTCTCTTTAAACAGCTTGTTAGGGGGATGTAACCGGTCTTCCCTGATGATATCACGACGCACTGTCAGCGCAACCGCAGACAGTGCCCTATCCTGGAGTATGGTAGACTCGATCGACGACGCGTTGCGCCGCGCCAAATAGGGCAGCGCTTACACTAGCCGATCGGCATGAACAAGAGGAATGTGAATGCCAGACTTTTTCCTATTTATCAATGAAATACTCTGGGAATCGGTGATGATCTACCTGCTTATCGGAGCAGGGATCTGGTTTACCGTGCGCAGTGGGTTTATTCAGTTTCGCTACCTGCGCCACGTCGGCAAAAGTCTGAAAAACAGCGTGACGCCCCAGCCTGGCGGCCTGACCTCATTCCAGGCGCTCTGCGCCAGTCTTGCGGCGCGCGCCGGCAACGGCAACCTGATGGGCGTGGCGCTGGCCATCTCCGCCGGTGGGCCGGGCGCCGTGTTCTGGATGTGGGTCTCTGCGCTGCTCGGTATGGCAACAACTTTTGCCGAATGCGCGCTGGCGCAGCTCTATAAAGAGCGTGATGAACATAACCAGTTTCGCGGCGGCCCCGCCTGGTATATCACCCGCGGCCTCGGCATGCGCTGGTTGGGCATTATTTTCGCCCTCTTTCTGCTGCTGGTATATGGCCTCATTTTCAATACCGTCCAGTCCAACACGGTGGCCCATGCCCTGCGCTACGCCTGGGAGATACCGGAGCTGCTCAGCGGTGTGCTTTTGGCTGCCGCCACGCTGCTGGCGATAAGGCTCGGCATACGCGGTGTCGCCCGCATCATGCAGTGGCTGGTCCCGGCCATGATGCTCGTGTGGGTGCTTGCCAGCCTGCTGATCGGCGCATGGCATGTTGAGCAGCTGCCCGGCATCGTCAACGCCATCTTCCGAGGCGCCTTCGGCTGGCACGAAGCGGCGGCGGGCGCGCTTGGCTATACCGTCAGCCAGGCGCTGACCAGCGGTTTTCAGCGTGGCATTCTGTCGAACGAGGCGGGAATGGGCACCACGCCTAATGCGGCGGCCGCAGCGGCATCGTGGCCTCCCCATCCGGCCGCGCAGGGGATCGTACAGATGATTGGCGTCTTTACCGATACCCTTATCGTCTGTACCGCCAGCGCGCTCATTGTCCTGCTTGCCAACGAGTCGGCAGCGCACACTCCCCTCAACGGCATTGAGCTGGTGCAGCAGGCGATGGTCTCCCTGACCGGCAGCTGGGCCGCCGGGTTTGTCGCGGTGATTACCGCGCTGTTTGCTTTTACCACCATCGTGGTGAACTACATCTATGCCGAAAATAACCTGATCTTTTTGCGCCTGCACAGCAGACGCAACCTCTGGCTGATGCGCGGCGGCACGCTGCTAATGGTGATAACCGGATCGCTACTGAGCCTGCCGATGGTCTGGCAGATGGCGGACGTGATGATGGCGCTAATAGCGATTGTTAACCTCAGCGCCATCCTGCTGCTGTCGCCGGTGGTAAGAATTATCGCCAATGACTACCTGCGCCAGCGCAGGCTGGGGGTGCGGCCAGTGTTTAATCCCCAGCGCTACCCGGAGATCCAACGCCAGCTCGCTCCTGGTGCGTGGGACAACCTGCCGGACCGCTAGGGCAGCAATCGCAACTATCGATCAACGCAGGCGCTTTTTTTGCTAAAGTCCGTTTTTTTGCGACAGTCTGCGCATATTTTCCTGAGGAGTGGACATGCTGATTCTGATCTCGCCGGCCAAGACGCTGGATTACCAAAGCCCGCTGGCAACCCAGCGCTATACGCAGCCGGTGCTGCTGGATCACGCCCAACAGCTGATTGACGTTGCCCGCAAGCTCTCCGCGCCGCAAATCAAGACCCTGATGGGTATCAGCGATAAGCTGGCGGATCTTAACGCCACGCGCTTTCACGACTGGCAGCCGGACTTCACGCCGGATAACGCCCGTCAGGCTATCCTCGCCTTTAAGGGCGATGTCTATGCCGGTATGCAGGCCGAGACCTTCAGCGACGACGATTTTACCTTTGCCCAGCAGCATCTGCGGATGCTCTCCGGCCTCTACGGCGTGCTACGCCCGCTCGATCTGATGCAGCCCTACCGTCTTGAGATGGGCATTCGCCTGCAGAACCCAAAAGGCAGCGATCTGTATCAATTCTGGGGAGAGACCATCACCCACACGCTCAACGAGGCGCTGGCGGCGCAGGGCAATAACATCATCGTTAACCTGGCGTCGGATGAGTACTTCCGTGCGGTGAAGCCGAAGCTGCTGGCTGGCGAGATCGTGAAACCGGTGTTCCTCGATGAGAAAAACGGTGTCTTTAAGGTGATTAGCTTCTATGCCAAGAAAGCGCGCGGGCTAATGAGCCGCTACATCATTGAAAACCGTCTGACGACGCCGGAGCAGCTTAAGGCATTTGATGTGGACGGCTACGTCTTTGATGAAGAGATGTCGAAAAAGAACGAGCTGGTCTTTAAGCGTCGCGAAGGTTAAACACCGCGCCGAAAGCCCGGCGGCGGCGACGCCTTACCGGGCCTGGAGAGAGAGCAGTTACCTTTACGCTTTTTGCATCATCAGCGCGCGCAGGGCGGCAAAATCAGCAGGCAGGCTGTGGGAGAGCAGCGGCAGCTCGGCGCGCTCAGCCAGCGCGGCAGGCAGATCCAGCGTATCGCCAAGGATCGACTCGACGCTCTCTTTGAATTTCGCCGGATGCGCGGTGCCGAGGAACAGGCCGTACTCGCCCGGATGCAGCTGGTCGCGCAGGGCGCGGTAGGCCACTGCCGCGTGCGGTTCGGAGAGATACCCCTTCTCTTTCAGCTCCAGCATGGTGGCTTTAGTCACTTCGTCATCGATAGCAGCATAGCCCAGCTCGTTCAGACGCCAGATCTTACGGCGGAACAGCTCCTCCACGCGCGGCCAGTTGTTCGGCTGGCTAACGTCCATGGCGTTGGAGAGCGTTGCCTGGGTCGTATTCGGGCTCCACTCCCCTGCTTTCAGGAAGCGCGGCACGGTGTCGTTGGCGTTAGTGGCAGCAATAAAGCGCTTCACCGGCAGGCCCAGCGATTTCGCCAGCAGGCCTGCGGTGAGATCGCCAAAGTTTCCGCTGGGTACAGAGATCACCAGCTGGTTGCGCGCTTCCTGCGGCAGCTGCGCCACCGCCTCGAAGTAGTAGCAGATCTGCGCCAGCAGGCGGCTGATGTTGATGGAGTTCGCCGAGTTCAGCCCCAGAGTCTGCTTCAGCTCTTCATCATCAAAAGCCTGCTTGACCAGCGCCTGGCAAGCGTCAAAGTCGCCGTCGATCGCCACCGTCTCGATGTTGCCCCCTAGCGTACAGAAGAGTTTCTCCTGTAGCGGGCTGATTTTGCCCTGCGGGTAGAGGATCACCACGCGAACGTTTTTCAGGCCATAGAAGGCGTGCGCCACCGCCGCGCCGGTATCGCCGGAGGTCGCGGTCAGGATGGTGACGGGCTTATCGCCGCTAATGTGGGTCAGCATCTGCGCCATAAAGCGGCCGCCAAAGTCTTTAAACGCCAGCGTCGGGCCGTGGAACAGCTCCAGACAGCCGATGTCCTCCTCAACCTTGCTTACCGGGGCGGGGAAGGTAAAGGCCGCTCGCACGCGCTCCTCCAGCAGCTCCTGGGGGATCTCATTGCCAATAAAGGCGGCGAGGATCTTTGCGCTACGGCTAACGAAATCCTGCTCCAGCATTTCGTCGATTTCGGTCAGGTTGAACTCGGGCAGATCGTGAGGGAAGAAAAGTCCCTGCTGTTTACCCAGCCCCTGCGTTACCGCCTGGGCAAAGGAGACCTGCTCGTTATGATCTTTAAGGTTGTAGAGTTTCATTAATTATCCCAGTACGCGTGCGCCCGCTGTATCCAGCCGGCAAATATGAACGAAGCCTTCCTGATTCTGCAGATAGTGTTTACTCAACCAATCTGCTACGCGCTGCGCGGTGTCCGGCCGATCGCAGAGCGCGAACAGCGTCGGCCCCGACCCGGAGATACCGCTCGCCAGCGCACCAATCTCTGCCACCGCCTGACGCGCCTCTTTAAAGCCCGGCAGCAGGCGGGCCCGGTACGGCTCGGCAATCACGTCTTTCATCAGCTTTGCGGCCAGCTGCGGCTGGCGAGAGTAACAGGCGTGAATAAATCCAGCCAGATGTCGCCCGTGGGCAATGCAGTCCTGACGGCGATACTGTGCGGGTAAAATCGCCCGTGCCTCTGCCGTGGAGACCTTGATCCCCGGATAGGCCAGCACCCACAGCCACTCATCAAAGCCTGGCACCTGCTGGCTGATAATGCCGTTCTCTTCGATCATCAACTGCATGCCGCCGAGGAAACAGGGGGCCACGTTATCGTAATGAATGCTGCCGGAGATGCGTCCCTCCAGCTCGCCCATCAGCGCCAGCAGGCGCGTATCGTTCAGCGGCTTACCACAGTGCTCGTTCATCGCCATCAGCGCGGCAACCACGGAGCAGGCGCTGGAGCCGAGCCCCGAGCCAATCGGCATATTTTTTTCCAGCGTCATGGTCACCGGAATGGTTTTATTCAGCTCCTGGCAGAAACGCTCCCAGCACTGATAGACAATATTTTCCCGCGGCTCCGGGGGGAGCTTATCTGCAAAACGCCCCACATTGTGCAGGCTAAAACCATCGGCCGCCTCCACCGTGACGACGTCGCCCAGCAGGGTGCCATCTACCGGCGTTACCGCCGCCCCAAGCACGTCGAAGCCAACGCTCATATTGGCGCTGGAGGCCGGGGCATACACTTTCACCATGTTAAACTCCTAACTTCCATGAGAGGGTGCGCAGCAGATCGGCAAAAACGCCTGCCGCCGTCACATCGTTGCCCGCACCGTAACCGCGCAACACCAGCGGCAGCGGTTGATAGTAGTGGCTGTAGAACGCCAGCGCGTTCTCACCGTTTTTCACTTTATAGAGCGGATCGTTGCCGTCTACCTCGGCGATTTTCACCCGGCAGACGCCATCCTCTTCAATATTCCCTACGTAGCGCAGCACGTTACCCTCATCGCGCGCCTTTGCCACCCGAGCGGCAAAGGCGTCATCAAGCTGTGGCAGACGGGCCATAAAGCTGTTTACGTCGCCGCTGTCGTCAAAGCCTGCCGGCAGCACCGGCTCGATAACGATATCCGTCAGCTCCAGCTCGCGCCCCGTCTCGCGGGCGAGGATCAGCAGCTTGCGCGCCACGTCCATGCCGGAGAGATCGTCCCGCGGATCCGGCTCGGTATAGCCCAGATCCCGTGCGATCCCGGTCGCTTGCGAGAGGCTCATACCTTCGTCCAGCTTACCGAAAATAAAGGATAGCGATCCGGAAAGGATCCCGGAAAAACGCTGTAGCTCATCGCCCGCGTTGAGCAGGTTTTGCAGGTTTTCAATCACCGGCAGCCCTGCCCCAACGTTGGTGTCGTACAGGAACTTGCGGCGCGACCCGGCGGCGGCGTGGCGCAGCTGGTGGTAGTAGGCCATCGACGAGGTGTTGGCTTTCTTGTTCGGCGTCACCACGTGGAAGCCTTCGCGCAGGAAGTCGGCGTACTGATCGGCCATTGTCTGGTTGGAAGTACAATCCACGATCACCGGATTGAGCAGATGGTACTCTTTAACCAGGCGGATCAGCCTGCCGAGGTTAAACGGCTCTTTCGCCTCCGCCAGCTCCGCCTGCCAGTTATCCAGGTTCAGGCCGTGCACGTTCGTCAGCAGCGCCTTTGAGTTCGCTACGCCACAGACCCGCAGATCGATATGCTTGCCCTTCAGCCAGCTCTGCTGACGCTTGAGCTGCTCCAGCAGCGCGCCACCGACGCCGCCGACGCCAATCACGAACACCTCAATCACCTGGTCGGTGTTGAACAGCATCTGATGGGTGACGCGTACGCCGGTTGTGGCGTCGTCGTTGCTGACCACCACCGAGATGGAGCGTTCAGAGGAGCCCTGAGCAATCGCCACGATGTTGATATTGGCGCGGGCCAGCGCGGCGAAGAATTTAGCCGAGATGCCACGCAGAGTACGCATGCCGTCGCCGACCACCGAGATAATCGCCAGCCGTTCCATGACCGCCAGCGGCTCCAGCAGCCCCTCTTTCAGCTCAAGGTAGAACTCATCCCCCAGCGTCCGGCGCGCACGGGCGCAGTCGGCCTGCGGCACGCAGAAGCTAATGCTGTACTCGGACGAGGACTGGGTAATCAGCACCACCGAGATCCCGGCCCGTGACATGGTGGCAAACACCCGCGCTGCCATCCCGACCATCCCTTTCATACCGGGGCCGGAGACGCTGAACATCGCCATGTTATTGAGATTAGAAATCCCCTTAACCGGCAGGCCGTCGTTATCGGAGGTAGGACCGATCAGCGTCCCGGGCGCCTGCGGGTTACCGGTATTTTTAATCAGGCAGGGGATCTGGAACTGGGCGATAGGGGTAATGGTTCGTGGGTGCAGCACCTTCGCGCCGAAGTAGGAGAGCTCCATCGCCTCCTGGTAAGACATAGATTTCAGCAGTCGGGCATCGGGCACCTGACGCGGGTCGCAGGTGTAGACGCCGTCAACGTCGGTCCAGATCTCACAGCAGTCGGCGCGCAGGCAGGCGGCCAGCACGGCGGCAGAGTAGTCGGAGCCGTTGCGCCCCAGCACGACCAGCTCGCCCTTCTCATTGCCTGCGGTGAAGCCAGCCATCAGGATCATATGGTCTGCGGGGATCTGGCTGGCGGCGATGCGACGGGTGGATTCGGCGATATCCACGGTAGATTCAAGGTAGTGGCCCACGGCGAGCAATTTTTCTACCGGATCGATCACCGAGACTTTATGCCCCCTGGCTTCCAGCAGCCCGGCCATAATGGCAATCGAGAGCTTCTCTCCTCGGCAGATGATGGCGGCGTTGATGCTGTCCGGGCACTGGCCCAGCAGGGCAATCCCATGCAGAACGTGTTTGATTTGCGCGAACTCGTGCTCAACCTGCTGTTTCAGCCGGGCAAGGGGGAAACCGGGCTGAACCTCGGCCAGGCCTGCAAGCAGGTCGGCAAAAATATGCTCTGCGTCGCTGATGTTGGGTACGGCATCCTGGCCCCCGATGGTCTTCTCAATCATCGCCACCAGGTGGTTGGTAATTTTGGCCGGGGCAGACAGCACGGTTGCAACCTGCCCCTGCCTGGCATTGCTCTCCAGAATCTCGGCAACACGCAGAAAACGTTCTGCATTTGCCACTGACGTACCGCCGAACTTCAACACTCGCATGGTATTACCCCTTGATTTTTGCTCGAAAAAAAAGCCCGCACTGTTCAGGTGCGGGCTTTTTTCTGTGTTTCCTGTACGCGTCAGCCCGCACCGTTACCTGTGGTAATGGTGGTGGTAATAATTGTCAGCGTGCTGATGCGATTCATGGATGTTGTGTGCTCTGTTATATTTATCTGTCTGTCTTGTATAGCTATACGGTTAAAGTATATCCCTGCCTGAGTCAATGAATTTTTGCTTTTTGCCCTTTTCATCGCCTGCGCAGGTCGCGCTACGCTGACCGCACTTTCCTCCGCACTCTCACCGGATGAAAAAGCGATATCAGCATCTTTTGCCATAATAAAAAATGATGACAGCGTATTACTCTGCAAGTTTTTTTTCGATATCGTGCAGCAAACGGTGCAGCATCGCCGTGTCCCGCTGCTCAAACAGACCCAGCCGCTGCTCCAGCCAGTCGGCTAATTTGACGTCATCCGCCACGCCCAGCGTCCCCAGCAGCGATCGTGCCCGCAGACGCAGCGCCTTGAGCTGCTCTTCACGCTGGACCACTACCGGTTCGCTGCGCTGTTGCATTAACGGTGCTAACTGGTAACAGTAAACCATCACAGCCTGTCCAAGATTCAGCGAGGGATAATCGGCGACCATGGGTACACCGGTGAGAATGTCAGCCAGGGCCAGCTCCTCGTTGGTTAAACCCGAATCTTCCCGGCCAAACACCAGCGCGGCGCGGTCCATCCACTGGCTCTTCTCCTGCATGAGCGGCACCAGTTCAGCGGGCGTGGCGTAGTAGTGAAACTTTGCACGGTTGCGGGCGGTAGTGGCCACCGTAAAATCAATATCGGTCAGGGCATCGGCGAGCGTGGGGAAAAACCGTGCGTTATCAATAATATCGCCAGAGCCGTGCGCCACCCAGCGCGCGCTCTCCTGCCGGTGAGCTTCGCTGTCTACAATGCGCAGATCGCTAAAGCCCATGGTCTTCATGGCCCGGGCCGCTGCGCCAACGTTTTCAGGCCTGGCGGGTGAAACGAGTACTATTGCTACATGCATGGGTTACTCTCTGGTGTGCCCGATGGCGGGCTAAAAAGGCAATCAACATCAAGTTATTACGCATCACAAATTTACAAAAACGTAACATGAATCACTGAATTTGCATCAGGTAATGCTTAAAAATTACTAAACTGTTTACGGGGGTAATTAGCAGCCAGTATGTTAACAGAACAGGATTATCCCTCTGTAACACATGATAATCTGCCTGAAGAGCCCAACCCGCTGGTGGATTCAGCAAATTCATTAATTAACGCCTGTAACTATCTGTTTATTGAAAAGATGTTATAAACGCTAGTAATAAGATGCGATGATTTCATCAAACTGTTAACGTGCTACAATTGAACTTGATATATGTCAACCAATCGTAGTTTTATTGGGTGTCCGGTGCGTCTTAACCTGTTATGTTGCTGTTAAAATGGGTAGGATGACAACCGTTTTTGACACTGTCGGGTCCAAAGGGAGTATGTACCCACGACCAAGCTAATGATGTTGTTGACGTTGATGGAAAGTGCATCAAGAACGCCATTTACGTACTTTAGTCATGTTACGCCGTTCATGTTAATTTGCGACATGCATCAGGCAGGTCAGGGACTTTTGTACTTCCTGTTTCGATTTAGTTGGCCATTTAGGTAGCAAACATGCAGACCCCGCACATTCTTATTGTTGAAGACGAGTTAGTTACTCGCAACACGTTGAAGAGCATTTTCGAAGCAGAAGGATACGATGTCTTTGAAGCGACTGATGGCGCTGAAATGCATCAGATTCTTTCTGATAACGATATCAACCTGGTGATCATGGATATCAACCTGCCGGGCAAAAACGGCCTGCTGCTGGCGCGTGAACTGCGCGAACAGGCAGACGTCGCCCTGATGTTCCTCACAGGCCGTGATAACGAAGTCGATAAGATCCTCGGCCTCGAGATTGGCGCGGATGATTACATCACCAAACCGTTTAACCCACGCGAATTGACCATTCGCGCGCGCAACCTCCTCTCCCGTACCATGAACCTGGGTACGGTGAGCGAAGAGCGCCGCAGCGTTGACAGCTATAAATTCAACGGCTGGGAGCTGGATATCAACAGCCGCTCGCTGATTAGCCCGAACGGCGAGCAGTACAAACTGCCGCGCAGCGAGTTTCGCGCCATGCTGCACTTCTGCGAAAACCCGGGCAAGATCCAGACCCGTGCCGATCTGCTGAAGAAGATGACCGGTCGCGAGCTGAAGCCGCACGATCGTACTGTTGACGTCACTATCCGCCGCATTCGTAAGCATTTCGAATCGACGCCGGATACGCCGGAGATCATCGCCACTATTCACGGCGAAGGCTACCGCTTCTGCGGCGATCTGCAGGAGTAACGCTCAGTCACTGTAATGCCGGGCGGCACTGCGTTTGCCCGGCCTACGGTCACTACCTGCAATCAATGCCACGGCATAATCGGCACGGCGCTTAGCGCGTTCTTCGGCGATCCTTCTACGACCTTATCGGAGTAGGCAAGGTAGGCCAGCGTGTTGCGCTTCGCGTCGTAGAAACGTACCACCTGCAGCTTCTTGAAGACCAGTGAGGTACGTTTCTGGAATACCACCTCTCCCTGCGCTTTCCCGCTCTTCACCTTCTCACTCAGCTCAATCGGCCCTACCTGCTGACAGGAGATCGCTGCGTCAGAGGTATCCTCTGCCAGCCCTAACCCGCCCTTGATACCGCCGGTTTTCGCCCGGCTGATATAGCATGTCACGTTTTTAACATCGGGATCGTCAAAGGCTTCAACCACAATTTTATGATCCGGTCCGAAGACTTTAAAGACGGTATCAACCGACCCAATCTCTTCAGCCTGCGCAGCCTGGCCTACGAGACCCAGCGCGAAGAGTATTGCTAAGCACTTGTATTTCATATTGTTACCATATTTGAATATTACGTTATGTTACTATTTTTCCTGTACAACTAAATACTTACAATTCAAGTGGTTAAGATTTTTTGCGCTGCTTCTCTTTAAAAGCGCACGCTTACTCAAAAAAAACACTGAATGCTAAAATAGCAGGGAATGATATTATTCGCTCAACTCCGCTATTGAGTTCGACCGTTTTAAGGATGAGGATACTGTATGGATCAGGCTGGGATTATTCGCGATCTACTTGACTGGCTGGAGGATCACCTCGATCAACCGCTGGCTCTGAATAATGTGGCGATCAAAGCAGGTTATTCCAAGTGGCATCTGCAAAGAATGTTCAGGGATGTCACCGGTCTGGCCATCGGGGCCTATATCCGCGCACGTCGACTTTCAAAGTCTGCCGTGGCGCTGCGCCTGACCGCCCGTCCGATCCTCGATATTGCCCTGCAGTATCGTTTTGACTCCCAGCAGACCTTTACCCGCGCATTTAAGAAACAGTTTGGCGTAACACCCGCGACCTATCGCCGCTCCCCTGACTGGAGCGCGTCGGGCATTCGCCCGCCGCTGCACCTGGGCGAGTTTACGCTGCCAAAACATGAATTTGTGACCCTGCCCGAAACGCCGCTCCGGGGGATCACTCAGAGCTACACCTGCTCGCTGGAAGAGATCTCCGCCTTCCGGCATGAGATGCGGATCCACTTCTGGCGTGAGTTTTTAGGCAGCTCGCCTTCTCTGCCCGCTGAGCTGTACGGTCTGCATGAGCCGCGTCCCAGCCTGGAGAAGGATGACGAGCAGGAGGTGCTCTACACTACAGCCGTCACCCCAGAGATGGCAAATGGCCATCTGCAAGGTGCTTTTCCTCTGGTGTTGCAGAGCGGTGAGTACGTGATGTTTACCTATGAAGGACCGGGCACCGGGCTCCAGCAGTTTATCTTAACGATCTACGGCACCTGTATGCCGATGCTCAACCTCACCCGGCGCAAAGGACTGGATATCGAACGTTTCTTCCCACGTGATGAAGCCAGGAACCAGACACCACCGCTGTATCTTCGCTGCGAATATCTGATCCCTGTCCGGCGTTAACGCTGCAGCTCGTCCAGCGCGGGCGCATCAAGATGTGCAACGTCACCCGCTGTCTCCACGACCCAGCCTGAGGCTAGCCACGGGCTCTGCTGATAATCAATGCGCGAGATAGAGCAGTTGCGCAGACGCAGCCGACGCTCTGCCCAGGCGGGCAGGCCAAGGATAGTGCTGACCAGACAGCCCAGCGCCATACCATGGCTAACCAGCAGCGGGCGGCTGCCTTCCGGCAGGTCGAGGCAGGTGGCCAGCACCGCATGCATACGATCGCTGAGCTCCTGCATCGACTCTCCGTCGGGAATACGGCCATCGGAGGTGCCGTTGACCAGCTGACGACGCCACTGCTCCTCTTCCTCGGTCAGCGAATCGATAGGACGTCGCTCCAGCACCCCCATATCCAGCTCGCGCAGGCGGGCATCCAACGAAATCTCACACCCGCAGTAGTCGGCAATGATCTCTGCCGTGCGCTGCGTGCGCCCCAGATCGCTGGCGATAACGTGGGTGATCCCCAGCGCTTTCGCGCGTTCGGCCACCTGGCGTGCCTGCTGCTCCCCTTTGGCCGTCAGCGGACTGTCTGACTGGCCCTGAATACGACGCTCGGCGTTCCACTGCGTTTCACCGTGGCGAACAAGGTATACCTGTAACATGCTTTTTATCCGTTATACTGCGATGAAATTTTTTATATGAGTTGTTTAGATTATGCACCATGTTATCTCAGCTACCACCAATCCCGCCAAAATTAAGGCGATTCTGCACGCGTTTAGCGAGATTTTCGGCGAAGGATCCTGCCATATCGAGTCCGTGGCCGTCGAGAGCGGCGTACCAGAACAGCCGCTTGGCAGCACAGAAACGCGGACTGGCGCACGTAACCGCGTGGAGAATGCCCGTCAGGCGCGTCCCGACGCCGACTTCTGGGTGGCCATTGAAGCAGGAATAGATGAGGACAGCACCTTTAGCTGGGTGGTGATAGAGAGCCGGGAGCAGCGCGGCGAAGCGCGTTCCGCCACCCTGCCGCTGCCGGCGGCCATACTGAGCCGCGTGCGTGCCGGAGAGGCGCTCGGGCCGGTGATGTCAGAGGTCACCGGTATTGATGAGATTGGACGTAAAGAGGGGGCGATAGGCGTCTTCACCCACGGCGTGCTGACGCGGAGCAGCGTCTACCATCAGGCGGTGATTCTGGCCCTGAGCCCGTTTCACCATGCGGCGTACCGCTAGCCCTTCAGCAGCGCCTTCTCCAGCCACAGACGCAGCTCTGGCGGGGCGGCTTTCAGGCTATTAGAGCCACGGGTAATGGTCGCGATGCCGGTACCCAGCTCGTTTTTAAGCTCCCGCTGGCTCATTTCACCGCGCAGAAGCTCCTCAATAATGCGTACCCGCGTGCCCAGCGCTTCGCGCTCGTCGGGGGTCAACATCAGATTAAGCAGCGGCAGGTGCAGATCCTGGTCATAGGCGTGCTGGAGCAGTTCGACGAAGCGCAACCACTCCTGATGACGCTGTTCGGCTACTTCTGCTGAATAAGGGGATTGCTGGGTCATGTTAGGCTGCCATACTCGTTGACGAGTACAACAGCATAACACAAACCGCCGGATCAGTAACGGCGGCCCCACTCCGTGGCGGTTAGCAGAGTCGGTTTCCCACCCAGGAAGTAGCGGTAATAGGCATCATAGGCCAGCACGTTTTTCACATAGCCCCGCGTCTCTGAGAAGGGAATGCTCTCCACAAACGCTACCGCGTCAATGCGTCCGGCGCTGTTGCCAAGCCAGGTCCGCACCCGTCCAGGCCCGGCGTTATAGGCCGCCGATGCAAAGATGCGGTTATTACCGAACTGGTTATAGACGTATTGCAGGTAGCTGGTGCCGATATCAATATTGGTCTGCGGATCCAGCAGCTGGGCAGGATCGCTGTAGCCCGTAATATTGAACATCTGTACCGTATGCGTTGCCGTGCCCGGCATCACCTGCATCAGACCGCTGGCGCCAACCGGTGAGCGCGCCTTTGGATTCCAGGCGCTCTCCTGGCGGGCAATCGCCATCGCATAGCTCTGAGGAATATCCTTGCCGCTGGTATAGCGTTCAAAGAGATCGCGCCAGGCCAGCGGGAAGCGCTCCTGCAGCTGATCCCAAAGCTTCCCAGCAATGGTCGCCTGCACGCCCAGATCCCACCACTGGCGATCGTAGGCGTAGCGCGCCAGCTGGGCCTGCTCCTGCGGCGTGCGGCCGGTGACCAGGTTGGCCCACTCGCTGCGTGCGGTGTTATCAAGGCCCCAGAACATGAGTTCGCGTACCCGCGCCATCTCTGGACTCTGCACCAGCTGCGGATCCGGCTCGCCTGACGCCTTGTCGATCTTTAGCTGATACTCTTCGCCAAGGCGCTGCGCGGCGACCATGGGGTAGAAGCCGCGCTTCTGCATCAGATCGTGCAGGATAGTATTGGCTTCCTCCTCCCGGCCGCGCTCCAGCAGCAGATCGGCCTGCCAGTAGCGCCACTCCTCTTTCTCTTTCGCCTCCATGGGCAGACGGGCCAGCCAGGTATTGAGCCCCTGGCGATCGCCTGTACCTAACGCCAGTCGTACCCGGCGCTCTACCAGCGCCGTTGACTGGGAGCGCATAATGGCATCGTCGCGCCAGCGCGCCTGCTCCTCAGTGATGTCGTTGCCCATCAGCCGCCAGACGACAATATCCCGCAGCGCCTGAGTCTGCTCCTCGTTGAGCTGCTGCGCCGAGGCCAGAGATGGGATCATCAGGCGCGCGTTTTCTACGTCCTGACGGGCGACGCTCTCAAACGCCTCCTGGACCATCTGCCGGGTAAAGTCGGTCGCGCCGGTGGTGCGCGCGAAGGTCAACACGCTGTTGGGATCGTTTGCCAGATCGATAATGGCGCTGGAGATGGTCTGGTATTCGCTGGGCATCTGGTTCGCCAGCAGGAGAACGAGGCGGGTATTGCCTGCCTTCATTGCCAGCCGGATGCGTTCAAGGAAGGCCAGCGGATCCTGCGTGCCGGAGGCGCGCCACGCCCCAAACAGCCGATCGCAGGCGTTAGGCTGGCTCTTTCCAGTCAACCAGAGCGTCTTTGCCCCCTCCCACGCCGCGTCCGGCTGGGCGGTGTTCCATTTAGCGTAGTAGTAGTTGCACTGCGCTTCGGTGGTCGCGGGCTTGTCCGGGCTAAACGCCAGCAGGCCGCGCCAGTCCTCCCGGCGCGCCAGCTCGTTAACAAAGCGCGACTTCAGGTTGCGGGCGGGGGGCAGCGTTGGGTTGGCCTGTACAAAGTTGGTCACCGCAATGGCTGGCTGGTTCATCAGATCGCTGTTGATCTGGCGGTACTCCAGATAGGGATAGAGAGGATAGTCCTTGAGCTCGGGCATCAGCTGCGCCACGACGTCCATCTGCTTGTTGTCCCACGCCTGCTTGATTTGTGCATAGCGGTTTCGCTGCTCATCCAATGAGTCAGCGCGTGCCAGGCCGCTTACCGTCAGCATGCAGCAGCCGACGGCCAGCAGTCGCCAGGCGACAGGTTTAGCATTCACAGGCACTTTCTCCTTAGAAATAAATTTGTTGGCGCATAACCTCTTCATGCTAACCAGGCATAAGCGAATTCGCCACGCGCTGAACACTTTTTTACTTTTGAGTCTGATTTAACACTCGTGACGCAGCTGGCTGGGATTGCACCCCAAAAACCGCTACACTCGGCAGCTGAGTACCATTCACATTACGATAAAAGAGGCGAAGTCCAACGTGGCTCAATTCGTTTATACCATGCATCGTGTCGGCAAAGTGGTTCCGCCGAAACGTCATATTCTGAAAAATATCTCGCTGAGCTTCTTCCCGGGCGCAAAAATTGGCGTCCTCGGTCTCAACGGTGCGGGTAAGTCCACCCTGCTGCGCATTATGGCCGGCATCGATACCGACATCGAAGGTGAAGCCCGCCCGCAGCCCGGTCTGAAAATCGGCTACCTGCCGCAGGAGCCGAAGCTGAACCCAGAGCACACCGTGCGCGAATCCATTGAAGAAGCCGTGGCCGAGGTGGTGAACGCCCTGAAAGGCCTCGACGAGGTGTACGCTAAGTACGCAGAGCCGGACGCTGACTTCGATAAGCTCGCGGCCCAGCAGGGCAAGTTTGAAGAGATCATCCAGGCCCACGACGGCCACAACCTGAACGTGCAGCTGGAGCGCGCGGCCGACGCCCTGCGTCTGCCGGATTGGGATGCAAAAGTTGAGAAGCTCTCCGGGGGTGAACGCCGCCGCGTGGCGCTGTGCCGCCTGCTGCTGGAAAAACCAGACATGCTGCTGCTCGACGAACCGACCAACCACCTGGACGCCGAGTCCGTAGCCTGGCTGGAACGCTTCCTGCACGACTTCGAAGGCACCGTGGTGGCCATTACCCACGACCGTTACTTCCTCGATAACGTTGCTGGCTGGATCCTTGAGCTTGACCGTGGTGAAGGTATTCCGTGGGAGGGTAACTACTCCTCCTGGCTGGAGCAGAAAGATCAGCGCCTGGCCCAGGAAGCCTCTCAGGAAGCGGCCCGCCGTAAATCCATTGAGAAAGAGCTGGAGTGGGTGCGTCAGGGTGCCAAAGGCCGTCAGTCCAAGGGCAAAGCCCGACTGGCCCGCTTTGAAGAGCTGAACAACACCGAATACCAGAAGCGTAACGAAACCAACGAACTGTTTATTCCGCCTGGCGCACGTCTGGGGGATAAAGTCGTTGAGGTGAGCAACCTGCGTAAATCCTACGGCGACCGCGTGCTGATTGACGATCTGAGCTTCTCAGTACCGAAAGGGGCTATCGTCGGCATCATCGGTCCGAACGGCGCGGGTAAATCTACCCTGTTCCGCATGATGTCCGGTCAGGAACAGCCTGACAGCGGTACCATCACCCTGGGTGAAACCGTCAAGCTGGCCTCCGTGGATCAGTTCCGTGACGCCATGGATAACAGCAAAACCGTGTGGGAAGAAGTGTCCGGCGGGCTGGATATCATGAAGATCGGCAACACCGAGATGCCAAGCCGCGCCTACGTGGGCCGCTTTAACTTCAAAGGTGTCGATCAGGGCAAACGCGTAGGCGAACTGTCCGGCGGTGAGCGTGGCCGTCTGCACCTGGCCAAGCTGCTGCAGGTTGGCGGTAACGTGCTGCTGCTCGATGAACCGACCAACGACCTGGATATCGAAACCCTGCGCGCGCTGGAAAACGCCATGCTGGAGTTCCCGGGCTGCGCGATGGTGATCTCGCACGACCGTTGGTTCCTCGACCGTATCGCTACCCACATTCTGGACTACCAGGACGAAGGTAAAGTGGAGTTCTTCGAAGGTAACTTCACCGAGTACGAAGAGTACAAGAAACGCACCCTCGGCGCGGACGCGCTGGAGCCGAAGCGTATCAAGTACAAACGTATCGCCAAGTAATAATAGCGGCCTTCCTCGGAAGGCCGTTTTTTTATCCCTGCTCGCCCATCATCTCTTTTACCAGCTCCACGCAGCGCAGAAAACGCCCGTCGTAGTCTGACTCTTCGACGTGGATAAAGTCGATCCCATTGTCGTTAAGCATTGCGACCAGCATGCTCTGGAAGGTTTTGCGATCCACCGAGCTGCCGAGACTGCGCAGGCCGTCGGCGACCCACGGGGTATTGTTCTCCAGCAGGATCACCAGATCGAAGCGGTACTCGTCGATCAGCGCCTGCACGAACGGGTGCTCGCGCCCCTCATACTTTTTGCAGAACGCCTGGGTAGTCACGAAATCGGTATCGATAAAGGCCACCTTGTTGGCGTACTTCACCGCAAAGTCGATGTACTGTGCCTGGCCGAGGGCGATCTTGTCGTAGTCGGAGTACTGGAGGGCCATCTCATCACCGCCAAGATGGGAGAAGACGTAGTCGCGCCCGTACTCCCATGCGCTGGTGGTATTGAAGATGTTGGCGAGCTTATTCACCAGCGTCGACTTGCCGCTCGACTCGCCGCCGAGAATGGCCACCGTGCGTACAAAGAACGGCTTCACCTCGGTGGGAATGTACTCCCAGTAGCGGAACGGGTTAGCGCGGATCTGCCCGCCGCTGATATTCATAAAGGTACGTTTGGGATCGATCAGCACCGTCTCGATGTCGAGATGCTTCTCGTACTGCTCGGCATCCGCCTCTTCGGAGGTGTAGATCCAGTTGGGCTGGATCCCCTTCTCATCCATAAAGGCTTTGATGCCTTTACTCCACACGTCCCAGCCGTGCGGGTAAGGCTCCATCCCCTCTTCGTTAAAGGCGTGGATGCGGATATTCTTTTGGTATTTGAAGGTCTGTAGCAGCCAGCGCAGACGGTCGGGCACCGTGGGCTGCTGGGACATGGCGCTCTCCTCAAACAGCGCCCGGTCGCGGGTCTCGTCGTAGCCCATGATGACATGCAGCTCATCTACCTGGCTGCAGGCACGCTGCAGCAGATAGATATGGCCGGTGTGCAGCGGGTAAAACTTGCCAAACACCACGCCGATATTTTTCTGCTGCCGGGGAAACGCCAGTCCGAGGAAGCGGTGCAGCGCCTCCAGCTTCTGTGCGCTGGGGCTTTTGATCTTGGCGTTGAGCAGCTGGCTTAGGTAGCCCTTGGTCATGCCGCTCGCCTCCGCCACCTGCTGTAATGTGCAGCCCTTCTGGCGGATGGCGGTTTTCAGATAGTCAAATGACGACATAAATTACGGTGCCTCCTGCAAAATCGTAGTGGTAATTATAAGTCGTCAAAGACGCTTAGCGCATCGGCCAATTTTTTCACGCCAAACACCTGCATCCCGGCCGGTGGTTTTTTCGGTACGTTGGCGGCAGGAACAATAGCCCGTTTGAAGCCGTGCTTCGCCGCCTCGGAGATACGCTCCTGGCCGCTCGGCACCGGACGGATCTCCCCGGCCAGCCCTACTTCGCCAAATACCACCAGATCGTCCGGCAGCGGGCGGTCGCGCAGGCTGGAGACCATCGCCAGCAGCAGCGCCAGGTCGGCGCTGGTCTCGGTGACTTTTACCCCACCGACGACGTTCACAAAGACATCCTGATCCGCCATCTGCAATCCACCGTGGCGATGCAGCACCGCCAGCAGGATCGCCAGCCGGTTCTGCTCCAGACCCACCGCCACGCGGCGCGGGTTGGCCATCATCGACTGATCGACCAGGGCCTGGATCTCCACCAGCAGCGGACGGGTGCCCTCCCAGACTACCATTACCGAGCTGCCAGAGGTGACTTCGTCGCCCCGGCTGAGGAAGATGGCCGACGGGTTGCTGACCTCGCGCAGGCCCTGTTCAGTCATGGCAAAGACGCCCAGCTCGTTCACCGCACCGAAGCGGTTTTTGTGGCTGCGCAGGGTACGGAAGCGCGAGTCGGCGTCGCCGTCCAGCAGCACCGAACAGTCGATGCAGTGCTCCAGCACCTTCGGCCCCGCCAGCGAGCCATCTTTGGTAACGTGACCCACCATCACGATGGCGACGCCGCGCGTCTTGGCGAAGCGCGTCAGGTAGGCCGCCGTCTCACGCACCTGGGCCACGCTGCCCGGCGACGACTGGATATCCGCCATGTGCATCACCTGGATCGAGTCGATGACCATCAGTTTCGGCAGCTCTTCGTCAGCAATCATGCAGATCTGCTCGATGCTGGTTTCAGAGAGCATGTTCAGGTTCGTAGTCGGCAGCCCCAGCCGATGGGCGCGCATCGCCACCTGCTGGAGTGACTCCTCCCCGGTGACGTACAGCGTCTTCATGTTTTCGGAGAGCTTGCACAGGGTTTGCAGCAGCAGCGTCGACTTGCCCGCCCCAGGGTTGCCGCCGATCAGGATCGCGCTGCCCGGCACGACGCCACCGCCCAGAACGCGGTCAAACTCTTTAAAGCCGGTGGAGAAGCGCGGCAGCTCTTCCAGGCTAATCTCTGACAGCTTCTGCACCTTCGACACGCCTGCGTTACCGGCATAGCCGCTCAGCCGTTCGTTGCGCGCAACCGTTGGAGACGCCGCAACGCGCACCTCGGTGATGGTGTTCCATGCCTGACAGGCGCTGCACTGCCCCTGCCAGCGCGGATAATCCGCACCGCACTCATTACAGACAAATGCGCGTTTTGGAGCTTTCGCCACGTTTACCTCGTTAGTTCTGGTTCAGACTGCCCGACAGGATACAGAAAACGCCCATCAGGTCAGCGTGACGGATAGTGACTTCCGTCTTCTCATTCACTTTGGGTTTCGCGTGATAGGCGATCCCCAGCCCTGCCGCTTTGATCATCGGCAGATCGTTAGCACCGTCGCCGATCGCGACGGTTTGCGCCAGCGGGATATCGTACTCCTGCGCCAGGCGCAGCAGCGTAGCCGCCTTGTACTGCGCATCCACAATGTCACCCACCACGTGGCCGGTCAGCTTGCCGTCGACAATCTCCAGCTCGTTCGCCACGGCAGCGGTCAGATGCAGCCTGTCGCGCAGGTAGTCAGCAAAGAAGGTGAAGCCGCCAGAGGCGATAGCCACCTTCCAGCCCAGGGTCTCCAGCTTCAGCACCAGCTGGGTCAGGCCCGGCATCAGCGGCAGGCCGTCGCGTACCTGGTGCAGAATGCTGGCATCCGCCCCCTGGAGGGTGCCGACGCGGCTGCGCAGGCTGGCGGTAAAGTCCAGCTCGCCGCGCATCGCCCGCTCGGTCACCTCGGCGACCATCTCACCGGTGCCCGCCAGTTTGGCGATCTCATCGATGCACTCGATCTGGATCGCGGTGGAGTCCATGTCCATCACCAGCAGACCCGGCGTGCGCAGGTGCGGGATCTTACCCAGCGGCGCAACGTCCAGACCGGCCTCGTGCGCCAGACGCGTCGCCCGCGGCGTCAGCGATCCGGCCAGGCGGATCACCTGATAATCCTCGACGCACCAGGCCGCGACGATCACCATCGCCGCGCCAAGGGAGCGCTGATACGCCGTCAGGCGCTGTTTATCCAGACTGCGGCCATAGAGCAGCCAGCCGCTGCGACCCGCGTGATAATCGAGCGGCATCACCTCGTCGCCGCTTAAAGAGAGCGGCAGCCCAGGCCACTGAGAAACGGCTTCGGGCAGGTCGCGCCAGGTTAAACTGTTAGACATTAAAGCTCCTGTAAAAACACGTGCGGCCAAACGCATCCGGGTAAAAATAACGCATGAGGCTACCCTGTAATCATCGCTTCTGGCAACATGCTAACCTCAAATTTTCATCAGGTAAGAATATGGCCCGCGCAAAACTGAGATTCCGGCTGCATCGCGCTGTAATTGTGCTCATCTGTCTCGCCCTGCTGGTGGCGCTGATGCAGGGGGCATCGTGGTTTAGCCAGAGCCACCAGCGGGCGCGTAACCCGCAGTTTGAAGAGCTGGCCCGTACCCTGGCGCACCAGGTGACCCTGAACCTCACGCCGCTGATGCGCAGCGAAACGCCGGACGAGAAGCCGATTAGCGCGCTGCTGCGCCAGCTCACCGAAGGGAGCCGCATTCTTGACGCAGGCGTCTACGATGAGCAGGGCGATCTGATTGCACGTTCAGGAGAGAGCGTCGACGTCCGCGACCGTTTGGCGCTGGACGGAAAAAAAGCTGGCGGCTACTTCAACCAGCAGATTGTTGAACCCATACAGGGGAAAAATGGCCCGCTCGGCTACCTGCGTCTGACGCTCGACACCCATACCTTACCGACCGAAGCAAAACAGGTCGATAATACCACAAATATCCTCCGCCTGATGCTGCTCCTGTCGCTGGCAATTGGCGTGGTGCTGACCCGTACGCTGCTACAGGGCAAGCGAACCCGCTGGCAGCAGTCACCCTTTCTGCTCACTGCCAGCCGGTCGGTACCGGAAGAGGAAGAGAGCGAGAAACGCGAGCCGTAGGCCGGGTATGCATACGCGCCGCTTTGTCGTTAATATGGGGACAAATAAAGAAAAGGAAAGCTGCCATGTCCACATTACGTCTGCTTATCTCTGATTCGTACGATCCCTGGTTTAACCTGGCGGTAGAGGAGTCTATCTTCCGTCAGATGCCCGCCACCCAGCGCGTGCTCTTTCTGTGGCGCAACGCCGATACGGTGGTGATTGGCCGGGCGCAAAACCCGTGGAAAGAGTGCAATACCCGGCGCATGGAGGAGGATAACGTCCGCCTCGCCCGGCGCAGCAGCGGCGGCGGCGCGGTGTTTCACGATCTTGGCAATACCTGCTTTACCTTTATGGCAGGTAAGCCGGAGTATGACAAAACCATCTCTACCCACATTGTGCTCAACGCCCTCAACGCCCTGGGCGTAGCGGCGGAAGCCTCGGGACGTAACGATCTGGTGGTCAAAACGGCGGAGGGCGATCGCAAAGTCTCCGGTTCGGCCTATCGCGAGACGCCGGATCGTGGCTTTCACCACGGAACGCTGCTGCTTAATGCCGATCTGAGCCGGCTGGCGAACTACCTTAACCCCGATAAGAAAAAGCTCCAGGCCAAGGGCATTACCTCGGTGCGCGGACGGGTGGCGAACCTGGTCGATCTGCTGCCGGGCATCACCCATGAGGCGATCTGCGCCGCGGTCACCGAGGCCTTTTTTGCCCACTACGGCGAGCGCGTCGCGGCGGAGATTATCTCTCCGGACAAGACGCCGGATCTGCCGAACTTTGCCGACACCTTTGCCCGCCAGAGCAGCTGGGAGTGGAACTTTGGTCAGGCCCCCTCGTTCAGCCATCTGCTGGATGAACGCTTCACCTGGGGTGGGGTTGAGCTGCATTTCGACGTCGAGCGAGGACATATCACGCGCGCGCAGATCTTTACCGACAGCCTGAACCCGGCACCGCTGGAAGCGCTGGCGGCGAGTCTGCAGGGCTGTCCTTATCGTGCGGCCAGGCTGCAGCAGGCATGCGATGCGCTAATAGGGGATTTTCCCGAGCAGGAGAGAGAGCTGCGGGAGCTAGCGGAATGGATGGGTAACGCGGTCAGATAACGGAAACGCCCGGTGGCGCTACGCTTACCGGGCCTACAGGTTTCGCAGGCCCGTCCAGCACAGCGCGCCGGGCGAGAGCAAACTTACTCTTTGTCGCCCAGCAGTACGGACTCCAGCGCGATCTTAATCATATCGTTGAAGGTCGTCTGACGTTCGGCAGCGGTAGTCTGCTCGTGAGTACGAATATGGTCGGAGACGGTGCAGATAGTCAGCGCTTTCGCACCGAACTCTGCCGCTACGCCGTAGATCCCTGCCGCTTCCATCTCCACGCCGAGAATGCCATATTTTTCCATGACGTCGAACATGGTCGGATCCGGCGTATAGAAGAGATCGGCAGAGAAGATGTTGCCGACGCGGGCGTCAACGCCCAGCGCTTTAGCCGCGTCTACCGCGTTGCGCACCATGTCAAAGTCGGCAATCGCCGCAAAGTCATGATCCTTAAAGCGCAGACGGTTCACCTTGGAGTCGGTGCAGGCACCCATGCCGATCACCACGTCACGCAGCTTAACGTCAGCGCGTACCGCGCCGCAGGAGCCTACGCGGATGATCTTCTTCACGCCAAAATCGGTGATCAGCTCTTTGGTATAGATAGAGCAGGACGGAATACCCATCCCGTGGCCCATCACGGAGATCTTACGGCCTTTATAGGTGCCGGTGTAGCCCAGCATCCCGCGTACGTTGTTTACTTCGCGCACGTCTTCAAAGAAGGTTTCCGCGATATGTTTGGCACGCAGCGGATCGCCCGGCATCAGCACAACGTCAGCAAAATCGCCCATCTCGGCGTTAATGTGTGGGGTAGCCATTTTCATTCCTTTTTTTACATTTTTGCACCGGATGGCGGCTACGCCTTATCCGGCCTACAGGATGCGTAGGCCCGGCAAGCGCAGCGCCGCCGGGCAAAAGCATTACAGCATATTCTTGCCATATTCCATTGGCGACGTACCGAAATACGATGCCAGCGTCTGGCCGATATCCGCGAAGGTGTCACGGTGGCCCAGCGAGCCAGGCTTGACGTTCGGGCCGTAGATCAGCACCGGGATATGCTCGCGGGTGTGGTCTGTACCGGTCCAGGTCGGGTCGCAGCCGTGGTCGGCGGTGAGGATGATGATGTCCCCCTCTTCCACCAGCGCTAACAGCTCCGGCAGGCGACGGTCGAACAGCTCAAGGCCGCCCGCGTAGCCTGATACATCCCGGCGATGTCCCCAGGAGGAGTCGAAGTCAACGAAGTTGGTAAACACGATAGTGTTATCCCCCGCTTCCTTCATCTCTTTCACGGTGGCGTCAAACAGCGCGTCCAGGCCGGTGGCTTTCACTTTTTTAGTGATACCGACGTGGGCATAGATATCGGCGATTTTGCCTACCGATACCACCTGGCCATCTTTCTCTTCTACCAGCTTCTGCAGAACGGTCGGAGCCGGCGGCTCTACCGCCAGATCGTGACGGTTACCGGTACGCTGGAAGTGACCTGCTTTGTCGCCTACAAACGGACGCGCAATCACGCGGCCGATGTTGTAGCCGCCCTCGGTCAGCTCTTCACGGGCGATTTCGCACAGCTCGTAGAGTTTATCCAGGCCATAGGTCTCTTCATGGCAGGCGATCTGGAACACCGAGTCCGCAGAGGTGTAGAAAATCGGCTTGCCGGTTTTCATATGCTCTTCACCGAGCTGATCCAGAATCACCGTCCCGGAGGAGTGGCAGTTGCCCAGATAGCCCGGCAGCCCGGCGCGCTCTACCAGCTTGTCGAGCAGTTCCTGTGGGAAGCTGTTCTCGGTATCGGAAAAGTAGCCCCAGTCAAAGAGAACCGGCACGCCGGCAATCTCCCAGTGGCCCGACGGTGTATCTTTCCCGGAAGAGAGCTCATGCGCCCAGGCGTAAGCGCCAGCGATCTCTGCGTTACCGTCCATCCCCGCAGGAATAGTGCCGGTTGAGCCTTCATGCGCCTTCGCCAGGCCCAGACGGGTTAAATTAGGCAGGTTCAGCGGGCCTTGACGGCCGGTGTTAGCTTCGCCTTTGGCACAGGCTTCGGCAATATGGCCGAGCGTATCAGAGCCTGCATCACCAAAACGGTCCGCATCTTCGGTAGCGCCGATGCCGAAAGAGTCCAGCACCATAATAAATGCACGTTTCATATTTTCTCCGTACTAGTGCTTCAAATTAAATCGATCAGATCAGTATACAGCTATTCAGTAATACGACGATAGACGGTTGGCGTGGTTTCGGGAGCTTGATCGTCTAACGTGACGGCGGACTTCACGGCTTTCGCCGCTTCCTGCCAGCTGGCCTCGTCTTTGGCGTGGATCACCGCCAGCGGTCGCTGGCCGTCAATGCTGTCCCCCAGACGCGCCATATCGGTAAAGCCGACGCTGTAGTCGATGCTGTCGGAAGCCTGGCGACGACCGCCGCCCATCGACACCACCGCCATGCCCAGCGCACGGGTATCCATCGCCGAGACAAACCCTTCGGTATCGGCGTATACCGCCTTGCTGAGGGTCGCCGTCGGCAGGTATTTTGCGTAGTTTTCTACGAAGTCAGCGGGGCCTTTTTGCGCAGCCACCATCCGGCCAAAGACCTCTGCCGCTTTGCCGTTGTCCAGCACCGCCTGCAGCTGCTGGCGGGCTTCGGCGTCGTCGCGGGCAAGCTTGCCGGAGATCAGCATCTCCACGCACAGCGCCATGGTGACATCGAGCAGGCGCGGATTGCGGTATTCACCGGTCAGGAACTGCACCGCCTCGCGCACTTCCACCGCGTTACCGGCACTGGAGGCCAGGACCTGGTTCATATCGGTCAGCAGGGCCGTGGTACGTACGCCTGCGCCGTTAGCAACGCCAACGATGGCTTCGGCCAGTGCTTCAGACAGTTCATAGGTTGGCATAAACGCCCCACTGCCCACTTTCACATCCATTACCAGCGCATCCAGCCCTTCCGCCAGCTTTTTCGCCAGAATAGAGGCGGTGATCAGCGGAATAGAGTCAACCGTGGCGGTAATATCGCGGGTGGCGTAAAAGCGCTTGTCCGCCGGAGCGAGGGAGCTGGTCTGGCCGATAATCGCGACGCCAACGTCCTTAATAATGTCCCGGAAGCGGCTATCGCTTGGGAAGATGTCAAAGCCGGGAATAGCTTCTAGCTTGTCGAGGGTGCCGCCGGTGTGGCCCAGACCGCGTCCGGAGATCATTGGCACGTAGCCGCCACAGGCTGCCACCATCGGGCCGAGCATCAGGGAGGTTACATCGCCCACGCCACCGGTAGAGTGCTTATCGACAATCGGGCCGTTCAGGCTGAGGCTTTTCCAGTCCAGCACCGTACCCGAGTCGCGCATCGCCATGGTCAGAGAGACGCGCTCCGGCATTGCCATGTCATGGAAGAAGATGGTCATCGCCAGCGCGGCGATCTGACCTTCTGAAATGGTGTTATCACGAATGCCGTTGATAAAAAAGCGGATCTCTTCGTCGCTGAGGGCGTGGCCATCGCGTTTTTTTCGAATGATTTCTTGAGCGAGAAACAAGGTAACCCCCTTGATGAGCTGGCGCGGAGGCCATCAGCATACGCCCGATGGCGCTCCGCTTATCGGGCCTACGAGGAGACCCAACGGTGTTGATTAATAGCTGCTTGCGCTTTTGCCGTCGCCGTGGCCGAGGGCCTTCAGCAGGCTCGCCAGCAGGCTGGACGCGCCAAAGCGGTAGTGGCGTGAGTCAGCCCACTCTGCGCCGAACAGCTGGTCGGCAATGGCCAGGAACTGCGCGGCGTCTTCCGCCGTACGCACGCCGCCCGCCGGTTTAAAGCCCACGGTTTTCTCTACGCCCAGGTCGCGAATGGTTTCCAGCATAATGCGCGCACTCTCCGGGGTGGCGTTTACCGGCACCTTACCAGTGGAGGTTTTAATAAAGTCCGCGCCTGCTTTGATAGCGATTTCGGAAGCTTTACGGATCAGGGCCTCCTCTTTCAGCTCGCCGGTTTCGATAATGACCTTCAGCAGCACGTTGGCTTCTGCACAGGCGGCTTTACAGGCCTGAACCAGATCGAAACCGATCTGCTCGTTGCCGGCGATCAACGCCCGATACGGGAACACCACGTCCACTTCGTCCGCACCGTAGGCAATGGCTGCGCGCGTCTCTGCCAGGGCGATCTCAACATCGTCATTGCCGTGCGGGAAGTTCGTCACCGTAGCAATGCGGATCTCCGGCGTGCCCTGCTCTTTCAGCGTTTTACGCGCAATCGGAATAAAACGCGGGTAGATGCAGATGGCGGCGGTGTTACCTACCGGGGTTTTCGCCTGATGGCACAGGGCGATGACTTTCGCATCGGTGTCATCATCGTTCAGGGTGGTCAAATCCATCAGTTGCAATGCGCGCAGGCTGCTTGCAGTTAAATCAGTCATAACACTCTCCAGAAGCTGAAGACGGCGTTTGCCGGTTCATTGTTTAACCGGGCGGGTCTGTTACTATTCTAACATCCTCCCGCCACGACACTTCGATGCACATCACATTTAATGAAAACGTCATGCAAAGTTGCACAATATCAATGTGAGGTACGTCACTGTTTAAGCCGTTCATTGCGGCGATACCCGGAACGGCTGGCATGTTAGAATTCTAACATAACAGCGCCGTTAAGCGCGACATGTCGCCGTAATATCGCTCCAGGCGGGAGAGAAATGATAAAATTTTCACATAAACGCTTGATGTGTATTATCAAGAAGCGTAGCAGCTATCTCGTCAGGGGATTCCGGACGCAGCTCACAGAGTGTGCTAAAGACGCGGGCGGCCTGCTCGGGGCGGTTGGGGTGCCCCTGGAAACCGTTGAGCGGCATATCTGGGGCATCGGTCTCCAGCAGTAGAGAGGAGAGCGGCAGGCGGGCGATAACGTCGCGGGTTTTACTCGCTCGCGGATAGGTGATCGTACCCCCGACGCCAATTCGGTAGCCCATCTCAACAAAGCGCTGGGCCTGTTGCAGACTACCCGCAAAGCCGTGCACGACGCCGGTACGCGGCAGGCTGTGACGCTTGAGGTGCATCGCCAGCTTGTCATGGGTGCGTCGGGAGTGAAGGATCACCGGCAGATCGTACTGCTTTGCCAGCCGCAGCTGCGCATCAAGGATCTGCTCCTGCTTATCAAACTGCGGATCTTGCCGATAGAGATCCAGCCCAATCTCGCCTATCGCCACCAGCCGGGTAGGCCGGGCGGCCAGCTTCTCGGCTAGTCTGTCAATGCAGGCTGGCGTATGGTTTTCTATCACGATCGGGTGGAGTCCCAGCGCGGCATAGACGGCGTCAAACCGCTCTGCCAGCGCCAGCACGCGGGAAAAATTTGCGGCTTCGGTGGCGGGCACGATAATCGCCTCAACGCCTGCTGCTCTGGCCTGAGCCAGGCTCTGCGCCTCCTCGCCAGTAAAGGGCGGAAAGTCAAAGTGACAGTGGGTATCGATAAAGCGTTGCGTCATGCCGAATTCTCGTTGCTAAAGGTCGTATCGTTGGCCTGCGGCGCGTCGACCAGCGTAGTGGTCAGCGCATCGTTTGCCACCACCGCAGGCGGCACCACTACCGTCGCCGGGGTGATAATTCTTGGCGCATGGCGCAGCAGCGGCGGCTCGTCCACCAGCAGCTTGCCGACGGTGGCGAGGAAGTAACGACCGCACAGCCGCCCCATCTTGTAGTCATCACGCAGCGCGGGCAGGCGGCTGCCGAGGGCCATGCTCTTTAGTAGACGCGGCGGGTAGATCTCAAAGATCCGCAGTTTGCCGGGGGGCTTCTCAATAAACTGCTGGATCGCATGATAGCTGTTCTCATGGTGGTGAACCAGGTTAACGAAAGGCTGCAAGCTGCCCTCGCCCAGCCAGCGCTCCATGCGCTTGAACCACTGCGGTGTGTAGTACATCTGCGACGGCACGGTGCGGATCACCACGATGGTTTTCGCCCCCCGCTTTGCTGCCTCCTGCACCGGAATGGCGTCGCTGATGCCGCCGTCGAGATAGTTAATTCCGTCCAGCATCACGCCGCTGCGGTAAAAGCCGGGGATAGCGCTGGTAGCGCGGATCAGATCCATCCAGGTTTGGCTGGTCGGTGAGAAGTAGCCTGGGGTGTAGTCATCTCCCCGGCAGGCGCACATGTAGAACAGCTTGCCGACGTCAAACAGGCGGGCAGCGGTATCCATCGCCAGTGGCATATCTCTGGCCGTAGACTCCACCAGCCAGTCGAGATCGATCAGGTTGCCGCCGCGCACAAAGCGCACCGGATTGAAGAATTCACGGGAAGTGGTGTAGCGCATGATGACCTTGCGCGCGTAGCCGGGCTGATTACAGAGGTAGGCCGAGATATTTTGTGCTCCGGCAGAGGTGCCGAAGAAAAGTTCAAAGGGATTGAATTGCGCGCGCATGAATTCGTCCAGCACGCCGGCAGTAAAAATGCCTCGTTGGCCGCCGCCTTCACATACTAAGGCGAGCCGTCCCGGGCGAAAGGATCTCAACGCCAGCGGCGCTATATTGCCGAGCGTAACGGGAATTCGCTGCCCCACCCTGCCTTCCTTTCATTATTTTAGTTATTAACAGCTTATCTTAATTTCCTGCGTTCTAAAACCGTGAAAGCCAGTCACAAGGACTGGCTTTACGATTAGCGGGAATTCACGGCTCACTATGGACGCCGACGTCCCATGAACAGGCTGACCAGGAACAGAATGATCCCGACAACAAAAACAATTTTTGCTGCACCTGCTGCCGTACCGGCCAGGCCACCAAAGCCCAGAGCAGCGGCGATTAACGCGATAACCAGAAATATAATGCCCCAACGAAACATAAGATTCTCCTTTCCTTTACCATAGTTAACTTTACCGCTGTTAGTGAGCGCTCAGGCTACTCACCGGCGATACTTACTCGGTGTGATGCTCACGTCCCCCGTTACAACGCGGGGGATCGCATTCTGAGATTACTTGTTAACTTTAAGATCGTTTTTCACACTTTTCACACCATCGACCGCTTTGGAGATGCTCTCCGCACGTTCGATTTGTGCCTGGGAATCAACCGTACCGGACAGCTGGACCACACCATCGGTGGTTTCAACTTTCACTTTACGTGCCGGAACGATGTCATCAGCTAACAGCTTAGCTTTAATTTCGCTGGTGGTAGCAGTATCACCTGCATAGCCCTTCACAGAAGAGTCTTTGCCATCGCGTACGTGCAGCTTATCGCTAACGGACTTGACGCCCTCAACCTGTTTAGTGACTTTCACCGCTTCTTCAGCCTGCGCCTGGCTCTCAACGAAACCGCTCAGGGTGACAACAGCTTTGTCAGTCTTGACGGAGATGTCGGTGCTCTTAATGCTGTCGTGATCGACCAGAGCTGCTTTAACTTTGGCGGTGATCGCGCTGTCGTCCATGAAGTTACCGACTTTATTCATAGAGCTATCGATTTTTTCACCTGCGCTGTGCGCCGAAGATTGCGCTTTGTCAGTTGCGCTGGTTTCTGCCATGGCAGAACCGCTTGCAACAACAGAACCTAATACAACAGCCAGCAGGGTTTTAGAAATCTTCAGTCTTGTCATAGTCATCGATCTATTCCTTTCAGTTTGCCCACGTTTTGGGCTTTGAGCAGCCATCAAGGCCACTTTGCTGCTAAGGTGAGTAACACCCTGTCGTACAGCGATTAATCATGTGACTAAAAAAGAGTGTGGGATGAAACGCTTTTATTCACGCATTGAACAGTGCATTCATCCACACGTCTGGTAATCACTTTGTTAAATATAGCCAACAATTTAAAAAGCGCTTGGGAGAGAAGATAAAAAACAGGCGATAAAAGCAAAAAGCGGGCTATTTAAGAACATTCCGCAAGGGACTAATAAGACAGGGAAAGTGACAGAGCACGGCGGCTGCCGTGCTCTGGAGAAGAGAGGAGATTAGTGTTCGCGCGTTTTACGGAACTGAACGTCAGGGTAACGCTCCTGCGTCAGGTTCAGGTTGACCATGGTCGGCGCGATGTAGGTCAGGTTATCCCCGCCATCCAGCGCCAGCTGGACCTCGTTTTTACGTTTGAACTCTTCGAATTTCTTCACGTCGCTGCACTCGACCCAGCGGGCGGTCGCCACGTTAACCGATTCGTAGATCGCTTCCACGTTGTATTCGCTCTTCAGGCGCGCAACTACCACGTCGAACTGCAGCACCCCAACCGCGCCAACGATCAGATCGTTATTGGCAATCGGACGGAACACCTGCACTGCGCCCTCTTCCGAGAGCTGAACCAGCCCTTTGAGCAGCTGCTTCTGCTTCAGCGGATCGCGCAGGCGGATGCGGCGGAACAGCTCAGGGGCAAAGTTCGGGATACCGGTGAACTTCATCATTTCGCCCTGGGTGAAGGTGTCGCCGATCTGGATCGTACCGTGGTTGTGCAGGCCGATGATATCTCCCGGATACGCCTCTTCAACGTGCGAACGGTCGCCCGCCATAAAGGTCAGCGCGTCGGAAATCACCACATCCTTACCGATACGCACCTGGCGCAGCTTCATGCCCTTTTCATATTTCCCGGAAACGACGCGCAGGAACGCCACGCGGTCACGGTGTTTCGGGTCCATGTTGGCCTGAATTTTAAAGACGAAGCCAGAGAACTTCTCCTCTTTAGCTTCCACTTCACGGGTATCGGTTTTACGCGGCATCGGCGTGGGCGCCCACTCGACCAGACCGTCCAGCATGTGGTCAACGCCGAAGTTACCCAGCGCGGTACCAAAGAACACCGGGGTAATTTCACCGGCGAGGAAGAGATCTTTATCGAACTCGTGAGACGCGCCCTTCACCAGCTCCAACTCATCACGCAGCTGTGCGGCCAGCTCTTCACCTACCGCAACGTCGAGATCCGGGTTATCCAGGCCCTTAACAATACGGACCTCCTGGATGGTGTGCCCTTTACCGGTCTGGTAGAGGTAGGTTTCATCTTTATAGAGATGGTAAACGCCTTTAAACAGCTTGCCGCAGCCAATCGGCCAGGTAATCGGTGCGCAGGCAATCTTCAGCTCGCTCTCTACCTCGTCCATCACTTCCATCGGGTCGCGGATGTCGCGGTCGAGCTTGTTCATAAAGGTCAGGATCGGCGTATCGCGCAGACGGGTCACTTCCATCAGCTTGCGGGTACGATCCTCAACCCCTTTCGCGGCGTCGATAACCATCAGGCAGCAGTCCACCGCCGTCAGGGTACGGTAGGTATCTTCAGAGAAGTCTTCGTGCCCCGGGGTGTCCAGCAGGTTCACCAGGCAGTCGTGATACGGGAACTGCATCACGGAGGTGGTAATGGAGATACCACGCTGCTTTTCCATCTCCATCCAGTCGGATTTTGCGTGCTGGCTCGAACCACGGCCTTTTACCGTACCGGCGGTCTGGATCGCCTGTCCGAACAGCAGCACCTTTTCAGTGATGGTGGTTTTACCGGCATCCGGGTGAGAGATAATGGCAAAAGTACGGCGCTTGGCCACCTCTTGCAGATAAGGAGACAACGTCATAATCAAATCTTCTTATATAAACGCGGCACCAGGCCGCGCATCATGAAACAGGAAAATGCGGCTATTTTACCCAGCAATGGGAGGCAGGCAATCAATGTTTACACAGGAGTTGCTCCAGTTCGCTCAACGAAGTCACGGTCCAGGTCGGGTTGATCCCCTCCGGCAGCGTGCGGTTGTGCGCATTGAGCCAGCAGGTGGCTAATCCGGCATTCATGCCACCCAGAATATCGGACTCGGCGGTATCGCCCACCATCAGCACGCGGGAACGCGCGGGATTGCCCGCCTGCTCCAGGGCGTAGTCAAAGATGCGCGGGTGCGGCTTCGCCACGCCAACCTGCTCGGAGATGACAATCAGGTCAAAATGGTCGCGCAGGCCGGTGCGCTCGAGGCGAATTTGCTGTAGCGCAGTAAAGCCGTTGGTAATAATGCCCATTTTGCACTTGCCCTGCAGGGCGTTCAGCAGCGAGACCGCTCCCGGCAGCGGGGCGCAAATTTCGGCCATCGCGTTAATAAAGGCGCTGTTAAGATCGCCTGGCAGCACGCTGAGGCGGTCTGCCCAGCTCTGGAAACGCTGATGCTGAAGTTGCAAAGAGGTGATAGCGCCGTTCTGGTAATCCACCCACAGCGGCTTATTGACGGCCTGGTAGTCCTGAAAATCTTCAGCGGTAAAGGTCACGCTGTAGTCGAGAAACATCCGCTGTAGTCCGCTGAATGAGTCGAAGGTAAACAGCGTTTCGTCGGCGTCAAAGAAGATCCAGTCCCAGTTCATTACATTACCTTTTTGATTAAAGCGGCAAAGCCATAATTACGGCGTCTTCGCGCCCGTCAGCGGTTGGATAGTAGTTGCGGCGAATTGTCGCCTCGTTAAAGCCCAGGCTTTCATAGAGGGCAATAGCCGCGCTGTTTGAGGCCCGCACCTCCAGCCACAGCGTCAGTACGTCACGCTTCTCCAGCTCGCTAATCAGATGCTCAAGCAGCGCACGCCCCAGTCCCCGACGCTGAAACGCGGGATCGACCGCGATATTAAACAGCGTGGCTTCGTCAAGAACGACCTGAGTAATGGCAAACGCCGCCAGCGTCTCGTCAACCGTCAGACCCAGGTTCAGGTAGCGTTCACCCTGATTACTGGCGAAGGTCTTTTCGCTCCACGGAAAAGCATGGGCGCGTTGCTCAATGGCAAAAGCGTGCGTGAGGTCAGCCGTGCTGAGGGAAGAAATCGTGTTCATACTCGCAGATTTGTCGCCATAGGTCGGCTCGTGCCGCCGGGTTTGCCCGCAGTTCATCGAGCGCGGGAGAGTGGACGCGTGCGCCTTCCAGCGTCAGCGCCTCGTGAGTACCCAGCAGCCAGCTGTTACAGCGGCTCTCCGGGGGCAGCATCGCCACGCGGTCGGGCGTCAGCTGCAGCACCTGATCCGGGGTTATCGTCAGCGCCCGCAGGATATCACCCACCAGCGGCTCGCTGAGCGCCGGAAGCGTGTTTGCCACCATCACCAGACGGATATGCGCGGGCAGTGATACAGCGACTTCGCCCTGCAACGCCGTAGGCAGGCGCAAAGACCACTGGGTAATGCCCAGCTGCTGTAGCTGCCAGTCGCGTCGGGAAATCATAGCGGGTCACTCCTGTAAGTCAGGCGCGCAAATATAGCAAATTCGTCGTATCTGCGCCAACAAACAACTATAATCCAGCGCTGAGTTTATTAAGGAGCTGTTTCATGTCTGCTTTAACCCCGGCAAGTGAAGTCTTGCTGCGTCACAGTGATGATTTCGAAGAGAGCCGCGTTCTGTTTGCCGGAGATATGCAGGACGACCTGCCCGCGCGTCTGGATACCGCTGAGAGCCGCGCCCATACCCAACAGTTTCACCACTGGCAGGTGCTGAGCCGCCAGCTGGGCGACAACGCCCGCTTTAGCCTTGTGGCTGAGCAGGCCGACGTGGGCGACAGCGATACGCTGATCTACTACTGGCCGAAGAACAAGCCGGAAGCCCAGTTCCAGCTGATGAACATTCTCTCCCTGCTGCCGCTGGGCACCGATATTTTTGTGGTCGGCGAGAACCGCAGCGGCGTGCGCAGCGCCGAGCAGATGCTGGCGGAGTATTGTCCGCTGAACAAGGTCGACAGCGCGCGCCGCTGCGGCCTGTACCATGGCCGTCTGGAGAAGCAGCCTGCGTTTGATGCCGCCGCGTTTGGTGGTAGCTATACGCTGGACGATTTGACTATCCACACTCTACCGGGCGTGTTCAGCCGCGATGGTCTGGACAGCGGCAGCCAGCTGCTGCTCTCCACCCTGACACCGCACACTAAAGGCAAGGTGCTGGATATCGGCTGCGGCGCGGGCGTGCTCTCTGCGGTGCTGGCCAGCCACTCACCGAAGGTCCGCCTGACGCTCTGTGACGTCAGTGCGCCAGCGGTGGAAGCCAGCCGCGCGACCCTCGCAGCCAACGGCTTTGAGGGCGAGGTCTTTGCCAGCAACGTCTTCTCCGAGGTGACCGGGCGTTACGATATGATCATCTCTAACCCGCCGTTCCACGATGGTTTGCAGACCAGCCTGGAGGCAGCGCAGACGCTGATCCGCGGCGCGGTACGCCATCTGAACAGCGGCGGCGAGCTGCGTATTGTGGCCAACGCCTTCCTGCCCTATCCACAGGTGCTGGATGAGACCTTTGGCTTCCACGAAGTGCTGGCCCAGACCGGGCGGTTTAAGGTTTACCGTACGGTAATGACCCGCCAGGCGAAGCGTTAAACACCTGAACGCCGGGCGAACCGGCGTTTTTTGCATCAGTTGCCCTGTCCCCCATAATTAACTGTTGACGAACGGTATAAAACATCTAGAATGCGCCTCCGTGGTTACGATACTTTAAAAGTATCGATGGTCTGCGAAGGTGGCGGAATTGGTAGACGCGCTAGCTTCAGGTGTTAGTGTCCTTACGGATGTGGGGGTTCGAGTCCCCCCCCTCGCACCATAAATCACGATTGATATTGCTCGCACTGGGCGAAGGTGGCGGAATTGGTAGACGCGCTAGCTTCAGGTGTTAGTGTCCTTAGGATGTGGGGGTTCGAGTCCCCCCCCTCGCACCAACGAGGCGATATCAAACAGTAAAAAAGTAAGATAGCTGTGCGAAGGTGGCGGAATTGGTAGACGCGCTAGCTTCAGGTGTTAGTGTCCTTTGGATGTGGGGGTTCGAGTCCCCCCCCTCGCACCACTTATCTTGCTCTCCCCGGTACGACCTCTCCTGTTTCACCCTAATTTCACATTCATTACCACCAGCATTATCCCGCCAATCAGGGCAATACCCGACGGCAACAGCACAAAGTGGCGCAGACGCTTGTGATAGAGCATGACTGGCGTTAGCAGCAGCCCCGGCACGATGACCGCACGCCAGGCGTCAACAGAGAGATCGGCATACGCCAGCCCGAGTGCAACCAGCCCCGATAAGATCGCTCCCCACCCACTTTCCAGCACGCGCTGCACCATACCTTTATCTCCGCATCGATAATGATAACCAATATCATATGATATGTTTTCTCATTTGTCAGCCTGCGGCCATACCACTGCGTGAACTTTCTACATCTGTTAATGACAGACATTCATGAAGGTGATAAATTGTGCGCCTCGGAAAATACATAACAATTTATTACTCTTTTCGCGAATTTTTATTCACGCGTTATTTCTCATTTTGCCAACCATAACTTTTCATATATTGCAGATTAATAACGACATTACACATGACAGCACAATCCTGGCATAACCTCTGTAACAAGAAATATCAATTATCGCTGCGGTTATTCTTGTTTCTCAATGCCGTTTCGGCCCTCTTCTCATACCTGCTGCCGCTGAGCAGCGCCAAGGGCGTGACGCTGCCGCTCGGGCTGCTCTTCACAGCCAGCGTTGCGCTGCTGCTATGGCATAGATGGCAATCAGAGAAGAAAATAAATATTCCGCTCATTTCGATCTTATTTGGCAGCCTGTGGGCGTGGCATGTTAGCGTGAAATATTCAGCTATCGGTCACCAGGAGCCAGCTTATCTTTTAATTGCGTTATTAAGCGTATTATTCATTGGGACTATCGCTTTCTCTAACAATATCAGCGCGTTTATCTTGCACTCCCTGCCGGTCAGCCTGACCTGCCTCTGGCTTAGCGACGGTAACGCCTGGCTACGGGTGCTCTACTGCTTCGCCCTGCCGGTAGTCGGCATCGCCATCCAGCATGTTATTCAGCGGCGTAATGAAAACTTTGCCCAGGATCTGATGTACAGGCTGCTGGATGAGCGCAAGACGCTGAATGATTTAAGCATGCTCGATCCGCTGACCGGCCTCTATAACCGCCGCGGCCTGCAAAATAAGCTCGATAACCTGCTGGCCCATGATGACGGCAGGCAGTTCGTGCTGCTGCTGGATATCGACCACTTCAAGGCGTACAACGATCACTACGGCCATATGATGGGCGACCAGGCGCTGATCCGCGTTTCTGCTGCCATCCGTGATGCCGTGCGCTCCCGGGATATCGTGGCCCGCTTCGGTGGTGAGGAGTTTATGATCCTGCTGAGTAACGTCGATCTGGAGCACGCCCGAACCACTGCCGAGCGCATTCGCCAGCAGGTTTTCGATCTTAAAATCCCGCATATGTTTAATGAGAGCGTGGCAACCAACGTCACGGTTAGCATCGGTATTGCCCCTCTGCTGGACGAAGATATTGAGGATGCGCTGGGCAAAGCGGATAAGGCGCTATACGAAGCGAAGCATTTAGGCCGCAACTCTATTCTGGTCAGCGGTGAGATGCAGATGGCGTAAACGCAAACAGACCCGCGTTTAGCGACAAAAATGTTGCGCTTGCGCCTGCCTGTGGTTAGGATTGGCAATCATTATCATTTAGATTCCGGTCTAACCTCCTATGGCGCAACGTTCCGAACTGCTGGCAAACGATCTGATTTGGCGAACCCCGCTGTACAGCGCTGCGCCAACGCTTGCCACTGCCTTACGCGAAACAATGTCCAGCCAGCGTCCGCATATGCTGGAGGTTATCCGTCTCGACGAGCCACCGCCGCATCAGGCGATGACCCTGGCACAGTGGCAGCGCCCCGCCGCGCTGCGCACGCTGCTGGCCGACTACGGCGATCATATCTACCGCAACCAGCCGAATCAGCCTCGCGAAGGGAAACCGCTTCTCTCGCTGTGGGCGCAGTGGTATCTGGGCCTGCTGGTTCCGCCGCTGATGCTGGCCCTACTGGCGCACGACACTGCGCTGGATGTCTCCCCGGAACATTTCCACGTGGAATTCCATGAAACGGGCCGCGCGGCCTGCTTCTGGGCTGACGTGCATGCCGATCGCTACACCACGCTGCTAGACGATCGGGGTCGCATTGAGAAACTCATTGTCTCGGCGATGCTGCCGGTCGTACAGGCCCTGGAAGCCACCGGCGAGATCAACGGCAAGCTTATCTGGAGCAATACCGGTTATCTTATCAACTGGTATCTGAACGAGATGAAGCCGCTGCTCGGCGATGCCAGAGTGAGCGCCCTGCGCCAGCTCTGCTTTTTCGATAAAACGCTGGCGAACGGCATGGATAATCCCCTCTGGCGCACCGTGGTGCTGCGTGAAGGCGTGCTGACGCGTCGTACCTGCTGTCAGCGCTACCGCCTGCCGGATGTCCAGCAGTGCGGCGACTGTACGCTTAAATAACCTCTACGCAACCTGCTGACTCTCACCCTCTGCGCGCTGTGACTCCTGCGCCTCCTGCTCCAGAAGCTGCTTCTCGTACACTTTGAAGAACGGGAAGTAGATCACGGCGGAGACCACGGCCAACAGCACCACAAGGATGGCCGCCCGGTAGTCCCAGCCCAGCGCCCAGGCTGCACCAATCGGTGCCGGTGCGGTCCAGGGAACAACGGCAATGACCCGCCCAATCAGATCCATTTTCATTGCGCCCCAGGCAATCACCGAGTTAACCAGCGGTGCGAGCAGGAAGGGGATAAAAAAGACCGGATTCATGACGATAGGCGTGCCGAAGATAACGGGCTCGTTGATGTTAAAGAAACTGGGAACGATGCTGAGCCGCCCAATCGAGCGCAGGTGTACGGAGCGGCTACGCAGATAGCAGATCACCAGTCCCATTGTTGCCCCGGAGCCCCCGACCACAATAAAGAACGTCCAGAACGCCTCCATAAAGATGTGCGGCAGCGGCGCGCCTTGCGCCAGGGCAGTCTGGTTCATCCCCAGGTTGGTTAACCAAAACATCTGCAGCATGCCGGAGACAATAGCCGCCCCGTGAATGCCCGCGAACCACAGCAGGTGGCCAATCAGCACCGCCAGCAGGATGGCAGGCAGCGAGTCAGCGGCGGCCACCAGGGGTTTAAACAGCGCCATAATTGCCTGTGGGATCAGCACCGAGAACTCTGACTGGATAAACAGGCTCAGCGGGTAGAGCGTTAGCACCACCACCAATACCGGGATCAGTAGATCGAACGAGTTTTTGATCATCGGCGGAACCTGATCCGGCAGGCGGATACCGATGTTGTGCGCTTTTAAAAAGCGCATCAGCTCCACACAGTATATGGCGACCAGGATAGCGGTAAAGATCCCGGTGCCGCCGAGGCTATGCACCGGCAGCGCACTATCGGTTTTTGGCGCTGCTACCAGCAAGAACGCCATCAGCGAGAGCATGGCGCACATAAAAGGGTCGAGCTGGTGCGACTTTACGTAGTGCTTGCCGAGGTTGTAGGCGATAGCGGCACAGATGTAGATCGACATGATCCCCATGGTCATGTCGAACGGGGTGAGGATCCGTCCCTCATACTGCTTGGCCAGATCGAGCCAGCCGCGCGCGAAGCCCCAGGTGGTATCCGGTGAAAACGGGGGATAGGCAAAAATAAGCAGGAAGGATCCGACAATCATAAAGGGCATTGCCGAGATAAAACCATCACGAATTGCCATCACATGACGCTGAGCAGAGATGCGTCCGGCGATGGGGCTGACATAATTTTCAACAAAACGGAAGATCAGGTTAAACGCAGCGTGGTTGGCAGACATTTTGGCTCTCCGGTCAGGCGAAATATGGAATGGCAAAATGAGTATCAGTCTCCGATCTGTAGTGTGCAACCGGTTACTGTAACCGGTTTCCGTGATTGTGAAGAGGATCGATAATCGGCCTGCCACCCTGTGTATAACCAGGATTTACCTCACAGTTAGGCCGTTATCCGCCGTTGGGGTGCGTCGGGCTCATTTAGCGTTTTTCGCATATGTATAAGAATGTCCGCAGCATAGAGCAGCTCTGCATCGTTACGTACGCCCAATTTCGCCATAAGACTAAGCTTATAGGCACGAATGGTTTTAATATTCCGTCTGAAGTAGCGGGCAATATCCACAACCGAATAGCCCTGCGTGGTACAGAAAATAATATCGCGCTCGGTCTGGCTCAGCACCTGATCATAGCTGTAATACCAGAGGTTGAGCACGTTACTGTCCTGCTGCTGGCTCTCGTTGAGCCACGTCCACAGCTGCCGCTGCACCAGCTCCAGCGGCATGGTTTTACTGAGAATACCGTGCAGGGAGGTAGGCGAAAAATCACTTATTAGGCGCTCCTCCATCTGATTCCCAGCCAGAACAATACGCTGCCGGTCGGGGTAATTTTTCTCCATATGATTTAACGCTCTGAGACAGGTTAGCCTCTCTGTTCTGATCCCCGATAGTGAATAGATAAGTGAAATGCAGGGAGCCCATACCATCGCACTAAGGAACGTCGCATAATCTTTAAAAAAGTGAAAGTGGAAATGCGCTGCCTCTGGAAATAGCTGGCTTAGTCCAGTTTCGCTTATGGCACATCGCTCAATAATGGCGACGTGTTTGCTTTTCCTATCTGTTTCCATTGTTCGTCATCTCCATAGCTTGTATTTAAATTTAATACATTTGCACCCTGACTACTGTTAATCCATGCGAATAGATCAGCATTGCTCCGTAAACAGAGACGGCGCATGGCACTATTTTTCTGTGCGCTCACCGTTTTATTGCTCTTTTTCAGCATGGCGGCAATCTGATTAATACCCCATCCTTTACCAAGAAGTCGTAATACCTGTCGTTCTGAATAGGTTAAAGATACGGCGGGTGTGTTTTCATCAGCGATGTCGCCATCATGAGGAGATAAAAGTACTTCGCTAATTTCTCCTGCGCGTCGGCTACCGCTGCGAATAGCATTAATAATACCTTCGAGGGGTTCCATACTGGAAAGCAGCGTGCTCTCCGAACGTAACAGCTGCTCTACTGCCATGGGGTAAACCTGCAAGGGAACCATGAAAACCCAATGTGTTTCAGTAAGATGCAGCATCATCGCGGCGTATTCCCTGCAGGCGCTGCGCGCCTTATGCAGATCGTTGGTGAGATCGACAAACACTACGCTTGCGCGCTGAAGCAGGGAGAATGTCACCTCCTGCCGGGCTGAGCAGCAGACAACTTCATACTCAGAAAAAGCATCGTCCATAATGGCAACGAAACCACGCTGTATTAGTGGCGCCTTGCTTACGATCACTGCACACCTATATTTTTCGGGTAACATACCACCTCCGCTTCCATTCAAAAACCAGGGTTTATTTATTCATCCATCGAAATAATAACCATGAATAAATCAATGAACGAATGAACCGTCTGTACAGCCTTAGCACTGTAGGTAACGCACAGGATTAAGATTACTTATAACCGTTTTATCGTGTCGACTGGCATCAGTCATCAAAGGGGAAATTCTTCTATCCCTACCTTAATATTGCACATCTTTACTGAAAAAAATAATGGCTAACACGTTAAAAAAGTACAATATAGAGTAAGCAAATTTAAATATATAGATAATATGAATATTAAGCTGACTTTGTCCGCGCCAGCAGCGGACGGTAAGCGGATCAAATGGCAAGCATCGCGATAAATAGATTAATTAGCTAAATATTGATCTACCACAGCGCCGAGCAGGTAGCACGTTGTGTTAAAAATAGGTTTTCTATTTCACCCTATTGCTATTTCGCTAAGTTACCAGGGCAAACCATGGAAGCAGATCGGGATCAACAGCGGGCCGTAACGCGACTGTGCATTCAGTGCGGCCTCCTTCTATTACAGCACGGCGCAGAGAGCGCGCTGGTGGAGGAGCTCTCTACCCGTCTCGGCCTCGCGCTGGGAATGGATGGTGTAGAGAGCGCCATCGCCGCGAACGCTATTGTGCTCACCACCATTCAGAACGGCCAGTGTTTGACCTCAACGCGTAAAAACAGCGATCGCGGCATCAACATGCACGTGGTCACTGAGGTGCAGCACATCGTCATTATGACCGAGCATAAGCTGCTGGATGAGAGAGGCGTCGAACGGCGCTTTAACCAGATTAAGCCGCTACGCTATTCGCGCTGGCTGGTCACGCTGGCGGTTGGCCTCTCCTGCGCCTGCTTCTGTAAACTGAATAACGGCGGCTGGGATGGCGCAGTCATTACCTTCTGTGCCAGCAGTGTCGCTATGTATGTACGTCTGACCCTAGCCCAGCGGCATCTGCATCCGCAGATCAACTTCTGCCTGACGGCCTTTGTGGCTACCACCGTCTCGGGAATGCTGCTTACCCTGCCCACCTTCTTGCAGACCTCAACGGTAGCGATGGCGGCCAGCGTCCTGCTGCTGGTTCCCGGCTTTCCGCTCATTAACGCCGTTGCCGACATGTTTAAAGGTCATATCAACACCGGGCTGGCACGCTGGGCCATTGCCAGCCTGCTGACGTTGGCGACCTGTATCGGAGTGGTGATGGCCATGACGCTATGGGGGCTACGCGGATGGGTATGATTGATTTTCTACTGGCGCTGGCGCAGGACATGATCCTCTCTGCGATTCCTGCCGTTGGCTTTGCCATGGTGTTCAACGTGCCGCAGCGTGCTCTGCCCTGGTGTGCGCTGCTGGGTGCCATCGGCCATGGGGCGCGAATGGTGATGATGACCAGCGGCATCAATATTGAATGGTCGACCTTTATCGCTGCCATGCTGGTTGGCTGCTTTGGCATCCGCTGGTCACGCTGGTATCTTGCCCATCCCAAGGTCTTTACCGTCGCGGCGGTGATCCCGATGTTTCCGGGCATCTCGGCCTATACGGCGATGATCTCCGCAGTGAAGATAGGCCATTTGGGCTACAGCGAAACGCTGATGATCCTGCTGCTGACCAACTTTCTCAAGGCGACCTCCATTGTCGCAGCGCTCTCTGTCGGCCTGTCAGTACCCGGACTGTGGATCTACCGTAAGCATCCCCGCGTTTGAGGTTTGGGTTCTGCCTGCGCCATGGTAATAACCCCTGTTCCTGTTGCGGCCAAAGAGAGGCGGATGTGAAGCACGACGGTGACCGAGATGGGTTTGCCGTGACACAAAAATATAACTTGCAATTAAATCGTACACTATCTATATTCCTTTCATGAAGACGAAATCGACGGCTCCGGCGGCTGCGCCGCTGGCCCTGAATAACCAGCTCTGCTTTGCGCTCTACTCCGCAAACCTGGCGCTGAATAAACTCTATCGGCAGCTCTTAGCGCCGCTAGGCCTCACCTACCCGCAGTATCTGGTCATGCTGGTATTGTGGGAGCGGGACGACATTACCGTATCAGAGATTGGCGAGCATCTGTTTCTCGACTCTGCCACCCTGACGCCGCTGCTGAAACGCCTGGAGAGCGCCGGGCTGATTGTTCGCCAGCGCTCACGTCAGGATGAACGCCAGGTCGCCGTCACGCTGACCGAATCGGGACGGGCGCTGCATGAGCAGGCGCTTACTATTCCAGAATCGGTACGCTGCGCCGCCGCTTGCGATACAGATTCACTGGCCGCCCTTCAGCACGAGCTGGAGACGCTGCGCCATCAGCTTCACCGCGCATAGCGCCGTCCCTGACGGCCTTATGTGCAACATATAAATAGCGCACTATTTTGTAGTGCATATAGCGATAACAGCGAAAATAAGGAACCTGCCATGTCTTTAGAAAAAGTAGTCTACACCGCAAAAGCCAAAGCAACCGGTGGCCGTGACGGCCGTGCGACCTCCTCTGACGGCGTGCTGGACGTGCAGTTGGGCGTACCGAAAGAGATGGGCGGCATGGGCGGCAACGTCACTAACCCAGAGCAGCTGTTTGCTGCGGGCTACTCCGCCTGCTTCCTTGGCGCAATGAAATTTGTTGCTGGCCGCGACAAAATCGCCATGCCGAAAGAGGCCTTTGTTGAAGGTGAAGTCGGCATCGGGCCGCTGCCAACCGGTTTTGGCATCGAAGCGAAGCTGAATATTCACCTGCCGGGTATGGATGCGGCTGAAGCGCAGAAGCTGGTCGACGCGGCGCATATCGTCTGCCCTTACTCCAACGCCACCCGCAACAACATCGATGTCACGCTGAACATTATCGCCTAATATGTTCACAAGGCCGGGCGGCGCGACGCTTGCCTGGCCTATAAAAGCGCCCCCTCTCTGTGCTACTATGAGCACATATCACCCGCGGATCTTTCCGCTCTGTTTTTAGCTTGAGATAGCGCTATGTCTTCCAGAATCCTCTCCACCAATGTCATCGGTATCGACGCGTTTATGCACGATCACGCCCGCGTCCTGACCCAGTCCCGTGAGGGGACGGTGGCCGTTTTTGCTGATAACGCCCCGGCGTTTTATGCCCTGACGCCTGCGCGTCTGGCGCAGCTGCTGGAACTGGAAGCCCGACTGCAGCGCCCGCCCAGCGATATTGCCCTCGATCAGCAGTTTTTTAGCGAGCCGACCGAGACGCCGCCCAGCGTGCCGATGGGCAAATTCGCCATGTACGCCGGCTGGCAGCCGGATCCCGATTTTCAGCGCCTGGCCGCGCTGTGGGGCATCGCCCTGAACCAGCCCGTGACCCACGAAGAGCTGGCCTCGTTTGTCACCTACTGGCAGGCCGAAGGCAAGGTGTTTCACCATATGCAGTGGCAGCAGAAGCTGGCCCGCAGCGTGCAAATCGGCCGCGGTAGCCTGACAGGTAGCGTTAAGCGCGATATCAACGCGGTTTCCGAGCCGGATAACCAGGTTCCCCCAGGTTTCAGAGGTTAATCATGAAAGACGTCGGCGAAATGATGAAGCGTTTGCAAAAGATGATGCCTGCCCACGTGAAACCGGCGTTTACCACCGGTGAAGAGCTGCTGGCCTGGCAAAAAGAGCAGGGCGAGATCCGCTCCGCGTCGATTGCCCGGGAAAATCGTGCGATGAAGATGCAGCGAACCTTTAACCGCTCCGGCATCCGTCCTCTGCATCAGAACTGCTCTTTTGATAACTATAAGGTTGAAAACGAGGGGCAGATGAACGCCCTGAGCAAGGCGCGCCAGTACGTCGAGGAGTTCGACGGCAACATTGCCAGCTTTGTCTTCTCCGGCAAGCCCGGCACCGGCAAAAATCACCTTGCGGCGGCGATCTGCAACGAGCTGCTGCTGCGCGGTAAGTCGGTGTTGATCATTACCGTGGCCGACATCATGTCTGCGATGAAAGAGACCTTCAGCAGCCGGGAGACCAGCGAAGAGCAGCTGATCAACGATCTCAGCATGGTCGATCTGCTGGTGATCGACGAGATCGGCGTCCAGTCAGAGTCACGCTACGAGAAGGTGATCATCAACCAGATTGTCGATCGTCGCTCCTCCTCCAAGCGTCCGACCGGCATGCTGACCAACAACAACGTGGCGGACATGACCCGACTGCTTGGCGAACGGGTAATGGATCGCATGCGCCTCGGCAACAGCCTGTGGGTTAACTTTAACTGGGATAGCTACCGCAGCCGCGTCACCGGCAAAGAGTATTAAGAGCTTTCCTGGCGCGGCCTGGCGGGTCTCCCGGTATATACTGCCCTGGTCCATCCTAACGGGTTATGCCACATGAAATCAGCCAAACGTTTACTGTGCAGCGTCGCGATCGCCAGCGCCCTGCTCTCTTCCCTCTCTCACGCCGCCACCTGGCAGGAGCAGCTGAACAGCGCAGCGACCCAGCTGAGCCAGAACGCGGGTTCGTCCACGTCGACGCAGCAGAGCGGGACCTCGCTCTCCGCGCTTGGCGGCCTGCTGAACAGCGGTAACCAGGCGCTGAGCGCTGACACCATGAATAACGCCGCGGGCATCATGGGATACTGCGCCAAAAACAAACTGGCCTCGGTGACCAGCGCAGAGAATATTAAAAGCCAGGTGCTGGAGAAGCTGGGCCTGAGCGCGCCGGAGCAGAAGGAAGATACTAACTTCCTTGAGGGCCTGCAGGGGATGCTCAACACCAAAGACGGTGAGCAGCTGAATCTGAATAATATCGGCAGCACGCCGCTGGCAGAGAAGGTGAAAACCAAGGCCTGCGACCTGGTGCTGAAGCAGGGCATGAACTTCCTCTCCTGATTATCACGCCTTAGCGCGTCTGCCCATCCTGCACGGCAGGCGCCTCTCCCTTCCGAAATGAGACATCGCTCATAAAACCCCGCTCTCTAAACCTTTTCTTAATAGAATGTAGTGAGTGTGACGCTAGAATTGCAGCTATGTGAATTCGCCATTAAAGTGTTTTCCCTGCAACATTTCAGCTGCTGCTATTGAGGATTGACCGTTGTCTGAACTTCTCTCTCTTGTGCTGTTTATTGCCTCGATAGCTATCTACTCTCTGAAGGCAGGCCGCAATACCTGGTGGTTTACCGCGATCCTTGCCGTACTGGGTTGCTTTGTGGTGCTTAATATTGCCCTCTACGCCAGCGACTACTTTACCGGCGACGGCATTAACGACGCGGTACTCTACACCATTACCAACAGCCTGACCGGCGCGGGAGTGAGCAAGTATATTTTGCCCGGCGCAGCGCTGATCATCGGCCTGCTGGCGCTCTTTTTTGCCCTCGGCTGGATCCTGCGCCGCCGCCGCCATCACCCGCTGCACGTCGGCTACAGCCTGCTGGCGCTGCTGCTGGCCCTGGGTTCGGTCGATGCCAGCCCGGCTTTTCGACAGATCACCGAGCTGGTCAAGTCCCAGTCCCGGGCGGGCGATCCCGACTTCGCGGTCTGGTATAAAGAGCCCGCAAAAAGCATTCCGCAGCCAGCGCTTAACCTGGTCTATATCTACGGCGAGAGCCTTGAGCGCACCTACTTTGACAGCGCGGCCTTTCCTGGCCTAACGCCGGAGCTGGGCGCGCTGAAAGATGAGGGGCTGGATTTCACCCATACCGCGCAGCTGCCGGGCACCGACTACACCATAGCCGGGATGGTCGCCTCCCAGTGCGGCATTCCGCTGTTTGCACCCTTCGAGGGGAACGCCTCGGCCTCTATGTCGAGCTTCTTCCCGCACAATCTCTGCCTCGGCGATATCCTGAAGAACTCCGGCTACGAGAACCACTTCGTGCAGGGAGCAAACCTGCGCTTTGCCGGGAAAGATGTCTTTTTAAAATCCCACGGCTTTGACCATCTTATTGGTGCGGAGGAGCTGAAAGGCCGCGTTGCCGATCCGACCTACCGCAACGACTGGGGCTTCTACGATGACACCGTGCTGGACGAGGTGTGGCAGCAGTATCAGCAGCTCTCCCAGAGCGGAAAACGCTTTTCGCTGTTTGCCCTGACCGTTGATACCCATCATCCCGACGGCTTTGTCTCCCGCAGCTGCGAGCGGAAAAGCTACGCCATCGACGGTAAAGCGAACCAGTCCTTTAGCGCAGTCACCTGCAGCCAGCAGCATATCGCCGCGCTGATCAACAAGATCAAAGCCTCGCCGTGGTTTAAGGATACGGTGATTGTGGTCTCTTCCGATCATCTGGCGATGAACAACACCGCGTGGAAGTACCTCAGCAAGCAGGATCGTAACAACCTCTTCTTTGTGCTGCGCGGCGACCAGCCTGTCCAGGACGTCGTGGGCCTGAAACGCAACACCATGGATAACGGTGCCACCGTGCTGGATATCCTCGGCGGGGATAACTTCCTTGGCCTCGGACGCAGCAGCCTCTCGGGCCAGTCGCTCTCCCAGTCGTTTCTGAACATGAAAGAGAAGGTGCTGGCGTGGAAGCCGGATATCATCCGCCTGTGGAACTTCCCCAAAGAGATGAAGGATTTCACCGTTGATCGCGACAAAGAGATGATTGCGTTCTCCGGCAGCCGTTTCCGCCTGCCGCTGCTGATCCGCGTCTCGGACCAGCGCGTAGAGCCGCTCCCGGAGAGCGAGTACTCTGCGCCGCTGCGCTTCCAGCTCGCCGACTTCGCGCCACGGGATAACTTTGTCTGGATCGACCGCTGCTACAAGATGGCCCAGATGTGGGCCCAGCAGCTGGCGCTCTCCACCGACTGGTGCGTCTCGCAGGGCCAGTTGGGCGGTCAGCAAAGGGTACAGCACGTCGACAGCGCCCAGTGGCAAGGCAAAACCACGTTTAAAGATATGGTCATCGACACCGCCCGCTATCAGCGCAACGTGGATATGCTCAAGGTGGTGGATAATGACGTTCGCTACAAAGCAGACAGCTTTATCTTCAACGTGGCGGGCGCGCCGGAAGAGGTGAAGCAGTTTAGCGGCATCTCTCGCCCGGAGAGCTGGGGGCGCTGGTCCAACGCGCAGCTTGGTGAAGAGGTGAAGATTGAGTACAACGCGCCGCTGCCGGAGAATTTCGATCTGGTCATCAAGGCTAAAGCCTATGGTCCGAACGCCAACAAACCGATCCCGGTGCGGATAGGTGATAGTGAGCAGACACTAACTTTGGGCAACGATGTCTCAACCACCACGCTGCGGTTCCATAATCCGTCGCACAGTAATACGCTGACTATTGTGCCGCCGGATCCGCAGTCCACCAACGAAGGGAATATTCTCGGCCACTCGCCGCGTAGATTAGGGATTGGGATGGTGGAGATTAAGATAGTAAAAACCGAGGGCTAGCGGCCCCCGGTTGGGTAGGATCGTAACGTAGGCCGGGTAAGCGCAGCGCCACCCGGCGTTAAGATTATGACAACTTAGAAGGTTTCCCAGTTATCGCCCGCGTCGGCAACGGCCGGTTTGCGGGTCGCCAGCGGCGCTGAGGCTTTGGCGATGATAGCCTGGTCACGGGCCTCTTTACGCTGATCCTGCATAATGCGGAACACCGCTACGGCCTGGGTCAGACGGCTCGCCTGCTCTTCCAGCGCCGCCGCGGCTGCGGCAGATTCCTGTACCAGTGAGGCGTTCTGCTGGGTAACGCGATCCATCTCGGCCACCGCCAGACCCACCTGGTCGATACCGCGGCTCTGCTCGTCGGACGCAGAGGCGATTTCGCCCATGATGTCTGTTACGCGGGTTACCGCATTGACGATCTCGTCCATGGTCTCACCGGCGCTCTCAACCAGGGTTGAGCCCAGCTCTACGCGGCCTACGGAGTCTTCGATCAGGCTCTTAATTTCGCGAGCGGCCTGGGCGCTGCGCTGGGCCAGGTTACGTACTTCACCTGCCACCACCGCAAAACCACGACCCTGCTCACCGGCACGTGCTGCTTCTACCGCCGCGTTCAGTGCCAGGATGTTGGTCTGGAAAGCGATGCCGTCGATCACGCTGATGATGTCAGCGATTTTCTGCGAGCTGCCAGCGATGTCACGCATGGTCTGCACCACGTTATCCACCACTTTACCGCCCTTCTGCGCGGTCTCAGAGGCGCTAAGTGCCAGATGGCTCGCCTGACGGGCGTTTTCGGCGTTCTGCTTCACGGTCGCGGTCAGCTCTTCCATGCTGGCAGCGGTCTCTTCCAGAGAGGCAGCCTGCTGCTCGGTACGGGAGGAGAGATCGTTGTTGCCCATCGCGATTTCGCTTGCGCCGCTGTAGATCTCATTCGCACCGGTACGCACCGTACCCACGGTACGCATCAGCTCGCCCTGCATGTGACGCAGGCTTTCTGCCAGCTGGCCCATCTCGTTCGCGCCGTGCACGTCGATCTTCTGCACCAGATCGCCACCGGCGATGTGGCGGATGCTCTCCACCAGACGGTTGAGCGGAGAGATCAGCACGTTTTTAATACCGAACCAGACGGCAACGATCACCGCCAGCACTGCCAGCAGCACGCCAACAATGATCCAGATAGCCATGCTGTAGGAGCTGTTGTTGTCCGCGACGGCGAGATCGTACAGCTGGTCATTCTGCTTCAGGAACTCAACGTACTGCTTCTCGAATCCATCCTGATAACCCTGGGTTGGCTGATCAAAGAACTCGTTGATTTTGCCTGCGCCCAGCAGCTGAATAAGTTCAGCCAGTGCACCGTGATAGATATCGTACTGGCGCTTGATCTCCTGGGTTACGGCTTCGTTCTGGCGCGGATCGTGCGGTAGCGCCTGATATTCGTTCCAGTGCAGCTCCGCCTGTTTCAGAGAAACGGTAGCGGTCTGCATCAGCTCGGCGACGGTGGTGCCGCTGCCGATGTTGTTCTGATCCATCATGTAGCGGATCCCGGCACGGTTAAGCGTGTTACGGGTCTGCAACAGGGCAACCCAGCTACCGTTAAGCGTGGACTGCTGCTCACGGATGGTTTGCAGAACGGTGAAGTTATCTTTGTCGTGTTTCAGCGCGCTGAAGAACAGTCCGCCGGAGGTGATTTGTAACAGGCCAAATAGTGCAAGGACCAGAAGTAAACTGGTCACAATTTTGATACGGTTTAACATGTTTTCTCATTCCTTTAGAGGGATAACAGTTTTTCGGCCTGGAACAGGAAAACTTTACCGAATAGTTGTGTGTTGCGTTGATCGCCATGCAACCTGTGCACGGCACATACGACCATTTTTCGGAGTGCTTTTTTTATTCGTCGTGGTTTAGACTTGAGCGATTAGTCAGCAAAGAAGATTGATGACATGGAAACAGTCACACATTCTACTTTTCTCAGAACGGCTTCTGTCTGCCAGCGTTTAGGGAAAAAACCAGTAGCTTTCATCATTGTTGCGTTGGCTGTTGTTGTCGGCTATATCGGCCTTTTTCGGGAAAGTGTAATCATGGCCGTCGATCGGGAATTAAACTTTGCTAATGTTGCGGTTAAACACTTTCCTCTTACTGACAATGGGAAGGTGAATTGGTGGCAAGACCATAAGCAGATTCTGAAGGAAAAGTTCAGTATACCTGTTCCGGCTAAAAACGGAGACTGGTACATCAGCGTCTGGGATTATGGTGACGGATTTAAAGCAAAGCCAAATGGCGACATCAGAGTTTTTAACGCTGACACCCAGGATATGCAGTGCTTCAACAACGATGACAGTAAATGCATAGATAAAGATTTACTGATGCGCATTGAAGGCAACAAGGATGGCAGTGTAGATATACAAGTAGGTGATAAAACGATAGCTGTTAAGTCATAAATGTATAAGGCCCCATTTGAACTGGGGTCTTACTAAGCAAAATCGACATCGGTCTGCGGTTTAGCCAGTGATCCACATCACACTCTTTTTCCTGTTCACGCCCCGTTAAAACCGCTTATCGCTCTCCTGCGACCGCTTACCCCTCACATTCAACCGCTCGGCCACTTATTGCCCGTTTTCTGCTCGCCGTTTGCCATGATCCTCAGGGAAAATTTATCAATTTAACGCCTCCTACTCCTGTAATCTTTTTCATATAGCCAGGTCTGATATGGATAATAAAAAGCTACTCAAGCACGTACCCTGGATGATCCTCGGGATCATCGGTGCTTTCTGTCTGGCGGTTGTCGCCTTACGGCGGGGTGAAAACGTAAGCGCCCTGTGGATCGTCGTCGCATCGGTCTCCGTTTACCTCGTTGCTTATCGCTACTACAGCCTCTACATCGCGCAGAAGGTCATGAAGCTCGACCCGACTCGCGCCACCCCGGCGGTCATCAACAATGACGGCCTGAACTACGTGCCCACCAACCGTAACGTGCTGTTTGGTCACCACTTTGCCGCTATCGCCGGGGCGGGGCCGCTGGTGGGTCCAGTGCTGGCCGCGCAGATGGGCTACCTGCCCGGTACACTCTGGTTGCTGGCGGGCGTGGTGCTGGCCGGTGCGGTGCAGGACTTTATGGTGCTGTTTATCTCCTCCCGCCGTAACGGTGCTTCGCTCGGGGAGATGATCAAAGAGGAGATGGGACCCGTACCGGGCACTATCGCCCTCTTCGGCTGCTTCCTGATCATGATCATCATCCTCGCCGTGCTGGCGCTGATCGTCGTTAAAGCGCTGGCGGAAAGCCCGTGGGGCGTCTTCACCGTCTGCTCCACCGTGCCGATCGCGCTGTTTATGGGGATCTACATGCGATTCCTGCGCCCGGGCCGCGTGGGCGAAGTGTCGGTGATTGGTATCGTGCTGCTGGTGGCGTCTATCTACTTCGGGGGCGTGATTGCAGCCGACCCGTACTGGGGCCCGGCGCTGACCTTTAAAGACACCACCATCACCTTCACCCTGATTGGCTATGCGTTTGTCTCCGCCCTGCTGCCGGTGTGGCTGATCCTCGCCCCGCGTGACTACCTGGCGACCTTCCTGAAGATCGGCGTTATCGTCGGCCTGGCAATTGGTATCGTGATCCTCAACCCAGAGCTGAAGATGCCAGCCATGACCCAGTACATTGACGGTACCGGTCCGCTGTGGAAAGGCGCGCTGTTCCCGTTCCTGTTTATCACCATCGCCTGTGGCGCCGTCTCCGGCTTCCACGCGCTGATCGCCTCTGGTACTACGCCGAAGCTGCTGGCCTGTGAAACCGACGCCCGCTTTATCGGCTACGGCGCGATGCTGATGGAGTCCTTCGTAGCGATTATGGCGCTGGTGGCGGCCTCAATTATCGAGCCGGGCCTCTACTTTGCCATGAACACTCCGCCTGCCGGTTTGGGTATCGTGATGCCGAACCTGCACGAGCTGGGCGGCGCGAACGCCCCGGCGATCATGGCTCAGCTGCAGGACGTTACTGCCCATGCGGCCGCTACGGTCAGCTCCTGGGGCTTTGTCATCACCCCTGAGCAGATCCTGCAAACCGCGAAGGATATCGGTGAGCCGTCCGTACTGAACCGCGCCGGCGGTGCGCCGACGCTGGCGGTCGGTATCGCCCATGTGTTCCACAAAATTCTGCCGTGGGCGGACATGGGCTTCTGGTACCACTTCGGCATTCTGTTCGAAGCGCTGTTTATTCTTACCGCGCTGGATGCCGGGACCCGCTCCGGCCGCTTTATGCTTCAGGATCTGCTGGGTAACTTCGTGCCGTTCCTGAAGAAAACCGACTCTCTGGTCGCGGGTATTATCGGTACCGCAGGCTGCGTTGGCCTCTGGGGTTACCTGCTCTATCAGGGCGTGGTCGATCCGCTGGGCGGCGTGAAGAGCCTGTGGCCGCTGTTTGGCATCTCCAACCAGATGCTGGCCGCTGTGGCGCTGGTGCTGGGTACCGTGGTGCTGGTTAAGATGCAGCGTACCAAATACATCTGGGTGACCGTAGTTCCAGCCGTTTGGCTGCTGATCTGCACCACCTGGGCGCTGGGGCTGAAGCTGTTCAGTGACAACCCGCAGATGGAAGGCTTCTTCTACATGGCGAACCAGTACAAAGCGCGTATTGCCGCCGGTAGCGAGCTGACCGCCCAGGAAGTGGCGAACATGAACCATATTGTGGTCAACAACTACACCAACGCCGGACTGAGCATCCTCTTCCTGGTGGTGGTCTATAGCATCATCTTCTACGGATTCAAAACCTGGATGAAGGCCCGCAACAGCACGGCCCGTACGGATAAAGAGACGCCGTACGTGCCAGTGCCGGAAGGCGGCGTGAAGACCTCTTCACACCACTAATCGTTAACGTAGGCCCGGCGACCTTGCCGGGCTTTTTCAATATCAGGAACGCCACATGTTTGGTAACTTAGGTGAAGCAAAAAAGTATCTCGGCCAGGCCGCGAAAATGCTGATTGGAATTCCTGACTATGATAACTACGTCGAGCATATGAAGACCAATCACCCGGATAAGCCCTACATGACCTATAACGAGTTCTTCCGCGAGCGACAGGAAGCACGCTACGGCAGCGGCGGAAGCAGCTGCTGTTAGGAGACACTATGACACCCATTGCAGTAACGCTTCTTACCGGTTTTCTTGGCGCAGGCAAAACGACCCTGCTGCGCCACATCCTCAACGAGCAGCACGGCTACAAAATTGCGGTCATCGAGAATGAGTTTGGCGAGGTCTCCGTTGACGATCAGCTGATTGGCGATCGTGCCACGCAGATCAAAACCCTGACTAACGGCTGCATCTGCTGCTCTCGCTCCAACGAGCTGGAGAGCGCCCTACTGGATCTGCTCGACGGCCTTGACCGGGGCGATATCGCCTTTGACCGGCTGGTGATCGAGTGCACCGGCATGGCCGACCCCGGCCCGATTATCCAGACTTTCTTCTCCCATGAAATCCTCTGCCAGCGCTACCTGCTGGATGGCGTCATTGCCCTGGTGGATGCGGTGCACGCCGACGGGCAGATGAACCAGTTTACTCTCGCCCAGTCGCAGGTAGGCTATGCCGACCGCATTCTGCTGACCAAAACCGACGTGGCGGGCAGCGCCGACGCCCTGCGCGAGCGGCTACAGCGCATCAACGCCCGGGCACCGATCTACACCGTCACTCACGGCGACATCGACCTGGCGCTGCTGTTTAACACCAACGGCTTTATGCTGGAGGAGAACGTCGTGCCGGCGACGCCGCGCTTCCACTTTATGGCGGACAAGCAGAACGATATTTCGTCTATCGTCGTGGAGCTGGACTATCCGGTAGAGATTGGCGCGGTCTCCCGGGTGATGGAGAACCTGCTGCTCAGCTTTGCGGAAAGGCTGCTGCGCTACAAGGGCATGCTGTGGATCGACGGCGAACCCAACCGCCTGCTGTTTCAAGGCGTGCAGCGCCTCTACAGCGCCGACTGGGACCGTCCTTGGGACGACGAGCCGCCGCACAGCACGCTGGTGTTTATCGGCGTCCAGCTGCCGGAGGAGGAGATCCGAGCGGCCTTTGCTGAGTTAAAAACCCGGTGACCCGCGATATCCCGCAAACCTTCTGGCGATCGCCGCTGCTGCCGGGTGTGGAGTTACGCTCCACCTGGCAGAGCCGCCAGGCATACAAGACGCATAGCCACGCTCAGCTGTCGATCGGTGCCATCGTCGAGGGGCAAACCCGCTGCGTCTGTAACGGCGAAACGTATCTGCTCTCGCCGGGGGATCTGATCGTCATTCCCGCACATGCTCCGCACAGCTGCAATCCGGTGGATGGGCAGCCCCGCAGTTACCATATGCTCTATATTGAAACGGATTTTCAGCCTGCGCTTCAGATTGTTCAGAGTGAATCCCTGTTCCGTCACTATCTGCAAGCCATTGAGAACCTCTCTTCTCAAGCAGTCGAGGCGCTGCTCGCCGCGCTTCCCGTTGGATCCGTCCAGCCTGCAACGCTGCGCCCCAGCAGCCTGCAGCTGCAGGAAACGCTGCTTGAAAACCTGGTGGCTCCGCCTTCGCTGGATGCGCTGGCCCACCGCTTTTCTCTACGCAAAGAGACACTGATCCGCACTTTTAAGCAGGATATTGGCCTGACGCCCATCACCTTTCTCAATAGCGCCCGGATTGAGTTTGCCAAAACACGTCTGCGCGCCGGGGCGGATATTGCCGACGTTGGCTACCAGAGCGGCTTTGCCGATCAGAGCCACTTCCATAAGACCTTCGTCAGCTATACCGCCGCCACGCCGCGCCAGTACGCCACGGGCCGATCAATATCTGACAATAATTAGTGCTCCGCGCGCCGTAGGATGGCCTCAGGTTTACTTTCTGAGGTCGCTATGGAGTTGTTACATACCCTGTTTCCCGCCGCGTTTGCCATGCTGGCGCTGTCGCACTTTGTCGCCCTGCTCAGTCCCGGCCCGGATTTCTTTCTGCTGGCGGGCTACGCAATCCGCTACCGTCTGCGCGGCAGCCTTGGACTGTGCGTGGGCATCGCCGCGGGCAACGCCGTCTATATCGCGCTGGCAATTGTTGGCTGGAGTGAGCTGCGGCGCGCTCCCCTGCTGTTTTCCCTTATTGAAGTGGCCGGAGCGGCGTACCTGCTATGGGTTGGCAGCCACCTTATTCGCAGCAGGCCGGGCAATCTGGCGCTACGAGGGGTTGATGCTGGCCGCCCGTCGCTGGTGAAGCAGGTGCTGATGGGGCTGGCTTCGGCGCTGCTCAACCCCAAAAACGCCCTCTTCTACCTGGCGTTGATGGCCTCGCTGCTGGGGCCCAACGTTACGCTGCTCCAGCAGTCGGTAAGCGGCATCTGGATGGTCATGGTGGTGCTGATGTGGGATCTGCTGGTGGTGATGCTGATTGGTTTGCCGCCGGTGCAAAAACGCCTCTCGGCGGCGGTGGTCGTTATCGAGCGGATCGCCGGTGCGGTGCTGATGGGGTTTGGGCTATGGATTTTAGCAACGTGTTTTTTTGCCGGCCCCTAGGCTCGGCAAGCGTGGCGTTGACTATGAGGTATTTTCAGCAACAAGTGAAATCGATGTGGAACAGCTGCTGTAGCACGGTCCGGCCTCGCTCAGTGACCGTTAGCTCACGGTAGCCGGGAGCCTGACTCAGCCAGCGCTTTTCAAGAAACAGCGCCAGCAGGGCTGCGCCAGCGTCGCCGCCAAGATGATACCGCCGCTCGCTCCAGTCCAGACAGGGACAGCAGGCCTTGCGCCGCGGGCGAGGATTGAGCTTCACGCCCAAGCCGAGGAGCTGCTCTCGCCCCTCTGGCGTTAGCGTATCGCCGTCCTTGGTAAGCCACTGCGCCTCAACCATAAAGGCATAGATGCCTACGGCCACCTCACCGGCGAGGTGATCGTAGCAGGTGCGGGCATGGCGCAGACGTACGGGAGTACTGGAAACGCGTGTTGGCTGGGCGCGCATAGAGACGCCCATCAGATTCTCGATAAGCCCGGCTATTTCACGATTTGCCAGGCTGTAATATCTGTGCCTTCCCTGGGAGAGACAGCAGATCAGGCCGTTACCGAGCAGCTTTGTCAGATGCCCGCTGGCGGTAGAGGGGGCAATGTCCGCCACTACGCTCAGCTCGGTAGCCGTCCATGCCCGCCCGTCCATCAGCGCGCAGAGCATGCTGACCCGGGACGGATCGGCGAGGGCAGCAGCAACCGCTGACATGGCCTGTTCGAGCACCCCATCAGGATGCTCGTCGTACTGCTTACGGGTGAGGCTCATTCACGTCCCATTTTATCGTTACCGCTGCGGCCCGTGCGTTATCATCGGTCAGGAGGATCAGCCGGTTACTGTGATCGCTGTACTGAACCAGAATATTAACGCCGCTACGGGCAATCGCATCAGCAATTTCACCCAGCTCACCCGGACGCGCCTGGCGTAGCTTTCTAATCAGAGGCTGGCTAACGTTTTTGACATCAAATCCGGCATCGGTCAGCACCCTGCGGGCGGTCTCGCCATCCTCCACCAGAAAGTGGGCATGACTCTCGGTCGCGGTAGAAAACACGCCGCCGCCCTCCAGCCCAACGCCGTTTTGCCCCAGCAGGCGACCAAACGCGGCGAGCGTTCCCGGCCTGTTAGCCAGAATAACGTGAACATCATACATGCTGCTTGCCCTCTTCGTCCGACGCATACTCCCGGAGCACACGAGCCACGCGGATCCGATAGTGGGCAAAAATACTCTTTTTCCCCTCCTCCTGCGCTGCCTTGTGCATAAGGTTTTTCTTCCACTGCACAACCGCCTCTTCACTCTCCCACCACGAGAGGGAGAGAATTTTCCCTTCGTTGCTGAGGCTTTGGAAGCGCTCCAGGGCAATGAACCCTGGCGTCTCTGACAGCAAAGGCTTTAGCTCAGCGGCGAGCTGGAGGTAGCGCTGCTGCGCTTCCGGGCGGGCATCCGCTTCAAACATAACGGCAATCATAAAATTACTCCCTGAGTAGTCGGCAAACCCAGTGTAACGATCCGTCAGGGAGATACTTCGGCGGGCGGCGAAGTGTGGCTGCGGCGCACGGCGCTACTCCACTTCCCCGCGCCGCAGCCCAATATCTTTTAGCTGCGCATTGCTCATTTTTTGTAGGGTACGCTGCGCCTGGCTCCGCAGATGCCATTTTTTGATTGCTCGCCAGAGGATGGCGAAGCCGATAAAGGGTCTTTTACCTCTGTTTTCATGAAATTCCATTCTGTGTCTCCTCTCGCTGGCTGAGACACTATCTTCAGGGATTTCGGGTAGAACAATACAGACTCACAAAACGGTTTTGTTTTCCATACAGATGCGCTAAAACGGTATCTGCACAGCGACACCAGCGCGGATCTGTACTGGTTTTTTTATCTGTATGGCAAAAAGGAAAGATACAGCATGGCACGTTACCAACGTCTGGCAGAGCTCTTAGCCGAGCGTATTGAGCAAGGCCTGTATCGTCATGGCGAAAAACTCCCGTCGGTTCGCAGCCTGAGTCAGGAGCATGGGGTGAGCATCAGTACCGTTCAGCAGGCATATCAAACCCTGGAAACGCGGCAGCTTATTATCCCGCAGCCGCGCTCCGGCTATTTTGTTGCCCCGCGTAAGGTTCAGCCCCCCGTGCCGCATATGTCGCGTCCGGTACAGCGTCCGGTAGAGATCACCCAGTGGGATCAGGTGATCGATATGTTGAAGGGGCACAGGGATAAAGAGATTACTCCCTTCAGCAGCGGCGCGCCCGACATTGAGCAGCCCAGCCTGCAACCGCTCTGGCGCGAGCTAAAACGCCTGGTGCAGCATAATCTCAATGAGGTGCTTGGCTATGACTCCCTCACCGGTCGTCAGGAGCTACGGGAGCAGATTGCCCGCCTGATGTTAGACGGTGGCTCGGTGGTGAGCGCGGAGGATATTATCGTCACCAGCGGCAGCCAGAGCGGATTATCACTGGCCCTGCTGGCGGTATGCCAGCCTGGGGATATTATCGCCGTCGAGTCGCCCGCCTACTACGGCACCATGCAGCTTCTGCGCAGCCTCAACGTTAAGGTCATTGAGATCCCGACCGATCCAGAAACGGGCATGAGCATTGAGGCGCTGGAGCTGGCGCTCGCCCAGTGGCCGGTCAAGGGGGTCATTACCGTACCGAATTGTAATAATCCTCTCGGATTTATTATGCCTGACGCGCGTAAACGGGCACTCCTTGCCCTTGCCCAGAGCCATGACATCGTGATCTTTGAGGATGATGTCTATGGCGAGCTGGCGACTGACTATCCACGCCCGCGCACGATCCACTCCTGGGACATTGATGGCCGGGTCATGCTGTGCAGCTCGTTTACCAAAACCGTTGCGCCAGGCCTGCGCGTGGGCTGGATTGTACCTGGCCGCTACCACGATCGTTTTTTGCAGATGAAATATGCCGTGCTCGGTAGCAATGTGCCCGTGACCCAGCTGGCAGCGGCACACTTTATCAAAGAGGGGCATTACCATCGTCATATCAGACGGATGCGCCACCTTTACCAGCGTAACATGGCGATCTATACCTGCTGGGTACGGGAATATTTTCCGGAAGGGGTCTGTATCACCCGCCCGAAAGGGGGATTCATGCTATGGGTCGAGCTGCCCGAGCAGGTCGACATGGTCTGCGTGGCGCAACAGCTATGCCGACTGAAAATCCAGGTCGCACCAGGATCGCTGTTTTCGGCATCAGGGAAGTATCGCAACTGCGTGCGAATTAACTGCGCGTTACCGCCAAACGAGAAGCATCATGCGGTAATGGAAAAACTGGGCAATGCGATAAAAGTAGCAATGGAATAACCCCCTCCCTGGCAGGAGGGGGCGGAAGTCACTTATTTACTGACCACTACCAGCTTCTGGTTCACGAACTCTTTGATCCCCAGATCCGACAGCTCGCGGCCAAAGCCGGAGCGCTTGACGCCGCCGAACGGCAGTTCCGGTGCGGTATCAGTCAGGGAGTTGATGTAAACCATCCCGGTCTCGATACGTGACGCCAGGGCTTTTGCCCGGTCGATATTCTGGCTGAAGATAGCGCCGCCCAGGCCGTAGTTTGAGTCGTTCGCCAGCTGCACCACCTCCTCGTCGTCTTTGACCACGTAAATCTGCGCCACCGGGCCAAAGAACTCTTCGAAATAAGCCGGATTGTCGCGAGTGATGTGGGTCAGGATCGTCGGCTCAAAGAAGTTGCCTTCGCGCTCAACGGGCTTACCGCCAAAGTGCAGCGTCGCACCGTTTTTCACCGCCTCGTTAACCTGTTTGGTCAGGGTTTCCAGTGCGTCCTTCGACGACAGCGGGCCTAAGGTAGTGGACTCATCCATCGGGTCGCCAATTTTCACTTGGCGGAAGGCGTCGGTGTATTTCTCAAGGAACTTATCGGCAATCGACTCCTGCACAATAAAACGCTTCGCGGCGGTACAGACCTGCCCGGCGTTCTGCAGACGTGCGGTGACGCCTACCTCAACGGCCTTATCCAGATCGCTGTCGTCCAGCACCACAAAGACGTCGTTGCCGCCCAGCTCAAGAGTCGCTTTTTTCAGTTTTTTGGCCGCCTGCGCCGCTACCGCGCTGCCTGCGGTTTCAGAGCCGGTCAGCGCCACGCCCTGAACGCGATCGTCGGCAATGATATTGGACACCTGGTCCGAAGAGATAAACAGGTTAGTGTAAGCCCCCTCCGGCGCACCCGCATCCCGCACCAGCTGCTCGAAGATCTCCGCACAGTGCGGCACAATGCTGGCATGTTTAACGATAATCGGGTTACCGGCGGCCAGGTTCGGAGCCAGAACGCGCATCAGCTGATAGTAAGGGAAGTTCCACGGCTCGACCGCCATCAACACGCCGATGGGGTGATGCTCAACCCAGGCGTCGCCCAGATCGGAGTTGTATTTTACCGGCGCAAGGAAGGTACTGGCATTATCGGCGTAGTAGCGCGCAATGCTCGCACAGAGTTTGACTTCGCCGCGGCTCTGCTCGATCAGTTTGCCCATCTCCTGGGTGGCAATTTTCGCCAGCTCCTCGGAACGCTCCTCCAGCAGATTGGCAAGCTTAAGCAGCACAGGTAGACGCTTCTCGATATCGCCCTTTGACCATGAGGAGTGGTATAGCGCATCCGCTTTTTTCAGCGCCGCCTCGATATCCGCATCAGTATGGGACGGATACTCTTTAACAAGCTGATTTGTGAATGGATTCACTGTCTGATAGGCCATCTCAAATACCTCCTGGTTAGCAGTAAAAGATGCTGATAAGGATAATAAGGGTAGTTGAGATGCGTGATGGTGCATGGATTATCCGGCATAAACAGACGGTTCCGAGTGCTCTGCAAAGCAGAGAATAGCCCAGCGTTTGCACGATAGTACGTTCAGCTTCTACGCTTAAACGCATGGATAAAATCACTGGCTATTCATCACGACAAGGCATCGGGAGCGATCATGAGTGAAGCGACTATTCGCGGTATGGACCATATCGGCATTACCGTACCGGACATCAAGCAGGCAACCACCTTCTTCTGTGCCGCCCTGGGTGCAGAGCTGCTCTATGAGTCTGTCTCTATTGGTCAGGAGATTGATCAGGACGCCCAGCAGCACACGCTGCGACTTGCTCCGGGCACCCAAGTGAAAGCGGTCAGGATGCTGAAACTGCAGAACGGTCCGGGCATTGAGCTGTTTGAGATGCAGGGGCCGGATCAGGATCGCCCCCAGCGGGCCAGCGATTATGGCCTGCAACATTTTGCGGTCTATACCGATAATATCGAGCAGGCAACGAAGCGCTTCGAGGAGGCTGGCGGCAAGATGTTCACCGAGCCCAAGCCGCTTACCTTCCCTACCGAGTATGGCGACGGCAATCAGTTCTGCTACGGCAGCACGCCCTGGGGCGGCATCGTAGAGTTTATCTCCCGACCCTCGCCGATGCCCTACGAGAAAGAGACCACCTCACGGCGCTGGAAACCCTGATCGGGATTTCTATTTAGTCGTCAGGGATCTATGATGAGTAGATGGATAAATTAGCCGAACTTAAACGCGCCAAGCGCCTGGCCCTGTCGCTGCTGCTGATCGCCGCGGCGACCTTTGCTGCCACCCTTTTTCTGCCGCCCACCCGTCTGGTAGGTGCAGTGAAGGCCGTCGCCGAAGCGGCAATGGTCGGCGCGCTGGCCGACTGGTTTGCGGTAGTGGCGCTGTTTCGCCGCGTGCCGCTGCCCTTCATTTCTCGCCATACGGCGATCATTCCCCGAAATCAGGAGCGGATCGGCGACAATCTTGGCATTTTTGTGCAGGAGAAGTTTCTTGATACCCAGTCGCTGATCGCGCTGATTCGCCGTCACGAGCCCGCATTGATGATCGGCACCTGGTTCAGCCAGCCGGATAATGCCCGCCGGGTGGGTCAGCACCTGTTGCAGGTGATGAGCGGCTTTCTCGATCTTACCGACGATGCCCGTATCCAGAACTTGCTCAAGCGCGCCGTGCACAAGGCGATCGACAAGGTCGATCTCTCTGGCACTACCGCGCTGGTGCTGGAGAGCCTGACTAAAAACAACCGTCATCAGGTGCTACTGGACTCGCTGATCGCCCAGCTGTTGACGCTGATCCAGCGCCAGAGCACCCGCGACTTTATTGCCCACCATATTGTGCGCTGGCTGAAGACCGAGCATCCCCGTAAGGCGATGCTGCTGCCTACCGAGTGGCTGGGAGAGCAGAGCGCAGAGATGGTCTCCAGCGCGGTGAACTCCCTGCTGGATGACATCAGTCACGACCAGGGCCACCAGATCCGTCAGGCCTTTGACAAAGCCACCCTGAAGCTTATCGAACGGCTGAAGAACGATCCAGAGATGGCCGCCCGCGCCGAGAGCACCAAGACCTACCTGAAAGAGGACGAAGCGTTTAACCGCTATCTGGGTGAGCTGTGGGGAGATCTGCGCAACTGGCTGAAGGCCGATATGGAGAGTGAAAACTCAAAAGTGCAGCTGCGCATTGCCGAGGCCGGACAGTGGTTTGGCGAAACGCTGGTAGCGGACGACGCCCTGCGCGCCTCGTTTAATCAGCACCTTGAGCAGGCCGCCCGCAGCGTGGCCCCGGAGTTTGCCCAGTTCCTCACCCGTCACATCAGCGATACGGTCAAGAGCTGGGATGCAAAAGAGATGTCGCAGCAGATCGAGCTCAACATCGGCAAAGATCTGCAGTTTATCCGCGTCAACGGCACGCTGGTGGGCGGTACCATTGGACTGATCCTCTGGCTCCTGTCGCAGCTGCCGGGGCTATTTGCTGGCTGATTAGGCTGGCGGCGGTATCACGTAGCGCGTTGCCGCGAAGCGGTTGAGCAGCAGGTGGACCAGGAATACCAGCGTCAGAGTAATGAACAGCGACACGGTGACCGAGACGATACGGTAGAGATCGCTGAACACCAGGTCCTGATTAGGGTGCATATTCTGGCCGAACATGATCCCAAGGGTGGTGATGCTGGCAAAGCCCACGCCCGCCCCCACCTTCTCCATGGTATGCAGTCGCGCACCAATCCCCAGACCGAGACAGATCAGCGGCATCATCAGCAGCATATGGCTGCTGTGATCGTAGAGCACCAGCTGGATCAGCAGAATATAGACGCACCCCAGCACCACGCCCGCGATTCGCCATATTGAGCTGAGTACCGCGCCACGATAGCTCATCGGGAAGAGGCTGAGCACGCCCGCCATCAGCGCCGACAGCGAGTCGCTGAGGTTACACACCTGGAAAACGATAAAGATCACCGTTGCCACGGTCCCGGAGAGCAGAGACTCATGACGGATGCGGGCAGCGTCTTTCTCGATAACCGGCGGGCGCATACGCGGCTCGACGTCCGGGATCAGGTAGTGCAGCAGTGCGCTCAGACAGACCGCCATCACGCAGGCCTCAATATTCGAGAAGAACAGCACGTGCCAGTCGTTAGTGGGATAGCTCATAAAGTTGAGCATCGTGCTCTGGCACACCACGCCCATCGAACCGAAGAGAAACAGCGGCCCCTGGCTCATAAAGCGAAAGCGCACCACGTACAGGGCAAAGACCACCAGCGTCATGATCACCGGCCACTGCGACAGAAAGCCGATGATCAGCACCATCTCAATGCAGTTGATGACCGAGCTGAAGATAAACTGCCTCGCCACGTGGCCATTGAAGACCGGCACCAGCGACATCAGCATCAGCGGATAGACCACAAAGAAGACGCCGTACTGAACGTTGTAGAAGCTCGAAATGCTTAGGGCCAGCGTCCCTGCCAGCGCAATACGCAGCGTCTGGCGGAAATCGTTCGCCGAGTAGACGACCTTGTCGTGAGGCGAAAAAACGCGGGCCAGCGTACTAATAGACATAATGCAGCAAACTAACCAGGTGGATTTGCAGGCCGGAGAAGAAGTGGGCAAACGGCCCTTCGCTGTTGTAGAGCTGAACGGTGGCGCGCGCGCCGGTCGGCAGCGGCTGCGCCAGCGGTTCGTCCAGCACCACGTGGATACGCATCCGCTGAGCATCGCGCACCCAGCGGTTAGAGGTTTCCGGCTGGGATAGCTCGCCGTTCACCGCCTCCTGGCCCGCCAGGATCCCGGCGTCGCGGGAGGTGACCCGGGCGTGGAACACCTGCCCCGGCAGCGCATCAAAGACCACCGCGGCATCCGTCCCCGGTTTCGTATGGCGCAGGCTCTTCTCACGGAAGTCGGCCACGATATCGGTGTTATTGCTCACCAGCGCCAGCGCTGCCGATCCGGCAGAGGCGTACCAGCCGGGGCTAAGCTGCAGGTTGCTGATGGTGCCATCCGCTTCAGCGCGGATCTGCGTCCAGCCAAGGTTAAGCTGCGCCTCTTCCAGCGCGTTCTGGTACTTCTGTAGGGTAACGTTATGGCCATCGTCCCGATCGCCGCGCTGAATGTGCAGCGCGCGGATGTTTGCCTGTAGGTTACTGACCGCTTGCTCGCTGGACTGCCACGCGGTGCGAACCTTATCGAGATCCTGCTGGGAGACGTTCTGCGTGGTGCTCAGACGCTGATAGCGATCGAAGGTGGCCTTATCGTTACGGGCGGTAAGCTGGGCGCTGGTCAGGCTCGCCTGCGAGGCGGCAATCTGCGCATCCAGCTGCTGGTTGGTCAGATGCGCCTGCCGCAGCGCAATCTGTGCCGCCTCGACGCGGTTGATAAACGGCGTGCGGTCGAGCTCAAACAGCAGATCGCCCTTCTTCACCTGGCTGTTGTTATGCACGTAGACCTGGGCGACATAACCCGAGACGCGGGCGGAAACGGGCGATACCACGCGCATCACGGTGGAGTCCGGCGTCAGCGGGATCCAGATATCCGCAACGATAAAATAGACAAACATCAGCAGGAAAGAGGCAATACTGACCCTTACCCAGCGGGCGAATTTTTGTTCAGGCGTCATCATAATTATTATGTCTTACGGTGTTAGTGCAGGTGATGCAGCGGCGCACCAGGCATGCCAGCGGCGTCGGTTGACAAAAGCGGGGTAAGCTAATGCTTATCAGGGAAACTATCAAGAAATGAACAGGTAAAGAGCATGGAATGCGAAAGGCCTGCCCCTGCTAATTCTTATAGGTAATCTTGACACAACCTGTCACTACGCTAGCGTAATCTCCTTTTGCCCTTTGGCCACAGCAATTTAGTCAACTTGAACAGGGACTACCATGCACGAAAACAATATCGAGCTTCTGAATCTCGAAGCGCAGCGACTGCTGGATCTGAATATCGATCTGCTGCAGGAGATGCTTAACAGACCCAACGTACTCGAAGAGCAGCAGGATAATGATAAAAAACAGCTTTTCGATCGCAGCAGGGCAGAAAAACGCGTTGAAGAGCTGAAAGGCGAGCGGAGTAAAATCAGCCGCAAAGAGGTAGTCCTTGCCATTGTCGGCACCATGAAGGCGGGCAAATCGACGACCATTAATGCCATCGTCGGTAAAGAGATCCTGCCGAACCGCGACCGCCCGATGACAGCCATCCCCACATTGATTCGCCACAAGGCGGGTAAAAAAACGCCCGAGCTTCACCTCAAGCACCTCGATCCTATTCAACAGTTGCTGGCTGCTTTGACCCAGACCGCACGCACTCCAGCCGGTGAAAAGCAGATCCGTGCTATTCAGGCTGACGAAGACAACAAACACCTGCTCGATATTATGCATAGCAGCAATGCATGGTGCAGCTCTGCTCACCATGGTGAAAAAGAGATCTTCGAGTTCCTGAAAAACCTCAACGATCTGGTGCGCCTGGCTACGCTGCTCAACGCTGAGTTCCCGTTTGATGCTTACAGCCAAGTCGACAATCTGCCGGTGATTGAGGTGGAGTTCTCCCATCTTACCGGAATGGATGCCAGCCACGGCACGCTGACCCTGCTGGATACGCCGGGGCCAAACGAAGCGGGCCAGGCGCACCTGCATACCATGATGCGCGACCAGCTGCAGAAGGCCTCGGCAGTGCTGGCAGTCATGGACTATACGCAGATGAAGTCGGAAGCGGACGACAAGGTACGTCAGGAGATTAACGACATCGCTGACGTTACCGCAGGCCGTCTGTTTATTTTGGTGAACAAGTTTGATCAGAAGAACCGTAACGGCAGCAGCGAAGAGACCGTTAAGCTGAGCGTTCCTGCGATGATGCGCAGCGGCGTTATCACCTCCGACCGCGTTTATCCTGGCTCTGCCAACCGGGCCTACCTGGCGAACCGGGTACGTACCGTACTGAGCGAGTCCGATTCCCTGCCGGAAAATGAAGACTGGGTAAACGACTTTGGTGAGATGGCGTTTGGCGGCATGTGGGAAGAGACGCCGTTGGATGATAAAGAGTCTTTCCTTAAACAGGCCGATTATTTCTGGAAAAAGTCCAAATTTGAACAGCTGCTTAGCGAAGTCGTGCAGTCTGCCCACGCTAAAGCCGCGGCGCTGGCAGTTGACTCTGCCGCCTCTAAGCTGGTGCAGAACGCCGAGAATACGCATGAGTATCTCTCTCTGCGCCATCAGGGGATGGTTGCCGACATTCAGAATCTGCAAGATCAGATCAACGGTCTGCTGAGCGACATCAGCAACATTAAATCAGCTCAGAAGACGGTTAATAACGAGGTTACTGCCGCCAAAAAAAACATCAGCAAAGAGACGCAGGTCCTGCTGGAGAACGTCAGCCACAAACTCACCGGCGAACTTGATCACTTTTTTGAAAAGGGCAAAGACGAAGAGGAGAGACTGGATCTGGGAAGTCTTATCGAGCCTGTTACAAATGGCGTTTTTGGTAAACTCTTCGGTTCGCTTCTTGTCCCCAGTAGTACCAAAAAACCGGTATTCGACAAGAACAACCCGGTGATCCAGTTTGAGAGCCACGGCGAGGCGCAGGCATTTGCCAGCGACATTGAAAAGACGGTACTGACCATACTTCAGCAGGCAGAGCAGGAGATCAAAACGCCGCTGACCGATATTGTCCGCGAGATCGAGCAGAGCTTCCACGGTAACGCCATGCAGGCGGTCGATGATATTGCCGGTCAGATTAACGATCGTCTACAGGATGGCGGCTTTAGCGTCAAGATTACCTTCCCTAACGTGGAAAACCTCCGAACCTCACTCTCAGTTACCAGCCAGATGGGCGAGTTTCTTGAAGAGAAGAGCTTTAGCAAAACGCGCCGTCGTCGCAGCAGCGGTGCGTGGGGTACGGTCTGTGGCTGGTTCGGCACCGACGACTGGGGCTGGGAGGAGTACACCGAAACCGTCCAGCGCACCGTTATCGACATGAACAAGATCCGTAGCGCGGTCAGCAAGCAGGCTGATGAGCATTTCAGGGCGCTTAACGATGAAATTGAGAAAGGCATTACGAGACCGATCGTCACGAAAATTGGCGAATTCTTTAGCGAATTCAAAGCAAAAGTCGAGCAGCTGCGCAATACCTTAATCAAAAGCAAGCAGGATCATGAGAGCAACAAGCTTGTTAAAGAGGAGCTTACTGACCACCTTATGGTGCTTCAGCAGCGCACCCCGGAGCTGTTGCTGGACAGCAAAGCCTTAAAAGCAGATCTGGAGCCGATGCTGAAATGAACTCGCTAAAAGAAGCTTTTGCAGACAACGACGCATTTAACCTACTGGAGTGCGTTCCGGAGAAGTTTGTCGTCGATTTTGCCAATGGTATCGACGTGCTGGACGACCATCTGCGCAGCCAGCAGAACCGCTCCGCCTTTCAGCGCTTTAAAGAGGGGATCAGCGGTAAAAGCTCTGCACGCCAGCAACAGGTCAATGCCACGCTACGGGACGGCGTAGAGGCCTCTCTAACGTGGCTGACCGAGCTGACCGGCTCGCTGGCAAAAAGTAACCTGGCGCTGGCCCACGTTAATACCCGCGTTAACCAGCTGAGGCTTGATACCGCTAAGCTGGCCAACTTCTCTGCCGACACCCACGAGCAGCTGCTGGATCTCTCCCGGCGAATCGACCTGCGCCTTAGCGATCTGGAGGAGCAGGTGCACCACATCAGCCTCCATCAGCGGGCGGACGCGCATATGGATAACATTCTCTCCCGCTGGAGCGCGGGTCGCTACAACGACCTGCCGCTGCTGGGACGCTGTTATGCGGTGCTGGAAGAGCTACGCTGGGGCGCGTTTGGCGATATGATTCGCCAGGGGGATCGTCGCCAGAGCCTGCAGCTTTTAGATACCCTGAAAAACCGCGCGCAGGAGCAGCTGGCGCGTGACGGTAACGTTCATCAGACCACACGCCTGGATACACAGTCCTGGCTGGCCTGGCAGACGAATCGTGCTGTAGAGAATAGCTGGCCAGAGACGATGAGCTGGATTGCCGACTGGTGTAACGTGGATACGCACCCAATAACCTGGTCGGTCACCCAGCGCTATGATGCCATGCCGAAACGGATGCCGCTTATTCTCTCCGCCGAGCGCATTACCGGGCCGCTAGTGAATGAAGTCTTTAACAGGGGGCACGCATGACTCAGCAGATGAAAGTCGGTCTTGCCCTCTCCGGCGGCGGCGCAATTGGGGCTTATCAAGTCGGCGTTGTTAAGGCGCTGGCAGAGTCCGGCACCCAGATCCACGCCGTGGCAGGTGCCAGCATCGGGGCACTCAACGGCGCGATTGTCGCCTCCTCCCCCTCACTGACGCAGGCGGCAGCCAGGCTGGCTGAAGTATGGGAGCATCTCGGCGCAAATAGCCCGCTGATGGCGAATAAATCGGTCTATATCAAGCTGCTGGCGCAGGCCGCCTTTGCCTTTGGGCAGACCAACGTCCTGGGCCGGGCGGCGCAGCTGGTTGCAACGCTGGCGAGCAAAGCCAACGTGCTGCCGGACGGGTTAAGTGAGCTGGCAGATGACGCGCTGCTGTCCGATCAGCCGCTGGTGCAGCTGATGGAGCGCTATCTCGATACCGTTGCGCTAGCCAACGGCCTGCCGCTGTATGTCTCACTCTACCCTACCCAGGGTGGACTGGTGGATATCCTTAGCTGCCTGCGTGCAGAATTTGGCTTGGGCGAGACGGCAAAGTCGGTATTCCGGCATATCCAAAGCATGCCCATAGAGACGCAAAAGGAGGCGCTGCTGGCCTCTGCTGCGCTGCCGCTGCTGTTCAAGGCGCGCAGCGTTGATGGCGTACGCTACAGCGATGGCGGCATGGGCGGCTGGTCGACCATGCAGGGCAATACGCCGGTGACGCCACTGGTTGAGGCGGGCTGCAACCTGATCGTTGTTACTCACCTCAGCGACGGATCGATGTGGGATCGCCATGCCTTCCCGGATACCACGATCATGGAGATCCGCCCGCGCAGCACCTTACGCCGCCACGACGGAACGCTGGGCGGAGCGAAAGATCTGCTGGGCTTTACCGCCAGCCACGTTAACTCCTGGATCGCGCAGGGGTACGAGGACACGCTCGCCACGGTGGCCCGCATCCAGGCACCTTTGCAGGCGCGCCAGGCATTGCGGGACTCTTATGATGCGCTGGCCCTAAGCCAGGCGCAGGACCAGACGGCGGATGATGCACTGGCGAGCGCGATGGCAAGGATCAAGTAAACAACGCTCAACGCAGCTAAGAGGTAAAACGCATACCCGCATAGGGCCTCTGCCTGCAAGCAGCCAGACGCTGGGCTAAGTCGCCCACGTGGATCTCCAGTTGGTGTCCATCTGGATCGAGAAAATAGCAGGAGTCGCCTTCGCTCCTGTTCTCTTTCCAGAACACCGTTTCGGCCTGTTCTAGCCTGGCAACAAAGGCAGGAAAATCCTGCGCGGCAATGCTGAAGGCGTAGTGTGTATAGTCTTTTTCAGCTAATGCAACCTGCTGGCGAGCCGCATCGACCGACAGGCATAGCCACAGATCCCCGCAGCTAAAGTATGCGCCGTTATCCCACTGCGCGTGGAGTTCGAGACCCAGCAGACGCTGGTAAAAGTCGACGCTGCGTCTTAAATCGACGACGGCCAGCGTGAGGTGGTTCAAGCCTTTCAGCACACCCTTCTCCTTTTTACAGTGGATAACTATGTAGGCCCGGCAAGCCTGCGCCGCCGGGCATATCGAGCTATCTTCGCACACACTTACTCGTCGAAGTACCAGTAGCCCTGGTTAATCAGCGCGGTCAACTCCGCCACGCAGAGCGGATTACCCAGCGCCGCGCCCAGCTCGTTTTTGCCGAGGGTGGTGTAGCGACAGAGCGCATCCGCCGTTGCGGGATCGGACATCTCCAGCGGCTCGCTGTTGATGAAGATGCTGCCGCCGATGTTTAGCACCCGCAAGCCGCTCAGGCGGCTCAGGCACTCTCCCCCCAGCAGCGCGTCCAACACCTCATCCTGTTCATAGGGCGGCTCGGCGGGAGCGATATCCAGTTCGTGACGCGGCGTAGTCACAAAGCTGCCAAACCACTCTTTAAACGTCTCAGGCTGCTGGATCATCTCGATCATCATCGCACGCAGACGATCGAGCTCATAGCCCTCTACCCGTCCCGGATGATCGCGGCAGGTGAGATCGGGATCGCTGTAATGCTCGCTGCCAAGATCGTTTTCCAGCGCGTAATCAGCAAAGCTGCTGAGCAGATCTCTGCCGTTAGGCCCCCGGAAGCCAACGGAGTAGTTCAGCGCGGTGGTATGGGTGATGCCGTCGTGTGGGAAGCCGGGCGGGATGTAGAGAATATCGCCCGGCTCAAGATCTTCATCGATAATCGGCGTAAAGGGATCAACGTGCAGCAGCGCCGGATGCGGACAGAACTGGCGCATCGGCAGCTTGTCGCCTACTCGCCAGCGGCGGCTGCCCATCCCCTGAATGATAAAGACATCGTACTGATCGATATGCGGGCCCACGCCGCCGCCGGGAACGGAGAAGGAGATCATCAGATCGTCTAAGCGCCAGTCCGGCAGCACACGAAACGGACGCACAAGCTCGGCGGAGGGCATGTGCCAGTGGTTGACGGCCTGCGCCAGCAACGACCAGCCGGTTTCACCAAGGTGATCAAAGTGCTCAAAGGGGCCGTTGCTGGCCTGCCACTGGCCGTTGTGAAAGCTAACCAGACGGCTGTCGACTTCTGGCTCCATTGCCAGCCCTGCCAGCTCGTCGGGGCTGATAGGATCAACGAAATTGCGCAGCGCATTTTTTAAAACAGCCGGTTGTTTTTGCCAGTATTTTTCAAGAAATTCCGGCCAGTTGAGATCGAGTTGGTAAGCCATGGGTTCACACCAGAGAGAGGAAATGTCCCTGATTATAAAGAGGCCGTGACCGACGCTGCCTTGTCATGGGTCAAGAGAGAGGCAACCCCACTGTTTCTAAATAGTGATTTGAGTTTTTCTAAATAGTCAGGCGAAAAATACTGCATATAATTACAGTTATTCTCTTTTCGACACACAGCCTCTTTCTCGCTAAGGAGCCGTTATCATGGCAGATAACCATTGTCTTATAGAACCCGTTACCCAACGCCGTTTAACCGTCAGCTATGCGACACGCTTTCATGACCATGCCCATGTGCCTGCCATCGCCATAAAAGGCCAGTGGCTGGAGGAGGCCGGTTTTCCAACCGGTACGGAGATGGATGTCCGGGTGCTGAATGGGTGCATCGTGCTCATTGCTAAACCCGTTGAAGAGGAGTTGGTGCAGTCGGTGCGGAAAATCAGCAAGCTCTCTCCACGAAAGCAGCGCCAGGTGCAGGACTACATCGACCTGGTCGCGGCAAAAAGACGGGTAAATTAAGCGTCCTGTAGCTGTTCGTGTAGAGCGGGTTCGCAGCGTGTCTGTAGATCCTGCGTGAAAGCCGCGCTCAACGTGGCCGGGCCAACGATGCGAATGTCGGGCAGCCAGTAGCGTAACCAGCGAAACAGCGTGTCCTGGTCACTGATCGCCGTCGCAATGGTAATGCTGCCGTCCTTATGTTCTTTCAGCAGACGCTGGGCGGGGAAAAGCGGGCGGCGCGTTACGAAAGCAGCCGCATGGGCAGAGACGTGCAGCGTCACCTCGGTTCTTTTACCAAAGCGGATACCGGGGGTCCTTTCAAGCTCTTCAACGACGTCAGCCTCCAGCTCGAATGTTGTTTGCGTCGTGGCAAACTCTGCAATGCGCGCCAACTCAAATGACTTCAGGCAACCCTGCTCGACTGCGGCCAGATACCAGAGGCCATAGTGGTTAATGAGCCGATAGGGCTGCAGACGTCGGTTTTTTTCGCGGTAAAAGCAGGTGACTTCCGTGTGGGAGGTTATCGCATTATCGAGGCTATTCATGAGATCGCCATACTGCTGATTCTCCCGACTGCTGGCACCGTGAATAGCAATATTGTCGGCGTTGTTCATACGCTTACGCAGAGACTGGCCGTCATGATGCGGAAAAAGATGTGCAACGCCAGCAAAGCTGGCGAACTCTGCCAGATGACCGGCATGGAGTGACGGCAGCAGATGCGCCGTTAGCTTAAAGCGTCCATTCGATACCTCGTCCAGTACATGGGCAAGCCTGGCGAGATCCCGATAGGCGGTTCGCTCTGCAATGCCAAACCGTTCGCACAGCCAGTTTTTATCGATGGTGACACCCTGGTAGAGTGCACCAAACGTTTCACACAGGCGCTCAATAAGCAGGTCGTATTTTGTACTGCCGTTATCCTTCATTGGTTTACGTCCCGGAAGAAAAGGGCCTCAAAAGAGGTTAAGGTCATAATAATTAACGGCAGCAGCCTTGAAAACTATAATAATTTTTTTAACTGAGTATTTACTCGCTATAAAAATCACACTTTTTATTGATGGCGCATTGCATATATAACTACCTCTAATAATTTCTTATCACTCTTTAGCAAGACTCAACTGGTAAAAAGGATTGCCAGCACTATACTTAACCAAAATTAACAAAAATATATTTATCACGCCATTGCCATTAAAAATTGCCCATGCATAAGCATGAGGGAAAATATAATTTATTGGATATACGCTTAAATTTCTTAAAGTTTATCGATTACCGCTTCGGTAAACGGCACTGCCCATTATAAAAAGTTATTCGGTTACGGATCACAAAAAATAAAAATGCAGGAGAGAGCGGGATGCCAATATTTGACAGCTTCTGGCAAGCGGGTTACGAGGGTGCCGACCATCGAAACGGTCAAGGTATGCCGCTCTCAATGAATGACGTTACCGGGCACAATGCCAGAGTGCTAAGCGATTATATTTTATTAAAGAAGTTAAATATTTCAACGGTACGGGAGAGCGTAGGCTGGCGTCTTGTTGAAACCGCTCACGGATATGATTTTTCATCCGTTGCCGAAAAGATGCAGGCTGCAAACGAGGCCGGAATACAAATTTGCTGGACGATCTGTCACTACGGCTGGCCAGACGATACCGATATTTTTTCACCCGATTTTGTGCCCCGCTTTGCACGGCTATGCGGTGCACTGGCGCAATTTTTAGCGCCCTGGTACGTCTCTTCACCCGTTTACTCGCCGGTCAATGAGATCTCGTTTACCAGCTGGGCCCTCTCGGTAGGGTTTTTCCGCTGCTCTGCGCCGCCGGGGATCGTCACCGGTGAAGAGAGCAAACGTCAGCTGATACGCGCCACCATAGCAGCCTGCGAAGCGATCTGGGCTGCCGATCCGCGTGCGCGCGTTTTGCACTGCGATCCCATTATCCATCTGACCGCGCCAGACCAGAGCCCGGAGGCACTGGCCGCGACAGCCGGCCACTACAACTCACAGTATCAAACCTGGGACATGCTTTCAGGCAGAACAGAACCGGAACTGGGGGGGGCACCCCGTTACCTCGATCTTATTGGGGCGAACTACTACCACGATAACCAATGGGAGAGCGGCAGCAATGCACGCCTGTGGTGGCACCTTGGCGATCCCAGGCGTGTCCGTCTCAGCAACATGTTAGAAACGCTTTATCGTCGCTATGAGCGCCCGATCCTGCTGGCTGAGACCAGCCACGTTGGCAGCGGACGCGGTGCATGGATAAGCCAGATAGCGGCAGAGGTAGCCCAGGCGCAGTTGGCAGGCGTCGAGCTACAGGGGGTGTGTCTTTATCCCGCCATCGACCGGCCCGACTGGGAGGATTTGAGCCGTTGGCATCGCAGCGGACTATGGGAACTTGACCATCAGGGCACGGACCCACTGGCACGCATACTTGATCCTGTTTATGCCGCAGCCTTACAAAAGGCGCAGCACACACTGGGTCTGTTCCAATCCCGACTATGCGATCTGAATGACGCTAAGAATAGTAGCGACCCTATGAAAAAACTGTATATCTTTAGCCATCTGCGCTGGGACTTTGTCTTTCAGCGCCCGCAGCATCTCCTGACCCGGCTGGCGAAACATTACCAGATTTACTTTATTGAAGAGCCAACGTTCGCGCCTCCGCCTGCCAGCCTGAGCATGACGCATCCTGCGCCCAATGTGACCGTGATAAAACCACATACGCCGCTCCAGGTACATGGCTTCCACGACAGTCAGATTGCCTATCTCCAGCCGCTGCTGGCGGATATCGTCGATGAAAATGAAGCGCCGCTGGTCTGGTTCTATACGCCGATGGCGCTACCGCTGCTGGCGGTCTTTAATCCCTCTCTGGTGATCTACGACTGTATGGATGAGCTGGCCGCGTTTGAGAATGCGCCCAGACAGCTTTTACAGCGCGAGTCCGCCCTGCTTAGCCGGGCCGATATCGTCTTTACCGGCGGCCCTAGCCTCTATGCGGCAAAGTCAGGACGGCATGAAAATATCCACTGCTTTACCAGCAGCGTCGACGCCATTCACTTTGAGCAGGCGCTCGATCGTAACAACTACCATCCGCTGATCCAGGACCTGCCGCACCCGCGCTTAGGGTATTGTGGCGTTATTGATGAGCGTATGGATCTCGATCTGGTGGCCGCGATTGCTGATGCCCATCCGGAGTGGCAGGTGATCATGGTCGGGCCGGTCGTCAAAATCGATCCGGCCACCCTGCCCCAGCGTCCTAATATCCACTATCTCGGCATGCAGCCTTACCAGGCTCTGCCGCAGTTTTTGGCCGGGTGGGATGTTTGCCTGATGCCGTTCGCCCTCAACGCCTCAACGCGCTACATCAGCCCGACCAAGGTGCTTGAGTATATGGCCGCCCTGCTGCCGGTGGTGAGTACGGCAATTACCGATGTGGTCGAGCCCTATAAGCATGTGGTCGCCATTGGCTACGATCGTGCTGGCTTTGTACGCGCCTGCGAAAAAATGCTCGCACTGACGCCCGAAGCCAGGCAGACGATGCAGCGTGAGATGAAGCGGATCGTTGACAGCACCTCCTGGGACGTCACGGCGCAGGCAATGCACGGCCTGATGGAGAAAGCGATGGCAAAATCCTCCCTGCAGCGGATCGCCACACCTGCCGCGCAGGCGGCAAATGACGCGGCGCGGAAAAACATGGCGCTTAAGCCAAAACCCGTTCGCAGCGAAAACACGATCCCGGCCCGCTGCCTGATCCTCGGCGGAGGCCCCACGGGTCTGAGCGCGGCGTATCACTATGGCTCCCAGGCGGTGCTGCTGGAGCGCAACGACAGCGTTGGCGGCTGGTGCCGCTCTATTGAAGACGGCGGTTTTACCTTCGACTACGCCGGGCACATCATGTTCTCCAACGATCCCTATGTGCTGGAGCTATATGACATGCTGCTGGGTGACAACCTGCACTGGCAGATGCGCGAGGCCTGGATCTACACCGACGGCGTCTACACCCGGTATCCTTTCCAGGGTGCGCTGTATGGCCTGCCGACCGATACCATCAAAGAGTGTATTCTCGGTGCCATTGAAGCCAAGTACGGCAATACGGCTGACACACCGCCAGAGAACTTCGAACGCTTTATCTACCAGGTCTGGGGTGCTGGTATCGCCAGGCATTTTGCTATCCCCTATAACCAGAAGCTGTGGACCGTGCCGCTCTCTGAGATGGAGACCTCCTGGCTTGGCGGACGCGTGCCGCTACCGGATCTTGCCCAGATCGTTGAAGGTGCAGTAGAGCCGGTCGGCAAGCCGATGGGGCCAAACGCTCGCTTTGGCTACCCGCTGAAAGGTGGCTTCCAGGCGCTGATGTCGGCGTTTCTGCCGCACATTAAAGGCACAGTAGAGACCAACAGCGAGATCACCCATATTCTGGCGAACCAGCATATTGCCGTTCTCGCCGACGGCAGGCAGTTCCACTATGAACAGCTGATTAGCACCATGCCGCTTCCCGAGCTCATTCGCATCATTGGCGATGAGGCCCCGGATGAAGTGATCGCGGCGGCGAACGGGCTGCACCATGTCTCGGTGCGCTGTGTGAACCTCGGCATTGGTCGGGCCGATCTCACCGATAAGCACTGGATCTACTTTGCTGGCGACACCATTTTCCACCGTATCTTTGTGCAGGGTAATACCAGCCCAGAGTGTAATCCGCCGGGCGGTTGCGGCTTGACCTGCGAGATCACCTACTCCGAACATAAACCGCTGCCGGTTGATGGTCAGGCGCTGATAGATCGCTGTATTGCCGAGTGTATTGAAGTCGGCATCTTTACGGCGGAGGATGAGGTGCTGGTGGCTAATCAACTGGATATTCCCTACGCCTATGTGGTTTACGATCACCAGCGGTCGAAAAACGTTGAGACCGTGCGCCAGTGGCTGCAAACCCAGGATATTGTGTTGGCGGGCCGCTACAGCGAGTGGGAGTACTACAACTCCGATCATGCGTTTATTGCCGGGAAAAATGCCGCTGAGAAGGTGAAAAACAGTGTCAGCCGACGCGGGGCGGGAGCGTAAGGCCATAAAAAAACCCGGAACATTGGCTTCCGGGTTTTTTATTACTTACCGATGATTACGGCGCTTTTTTAGCGGTCTCGTTCTCAATCGGCGGAACCGAGCCCAGATCGGTACCCGTAACCGGGTTCACCGATGGGTCAGATGCGGTACGCAGCTTCATCGCGTCCAGGTTCGCCTGCTGCGGCCCTGGTAGATTAACGCTGGCCATGCCATCGCCACCGTCAACGGCCGGCGGTGGGTTAGTCACGTACTCAAAGTTTTCATCTGAGTTCCAGCTGCCGCGCACTTCACCACCTTCAGACATATCGAAGTAGGTGGTAGCGTACTTCTCGATCGGCGGCAGTTTTCCTGGCGGGAAGTTGTTGCGGATCGAGTAGAGCGCTTTCTCAAAGGAGATCTGGTGCGCCACTTCGCGGGTCATCAGGAAGCCCAGCGCATCTTTCACGCCCGGGTCGTCCGTCATGTTGATCAGGCGCTCATAAATGATTTTTGCACGCGCTTCAGCGGCAATGTTAGAGCGCAGGTCAGCGGTCACTTCACCGATGGTATCGATGTAGGCTGCGGTCCACGGGAAGCCCGCGGAGTTGGTCAGCGACGGACCACCGCCATACAGCAGCGCGGTCAGATGACTGTCATTACCGTTACCGGTGATTTTACGATAAAGGTCGGCTTCTTGATCTGTACCTTCAGCCAGGTCGCCTTTTGCGCCCTTGTTGAGCATCCCAACCAGAGAGCCGATGATTTCGAGGTGGCTTAGCTCTTCAGTAGCGATGTCCATCAGCATGTCTTTGCGGCCCGGATCGTCATCGCCCAGCCCCTGAGTAAAGTAGCGGCACGCTGCTGCCAGTTCACCCTGTGGTCCACCAAACTGCTCAAGCAGGAGGTTAGCTAAACCGGGATTGGGCTCGGCTACGCGTACTGTGTACTGTAATTGCTTTACATGTCTGAACATAGGCTCACTCCAGTGATTATTTATTTTTCAGCAGGACAATTACCTACTGAATTTTGAATAAATAAATTTTCACGAATAAAGATTAAATATTGATATGATTTAATTTTACCGTGCAGCTTATAAGCTTAGTTCATAATTAAAAACCATCAGAAATATTAAAGGATAGCTTATTTTTTAAGATTAATCCCAGCGCGCTTTTAGCATAAAAAATAGCGCTGCATACCATGATTTACTCTCAAAATAGCAGGCAAAACAGATCCCTAAATGAGAATGCAAATCATAATAATTTACGGATAAGTAACGCTTCATATTTAATTAAATTGTTGATATTAAGCAATATTTTCCAAGATAAAGCTTCAAGTCCAATGCTACAGCGTGTAGATTATTAGCAGGCTATTTTTATAAATAGACTGAGGGAATATCACGAGGGACGACGGTCAGATGACCAACTAGTTTAGAAGGCTCTAACACCATGAATTCCGAAAAAGTTGCCATACTTCAGCAACGTGGCATTGTTTTGCCAGATGTTAATTCAATCCTGTCCGATGAACATACCTTAAAAGACTCACCCCATCCCCGCGCGAAAAGGTTACGGGATATCTATTTCCGCACCCTCTCTTCAGTGGATACCGAGTTTCCCTACTGGTACACCCGTAAGTGGGACGAGCTAGCGGACGACGTAACCATTGTGCGCCGGGCGGAAGCGCTGAAGTGCGCCTTCTCCCACCTGACGCCCACTATTTTTCCGGGTGAAAAGTTGGTGATGCAGAAAACCGCCTATTACCGCGGCTCCTTTCCTATGCCGTGGCTGTCGGAAAGCTTCTTTCTTGCCAATGCCGATGAGCTTACCGCCCGGACAGATACCGGTAGCGACAGCGCTGGCAAGCTGTCGCACTTTGGCGGCGGCGGCGGTAACGTCACCCAGAGCAGCGGTAATATCATCTCTATCGCCGGGAAATTTGGTATCCGTGCAGAGGAGACCTCCACGCTGATCGCGCTGGCTAAAGCCTGGGAGGGCCGCTCGGTCGAGGCGCTAGGGCATAAATATGAGATGCGCGTACCGGATTATCAGATGAAAGAGGACATTATGAAGTCCGTCATCTGCATGTTCGACTCGGGCTATACCATTCCGCAGGGGCGGGAGGTGGTGAACTACTACTACCCGCTGCAGTACGGGCTGGACGGCATTCACGCGATTGCCCTTGAGCAGCGCGATCGGGTTGCAGGGAACGCAGACGGCGACGGCATTACCGGGATGGATCGTCTCTACTACTACGATGCGGTGCGCATTATCATCGAGGGGCTACAGACGTGGATCCATAACTATGAACACCACGCCCGCGAGCTGGCTGCGCTTACCACGGATAAACAGCAGCGTGATGAGTATCTCGACATCGCCGACTGCCTGGCGTGGATCGCCCACCACCAGCCGCGCACCTTCCGTGAAGCGATGCAACTCTCCTACACCATGCATCTGGCGATGCTCAATGAAGATGCCGCCTCAGGCATGTCGCCGGGGCGTCTTGGGCAGATCCTCTGGCCGTGGTTTGAACAGGATATGGCCGCAGGCCGTCTCACCGAAGAAGAGGCGCTGGAGCTGCTGGAGCTGCACCGCGTTAAGCTCACCTGCGTAGACTGCTTTGCCTCTACCGGTGTGGTTGGCGGCGTGCTTTCCGGAAACACCTTCAACAACGTCGTGCTGGGCGGGCAAAAAAAAGATGGCTCTTCAGCAGCCAACCGGCTAGAGGAGCTGATCCTTGAGGCAGGCATTCGCTGCCAGTCGACCCAGCCGACGCTGACCGTGCTCTACGATGAGAAAGTGCCGGAGTCCTTCCTGCTGAAGGCCGTTGAGTGCACCAAAACCGGCGTGGGTTAACAACCAGGTCGGCATGCAGTTTCTGCTCAGCCAGTACGCAGCGGAAGGAATGGATATCGCTGAAGCGCGTGCGATTGCCATCGGCGGCTGCCTGGAGACCTCTCCCGGCGCGTACCTGCCGCTGACCCTCAACGGTAAACATTACGATCTGCCAGGCGGGGCGGGCCAGACGGCGGCCACGGGGGTTCACTTCCTTGCCAACCTGAAAATCCTTGAGCTGGTACTGACCAACGGTCTGGATCACCGCACCGGTCTACAGGTCTATCCCCCGCACGATCTGCCGCTGGACAGCTTTGACCAGGTGTGGGAGCAGTTCACCCGTTACTACGAGATGACCTGTGACGTGGTGGCGAAGACCAACAATATTCAGATGGATATCTGGCGCAAAAACAACATGTCCATCATGAACTCGTTCCTCAAGCCCGACTGCCTGCGCGACGGCAAACATATCGGCCAGATGGGGTATCGCTATAACGCGACCTACAACATTGAAAGCTGCGGAACGATTACCGCCGTTAACGCCCTCGTGGCGATCAAAAAACTGGTCTTCGACGATCGCCGCTACACCCTTGCGGAGCTAACGGAGGCGCTGCTTAACAACTTCGGCTATGAGACGGCGGAGGCAAGCGGCAACTACTCGATGGCTGAACAGCGTAAAACGGGCCTCAGTGGACGCTATGACGATATCCACGCCGCCTGTTTGAACGCGCCGAAGTTTGGCAATAACGATCCCTACGCCGATAGCATACTGCAAACCTATGAGAGCTGGTTCTGTTCAATGGCTCACCAGTTTGAGTCCCTGTACGGCAAAAAAATGTACGGCTGCCAGATCTCTGTTTCGACCCACGGTCCGCAGGGTGCCTGTACCCTGGCGAGCGCCGACGGTCGTCTGGCCGGGACCACCTACTCGGACGGCTCGATGTCTGCCTATCCGGGAAGCGATCGCAACGGGCCGTATGCCCTGTTCAGCTCTGCCACCGTCTGGGATCACAGCCAGTCGCAGAACTCGCAGATGAACCTGAAGCTGCACCCGACCTCGGTACGCGGCGCGGCGGGTTCGCGCAAGCTGATGGATCTCACCCGCAGCTACCTGCGCAAAGGTGGGTTCCATATTCAGTACAATATTGTGGACTCTCGCACTCTGCGCGATGCCCAGCAGCATCCGGAAAACTACCGCGAACTGATGGTACGCGTGGCAGGTTTCACCCAGTACTGGTGTGAAATTGGTAAGCCTATTCAGGATGAAGTGATCGCCAGAACGGAATATGAGGAGATGTAATCATGAGCGAGCTAAACCATAGTCACTGCTGCCACTTTTGCCCTATCGACGTAGCCAAAGGGATATGCCGCCTGAGCGGTCATACCATTATGACGGACTCTCCACTCTGCGACGATTTTCGTGACAAACCGCGCTGCGGCCAGTGCCAGCATTTCTGCGATAGCACCACGCCTGCGCAGTGTCACGGTCTGGAGAAGCCCTACTGGGCGGATGCCAACATGAGCGCCGGGCTATGCGCCGCCTTTGAGCGCCGTTAACCAAGCCACGCCCAGCAGAACCCGCCCAGCGCGGGTTCTTTTTTTATAAGGCTTTACAGCGAGGAGACAGAGTAATGGAAGCCACGCACGGCCTGATTTTTGATATTCAGAGTCACTCTATTCATGACGGCCCCGGCAGCCGTACTACCGTCTTTATGAGCGGCTGCCGACTAAGCTGCCAGTGGTGCGCCAACCCGGAGAGCTGGCAGGCGCGGGAGAAGATGCTGTTCAGCGAAGTACGCTGCGTCGCGCAGCAGGGATGCACCCGCTGCGTGACGGGCTGCGACAGAGCGGCTATTACGGTGGTCGACGGCACGCTGGCGATTGACCGCTCGCGCTGCCACGACTGCCAGTCGCTCGCCTGCGTCACCGCCTGTCCACCCCAGGCGCTCAAGCAGTGCGGCCAGCACTACACGGCAGACGCCCTGCTCAAGCGCCTGCAGCACGATCAGGATTTCTGGGGCGAGACGGGCGGGGTAACCTTTAGCGGCGGCGAGCCTTTTGTTCAGCATCTTTTTCTGGAAAACATGCTGCGCCGCTGCCGGGACGCTGGCATCCACACCGCCATTGAGACCACAGCCTATGCCCGCGAGGCGCTGTTTCTTGCGGTGATGCAGCACGTTGATTTTGCTTTTATTGACGTGAAGCACATGAACTGCGCGACTCACCACCATTACACCGGCGTAGATAATACGTCGATCCTTCATAACATCTCCGCGCTGGTACAAAGCGGCTGGCCTGGCCGTCTGGTATTGCGGGTTCCGCTAATTGCAGGCGTGAACGATACGGACGAGAACATGCAGGCGCTGGCGGACTTTATGCTGGACAGCGGCGTCTATGAGGTCAACCTGCTGCCATTCCATCGGCTGGGAGAGTCAAAGTGGCAGCAGTTGGGGAAACCCTACCCCGGCCATGCCTGGCAGCCCCCTACCCCGGCACGGCTGACGGCGCTGGAGCAGATGTTTACTGACAGGGCGCTGGCCTGCTACATCGGCAGCGACACGCCGTTCTGATGGGCAAATACAGCAGAAAGCATAAAGGCTTATAATGATTCCGTAGGCTGGGCAAGCGCTAGCGCCGCTCGGCATTTTCCTCGTAATGCTCTCATCTGAAATTGGCACGGGAGATTTCATTAAATTGGTGGCGCTGCATTATCATCTGTTATTGTCTAGCCATAAACAGGAGATGCTATAGTAACTCTATAACATCCCCTGTATTAATCTTCTCTGCACCTGGCATCCATAACTTTCCCCATTTCCCGGTACAGTGGCAGGTAAGGATCTGCTTAGGGTTAACATCCTTGATATAGCTCCGCAAAGATATAAGACGCCACGGCAAAGCATGCCTTAAATGCATCCCACCTACGATTGCATAAATAGACCTTACTCCCGTCAGCCTACTGCAATGATTAATAATATTCTTTACTCCTTTATGCCCGCAGCCGGTAAAAATTACCAGACCTTTATCTGACTTATATATCAGAGCAGCTTCATCATTGAGTTTATCAGGTACTACCCTTTCCTTTTTGATATAGCCGTAGGTTTTAACCGATGCGATTTCACCAGACCAGATAAAACTGTCGCTAATGTCGTAAGGTTTGTTTGTGAAATAGAAATTATGTTTAATAGAGGGTAACTGAGTTGATATCTTCTTGATTGCTATGAAGCGGCTTAAAAATTTCACACCTGCATATTTATGGTCATACACGCCGGGGTGACACAGCACCTTAGGAAGATTTTGAAGATGCTTCAGCCCACCGCAGTGATCGTAGTGGCCGTGGGATAAAACAACCCAATCGACATCATCAAGCGACACGCCCATCTTTTTAGCATTATCTATAAACGTAGCATCCGGCCCGGTATCGAAGAGTATCCTCGTTTCACCATCGTCAATCAACAGGCTTAGCCCTGGCCGACAGCTTAGTCCATCAGCATGCTTTGCTTTTCGGTTTTCAAGCAGCACGGTCACTTTCAGCATGAGTTTGAATTTCCCTCTTCACTTAAAATCACAGCTGGCATTTATCATTGCTGCTCCATAGCTTCATACAAACTATTGGTTTCGCTGTTACAAAAACAGCCAATGAATAAACATTGTCCATGTCAGAAAATGAAGTGCAACTCATTAAGAATGATTTTTGCGAGGTTAAATGGCTACTGGGTTATGTGTACGCAAGCGAGCATGACGATAGTGAAAGCAAGCACGGGAACAGGCTCCATTTTCTTAAACAGGTTCCATGAAAAAGGGATATCGGGATAGTAGGTTTTGATGTTGAAGTTGCGCCGGTCTACGTGCAGTTCACTGAAAAACGTATTCATGAGATCGCTGGCGTCGAGATCCTCAATATACAAATCGGCATCGACATCGCTTTCAAGCGTTAGCTCTACCGGCTCGAAGCTAAATAATAGACGCCAGCATAGGGGCGTATAAGCTCGCTGCTCAATGTTGTCTACCATAAGCTATCGTTGCCTCGTACTGTTCCTGAGTCTTCTAATTAGCTTAACTACTATCAGGTAGAGAATGGTAGCGATTGCTACTACTGACACAACATCAATATAAAAATAGGCATCGTCTATCTCTTCACCACCCACGCACTCCCGATCGCCTCTACAGAGTTATCAAAAACGATGCTAAATGCCTCATAACATCTGGCCTCATTACACTGAACTGAACGCAAGCACCTACTGTTAGTTATTGAGCACCTTAAAAAGCTCAACCTCACCGGTAGCAGCGTTGGAGTCAAGATAAAAAACATCGCTGTTTATCTGCTCAGGCTTTATCCAGGTTTCTGCCCCTGAATCTGTTCTTTGTTTGATGTATCCCAATTTTTTTAGATAAAGCCGTAATGGTTCAACGTTTGATGCTCCCTTAAAGATAATCGTGTTGGCTGGTGCGTATCCATCGCCGGGATAAGATTTAAAGTAGTAATCGCCAGATATATGGGGGGCTTTTTCGATCTCTTGATCCGTCAGCATGTGGTAGTTGAAGAAGTCGTTCTCCGTGTAAGTCGTCGTCTCATCAATGCCTGACGCAACCAACCCGATAAACAGCCAGCAGAGGATGATTACGGTGATGATGGCTGCGCTAACCCACCTCAATAGTTTCAGCAGCATTATTTCATTCCCTTTTATGCGAGTAGTACCCCATCATTTGTGAGTTATCCAAGTTTTGGCTGCGAGAAGGTGCCTCGTCACGCTACTTTTCTACCTTTTGCGTAGTTTATGGATAGAAAACATCAGGAGAGCAGTGACTATGAGCATGAGCGCTAGTAGTACCCAAAGGAATGAGGGATCGGCTTCCCCGTCCGCAAACCCTAAGCCTGTGCGATTTAGAAAATCGTTGCTGACTTGAGATAGATAGTCGACCACTCCGCCTAAAGGAAACAAAACGATAAAGAATGAAGCGACAAAGCAGAGCACGCCAGTCAGAACGTTAGTAATCAATCTTGCATGACGCATAATCATTCCGCCCCGTTACATCTATACGTCCATAAGCCATTAATCCCTTCCCCCCTGGAACGCGAATTTTTTTACGCATAAGTAGCGATTGTCTTACTAACTGAAAATCCGTAATGTTATAAAAAGTGATACATCCCCATGACTCATCTTCCCCGTTTGGCCGCAAAGGATGAAGTCGAAAACATCCCCTATTAACACCATGAATAAAAAAATGGTCACTCATGGTTGAAGCATTATATAACTCAAACCATTCTGCATGATTTGTACCGTTTTTGTAATCCTTTATCAACCTTTCAACTCTATTAGAATAACTCCCTTTTGGCGCATCAACAATCCAGTAAGTCCCAACAGGTAGAGCTGCGTTCTTTTTAAAGGCACACTCTGCAACATTGGTAACTGGCTCTATGCCGGAGAACACTGGGAAAGTGCCTACACCGTAGACGTGAAGCTTCAGTCTTTTCCGGTCTGGTGAAACATCGTTATAATCCATCCTACATATTTGCATAACATAAAAACCCACTATTAATTTGTGGTTATAGTACGACTTGTTTATCAATCAATCCAGAGCAAAACTATAAATTTATAAAAAACCCAATCTTTTTAGATATTAGGAGAACGTGTAACGCTTATGACCAATTTATTTTTCCCATATCCAAGTGGGTAAACCAATATGAATGGAAGTCTGAAATTATATATTCATGTTAAAGGCCCCAGTTAAATGCTTTGGATGAAGTTTAAGGATTAGGACTTATGAGGTTGGGCCTTCATGTGGCGATTTAGAGCTTCGGGGGACAGTGGTGGATCCTGCCGATGCAGCATTGCATGGCAGTTGGGGCAGACGGGAATGAGATCGGTTTTAGGGTTAACCAGGTAGTTCTCTTTTATCTCTGATAAAGGGATAAGGTGATGCACATGGATAAAGCCCTTCGCGATTTCACCGTACACCTTGGTCATGTCAAGACCACATACCTTGCACTCATATCCATGCCACTTAAGCGCGGCCTGGCGGGCTTTTTGGTCGCGTTCGTAGCGATTAACCGTTACCAGAACGGCGGCCCCTTCGATGTAAGTGGTTTTCTGCTGGATCTCGTCTGGGAAGAGGTTTGGTTCGATAGGTTCGTTTTTGTGGACGATCTGGAAACCTTGATCGGTGAGTAGCCTGACGCACTTTGATTTTATCCCGCCGCTGAATTCTGCTGGTGTGAAGATTAGGCCTGTGAGTGTTGAAGCGGCAATACCGACGATGGCTTTTGGTGGGTAACGGCGGCCATTGATGATGACGTCGTAGTCACGGGAGGCAGCGAAGGCGTGATTAACTCCCGCATCGTAGGCATGGGCGGCGGCGAGGATGGCTTCACGGGGAAGGTTTTTGGGGAGTTTGTTAATGGGTGTACCTTTTGAACGATTGATTGCGTGCGAAGGCCGGACTCGAATTTCACACCTAATAGACTGATATCAATATTGTTTATAAACAGGAATAAATAGTTATACCCGCACTTGTACCCACAAGTTAAAATCCGTACAAAAAATAGACATTGCAAGTGGGTATAAAGCCATACCAGTAGAACACCGATATGGCTATCAAAGCAAGATTCAGGCAGGAAGGAAAGTTTTCTTCAGAGGTATCAATTCCCATCCATTCAGAGCAAAGTCAGGTATGGCCGCGAAATGAACATTAACCCTTGCTATGCTAGTTCCCATGGCAAATCTCTGCGTCTATTTACTGGTTTCAGAGTGCCCCCGTTTCTCAATTGTTGAGCGGCCCAACGAATGTCATATTGCCACGTATACAACATATCGCCCGAATCCCTAAGCTCCGCCTCGTATCTGTCCCATACGTACTTTGAAACTTCACGTGGCCAAGCACTACCCCCCCGTTCCCGAAGACACTCTATGATCCATAGTTTCATGCTTTCCCTAGTTACCATCATACCTCCTAACTTTCGCCCATCCATCGATACGTCCAAATATTAACATCGACATCCTTTGGCACAAGACGAGCTGTATCGAAGAACTTGTTGTCTCGATGAGCGACAATCGGCCCCTCATGAGTTCCATTTTTTCCCGCAATCGGAAGAGTAATAGTAGTTTAACATTGCCTTAAAAATGAAATGTGATAAATTTCCGTATGCAATATTAAACTAAAAGGAAATCACGGTGAATCTACTTAAATTGATTGAATCAAAAAGGGCACATATCCCCAGATATTCTTCAGAAAATGGAATGTTAGGGGAACGTAGCTTCCTTGACTCGCAAGCTTTATGGATAAAAAGACCTAAAGGGAAAGACATGAAAAATCTGCTAGCTGCGCTGAAGCAGTATGAAGGTATTGAAATAAAGGCATCAAGTTTTGATTTTATTTCTATCCCTGAAAATATAAGCATTGACTTTAGTGACGTTAGCTCCTTGGCCGGAATATTAAAATCATTAACATTTATTGAACTAAAAACCTGCAATCAAAAAAGGGTTACCAATCCTGACTTCAGGAATTTCTTCTTTGCCATTACTGAGAATGAAATAATAGCATCAGAACTTCTCGGCGATAGGCATATAGTTGTACTACACAACATAATAACGGGAGATAAATTGGTGACAACAATACCCAAAATAATAAATAGGGCCAATTCCAAGAACTGGCAGTTGTCTGTAAGTCTGGGTTCGAAAGAAGTTTAGGTTTTTATTTTAGCAAAAAAAAGTGCTTAGTAATGATAGGTATACTCGAATTAGCACCATCACATCCCAAGATATGAAATATGCGGCGTAAAGGAAGCTAAGACAATGACAAAGCTCCCTATTAAAATTGAATGTTATAGCCACAACAAGCATTCTTTACTATTTTATCTCGCACTCCATGACTTTGAATGAGTATTTACCATTATTTTTAATCGCAACCAGTACATTGCCATCACCTAAAAAGGAAACCTTACCAATATTAATGTTGGCACATGGACTTTTATCAAACATCTCAAGTGTGTAAATCATTGCTTGAGATTTATTATTAATATAGGATATATAATCATTACCTGTGAGTCGTGCAAATTGAAAAATAAAAGCACAATAAATTATTAAAGATATAATTTGGATTATTAAAGTGGTTTTGTGCAAAAACCTCTGCTGATTAGGTTCATATCCTGGCATTAAGAATTTCTTAAGTTTATCGTCATACACAAAAAACCAGCCCCATATAGGTATTGACACCAAAATAACCGCGAACAGTAAGATCATTCCAAGAGGCACGATCAAAGGAATCATCGAAGCCGCAATAAATATCAAGGAGTGAGGGAAGTTTGTTGGTGAAACTGAAGTTACATCATTGATCACCACACCCGAAAGGCATAGGGCAAAATTTAAACAAAGCGTACTTGCTAATATCAAAATACCTTTACCTAATGTTGTTTGATATATTTTTTTGTATATACTAATCAGACCATGGAAAACTGAAAAACTCCAATATGTCAAAATCAGGATAAAGAAGCCCTTCCGTAAACTGTGTAAACCTATAGAGTCAATAACAAAACATATAGCAACTGCAATAATAAGATTTCTTATTATTCTTTGAGAAACATCAAGTTTAGAGTTAAAAGCTGCAACCTTATCAATGGTATTTTTATCTATCATTTGCCACTCATTTTACTTCTTATTTATGCTACATTCATATTGTCAAAAAATAATTTCGGAGCTCATTTCTTATCCGCGCATTATTTTAGTAAGTGAATCGAACTAAGATCAAATTTTATAGCATAATTTAACGGTTAATCAAAGCCTTTTTATGGGTTTCTCTTCAATGACTCTCGTAATTGTAGTAGACTAGAGAGTATAATCAGCTCTACCTGCTTCAAAGGCCAATCTACATTTTGTGCTAAGTACGGAAAAAATTCTTGCAGACTAGTAACCTCAATAATTAATGCAGAAGCGTTTTTATTCCTTTAAGATTAGAGAAATAACAATTATTAAGCGAAACAGAAAAAAGTGCGTCATCGGTTACTTTTTACTTACCCAAGCTTTTACCTAATTCCCTCAACACCCTTTCTAGATATTCCTCCTAGCCCTTCACCCTCTAACGAAATATATCAATGATTATTAACATCATTTAAATTGGGATGCTATGCCACAAAATGTAAATAAAAATATAAAGTAACAACACCTCAAAACCATATAAAAGGAAAGATAAAACACACTAAAAAGAGAAATATTCGATACTAAAAGCATATAGAATAAAGCTTTCACATACCCCCTTCAGACTAAAGCCCCTGCATCATCAATGCAATGTTCTGAACATCGCTCTAAATTTAATTATAAGGTTAAAGTTTATATAAATACTCCATTATTCCAAGCCTAATTCTCCAAGCTGTTTAAGCAAATATTTCGATGAATACCGGACGTAGCTGCAGTTGTTATCACTTAGGCTATAGAAAAGGCTTCATTATGAGGAAAGACAAAATCTGCGGCTAGAGGGGAACTCGCCCCCTCGATTTGATAAATCAGCTATGCAAATACTTCTTAAAGTTCTCCGCCTGCTCAAGGACACTTTTGTAGACTTCATCGTTGGCTACCGGGGGGAAGCCATAGCGGTGTAATAGCAAAATAAGCTCTACTTTCAGCTTAGCCTTAATGTCGTCGCGGTTACTCCAGTCGGGGTACTGGGCGCTGTCGTCGACAATCACCTTCATATCCTTGGCCAAAGCCAGCATCTTATCCTTGTCATAAGTGAAATCGTACTTTTCGCACATATGCACCAGAATATCAAAAAAGGCCTTCTCTTCTATGTCGATACCGATATCAGCAAACGACATCATCTCGGTCTTAATGTCGTAGATCATGTCGGCCATCTGCTGGGTGAAAGTATCGAACTCTTCACCGTTTAGCACGTCGTTCTCTTTACGCTGATTGTACTGTTCAACCAATGCCTGGAAACGCTTGGAGAAGTTGATCCCCTGAAGTTGATTCACCTTTTGAAAATCACTGATGGCTTTTGCCAACATTTTTTGCAGTAGTTGCATCCGGGTGTTGGGCAACTTAATCTTGCCGATACGAGCCATGTACTCGTCGTCAAAGATGTCGATGGTCTCGGCTTTGTCCTCACCTAAGGTGAAGATCTCTTCCACCCCTTCAGCCTTGAGTGCCTCGGCAATCATCTCACGCACTTTCTGATTCATCTGCGCGGTGTCTGGCGCATCGCCCTTAGTCAACTTGAAGATGATAGAACGCACGGCCAGATAGAAATGAATTCGCTCTCGCTCATCCTGAGTGATCTCTTCACTGCCAACACAAATGTCGTAGGCGGCTTTCAGACGTTTCACCAATCCCATAAAGCGAAGCTCAATCTTCTTGGTCTGCAGGGCAAACTCGGCGGCCCGGTTGAGGCATTCCAGTTGTAGGGTCGGTGCACCAGAGAAGTAATCGCGGCTGTCAAACGTATAGAACACCTGAGCAAGTAGGTGCAGATGATTACGCACCTCAATCAATGACTGTTGGACATCTTCAAAGTTGGATTTATCAGCCTTCGAGTACATGGCCAATGCCATGTTCATCCGGCTTTTAATGCCGATGTAGTCGACTACCAGCCCCTTTTCCTTACCCTCAAAGCGTCGGTTTACCCGCGAAATAGTTTGGATCAGGTTGTGCTTTTGCAGCGGCTTATCGATGTAAATAGTATCAAGTTCCGGCACGTCAAAACCAGTCAGCCACATGTCCACCACAAGGGCAACTTTGAAGTTAGACTTAGGGTTCTTGAACTGCTTGTCCAGCTCACGGCGGTACTCCTTATCACCGAGCAAGTTATACATGGCCTCATCATCATCCTGGCCCCGGGTCATTACCATGTTGACCAGAGGAAGACTCATCAATTCTTTTTTCTCTTGCTCGGTAAGAGTAGCACCATCGATAGCCTGTTTCGCCTCGAACCAATCGGGGTGCTGTAGCTTCAGACTCTTATAGAAATCGTAGGCAATCTCGCGGCTGGCACAGACAAACATCGCTTTGCCTTTAATGGTCGAGCCTTCTGTTACCCGTTTTTCGTAATGCTGGGCAAAATCCTTAGCCAATGCCTCGATGCGATCCGGATCGCCCAAAATGGAATTCATATTGGCCGTGGTTTTCTTGCTCTCTTCAATCTGGTGTTCACTGGCACCCAGTTTTTCGCATTCTTGATAGTACTGCTCGATCTCTTCCAGCTTACTGTTATCAAGCACCACTTTGGCAGCTCGCCCTTCGTAGACAATTCGCACCGTGATTCCATCGTTAACCGACTCGGTCATAGTGTAGCTATCGATGGTGGGGCCAAACACATCCAGGGTGGCGTCGATAGGGGTGCCGGTAAAGCCAACATAGGTCGCGTTAGGCAGCGAGTCGTGTAGATATTTAGCAAAGCCGTAGGTCTTTTTCACCGTTCCGCTTTCAGCATCAATGCTGATCTTCAGGTCGAGGTTGATCTGGCTGCGGTGGGCTTCGTCAGAAATGCAGATGATATTGCTGCGACTGGAGAGCAGTTTAATATCTTCAGTAAATTTGTGGATGGTGGTCAGAAAAACCCCGCCGCTTGCGCAACCAGCCAGCTTGGCTCGCAGATCCTGACGGCTGGTGACCGGTTCAATCACCGCATCGCCGATAAAAGCAGTAGCATTGCAGAATTGCTTCGCGAGCTGTTCATCGAGATCGGTGCGGTCGGTAATGAGAACAATGGTCGGGCTGGCAAAATCGACACTCTTCATCAGCAGGCGTGCAAGGAACTGCATGGTGTAGCTCTTGCCGCAGCCAGTAGCACCAAAGTAGGTTCCCCCTTTACCGGTGCCACCGATATTCTCGCCGCTGGCCGTTATCTGCTTGCGCTCTTTTTTAATGTTGTAGTAAAGCTTGCGGGCGGCGTAATACTGCGGGTAGCGACAGCAAATCTTCACCTCATGTTTGCTGGTGTCTGGGAAAAAGACGAAGTTCTTCAAGACGTCCAGCAGACGGACCGGATGAAATAACCCTTGGATCAGAGTGTAAAGACCATTGATACCATCTTGCTCTGTGGACTCGTTACCGTTCACCTTGCGCCAAGCGTAGTAGAACTCGTAAGGGGCAAACAGGTTTCCCAGCTTGTTGTTCACCCCGTCGCTGAGAATACACAGCGCGTTATAGACAAACAGCTTAGGAATATCGCGCTTGTAGCGCACACAAAGTTGGCGCCAGGCATCATAGGTAGTGGCCTCTTCTTCACGTACCGCCGATTTAAACTCGAAGACTACCAGCGGCAGGCCATTCACATACAAGATGCCATCGGGGATACGCAGTTGCAGCCCGCCGTCACGGGTCTGTCCTTCTATCTCCAGTTGATTAACCAACCGGTAGATATTATTGCCCACCTCGGTCATCTCTTCGCCATGCCCAGTAAATAAGCTGGCTAACTGCTCTGACAAGGTGCTGGTATCCATCAGCTCGATATAGAGGTCTTTCTTATTACGGTCTTCACGTTTAAGTAAAAAGCCGTTGCTGAGCCAGTGGCAGAAGGTTTTATTGCTCTGGTAGAGATCACTGGCAGGCAGAGTCTGCAACTGATGGAGGATGTGAGCAATCTCCCCTTCCGTGATCCCCTCAATCTGATACTGGTTGGCGAGATACTGACGCAGGTCGTACGTAATCAGCACCTCACTTTTCTCTTTGCGCGGCACATTGCTACCGACAAAATGAGGATAGCAGGGTTGGCCTTCTGCATTCGAGTGCTGTCCCAGTAGGGAGATAATGGCCTGTTCCAGCTTCGCTTCCGTGAAAATATGGCTCATGGCAATGGCTTCTTCTTCGTGTTGTGGCCAGTATGGCCTATCAGATAACAAATGCTGCCTCACCGCAGGTAAACAGTGAGGCAGATGGACTGTTTATATCAATACCGCGCTTGCGATCTCAGCTTCATTTTCGTTAAGTTGAATCTCGCCGGAAATCAGTTTAGGTAGCAAGGTGTCGCGAAGATTGACTAACGATTCATTTTCTTGTCGATTTGAAGATGACTTTTCAAAGAAAGGTTCTAAATAAAGTGAGACAAATCTCTCCATTATTCTCCCAGTTGAGGGAAGAACAAATTGTATCAATGACAATTCATTGAAAGTTATCTGTGGAAATGTTCCAGAACGAAGTTCAGCAATTCTTTGGAGTTCATCTGTAGTTTGATTAAGCGTTAACAAAAAATATGCAAACAATGGGTTAAAAACATCTTTGGCTCTTAACACCATTAATTTCGTTGAAACTACATAATTGTTTGATTCAAACCCCACATAAGCAAATCTTTTATTTTTCGGTCTAATTTCACTAAAAAGAATATCACCTTTTCGAATTGATTTTTTTGCCTGTCCAGGCAATCCATCTACTTTAGAATAATTTGCGTGAAGAAAATCACCATTTTCAATATCTCCGGTGTTAAGGAAAATCACCTCATCAACTGTTTTTAATGGATAGGTTTTTGAAACAGTATCAACTAACTCTGAGAGTTTTGTTTCCAACCACCCCTCTGGCACCCAACCACCCAAACCAAGTGAGGGTTCAGAGCATTCCTCAAAAGCAGCAGGAAATAACTGGCGTATTTCCTCCGGCAAGCGTTTGAAGTCGGCACTTTCGCGCACTGCTTTGCGGAACTTAGCTCGGCGCAGTAACTCATCAGAAAACTCTAAATCCTGCTCGAAAAAACCTGCATCCAAGGCGTTATCGACCACGGGGTCAAAATCTACAAACCAGGACTTAAATAGTGCCTGCGCCATCTGCTCCAGGGTTTGGTTTATTTGGCGGTTTAGAGTGATTTTGTCATCGAGGTTTTTTAATACTCTTGCAATTTCAATCTGTTCCTCTTCAGGAGGATAAGATATTTCTAGCCTGCCAATCATTTCGTTGTTAAGACTTGCTCGTGTCGACATCGTTGAAAAAGCGAGCATGGATTGTCGAAATTTAGGACTCCTCAGATAATACCCTACATATTCAGGTACTAACTCGCTGTTCTGATGGGGGCGAAGGCGTTTGCAAAAACCATTAAAGGTCGCGTTTTCATAATCCTGGAGAGCAACACAGCTCATGCCCAGCTCATGCATTGTCTCGCTAGTACGCGTTAGGAATACATCGCCACGTTTAACAGAGCAGTTTTCTCGTTCTTTGTCATTGGACTGTACTAAATCACCCAGTTCGTCCGGAGTAAAGTAGTTGTAAAAAACATCCTTAAATGTCAGAAATGGATGCCCACTACCAAAGTCCTTCGCTGGTTTTGATAACCCAGAACGAATATCGTAATGGTCAAGCAGCTTTGTCGTTTTCCAATTACTCCCCATACCCCAGCGCCTCCATATTGGAACGGATAGTCTGATCCAGATTTATCGCTTCATCCAACTGGCAATAGAGGGTCTTAGTCAACTCGTGCATTTTGGTTTCAAAAGCGATGCCATCATCCTCAATATCAGCTGCACCCACATAGCGGCCCGGGGTCAGAACAAAGTCGTTATCCTTGATTTCATCAAGTGTGGCGACTTTACAGAAACCGGCTTGATCCTGATATTGCTCGACACTGATTTCCTTGGCCTCGATACGGCGCTTGAGTTCACTCTCGCTACTGCGCCAGGCGTGGAAGGTATCAGCGATGGTGGCAATATCCTCTTTAGTCAGCTCTTTTTGGGTACGGCTCACCATAGTGCCGAGATTGCGGGCATCTATAAACAGGGTCTCACCGCGACGATCACGATACCCATACTGAGAGTTGGCTTGTTTGCTTTTGCTGATAAACCATAGACAAACGGGGATCTGAGTGGTGAAGAACAGCTGCCCCGGCAAAGCAATCATGCATTCGATACGGTCATCTTCAATTAGCTTTTGGCGGATATCTCCTTCGCCGCTGCTATTCGAGCTCATAGAGCCATTGGCCAGTACAAATCCCGCAGTGCCATTTTCGCTCAGCTTGGACAGCATGTGCAGGATCCAGGCATAGTTAGCATTGCCGGTGGGTGGAGTCCGAAAGCCTGCAAAGCGCGGATCGTTGGTTAGCTCAGCCTCGTTTCGCCAGTCCTTCAGGTTAAAGGGTGGATTGGCCATGATGAAATCAGCCTTAAGGTCCGGATGCTGATCGGCAAAGAAGGTATCAGCAGGGCGCTCTCCCAGATTGCCGGAAAGGCCACGCACTGCCAGGTTCATCTTGGCCAGCTTGTAGGTGGTGCTGGTCAGCTCCTGGCCATAAATAGCGATGTCCTTACTTTTACCCTGATGGCTTTCAACAAACTTGAGGGACTGCACAAACATACCGCCAGAACCACAGCAAGGGTCATAGATCTTGCCTTGATAGGGTTCGAGCATTTCAGCAAGCAAGGTCACGACTGCTTTAGGGGTGTAAAATTCACCACCACCTTTACCTTCGCTAGCCGCAAACTTGCCAAGGAAATACTCGTAGACACGGCCTACGAGGTCCTCTTCGGACAGATCGCATTCGTTGGCGAGGGTGTCTATGTTCTCAATGGTATCAATGAGAGAAGCGAGTCTTTTCACCTCTAACCCCTGACGGGAGAAGTAGTTATCCGGCAGGGCACCAGTCAGTGACGCATTGCGTTTCTCTATTGTAGAAAGGGCCGTGTCGATAATCACCGCGATGTCATCTTGCTTCGCTCGGGCTTTGACGTAAGACCAGCGGGCTTCTGGTGGCAGGAAGAAGACATTGTCCTGCTGATAGAAGACATCCATATCGACAAAGGCTTCTTGACCGTTGGCGATCAGTTGCTTGCGCTTGGCTTCGAACTTGTCGCTGATAAATTTAAGGAATACTAAGCTCAACACTACGTGCTTGTATTCGGAGGATTCCACGCTGCCACGCAGCTGGTTGGCGGTATCCCAAAGTGTTTCTTCGAAGCCTTTGCCAGCTTTCTTGGTTGGTGATTTAGCCATATAAATGCGTTCTCTTTTTTATGAAAAACAATCGGATTCGCACGATTTGGCAGCTAAACCCTAGTGAGAGGAAACCTCATTATGAGTTAAACCCTGTGCGAGTGGTCGCCAATGTATACAAAGTGATATTGACTGGGATTATCTCATAAAATCAGCCGGACTTAATTGCCATAGGCCAAGATGGGTACAAATCTTCTGGATGTCAGCTTTGAACCAAAAGTGTAGAAAACTTTACGAGTACGTTTGCCTGATGCCAAATTGCTGAAAAAGATCTGATGAACTTACGACTCCAACCAGAGTCTTGGGAAAAGATGACCATTACATGGTCCTATACGCTGCACACACTTAATGCATGTCTCTCGCTCTAACTGAGTGTAATCTCTGTTAATTAACGAAAGGATAAAAAAACACACCATGACAGCTCCTTCCCAAATTGACACAACCAGCTTACTTACAATACTGGGCGTCATCGCCGCTGTATGGGCGTTGATATCTCCTACGAGCAGACTACGACTTCGATTCTGCATGGCTTGGTGGGATTGGTGTATAGGTGGCGTGGTCTTTCTCCTCATTCACTATTTAGTATTTGCTCCTGTTTTAGAGAAGCTTGGGCTGTACTACAGCCTAGGGCCATGGAAATGGGGGCTCAATAGCTCAAGTGCGGTTTACCTACTTCTTCTCTCTGTCGCCTTATACTACTTTTGGCGCACAAGGTCTCCTAAACTGGCCAGAGGAAGAGTTCGCATCTTCCGCGAGCTAATTGAAAATTTGCATCTTACAAAGCATTACGACGAGTTGGTGTTGCTAGTTGAACCCCAATTGTCGAAACTTATTTCCTTAACTAAGCAGCAATCTTGGCTTTTTCGCATAATTAATCATCTGGACAAATCCAACATTGACATGTCTGCTCTATTTCACGGAATTAAACCTAAAGCAAGACCAGCTTGGCGCGTATACATAAGCCCTTTACTCCAGTATTTGAAGTCGTGCCGTTTGGCTAGCAAAGAGGTCAATATACAAGCCCGTGAAATCCTCTTAAATCTAGTCACCTCTCCTGAGCTGACAATTCATCTGGCTCTTAGCCACCCGCATTTTTGTCTCAAGCTCCTTCAAGCCGACGAAGTGATACGCTCCGACTTCATTGAAAACTACATGGATGCGTTACTCGATGCACCGGGAAGCCGCCTCTACGTGGAGTTAAAGAATAACCAAAATCTGCATCGTGGAAATCGTCTGCTGCTACCGGAGAACAACCGATTACTTCGATTCTTCTTCGCCGATGCAGCTTTGGCGATGAATAACGGTCTGGATAATGCCATTGGCACTGCAATGTGTCGGCGACTGGATGAAGATAACAAACTAGCCGAGAGGTTGAACAAATCATTGGGATCCTACTATGACTCAGGAAGATTTCGTTGCCCGATCAATTCGGGCTTAACGCTCTTTGAGATCATGGTCCATGAGGGTATTCATCAGGGCCTGCAAGACCATATGTGGTTGCATTACTTCGGGCATTTCGCGGAAAAAATTTTGAAGCAAATGGATACGTTACCCGATGAAGAAACCTATCAGGAATGGCCGACACCGTTTCATTATCTTCTTTACCGCTTAATTAGTATCGCTACCGATTGGACCGAACAGTGCGCGCTCATTGATGATTCAGAGATTCCGGAGGCGACACGCTCCGCTGATAAATTTGACCAGCACTATATTTCTAAAGAAGCGACCAAAGTCCTTGGGGTGATGCTCGAATACATCATCCCAAGCGAGAAATTATCTCCTGCATTCAAGAGATATCTGGTGGAAGTGGTCGTACGTTGTTACATCAAACTTGAGAACAATCCCAGGTTGTCTGATGTCGCATTGGCACTCTTGACTAACGTAATTATGGGTAAGGATCTTCCGACAAAAATCTCTTATCGTTTAAAACTTCGGGATGAATTTAGGAGTATTGACCACATAATGAGGAAGGATGCTTTGAAGTTTGAACAAACCTTAGATGAATCACTTGCGTGATGTCCAAAACGGATTAGGGTGCAAAGTTAGCATAAGCTATTAATCCTCTGAAAGCGCATGACTTACTTAAGCCTGCGTTGCTGACATTCACGTGAGCTCAGGGAAAAAATTTGCCTATAAAAAACCTGCTTGTAAGCTGGGTTTTTGGCTATTTTGACTTAGGTCACTGTTGCTTGAGACGCATAACCAAAAAAATGCAAATCCTTGAATCAAAAATAATTAATGCCAAATGTGTTGTGGTTTTTACCACTTTTTTGGCGTATGAAGTAATCATTGGGTTAACGTAATCGTAGCTTTAAAATTTGGTTGAGCCTAGCTAAGGTATCTGTTCTATGGACGAGTAATCTATTGGAGGTTGCATTGATCGTTCCTCTTCAAAAAAAAACTGAGGCTGGAAAGCCTTACACACGTATACCTGAAAATGAAATCAGGTTGGTGGAACTTAGTTCTGTTTCAGGTGGAGATCTGGTAGAGCTGTGTCGGCAGAGTAGGACACATCCGCAATACGTTCCCATCGAATGTCTTCTTTACTACGTCCGACGCTGCGCATCGACTAACTCATCCCTTTTTGAACAGCTCTTCAAGGTTCTTTCAGAACGAATTCTTAGGAAGCTTCCGAGATCCGAAAGCCAAGGCGGAAATACCGTATCAATGACAAATAGCGACATCAGAGAAGGTGTGTATGACCGCTTCATTGAGATGCTTATGATCGACAAAGCAGGCTACGAGGAACGATTGGACATGTTCGAAGTGCGTTTTGATCTGGCTTTATCGAGATTAAAAAAAGACGCTCAAAGGAAATCTTATCGGGCTGAGAATAGAAATACCGATTTGGGATTTGATGATGATTCGGCCGACCTTAATCCAGAAGTTGAGAATGCATCTGAGGGGTATGATCCTTTTGAGGCAACAGATATCGACAATTATCGTTACCGTTGTAGGCTTGATGCGGCGATTGAGACTCTACCTGAACTACAGCAGAGAATCATTGAAATGACCCGATTAGATATTCCAATAGACTCGATAGATCCAAATGAGATGACTATTTCCAGGGCACTCAATAAGGTTGAAAAGACCATTCGTAATCAAAAAAAGAAGGCACTCGCAAGCCTTCGAATACTGCTTCAAGGGGACCTATGATGACAGGACTTTCACCTCAAGCATCCCTGGAAGAGGTACTAGAGTCATTCTCTATAGAGCATGATTTAGGTACAGCAACCTTGCAAAAATATCTTACTGCATATCCAGCGTTTGCCAATGAAATTGTCGATCTATCTCGTGAAATGGCAAGAACATTAGCAGAGGATGAGGAACCGCTATCTGAATATGATCGCCGCTTGATCAGTTCGGCCATCACACGCATCCAAAATGCTCCAGGAAACACGATGATAGATCTATTCGCTGATCTCTCCGCTCAAAAAATGCGTGATATATCCAAAGCTCTAAACTTACCTCGACAGGTAGTCATGGCATTTAGGGAACGAACCGTAGCTGTCGAATCAATTCCTCAGCGATTTTTAAGCAGATTCGCTGAACTGCTGCAAAGCAGTGTACAGCAGCTCACAACCTCACTTGAACAGCCACCCATGGCGGTTGCAGGAAGTTATAAGTCCGACGGGAAACCGTGCAATGTGCAGAAGACTACTTTCGAACAACTCCTTCGAGATGCTGATTTGTCTGAAGAAGATATCGCTACCTTAATGGAAGAGGACATTTAACGTGCAAGCCGTGGAATTGGCCCGCGAGGCCGCTGCTGTTCTACATGATCAAGCTGTAGCTTCCGGACATGACCCATGGAAACCATACGAGTTTGCTGTTGCAGAGGCGGACAGAAGAGGCTTTGACGTTGAGAGCACAAAGAAAGGCTCACCTAACCTCAGAGGCGCGCGAGCACGTTTCTTCCCAATGGAGAAGTTCATTCTCCATGAAAAATGCACAACCCTTTTTGAACAAGCGTTCCTAGTTGCCCATGAAATCGGTCACGCTGAACTTGGCGACGGCATTGAAGAGTATGAACAAGGTTATACTATAGACCCAACAAGAACCTCAGAAGCTTCTCCGATGGGGGCTGAGCGGGTTGTAGACTATAGTAGCAGGCAGCGTCGAGAGGTCCAAATGGATCTATTTGCGCGTGAGTTTCTGCTTCCCCGGCATGTAGTAAAAGCGCTTTATCTGGATGGGATGAGTGCGTTAAGTATTGCAGAGAAGCTTGGTGCTCCATTCGATGTGGTTGCGCAACAGATCTTTGATGCATTGTTACTACCCCCACCTTTACCTGAAGATACAGAGCCCGCGATTGAATACCCATTGAACGCAGAGCAGGATAAAGCCGCCGCCCATCGAGGCCCGGCCTTTCTGCTTGAGGCCGGGCCTGGTACAGGCAAGACTCAGACTCTAGTGGGACGGGTAAAAGGATTGCTTTCCGATGGCGTAGATCCACGAAAAATTCTTTTGCTGACGTTCTCTAACAAAGCTGCGGGAGAAATGGCTGAAAGGATCGCTCGCGTTGACACACAAGCTGCAGCTGCAATGTGGATTGGCACTTTCCACTCATTCGGCCTCGATCTGATTCGTCGATTTCACGACGAACTGAATTTGCCGCTCGACCCTCGACTGCTGGACCGGACGGAAGCAGTAGAACTGCTGGAACATGAGTTTCCTGTATTAGATCTGGTTCATTATCGCAATCTTTACGATCCAACCCGGATGATTGCTGACATCCTCACCGGCATCTCTCGTGCCAAGGATGAGGTAGTCGATGCAAATACCTACCTCGCGTTGGCACAGGCCATGCGCGATAGAGCTGTTGGTAGTGAAGATATAGCAACGGCAGAAAAAGCCATTGAAGTCGCCAAAGTATACGCCACTTACGAAACCCTCAAAAAGCAGGCTCGATGCATTGACTTTGGGGACTTGGTTTCATTGCCAGTGACGCTTCTTGAAGAAAATGAAGTCATTCGATCTCACATCCAATCCACTTATGAGCACGTTCTAGTCGATGAATATCAGGATGTGAACCATAGTAGCGTACGACTGCTAAAAGCCCTTTGTGGCGATGGCGAAAACTTATGGGTAGTTGGAGACGCTAAGCAGTCAATCTATCGCTTCAGAGGCGCTTCGTCGTTCAACATGACTCGTTTTGGGAATGAGGATTTCCCAGGCGGGTTGCGATATCGTTTAAAAACGAACTACCGCTCCGTACCCGAAATAGTGTCGGCATTTTCAAATTTTGCGCTGAATATGGCTGTAGGGGATGCTGACAGCGGTTTATGCGCAGAACGTAAAAGTGATGCCCAGAAACCTGAGCTGCGTTGCGTGGATCAAGGTCTTCTTCAAATACCCTCTATTGCAGACGCGATAAAGGAGATGCTGGACTCTGGTTATAAATACAGTGATCAGGCAATCCTGTGCACAGGCAATGAGAAGCTCTCAGAAATCGGCCAACAGCTTGAGCTCTTAGGCATCCCTGTACTTTATTTGGGAAGTGTATTTGAGCGTCCCGAGATTAAGGATTGGCTGACGCTGCTCTCCCTCTTAGTAGATCGTCGTGCAATGGGCTTGGTGCGAATAGCTTGCCTGCCTGAGTTTACGATGTCACTGGATGATGTTGGCAGTATCCTTACACATTTACGTGAAGATGAAACCGGAAGTGACTGGAAAACCAAAATCGATGACTTTCAGATCTCAGACGATGGGCGCACAGCCTTAATTCGGCTTGTCAAAATACTGAGCGGTTTTAGCGCAAATGACTCCCCCTGGAGCGTGCTGGCAACTGTACTTTTAGATAGGACGCGAATCGCGGCCCGTATGGCAACATCAACAGACTGCAGTGTCCGCTCCCAATGTATTGCAACTTGGCAGTTGCTCAATTTTTTACGAGCACAACCTTCCAGCGGCGAAGGGGTATTTATCACTCGCACATTAGATCGCATCCGCCGTTTGGTTCGGCTAGGGGATGATCGCGATCTTCGGCAGCTTCCGGTGGCAGCTCAAGGCATTAATGCAGTGCGCCTCATGACTATTCATGGGGCAAAGGGGCTAGAATTCCCTGTGATTCACGTACCCGGCATGAACGCAGACACTTTACCCGGTAATCTGCAGAAGCAGGTTTGCCCACCACCCAATGGCATGATTGCAGGTGCTGAATCCAACGCCAAGGAGCAATTTAATCTGGAATATAAGGCGGAGAGAGAATGCTTATTCTACGTTGCCTTGTCCAGAGCTGAAGATCGGCTATTTCTCTATGCTACTACGCGGAACGCTGCTGGCAGCAACCGAAAGTTATCCGACTTTTTAAACCGTATTGGGTCCAGCCTGGTTCAAAATAACGTGGAGCCTCTACATGCGCTAATCGAAAAGCCCGAGTCATTACCTGTGGATTGGGTTGTCAGCGGAGACCTAGTTCTAAGCGGTGCTCAGATTTCCCTATATGAGTCCTGCCCTCGCCGTTTCTTCTATACGCACATTCTCCAAATTGGAGGACGACGTACTCCAACGCCATTCCTACAGATGCACGATGCTGTTCGCAATGTATTCCAGGAGCTGGTCAACACCGCGCCCGTAAAAATAAAGGATATAGAAGACAGGGTCACGCAGGCATTTACTGTCGAAGGCCTAGCTGAACACGGTTACGCACCTGAATTTATGTCACTAGCTATTGGCATGGTTAGCTATTTCGCTTCCATTAGGGAAAGCCACAACTCTGAAGCAACCAGTGTCTTCACAATGAAGCTTGGGGAAATCTCTATCACCATACAACCTGACGATGTATTGGTTCATCCAGATGGACGTAAAACATTTCGCCGGGTGAGAACAGGACATAAAAGAGATAAAGAAGAATCTGACTTAGGTGCGGCTGCATTTGTACTCGCAGCACGGCAGGCTTTTCCAGATGCGATAGTAGAGTTAGTACACCTTTCTGACCAAACAGTGACCCCAATCGATCTGACCGCTAAGCAGTTGGATAATAGGTATAAAAAAATTCTTACTACCCTTGACTCAATAGTTAAAGGAGTCTTTCCAGCAGAGTCATCATCTCGAGTATGCCCCTCCTGCCCTGCATTTTTCGTCTGCGGATTGACTCCTCCAGGCGTACTTCAAAAAAAATCCAAAAAAAAATTACCGGTCTGATTGACCTGCATCGATTGAGTAGTAGAGCCAGACATCGTCTGGCCAAACTCAAAAGGTGATACAAAATGAATTCTGAAAATATAAACGATATTGACGATGTCGGGGAAGCAATTCGCGAAGGTCGTGCTCTGCGTTCCGCACGCGCCTACCGCATCCTGTTCGCACAGGAAAACCTGGCTTTTCACGCAATCGAAATCAATGATCCTGTGCCACTGGGTCGTCAGATCCTGATTGCTGCTGGTCTACCTGCAAATGATGATTATAGCCTGTTTGCCATTCTGGAAACGGGGGATTTCGAAGACTTGCGCCTTGATGAAACCTTCGATTTACGCGGTCGTGGCGCAGAGCGCTTTGTGGCCTTCCAGACCGATCGCGATTTCAAACTGACAATTAATGAGAGTCAAGTATCATGGGGCAAGCCCGCGATTTCAGGCTCCGCGTTATACGACCTGGCGAAACCCAGTGACGGAGATGCCGTTTTCATGGTTATTCGTGGTGGAAACGATCGTCAGATTGAACCGAACGAGGCAGTAGATCTCACCGCCCCGGGAGTTGAGCACTTCATCACTGCGCCAAAGCGCAAACCGAAGATTGACATCGTAGTCAATGGCCGCGAAGTCCAGGTATGTGATAGTCACCAAACTTTCGAGCAGTTAGTCGCTATCGCTTACCCAGGTGAAGCTCCAGCACCTGAGATTGTATACTCAATTACATATCGCGGCGTGGCCTCAAAGCCACATAGTGGTGAATTGGCCGCTGGTGGCTTTGTTGAAGTAAAAAATGGGAGCGTGATCAATGTCAGCCGCACCATTCAGTCTTAATAGTGACCTTATGCGCTTGCGTGAGGAAGGATACTACGTACAAATCGTGGGTGGTTTCTTAGTGATGCGTGAAGTGCCGTATGTTAACGCGCAGTTGGAAGTTAAGACCGGCACGCTCATCTCAAGTCTTTGCATGTCTGGAAACGTTACTCAAAAGCCAGAGCCGCACACGATTCACTTTGATGGAGACTATCCGTGCAATTCCCAGGGTGCGCCCATCCAAGCTATTGCACATCAGAGCGTTGCGGTGGATCTGGGACATGGGTTGAGTGCTCAGCACATGTTCTCCAGTAAACCCGGGCCAGAGGGTTACAGCGATTATCATCAGAAGATGACGACGTACGCGACAATCATTTCTGGCCACGCAGCGATCCTCAGACCTGACGCTACGCCACGTGTGTTTAAAAATCCCGACGAGGAGGATGGCTGTGTATTTAACTATCTGGAAACTGCTTCAGACCGAGTGGGAATAGGTGCGTTGACCGCACGACTTGAAGGTCAACGTATCGCTATCCTTGGCACTGGTGGAACAGGATCCTATGTGCTGGACCAGTTGGCGAAAACTCCAGTGAGTGAGATACGCCTCATCGACGGTGATGATTTTCTTCAACACAACGCTTTTCGTGCCCCAGGCGCGCCGTCGATAGACACTCTCCGTGAGGTGCCAAAGAAAGTGGATTACCTAGCGGGTATCTACAGTAATATGCACCGCCATATCGTGCCACATGCAGTGCAAATGGACATAGATAATCTCAACCTTCTGGACGGAATCAACTTCGCCTTCCTTTGCATGGACGCTGGCGAGCCGAAGCGCTTGGCGGTGCAGAGGCTAGAGGATATGAGAGTATCCTTCGTAGACGTGGGAATGGGCCTCGAGCTAGTAAACGGCTCGCTTGGTGGTATCCTCCGTGTGACGGCAAGTACCCCCAATAAGCGCGATCACTTTGGCAAGCGCGTGTCTTTCGAAGGTGGGGGAGTTGAAAATCTTTACGCGTCAAATATCCAAGTCGCAGAACTAAATATGATGAACGCGGCACTTGCCGTAATTAAATGGAAGAAACTCCTCGGCTTTTATCGTGACCTAGAAAACGAACATCACTGTTCCTATACAACCGACGGAAATATGCTGCTGAATGGTGACTCGCTATGATTCGTCATAACCAGCTTACCCCCTGCTTTGTAAAGGGGGTACCGCGTATACTTGAACCTGGCATTTTGTACGTTTCAATGGAATACGGTACCGTGGTCCACAGTTGCTGTTGTGGCTGTGGCCTTGAAGTAGTGACACCTCTGACTCCAACAGACTGGCGTCTAACCTTTGATGGGGAAGCAATTTCGCTTTGGCCATCGGTAGGCAACTGGAATTTACCCTGTCGATCGCACTATGTGATTCAAGGTAATCGAGTGGTAGAGGCTGGGCATTGGGACAAAGCTCAGATTGATGCAGAGAGGCGTCGCGACAAAGCGGCTAAGGCGCGCTACTACTCACAAATTGAATCTCCTGGGGCTCAGAAAGAGTTGAAACCGAAGCCTACCAATGGGCCTGCTGGGACGATGGCTAACCGAGAGAGCATTTGGGCCAAGCTACTGCGATGGTTAAGTTAGGGTGAGGGCTTCAAAAGCCTTTCATTTTGCTTCGGTTGCTTACTGGGCACGGATCAATTAATGCATTTTTTATAAGGAGATAACTGCAACCGTCAACCGTATTTATCGGAAATTATCAAAACCAGATGTGTTTTATTACTTAAATATTCGGGGCAGATGATACACCCAGAATTTAAACATCGACAATTAGCACGTTAAGGAAAACCCAAAAGGCAGCTTATTCAACATGCCGTCTTACTGAGCAAAATGTGGGTATGTCTAATCATTTTAACTTTGGATCCATTTAATGTGTTGCGTGATGCCTTGCTCTAAGTTGAAAAGTACAAGCTGAAGTTTAGATCCAGAAATTGACATTGCTCAAAAAAATATGTTTATCATTGTGCAGTTCGTCATGATCGTCACAAACCTACAGAAACAAATTAAGGAGGTAATGAGCTGTTTCTCTTAGGGTATATTTTAGTTAGCTTCATGTTCATATGATAGTCAAACAATATTAGATTAAAAGTTTAGTTAATACTGTTTTAGTTAAAATGATATAGAGGAGTAATGTAAATGATTAAATGGATGCGGAAAGTTTTATTGTCAGATTGCACCCCCTCAGTTATATGCTTTTTTTACTATTAAAAATGGATTATTCAATATTATCTAGTTGGCCGCAGAATCAATCAATTGATAATAGAGTTAAACTAGCTTTGTTATTTATACACTTGATTATGATATTTGCAATTCTTGCCCCACTTATAAGTCGGTTATTATCACGTGTAGGTAATGAAAGATTAAATAAATTTATCGCTCTACCAAAATCGGATAAAAACGTCACATATATTGATTTATATGACTTTTTAAGCGGCCTTGCTTTATCTGCGTTTTACTTGTCCATCCTACTTTTTACAATGAAGGAAGTTTACGAGGTAACTGGATGGGTTATTTCCGGCATATATGTTTTTTTAATGTTTATTTCTGCCATTTTAATTGCCTCACTTTCATTAATGAGATTTATATGGCTGTTTGTTAAATATAATAAATATACCTATTCAGTTGTTGCTTTACTTGCGAGTAGTATGTGTATGGCAGTTCTAGGTGTAGCCATGAGAATGGCCTCATAATGCTCAACTCGCACTTATTGTAGAAAAATCACAATAGCAAATAGGAAAAATAGTTTTACGACAGGGTAATTTATTATTTTTCATTCCTGTCTTTATAGATAATAGGGTTAAAAATAGCACTTATTAAGTGTCAAATAAACAGTCTAGGCGCAACGACGACTTTGTGTTGAGATTTTACCTTCGCTATAAATTCGAAAATTACATGGGCGTAAAGTCCGCTTCACGCCCTAAAGTGTTCAACGAGATCCAGTAAAGACGAGTTTTGCAATTCTAGTACCAGAATTATTTCGTTTCTTCATGGCGAATTCTGATCCGCCCGCATTGTTAAATGATCCACATCTATTTAACAATTATTTTTATCTTAGAAACTGTTTCCCGAAGTCAAACGGACTAACCACCCTCTCCCGATTCGCATCCAGATAATCCGCCCACCACTGCACCATTAGCCTCCGCTCCCCCAGATGCTCGGCCTTATGAATGTAAGCCGCACGCACAGAATTTCGTTCCTGATGACTCATCTGCCGCTCCACCGCATCCCTCGACCACAATCCCGATTCAATCAAAGAACTACACGCCATAGTCCTGAAGTCATGTCCACATACTTCCGTTTTCGTGTCATAACCCATCACTCGCAGAGCCTTGTTAACCGTATTCTCACTCATCGGCTTACGCGGATCATGATCGTCCACGAAAATCAGCTCTCGGTTCCCGTTCATGCATTTGATCTTTTCCAGAATAGCTAAGGCCTGACGCGATAAGGGAACAGGATGAGGTGTCCGCATCTTTGAACCACGCTGAGAATGCTTGACACCTTCCAGTGGCTCACGCTCGCCCGGAATCGTCCACATAGCCGTTTCAAAATCTACTTCTGACCAGCGGGCAAAACGCAGCTCGCTTGAACGGATAAAAACCAACAAAGTGAGTTCAACAGCCAATCGGGTTAACGGCCTGCCGGAATAATGATCGATGCGGTGAAGTAATTCAGGAATGCGATTAAGTTCCAAGGCAGCACGATGCTGTCTTTTCACCGTAGCAACTGCACCGGCAATCTCTTGCGCGGGGTTGTAGTCAATTAAGCCGCTCTGAACGGCAAAGCGCATAATCGCGGTAGTACGCTGCTGTAAACGGGCGGCAACTTCAAGTCGCCCGGATGACTCGACGGCTTTAATGGGTACAAGAAGATCCCGAGTCTTAAGCTCCGCAATGTTCCGCTTTCCGATAGCGGCAAAGAGATTATCTTCCAGGCTTTTCAATACACGAGCACTATGCGATGCCGACCACTTCTGATTGCTGGCGTGCCAGTCTCTGGCAACCACTTCAAACGTTATCGCCTCTTGCTCCTGCTCTACCTTAACGGCTTTCTTGCTCTCACTGGGATCCATGCCATTAGCTAACTGCTTACGCGCATCGTCACGTCGTGCCCTTGCATCCGCCAGCGACACTTCAGGGTATTTCCCCAATGCCAGCATCTTTTCTTTACCACCGAAGCGATAGCGTAACCGCCAGTATTTCGAGCCGTTAGGGTGAACCAGCAATACCATGCCTTCACCGTCAGTAAGTTTATAGGCTTTTTCTTCAGGCTTAGCCGTACGAACCTTTACATCACTCAGAGCCATGTTGAGTATCCTTTCAAGGGTTCTGTGTGGGTACAAACATTATCGAACCGGGTTATACCCACATTTGTACCCGCATCAGTAAGTTGATGTAGATTGAATCAGGCTGACTTATGTTGACTGAAAAAGCGAGAGGAGCCTTGCGGGGACTGGATTTCAGGCATAAAAAAAGACCTCAGTTGAGGTCCATTTACATCTTTTTGGTGCCGAAGGCCGGACTCGAACCGGCACGTATTTCTACGGTTGATTTTGAATCAACTGCGTCTACCGATTTCGCCACTCCGGCACTGAAGGGGATGTACAGATAGCGATTGCATTATACCCGTTGCGGATCGCCATGCAAGCACCTCCTCCCACCCGCCTCGCTAACCGCATAAAAAACCACCGTTGTTCATCTCCACGCCCTCCTCTCGGCCTTGCTCGCAAAAACCTGCAACACAATCCGAGGTTTACATTACTCCCTGTTTGTTATTTGATTCTGTTATTGGCTGGGGTTATCCCATCAACAGACATCAGGATGCAGGCATGCGCTTCTATCAGGTCGATCCCACGCTGGAGAACTACTGGCGCGGCGTGATCCTCTTCGGCAACAACTTCGCCACCTACAAGTTCGCCCTGGCCCATGCCCTGTACGATGTCGATCGCAGCGAATCCCTGATTAAGCTCGATGACCTGGCCGTGCCCTTCAGCAGGCATATCTGCGAGCACCTGAAAAACGCTCCTCGGCAGATCCTTAATGACAAGAAACCCGGCAAGCTGATTACCGCCTGCCTGCAATACAATTTGGGTGAGATAGATGAGGATGAGCTGCATCGAATGACGGTGCGCTACGGCTTCTCAGTGGTGCTGGACGCCTTCCACAACGTCAACGGCGGGCCGCTGGAGAAGCAGTTCTTTATCAACGAACGCCGGGAGCACAAAAGCATCCGCCTGACAGATGAGTTCTATCGCCTGACGGAGACCCAGCAGTTCCACAACCTGGTGCATGAAACCGACGCCCGCTGGCGGCTGGTGGAGAAGGCCTGGGAGATGGATCTGCCTCCGCAGCTGCTGGACGTCCATTATGATGCCGGGAGTGAAACCCTCTTCACCCAGCTCAACAACTATCGCATCTCGCTCACCAGCTGCCGCAACAGCCTGAACGGCTATCAGAAGGGGCACTGCTTCTACTGCAACGCGCCGATAAGCCTGGAGTCCGGGCATCCGCTGCTGGCTGATGTGGATCACTTTATCCCGCTGGTGGCCCAGAGGCAGATGCCGGGGATGAACCTCAACGGCGTCTGGAACCTGGTCCTGGCCTGCCAGTCCTGTAACAGGGGCGAGAATGGCAAGTTCGCGCAGGTTCCCGCCCTCGATCTGCTGTATCGTCTCCATGCCCGCAACGAGTATTTTATTAACAGCAGGCTGCCGCTGCATGAGGCGATCATTAATCAGACCGGCAAGAGCGAGCCGGTGCGCCGCACGTTCTTAAATGATACCTGGAACGCCGCCCTCGCCTGCCGGTTGCGTATCTGGCAGCCGGATGCCGCCGGAGAGGTGATGTTCAGATGACGATGACCTATTACCAGCACAACGCGCAGACGTTTTTCGACGCGACGGTGGGAGTGGATATGTCCCCTCTCTACGCGCCCTTCCTGAACCGGGTTGTTCCCGATGGACGAGTGCTGGACGCAGGCTGCGGCTCCGGGCGCGACGCTAAAGCGTTCAGCGCGCTGGGCTATCAGGTGGAGGCGTTCGACGCCTCGGCGGAGATGGTAGAGCTTGCCACGGCCTATACCGGCCTGCCGGTCAGGCAGATGGCGTTTAACGCGTTGGAAGATGAAGAGCGCTACGACGGGATCTGGTGCTGCGCCTCGCTGCTGCATCTTCCTCAGGCCGAACTGCCCGAGGCGATGCGTCGTCTCGCCCGCGCCCTGAAGCCGGGCGGGGTCTGGTATCTGTCGTTCAAATATGGTGTCGGCGAACGGGAGAAAGAGGGGCGGCACTTTACCGATCTGAACGAGGCCGGGCTTGAGGCAGTGGTAGCCGCCGTGCCGCAGGTGAGCATCGTCGAGCAGTGGGCAACGCAGAACAAACGTCCCGATCGCGACGAGGTCTGGCTGAATGCTCTGTTGCGTAAGCATCTGTCTGAATAGACTCCCATCCCGCACCTTCCGCCGATGCGCCGCCCTACCCCATGCTCTACACTTCCTAATCAACGCTGAACCAAAGGAAACCACAATGAGCAAAATCAAAAGCTATGCTGCCAAAGAAGCCGGGAGCGAACTGGAGCTATACGAATACGACGCCGGGGAACTGCAGGCCGGGGACGTTGAGGTCCAGGTCGACTACTGCGGCATCTGCCACTCTGACCTGTCGATGATCGACAACGAGTGGGGCATGTCCCAGTATCCGCTGGTCGCCGGGCACGAGGTGATTGGTCGCGTAGCAGCCCTGGGCAGCGCGGCGCAGGACAAAGGTCTGAAGGTGGGCCAGCGTGTGGGTATCGGCTGGACGGCGCGCAGCTGTGGCCACTGCGATGCCTGTATCAGCGGCAACCAGATCAACTGCCTGGAAGGCGCGACCCCGACCATCCTTAACCGCGGCGGCTTTGCTGAAAAGATCCGTGCCGACTGGCAATGGGTGATCCCGCTTCCGGACAGCATCGATATTGAATCCGCCGGGCCAATGCTCTGCGGCGGCATCACGGTGTTTAAACCGCTGCTGATGCACAACATCACCGCCACCAGCCGCGTCGGGGTGATCGGTATCGGCGGCCTGGGCCATATTGCTATTAAACTGCTGCACGCCATGGGCTGCGAGGTGACGGCGTTCAGCTCTAACCCGGCGAAAGAGCAGGAAGTGTTAGGGTTCGGGGCAGATAAGGTGGTGAACAGCCGCGATCCAGAGGCGTTAAAAGCCCTGGCGGGTCAGTTCGATCTGATCATCAACACCGTTAACGTCGACCTGAACTGGCAGCCCTACTTCGAGGCGCTGGCTCACGGCGGAAACTTCCACACCGTTGGCGCGGTGCTGAAGCCGCTTCCGGTTCCGGCCTTCACCCTGATCGGTGGCGACCGCAGCATCTCCGGTTCAGCAACCGGTACGCCGTACGAACTGCGCAAGCTGCTGCGCTTTGCCGGTCGTAGCAAGGTTGCGCCGCAGACCGAGCTGTTCCCGATGTCGCAGATCAACGAGGCCCTGCAGCACGTTCGTGACGGCAAGGCCCGTTATCGCGTGGTGTTGAAGGCAGATTTTTAAGTTGTAAACGCCCGGCGGCGCAGGTCGCCGGGCAGTAAAGGTTACGCCTTCACTAGAGCAGCAAAGACCTCGGCCACCGCCACCGCACCCGGATCGGTAACGCCGGTCAGGCTGTCGCTGTTCACGTATGACGAACGCCCCGCGCCCGCTTTCTGCATCTTCGCGGTGCTCTCTGCCCCCTCTTTCGCCGCCGCGACCGCAGCGCTGAGATCCTGGCTCTGCAACGCCTCCAGCGCAGGCTGTAGGGCGTCTATCAGCGTCCGGTCACCCAGATCCGCTCCACCGTAGTGCTTCATCTGCTTAAGGCCTTTTAACAGCGCATCGGCGATGTTCTCCCCGTCGTGAATCGCCTGCCCCGCAGCGGTGAAGAATATCGACATCAGCACTCCGCTGGAGCCGCCCATTACCGTCGCCAGTCGCTCACCAATGAGCTGGAAGAGCTGAGCGCTGTTATCTAGCGGCAGCTTACCTTGCTCAAGCTGCTGGGCGATATCCCGCGCGCCCTCGGCAAAGGTCGAGCCGGTATCGCCGTCGCCTACTTTGGCATCCAGCGCGTTGAGCCGGTTCTCCAGGCTAATCAGCGTCTCGGTGGCAGCGTCAACGATGGCGCGAACGCCAGGGTTGTCAGAGGGCTGGGTCTCAATGCCGGTGTTAATCGCATTGTGCTTAACCGTGCGCACCGGGGCGAAGGCCACCGCTTTTTGCCAGCCGACGGTCTCAACGTCGGCGTTGAGGGCACGCTCGAACTCATCGTTGAGGCGCAGCAGCGAGAGCGAGAAGCCTTTCATATCCAGGGAGCTGACCAGCGGCGCGGGGCCGATGAGGTAAGCAATCTGATCCTTGAGCGCCGAGTGCGCCAGCTCTTTGGTGAGCAGGGCCATCTCCAGCGCCGAGACGCCGCCAAGGTTGTTGATCAGCACCGCCACACGGTCGTTACCCGCTTTCGCCTTCAGCGGCTCGACGAGGGTGTCGATGAGCGTTTTACTGTTGTGGGTATCGACGATGCTGGCTCCCGGCTCGCCATGGATGCCGAGACCCAGCTCGACCTTGCCGCGCTGGATGCGGTTCTCCCCCTCTTCGCCGCTGCCCGGCAGGTTGCAGGTCTCCATCGCCAGCCCGAGGCTCCAGACGCTGTCGCTGGCCTGCTGGGCTATCGCTCGTACTTCGCCGAGGGATTTACCCTGCTCGGCGGCGTAGCCCGCAATCTTATGCACCAGCGCCGTGCCGGCGATGCCGCGCGGCTGCTTGTTATCCGGCAGGGCGATGTCGTCCGCGACGATCACCATCTCAACCTTCAGGCCGTGACGTTTGGCTTTCTCCGCCGCGAGGCCAAAGTTGAGGCGATCCCCGGTGTAGTTTTTGACAATCAGCAGGCAGCCGCGATCGCCGGTGACGGCGACGATGGCGTTAAGCACGGCGTCGACGCTGGGGGAGGCGAACACGTCTCCGCAGACGGCGGCGGTGAGCATCCCCTTACCGACGAAGCCCGCGTGAGCAGGCTCATGGCCGGAGCCACCGCCGGAGATGACCGCCACGCGGCCCTTGTCCCAGTCGCCGCGCGCAACGATGCGGATAGCGGGATCGATATCGAGACGCACCAGGTTAGCGTGCGGTGCGGAGATAATTAAGCCTTCGATGGCATCATTGACCAGCTGCTTGCGGTCGTTGAAGAAAAATTTGGACATAGCTTCCCGAGCGGTTAATTAATCGTAAGGAAAGCATAGACGGTGTGACGAAGCGCAAAGTATTAAAGCGGGATTTTCCCCGCCCTAAAAAAGAGCGGGGAAGGCTGGATTACGCCCGGCGCATCATCAGCCAGACGCTGATGGCGAGGAACAGGGCGCTCGGCAGCAGCGCGCCGATAATCGGCGGGATGCCGTACACCAGCGTTAGCGGGCCGAAGATCTGGTCCAGCACGTAGAAGACGAAGCCGAAGCTGATCCCAGTGACCACGCGAACGCCCATCGGCACGCTGCGCAGCGGGCCAAAGATGAACGACAGGGCCATCAGCATCATGACCGCCACCGACATCGGCTGGAAGATCTTACTCCACATGTTGAGCTGGTAGCGCCCGGAGTCCTGCCCGGTAGACTTCAGGTACTTCACATAGTCGCGCAGACCGCTGATTGAGAGCGCATCCGGCTCCAGAGCGACCACGCCAAGCTTGTCCGGGGTCAGGTTGGTCTTCCAGGTGCCGCTAACGGTCTGGGAGCCGGTGATCTGCTTGGGATCCTGCAGGTTGGACTCGTCTACCTGCGACAGTTTCCAGAGCTTCTGCTGCTCGTCAAATGACGCGTGTGCCGCGTAGCGCACCGACTGCAGACGACGCTGATCGTTGAAGCTGTAGATGCTTACGCCGTTAAGCTCGTTGGTGCCGGAGACCTGCTGGATGTAGACAAAGCTGTTGCCATCTTTGGCCCACAGCCCCTGCTGGGTAGAGAGCATCGCGCCGCCGTAAATGGCCTGAGCACGATAGGTCCTCGCCATCTGCTCACCCTGCGGAGCGACCCACTCACCGATGGCCATAGTTAGCAGCACCAGCGGGATCGCCGTCTTCATTACCGACAGCGCCACCTGAAAACGGGTAAAGCCGGAGGCCTGCATGACCACCAGCTCGCTGCGCTGGGCCAGCATTCCTAAGCCCAACAGCGCACCCAGCAGGGCCGCCATCGGGAAGAAGACCTGAATATCTTTTGGAATGCTGAGCACGGTGTACATCCCCGCGCCCAGTGCATCGTAGCTCCCCTGCCCGGCACGTTTGAGCTGATCGACAAACTTGATGATGCCGGAGAGCGACACCAGCATGAACAGCGTCATCATGATGGTGGTGAAGATGGTTTTACCGATATAGCGATCGAGTACGCCAAAAGCCTGCATTATAACGCTCCTTTACGCACGAAACGGGCGCGTATGCGGCGCATCGGCACCGTGTCCCACAGGTTCAGCGCAACCGCCAGCGCCAGATAGAGCAGGTTCACTGCCCACATCCAGATCATCGGATCGAGCTTGCCCTTGCCGCCGTTGGACTTCAGCGAGGTCTGCACCAGGAAGAAGACCAGGTAGAGCAGCATCGCGGGCAGCATCGACAGCACGCGGCCCTGGCGCGGGTTCACCACGCTGAGCGGCACCACCATCAGCGCCATGACAAAGACGGCGAAGATGAGGGTTAAGCGCCAGTGCAGCTCTGCGCTCGCCCGCGACGTGTCGGTGTGCATCAGGGTGCGCATGTCCATCTGCTCGGTATCGTCTGGATCCAGCGCCACCGCCTGATGGCCAACAATCGCCTGGTAGCCCTGGAAGTCGGTAATGCGGAAGTCGCGCAGCAGGGCGGTGCCTTCAAAGCGCGTCCCCTTGGTCAGGGTGACCACCTGCGAACCGTCTTTGCGCTGCGAGAGCTGGCCGGAGTCAGCTACCACGACCGATGGGCGCGCGTTGCCTTTAGGGCGCAGCTGCGCGAGGAAGACGTCGTGGAAGTTGCTGCCGCTGACGCTCTCGATAAACAGCACCGAGTTACCGTCGGTGGCCTGCTGGAACTGCCCCTGCGCCAGCGCCGCCATGCCAGGGTTGGCTTTGGCTTCCGCCAGCACCTCATCCTGGTGGCGCGAGGACCACGGCCCGGCCCACATCACGTTAACGGCGGCCAGAATGCCGGTAAAGATCACCAGCACCATCGCGGCCTTCACCAGCACGGCCTTGCTCAGGCCGCAGGCGTGCATCACCGTGATCTCACTGTCGGTGTAGAGCTTGCCAAAGGTCATCAGCAGCCCGAGGAACAGGCTAAGCGGCAGGATCAGCTGCGCCATTTCAGGTACGCCCAGCCCTAATAAGGAGAGCACCAGATTTGTCGGGATATCACCGTCAACGGCTGCACCGAGGATCCGCACCAGCTTCTGACAGAAGAAGATCAGCAGCAGGATGAATAGGATCGCAAGTTGACTTTTTAGCGTCTCCCGAACCAGATATCTTATGATTATCACTATAAATACGCCCGTAAAAACCCGTCTTTTTGCAGGAAAATCGCTTGTTTCATGGCTTAAACGTCATTTATTCTCTTGAGTCGTCGAAAGCATCGCTAAGATGTAAGAAACTTAGCGGATGCACGTTTCAGGATATGTTCTGACGTGTCGAACTAAGATTAACACGAAGTCACCGCAACAGCGGACATGAGTTACGAAAGCTTGCAATTCTATCCGTAGCCCCGGCTGTTGTCTTTAAGATTCAGGAGCGTAGTGCATGGAGTTCAGTGTAAAAAGCGGTAGCCCGGAGAAACAGCGGAGTGCCTGCATTGTGGTTGGCGTGTTTGAACCGCGCCGGCTCTCCCCTATCGCCGAGCAGCTCGATAAGATCAGCGACGGCTACATCAGCGCGCTGCTGCGCCGTGGAGAGCTAGAAGGCAAGCCGGGACAGACGTTGTTGCTGCACCATGTTCCTAACGTCCTGTCAGAGCGCATTTTATTGATTGGCTGCGGCAAAGAGCGTGAGCTGGACGAGCGCCAGTACAAGCAGGTTATTCAGAAAACGATAAATACGCTGAATGATACCGGCTCAATGGAGGCGGTCTGCTTCCTGACCGAACTGCACGTTAAAGGGCGCAACACCTACTGGAAAGTGCGCCAGGCCGTTGAGACGGCAAAAGAGACCCTCTACAGCTTCGATCAGCTGAAAACCAACAAATCCGAGCCGCGTCGTCCGCTGCGCAAAATGGTCTTCAACGTGCCGACTCGTCGCGAGCTGACCAGCGGCGAGCGTGCCATTCAGCACGGCCTGGCGATCGCCTGCGGCATCAAAGCGGCAAAAGATCTCAGCAACATGCCACCGAATATCTGTAACGCAGGCTATCTTGCGTCACAGGCGCGTCAGCTGGCGGACTCCAACAGCGAGAACATCACCACCCGGGTGATCGGCGAGCAGCAGATGCGCGAGCTGGGGATGCACTCCTATCTGGCCGTAGGCCAGGGCTCGCAGAACGAATCCCTGATGTCGGTCATCGAGTACAAGGGCAGCAGCGATGCCGAAGCGCGTCCGATTGTGCTGGTGGGTAAAGGGCTGACCTTTGACTCCGGCGGCATCTCCATCAAGCCTGCCGAAGGCATGGATGAGATGAAGTATGACATGTGCGGCGCGGCGGCGGTGTACGGCGTGATGCGCATGGTCGCCGAGCTGAAGCTGCCGCTGAACGTGGTGGGCGTGCTGGCAGGCTGTGAAAACATGCCCGGTGGCCGCGCCTTCCGTCCGGGCGACGTCCTGACCACCATGTCCGGCCAGACCGTGGAAGTGCTGAACACCGATGCCGAAGGGCGTCTGGTGCTGTGCGACGTCCTAACCTACGTGGAGCGCTTCGATCCCGAGCTGGTGATCGACATCGCTACCCTGACCGGGGCGTGCGTCATTGCCCTCGGCCACCACATCACCGGCCTGATGTCGAACCACAACCCGCTGGCCCACGAGCTGATTGGCGCGTCCGAGCAGGCAGGGGATCGCGCATGGCGTCTGCCGCTGAGCGACGAGTACTACGAGCAGCTGGAGTCGAACTTTGCCGATATGGCAAACATCGGCGGGCGTCCTGGCGGGGCGATCACCGCGGGCTGCTTCCTGTCGCGCTTTACCCGGAAATACAACTGGGCGCACCTCGACATCGCCGGTACCGCATGGCGCTCTGGCAAAGCCAAAGGCGCAACCGGCCGCCCTGTCGCCCTGCTGTCGCAGTTCCTGCTGAACCGCGCCGGTTTCAACGGCGAAGAGTAAGCGTAAAACAGCAGTAAATCGTAGGCCGGGTAAGCGTAGCGCCACCCGGCTTCGCATTTAAAGTGACCACAAGAAGCCCCATATATGAAGAATGCAACGTTCTACCTTCTGGACAATGACACGCAGCAGGATGGCTTAAGCGCCGTTGAACAACTGGTGTGTGAGATTGCCGCAGAACGTTGGCGAGCAGGTAAACGCGTTCTGATCGCCTGCGAAGATGAGCGGCAGGCGGTGCGCCTCGACGAAGCCCTGTGGGCGCGTCCGGCCGAGCGCTTTGTGCCGCATAATCTGGCGGGCGAAGGTCCGCGCGGCGGTGCGCCGGTGGAGATCGCCTGGCCGCAAAAGCGCAACAGCAGCCCGCGCGATCTGCTGATCAGCCTGCGGGTGAACTTTGCAGATTTTGCCACCGCTTTCACAGAAGTGGTAGACTTCGTTCCTCACGAAGAAACTCTGAAACAACTGGCTCGCGAACGCTATAAGGCCTATCGCCTGGCTGGTTTCAACCTGAACACGGCAACCTGGAAATAATGGAAAAGACATATAACCCCCAAGATATCGAACAGCCGCTTTACGAGCACTGGGAGCAGCAGGGCTACTTCAAACCGAATGGCGATGAGAGCCAGGAGAGCTTCTGCATCATGATCCCGCCGCCGAACGTGACCGGCAGTTTGCATATGGGCCACGCCTTCCAGCAGACCATCATGGATACCATGATCCGCTACCAGCGCATGCAGGGCAAAAACACCCTGTGGCAGGCCGGGACCGACCATGCGGGCATTGCGACCCAGATGGTGGTTGAGCGTAAGATTGCCGCTGAAGAGGGTAAAACCCGCCACGACTACGGTCGCGATGCCTTCATCGACAAAATCTGGCAGTGGAAGGCAGAGTCCGGCGGCACCATCACCCGTCAGATGCGCCGTCTCGGCAACTCCGTGGACTGGGAGCGCGAGCGCTTCACCATGGACGAGGGCCTCTCCAACGCCGTGAAAGAGGTGTTCGTTCGCCTCTATAAAGAAGATCTGATCTACCGTGGCAAGCGCCTGGTGAACTGGGATCCGAAGCTGCGCACCGCGATCTCTGACCTGGAAGTCGAGAACCGCGAATCGAAAGGTTCCATGTGGCACATCCGCTACCCGCTGGCCGACGGCGCGAAAACCGCCGACGGTAAAGATTACCTGGTGGTCGCCACCACCCGTCCGGAGACCCTGCTGGGGGATACCGGCGTTGCGGTGAACCCGGAAGATCCGCGCTACAAAGATCTGATCGGTAAATTCGTGGTGCTGCCGCTGGTTAACCGCCGCATTCCGATTGTCGGCGACGAGCACGCCGATATGGAGAAAGGCACCGGCTGTGTGAAGATCACCCCGGCGCACGACTTTAACGACTACGAAGTAGGCCGTCGTCACGCCCTGCCGATGATCAACATCCTGACCTTTGACGGCGATATCCGTGAAAGCGCAGAGGTGTACGACACCAAAGGCAACGAAACTGACGTCTACTCCAGCGAGATCCCGGCAGCGTTTCAGAAGCTGGAGCGCTTTGCCGCCCGTAAAGCGGTAGTGGCTGCCGTTGACGCCCTTGGCCTGCTGGAAGACGTTAAACCCCACGACCTGACCGTACCGTACGGCGACCGCGGCGGCGTGGTGATCGAGCCGATGCTGACCGACCAGTGGTATGTCCGCGCCGACGTGCTGGCAAAACCGGCTGTGGAAGCGGTTGAGAACGGTGACATCCAGTTCGTGCCGAAGCAGTACGAGAACATGTACTTCTCCTGGATGCGCGATATTCAGGACTGGTGTATCTCCCGTCAGCTGTGGTGGGGCCACCGTATCCCGGCCTGGTACGACAACGAAGGCAACGTCTTTGTGGGCCGCACCGAAGAGGAAGTGCGTCAGGAGAATAACCTGAGCGCCGACGTAGCCCTGCGCCAGGACGAAGACGTGCTGGACACCTGGTTCTCCTCCGCGCTGTGGACCTTCTCTACCCTCGGCTGGCCGGAGAACACAGACGCCCTGCGTCAGTTCCACCCGACCTCGGTGATGGTCTCTGGCTTCGACATCATCTTCTTCTGGATCGCCCGCATGATCATGATGACCATGCACTTCATCAAAGATGAAGACGGCAAGCCGCAGATCCCGTTCAAGACCATCTACATGACCGGTCTGATCCGCGATGACGAAGGTCAGAAGATGTCTAAATCCAAGGGCAACGTGATCGACCCGCTGGATATGGTGGACGGTATCTCCCTGGCGGATCTGCTGGAGAAACGCACCGGCAACATGATGCAGCCGCAGCTGGCAGAGAAAATTGCCAAGCGCACCGAGAAGCAGTTCCCGAACGGCATCGAGCCGCACGGCACCGACGCCCTGCGCTTTACCCTGGCGGCGCTGGCCTCTACCGGCCGCGACATCAACTGGGACATGAAGCGCCTGGAAGGCTACCGCAACTTCTGTAACAAGCTGTGGAACGCCAGCCGCTTTGTGCTGATGAACACCGAAGAGCAGGATTGCGGCTTCAACGGCGGCGAGATGACCCTCTCCCTGGCGGATCGCTGGATCCGTGCCGAGTTCAACCAGACGGTGAAAGCCTTCCGTGAAGCGCTGGACAGCTACCGCTTCGATATTGCAGCGGGCATCCTGTATGAGTTCACCTGGAACCAGTTCTGTGACTGGTATCTGGAGCTGACTAAGCCGGTGATGAACGGTGGCTCTGAAGCCGAACTGCGCGGCACACGCAACACCCTGGTCACGGTGCTGGAAGGTCTACTGCGTCTGGCGCACCCGATCATTCCGTTTATTACCGAAACCATCTGGCAGCGCGTGAAGGTGCTTACCGGTAATACCGCTGACACTATCATGCTGCAACCCTTCCCGGCCTTCGATGCCGCCCAGGTTGATGAAGAGGCGGTAGCGGATACCGAGTGGCTGAAGCAGGCGATTGTCGCGGTGCGTAACATCCGCGCCGAGATGAACCTCTCCCCGGCTAAGCCGCTGGAGCTGCTGCTGCGCGGCTGTAGCAGCGATGCGGTACGCCGTGTAAACGACAACCGCAGCTTCCTGCAGACCCTGGCGCGTCTGGAGAGCATCACCCTGCTGCCTGCCGATGATAAAGGTCCGGTCTCTGTGACCAAGATCATCGACGGCGCAGAGCTGCTGATCCCGATGGCTGGCCTGATCGACAAGGATGCCGAGCTGGAGCGTCTGGCAAAAGAGATCGCCAAAGTGGACGTTGAAATTGGTCGTATCGAGAGCAAACTGGGGAACGAAGGCTTTGTGGCGCGCGCGCCGGAAGCGGTCGTTGCCAAAGAGCGTGAGCGTCTGACCGCCCTGGCCGAAGCGAAAGTTAAACTCGCCGAACAGCAGGACGTCATCAGCGCGCTGTAATCGCGTTCGCCCCTTACCTCTCCGGTAAGGGGCACTTATCAACGAAGAGCCTCACCATGAATGTTGCAACCGCCACTCAACTGCACATGCGCCGCATCACGCCTGAAGACAATGCGGCTATCGCCGCCGTTATTCGCCAGGTGTCGGCGGAGTATGGCCTGACCGCCGACAAGGGCTACACCGTTGCCGATCCCAATCTTGACGAGCTGTACGCGCTCTACAGCCAGCCGGGCCACGCCTACTGGGTGATTGAGCAAGATGGTCAGGTGGTGGGCGGCGGGGGCGTCGCGCCGCTCCAGTGCAGCGAACCCGATATCTGTGAATTGCAGAAGATGTACTTCCTGCCCGCGGTACGCGGCAAAGGAATGGCGAAAAAGCTGGCGCTTGCCGCGCTGGATCACGCCCGTACGCAAGGGTTTACCCGCTGCTATCTGGAGACCACCGCGTTTCTGAAAGAGGCGATTGGCCTCTACGAGCATCTGGGCTTTGAACACATCGACGGGCCGCTGGGCTGTACCGGGCACGTCGATTGTGAAGTGCGGATGTTAAAAGCGCTGGCCTGAAATCAGACCGGCACACCGCTGTGAAAACGAAACTCGCTGTCGGGGGTGGCAATCAGCGCCGCCTCCACCTCGCCAAAAAAGCGCACCCGGGGAGTGATATCCTGAGCTGAGATCTGCTGGGCTAGCGTCAGATAGTCCTCGTAGTGCCGCGCCTCGGATCGCAGCAGCAACAGATAGAACTTCTGCAAATCCTCTTCGAGATAGGGTGCCAGGGCGGCAAAGCGCTCGCAGGAGCGGGCCTCGATATACGCCCCGCAGATCAGCTTATCAATCAGCGTGAGCGGCTCGTGGGTCCGCACCTCCTTCAACATCCCTTTGGCGTAGCGGCTGGCGGTGATCTTGATGTAGGGAATGTTCCGCACCGTCATCGCCTCGCGCACCTGCCAGAAGTGGTGCAGCTCCTCTTTAATCAGCAGCACCATGCTGTCGATCAGCAGGCGGCCCCAGGGATCGTTGGTCTGCGGCATCACACCTTTGCCAATCTGCCGGTGCAGGGCGACAAAATCCGGCTCTGGCCCTTCACGGAAGGTGAAGGCCTCATAAGGTTTGAGCCACTCAAGCAGCGTCTCGCCGCCGGTTTTATCCGCAACGTACTTGCGGACCAGCAGCATCGCGGTCTGCGCGGCCTTCAGCTCGCACACCATGTGGTCGGTCAGCAGCAGAGGCAGGTTGGCCGGATCGCGGGCTTTGTCGATCCACGCCTGAGGCGTTGGGCAGTGCAGGAAAGTGTGTATCGGGGCGAGTATCTGGGCGTAGTCCATGGCGTTCCTTGCAGTGCGGCAGCGGGCGCTACCGCACAAACAATTAAAGCGTGTTACCGAGTGACTTAGTGGCGGGTGCCGTCATCATCTTCGTCGACGTAATCTTCGCCGTCTTCGTCATCACCCTCTTCGCCGTTAGGATCCTCGTAGTAGGTGCCCCAGCCGTCGTACTCAACGTCAAACTTCTCTGCCAGGATCATCAGTTGCTCAACCTGCGCATCGATCAGATCGGCATTCAGCGCGCACTCGCTCAGAATGTCGCAGCAGATCACGGTGTCACCCTCTTCTACTTCCAGCTCCTCCGGCTCAGTCACTTCATAACCCATTTTGAACGCCTCTACCGCTACTTTCTCCAGCGTTTCAAAATCATCGGCAGAGAGATGATGCTCGATAGTGTAGAGCGCATCAGGATCGCTACCGTCCTCCAGCAGCTCTTCAATAATCAGACGGGTCTCTTCACGCTGCTCTTCCAGATGTTCCTGGTTTGCCATAGGTTGTTCCTCATAATGTGCGGCAGATACTCTTATTTTCACATACCGTTGCCAATGCCTCCACTCCTGACGGAAAAGATTTGTTGAACAGGGTTGCAAATGAATATTTAGACATATAAAGTGAATTTTAATTCAATAATTGGCTTGAGCCATGTGAGGGAACCATGTCTGCGTTCTACCAGAAACACTTTTTAAAACTGCTCGACTTTACCCCTGCCGAAATTAATGCCCTGCTCCAGCTCGCCGCCCAGCTCAAAAAAGATAAAAAACAAGGCACTGAAGTACCGCAGCTGGCGGGTAAAAACATCGCGCTCATCTTCGAAAAAGACTCTACCCGTACCCGATGCTCTTTCGAAGTTGCCGCCTATGACCAGGGTGCTCGCGTCACTTATTTAGGGCCAAGCGGGAGCCAGATCGGGCATAAAGAATCAATTAAGGATACCGCCCGCGTGCTGGGCCGCATGTATGACGGCATTCAGTATCGCGGCCACGGCCAGGAGATCGTCGAGGCTCTGGCCAAATTCGCCGGCGTTCCGGTATGGAACGGCCTGACCAACGAGTTTCACCCGACCCAGCTGCTGGCGGACCTGCTGACCATGCAGGAGCACCTGCCGGGCAAAGCCTTTAACGAGATGACGCTGGTTTACGCGGGCGACGCGCGCAACAACATGGGTAACTCTATGCTAGAGGCCGCCGCGCTGGTGGGGCTGGATCTGCGCCTGGTGGCTCCCCAGGATTGCTGGCCGGAAGCGAGCCTGGTGGCCGAGTGCAGCGCTTTGGCGCAGCAGAACGGCGGCAGCATCACCCTGACAGAGAACATTGCCGAGGGGGTCAAAGGCGCGGACTTTATCTATACCGACGTGTGGGTTTCGATGGGCGAAGCCAAAGAGAAGTGGGCCGAGCGTATCGCGCTGCTGCGCGACTATCAGGTGAACAGCCAGATGCTGGCCCTGACCGGCAACCCGCAGGTGAAGTTCCTGCACTGCCTGCCCGCATTCCACGACGACCAGACCGTCCTTGGCAAACAGATGGCGGAGACGTATGGCCTTCACGGTGGCATGGAGGTGACCGACGAAGTGTTTGAGTCGCCGAACAGCATCGTGTTCGACCAGGCGGAAAACCGCATGCACACCATCAAAGCGGTCATGGTTGCCACCCTCGCCGAGTAAATGATGCAGGCCGGGCAAGGCGGATGCCGCCGCCCGGCGTTTACATGGCGTATTACACCACCAGCAGCTTCACCACCACTTTACGCACCTGGGCTGGATTGCCCACCGCGCACAGCGGCTTATGCACCTCGCCTGGATAGAAGACCACGAAATCCCCTTCGCTCAGCACCACAGTTTTCTCCTGCTCGCCTTCCGGCAAAAACGCGATGTCCTTATCTGCCAGCCAGTCGGTGTCCGGCGTGCCCGCTGGCAGGGTGCTGTAGGTCATCCCCTCCTGGCCCTTCAGTACGATCTGGATATCCAGATAGCGGGCGTGATACTCCGCACGGCGTTTGGCAAACGGCTCGGTCATGTCTTCCGAGAGCAGGAAGAAGAGGCGCGAGCCGTCGATATCGTGCTTGCCCGTTGGCGTCGCGTCGTTGACGTGCTGTTTGACGTACTCAACGGCCTCGGCCAGCTCCTGCGGCAGCCAGGACTGAAGGTTGTGAATGTTGCCTGTGATCATGCGTAACCTCTCGATATAAAACATTGTTTCATTTTTAACGTTTATACGAGAATTTTGCCTACCCTACCACCCCTTTTTAGCGAACCCTTGCGATAGCGCATAGTTATTGGCAAAGAAGTTAACTTTTTGTTAAATACCAGAGCAATATTATTCACTCTCTTCGCATAAGTGCCGCTTTATATTTATACAACTGTGAATTATGCTGCTGAAAACCCAGCACTAATAAAAAAACCTTCAGCAGGATCACACATTACGTCACAGCGTATTTCCAAATGCGGCAGCATATTTATTTTATAATTTCTGAGTCAGAAAAATAAAAAACACATAAAAATGAATACCCATTCACAACCCGAAAATATTTTATTTATTTTCAAAGAGATATAGCGCACCCCATAAACACGCCCCGTACACGCTTTTAACAATAGCAAATATTACCCCGTAGTAATGCGTAGCAATGCATTGGGTTATTTCAATAAAAAACGGTTTCTCTGAACCATCTCAAATAAACCAAACGGGGTTATTCCATTACCGTTCACCCGTGAGCAGCATCACATAATTAACGCAACAGGACTCTATTATAGCCACGAAATCCAGCGAAGCTCGCACGCTATGAAATAACGTATTTTATAGCGCCCCTCTCTTATTGCCGGAAAACGTAAGGAATAGTTATGGAAAAACACTACGTCGGATCGGAAGTGGGCCAGTTACGCAGCGTAATGCTGCACCGTCCTAATCTGAGCCTGAAAAGATTGACGCCCTCTAATTGTCAGGACCTGTTATTTGATGATGTATTATCCGTTGAGCGCGCGGGTGAAGAGCACGATATTTTCGCTACTACCTTGCGTGAGCAGGGCGTTGAGGTGCTGTTACTTACCGATCTCTTAACCCAGACGCTGGATACGCCAGACGCCAAGGCGTGGCTGCTGCAAACTCAGGTCTCTGACTATCGTCTGGGCCCTGCCTTTGCCAGCGATGTACGCGGCTGGCTGGCAGATATGCCCCACCGCGAGCTGGCCCGACGGTTAAGCGGCGGACTGACCTACGGTGAAATACCGGCGTCGATCAGTAATATGGTTGTTGATATTCATACGGCAAATGACTTTATTATGAAGCCGCTGCCTAACCACCTCTTTACTCGCGATACCTCCTGCTGGATATATAACGGTGTCTCTATAAACCCTATGGCAAAACCGGCCCGTCAGCGCGAGACCAATAATTTGCGGGCCATCTATCGCTGGCACCCGCTGTTTATAAATGGCGACTTTATTAAATATTTCGGCGACGAAGACATTAATTATGACCACGCTACCCTGGAAGGGGGCGATGTATTAGTCATTGGCCGGGGTACGGTATTAATCGGCATGTCTGAACGCACCACGCCCCAGGGCGTCGAGTTCCTTGCCTCCGCTCTGTTTACCCACCGCCAGGCCGAACGCGTTATCGCCGTCGAGCTGCCGAAACACCGCTCCTGTATGCACCTCGACACGGTGATGACCCACATCGATATCGACACCTTCTCCGTCTACCCGGAAGTGGTGCGCCCGGACGTGCAGTGCTGGACGCTAACGCCCGACGGTCACGGCGGCATTGCCCGTCGCCAGGAGACCACCCTGTTGCGGGCGCTGGAGAAAGCGCTCGGCGTCACGCAGATCCAGCTGATCACCACCGGCGGCGACGCCTTTGAAGCCGAGCGTGAGCAGTGGAACGATGCCAATAACGTCCTGACCCTGCGCCCCGGCGTGGTGGTTGGCTACGAGCGCAACGTCTGGACCAACGAGAAGTACGACAAGGCAGGGATTACCGTTATCCCTATTCCAGGCGATGAGCTGGGACGCGGACGCGGCGGCGCACGCTGCATGAGCTGCCCGCTGGAACGCGACGCGATTTAAGGCAAGGAGCAGAGAATGAAAACGGAGATGAAACCGATCCTCGTGGTCGCCCTCGGTGGTAACGCCCTGCTGAAACGCGGCGAGCCGCTGGAGGCCGCGATCCAGCGCAAAAATATCGATCTGGCCACCGAGACGATCGCTCAGCTTACCCAGCGCTGGCGGGTGGTGCTGGTGCACGGCAACGGCCCACAGGTGGGCCTGCTGGCGCTGCAAAACAGCGCCTATACCGGCGTTACGCCCTATCCGCTGGATGTTTTGGGGGCCGAGAGTCAGGGAATGATTGGCTACATGCTGCAACAGTCGCTGAAAAACCGGCTGCCAAAATGCGAAGTCAGCGTCCTGCTGACTCAGGTGGCGGTGGATCCCGCCGATCCTGCCCTCGCCAACCCCACGAAATACATTGGGCCGGTGTATGACCAGCCGCAGGCCGACGCGCTGGCCGCCGAAAAAGGGTGGTGCTTTAAAGCCGACGGCAGCTATGTCCGCCGCGTGGTTCCCTCCCCGCAGCCGATGCGCATCGTCGAGCGCGATGCTATCGAGGCACTTCTCCAGCGCGGCCATCTGGTGATCTGCAACGGCGGCGGCGGCGTGCCGGTGGTTGAGCAGGCTGACGGCCTCCACGGTATTGAAGCGGTGATTGATAAAGACCTCTCTGCGGCGCTGTTGGCCCGTCAGCTGGAAGCCGACGCGCTACTGATCCTCACCGATGCCGACGCGGTCTATCTCAACTGGGGTACGCCAGAGCAGCGACCGCTCACCGAGGCTACCCCGCAGCAGCTGAGCGGGCTAACCTTCGACGCCGGTTCGATGGGGCCAAAAATCGCCGCCTGCTGCCGCTTTGTCAAGACCTGCAACGGCATCGCCGGGATCGGCTCCCTGGCGGATGGCCCGGCCATTCTGGCCGGCGAGCGCGGAACCCTGATCCGCAACCATTCCCTGCAATGAATAGATTAAGGACGACGTATGAAAATCGCTTTGAAAAACCGTAATTTCCTCAAGCTGCTGGATTTTGCCCCCGATGAGATCCACTTCCTGATCGATATGGCGATGGAGCTGAAAGCCGCCAAAAAAGCGGGCTGTGAAAAGCAGACCCTGGGCGGCAAAAATATTGCGCTGATTTTCGAGAAAAGCTCGACCCGTACCCGCTGCGCCTTTGAGGTGGCCGCCTTTGATCAGGGTGCGCAGGTGACCTACATCGGTCCGAGTGGATCGCAGATTGGCCACAAGGAGTCCATGAAGGACACTGCCCGCGTATTGGGTCGCATGTACGATGGCATTGAGTATCGCGGCTACGGCCAGGCGATCGTTGAGGAGCTGGGAGAGTACGCCGGAGTACCGGTATGGAACGGCCTGACCAACGAGTTTCACCCCACGCAGATCCTGGCCGATCTCATGACCATGCTGGAACACGCACCGGGTAAACGCCTCTCCGAGCTGCGCTTTGCCTATTTGGGCGATGCGCGCAACAACATGGGTAACAGCCTGATGGTCGGCGCGGCCAAAATGGGGATGGATATCCGGCTGGTGGCGCCAAAAGCGTTCTGGCCAGACGAGGCGCTGGTGGCGCAGTGCCGGGAGATTGCGTGGGAGACCGGGGCAAAAATCACCCTGACCGAGAACATTGCAGAGGGTGTCGCCGGCGTTGATTTCCTCTACACCGACGTCTGGGTCTCCATGGGTGAGCCAAAAGAGGCGTGGAGCGAGCGCGTCAGCCTGATGAAACCTTATCAGATCAACCAGCAGGTCATAGAGGCCACCGGCAATCCGCGGGTGAAATTTATGCACTGCCTGCCCGCCTTCCACAACGAGCACACCACCGTGGGACGCGAAATCGAGCTGGCCTATGGCCTGAAGGGGCTGGAGGTTACCGAAGAGGTGTTCGAATCCGCCCACTCCATCGTGTTCGATGAAGCAGAAAACCGGATGCACACCATCAAAGCGGTGATGGTGGCGACCCTCGGCGAGTAACCACCCCGGGCGTCGCAGCACCTGTGACGCCCAAACAGGGAGAGAACCCTATGCGTAGATTTAAATTTCCCTCTGCTTACACCATTCTGTTTATTCTGATCGCGCTGGTTGCCGCGCTGAGCTGGATTGTCCCGGCCGGGCATTATCAGATGGTCATGAACGAGACGCTGGGTAAAGAGGTCCCCGTCGCGGGCACCTATGCGCACGTTACGGCCCAACCGCAGGGGATCGTTTCCGTTATTATGGCCCCTATCAGCGGCCTGTACGACCCCGATACCGGTCAGGCGGGCGCCATTGACGTCGCACTGTTTGTGCTGATCATCGGCGGCTTTCTGGGGATCGTCAATAAAACCGGGGCTATTGACGCCGGAATCGAACGCGTCACGCAGAAGCTCAGCGGCCGCGAGGAGTGGATGATCCCGATCCTGATGGGACTCTTTGCCGCAGGCGGTACGATCTACGGCATGGCAGAAGAGTCACTGCCGTTCTACACCCTGCTGGTGCCGGTCATGATGGCGGCGCGCTTCGATCCGCTGGTCGCCGCCTCTACGGTGCTGCTCGGGGCGGGCATTGGCACGCTCGGTTCAACCATTAACCCCTTCGCCACGGTGATTGCCGCCAACGCGGCGGGCATTCCGTTTACCACTGGCATCTGGCTGCGCGTGGCCCTGCTGGTGGCGGGCTGGCTTATCTGCGTCGCATGGGTGATGCGCTATGCCCGCCAGGTGCGGCAGGATCCCAGCCGGTCCATCGTGGCGGATAAGCAGGATGAGAACATCGCCCACTTCCTGGGCGGCAAGCGCCAGCAGGATCTGGCCTTCACCGGCACGCGCAAGCTGATCCTGGTTATCTTCGCCCTCGCCTTTGCGGTGATGATCTACGGCGTGGCGGTGCTGGGCTGGTGGATGGGGCAGATCTCCGGCGTTTTTCTCGCGGCGGCCATTATTACCGGGCTGCTGGCCCGCATGAGCGAGGAGGAGCTGACCTCCACCTTTATTGATGGCGCGCGGGATCTGCTGGGCGTGGCGTTAATCATCGGCATTGCCCGCGGTATCGTGGTGGTGATGGACAAGGGGATGATTACCCATACCATCCTGCACAGCGCCGAGGGGTTGGTGAGCGGCCTCTCCAGCATGGTGTTTATTAACGTGATGTACTGGCTGGAGGTGGTGCTCTCGTTTCTGGTGCCCTCCTCCTCGGGGCTGGCGGTGCTGACCATGCCGATCATGGCTCCGCTGGCGGATTTTGCCCGCGTCGATCGCGATCTGGTGGTCACCACCTACCAGGCCGCGTCCGGCATTGTCAATCTGGTTACCCCCACCTCGGCGGTGGTGATGGGCGGGCTGGCGATTGCCCGGGTGCCCTACGTTCGCTATCTGAAGTGGGTCGCGCCGCTGCTGCTGATGCTGACCGTATTGATCTGTTTGATATTAAGCCTTGGCGCGCTGCTTTAACCACAACAGGGAGGAAAGAGCATGAAGGACTATCGCGACTGCTCCACCAGGGAACAGCAGCAGCTGGCCGCCTGTCGACAGCTGGTTACCGAGAAGAGCTACCTGTCGCAGGAGGCGATCCGCCGGGACCTTCAGCGGCACGGCTTTGATACCATCAGCCAGTCCACGGTATCACGCCTGCTGAAGCTGCTGGGGATTATCAAGATCCGCAATGCCAAGGGACAGCGGATCTATGCCCTCAACCCACAGCTGCGCCCGGCACCGGATGCCACCCGCTGTCTGTCGGATATGGTGGTGAGCGTCGAGCACAATCGCGAGTTTATTCTTATTCATACCGCTGCGGGATACGGGCGAGCGGTAGCCCGTATTCTGGACTATCACGCTCTGCCGGAGATCCTTGGCGTGGTGGCTGGCAGCAGTATCGTTTGGGTCGCCCCGCGTGACGTGCAGCGTACCGCTCAGGTGCGCAATCGCGTTAACTATCTCTTAAAAATGCATATATATGCAAAATAACCGTTTGCTTCTGATAAATAGCGCATCGATCCCTTGATTCGCCTTATGAGCTGAGTATAATCGCGGACAATTTGCCGGGAGGAAGCATGGTCAAGTCCGTTCGACACACTGTCTCACCGCGCCTGAAAGAGGGCGCTGGCCTGCCGTTTTTCTTCCCAATGCTCACCTATTTCTATAGCCCCTCTTTTGAGGGGCTTTTTTTTGCGCAGACGTCAGGAGATAACCATGGCTAATCCGCTCTATCAGAAACATATCATTTCCATAAACGACCTCAGCCGCGAAGAACTGGAACAGGTACTGGAGACCGCAGCGAGCCTGAAGGCTAACCCGCAGCCGGAGCTGCTGAAGCACAAGGTGATCGCCAGCTGCTTCTTTGAAGCCTCTACCCGCACCCGCCTGTCATTTGAAACCGCGATGCACCGCCTGGGCGCAAGCGTGGTCGGCTTCTCCGACAGCAGCAACACCTCGCTGGGTAAAAAAGGCGAGACCCTGGCGGACACCATCTCCGTTATCAGCACCTACGTTGACGCCATCGTGATGCGTCACCCGCAGGAGGGCGCGGCGCGGCTGGCCACCGAGTTCTCCGGCGGCATTCCGGTATTGAACGCGGGCGACGGTGCAAACCAGCACCCGACCCAGACCCTGCTGGATCTCTTCACCATTCAGGAGACCCAGGGCCGACTGGAGAACCTCAACATCGCGATGGTGGGCGACCTCAAGTATGGCCGCACCGTCCACTCGCTGGCCCAGGCGCTGGCGAAGTTTAACGGTAACCGCTTCCTGTTTATCGCCCCCGATGCGCTGGCGATGCCGCAGTATATCCTCGATATGCTGGATGAGCGCGGGATTGCCTGGAGCCAGCATGCCACCATCGAAGAGGTGATCCCGGAGGTGGATATCCTCTACATGACCCGCGTGCAGAAAGAGCGTTTGGATCCGTCCGAGTACGCCAACGTGAAGGCGCAGTTTGTCCTGCGCGCCAGCGACCTGCACAGCGCCCGGGGCAATATGAAGGTGCTGCACCCGCTGCCTCGCGTCGATGAGATTGCCACCGACGTGGATAAGACGCCGCACGCCTGGTATTTCCAGCAGGCGGGCAACGGCATCTATGCTCGCCAGGCGCTGCTGGCGCTGGTGCTTAACCGCGATTTGGCCTAACAGAGGGGGAAACGAGATGACACACGACAATAAACTGCAGGTCGAAGCGATTAAGCGCGGCACGGTGATCGACCATATCCCGGCGCAGGTGGGCTTCAAGCTGCTGACCCTGTTTAAGCTGACCGAAACCGACCAGCGGATCACCATCGGTCTGAATCTGCCCTCGGGAGAGATGGGCCGCAAGGATCTGATCAAGATCGAAAACACCTTCCTCACCGACGAGCAGGTTAACCAGCTGGCGCTGTATGCCCCGCAGGCGACGGTAAACCGCATCGACGACTACGAGGTGGTAGGCAAGTCGCGACCTAACCTGCCATCACGCATTGAGGCGGTGCTGATCTGCCCCAACAGCAACTGCATCAGCCATGCCGAGCCGGTGTTCTCCAGCTTTGCGGTGAAGCAACGCGCCAACGACATTGCCCTGAAGTGCAAGTACTGCGAGAAAGAGTTTTCTCACACGGTGGTGCTGTCACACACCCGTTAATTCAGATTGGTCATCGTCTCCGCGCTGCCTATAATGGCGCGGAACCTCAATACCATTCGCTTTCAGGAGAAATCATGACAAAAATCATCGCGACGGAAAATGCACCGGCAGCCATTGGTCCTTACGTTCAGGCAGTCGATCTCGGCAATATGATCCTTACGTCCGGCCAGATCCCGGTCGATCCAAAAACCGGCAGCGTGCCGGAGGATATCGCTGCCCAGGCGCGCCAGTCGCTGGATAACGTTAAGGCTATCGTGGAAGCCGCTGGCCTGAAGGTAGGCGATATTGTTAAAACCACGGTGTTCGTGAAAGATCTCAACGATTTCGCCACCGTTAACGCCACCTACGAAGCGTTCTTTAACGAGCACCAGGCTGCCTTCCCGGCGCGCTCCTGCGTAGAAGTCGCCCGACTGCCGAAAGACGTAAAGATCGAGATCGAAGCGATCGCCGTGCGCCGCTAATCGGCCGTGCAGCGCCGGGCGGCACAAAGACGCCCGGCTTTACGCCTCTTGCTCAGCCAGAGAGGGACGTTAATGGCTAAAGCACGTTTTACCGATGAGCAAATCGCCGATTTTCTTCACCAGTCGAAAAATGGCGTGCCCGACAAACAGCTGTGCGAACAGTATGGGTTCAGCTTGAGCACGCTGCGCCGCTGGCAAGCGTTACACGCTGAAGGTATCAGGCGTGAGTTAAAACAGGCAGAGGCTAACGCCGGAAAGGTATTTTTGGGCACTCTTGCTGTTGCACTCTTACTGACCTTTGCCTTCTCTAAATATATCGGTGTACTGGTCATCCCCCTGTTCCTGTTTTATTGCCTTTACTATATCCGCCGCTTTCGCACCCTGGCGGCAAAACACATTAAAGAAGAAAACACCGCCCTCGCCCGCACTGGATTAGGGGCAAATAATGCGTTTTACCAATTCTGCTGGATCACAATCCTCCTTCTTCTCTGCGCTTGTGGATACGGCATCGTGCAGATGTTGTGAAAGGCATGCCATTAACGTCGTGCCTGCTGAGCAAAATTTACCCTTAAAAATTTACATTTCCCCCAGCGCACGCCCTCTGTACGCTCCCCTTTTTACCTTGTCCTGCGTCAATAAAATCGCAAACTTGTTTGATGCAAATCACTATATGTAGCACTTAAAATGCCGTCCCGGCGCTACATATTGTAGTGATCGTCTACTATTCCAACAACGCCGTGGATAACCGTTTAACTATGGAGAGATCATGACCCCGCATGTGATGAAGCGAGATGGCTGTAAGGTACAGTTCAAATCAGAGCGTATTCAGGAAGCAATTCTGCGTGCCGCCGCTGCGGCGGGCGTTGATGATGCCGACTATTGCGCTACCGTCGCAGAGGTGGTCAGACAGCAGATGCAGGCGCGATCGCAGGTAGACATCAGTGAGATCCAGACCGCAGTGGAAAACCAGCTGATGGCTGGCCCCTACAAGCAGCTGGCGCGGGCCTATATTGAGTATCGCCACGACCGCGATATCTCCCGCGAGAAGCGCGGCCGCCTGAATCAGGAGATCCGTGGCCTGGTAGAGCAGACCAACTCCGCCCTGCTCAATGAGAATGCCAACAAAGACAGCAAGGTGATCCCGACCCAGCGCGACCTGCTGGCGGGCATCGTTGCCAAGCACTACGCTCGTCAGCACCTGCTGCCGCGCGACGTGGTGCTGGCCCACGAGCGCGGGGATATCCACTACCACGATCTCGACTACTCGCCCTTCTTCCCGATGTTTAACTGCATGCTTATCGACCTGAAGGGGATGCTGACCCAGGGCTTCAAAATGGGCAACGCCGAGATCGAACCGCCGAAATCTATCTCTACCGCCACGGCGGTCACCGCACAGATCATCGCCCAGGTGGCGAGCCACATCTACGGCGGCACCACCATCAACCGTATCGATGAGGTACTGGCTCCGTTCGTGACTGCCAGCTTCGACAAGCACCGCAAAACGGCGGCGGAGTGGCAGATCCCGGATGCCGACGGCTACGCCCGCTCGCGCACCGAGAAAGAGTGCTACGACGCCTTCCAGTCGCTGGAGTACGAGGTCAATACCCTGCACACCGCCAACGGCCAGACGCCGTTCGTCACCTTTGGCTTCGGGCTGGGTACAAGCTGGGAGTCACGCCTGATCCAGCAGTCGATTCTGCGCAACCGCATTGCCGGCCTCGGTAAAAACCGCAAAACGGCGGTATTCCCGAAGCTGGTGTTCGCCATCCGCGACGGGCTGAACCATAAGCCTGGGGATGCCAACTACGATATCAAGCAGCTGGCGCTGGAGTGTGCAAGCAAGCGCATGTACCCGGATATCCTTAACTACGATCAGGTGGTGAAGGTGACCGGCTCCTTTAAAACCCCGATGGGCTGCCGCAGCTTCCTCGGCGTGTATGAAGATGAGAACGGGGAACAGATCCACGACGGACGTAATAACCTTGGCGTCATCAGCCTGAACCTGCCGCGCATTGCGCTGGAGGCAAAAGGCAACGAGGCGGCGTTCTGGACGCTGCTCGACGAGCGCCTGGCGCTGGCCCGCAAGGCCCTGATGACCCGTATCGCCCGCCTCGAAGGGGTGAAAGCCCGCGTGGCCCCTATTCTCTACATGGAGGGGGCCTGCGGCGTGCGGCTGAAGGCCGACGATGAGATCTCCTCCATCTTTAAAAACGGTCGCGCCTCGATCTCGCTGGGTTATATCGGCATTCACGAAACCATTAACGCCCTGTTTGGCGAGACGCACATGTACGACAGCGAGGCCCTGCGTGCCAAAGGCATCGCCATTGTCGAGCGGATGCGCCAGGCGGTAGACCAGTGGAAAGAGGAGACCGGGTACGGCTTCAGCCTCTACAGCACGCCGAGTGAAAACCTCTGCGACCGCTTCTGCCGTCTCGATACCGCCGAGTTCGGCGTAGTGCCGGGCGTCACCGACAAGGGCTACTACACCAATAGCTTCCATCTCGACGTTGAGAAGAAGGTTAACCCTTACGACAAGATAGATTTCGAAGCGCCCTACCCACCGTTAGCCAACGGCGGCTTCATCTGTTACGGCGAGTATCCCAACATCCAGCACAACCTGAAGGCGCTGGAGGATGTCTGGGATTACAGCTATCAGCACGTGCCCTACTACGGCACCAATACGCCCATCGATGAGTGCTACGAGTGCGGCTTTACCGGCGAGTTCGAGTGCACCAGCAAAGGCTTTACCTGCCCGAAATGCGGCAACCATGACGCCGCCCGCGTCTCGGTAACCCGCCGCGTCTGCGGCTATTTAGGCAGCCCGGACGCGCGCCCGTTCAACGCCGGCAAACAGGAAGAGGTGAAGCGCCGCGTCAAGCATTTGGGTAACGGGCAGATTGGGTAATGCGGTATCACCAATATTACCCGGTCGACATCGTCAACGGCCCCGGCACGCGCTGCACGCTATTCGTTTCGGGGTGCATACACGAATGTCCCGGCTGCTATAACAAAAGCACCTGGCGGCTCAACTCGGGCAAGCCCTTTACCGCCGAGATGGCAGATCGCATCGTTAACGATCTCAACGATACGCGGATCAAACGCCAGGGCATTTCGCTCTCCGGCGGCGATCCGCTCCATCCGCAAAACGTGCCGGATATCCTCCGGCTGGTACAGCGCATCCGTGCCGAATGCCCCGGAAAGGATATCTGGGTCTGGACCGGCTATAAACTGGATGAGCTAAGCCGCGACCAGCTGGCCGTCGTCGATCTGATTAACGTGCTTATCGACGGTAAGTTTGTCCAGGATCTGAAGGATCCTATGCTGATCTGGCGCGGCAGCAGCAATCAGGTTGTCCACTACCTGCGCTAGTCTGGCGCAGGCTTTTATTAAATCATTTCTCTTCATTGCCGATAACTTTTCTGTCTCGTTTACCCAACGCAGATGTATTCACCTCCCTTGGGGGCACTGTTCCCCTGTCTTCTGCACAGCATATTTTTTCGGAGATGATGATGAATGGCATAGATAAAATAAGCGCCGTCAGTGCGCAGGGTGATTCGCATTTATCTAACGGCGATAACCCATCTACTCTGCTAAATAACAGCAAATTAGCAGAGATTAATAGCGATAATAATACGACAAATTCTGACGACAGCAGCACGAAGATTACGCTCACGTCTAAAACGCAGGATGAGATCGATAAACAGCAGCAGATAAAAAAAGAGGAGATAAAGAAGACCGACTATACGATGGAATTAACCGGTATTCCGCTGTATGGCGGGCGTCTCGTTTCAATTACTAAATACCCAAACGGCAGCGAAGAAATAATTGATACCCTGTCCGGGCAGCGAATAACGCGGCAGGATCTGCAGCAGGTTATTTCCCCGGCGGAGGTAAAGGTAGTCGAAGCCAGGCATAATCCTGATGGCGGGGTGGAATAGATAGATCCGGCGGGAGGTGACTCCCGCCGTTATATTAGCGGAACTTTTTATGATAAGTATTGCGAGTGGTTTTAAACTCTTCCGCTGCCGCCTGCGCCTCTTTCACCTTACCCGCGTTGGCAAGTTCTAGCGCACCGTCAATCTGACCAACCAGAATATCAAACCCGTGGCGGAACTCCTTCATCTCCGGGCTGTCTGGCGCTTTGTTTTCCATCTTCGGCGGGGTCGCTTTCTGGGCGTCCAGCGCGGCGGTACGCATTTTGGTTAATGCGTCCTTCATCTCCGCCGCATCACTGGTTTTCTGTACCACTTTCAAATTATCGTTGAGGGTCTCCATATCCTCTTCCAGATCTGCCGCAAACGCGGCAGAAGAGGCCAGAACGAAAGAGGAGACTGCTAACATCGCTAACAACGTTTTCCGCATTGCTCATGTCCTTTTATTATTGTTAAAAATGGCTTACTGCCCGGCGATCTTCATCTCCGGCAGCAGCACTGAACCACACTGTATATTACTGCGTGTTTCAATATCGTCACCAATGGTCACCATATTGCGCCACATCTCTTTGAGGTTGCCGGCGATGGTAATTTCGCTCACCGGGTACTGAATTTCACCGTTCTCTACCCAGAATCCTGCCGCGCCGCGGGAGTAGTCGCCGGTAATACCGCTCACGCCCTGGCCCATCAGCTCGGTCACCACCAGCCCGGTGCCCATCTCTTTCAGCATCTGCTCAAAGCTAAGGCCCTGCCCGTTAATACGCCAGTTATGGATGCCGCCCGCGTGACCGGTGCTTTTCAGCCCCAGCTTGCGTGCGGAGTAGCTGGTCAGCAGCCACTGGGTCAGGATGCCATCCTTGATGATGTCCCGGCGTTCGGTACGTACCCCTTCGCTGTCGAACGGCGTTGAGGCCAGCCCTTTCAGCAGGTGCGGGTGCTCCTCAATGGTCAGCCACTCCGGCAGGATCTGCTTGCCGAGGGAGTCCAGCAGGAAAGTAGATTTACGGTAAACCGCGCCGCCAGCAATCGCCCCGACGAGATGGCCAAACAGCCCGGTGGCCACTTCGTTAGCGAAGATCACCGGTGCTTTCATGGTAGAGAGCTTGCGCGGCGCCAGACGTGCCAGGGTGCGTCTCGCGCACTCGTCTCCCACCCACTCCGGCGACTTGAGATCCCCCAGCGCCCGGCCCATGGTGTAGGCGTAGTCGCGCTCCATGTCGCCATTCTCTTCAGCAATCACGCAGCTGGAGAGCGAGTGACGGCTGGAGCAGTAGCTTTGCAGCATGCCGTGGCTATTGCCGAAGACTTTAATCCCGTAGTGGCTGTTGAAGCTGCCGCCTTCGGTGTTGGTGATGCGCTTGTCCGCCTTCAGCGACGCCTGCTCGGCGCGGGCAGCCAGCTCAATGGCCTGATCCGGCGTAACCTCTGCCGGGTGGAAGAGGTCCAGATCCGGAGCCTCAAACGCCAGCAGATCGCGGTCCGCAACGCCAGCAAACGGATCCGGCGAGGTGTAGCGGGCAATATCCAGCGCCGCCTGCACGGTGCGGGCGATAGCGTCCGGACTCAGGTCGGTGGACGAGGCGCTGCCCTTGCGGTTTTGATGATAAACGGTGATGCCCAGTGCGCCATCGCTATTGAATTCAACGTTCTCCACCTCACCGTAGCGGGTGCTGACGCTAATACCGGTAGTCTTTGATACCGCCACTTCTGCGCCGTCTGATTTACCTGCGGCTAAGCCCAGGGCGGTGGAGACGGCTTCTTCCAGTGCTTTGCGTTGCTCTGCAACTTGTGTGATTACTTTCATCGCCAATGCCATAATGTAAGGGGAGTTTTAAAGAAGTCTAACAGAGAACCCATTCTCAGTGTGCTCCCAGGGTGTTAGTATTAGCCTCTTTTTTAAGGAGCCTGAGATGACCAAGCAGCCCGATGACTGGCTCGACGACGTACCCGGTGATGATATCAACGATGAAGATGATGAGATCATCTGGGTCAGTAAAAGTGAAATTAAGCGCGATGCGGAAGAGTTAAAACGCCTCGGCGCAGAGATGGTAGACCTGGGCAAGAACGCCCTTGATAAGATCCCGCTGGATGACGATCTGCGCGCGGCCATTGAGCTGGCGCAGCGTATCAAGAAAGAGGGCCGCCGCCGCCAGATGCAGCTGATTGGCAAACTGCTGCGCCAGCGCGACGTCGATCCGATTCGCCAGGCGCTGGACAAGCTGAAAAACCGCCATAACCAGCAGGTGGCGTTCTTCCACAAGCTGGAGCACATTCGCGATCGCCTGATCGCCGAGGGTGATGACGCGGTGCCGGACGTATTAAATCTGTGGCCGAACGCTGACCGTCAGCAGCTGCGTTCGCTGATCCGTAACGCGCAGAAAGAGCGCGACGGCAACAAGCCGCCGAAGTCCGCGCGTCTGATCTTCCAGTATCTGCGCGAGCTGTCGGAAGCCGAAGAGTAATTTGTAAACGCCGGGTGGCGCTAATGCTTACCCGGCCTACAACGCTTATTTCTGCGCTAACCTGTCCAGCAGCTTCTGGTGGATGCCACCGAAGCCGCCGTTGCTCATCACCAGAATGTGATCTCCCGGCTGGGCGGTTTTCACGATCATATCCGTCAGCGCATCGACATCCACATGCCAATGGGCAGGCTGCACGCAGGCCTCCGCCACTTCCGATACCTGCCAGGGAATATGCTGCGGCTGCAGCAGGAAGACCTCATCGGCCCGGCCCAGCGACGGAGCCAGATCGTCCTTGCAGAGACCCATCTTCATGGTGTTCGAGCGTGGCTCCAGCACCGCAATAATGCGCGCCGTGCCGCCGACCTTGCCACGCAGCGCGGCGAGGGTAGCCAGAATCGCGGTCGGGTGGTGGGCGAAGTCATCGTAGACGCTGACGCCGTTGGCGGTGCCGCGCAGCTCCAGGCGGCGGCGGGCGTTGACGAACGTGCCGAGGGCGTTAGCCGCATCCGCAGGCGTGACGCCGACATGGCGGGCGGCGGCAATCGCCATCAGGCCGTTGTGCATGTTGTGCTCGCCCACCAGATCCCACTTCACCTGGCCCACACACTCGCCGTCCAGCAGCACTTCCCACTGCGAGGCGTCCGTGGTGAGCTTTTTCGCCTGCCAGTGGCCCTGCTCGCCCACCAGCTCCTGCTCACTCCAGCAGCCCATCGCCATCACCTGCTTCAGATTGATGTCGTTCTCCGGCAGGATGATCTTGCCCTGCCCCGGCACGATACGCACCAGGTGGTGGAACTGCTTCTGAATCGCCTTCAGATCGTCAAAGATGTCGGCATGATCGAACTCAAGGTTGTTGAGGATCAGCGTGCGCGGCGCGTAGTGTACGAACTTGGAGCGCTTATCGAAGAACGCGCAGTCATACTCGTCGGCCTCAATCACAAAGAACGGGCTGTCACCCAGGCGCGCGGAGACGTCGAAGTTGCCCGGCACGCCGCCAATCACAAAGCCAGGCTTGTAGCCGCAGGCTTCGAGGATCCAGGTCGCCATGCCCGCCGTGGTGGTTTTTCCGTGGGTACCGGCCACCGCCAGCACCCAGCGGTCGCGCAGCACAAAGTCGTGCAGCCACTGCGGGCCGGACATATAGGGAATGCTCTTCTCCAGCACTGCCTCAACGCACGGATTGCCCCGCGTCATGGCATTACCAATAATCACCAGATCCGGGGCCGGATCGAGCTGGCTGGCGTCGTAGCCCTGGATTAAAGCGATGCCCTGCTTCTCCAGCAGGGTGCTCATCGGCGGATACACATTGGCGTCCGATCCCGTTACTTCATGACCTAAAGCACGTGCCAGCAGCGCCAGCCCGCCCATGAAGGTTCCACAAATTCCTAAAATATGAATGCGCATACGTCGGTCCTTATTTTAACTGGCGTCCATTTTACTCACATGTCCGGCCCAGAGAAACGCATTTAAGCGGAATCTCACTCTGGCTGGCGCGATTCACCTGTGCGCATTAATTCGGATCTTTGTTAGTATGGTTACAGTCGCTTTACTCCACATTAATTGCAGGGAAAGTGTTATGAAAACGTTAGGTGAATTTATCGTTGAGAAGCAGCATGATTTCTCCCATGCCACCGGGGAACTGACCTCACTGCTGTCGGCGATAAAGCTGGGCGCCAAAATCATCCACCGCGATATTAATAAAGCGGGGCTGGTCGATATTCTGGGGGCCAGCGGGGCCGAAAACGTGCAGGGCGAGGTGCAGCAAAAACTTGATCTGTTCGCGAATGAGAAACTGAAGGCGGCGCTGCGCGCGCGGAATATCGTAGCCGGTATTGCCTCAGAAGAAGAAGATGAGATCGTTGTTTTTGATGGCTATGAGCATGCGAAGTACGTGGTGCTGATGGATCCACTGGATGGCTCCTCCAACATTGACGTTAACGTCTCTGTGGGCACCATCTTCTCTATCTACCACCGCATCACGCCGGTAGGCACTCCGGTCACCGTGGAAGACTTCCTGCAGCCGGGCAACAAGCAGGTGGCTGCGGGCTACGTGCTCTACGGCTCCTCAACCATCATGGTTTACACCACCGGCTGCGGCGTACACGCTTTCACCTACGATCCCTCCCTCGGCGTCTTCGCCCTCTGCCAGGAGCGCATGCAGTTCCCTGAGCTGGGTACGACCTACTCCATTAACGAAGGCAACTACATCAAGTTCCCGCAGGGCGTGAAGAAGTACCTCAAGTTCTGTCAGGAAGAGGATAAGCTTACCCACCGTCCCTACACCTCTCGCTATATCGGCTCCCTGGTAGCGGACTTCCACCGTAACCTGGTGAAAGGCGGGATCTACCTCTATCCAAGTACCGCAACCCACCCGGAAGGCAAGCTGCGCCTGCTGTACGAGTGCAACCCGATGGCCTTCCTGGCCGAGCAGGCGGGCGGCAAGGCGAGCGACGGTAAAGAGCGTATTCTGGATATTATTCCGGAGTCGCTGCACCAGCGCCGTCCGTTCTTCGTGGGTACTAACGCGATGGTCGAGGACGTCGAGCGCTTTATGCGCGAGTACCCGGACGCCTAACGCGCAGTAACGTTACCCTCTCCGGCCGGAGAGGGTAACGTGTTTTAGCTTGCGGCCTGCAGGCGGAACGAGGCCATAGCGGCCACTAGCTCGCGAGACTGCTGCTCCAGGGAGTGGGTCGCAGCAGAAGACTGCTGCACCAGAGCGGCATTCTGCTGGGCGGTTTCATCCATCTGGTTCACCGCAATATTCACCTGCTCAATACCCCGACTCTGCTCGTGGGACGCGTTAGCGATCTCCCGCATCAGCTTCGTCATGCGCGTTACTTCGCTGGCGATCTCATCCATTGTCTCACCGGCCTGCATTGCCAGATTGCTCCCCTCCCCAACGTGAGTCTGCGAGTCGGTGATCAGAGTGCGGATCTCTTTCGCCGCGTCGGCGCTGCGGCTCGCGAGGTTACGTACTTCGCCCGCCACGACCGCAAAGCCGCGGCCCTGCTCCCCTGCCCGCGCCGCTTCTACCGAGGCGTTAAGCGCCAGAATGTTGGTCTGGAAGGCAATGCCGTCGATAACGCTAAGAATATCGGCGATACGTGCCGAACTGCCGGAGATGTCCTGCATTTTCTCGATCACGTAGCAGACCATTTCGCTGCCGCGATCGGCGGTGTCAGAGACCGTCTTCGCCAGCTGGTGCGCCTGCTCGGCGTTGGCAGCGTTCTGCTTCACCGTGGCGGTGATCTGCTCCATGCTGGCAGCCGTCTGCTCAAGGGAGGAGGCAGTAGACTCGGTGCGCTGGGCCAGATCGACGTTGCCTGCGGTTAACTCCCGACTGCCGGTATCGATCTGGGCGCTGGCGTCGCGAACGCGGGTCACCGAACCCACCAGCGAGTGACGCATGTTCTCAATGGCGGCGTTGAGGCGGGAGAACTCCTTGCTGGTTATCTCCGTTTGCATTGGCGTCAGGTTACCCGCCGCCACCTGCTCCAGCTGCTGAATAGAGACGTTAAGCGGCTTAAGCAGCATATGGCGCAGTGCCAGCCATGCCAGGGCAATGATGCCGGCGGTCACCAGCGCGGCGATGACGATCAGCGCCATTACCCGTTTTTTACTCGCCTGTACCGCGTCCACTTCGGCCTTGCCGCGTGCTTCGCCCCAGTTCAGAAACGCCTGCATATCGTTATCAAACTGACGCGACACCGGCACCAGCTGATTCTCCAGCAGGGAGTAGTAATCGTCTGCGCTCTGCTGATTGAGGGCCTTCAGCATGGGAACGATACCCTGGGTATTGTAGGCCTGATAGCTTTTGGCGACCGCCGCCAGCAGGGCCTTGCCGCTCTCGTCCTCGACGCCCGCGTCGATGGTCTCCTGCAACCCTTTTTGGGCCTGTGCGATCTCGCTATTGATATTTTTTACCGACTTGCCCGCATCGTCCAGCAGCCCGACTTCCATCATGCGCACCGCCTGTCCGGCTTCGTTGCGCGCGCGCAGGATCAGGGTATAGCCCTCGTTGAGGTTTGCCATCTGCTCACCCTGAAGGTGATTAATACGCTGTAGCGATGAGGAGCTCTGGGTCAGGGCGTAAATACCGATGCCGCTGACCAGAAGGAGGAGTAACGTCATTACGGCCAGCAGAGAGAGCAGGCCAGTGCGAATCGAAAGCGTTCTAAGCATGATGGTGATCCCGGTAGCAGAGAGACTTCGTAGCGTGAATAGTGCTGATTCGAACAGTTATCGACCGCTACCGGGAAAGCTTTAGCTATTTTTTAACCATATCAAAAAGTTATGACTTCGTTGCCGGAATGCTCACCCGCGTGACCGGGGAGTTCTGCCGGTTCTCCCACAGTACCGTCAGGCCGCGTTGCAGGGCGATAAAGATAAACAGCAAAATGCCGATGGCGATCTTTGTCCACCACGAGCTGAGCGTGCCGTCGAAGTTAATATAGGTCTGGATCAGCCCCTGGATTGCCACGCCAAACAGCGTGCCTAATACCGTTCCCACGCCGCCGCTGAGCAGCGTGCCACCAATCACCACCGAGGCGATGGCGTCCAGCTCAACCCCAACGCCCGCCAGGGCATAACCCGCCTGGGTGTAGACAGAGAAGACAATGCCCGCCAGCGTCGCCAGCCCGGTTGAGAGCATATAGATGCGGATCGTGGTACTGCGGGTAGAGATGCCCATCAGGTTGGCCGAGGTGGCGCTGCCGCCAATGGCATAGACCTGATTGCCAAAGCGCGTACGGTGGGCGAGGAAGATGCCTATCACCACCACGCCCAGCATCAGCAGCCCCATCGCGCTCAGGCGACCGCCGCCGGGAATTTTCCACGCCAGGCTAGAGAGGGTGTCGTAGATCGGATGGTTAATGGGAATCGACTCTTCAGAGACCAGGTAGCTGACGCCGCGCAGGAAGAACATCCCGGCGAGGGTGATGATAAACGCCGGGATCTTCAGGGCATCGATCAGCAGGCCCATAAACGCCCCGAAGGCGCAGCCCATCGCCAGCACCAGCGGGAAGGCCAACAGGGGTGAGATGCCCCAGAAGCCAATCGCCTTCGCCAGAAAGACGCCGGTAAAGGCGATCACCGACCCCACCGACAGGTCGATGCCGCCGGAGAGGATCACGAAGGTCATGCCAACGGCGATAATCCCAAGAAAGGCGTTATCGGTCAAAATGTTGCAGATAACCCGCGTCGAGGCGAAGCCCGGAAACTGGGTCAGGCAGTAGAGATAGCCGAGCACGAACACGCCGAGCGTGATCATCAGCGGCAGGTTACGTTTTATCATGACCACGGCTCCTCTTAATCAGATCGATAAAGCGCGGCGACTGCACAATCAGCACGCACATTACGACGACGGCCTTCACGACCTGGTTCAGCTCCGGCGGGAAGCCCGAGAGTAAAATGCCGGTGTTCATTCCCTGGATAATCAGCGCCCCGACAATCGACAGCAGCAGGTTGAAGCGCCCGCCCATTAGCGAGCCGCCGCCAATCACCACAGCGAGGATGGCGTCCAGCTCCAGCCATAGCCCGGCGTTGTTGGCATCCGCCCCGCGAATGTCCGCCGTGACGATGATCCCGGCAATGGCGGCGCAGACGCCGCTCAGGACGTAGGTCAGCATCACGACTACCCGGGTATTCACCCCGGCATTTTTGGCGGCGCGGATGTTGATCCCCACCGCTTCGATAAACATGCCCAGCGCCGTTTTGCGGGTGAAGAGCCAAAACACCACCAGCGTTATCAGAGCGATAATCACCGGCGTCGGGAAGAGCAGCAGCGAGCCGCTGCCGAGCCACGAGAGACTGGGGGCGTTGAAGGTGACGATCTGCCCGGAGGTGATCAGCTGCGCCACGCCGCGCCCGGCGACCATCAGTATCAGCGTGGCAACGAAAGGCTGGATCTTGAGGATGGCCACCAGCACGCCGTTCCACAGCCCGGCCAGCACACCGCTGCCGATGGCCGCCAGCAGCACAATTGGCAGGCTGTGCCCGACCACGGTCATCGAAGCCGCCGTCGCCCCCGCAATCGCCATGATGGCCCCCACGGAGAGATCGATCCCCCCGGTGGCGATCACCAGCGTCATGCCGATGGCCAGCAGCGCTACCGGTGCAGCACGGTTAAGAATATCGATGGGACTGCCGAATAGCCGCCCATCCTGCAGAACGATCTGGAAAAAATGCGGCGCAACCAGGCTGTCAACCAGCAGCACCAGGATCAGCGCCACCAGCTGCGGCATACCCGTCGGCCAGCTTATGCGCCGCTTCGGCTGGCCGGTTTGCGGAAGGGAACGGGGCATCACACTCTACTCCTTATGCCGCGATGGCATTCATGATCGCCGGAACCGAAAGTTCTGCGAGCGGGATCTCTGCCACCTGTTTGCGGTCGCGCATGATGATCACCCGATCGGCATAGCCGACCAGCTCCTCCAGCTCAGAGGAGATCACCAGCAGCGCTAAGCCGTCGGCGCACAAGGTTTCAATAAGCCGGATGATTTCGGCATGAGCCCCTACGTCGATGCCGCGCGTCGGCTCGTCGAGGATCAGGAACTGGGGTTTGGTCAGCAGCCAGCGGGAGAGCAGCACCTTCTGCTGGTTGCCGCCGGAGAGAAACTCAATCGGCTGCTCGGCGCTGGGGGTGCGAATACCCAGCTGGCGAATAAAGCGCTCGGCGATCTCATTCTGCTCCCGACGTGGAATGGGCCGCAGCCAGCCGCGCTGGGCCTGCAGGGCGAGAATAATATTCTCCCGCACCGAGGCCGCGGCAATAATGCCGTCGGTTTTGCGATCCTCCGGACAGAAGCCGATCCCCAGGCACGACGCCTGATGCGGCGAGCGCAGGGTCTGCGGCTTGCCTTTGATGATCGCCCTGCCGCTGTCGGCGGGCTTGATGCCGAAAATCACCTCGGCGGTTTCGGTCCGTCCGGAGCCTAACAGCCCGGCGAGACCGACGATTTCACCGGGGCGCACTGCAAAGTTAAAGGGTGCGATGGTGCCTTTCTTGCCAAAATCGGTGAAGGCGGCCACTGGCTTGTCGCTGAGCAGCGTCCGGCCCGCCCGTTGCAGGGCGTTGCTCTCCAGCTCGCGCCCCAGCATCATTTTCACCAGCTCGATCTGCGGCAGCTCGCGGGTTTCGCGGCAGCCAACAAAGCCGCCGTTGCGCAGAACGGTAATGCGGTCGCTGACCTCATACACCTGATCGAGGAAATGGGTGACGAAGATCAGGCTCACGCCCTGGGCGCGCAGCTGGCGCATCAGGGTGAAGAGCATCTCCACCTCCTGGGTATCGAGGCTGGCGGTAGGCTCGTCGAGGATCAACACCTTTGCCGAGAGGTCGATAGCGCGACAGATAGCAACAATCTGCTGCATCGCTACCGAAAAACGGTTCAGCGGCTCGCGCACGTCAAGCGAGAAGCCGTAGGAGGCCATCAGCGCCGTGGCACGGCGCTCCATCTCTTTACGCTGCAGGAAACCAAAGCGCCGCGGCTCGCGGCCGATAAACAGGTTATCTGCCACCGACATGTTCGGCAGCAGGTTAACCTCCTGATAGACCGTCCCGATGCCCAACTGCTGGGCATGGGCGGTGTTTTTAGGCGAGATCGCCTGGCCTTCGAGACGAATAACGCCGCGATCGGCATGATAGACGCCGGTCAACGCCTTGATGAGCGTTGATTTACCGGCCCCGTTTTCACCGAGGAGCGCCATAATTTCGCCCCGGCGCAGGCTAAAGTTGACGTTATCAAGCGCCTTTACGCCGGGGAAAAATTTACTTAACCCCTCGGTACTCAGAATTTCCTGGTGTTGGTCGGTGGTCATGATGGCCTCCCCGAAACGAACCGCCGGACTTAATAGCCCATATTTTTCTTCTTCTCGAGCTCTTCTTTCGCCGTATCCGGCAGGTAGAGCGTCGATTTGGTCATGGTCATTTTCTCAGGCTGGGTACCGTCTTTTTTGAATTTCTCCAGCGCGTCGAAGGCCGGGCCAGCCATGTTCGGCGTCAGCTCAACGCTGGCGTTGGCTTCGCCTTCAATCATCGCTTTAAAGATATCCGGCACGCCGTCGATGGAGCCGGTCAGAATATCTTTGCCCGGCTTCAGGCCCGCCTCTTTGATGGCCTGAATAGCACCGATTGCCATATCGTCGTTATGGGCGTAAACCATGCAGATGTTCTTGCCGTTATTCTCGGCTTTGATAAAGCTCTCCATGACCTCTTTCCCTTTGCTGCGGGTAAAGTCGCCGGACTGGGAGCGGATGATTTTGATGTTTGGTGCTTTAGCGATGGCGTCAGCGAACCCTTTTTTACGGTCAATCGCTACGCTCGCCCCTACTGTGCCCTGCAGTTCGACAACGTTACATTTTTTATCGCCGACGGTTTTGATCAGCCACTCGCCGATCAGCTGGCCTTCCAGCACGTTATTGGCGGTAACGGTAGTCATGTAGAGCGACTTATCTTTCACATCAATGGAGCGGTCGAGGAGGATCACCGGGATCTCGGCATCTTTAGCCTCTTTCAGCACCGGCTCCCAGCCGGTTGCCACTACCGGGGCAATAAAGATGGCATCCACGCCCTGGGCGATGAACGAACGTACCGCCTTGATCTGGTTCTCCTGTTTTTGCTGACCGTCGGCGACTTTCAGCGTAATACCGCGTTTTTCCGCTTCGCTTTTCGCGACGTTGGTTTCAGCGGCTCGCCAGCCGGATTCGGAGCCGACCTGTGAAAAACCGACGGTTAACGGGGCTGCCATCGCCATAGACGACATGGCTGCTGAGACTGCTGTGACCAGAAGTAAGCGCTTCCACATAATAACGTCCTCGTAGGGGTGATTATTGTTTGGCTAAAAGATGTTCGCGAAGAGACTATAGCGAATGGAAGATGTAACGAATTGCGTTACATCACACTTCAAAAAAGTAAATAAAACGTTAATCACAAGTTTGTAATCGCTTTCATTTTGCTATGAAAAATGCGGCTGAGGTTATGTACTTTTCGGTTATGTGAATGGTCTGAGAAACGCGCGATTGGCAGGGGGAAAGCGAAAACAGGCGAAGACTTTCGGCGTGAGTTGGCTATAATACCCGGCACTTGTTTGCCACACATTTTAAAGGAAACAAACATGAGCTTACTGAACGTACCGGCGGGTAAAGATCTGCCAGAAGACATCTACGTAGTTATCGAGATCCCGGCAAACGCCGATCCGATCAAATACGAAATTGACAAAGACACTGGCGCGCTGTTCGTTGACCGCTTCATGTCTACCGCGATGTTCTATCCGTGCAACTACGGCTACATCAACCACACCCTCTCTCTGGACGGTGACCCGGTTGACGTTCTGGTCCCGACCCCGTACCCGCTGCAGCCGGGTTCAGTGGTGCGTTGCCGCCCGGTTGGCGTGCTGAAGATGACCGACGAAGCGGGCGAAGATGCCAAGCTGGTTGCGGTTCCGCACACCAAGCTGAGCAAAGAGTACGATCACATCAAAGACGTGAACGACCTGCCGGAACTGCTGAAAGCGCAGATCACCCACTTCTTCGAGCACTACAAAGATCTCGAAAAAGGCAAATGGGTTAAGGTTGACGGCTGGGATAACGCCGAAGCGGCGAAAGCTGAAATCGTGGCCTCTTTCGAACGCGCTGCGAAGAAGTAATCTTTGCCCGCAGTAAAAACAGAAACACCGCCCTAACGGCGGTGTTTTTTTATGGATAAAACAGCGCCACCCGAAGGTGGCGCTGCTGTTAGTCCCGATCCCTGTCTAACCAGTTCCCGGTCTCTATCCGCGTGTGTTCATCCACCGACAGCTGGTACACGTACATCCATGCACTGCCGTAAGGTGTCTGAATCAATTGACGCTTGTACTCCCCGCCCGCGGTGCGGAGCTGATCCAGCTCGGCCAGGGTTTCGGCGTCAATACGGTAAACTTCACCCAGCACATGGCCCGGACCGGGCACCGCACCTGGGTAGTGCCCCAGACTGTAAAGTTGATAATTCTCAACGCTGTGATCGCCCAGCCATTGAGCATTAGTCATCCAGTGACTGTTACCTTGCTTGCGTCGTAAACTGCCGTAAACAAATATTCGCATTGCTAAAACTCAAACTGATAGAGCAGATCTAGTGCCTGGTCTACGCCAGACACCGCTTCCAGATATAGCTTAGGCATCAGGCGATAGCGTAACGTGAGCGTCGCCAGAGAGTCAAAAATACCCACGCCATACTTCACCTGCAATCCCGGCAGAACATAGCCGCTGACCACCACCTGGGAGGAGTCGCCTACGCCCTGCGTGTCCAATGCCAGATTGCTGACGCCAAAGGTCTCGCCGATTCGACCCACAACCTGTCCGCTCTGGGCAACGCCCAGGCCCACCAGCGCCGACGTCATCGCTGCGCTGTCGCTCTGTGTGCTCTCCAGCCCCTGGCCGCGAAGCAGATAGGAGAGTGCTTCCTGCTGCGACATCGCCGGGTCAGAGAAGATCTCCGCCTTCGGTTCGTCGGCAGTTCCGGTCACACGCACGCCGGCAATAACGTCGTTTTCAGTGGATTCCGGGTTACGGATCGCTTCAATGTTAAGCAAAGGTTGATCCGGCGGACCCGAGAACAATAACTCACCTTTGCGCACAATCAAATCCTGACCGTACGCATGGAAGCGACCCTGAGGAATATTAATCTGTCCGTTTAAGCCAAGTCCTTGTTTATCCTGAGCAACTTTAAGATCGCCCGTTAAGCGTGCTTTTAAGCCAAACGCGTCCAGACGCACGTTATTGCCCACATGAACGGTTAAATTACTGTTGATCGGGATGCCTGCGGTCTGCGGCTCCTCCGGCTGCAGCTGGCTGTTAAGCATCACTTCGTCGCTGGAAACCCCTACCGCGCTCTCCGGTACGTCGTGGACCACAATGCGTGCCCATGGCACATCAATGCTGCCGTCGAGGGTGAAGAGCTGCGGCGTAGCTTCGAATACCACGTCCGGGGACGCGTCAAGGCGAACCATCGGCGGAACGGTGATCCGTACCCGGCTGCCCTTCGCCGCGATCCGTGCACGCCAGTTGTCGATCTGGCTCCAGTCGGCATTACCGCTTAGGTTAATCTCGCCCTGTCGAGTGCGGACCACCCCTTGCAGAGTCGAACTTTGGCCATTGAAGTTCATCGCCACCTGGCTGGGCTGCATCTCAAACGGCATAAAGTTAGCGTCAATATCCACGCCGTTCAGCCCCATCTGGCCAAACAGCTGCGGGCTCTGCACGTTGCCCGCCAGCCGCAGGTTAGCGTTGAGCGTACCCGCCGCCTTCTCACCACGGGAGAAGATGGCGTTGATCATCGCGATGGAGAAGTTGCGGATATTCACCGTGCCGCCGAGGTTGCGCTGCCCCTGGGGATCGGTGACCTGCACCTGGCCGTCAAACTGGCCGTTATTGGTCAGGCGCATCATCCATCCGAGATCGGCGCGGTTGTCGCGCAGCTTCGCATTGAGGTTGAGCGTATCGAACGCAACCCGCAGCGGTGCATCGTTAACCGTCTGCGTCACCCGCACGTTGCGCCCGGCCAGTGTCACTTCACCCTGCGGCAGCCCCGGTTTGGTGGTATCCCAGCTGACGTCCGCCCGGCCGCTGAACGATCCGCTGGCCTGGGTGGTATCTGGCATAAAGGGTTTCAACATCGCCAGGTCGAAGCGGTTCAGGTTAACCACCGCCCGTCCCTCTGCGCCTGCGTCCACGGTCTGCGGCACGCACAGCTCCGCGTTAGGGTTGGTCCAGCAGTGTGGTCCAATGCTTACCTTCTGCTCCTCGCCACGGTAGTCGAGGGCGATGGCGCGATTCAGCGACCACGGCCCGACCGGCGTAGCAAAACGCGTATCGCTCAGGGTCCCTTTCCAGCGCTGGTTAGCGCGGTCAAAGCTGCCCGCCAGGCGTAGCTGGCCGGACACCGGCTCGCCCTGCGCCCGCAGGTTCAGCTCGTGCTGCTTTTCGCTGCCTTTGGCATCCATGGTGACCAGGCTCAGGTTAACGCCCGGCTGAACGATGCGCTCTACGCGGGCGGTGAGGCTCCCGGCGATCTGGTCGGTAGATTTTATGTCACCCTCAACGCGCACGCGGGCAATAGAGAGCTCCTGCCAGCGCAGGTTGTTGGCGGTGATATCCGCCTGCACCTGCGGCGCATCCACCGTGCCCCGCACTTTGACTAGCCCCTTCGCCGTGCCGCCCAGGCCCGGTAGCGCGTTATCCAGCCCCGGTGCGTCGATGTTGGCGTCGAGATTCAGCGCCTTAACCCCCAGTTCTCCCTTAACGTCGGCGCTGTTGCGCCCCAGCTCAAGGTGCAGGCCCGGTACGGTCCACTGCATATAGCTGTTGCCCTTGAGCGAGCCGTTGACGTTTACGTTGTTGTTCTTGACGTTGCCGGTAATTTTCATCTCCGGCACTTCCATCTGCCAGCTGCCGCCGTAGAGGCTGCCGCGCGTTTTAATCAGGCCGTTGAGCTTCGACGGCCAGTCGGGCACCTCTTTAGCCGTATTGATGCCGTTAAGCGTTAGCTCCCCACGCCAGCTGATGGCCTGCTGCCAGTCGAGCAGCGCCTTCAGCTCGGTTTTGCCCTCCAGCGCGGCGATGGTCAGCTTGTCGAGATTGATCTGCTGCTCGTTGCCTTTCGCATCCAGCGTGATGGTCGCAGGCGGAACCTGCTGCCCTTTCACCGCCGTGCGGAACGAGAGGGTGTAGTCGGTCATCTTACCGCTCAGCTTCAGTCGCAGGTCGTCAGCCTGATACTGTCGCTCGCCGGTAAAGGGCCAGTAGAGCTGCTCGCTAATGATATCGAGGTTCAGGGGCAGCCCCGCCTCTGCCAGCTGCGTCTTCGCCCGCAGCACCATGTCCACCGGGCCAGAGAGGTTAACCCCCACGTCAAGCGTCTCGCGCAGCGCGCCGCCGATCTTGAGCTTCACCTTCTCGCCCTTCAGAGGATCGACGTTCAATGTACTGTTGAGGGTAATATCCACCGGCCAGCTGTTGCTCAGCTGCGCCGTGCCGGTGGCGTTAACCGTGCCCTGGTTTGAGTCGATATCAAGGGCGTCGAGTCGGGTGTTGCCGTCGATGCTGCTCACCTTTAACAGCAGGCTGCGCACCAGAATGTCGGTATCACCGGTAAGACGCAGCTGCTCGCCGCGAAACTCTTCAATATTGAGGTTGAGCGGCAGATGAACGTCGGTCATCTCCGGCAGCACTGGCTTAGAGAAGAGCTCCTTCAGCGTTTCACCCAGAGGTTTCTCCTCGGGTTTCGGCTGTTCGATCTTCGGCTCAACGATCTGCTCCTGCGCCACGTCGGCCACCTTCGGCAGGGCAATCAGCAGCCCCTGTAACGAGGTTGGCTTAACGGTCAGGTTTTTCTCCTGCCAATTCAGCCCGGTGGTGAAATCCATCACCGAAACGGTAGTGTTATCGATCTTGATATTGACGTTGTTCAGCGCCACCCGGCTGAGGGTAATCGGATAGGGAGTAGAGAGATCGAGCGGTCCGCTATCCTCCTCTTCCACCTGAGCGGCAGGCGGCATCTTAGTGCTATCTACCGTCACGTTAATGTCTTTTAGCGACAGATCGTTAACGCACAGGCTGCTGTCCCGCAAGCAGGCAAGCTTTACCGCAAGGTGAATCTCTCCGGCATTAACCGCCACGCCGGGCTGGTCATAGCGGATATTACGCAGGGTCAGGTCACGCCAGCCGCCGGTAACCTGGCCAATCTCCAGCCCTGGTACCCAGCGGTTCGCGGCCTTGAACAGAATATGCAGCCCGCTGGTGGTGCCCACCAGAAACGCCACCGCCCCCAGCAGCAGCACAATAAACACCACCACCCCGAGGCTTATCTTCTTCCATAAACTCATAATTCAGGCCCCAGACCGATGTAGAACTGTAGATCGTGCTTGTCGTCGTCGGCGATAGGCAGGGCAAAATCAAGCTTTATCGGCCCGACCGGCGACTCCCAGCGCACGCCCACGCCCGCGCCGGTTTTAAAGTCGCTGCGGCGGATATCGCTCACCGCCTCGCCGCTGTCGATGAAGGTCGCGCCCCACCACTTGCCGGTCACGTTGTACTGATACTCCAGCGAGCCGGTGGCCAGCTTCGAGGCCCCCTTCAGCTTGCCTTCGCTATCCTCTGGCGAGATCGATTTGTACTTATAGCCACGGATGCTGCGATCGCCCCCGGCAAAGAAGCGCAAATCCGGCGGCACCCGGTCGAAATCGCCGGTTTCGATCCAGCCCAGGTTGCCGCGCACCACAAAGCGGTGGCGATCGTAGAGGGTACGGATCCAGACGTTCTGCGCCTGCAGGACCGAGAAGTCGACGTCAGACCCCCAGGCCGTGTTGGAGTAGTCGATGGAGTAGCGCTGGGAGTCGCCCCAGGTCGGCATCAGGCCGCCGCGCGAGCGGGTCCGGCTAATCATCACGCCAGGGTAGAGCAGCATGGTGGTATTGGTCACGCTGCCCTGGGTAAAGTGATCCAGGCTCCAGCGCAGGTTAATGGCGCGCTGCCAGCCGCTGGAGAGATCCCAGTAGCGGGAGAGCGCCAGGGTAGTAGAGTCCGCCTCGGTATCATTGAGGTCGGTACGCTTAAAGCCGCCCTGCACCAGGTAGTACTGCTCCAGCGGATTCTTCAGCAGCGGCATCTTGTAGCTAAAGTCGAGCTGCTGTTCGGGCGCGGAGATGCTGGTAGAGGTGGTGAAGCTGTGGCCGTAGGAGTTAATCCACGGCTTGCGCCAGGTGGCTTTCACACGCGGACCGACGTCGGTAGAGTAGCCCACCCCGGTCTCTATCGTATTCTGCGTGCGCGGCGAGACAACCCCGTGCAGCGGCAGCACCTTGGTTTTACGCGATTTTTCAAACTCTGGGGCAACAATCACCGAGTTAAACCAGCCGGTGGCGGAGAGACGGCGGTTCAGCTCCGCCAGATCTTTCGTCTGGTACTCGTCGCCCTCTTTAAAGGGCACCAGGTTTTGCAGATACTCGTCGCGGATCTGCGAACCTTCAAAAGTCACCTTGCCGAAGCGGTAGCGCTGCCCGCTGTCGTAGTCGATATCCCAGAATGCCTGATGGCGATCGAGAGCGATGCCGAGCTGGCTTTTGTTGAAGGCGCTGTCGAAGTAGCCTTTGCGCAGCGCGACGCTGGTAAGGCCCTTCTTAAAGCTGTCGTAGTCGTTATGGTTCAGTACTGTGCCAATCGCCGGTCGGGTTTTTAACAGATCGAGGTAGTCACTGTCGGTGCGTGCTCCGCCGCGCAGGATCACATCCGTCCCCCCTACGCGCACAGGCGTGCCGGGCGAGACGCGGGCGATCAGCACCTGGCGGCCCTTCGCCGGCGGTGGACGCAGTTCAAAATCGATGGTTGGCTCATAGTAGCCTAGCGCTTTTAGTCCGTCGCGGATGGCATCATCAACGCGAGCGCGGAAACGCTGATCTGCCGTTACTTCATCACTCTCGATGGTTGAGAGCTGGGCACGAACGTTTTTTTGCAGCGCGCCCGATAACCCCTCTACCTGTAAACGGACGTTTGCCGCTAAGGCCGTTCCGCTTACCAGCAGCAGGGTAGTGAAACCTATCAGTCGGATGTGTGGCACGTTCTCTCCTGAATATCAGGCTCCCTGAAGGTAAGGAAACCGAAATGCCGCTCCCCGGCTAAACAAATACCCACCATAGTGGGTTGAAAAATGGCTGGCTAGCCCAATACTTCTTAATGTTTAAATCTAGCCGTATTTGCAGCATTTATTGTGTTCAATTCAACGCTGCGTTACAACCTTGATCACAGATCTGTTCCTGGGAGGCCACACCGTGAGTCTATTTGATAAGAAGCACCTCGTTACTCAAGCGGATGCATTGCCAGGACGCAATACACCTATGCCGGTTGCCAGTCTGCATGCCGTTAACGAACACTCGATGACCAACGTACCCGAAGGGATGGAGACCGCGCTGTTTGCGATGGGCTGCTTCTGGGGCGTGGAGCGTCTGTTCTGGGTACTGCCCGGCGTCTACAGCACCGCAGCAGGCTACGCGGGCGGCTATACGCCGAATCCCACCTACCGTGAAGTCTGTTCAGGCGAGACCGGGCACGCCGAAGCCGTGCGCGTGGTCTATGACCCAAGCGTGATTAGCTACGAGCAGCTGCTGCAGGTCTTTTGGGAGAACCATGACCCGGCTCAGGGCATGCGTCAGGGCAACGACCACGGAACTCAGTACCGCTCGGCGATTTATCCGCTGACGCCGGAGCAGGAAGCAGCCGCGAAGGCGAGCCTGGCCCGTTTCCAGCAGGCGATGCGCGCCGCTGGGGACGATCGTCAGGTGACCACCGAGATCAAAACCGCCGGGCCGTTCTACTATGCCGAGGACGATCACCAGCAGTACCTGCACAAGAACCCGTACGGCTACTGTGGGATCGGTGGGATTGGGGTGTGCCTGCCGCCGCAGACGGTATAGCTGTTGTATGTAAATGCGCCACGCAGAGGCGTGGCGCATTTTATTATTGTTTAGCTTTACATAATAATATTATCCATGCGAAACGGATTCTTAGATTTATATAACTTAAAAATCCAATTATAATATTTCCATACCCAGAACAACCCTACCCTCATATGTGAGGCGAACACTCCGCTTCGCGTATTTAATAATCCGCTGGACGTTCCCCGAAATATCCATAAAATCGCCTGAAAGACCTATATAATCTGCTATTTTATATAACTCATCGGCAGATGACGTATTTGTCTTCTCCGTTGAGTAAGCCGCAATTGAAAATCCAGTAGATCCTAAACCTAATGTATTCTTAACTATATTAATAATTATCGCTGGACGAGTTCGCACATTATTATCATGCTGCATTAAATCTTCTACCGTATCAAAATCATGACCAACAAATGTTTCGGCAGCATCCTTAAGGCCATGTTTGAATCTATGAAATAGATTCTCATCTATATCACTAAACCTTAATTGTTCATTTATACGAACAATTTCATCAGTAGCCACAGATGTCGTTATACCTTTTATACCCATCCTTATTTCAGACCCTGGACTTTCCATTGTCCTTAAACTTTTCATAGTACTACTTGTCATCACGAGTGATTCATTTACGGCCTCTGCAGGTACAAAAGCGCCGCTGCGGCCAAGAAGATCCTTAAAATCATTAGCTAAATCTAATGGGTTGTTAATTATTGTCACCACTGCGTTTATTAAACCGAATGCCTTACCTACCTTTTCTAATTTCATAGCTTTTTGAGGATCTTCACCAGCCTGTTCATAACCCTCTATCGTCGTTACGGCAGAAGCTATTTGCGTACCATAAGTCGCCGTAAGTTTTGCAGTTTTCGCGACAATCTTCCCCAAAGATTCCGCTGTTTCCTCAGCTAAAAAATTCCTGAAAAGCGCTCTTAAACCCATTTTCACCAACCTGTATATAAAACCATGTCCGTTTGGATCAGCAAAATTAACTGGGTCGTTTTGGCAATAGGCGTAGGGATTAATACCTCCGACACCAAATGGACTTTCATTATCAGGGGAGGTAAAACGCATCAGAATTGGATTATAGGTACGATAGCCATTGCCCAGATGCGAACCGCCGGTTAGAGGATCAGGCCGCTCTCCGTTAAAGCCGGGAAGAAATTTGTTTTGCACATTGTCTACAGAGCCAAAAGCAGAATAGAGATTAACCTGCCGTGTGCTGCCATCATACGCCAGTAAGGTGCTATTAGCTTTATTTGTGCCAATAAGTTGTAAAGTCATAGTGTATGCTCCAGTTATTGAACGTGCCGCTGAAAATATTCTCTATAGCTGTTCATGGCTTACCGCAGCGGTGCCTGAAAGACCAGAAATAATTCGGTCCTGCTGCTGCTCGCTTTGACGAACCTGGTTAACAAGCTGAGCTCCACGATAATAGAGATACTGCTCTTCACCGTTTATTGATTGGAAGACAAGATTATGTAGACCGTCGTACCCGTAGCTTGACTGCGCGCCATCGGTAGCCTCTATACTAAACAGACGGCCAGAAGCATCATAAGTTAAGACGCGACCAGCTTCATCATAGTGCAATTGCCCATCATCGTAGTAATAAAGATTAATAACCGACGGGTAAGCAGGATTGCCTTGATGCCCAATCGAGGTAAGCTGAGTAGGATCGCTGCTATTTTCATAAATAAAGGTTGCAATATCTTTTACATCGCTGCTACTCAACGTGGTGCAGGTCTTAATGTTATTTAGACAGTCATATTCAAATGTCTGGGAAACAAACTCTTGACCATATCCATCTTTCGGTAGCGAACTACCGCTACATTCGTGGCAATGAAGCCTGTTACGTGAATCATAGTAGTAGTGATTATCGCTAAGCGTTTCGGTACCCTGCTCAATCTTAACGCGAGAAACCTGATTATTTTCAAAATACTCAGTAGTAATGATAATAGACTCACCGCTATCAGGTATGATTGTACGGGTCTGCTCACGGCTATAATCATCATACTCAATTTGTGTTGTGAGACACGTGCTTTCACTAACGGATTGGGCCGTTTGCGTCAGGAGTCGTCCAAATTCATCATAGCCGAAAGTTATAGTTACAGCAGGATCGCTAATGGTCCAGGGTTTACACGCATCTTTTCCCGAAAGATAATAGTCAAGCCACTGAGCCTTACCCGACATATCGGTATAGCTTACCGGCTTATTCAGCACGCTCCAGGTATAAAGAGGTTGTTTACTCCCGAGATTGTTAGCTATTGTTTCAGTTTCTACTGAGCCTGAATTATACCAGGTGTAGGAATTTGTTAGCTGACAGTTCTCGGTTACAGTATCGAGGAACCCACTATTTTTAAAATAGGTATAGCCCTGCTGTGTTTCGTTCTCTTTATCTATGGCAGTAATGTTACTTAAGGCATTCTCCAGCATAGGCTCATAGGTATAGGTAAATACTCGGCTCAAGCTGTCAGTAAAACTATCTGGATCAAGCTTACTACCAACATAGGTATATGATTCATATCGACCTCCAACAGTCGAATTGTTTACTCTCCCTAAACCATCGACCTCTCGGCTACCTAACAGATAGCTTGTGCCATCCACGTCGGTGACGGTAATAGTGGTTACCATTTCATGTGTAAACTGTGGAGCAAATGTCTTAGTAACAACAGTACCATCAGCATAGGTTGATTTATAGACACGGTCAAAGTCATCATATTCATAAAGTGTAGGATGATCTAACTGATCTATTAATTTACGCAGGCGCTTAAGTCCATCATAGTATGATTGGGTGGTGGAATAGATATTACCTTTTGAGTCATACTGCGTGATCGATTCAGGGACAGCCTGATTATTCAACATAACTATACTATTAGATTCTATCTTGCCAGAAGCCGACTGGAATTTTTTAGATATAGTATGGCCAACTGATGAAAATTGCATTGCCCGTGTCAGATAAACGCTACCATCAGGGTTATCGCTGTCAGAGAACAATTCATGCGCACATGAACGCCCCCAGTCGTCATAACGGGTTTTAATATTGACCGTTGCCGATAGTACCTTTCCAGCATCGTTAATATAGCTGTCTGTTACCTCCTCGAAAAGAATCCTTCCTACAGAGTCGTATTTGCGCGTCAAGATCGTACTAAAATCCGTGCCCGTCAATTCCGCGATATTTTTTTCAATTGAGATGACCCTACCGAAGGAATCGTAATTAAGCCGGGAGGCGTTACCATTATAGTTAGTAATAGTTGTACTGAGCTTAGTCACATTACCATAATTGTCTGTTTCCATCATATAATCTGCACGCGCAGTTCTTTCATATTGCGCATCGCCCTCATGAGCGTACATATGATCAAAGTGACCCGAGGACGTGTAATAGTAAGTGTGAGGTGTGCCATTAAAATTTGTCAACGAAACAAGTTTACCGGAATAGCATGACCGTGCCATTACGCCAGTTAATGAAAAATTATCAAAGCTAGTTATAACTACCGTACTCTCAAGATTCATATCGGTTAATGTATAGTCATGTGCCTGACTCGTTAAATAGGAGGTAGAACCTGTCGAGCCTGTATTGTAAATAGTTGTATTCTTAGCTGATATATGTCCATATTTAAAAGATTTCTTATCGTCTGAATAATATTTCGTATCCAGCGTTGTTAATGACTGCTTCCCACTATCTGTTAATTTCACCGAAGACTCTTTAACCTTAACAAGACTGGTTGTCATAGGCCTATCGTCCAGCGCATCGAGCGAGCCGTACCGATAATAAGTTGCCCGAATCGGCACGTCGACATATTCCGAGGGCGCAGGCGTGACCTTTTTACTTTTCACCAGGTTGGCGAAGCCATTAGGATCGGCAGGGCAGCCGGTGTAGTCGTCAGCGCTATCTGCTTCACCGTCCGCGCTGTAATACTCATAGTCGGTCTGGATACCGTCGGGATCGATCTGCTGCGTCAGATTGCCGAAATCATCGTATTGGTATTGCGTCAATTCACTACGCGTACCGCTGCTGTCCGTCCACGTCAATGTTTGTGTTAAGGGATACTGGTATTGCGCAGGCAGATCGTCATAGCTGGTATCAGGGTGATCGGCCTGCCACGCATCGGCATAGTAGTACGTTTCAGACGTGTAGTGAGTGTCACCCTGCAACACTTCCAGCTTGCTCAGAAGATGGTAGTTATTGTAGGTATAAGTAGTGGTGATCTCTTGCCCATCGCTGTCGGTCTGTGTCAGCGTCGTGGAGTAGAAATAGTCCTGCCCCGCCAGGCTATAAACATAGTCGGTCGAGGCGTCCCACTGGCCGCCCTGGGGGGCATCGTAGCCCAGATAGTTAGGGAAACCCTGCAGGGTATCTGGTGTATAGGTCGTGATCATTTGCGGCTGATCAAAACCAGGGTCGATAACCAGTTCTGTGACAGCGGGAAGTGAACCTTCTCCGGATTGATCCGGAAACAGCATCAGGCCGTTGGTTGTGCCACTGTTATAGATTACAGATTTAATTAATCCGGTAATCGCCTGGGTTTTGGTCAGGGTAAGCAGCCCATCACCCATCCCCACATCGTCATAAAAATATTGCCACTGGCCTTCAGGTAGCCCAGAGTGAGAAATAGCTGACAGATAGCCATTCGATTTTTGCAGAGTAATGGTGTACTCCTCACTGGAGCCAGGATAAAAGGTCAGGGCAGGCCCGGCATCATGATCGAATATTAAATGCGTTACGCCGCTGTCATCGACAATAGAGTCAATCCCCCAGCCCCAGGACGTAAAATCCCAGTTAATATTTAACGAGTACCCCAGCGCGGTATATATTCTGGTCGTGACATAAATACCCGAATCATATTCAGTTAAATCGGTCACGCTGCCATCATTTTCTATTACTCTAAACCCATCGCTACCGTCCGGATTGCTTATCCGGATGAAATCAAAGTTGCGCATCTTATTTTGCCGGACAATCGGCGGATTCACTGAGGCATCTACTGTGTAGCTCTCCCCCGATGCCAGCGAAAGCTGTCCATTGGTATAGTCAAAAAGAGTCAGCGCTGGCGCAATCCCGATACCCAAATCATAATAGTCAGTGCCTGAGGTAGCCGAATAGCTGATAGAAAAAGTCAGCTCCGGCCCCATGGCGCTATTACCAATGATTTGGCCAAGGGAATGCTGAAAGCTAAACAGGCGGGTACGTGGATCGACATCCTCAGAAGAGGCGCTAACAAAATTGGGTGTTTGTGAATAGTAATTTGCACTCATGACGGTACCTCAGCAATAAAATGAATTATTAATAAGGGAAAATAGACGGGCATTTATAAAATTAGTGTTTCCTACTTTATTTAAAAAGCCCGTTTTTTGGCGCGCCATGGCTGATATTTAGATGATGTAATAAGAGCAAACCCGACTACGTAGCAGGTTTAAAACTGGCTACTGTACAAACAGTGTACTGACTACGCTGGCAGCCCTCCCCTGCCTTACGCTATACTACCCCAGGATCGCAGATCCACTCGCTGTGGATCGGCGTTTAACCTGATGTATTACATGGATTTTCAACTTTCCCCTCTTGAGGATCTGGCCAATGGCTGGATAAGATATGTTAAACAGTATTCTACTGATACTTTGCCTGATTGCCGTAAGTGCGTTCTTCTCGCTGTCGGAGATTTCGCTTGCGGCCTCCCGTAAAATCAAACTTAAGCTGCTGGCCGACGATGGCAATATCAATGCCCAGCGCATCCTGAAAATGCAGGAAAACCCCGGCACCTTCTTTACCGTCGTGCAGATTGGCCTTAACGCCGTGGCTATTCTCGGTGGTATCGTCGGTGATGCGGCCTTCTCGCCGGTGTTTTATGGCGTGCTATCAAATGTCGTGTCGCCCGAGCTGGCGGATCGGCTGAGCTTTATCCTCTCCTTCTCGCTGGTTACCGGCCTGTTCATTCTTTTCGCCGACCTGACCCCGAAACGCATCGGTATGATTGCGCCTGAAGCCGTGGCTTTGCGCATCATCAACCCGATGCGCTTCTGTCTGTTCATCTTCCGTCCGCTGGTGTGGTTCTTCAATGGGCTGTCCAACGTTATCTTCCGCATCTTTAAGCTGCCGATGGAGCGCAAGGACGACCTCACCTCCGATGACATCTACGCGGTGTTTGAGGCCGGGGCGTTGGCAGGCGTGCTGCGTAAGCAGGAGCACGAGCTAATTGAGAACGTGTTTGAACTGGAGTCGCGCACCGTGCCGTCATCCATGACCTCGCGCGAAAACGTCATCTGGTTCGATCTGCACGAAGATGAGCAGAGCCTGAAGAGCAAGGTGGCGGAGCACCCGCACTCCAAGTTCCTGGTCTGTAATCAGGATATCGATCACATCGTGGGCTACGTCGACTCAAAAGACCTGCTTAACCGCGTGCTGGCTAACCAGAGCCTGGCGCTGAACAGCGGCGTGCAGATTCGCAATACGCTGATCGTGCCGGACACCCTAACCCTCTCTGAGGCGCTAGAAAGCTTTAAGGCGGCGGGGGAAGACTTTGCGGTCATTATGAACGAGTATGCGCTGGTGGTAGGTATCATCACCCTGAATGACGTGATGACCACCCTGATGGGGGATTTGGTCGGTCAGGGACAGGAGGACCAGATCGTTGCTCGTGATGAGAACTCCTGGCTTATCGATGGCGGTACGCCTATTGATGACGTCATGCGCGTGCTGGATATCGACGAGTTCCCACAGTCGGGTAACTACGAAACCATCGGCGGATTTATGATGTTTATGCTGCGTAAAATCCCGAAACGCACCGATTCAGTGAAGTTCTCGGGCTATAAGTTTGAGGTAGTGGATATCGATAACTACCGCATCGACCAGCTGCTGGTGACCCGCCTCGACAGCAAACCCACCACGCTGACGCCGAAACTGCCGGACGCTGAAAACCAAAGCGCGGCGTAAAGCCTCTTCCTCAGAAACATCAACGGCCCCTTTAGGGGCCGTCTTATTATATTACTGAACTACTGCATAGCACGTTTGTATAGTACGTTGCTTACGCCATATCGGTTTGCAGTCGCATAACCTGGCGATTGACTTCAGACATTACAGAATAGTGCTGCTTGTCTTTCACTTTTGGGACCAGGATTTTACCCTTGTCGAACTCAAAAGCGCCTACGTCCTTGATATACAACCGTCCACGGAACAGGATCTTCACGTACTTCGCTACCTGGAGCGGATTGTAACGTTGGAAAATTTTCATTCTTCTTTCTCTCCTGCTGAATCTTACGCCCAAGCGACGCCACAATTGGCTCGACTTTAATGAACGCAAATTTTGTTGCCCAGTGACTATAGACCACAAACTCATTGATACCCAGTATGCATAAGTTTATTTACCGTTTGATTACAATTAATCAGAATTTTCTACCCCAGGCACCGAGCACGACAGTATAAGGCAGGGTTTTTGCGCAAATGTGTGCGTCCGCCCGCAAACTGGCACCCCATTTGCGAGAAAAGAAGATTAATTGCACTTATCATTAAATGCAGAGACCAAGTGGTCGGATCACCTGCACTGAATAAGGGAAACATGATGACGTTACGCAATACACTGGCTGTAACCTGCCTGCTGCTGCCGCTGGTGGCCTCGGCTCACCGTTTTGAAGAGAATCAGCGCGTGCCCCCGGTTGGCGTGGCCGATCGGGGAGAGCTGGTCTTCGATAACAATAAGTTTAGCTATAAAAAATGGAATAGCGCGCAGCTGAACGGAAAAGTTCGCGTGGTGATGCACATTGCTGGCCGCACCTCGGCGAAAGAGAAAAATGCAGCGCTGATCGAAGCAATCAAATCGGCCAATCTGCCGCACGACAGGTATCAGACCACCACAATTATAAATACTGATGATGCTATCCCCGGCTCCGCAATGTTTGTGCGCAGCAGCATTGAGAGCAACAAGCAACTCTACCCGTGGTCACAGTTTATCGTCGACAGTGATGGGGTCACACGCAAGGCCTGGCAGCTGGAGGAGGAGAGCTCCGCCGTCGTGGTACTGGATAGAGAGGGCCGAGTACATTACGCCAAAGATGGCGCACTGACCCAGCAGGAGTCGCAGCAGGTTATTGCCCTGCTGCGTAAGCTGCTGGAGAGCTAAAGACTAAAAGATAGAGACGCGAAAACCGGGGTTGAGGAAGGATTCACGCGGCGTGTAGTCCAGCGTTTTTCCCTGCCAGTCATGGACGTGCGCCCCGGCAGCAACCGCTACCGCATGACCTGCGGCGGTATCCCAGACGCTGGTAGGCCCAAAGCGCGGATAGAGCTGCGCCTCACCCTCTGCCACCAGACAGAACTTGAGCGACGAGCCGATCGCCGTGGTCTGGTGTTCACCCATCTGCTCCAGATACTCTTTCAGCTCGGCATCATTCGCGGCATGCGAGCGGCTGATCACCACGCGTGGTGGGCGGGCTTCACGCACTTGGATTGGATTACGGATGTTGTTCTCCTCTTTCCACGCCTTCCCTTCCGCCGCGCTGTACATCACTTTCAGCACCGGGGCATAGACGACGCCCAGCACCGGCTTACCCTCTTCGATCAGCGCGATATTAACGGTAAACTCACCGTTGCGCTTGATGAACTCTTTGGTGCCGTCCAGCGGGTCCACCAGCCAGTAACGCTGCCAGTGCTGGCGAACGTCCCAGGCCGGAGGGTCCTCTTCGGAGAGCACCGGAATATCCGGAGTAAGTGCTTGCAAACCTTCGACTATCACCTTGTGAGCGGCAAGATCCGCCGCGGTCACCGGTGAATCGTCGGTTTTACGGTTTACGTCTATCGGGCTGTTCCCGTCGTAAACCTGCATGATAGCTTCACCCGCTTCCCGCGCGAGCTGACAAATAGCGTCTAACATTTTCCACCTCTCTATGTCAGTGGTTTTAACTCGTTGTTTTACTTATACCCTATCACGACCAGAACTGCCATCTGTGACCACGTCTGCGGTTTTATTGCTCACTTTTATGGCAAGATTCACAAATCTGTAAGCAACCAGATGTAAATACATTTTCTTTTGTGGACTAGATCTAAAAGGATGCTCTGATGATTAAGTTTAGTGCAACGTTCCTGGCCATGCTGACGGCGGTCGGGGCCCAGGCCGCCACCGTGGATCTCCGCCTGCTGGAAACGACCGATCTGCATAGCAACATGATGGACTTTGATTACTACAAGGATACGCCAACGGAGAAGTTCGGCCTGGTGCGCACCGCTACGCTGATTAATGCCGCCCGCCAGGAGGCCACGAACAGCGTGCTGGTAGATAACGGCGACGTGATTCAGGGCAGCCCGCTGGGGGATTATATGGCGGCAAAAGGGTTAAGCCCGAACGAGGTGCATCCCGTTTATAAAGCGATGAACAGCCTCGATTATGCGGTAGGTAACCTCGGCAACCATGAGTTTAACTACGGGCTGGATTATCTGCACCGTGCGCTGGCGGGAGCGAAATTTCCCTACGTGAACGCCAATATTATTGACGTAAAAACCCAGCAGCCGCTGTTTACCCCCTACCTGATTAAAGAGACCACGGTTAAGGATAAAGAGGGCAAAACGCAGACTCTGCGTATTGGCTATATCGGCTTTGTGCCGCCGCAGATTATGACCTGGGATAAGGCCAACCTCAGCGGCAAGGTGACGGTGAATGATATTACCGAAACCGCGCGCAAGTATGTTCCAGAGATGCGCAGCAAAGGGGCGGACGTAGTGGTAGTAATCGCTCACTCCGGGCTGTCGGCAGAGCCCTATAAGGCGCTGGCGGAGAACTCGGTTTACTATCTCAGCGAAGTACCCGGCGTTGACGCCATCCTCTTTGGCCACGCCCATGCGGTATTCCCCGGTAAAGATTTTGCCGCAATTAAAGGCGCGGATATCGCCAATGGCACCCTGAACGGCGTACCGGCGGTAATGCCAGGCATGTGGGGCGATCATCTTGGCGTGGTCGATTTAGTATTGAATAATGATAGCGGCACGTGGAAGGTCACGCACTCGCGCGCCGAGGCCCGCCCTATCTACGACGCGGCAGCGAAGAAGTCGCTGGCGGCAGAGGACAGCAAGCTGGTATCCGTTCTCAAAGCATCCCATGATGCCACCCGCGAGTTTGTCGGCAAGCCTATCGGTCAGTCTGCCGATAACATGTACAGCTATCTCTCTCTGGTGCAGGACGATCCCACCGTGCAGGTAGTCAACATGGCGCAGAAGGCCTACGTTGAGCACTATATTCAGGGCGATCCGGATCTGGCCTCGCTGCCGGTGCTCTCCGCTGCCGCGCCCTTTAAAGCTGGCGGCCGCAAAAACGACCCGGCCAGCTTTGTTGAGGTCGAGAAGGGCCAGCTGACCTTCCGTAATGCCGCCGATCTCTACCTCTATCCCAATACGCTGGTGGTGGTGAAGGCAAGCGGCAAAGAGGTAAAGGAGTGGCTGGAGTGCTCTGCCGGGCAGTTTAACCAGATCGATCCCCACAGCAGCAAACCGCAGTCGCTAATTAACTGGGATACCTTCCGGACCTATAACTTCGACGTTATTGACGGCGTTAATTACCAGGTCGACGTGACTCAGCCCGCGCGCTACGACGGTGAGTGCCAGAGCCTGAACCCGCAGGCGGAGCGCATTAAAAACCTGACCTTCAAAGGCAAACCTATCGATCCCAATGCCACCTTCCTGGTAGCGACCAATAACTATCGCGCCTACGGCGGCAAATTTGCCGGGACCGGTGACAGCCACATTGCGTTTGCTTCGCCGGATGAGAACCGCGCCGTGCTGGCAGCCTGGATCAGCGCTGAGTCAGCCCGCACGAAAGCAATCCACCCGGCGGCAGACAACAACTGGCGTCTTGCACCGATCCACAGCGACACGCCGCTGGATATTCGCTTTGAGACCTCCCCCTCCGCTAAAGCAGCAGCGTTTATCAAAGAGAAGGCCCAGTACCCGATGACTCAGGTCGGCAGCGACGACATTGGGTTCGCCATCTACAAAGTCGATTTAAGCGGTAAATAATCCGTAGGCCGGGCAAGGCGAATGCCGCCGCCCGGCGATTCCCCACGCCTTAAGCCGCCCGCTCGTCGCGCCTTGCCAGCACCTCCGGCAGGTTCAACTCGATCCAGTCGGCGAGCGCGGCCACCTTCTCGCTCACCTCTTTACCCAACGGCGTCAGGCTGTACTCAACGTGTGGCGGCACAACCGGATAAGCCACCCGGTTGATAAAGCCGTCCTGCTCCAGCCACTGCAGGGTTTGCGCCAGCATCTTCTCGCTGACGCCGCCCATCTTGCGGCGCAGATCGCTAAAGCGATGTGTACCGTCGCGCAGGGCCACCATCACCAGCACGCCCCAGCGGCTGGTCAGGTGTTTAAGCACATCTCGGGAGGGACACTGCTCGGCAAACAGGTTTCCTTCCCGCAGTCGTTCACTCAGCGTTTGAGGCGTAGTCGCCATTTTCATACTTACCTTTTTGTACGTACTTACTAAAAGTTAGTTAGAGTGCTAGTGTGCCATAACTCACTACCGACAAGAAGGAAAATTCCATGATTGCAATTACCGGCGCAACCGGCCATCTGGGCCAGCTCACCCTTACCGAACTGCTGAAAACCGTTCCCGCCAGCCAGCTGGTGGCCATTGTGCGTAACCCAGCGAAAGCCGAAACCCTGGCTCAACAGGGCGTTATTGTGCGCCAGGCCGAGTATGGTGACCAGGCTGCGCTCACCGCCGCCCTGGAGGGCGTTAATAAGCTGCTGCTGATCTCTTCTAGCGAAGTGGGCCAGCGCGCGGTTCAGCACCGCAACGTCATCGATGCAGCGAAGGCGGCAGGCGTAAAATTCATTGCCTACACCAGCCTGCTGCATGCCGATCGATCTCCGCTGGGCCTGCACGTTGAGCACGTGGATACCGAGCAGTATCTGGCGGCCTCCGGCATCCCCTACGCCCTGCTGCGTAACGGCTGGTATAGCGAAAACTATCTGGCCAGTGCCCCTGTGGCGTTAGAGCACGGCGTATTCATCGGCTCCGCTGGCGAGGGCAAAATCGCCTCCGCCACCCGGGATGACTATGCGGCGGCGGCGGCTAAAGTCATCAGTAGTGAAGGCCACGCGGGCAAGGTGTACGAGCTGGCGGGCGACGAGGCCTGGACCCTCAGCGAGCTGGCGGCCGAGCTCAGCAAGCAGAGCGGCAAACCGGTGGTTTATCAGAACCTGAGCGAAGCCGACTTTGCTGCTGCCCTGAAAGGCGCAGGCCTGCCTGAGGCATTTGCTAACCTGCTGGCGGACTCTGACGCAGGTGCAGCAAAAGGCGGCCTGTTTGACAGCAGCCGCACGCTGAGCACGCTGATTGGCCGCCCTACCACGCCGATTCGCGACAGCGTTCGAGCAATCGTCTGACGTTACAGCGTCGTTAATTTTTGTGGCATCCCGGCGGGTCATTCCTGATAATGAAGCGATGACCCGCGTGGAGAGAGCCAGTGCAAGGTGTACCGGAGCAGTTCAGCGATGAGAGAGACAGCGCCCGCTTTCGCCATCTGGCGCAGCTTCCTGGCGTGGAGCTTTATCATGCGCATATCTCCCGCTACGCCTTTGAACCTCATACTCACGAAGCCTTTGGCATCGGCACTATAGAGACCGGCGCAGAGCGTTTTCGCTATCGCGGTGCGCAGCATGTCGCCCCGGCTCGCTCGGTCGTCACCATGAACCCTGATGAACTTCACACCGGCGAGGCAGCAGCCGACGACGGCTGGCGCTACCGAATGATCTACCTTGAGCCGGCTCTGCTGGAGCAGGTGACCGGTATCCGCCACTGGTGGTTCGCCGACGCGACCCGCTACGATCCGCTCCGCTCCCGGCAAATCTGTACCCTGATCCACAGTCTTTGGCACAGCGACGATGCGCTGGCGCAGCAGGGGCTGCTGCTGGATCTGATCGATACCTTCCGTCCGCTGGCCCGCCATGCGCCCGTTCTGGCAGAGGGTGCCCACCGTTTTGAGCGCGTTCGCGACTACCTGCACGACAACTATATGCACTCCCTGACGCTAGATGAGCTGGCGCAGGTCGTCTCGTTGAGCCCATACCACTTTCAGCGCCAGTTTAAAGCTCACTTCCACGTTACGCCGCACCAGATGCTGATGGCGATCCGCCTCTGGCGGGCGAAAGATTTTCTCACCCACGGCATGCCCGCTGCCGAGGTAGCGGCTGTTACCGGCCTGACCGATCAGTCGCATCTCACTCGCGCCTTTACCCGCCGCTACGGCATCACCCCGGTGCGCTATCAGAAACAGGTGGCCCGGCGCTAATGCGCAATCTCGTACAATACGCCTGCATTGGGTCTCTCTACACTGCGTGCTGGTTCAAATGAGGTAGATGAGAAAAAATGATTAGCGGCGTGCTGTATGCCCTGTTTGCAGGCTTAATGTGGGGATTGATTTTTGTCGGGCCATTGATTGTGCCAGAGTACCCGGCGCTGCTGCAGTCGATGGGGCGCTACCTGGCGCTGGGGCTGATCGCCGTGCCGCTGGCGTGGCTCGGGCGTAAACGCCTGCAAAAGCTAACCCGCCGGGACTGGCTCACCGCGCTGGCACTGACCATGATGGGCAACCTGATCTATTACGCCTGCCTGGCAAGCGCGATTCAGCGTACCGGCGCACCGGTATCCACCATGATTATCGGCACGCTGCCAGTGGTGATCCCGGTTTTTGCCAACCTGCTCTACAGCCATCGCGATGGCAAGCTGGCCTGGTCGAAGATGGTGCCCGCGCTCGTGTGTATTGCTATCGGCCTGGCGTGCGTGAACGTCGCCGAGCTGCAGCACGGTGTGGCAAATTTGGACGGATGGCGCTACGTCTCTGGCATTCTGCTTGCCGCTATCTCAGTGATTTGCTGGGCGTGGTATGCGCTGCGCAACGCCCGCTGGCTGCGGGAGAATCCGGATAAAAACCCGATGATGTGGGCCACGGCCCAGGCGCTGGTGACCCTGCCGGTCTCCCTGTTGGGCTACGTCGTCGTCTGTGGCTGGCTGGCTGGTCAGCAACCCGAATTTGCGCTGCCGTTTGGACCGCGCCCTTGGGTATTCATTGGATTAATGGTGGCGATTGCCGTGCTCTGCTCGTGGGTGGGTGCGCTGTGCTGGAATATCGCCAGCCAGAAGCTGCCGACGGTGATTTTAGGTCCGCTGATTGTCTTCGAAACATTAGCGGGGCTGCTCTATACTTTCCTGCTGCGCCAGAGCCTGCCGCCCGTGCTAACCGCATCCGGTATTCTGCTACTGGTCGTGGGTGTCACGCTGGCCGTAAGGGGAAAACCGGTTCATTAGGCCGGGCAAACGCAGTGCCGCCCGGCACATTATTAGAACATTAGCGACTATCTTCACGAGCGATCTTAAACACCGCGACTGCCTCGCTCAGGCGAGCGGACTGCTCCTCCAGCGCGGCGGCGGCGGCGGCAGACTCCTGCACCAGCGAGGCGTTCTGCTGGGTCACACGGTCCATCTCTGCTACCGCCTGGCCGACCTGATCGATACCACGGCTCTGCTCATCAGAAGCAGAGGCTATTTCGCCCATGATGTCGGTCACGCGGGTGACGGCGCTAACAATCTCTGCCATGGTCTCCCCAGCCTGATTCACCAGCGCAGAGCCTGCGTCGACGCGGTCGCCAGAGTCATCAATCAGGCCTTTAATCTCTTTCGCCGCCTGGGCGCTGCGCTGGGCAAGGGTACGTACCTCGCCAGCAACAACGGCAAAGCCCCGACCCTGCTCACCGGCACGCGCTGCTTCTACCGCCGCGTTCAGCGCCAGAATGTTAGTCTGGAAGGCAATGCCGTCAATCACGTTGGTGATCTGAGCAATCTTATGGGAGCTGGTGGCGATCTCATCCATCGTCCGCACCACGCTCTCTACGACGCTGCCGCCTTTCTTCGCGGTAGAGGAGGCATCCAGCGCCAGACGGGAGGCCTGACGAGCGTTATCGGCATTCTGCTTCACGGTCGCCGTCAGCTGCTCCATGCTGGCTGCCGTCTCTTCCAGAGAGGCCGCCTGCTGTTCGGTACGGGAAGAGAGATCGTTGCTGCCGGTGGAGATCTCGCTCGCCCCGGTATAGATTACGTCAGCCCCGCCACGCACCACGCCAACCGTGTTCGCCAGCGCCGTCTGCATCTCCTTCACATTATGCGCCAGCAGCGCCATTTCGTTTTTGCCTTCGGCAGCAATTGGCCGGGTCAGATCGCCTGCGGCGATAGCGCGGATGTGACCGAGTACCTCATCCAGCGGCTGGAGCAACACACGGCGCATCGCAATCCAGCTGGTAATAATCACGGCGATCACCACCAGCATGATGGCTGAGAGGATCCACAGAATACGTTTGTAGTCGCTCTCGTTATCTTTCACGCCTTTGCTGGCCAGATCTGCCTGCGCCTGACGCCATTCACGGTAGACCTCCTGCATCGCTTTCTGCTTCTGCTCGGCGTTCTGTTTGAACATTCCCGTCAGATCGCCTTGCGCCAGCAAGGTGTTCATCTGGGTCAGGGTCGTAGAGTAGTTACGATACTGCTCTTCCAGACGGTCAGCCATATGCTCGTCCATTCCCGGCGTTTCCGGCAGCGCATAGTATTTGTCGTAATGGTCCTTAGCCTCTGCCAGCAAGTTTTTCGCGATGGTGACCAGCTCGCCGAGCTGCCCGCCGTTAACCTGGCTCGCCTCGCTGCTTTGCAGGCGCAGCATGCCGCGGTTGAGGGTCACGCGGACCTGGTTCAGGCTAATCCATGCGTCGGTAAACTCGGCGACGTTTTGGCTGGAGAGCTGAGAAACATTGAAATTATCTTTATCGTTATTGAGCGCGGTAATGAACACGCTGGCTGAGATCAGCTGCATGACGCCTAGCGCCAGCAGGACTGAAATCAACAGGGTAATGACTTTCATACGTTTAAACATATATTGCCTTTTAGGATGCAGGATATTGTCTGGCCTGTATCTATCGGCAGTCGTGGCCGCTTCTTGAACGAAATTGTGAAGTACATCTCATTTTTACCCCTGCCGCTAAAGGGTTATAGCGCCTTTTTAAAGATGCATTTAAAATGCATCTTATTATTTTCACATCGAGGTAACTGTTATGGCCTTTCGCGATCAATCTTTAGGTGAGCTAGCGCTCTCTATCCCTCGGGCCTCGGCCCTGTTCCGTCAGTACGATATGGACTACTGCTGCGGCGGTAAGCAGACGCTGGCCCGTGCAGCCCAGCGTAAAGCGCTAAACGTTGAAGAAATTGAGGCCGCGCTGGCGAAGCTGGCCGAGCAGCCGGTGGACAAAGAGTGGCGCGTGGCCCCGCTGGCCGAGATTATCGATCATATCATCGTCCGCTATCACGACAGGCACCGCGAGCAGCTTCCAGAGCTGATCCTTCAGGCCACTAAGGTTGAGCGCGTACACGCCGATAAACCGAACGTGCCGCGCGGGCTGACCAAATACCTGACCATGCTGCATGAGGAGCTCACTAACCACATGATGAAAGAGGAGCGGATCCTCTTTCCAATGATCAAACAGGGTCAGGGCAGCCATGCGGCGGGACCGGTAAGCGTAATGGAGAGCGAGCATGATGAGGCGGGCGAGCTGCTGGAGGTGATCAAACACACCACTCATAACGTAACGCCGCCGCCGGAGGCCTGCACAACGTGGAAGGCGATGTATAACGGGATTAACGAGCTGATTGACGATCTGATGGAGCACATCAGCCTGGAGAATAACGTGCTCTTCCCGCGTGCGTTAGCGGGAGAGTAAACCTTGTATTGCCCGGCGGCGCTACGCCTGCCGGGCCTACAGACTCTCTTACTTGCGGAAACTCTCTACGCGCTTCTTGCCGACTAGCAGCCAGAATGCCCCCAGCACTACAAACCACAGCGGCGTAACGATCAGCGCCTGACGGGTATCCTCTTCCAGGGTCAGCAGCACCAGCACAAAGGCGAAGAACGCCATGCATACCCAGCACATCACCTTGCCCAGCGGCATCTTGTAGATGGACTTCGCGTGCAGCTCCGGACGGCGCTTACGGTAGACCAGATACGAGCAGAGAATAATGGTCCAGACGAACATAAACAGGATCGCCGATACGGTGGTGATCATGGTGAACGCTTCAATCACGCTCGGGTTAACGTAGAGGATCACCACGCCGCCCAGCAGGCAGATGCAGGAGAAGGTCAGGCCGGTTGCCGGTACGGCACGCTTCGACAGCTTGCCGAAGCTCTTTGGTGCCACGCCATCCTGGGCCAGGCCAAACAGCATCCGGCTGGTAGAGAAGACGCCGCTGTTCGCCGAAGAGGCCGCCGAGGTCAGCACCACAAAGTTGATGATGCTCGCCGCCGCTGGCAGACCCACCAGCACAAACAGCTCCACAAACGGGCTTTTGTTCGGTACTACGGAGCTCCACGGCGTCACGGACATGATCACAATCAGCGCGAAGACGTAGAACATAATGATACGGATAGGGATAGAGTTAATCGCGCGCGGCAGCGACTTCTCTGGATCCTTCGTTTCCGCCGCCGTGGTGCCTACCAGCTCGATACCAACAAAGGCAAAGACCGCAATCTGGAAGCCAGCAAAGAAGCCGCTCAGCCCTTTCGGGAACCAGCCGCCGTCATCCCACAGGTGGGTAAAAGAGGCCTCAACGCCGGTTGGCGACTGGAAATTCATCATGACCATCACCACGCCGACGATAATCAGCGACACGATGGCGACGATTTTAATCATCGCAAACCAGAACTCCATCTCGCCGAACAGCTTCACTGTCGCCAGGTTAAGGCTCAGCAGCAGCCCGATCACCGCCAGCGAGGCTACCCAGTCCGACAGGCCAGGGAACCAGAACTGGGCGTAGGCGGTAATGGCCACCACGTCCGCCATACCGGTTACTACCCAGCAGAACCAGTAGGTCCAGCCGGTAAAGTAGCCCGCCCACGGGCCAAGCAGATCGGCGGCAAAGTCGCTGAACGACTTGTACTCAAGGTTCGACAGCAGCAGCTCGCCCATGGCGCGCATCACGAAAAAGAGCATAAAGCCGATGATCATATAAACAAATATGATCGACGGGCCGGCAAGACTGATTGTTTTACCCGATCCCATAAACAGCCCGGTACCGATGGCACCTCCAATGGCAATAAGCTGAATATGACGGTTAGTGAGATGACGCCGTAGCGACGGCTCGGCCGGGGCCTGCTCGTCGGTAGCGACTTTGATTTGATCTACCATGTGTTTATTTCCTGTACCTGTCTGTGTTGTTGAGGCTCTTCTGGCCTTTCATTGCTGACGCGCAGGGCGCCTGAATGTGGACTCATCGATATTAGGTAAGAATCGGAGGGATGAATACTGCGATTTAAAAGCAATGTTACACTTATGTTAAAAATGAGTGTGATATCACAACCCTAACTTGATTTGGCTCACAAAAATACACGCAAAAAAAGCATTTGCAAGATTAAGTATCGACATTTGTGTAAAGCGTGGAGGATATGCGGAGGTATTGCTTCCTCCCCCCGTTTGGGGAGAGGAATCGTTTAGCGGCGTTACAGGATTTCCAGCAGCTCGACTTCAAACACCAGGGTGCTGAACGGCGGGATCGATGCGCCCGCGCCACGTTCGCCGTAGGCCAGGTTCTGCGGAATGGTCAGCTCCCACTTAGAGCCTACCGGCATCAGGGTCAGCGCTTCGATCCAGCCTGGGATCACGCCGTTAACCGGAAACTCAGCCGGCTCGCCACGGGCGACGGAGCTGTCAAAGACTGAACCGTCCGTCAGTTTACCGGTGTAGTGCACGCGCACGCGGTCGGTACGCGCCGGGATAGCGCCCTCGCCCTGCTTGATCACGCGGAACTGCAGGCCAGATTCGGTGCTGTTCACGCCTTCACGCTCGCGGTTCTCGTCCAGATACTTCACGCCCTCTTCAGCCATCGCGGCAAAACGCTCGCGACGCACCGCATCGGCACGCTCGTGAATTTCACGCAGCGCACGATGAACAACATCCACCGGCACAGCAGGCTGTTTACCTGCCAGCGCGTCGGCAATACCGGCAACCAGCGCTTCCGGCAGCAGGCCCTGGAGGCCAGACTCGCTCAGCTGCTGGCCTACCTGCAGGCCGATACCGTAACTTGCCTGTGCTTCGATAGTGTCAAACGTCGGGGTTGTCATGGGTTTTCCTTTCATCGTATTAAAAGTAGCGGGCAGCATAGCAGCCACGCCGCACCGGGTAAAACTTTGTCGCAGGGAGGGTGACAAATCGCAGCGAAAAAGAAACAATAGAGAGGGGTAAGATTATTCCCGATCCCAGGTCACGAAAGAGCGCTTTACTACGCGAGTCAGGCAGTTAGCAATCTATACTCAGTGATACAGGAAAATAACGACGCGGAGCAGGAGGAAAGCCATGCCCGGGCGATTTGCACTGAAACCGACTCTGGCGAAAATCTGGTACGCGCCGGATAACTTTCGCATTATGGATCCGCTGCCCCCTGCGCACCGTCGCGGCATCATTATTGCGGCGCTGCTTGTAGTCATCGGCCTTTTGCTGCCTTCCGGGGACAGCGGCGATGATGCGCCCGTCAGGCGCGACGCGCAGCTGGATATCGCCCCTTCCCAGCCGTCTACCAACGCTCAGCCGCAGCTAGCGCCTACGGTGAGCGATCCCCAACTGGTTGCACCGGTGGCCCCGGAGCCAATCCAGGAGCAGGAGCAGCCGGAAGAGACGCAGCCGCAGCCGACACAGAACAGTGTCGTGCAGCCTTTCCAGGAGTCAGGGGGTATTGATCAGCAGTGGCGGACCTATCGCATCGCATCGGGTCAAACCCTGGCCCAGCTGTTCCGCGATCATAACCTGCCAGCAACGGATGTTTACGCGATGGCACAGGTCGAGGGCAACGGCAAGCCGCTCAGCACGCTGCAAACCGGTCAGGTGGTGAAGATCCGCCAGAACGCCAGCGGTGTGGTTACCGGCCTGACGATTGAAACCGGCGATGGCGACGTGCTGTTTACCCGCCAGGCCAACGGCAGCTTTATCCGCGCCCGCTAATATTATGCCCAGTAGCACGGATGCTTAATGGGGCGATCTCTTTTGTAGGCCGGATAAGCGAAGCGCCATCCGGCGTTTTCCCGATTCATGCTTTGGGTTTATTAACCCACCAGATCCCCGAGCAGACCAGCACCAGCGCAATGGCGTATTTCATCTCCAGGATATTCTCCCCAAGGAAGATCGCCGACAGCACCGTGCCCGCCACCGGGACGACAAAGTTAAACGGCGCAATCATGCTGACGCGGTTGTACTTCAGCAGAACGCTCCACAGGGCAAAGGCGATGGATGAGAGCAGCGTCAGATAGCCGAGGAGCACCGCCGCTTGCACGCTATGCACTGCCAGCGTGCCGCCGGTAAGATAACCCCCCAGCACCAATACCCCACCGCCAAACGCCAGCTGCCAGCCGGTCATTACCGTTGGATCGACGGTTTGCGAGATGCGTTTACCATACAGCATCGAGGCCGACAGTATAAACGCCGCCAGTACCACAAAACCGTCCCCCATCATGCTAAAGCTGAAATCCAGCAGCGAAGGGTTGACGTTCACCAGCATCACCCCGGCAAAGCCCAGCACGCAGCCGATGCTCTTGTTGTAGCTGAGCCTGTCATTTTTATAGATAAGGTGGGCCAGCAGCACGCTGAAGAAGGTGCCCGTGGCGTTCATGATTGAGCCTTTCACCCCGGTGGTAAACGCGAGGCCGATATAGAAGAAGATGTACTGAATCGAGGTTTGCGTCAGGCCGAGAATAGCGATCTGCCCATACTGGCGCTGGCTGAGCCGGGCGATGGGTTTGCGCTGCGCCATGGCAAACAGCAGCAGCAGAACACCGGCAAACAGAAAGCGATAGCCAGCAAAGACGATCTTCGAGGGGATATCGTCGGTGGCGATAGCAAAGAGTTCATAGCCGCTCTTAATGGCGGGATAGGAGCTGCCCCAGAGCAGACAGCAGAGCGTAGCTCCGGCGTAGGCGACGTTTCTACGGGCGAAAACCGGTACTGAAGAGACTGTTTCCATTTCCTCACCAAAATTAAAATCGTGTTTTGATTTATTATCAGTGAAGGGGTGAGGAATTGATACCCAGCACCGTTGGGAGTGTCGGCGGGGTCGCAAAAAGCAAAACGCCTGCACGAGGCAGGCGTTTCGGTGTTATCTCAAACGAGAGTCGCAGATTACTCAGCAACCACGTTGATGATAACTTTAGCAAACACTTCGCTGTGAACCTGGAAGTCCACTTCGTGCTCACCGGTAGTACGCAGAACGCCGTTCGGCAGGCGAACTTCGCTCTTAGCTACGTCAACGCCAGCTGCAGTTACAGCATCAGCGATGTCGCGAGTACCGATGGAACCGAACAGTTTACCTTCGTCGCCTGCTTTAGACGCGATGGTAACGGTGCCCAGTGCGTTGATTTTCTCAGCGCGAGCTTCAGCAGCGGTCAGAACGTCAGCCAGTTTAGCTTCCAGTTCAGCACGGCGTGCTTCGAAGAATTCAACGTTTTTCTTGGTAGCAGGAACAGCTTTGCCCTGTGGTACCAGGAAGTTACGAGCGTAGCCCGCTTTAACGTTAACCTGGTCACCCAGGCTACCGAGGTTTGCTACTTTATCAAGCAGAATAACTTGCATTACCTTATCCTCTCAAAGTCGTATTAATGGACCGTGCCCGATTACTGATGACGATCAGTGTACGGCAGCAGGGACAGGTAGCGAGCGCGTTTGATAGCGCGAGCCAGCTGACGCTGATATTTTGCACGGGTACCGGTGATACGGCTTGGGACAATCTTACCGCTTTCGGTGATGTAGTTTTTCAGCGTTGCGATATCTTTATAGTCGATCTCTTGAACGCCTTCCGCGGTGAAACGGCAGAACTTGCGACGACGGAAATAACGTGCCATTTGGCTAGTCTCCAGAATCTATCAATTCAATCTGCTCGGCATGCAGAACCAGTTTGCTCAGGCCATTCTTTGCCTTATGGCAGCTAATGAACCCCTGCACGGTAACTGCGCTACCGACCGTTATACTGTGAGTAATGGCCTGGTTCTCTTGCCCGCTGATTATTACAGGCATTTGACACCACGCCTGCCGGTGAAAACCGGCTTCCTCCTGCACAGAGCGGTGCTCAAGCACGAACTGGCAGTGAGGTATTCCTGATGGGCTGACCTTGCGAAGGGGCATCCTGCACACGGTGCCGGACAACACCAGACGGTTGGTCATCAGAAATTACTCTTCAGAATCCCCAGCATCTTCAGCATCTGCGGTTTCGTTAGCGAAATCATCGCGACGCTCACGGCGCTCGTCTTTCGCTTTAACCATCGGAGATGCTTCAGTAACAGCGTTTTTGGTACGCATAACCATGCTGCGGATAACGGCATCGTTGAAGCGGAAGTTAGTTTCCAGCTCATCGATCGCTTCCTGCGGCGCTTCAACGTTCAGCAGAACGTAGTGTGCTTTGTGCAGTTTGTTGATCGGATAAGCCAGCTGACGGCGGCCCCAGTCTTCCAGACGGTGGATCGTGCCTTCTGCTGCAGTAATAGCACCAGTGTAACGCTCGATCATGCCCGGAACCTGTTCGCTCTGGTCAGGATGGACCATAAAAACGATTTCGTAATGACGCATCGAATTGCTCCTTACGGATTATTCAGCCTCCTGTCAGGGTCAGCCGCGGCCCATGGAAGCAAGGAACGTGTTTGAAAGGCGGCTGAAAAATTGACGCGTAATCATACTTGCGAAGCCCGACGAACTCAAGGTGATTGCACAAATAATTCGCACAAAGCGTAAAGCGCCCTTTTCTGGCGAGGCTAAGCTTGGTCAATCAGCATTGCGGTGAATTTTTGCACAACTTTTTTGCACAACTACAACAGAAACGATCGCGGTGAGTTTGCCCGCCAGGACATACACTTTATATAAGCCCGAACGCGAGTGAAGAACGTCTCCTTTACAATCGCGCATCAGTGAGCCGTTGATGAGTGAGGGTGCAACATGATGAAAAGAATTACTATTCCACTTCTTATGGCGTGGCTGTTGAGCGCTAGCGCAACGGCGGCTATTTATGTCGATCCGCATCCGGAACGCAGTATGGATGACGTGATGAGCTTAGGCGTGGTCTATATCAATCGTAATAGTGCCGCGCAATACGATACCGTCACAGAGAAGGAGATACAGGCCCTGCTCAGTGACGATACCCACGCTAATCCATAGCAGCACTACTTTTTCTGCCCACTACTTTTGCCCATAGTAGGCGTGTGAGCCGTGCTTACGCATAAAGTGTTTATCCATCAGATAGCCATCGATGGGCTTCAGGCTAGGGTTGATACCGCGCGCGATCCACGCCATCCGCGCCACCTCCTCCATCACCACTGCGTTGTGCACCGCATCGTGCGCATCTTTGCCCCAGGCAAAGGGACCGTGCTGATAAACCACCACGCCTGGGGTATGCAGCGGCTCGCCCTCCTTCAGCGTTTCGATAATCACCCTGCCTGTGTTCAGCTCATACTCACCCTGCACCTCCTGCTCGGTTAACGCCCGCGTGCAGGGGATATCTCCCAGAAAGTAGTCTGCATGGGTAGTGCCCAGCGCCGGGATCGCCAGCCCGGCCTGCGCCCAGGCGGTGGCGTGCGTGGAGTGGGTATGCACCACCCCGCCGAGGGAGGGATAGCGGCGATAGAGCGCCAGATGGGTAGCGGTATCGGAAGAGGGTCGCAATTTACCCTCCACGACCTCGCCTTGCAGATCCACTATTACGATATCGTCAGCCTTCAGCGCGTCATAGGACACGCCGCTGGGCTTGATGGCCACCAGCCCACGCGCTCTGTCGATGGCGCTGACGTTGCCCCAGGTAAAGGTCACCAGGCCGTAGCGCGGCAGATCCAAATTGGCGTCTAAAACCTGCTGCTTAAGCTGTTGCATGGTCATCCTCCAGCAGTCCGGCGCGCGCCATACGCTCGCAAACCCACGCCCGTGCCTTCGCCACCTCCTGAAGCGGATCGGCCGCCGTCTCGCTCCACATCTCGATCAGGTAAGGCCCACAGTAGCCGCTCTCTTTCAGCGTGCGGAAGCAGCGTTCAAAATCCACCACGCCGCTGCCGAAGGGAACGTTTTTAAAGACGCCGGGTTGCGTATCCTTCACGTGCACCGCCACGATATGCCCGCTGCCCGCCTGCAGCTCCATCTGCACGTCGTTATCCCACGCCGAGAGGTTGCCGATATCCGGATAGAGCTGGAACCAGGGGTTATTCAGGTAGTGGGTATAGCCAAGCGCTTTGCTGATAGAGTTCATCAGGGGGTAGTCCATGATCTCCATCGCCAGCGTGACCTGCGCACGGCTGGCCATCTCGACGCTCTCCTTCAAGCCATCGCGAAAACGGTGGCGCGTCTCGTCGTTGGCCTGCTGATAGTAGACGTCATAGCCCGCCAGCTGGATCACACGGATACCGACGTCCTGCGCCAGATGAATGGCGCGACGCATAATCTCCAGCCCCTGGGTGCGCACCGCGTCATCTTCACTGCCCAGCGGAAAGCGGCGATGGGCGCTCAGGCACATGGAGGGAACCCGCACCCCGGTGTCGGCAACCGCTTTTACCAGCGCCAGACGCTGCTCCTGGCTCCAGCTCAGCCGAGCCAGCCGGACGTCGGTTTCGTCGATCGACATTTCAACAAAGTCGAAGCCCAGCGTTTTCGCCAGAGTAAGACGCTCGTACCAGCACTCCCCAGCAGGGAGCGCTTTTTCATAGATGCCAAGCGGCACAGTTTTCGACAGCATAGCCGCTCCTTAACCCCACAGCTGGGCGATTGAGCGTTTAAACTGCCGCGCGGCCTGCACCGGATCGGCGGCATCGCGGATGCTGCGCCCGGCGATAAACACGTGGATGGGAATGCCTTTAAACAGCGGCAGATCTTCCAGCGCCAGACCGCCGGTGACGGTGACCTTAAAGCCCATGTCCGCCAGGCGTTTGATCGCGCTGATATCCGCCTCGCCCCAGGCCACGCCCGCCGCCTGCGCATCACGGCTGCGGTGGTAGACTACCTGCTGAATGCCCGCTTCCCGCCAGGCCTGCGCCTGCTCCCACCTCCAGAAGCCGGTCAGCTCGATCTGCACATCGCCGTTAAACTCGTGGGCGACGTCGAGCGCGCCTTTGGCGGTGTTGATATCCGCACAGCAGATCACCGTGACCCAGTCGGCGTTGGCCTCAAAGCACATACGCGAGAGGATCTTCCCGGCATCGGCAATTTTAGCGTCGGCCAGCACAATTTTATGTGGATAGAGCGCCTTAAGATCGCGTACTGCACGTACCCCTTCCCCTACGCAGAGGATGGTACCCACTTCAATAATATCTACCTCTTCGGCAATCAGCCGTGTAGTGGCGTAAGCATCGGCAAGGGTCTGGTTATCCAGCGCGACCTGTAACATCGGTAATGGCATCATCGTCTTCCTTTTAAGCTGCCGCCGCAGTGGCGTTATCAATTAAATCAAGAACCTCCTGCTCGGTACGGCAGGCACGTAAGCGGTCAAAATTGGCTTCATCGTCAAACAAATTAACGATTTGCATGATGCCGACCTCCTGATGGGTATTGGCATCGACGGCCGCCATCGTGATCAGGATATCGACCGGGTCGTTATCGTCGTGGTTAAACGCCAGCGGCTTCTTCAGGGTCACCAGGGCAAAACCGGTTTTTTTGACGCCCTCCTCCGGGCGGCCATGGGGCATTGCCAGCCCTGGGGCGATCACAAAATAGGGACCAAACTGCTCGACGCCATCGAGAATGGCCTGGTAATAGCGCGGCTCCACCACGTCGGCAGCCACCAGCAGGTCGACACCTATTTTTACGGCGTCTTGCCAGGTTTCAGCTTCTGCCTGCAAACGAATAGAGTGGTTCTGTGCCAGCGAATCACGTAGTTTCATGAGGTGTCCTTACTTCACATCCTGCGGGAAGTGTTCTTTGATCACCTCCAACAGCTTCGGGCCGAAATCAGCAGGCGACAGCATGTTGCGTACGCCAACCACATACTTATTGCCGGAAACGGAAATTTCACCGGCGATATGGGTAGAGGCAATGATGATGTCCGCGCCGTTCAGTTCACTTTTATATTCCCCTACTGCGCAGCTGTTCACCGTGTGATCAATATTTGCCTCGGTTAAAAACTGATCCACTTTCATTTTCATGATCATGGAGCTGCCTTGCCCATTACCACATACAGCCAGAATACGTACGGTCATAACCAAAACTCCTTATAAAGCAGACTGTTTTGTCAGTTGTTTTTCTGCATCTTCTTCAGCACGCAGCGAGCGTCCTGCGAAGAACATATAGGCCAGCGCGATAAGCAAAATGACGGCCATAAAGGCGATACCGAGTGAGTAGAAGCCCTGCATCATGGGCGGTGCCAGAATTGACCAATCCGCCATGCCCATCCAGGCGCTCATACCTGTAAGCTTCACCGCCCACACGCAGCCGAAGATTTCAATCATCCCCATGACCAGGCAGATTTTTAGCGCCGCGCGCCAGCCGCCGAAGTGGTTGGCAAAGACGCCAATGGTGGCGTTGGAGAAGAACATCGGAATAAAGCCTGGAATGATCAGGATGGACGAGCCGCAGCCCACCAGGATGCCAACCGCGATCAGCTGGCCGATGGTGCCCCACATAAAGCCCCACACCACCGCGTTCGGCGCGAAGCTATAGATTGCCGCACAGTCAATCGCCAGCACGGCGCCAGGGATCAACCGCTGGGAGATACCGTTAAACGCCTCAGAGAGTTCGGCGACAAACATGCGCACGCCCTGAGTGATGATGAAGATGGCAACCGCGAAGGAGAAACCGGTTTGCAGGATATAGATAGTCCAGTGAGTTTTACCCGCCATGGCCTGAACCACGTCGGTGCCGAAGGAGAGCAGAATGGCGCCAAAGAAAATCGTCATCACAATGGCCGTTGAGACGATGTTGTCATGGAAGATATTCAGCCAGCCCGGCAGCTTAAGATCCTCAACGCTCTCCTCTTTTTTGCCCAAATAGGGGGCAACTTTATAGGCAATCCAGGAGGCGAACTGCTGCTGATGACCGATGGAGAAACCACAGCCGTCGGTGACCTCCTGGGTCGGCTTGTACATCATGTTCGAGGTGATCCCCCAGTAGAGGGAGACCAGCACGGCGGTACAGATAATGGTGGTCCACATCGGATAGCCGAAGATATAGAAGGAGACCGCGATCAACCCCGCCTGCTGAAACATGATGTGGCCAGTCAGCATAATGGTGCGGATACCGGTGATGCGCCGGAACAGGACGTAAATAATATTTAGCGCCAGCGCCAACAGCACCGCATAACCCACCCAGCTGTAGGCATCTCCCATGCGGTCGATGGTGGCCATCATAGAGGCGTAGGTATCAGAGATGGCACCGTTAATGCCGTAGACCTCTGACATTTTGGCTACGACCGGTTTAAAGGTGCTGGTAAGGATCCCGGATCCGGCCTGCAGAAGCATAAAACCGATGATCGTTTTGATCGTGCCCTTGATAATAACGCTCACGCTTTTACGCAACAGCATATAGCCCAGACAGGTGACAATGCCCAGCAGCAGCGGGGCGTTGGTCATGACCTGGTTAAAGAACACGGTAAAGAGGGTGTAGAGGGTCTCCATAACGCTCTCCAGAGGGTGAATGTAGCGGATCTTGCGACCCGTCACAGGATGTACCACTACTCTACCCATCAAAAATAATCACAAAAAGATTGAATATGATTATTTGTGATACGCCACGCATTTTATTTCCCTACATTACATACGGCAATAAATGTATGTATTTAATACTCAATAAAATCAATTATTTAAACAAGAAAAGGCTTATTTAAAGCAGGATATAGGTAGGAATCCCTTATCTTGACGCTTTTTTAAAGCCACATTTTTCCGTTGCGCTGTTGATAAAACGGTGACAACATAAATCAAAAGGAATCATAAAATGATTTATATTGACTACCTGTAAGGAGTAGCGCGATGAGTAAAGTGGAGACCATTACCCGAGAATCCTGGATCCTGAGCACCTTTCCAGAGTGGGGTAGCTGGCTAAATGAAGAGATTGAGCAGGAGCGCGTCGCTCCTGGCACCTTTGCTATGTGGTGGCTGGGCTGCACCGGGATCTGGCTCAAATCAGAGGGCAGCACTAACGTCTGTGTCGATCTCTGGTGTGGTACGGGTAAGCAGAGCCACGGCAACCCGCTGATGAAAAACGGCCATCAGATGCAGCGCATGGCTGGCGTGAAAAAGCTTCAGCCAAACCTGCGCACCACGCCGTTTGTGCTCGATCCTTTTGCTATCCGTGAGATCGACGCCGTACTGGCCACACACGATCACAACGATCATATCGACGTTAACGTCGCCGCCGCCGTGATGCAGAACTGCGCCAGCGACGTACCCTTTATCGGGCCGCAAACCTGCGTCGATCTGTGGGTCGGCTGGGGCGTGCCCCGGGAGCGCTGCATCGTCGTGAAACCCGGTGACGTGGTGAAGGTGAAGGATATTGAGATCCACGCCCTGGATGCCTTCGACCGTACGGCACTGATCACCCTGCCGGTGGATCAAAAAGCCGCAGGCGTGCTGCCGGACGGCATGGATCTGCGCGCCGTAAACTATCTGTTCAAGACGCCGGGCGGCTCCCTGTACCACAGCGGCGACTCCCACTACTCCAACTACTATGCGAAGCACGGCAACGAGCATCAGATAGACGTTGCGCTGGGATCCTACGGCGAGAACCCGCGCGGCATTACCGATAAGATGACCAGCGCCGATATCCTGCGCATGGCGGAAGCGCTGAACACCAAAGTGGTTATTCCGTTCCATCACGATATCTGGTCAAACTTCCAGGCCGATCCGCAGGAGATCCGGGTCCTGTGGGAGATGAAAAAAGATCGCCTGAAGTATGGCTTTAAGCCCTTTATCTGGCAGCCGGGCGGCAAGTTCACCTGGCCGCTGGACAAGGACAATCTGGAGTTCCACTTTCCACGCGGGTTTGACGACTGCTTTACCTGCGAGCCTGACCTGCCGTTTAAATCCTTCTTGTAAAGCGCAGAGCGTGCCGGCTAAGCCCGGCACTTTTTCGCTGTAGGCTTAGTAATTCACGACTATTTCAAATAATATCGTAAAAAATCATGTTTAATCGGCATAGCTCATGACGGAAGCGCAACGACACCAAATTTTACTTGAACAGCTGGCGCAGACCGGGTTTGTGACCGTAGAGCAGGTCATTGACCGGCTTGGCGTCTCCCCCGCTACGGCGCGTCGCGACATTAATAAACTTGATGAGAGCGGCAGGCTGAAAAAGGTCCGCAACGGCGCAGAGGCCATCATTAGCCAGCAGCGACCACGCTGGTCGCCAATGAACATCCACCAGGCGCAGCATCTCGACGAGAAGATGCGTATCGCTAAAGCAGCGGCGCTGCTGGTCAACGCTGGCGAAAGCGTGGTGATTAACTGCGGTTCAACGGCCTTTTTGCTGGGCCGTGAAATGTGCGGCAGGCCGGTGCAGATCATCACTAACTATCTGCCGCTGGCGAACTACCTGATCGATCAGGAGCACGAGAGCGTAGTGATCATGGGCGGGCAGTACAACAAGAGCCAGTCCATCACCCTGAGCCCACAGGGCAGTGAAAACAGCCTCTATGCCGGGCACTGGATGTTTACCAGCGGCATCGGCCTGACCGCCGACGGCCTCTATAAAACCGACATGCTGACGGCGATGGCCGAGCAGAAGATGCTTAACGTGGTTGGCAAACTGGTGGTGCTGGTAGACAGCAGCAAGGTCGGCGAGCGCGCCGGAATGCTGTTTAGCCGCGCTGACCAGATCGATATCGTAATCACCGGCAAGCAGGCCAGCCCGGAGATTGTTAAGCAGCTTGAGGCGCAGGGCGTTAAGGTGATGCGCGTTTAAAGATGCGCATTAAAGAAGCCTACTGCCGCCTCCAGCGCCGCCGGGGTGATGCGATGGCGAACCCCCGCCTCCCAGCTGCAGGTAAGATGCCGATCCAGGCCTGCATCCTGTAGCGCCCGATGCAGGCGGTGCGATTCAGCCGCCGGGACGACGTCATCGTCTTCACCGTGCCACAGCAGCAGCGGACGGGAAGCAAGCTGTGCCAAACGATCCGCAACGTCCCAGTCGGCCAGCGGGGCGACAATATTATTCAGCTCCGCGGCCGTCTCTGCCTGCGGCGGGAACAGCGTTTGGGAAAGTGAGGTAAAGTAACCGGAGCCCATCAGGCTGGCGACGCACACCAGCTCCGGGTGATGCGACATCAGGCCAAGCGCCGTCATACCGCCCATTGACGCGCCACCCACCGCCAGACGCCCCTCTGCAACCCAGCCTTCATGCGCCAGCGCATTCCGCAGCGCCGGAAACTCATCAAAGTTGCTCTGTAGGATCTGCCAGAACTGACCCAGCCGCGCCTGCTCGTCACCGTTAAAACGTGCTCCGTGATCGCGCGCATCGGGCATCACCACCCGAAAACCTGCCTGCGCCAGCGCAACGGCGAAGTAGCTGTAAACCAGCTTTGATGAGCCAAAGCCGTGATAAAACACCACCGTAGGCAGGGGAACGGTGAGTTTTCCGGTGGGTGCGGCGTGCAGGATCTCAATGCCTGCCAGCTGGCGCGTTTCAAGTTCGATCATGGCGATCTCCTGATAAAGCCCTTGGTATGCCACGTCCCCCTGCTCTACGCAAGCCGCTGCCGCTGCGTGTGCAAGAAAACAGTGAGAAGTACATTACGCTTTCGCATTATTTACAGCGGAAAATAGCGTGAGAGCTAACAAAATGGGAACATTCTCCATAAGGTTATTAAAGGAAGCACTACACTATCGCTAACGGGACAGGGCTAACGGGAAACGAGGGAAAGCTATGCATCGGTTTACACCACTTTTTTTAGCGCTGAGCCTCAGCGGCTGTAGCATGCTGCAAAATACGCCGCATCCGGCCCCGCCAGTGAGCGACCAGCCCCAGGAGATTAGCCGCAACCAGACGGCGGGTTTGCAAAAGATGGAAACCATTAGCGTGATGGTGCGTGGATCGCCGATGGACGTTGAGTCGGAAATTAAAGCCAAAGCGGCGGCCATGAAGGCGGACTACTATGTCATTCTCTTAGATGATGAAACGGTGGTCCCCGGCCAGCGATACGGACAGGCTATTTTGTATCGTCAGTAATGGCGCATTGTTTTTTAAAGGATATTTACACTGCTTTGCGTCCGTAGACTTTTTCCCGCTTACAATCATTCAGGGTCGGTCAGGAACATGTAAAAGGAGCGGATTTATGAAACGATCTCTTGCTTTAACGTCGCTGCTGCTTTCAGTTGGTTTGGTGAGCACCACCGCGCAGTCTGCAGAGTTTGCCAGCGCCGATTGTGTGACTGGCCTGAATGAGATTGGCCTTATTTCCGTAAGCAACGTCTCCGGCAGCGTACAGGATGTAGAGCGTGCCATTGCCCTGAAAGCCGATGAACAGGGGGCGTCCTGGTACCGCATCATCAAAATGGATGAGGTGCAGAGCGCCAATAGTTGGCAGGCGCAGGCGATCCTCTACGCCTAAGCCCCGCTCGGCTCGATCACATTTTGAGCTGTGCCCCCTAAAAACGGTGGCTACTCATTTTGTTGCTTTTTAATTACCATATTGTAAGTGTGCCAATATACTTTAGTAGCATTTTGTTACAAAAATCCGCTAAATATTAGCGCGTAGCTGCCGTTGAACGAGCCACACTTCTCGGGCAACGGACACCCTATGATCGCTCTTATTCGCCGTGCTGGTTTAGGCACAAAACTGTCGTTGTTGACGGGCATTAGCGTCGCAGCACTTTTTCTGCTGTTCACCTCCCTGATGAGCCATAAGGCAAGCCAGCAGCTTGAAGCGCTGGCGACTGAAGATCTGCATAACCAGGCTACCGGCGTGGCCGATATGGTTGAAATGTTTAGCAGCAGCCTCAGTGACGAAGTTGAGCGCTATACCCGCCAGTTCAGCACCTTTATTCCCCAGCCGGTCTCTCTCGACGCAACGCAAACCCGCACCATTAACGGCCTCACCGTTCCCCTGCTGAAGGGCGGCGAGACGGAGCTGCACGAAAATAACGCGATACCGGACGACTTCCTCCAGCGCACCGGCTCGATTGCGACCCTGTTCGTGCGCAACGGTGATAGCTTTGTGCGCGTGGCGACGTCACTGCGTAAAGAGAACGGCGAGCGTGCTATCGGTACGCAGCTCGACAGCGCCAGCCCGGCGCTGGCTCCCGTCCTGCGCGGTGATATCTATCGCGGACTCGCGCTGCTGTTTGGCAAGCGCTACATCACCCAGTATCAACCGATGAAGGACGCCAGCGGTAAAACCATTGCCATCCTGTTCGTTGGCGTGGATATCACCCGCTCCTGGGACATCATGCGTGACAAGATCCTCCAGCGCCGACTGGGCGAGAGCGGGCATTTCTTCGTTCTGAACCGCAGCGCCGGTAAAAACTATGGCACCTGGCTGTTCCACGCCCGCGAAGAGGGGCAGCGTCCGCAGTGGGGCGAGGAGGCTGAACAGCAGCTGTTGACCCTGGCATCTGGTACGCTGGAGCGTAAAACTCAGGATGGCCGCACCCTGCTGGTCTCCTGGACTGCCCTGCCGGGCTGGAACTGGACAATTGTTGGCGAAGTCGATAAGGCCGTGCTGCTGCAGGATGTGACCCGTCTGCGCAACCAATTCTTGATTGCCGGCGTGCTGGTCTCCCTGCTCTTTGCCGCGCTGTTTGTCATCATCACTCGCCGCTGGCTGACCCGCCCGCTGCGCGAGGTCACGGTCCTTGCCCAGACCTACGCCTCCGGAGATCTGCGCGCCTCCCTCACCTCGACGCGTCAGGATGAAGTGGGCCAGCTGATCCATGCTATCAACGGCATCGGCAACGGCCTGCAAAACATGGTGCATCAGGTTCGCGAGGCGGCGGGCGATATTCACTTCGCTACCAACGCCCTGGCGGCGGATAGCAGCGAAATCAGCGATCAAATCAACAAGCAGGCGAGCAGCGTGGAGGAGACCTCTGCCAGCATGGAGCAGCTTGCCGCTACCGTGCAGCAAAACGCGGCCAGCATGGAGCAGACGCAGCATCTGGTGAACGAAACCTCGCAGGCGGTGCAGAGCGGCGGGCAGACGGTAGGACGTGCGGTGGCGACTATGAGCGATATCCGCAGCGCCTCCCAACGTATTGCGGATATCACTCAGGTGATTGAGTCCATTGCCTTCCAGACTAACATTCTCGCCCTTAACGCCGCGGTTGAGGCCGCACGCGCCGGTGAGCACGGGAAAGGCTTTGCCGTGGTGGCTCAGGAGGTTCGCGCCCTCGCGGCCCGCAGCGCCAACGCCGTAAAAGAGATCGAGACGCTGATCGATGATACCCTGCAAAAGGTCACCGAAGGGCACACGCTCTCTGAGCAGACGCGTCAGGCCATGACGTCGATCATCGACCACATGGACAATATCAACCAGCTGGTGACGGAGATTAACCACGCCTCCCGCGAGCAGTCGGCAGGGATTAACCAGGTGAACCTGGCGATGACCCACATTGGCGATGCGACACACGTCAATGCCGAACGCGTTTCCCGCAGCGAAGAGACGGCCCAGACCCTACGGGAAAAAGGCGCGCACCTGAAGCAGCTGGTTAGCCTGTTCCGCCTCTAACCTACCCCGCCCGTGGCGCGCAGCAGCAGGTCGTTTTGCACCTGAGCGCTAAGCAGCGCGCCGCCGCGGGTATCCAGCATGGTTTGGCACCATGCCTGGGCGACAGGCGGTGAGGCGTAGCGCAGCATCTGCGCCCCGGCGGCCAGCAGGTAGAGCTGCTGGGTAATCTCCCGGGCCTGCGCCTCCTGCGGTCGATGCAGCCGCTGCTGCAGCCGTCGCCAGGCGCGATCGAAGTGGCGATCCTGACCTTTCACCTCGCCAAAAGCGCCGCTCAGCAGATCCATCACGCCGGGCTGCCTGCCGAGCACCCGCATCACGTCCAGACACATGATATTGCCCGACCCCTCCCAGATGCTGTTAACCGGCATCTCCCGGTAGAGGCGCGGCAGCTCGTTATCCTCACAGTAGCCCGTGCCGCCGAGCACCTCCATCGCCTCGGCAACAAAGGGGATCCCCGCCTTGCACACCGCGTACTTCGCCACCGGAGTAAACAGGCGTGCCCACAGCGTCTCCTGCACGCTCTCCCGGCTCTCCCACGCCCGCGTCAGACGGAAAAGAAACGCCGTCTGCCCCTCCAGCTGCAGCGCCATGCGGGAGAGCACGTCGCGCATCAGGGGCTGATCGACCAGGTGCTTACCAAACGCCTGCCGCTGATGGGCATGGTAGAGCGCAACGGAGAAGGCCCGGCGCATTAGCCCGTGGCTGCCCAGGGCGCAGTCGAGGCGTGTCAGGCCCCCCATCCTGAGGATCTGCCTGACGCCATCTCCCTCCTCTCCCAGCAGCCAGCCGGTGGCGTCTAAAAACTCCGCCTCGCTGCTGGCGTTGGAGCGGTTGCCGAGCTTATCTTTCAGGCGCTCCAGACGCAGGGCGTTGCGCGTGCCGTCGGGCAGAAAGCGCGGCACAAAGAAGCAGGAGAGTCCGCCCTTCGCCTGGGCCAGCACCAGGTGGGCATCGCTCTGCGGCACGGAGAAAAACCACTTGTGTCCTACCAGCCGGTAGGCTTCGCCGCTGCCTTTGTGTTCCAGCGGCTCTGCCCGGGTGGTGTTGCTGAGCACGTCCGACCCGCCCTGCTTCTCCGTCATCCCCATGCCGATCAATACCCCGCGCTTCTGCCCGCCGGGGGCCAAATGGGCGTCATAGCGATCGCTGAGCAGCGGTTTGCACCACTCCTGAAACGTTGCGGGTAGCGCCTGCTGGAGCAGCGGCGTGGCGGCAAAGGTCATGGTGACTGGGCAGAGGGTGCCCGCCTCTACCTGGGCGTGGAGGACAAAGCGCGCCGCCCGGGCAACAAAGGCTCCGGCGCGGGCCTCCTCTTCCCAGGCGAGGTTGTGAACGCGGTTAGCGCACAATCCCTGCATCAGCAGATGCCACGCCGGGTAAAAGCGCACGTCGTCGAGGCGCTCACCGGTGGGATCGTAGCGCAGCAGCTCCGGCGGATTAGCGTTCGCCAGCCGGCCCAACTCCAGCGACTCTGCCGTGCCAAGCTGTTGTCCAATGCTGGCCAGCAGCTCAGCGTCCCAGCCAGCGCCCTCCCGGGCAACGGCATCGCGAAGCGCGACATCAGAGAGAAAAAGGTTGCTGTTGTTGAGCGGAATAGGTTGATTGAAAACGGTATGGGTTTGCCAGCGCATACTCTCTCCCCTGTTCAATGGCAGTGCCCTAAGTATGCACAGGGAGAATTTTACGACCGCAGCAGGGGTCACAAAAAACCACCCCGCAGGGTGGTTAGGTCAGCGGTGAAGCTTAGCCGCGCTGGCGGACGGCTTCAAACAGGCAGATGCCGGTTGCGACGGAGACGTTCAGGGAGGAGACGCTGCCCGCCATCGGGATGCTGATCAGCTCATCGCAGTGCTCGCGGGTCAGGCGACGCATGCCTTCGCCCTCTGCGCCCATCACCAGCGCCATCGGGCCGGTCATTTTGCTCTGGAACAGGGTGTGATCCGCTTCGCCCGCCGTGCCGACGATCCAGACGTTCTCTTCCTGCAGCAGACGCATGGTGCGCGCCAGGTTGGTCACGCGGATCAGCGGCACGTTCTCTGCTGCGCCGCTGGCCACTTTTTTCGCGGTAGCGTTAAGCTGGGCCGAGCGATCTTTCGGGACGATCACCGCATGGACGCCAGCAGCGTCGGCGCTGCGCAGGCAGGCCCCAAGGTTATGTGGATCGGTTACGCCGTCGAGGATCAGGAAGAAGGGACGATCGAGGCTGGCGATCAGATCCGGCAGATCGTTCTCCTGATACTGACGTCCCGGTTTCACCCGTGCAATGATCCCCTGATGCACCGCGCCTTCGCTTTTTTCATCCATAAACTGGCGGCTTGCCACCTGGATAGTCACGCCCTGGGCTTCCAGGGCATGGATCAGCGACATCAGACGTTTATCTTCACGTCCTTTCAGAATATAAACGTCCTGAAAGCGCTCAGGGGCGCGTTCCAGCAGTGCCTGCACCGCGTGGATGCCATAAATCATTTCACTCATGAAGGGTACTCGATCGAGGTTAAAAGGGTCTTTCCGCCTCATTATACCCCACGACGCCCCCCAGCGTCCCTCCCCGTTACGCGTTCACGCCCGTACGCCGCTGAAAGCCTACCCGGATGCTGGTTAAGCACCATAAAAAATCCCCTTTACGAATAAAGGGGATGATTAAGATTACTCAGCGGTTTTCTTTTTTCCCGCGCGCTTTGCTTTCGTCGCGGCGGCAATTTTTTGCGTTTTCGCAGAAGGCGCTTTTGCCGCAGGCGCTTTCTCTTTCTTCACCTTCGGCTGGGTGCCGTCGGTATTTTTTCCTTTACCTTTGCCTTTCTCGCGGCGGAACTCGCTGTCCGGCTCAAAGTTACCTTTTTTACCGACCTGGCGACGACGGCCGCTGGGTTTACCCGGCGCGCCTTTTTTAGCGCGTTCGCGTTCGGTTTTGCCGACGTTGCGCGGAGCCCGCTCGCTGGAGATCAGCGTAAAGTCGATCTTGCGATCGTCCATGTTTACCGCTTCGACGCGCACTTCAACGCGATCGCCTAATCGGTAGGTCTGGCCGCTGGATTCGCCAATCAGGCGCTGACCCACCTGGTCGAAACGGTAGTAGTCGTTATCCAGCGAGGAGACGTGAACCAGGCCGTCGATAAACAGCTCGTTAAGGCGCACAAAGAAACCGAAGCCGGTGACGCTGGCAATCACACCCTGGAAGTTGCTACCCACGTGATCCTGCATGAAGTCGCACTTCAGCCAGTCGGCAACATCGCGGGTCGCTTCGTCGGCGCGGCGTTCAGCCATCGAACAGTGCTGACCCAGCTGCAATACCGCTTCCATCGGATAGTGCCAGCCGCCCGACGGGGTGCTGTTACCCTCAAGCCCCTGCTCTTTGGCGACCAGGTACTTAATGGCGCGGTGCAGGGAGAGGTCCGGATAGCGGCGGATCGGCGAGGTAAAGTGGGCATAGGATTGCAGCGCAAGACCAAAGTGGCCCCGGTTTTCCGGATCGTAGATCGCCTGCTTCATGGAGCGCAGCAGCATGGTCTGGAGCATCTCATGGTCAGGGCGATCGGCAATAGACTCCAGCAGCGCGGCGTAGTCCCCCGGCTCCGGCTTGTTGCCGCCCGGCAGCTCGAGACCCAGTTCGGCCAATACCGAGCGGAACGAGGTAATGGCTTCGGTGGTTGGGCGGTCGTGAATACGGAACAGCGCCGGCTCTTTCGCCTTCTCAACAAAACGGGCGGCGGAGATGTTGGCGAGGATCATGCACTCTTCAATCAGCTTATGGGCGTCGTTACGCTCGGTCAGCTCGATGCGCTCAATGCGGCGCTCGGCGTTGAAGATGAACTTCGCCTCTTCGCTCTCAAAGGAGATGCCGCCGCGCTCTTCCCGCGCCTGGTTCAGTGTTTTATAGAGGGTATGCAGCTCTTCAATGTGTTTCACCAGCGGCGCGTACTGCTCGCGCAGCTCCTGATCGCCCTCCAGCATATGCCATACCTTGGTATAGGTCAGGCGTGCGTGGGAGCTCATCACCGCTTCGTAGAATTTGTAGCCGGTCAGGCGCCCCTTGGTGGAGATGGTCATCTCACAGACCATACAGAGACGGTCCACCTGCGGATTGAGGGAGCAGAGGCCGTTGGAGAGCACTTCCGGCAGCATCGGGACTACCTGCGACGGGAAGTAGACTGAGGTGCCGCGGCTGCGTGCTTCGTCATCCAGGGCGGTGCCCGGACGCACGTAGTAGCTTACGTCAGCAATGGCTACCCACAGACGCCAGCCGCCGCCGCGTTTTTTCTCGCAGTAGACCGCATCGTCAAAGTCACGGGCGTCTTCGCCGTCGATAGTGACCAGCGGCAGGTTACGCAGATCGACCCGTCCGGCTTTCGCCTCTTCCGGGACCTCCTCTTTCAGGCTACTCACCTCTTGCTCAACGGCAGGCGGCCAGATGTAAGGGATCTCATGGGTGCGCAGGGCCATGTCTACCGCCATGCTGGTACCCATATTTTCGCCGAGCACCTCAACGATCTTACCGATAGCTTTGGTGCGTCGCGTTGGGCGCTGGGTGAGTTCAACCACCACCACGAAGCCCATCCGCGCGCCCATAATCTCTTCCGGCGGAATAAGGATGTCGAAGCTCATGCGGCTGTCGTCTGGCACCACAAAGCCTACGCCTGCGTCGGTAAAGTAGCGACCCACGATCTGGCCGGTTTTCGGCACCAGCACGCGCACGATGCGCGCTTCACGACGGCCTTTACGATCTGCGCCAAGCGGCTGGGCCAGCACCTGGTCGCCGTGAATGCAGGTTTTCATCTGCTCGCTAGAGAGATAGAGATCATCCTTACGGCCTTCAACGCGCAGGAAGCCGTAGCCGTCGCGGTGGCCAATAACTATCCCCTTGAGCAGGTCAAGGCGTTCCGGAAGGGCGTAACACTGGCGGCGGGTAAAGACCAGCTGCCCGTCACGCTCCATGGCGCGCAGGCGACGACGCAGCCCTTCTAGCTGCTCCTCGCCTTCAATATTCAGTTCCTGCGCCAGTTCTTCGCGGTTAGCCGGTTTTTCGCGTTTTGATAAGTGATCGAGAATGAACTCGCGGCTAGGAATAGGGTTCGCGTACTTCTCAGCTTCGCGCTCCTGGAAAGGATCATGTGACATAGCGGTTCCTCCGTTGTCAGCTCTGGCAGAGCGTTCTCTTACTCCACCATTAATAATTTATACAGCGGTTGATTCTCTTCAACCAAATCGGCCAGCGTGTAGTGATCAAGTTCCATCAGAAAACTGTTCACGGCCTTAGAGAGTGCCTGCTTCAAACGGCAGGCAGGGGTAATATGGCAAAATGCGCTGCTGCAGTTCACCAGCGTGAGCGGTTCCAGCTCACGCACGACGTCACCGATGCGGATGGTATTAGCAGGCCTGCCCAGGCGAATGCCGCCGTTTTTCCCTCGAACAGCCGCGACGTAGCCCGCCCGGCTTAGCTGGTTGATTATTTTGACCATGTGGTTGCGGGAAACCCCGTACACCGTCGTCACTTCAGAAATATTGGTCATTCGCCCTTCCGGTAGCGATGCCATATAGATCAGGGCACGCAATCCGTAATCGGTGAAACTCGTTAACTGCACATCAACCTCAGGATAAAGGGAAAAACGCGGGATACCAGTTGGTATTAATACACTTGATGATAAACCAGCCAGATAGTTAGCGACTAATTTATTTAAGCTGAAGGGGTAAAAACAGGCAAGTAGCCCGGCAGAGCGCCGCCGGGCCAGGTCACATCACATTACGCGTCAAACGGATCGCGCAGGATCATGGTTTCGGTACGGTCAGGGCCGGTAGAGATAATATCAATCGGCACTTCGGTCAGCTCTTCGATGCGCTTGATGTAGTCCAGCGCCGCCTGCGGCAGGCCGCTGCGCTCTTTCACGCCGAAGGTCGTTTCAGACCAGCCTGGCATGGTTTCGTAGATCGGCTCGATACCTTCCCAGTCGTCAGCGGCCAGCGGCGTGGTGGTGACTTCGCGGCCGTCCGGCAGACGGTAAGCCACGCAGATTTTCACCTCTTTCAGGCCGTCCAGCACGTCCAGCTTGGTCAGGCAGAAGCCGGACAGGGAGTTGATCTGCACTGCACGACGGATCGCAACGATATCCAGCCAGCCGGTACGACGACGACGACCGGTAGTCGCGCCAAACTCGTTACCCTGCTTGCAGAGGAACTCGCCGATGTCGTCAAACAGCTCGGTCGGGAACGGACCCGCGCCTACACGGGTAGAGTAGGCTTTGATGATCCCCAGCACGTAGTCCACGTAGCGCGGACCCAGGCCGGAGCCGGTCGCCACGCCACCGGCGGTGGTGTTGGAGGAGGTCACGTACGGATAGGTCCCGTGGTCGATATCCAGCAGCGTACCCTGCGCGCCTTCGAACATGACGAAATCGCCACGCTTGCGCGCCTGGTCCAGCAGATCGGAAACGTCCACTACCATGCCGGTCAGGATGTCGGCAATCGCCATCACATCGTCCAGCACTTTCTGGTAGTCAACGGCGTCGGCTTTGTAGAAGTTCACCAGCTGGAAGTTGTGATATTCCATCACCTCTTTCAGCTTGGTAGCAAAGGTCTCTTTGTCGAACAGATCGCCAACGCGCAGGCCGCGACGGGCCACTTTATCTTCGTAAGCCGGGCCGATACCACGACCGGTAGTACCGATCGCTTTCGCGCCGCGCGCTTTTTCACGCGCCACGTCCAGCGCCACGTGATAGTCGAGGATCAGCGGGCAAGCTTCGGAGAGCAGCAGACGTTCGCGTACCGGAATACCACGCTCTTCCAGGCCTTTCATCTCTTTCATCAGCGCAGCAGGAGAGAGCACCACACCGTTACCGATGATGCTGGTCACATTGTCACGCAGAATGCCTGATGGAATAAGGTGGAGGACGGTTTTTTCACCGTTGATTACGAGAGTGTGGCCTGCATTGTGACCGCCCTGATAGCGAACCACATATTTAGCACGTTCAGTAAGGAGATCGACGATCTTACCTTTGCCTTCGTCACCCCATTGGGTGCCCAGTACGACGACGTTGTTACCCATTTTTCAAAATCACCGTTTGCTTAAAAAAGGATTCTACCATCGCTTTTTCTGATAATCAGCACTTTTTGTCGGCAAATTTCGGCCAATCTGCGTGCTATTTCTCTAGCCAATCGTTTTCCTCAACATATAGTAGATCACGACCCCGGCAACCACTAATCCCCCACCGAAACGGCGTAAAATGTTATCCGGCAGCAGGGCCAGCGAGGCGATCATGCGTCGCCACAGTCGCGGATAGAGCATTGGGCCAAGCCCTTCCAGCACCAAAACTAATGCCAGCGCCAGCCAAATGGTCGAGTTCATTATGCTTCCTTCAAAAGAAAACCACCGTCTCCTGAGGATGACGGTGGTTTGAGTAGAGTAGTGACTACGGCAGACTTAGCGTGTCGCTGCGTCAGGCGTTTTCATGTAGCGGAAGAAGTCGCTGTCCGGGCTGAGAACCATCACATCCTGATTGCTCTGGAAGCTGTTCTCATAGGCGCGCAGGCTACGGATAAAGGCGTAGAAGTCCGGATCCTGGCTGAATGCATCGGCGAACAGCTTAGCCGCTTCCGCATCGCCTTCACCACGCTGAATACGCCCTTCACGCTCGGCTTCTGCCAGCGTTTTGGTGACTTCGTAGTCAGACGTCGCGCGCAGTTTCTCTGCCGCTTCCTGGCCTTGTGAACGGTGACGACGGGCAACCGCTTCACGCTCGGCGCGCATACGGTTGTAAATTGCCTCAGAGACTTCGCTCGGCAGGTTGATCTGCTTGATACGCACATCCACCACTTCGATACCCAGCGCAGCCATACTGTTCGGGTTCACAACCGGCACCTTGCCGTTGGTCTCCGCCGTGATGCGCTTGGCCGCTTTGGCAATTTCATCGTCAGCGGCTGGTGTAGCCACTTCATCTTCCGTACCGGCAGAGCCCGAGTTCAGCGCATCGCGAACTTCCAGGGTCAGACGACCGCGGGAGTCGGTCACGATGTCTTTTACGTCGAGACGGCCGATTTCAGAACGCAGACGGTCAGAGAATTTACGTTTCAGCAGCACTTCGGCCTGGGAGACGTCACCGCCACCGGTTGCCAGATAGTAGCGGCTGAAGTCGCTGATGCGCCATTTGATATAGGAGTCAACGATCAGGTCTTTCTTCTCTTTGGTCACAAAGCGATCGGCCTGGTTGTCCATGGTCTGGATACGCGCGTCCAGCGTTTTAACCGCCTCAATAAACGGCAGCTTAAAGTGCAGGCCTGGCGTAAAGACCAGTGGTTTGTTTTCATCGTCACGCAGCACTTTACCGAAGCGCAGCGTAATGCCGCGCTCGCCCTCTTTCACGACAAAGATTGAGGTGTAGAGCACTACCAGCACGATGATAATTATCGCAATTACAGACTTACGCATCGTTATTCCCCCTGACGCTGGTAGTCGTTACGCTGTGCGTTAGCACGGCGTTGGTCCATGATGTCACCCTGGCCAGCAGACGGTGCGTTACTGGTGCTGCTGCTGGTGTTTGACGCAGGCGGCAGGCGCAGCAGGTTATTCGCCCCGCTGGTATCACCTTTTGCCGCAGGCGCGCCGCCTTTCAGCATCTGATCTAACGGCAGAACCATCAGGTTGCCGCTCTTATCGTTAACCAGCACCTTGCGGGTGTGGCTCAGCACTTTTTCCATACTTTCGATATAGAGACGCTCACGGGTAATTTCCGGGGCCGCTTTATACTCCGGCAGGAGCTTGGCAAAGCGCGCCACTTCACCCTGCGCTTCCAGGATAGTCTGGGTCCGGTAAGCACGCGCTTCCTCAAGGATACGCTGCGCCTGACCGTTAGCACGCGGCTGAACTTCGTTGGCGTAGGCTTCTGCTTCACGAATAGACTGCTGCTCGTTCTCACGGGCGGCAATGGCATCGTCAAACGCGGCCTGCACGGCTTCCGGCGGACGGGCGGCCTGGAAGTTGACGTCCAGCAGGGTGATACCCATGTTGTACGGGCGAATCGTCTCTTCCAACTCGCGCTGGGTATCGCTACGAATCACGGTACGGCCTTCGGTCAGGATACGGTCCATGGTGTATTTGCCGATCACGCCGCGCAGGGCGCTGTCGGTGGCCTGACGCAGGCTGTCGTCAGCGCTGGTCACGCTAAACAGGTAGCGCTCAGGATCGGTCACACGGTACTGAACGTTCATCTCAACGCGCACTACGTTCTCGTCGGAGGTCAGCATCACCCCGGAGGCCGCCAGTTCACGAACCGACTCCACGTTGACCGCCGTCACGCTATCAATAAAGGTCGGTTTCCAGTTCAGGCCTGGCTCCACCAGATGGCTGAATTTGCCGAAACGGGTCACGACGCCGCGCTCCGCCTCTTTAATGGTGTAGAAACCGCTGGCCGCCCAGAAGATGACGAGCGCAACCGCAACGATAGTCACGATGCGTCCACCCATACGGCTGCGCGGGCCTGGCGCAGCGCCACCACCGCCCGAGCCGGTTCCTTTGCCGCCGCCAAAGCCGCCCAGTTTCTTGCTCAGCTTGCGAAAGATATCATCTAAATCAGGAGGCCCCTGATCGCGACCGCCTTTATTTCCATTTCCCCCAGAGTTGCCGCCTTGATTATTGCTGCTTCCCCACGGGTCGCGGTCTTGTCCGTTATTACCGGGCTGGTTCCACGCCATGTATGTGCTCCATATTTGTTATTCGTTATCCCCTGGAGGGGAAATGTCTTCAGGCAAGCCGCCAGGTCAGACTACGTAGTCAACCAATGCAGGTTCTTGTTTACAGAGGCGACGCCACTCCACGATCGGCATACGTACTTGCAGACCCAGACTGCCGTCCTCCTCCATCCACTCTTTTTCTATCGCCTGAAGCTGATAAAACCGGCTTCTTAACCGCCCCTCCTGCGGAGGCAGATGCAGCGTGTGCTGAGCCACCTCCCCGGAAAGACGCTCGGTTAGCGCCTGAAATAACAGTGGTACACCCGCTCCGGTTTGCGCTGACAGCCAAACCCGAATCGGTCTGTTTTCATCGTCCCTGTCGATACGCGGTTCGAACTCATCCAGCATATCGATCTTGTTCATTACCAGCAGGGTCGGGATCTCGTGAGCATCAATCTCTTCGAGCACGGTATTCACCGCATCAATATTTTCCTGCAGACGGAGGTCGGCGGCATCGATCACGTGCAGCAGCAGCGTGGCCTGGCGCGTCTCCTGCAGTGTCGCCTTAAAGGCAGCAACCAGATCGTGCGGCAGGTGGCGAATAAACCCTACCGTATCGGCCAGCACGGTCTCACCAACGTCAGCAACGTCAATACGGCGCAGGGTCGGATCCAGCGTGGCAAACAGCTGGTCTGCAGCGTAGACCTGCGCTTCGGTGATCTGGTTAAACAGCGTCGATTTACCGGCGTTGGTATAGCCTACCAGTGATACCGTGGGGATATCTGCTTTCGCGCGCGACCGACGCCCCTGTTCGCGCTGTTTGCTAACGCGCTCAAGGCGCGAGAGGATCAGAGTAATACGGTTGCGCAGTAAACGACGGTCGGTTTCGAGCTGGGTTTCACCCGGACCACGCAAACCGATCCCGCCCTTCTGACGCTCAAGGTGGGTCCAGCCGCGCACGAGGCGCGTCGCCAGATGGCGCAGCTGCGCCAGTTCAACCTGCAATTTCCCCTCATGGGTACGTGCACGTTGCGCAAAAATGTCTAAAATGAGACCGGTGCGGTCGATAACACGACACTCGCACAGCCTCTCCAGGTTTCGTTCCTGGGCTGGGGTTAGGGCGTGATCAAAGAGCACAACCGATGCACCCGATGCTTTAACGGCGTCCGCTATTTCAACTGCCTTACCTTCACCAACAAAATATTTTGGGTGCGGTGCTTTACGGCTACCGGTAATCACCTGCATTGCGTCGACGCCAGCTGAAGAGACCAGGGATTCAAACTCCTGGAGATCTTCCATATCTTTGTCTTGCGAAAAATAGATGTGTACCAGCACCGCCTGCTCACCGGCATCATAACGGTCAAACAAGCGTAAACCCTCTTAGAATACCAGCGGGGAACACCTGGCTCCCCGACATGGAAAACAGCAAAAAACCTTATTCGGTCTCTTCGCTGTCCTGTTGTGATGCAGAAGAACCCTGCGCGTTGCTGCTATGGTGATAGTTACTGGTGCCGCCACCGGTGTTGTTACTGTGATGAGAAACCGGACGCGACGGGACAACAGTAGAAATTGCGTGCTTATAGACCATCTGGCTGACCGTGTTTTTCAACAGGATCACGAACTGATCGAAAGACTCAATTTGACCTTGCAGCTTAATACCATTCACCAAATAAATAGAAACCGGAACGCGTTCCCGACGCAGCGCGTTCAGAAACGGGTCTTGTAAAGATTGCCCCTTAGCCATTCTATCTTTTCCTTATATGCTTGTTTTGTACTTTGAACCCGAAGGCCCTGAAAACTGCGTAAAATTTTGCGCACGATCCGATGTAATTGTACACATTCAGTCTGCGTTAGCACCAATAACCTGTAATACTTCATTTCGCGCCTGTTCCGGCTTTTCACTGTCGAGCCAGTGAACGCCCTCCCAACCGCGAAGCCAGGTTATCTGGCGTTTCGCTAACTGTCTCGTCGCGCAAACACCTCGATAAACCATTTCCTCATATGAGATCTCGCCTTCAAGATAGGACCACATCTGGCGATATCCCACACAACGAACGGAAGGCATGTCCGTATGCAAATCTCCACGAGCAAAAAGCGCCCGCACTTCTGCTTCAAAACCTGAAGCCAACATCTGATGAAAACGCTGCTCAATTCGTTGATGGAGCAGTTCACGGCTCGCCGGGGCGATGGCGAACTGATGCACCTGATACGGCAGAGCTTCTCCTGACGTTTGCGTCAGTTCCGTTAAAGTTTTACCCGAAATGAAAAAAACTTCCAGTGCCCGGGAAAGCCTTTGCGGGTCGTTCGGATGAATTCGTGCACTCGCTAGCGGATCTATCTCTGCCAGCCGCTTGTGCAGCGCTTCCCACCCCTGCTCTGCCGCCATCTGTTCAATTTTAGCTCTTACTGCAGGATCCGCCGCGGGCAAGGGCGATAAGCCCTCCAGCAGCGCCTTAAAGTAGAGCATGGTTCCCCCCACCAACAAGGGGATCCGACCTGCGGCGGTAATCTCTGCCATCTCGGCCAGCGCGTCGCGGCGAAAATCAGCCGCGGAGTAGGCCTGTGCCGGATCGAGAATATCCAGTAACCGATGGGGCGCGGCCGCCTGCTCCTGGGCGTCTGGCTTGGCCGTGCCAATATCCATCCCCTGATAAATAAGGGCAGAATCGACGCTAATCAACTCTACTGGCAAAACTTTACGCAGCGCGATGGCCAGCGCCGTTTTCCCGGAGGCGGTTGGCCCCATTAAAAAAATTGCCTTAGGCAGGCTTGCCTTAGCGGTATCAGTACTTACGTCAGTCATCTTTCAGGGCTTTCATCGCCGGGGTGATATCAACACATTGTAACAAACCGCCCGGCGGCGCGTTTACCAGATGCGGGCAAAGCCGCTCAACGTCAGTTAACAGCGCCACGGCCTGCGCGATATTCCACTGGGGACGTTCGCTGCCTAGCCGGCGGGCAATCCACTGGGCGCTCTCTACCACGCTGAAGGTCGTCTGCTGCGCCAGGTAGCCTATCAGTTCAGGAATCAAGTTTTGTAAATTTTGTTGCCGTAAGGGTAAAGGCACTGCGCGAATGGTCACATGATGCGCATCTGACTGAAACTCAATGCCCATTTCACTCAGCATAGTGGCCGCCCGCGTTAAAACGGCCCGCTCTTCAGCCGACACCTTGAGCCGCACCGGGATCAACAGCGGCTGGCTGCACGGCGTGCCCTCCACCGGTAGCAGCTGCGCCTGCTTAAGCCAGCGTTCGGCCACCGTCAGCGACAGAACACAGAGCTGACCTTCGCGATCCAGCAGCGCACAGTCGTCATTGACGATGGTCAGCACGCGGCCAAAGCTCTGGCTACGTGAGGTAGGCAGCGGCGCTGCGGTTTTCGGCGCGGCGGGCACGGGTGCGGTGTCCGGCGTCTCTAACAGCTTGCGGTAGAGCGCCCCCTGCTGCTTTTGATACCCCGGCTGGGCATTCGGCCAGCCTGCGCCACCTGCGCTGCTCGATCCACTGCCCTGACTTCCTGCCCCGCCACCCTGGCTGCGCGGCTGCGCGCCGGGCTCAGCGTAGCGTGGGGCAGCCGGTTCCCGCGCGGCGGGTGGCTGGGCAAACTGGTTTTTTCCGGCGGCGATACGGTTCTCCGGCACCTGACGCGGCGCGGGTTCGTCTGCCAGTGCCAGCGGCGCAGCGAGCTGCTGCTGCAATACGCTGGCGACGCCCTGGTAGATAAAGTCATGCACCAGCCGTGACTGGTGGAAGCGCACCTCGTGCTTGGCAGGATGGACGTTAACGTCGACCTGATGCGGATCGATCTCCAGGTAGAGCACAAACGCGGGCTGCTGATCCGCCCCCAGCTTGTCTTCACAGGCCTGGCGGATAGCATGGTTGATCAGCCGGTCACGCATCATACGGCCATTGACGTAGCTGTATTGGATCTCAGCCAGCGCTGCCGTGGTGGCTTTCGGATCGGCAACCCAGCCGCGCATGGCTAAATCGCCGTGCTGCCACTCAATTGCCAGCGCCTGCTCCATAAACGGCAGGCCACAGATAGCCCCCAGGCGGCGTTCGCGCTGCCCTCCTGGCGGCACGGCGCGGTACTGGCGCACCATCTTACCGTTGTGGTTCAGGGTGATCGTGACGTCGAAACGTGCCAGCGCGATGCGGCGGATCACCTCATCGATATGGCCGAATTCGGTCTTTTCCGTACGCATAAACTTGCGGCGTGCAGGAGTGTTATAGAAGAGATCGAGCACTTCAAGCGTCGTGCCTGGGGGATGGGCGGCGGGCTTTACCGTGACCGCCATCTCCCGTCCTTCGGCATAGGCCTGCCAGGCCTCCGGCTGGTCGGCGGTGCGGGAGGTCAGCGTCAGGCGGGATACCGAGCTGATACTGGCCAGCGCCTCGCCACGAAAGCCCAGGCTGACAATGGCCTCCAGATCGTCCAACGAGGCAATCTTGCTGGTGGCATGACGCGCAAGGGCCAACGCCAGCTCATCTTTACCGATGCCGCTGCCGTTATCCCGAATGCGGATCAGCTTCGCTCCGCCGCGCTCAATGTCGATATCGATGCGGGTTGCGCCCGCATCAAGGCTGTTCTCAACCAGCTCTTTCACCACCGACGCAGGGCGCTCCACCACTTCGCCAGCGGCGATCTGGTTCGCTAGCTGCGGCGGCAAGACCTGAATCGGCATGAAATCTCCTTAGTTAAAAAAGCCGCTCCCCGGCGATCCGGCGCTGGCGGTCTGTGCTGCACCGCCCTGCGGCGCGGACTGCATCGGATGCGCCTGGAAGTAGCTTTGCAGCCCAGCGTAAATAGCTTCCGCCAGCTGCTGCTGATAGTCGTCGCTGTCCAGCAGGCGCTCTTCGCTGCGGTTGCTGATAAAGCCGGTCTCCACCAGCACCGACGGAATATCCGGCGAGCGCAGCACGCCAAGGCTGGCGTGTTCTGGGCGGCGCTTGTGCAGCGACCCGATACGTGACAGCTGGCTGAGCATATTGGTCGCCACATCATACCCGACGCGCTGGGAATGACCGAACTGCAAATCGAGAACCGCCTGGCTTAGGTAGGGATCGGACTGGCTATTCGCCAGCACGTCACCCGCCCCGCCCAGCAGCTCAGACTGCTTCTCGTGCTGCTCTAACCAGCTTGCCATTTCGCTGTTGGCGCGGCGGTTAGAGAGCACCCACACCGAGGCACCGGTGGCGTCACGATTTGGCGCGGCGTCGGCATGAATAGAGACGAGGAAATTGGCGTTTTGTTTCCGCGCCACGTCCGAGCGTCCCATTACCGAGATAAAGTAGTCCCCGTCGCGGGTCAGCACGCCCTTAAACATCGGATCGTTGTTCAGCAACGTACGCAGCTTGCGCGCCACGGAGAGAGTGATATTTTTCTCACGCGTGCCGCCTGGGCCGATAGCGCCAGGATCCTGGCCGCCGTGTCCGGCATCAATGGCGATGATCACCTTATCACCGGAAGCAGAGCTGGCGCGCATGGCCGGACGCGTCACGGTATTGCTGCTGGTGACGCTGGTCACCCGGTCATTTTCATTTTTAAACGGGTTACGGGCAGGCTCCGCTGGCCGGGGTGCAACTGCTGGCGTCTCGACGCGTTTCGCTACAACCGGCGGCGGCGGCGGGGGTGGAGGCGGCGGCGCGTCGGCATCAATGGTAAACACCACTTTATAGTTCGCGCCGTTCTGCTGTTTTACGGCCCGGGTTTTGCCATTTTCAGTGAGATCGACCACCAGCCGCAGCGACTGGTTATCTTTCGGCGTCCCGGAACGAATGCTTTTTACCAGATTGTTGCCGCTGAACTGCAGCGGCAGCCCCTGAATGACGCCGGTCTGTTTGATATCCAGCGCCACGCTGCGTTTGCCCTCCTGGGAAAACGCGTACTCCGGATCGCCCATAAAACTCAGCGTGATACGGGCCTGGTCATCGCCATTGGAGACCTGAATATCCGACAGACTTGCGGCGGTGGCCTGCGCGCTTAGCGCGACCAGTGCTGCCAGGGCCCAGCATTTTACGCGACTGATCATCCCGTCATCCTGTAATAGTTACAAACGCGTCAGTAAAGACTCACCCGCAGAGGAGACAGCTGCAATGCGCGCCTCTCGCCCCTGGGCCTGGTATTCTAAATGGATTTCGATATCCGGATCGGGCAGCACGCCCGATCCCTGCTGCGGCCACTCGACGAGGCAGATAGCATCGTTGGCAAAATAGTCACGAATGCCCATAAATTCCAGCTCTTCAGGATCGGCCAGGCGGTAGAGATCAAAGTGGTACACCATCAGCTTATCGAGGGTATAGGGTTCAACCAGCGTATAGGTTGGGCTTTTTACATTCCCCTGATGGCCCAGCGCCTGCAGGAAGCCCCGGCTCAGGGTGGTTTTACCCGCACCCAAATCACCATACAGGTAGATAACGGTTGCGCCGTTGCAGGCCTGCGCGACGCGCTCGCCCAGCGTTAAGGTTGCCTGCTCGTCGGGCAGAGGGATCACTCGATTAATCATGGTCTACGTCAATCACATCCGGGTTAATAACACGCATCAGCGCGGAAAAAAGATCGGTTGCCAGCATCCCACGGGTGCCGTAACGCGCCGCGCGGTAGTCAGCAGCCGCACCGTGCGCCACACAGCCCACGCAGGCGGCCTCATACAGGGAAAACGACTGCCCCAGCATGGCACCAATGATGCCAGAGAGCACGTCTCCCATCCCTCCGCTGCCCATTCCGGCGTTGCCGGCATCCACAATGCCGACGTCACCGTCTGTGCTGGCGACGACGGTACCCGCGCCTTTCAGCACGACAACGCCACCGTAACGTTTTACCAGACGCTGAGCAGAAAGTAAGCGATCGCTTTCAATTTCTGCCACGCTACAGTTAAGCAGACGTGCAGCTTCGCCAGGGTGCGGAGTGATAACGCGATTGTGACGTTTATCGGGATTGATTGCCAGAAGGTTCAGCGCGTCCGCATCCCACAGCATGGGTTTGCGAAAATTCTCAATTTTTTGCAGCGCTTTTTTGCCCCACGGCTGCTGACCGAGGCCGGGACCGATCACTACCACGTCCGCCCACTCAAGGCTCTCTTCCAGCAGCTTTTCCGTAAGCTCGTGCACCATCAGCTCCGGACGGGCAGCGATCAGCGGGGCGATATTCTCAACGCGCGTCAGGACGCGCACCAGCCCTGCTCCTGCCCGCAGCGCCGCTTCGCCGGTCATGCGGATCGCCCCGGCGGTGCCGTGGTCGCCGCCAACAATCACCAGCCGTCCATTATCACCTTTATGGGACGTAGGACGGCGCGGCGGCAGCCACTGCGCAAGCTGCGAAGCCTCCAGACGGTGAATCGTCGTCTCCTGTGCTGACAGCCAGCCCTCCAGCCCCAGGGCGTGATGATGAAGGGTGCCGGTGACATCCCGCGCTTTTCCAGTGAGCAGGCCAGGCTTGAGGGCGATAAAGGTCACCGTATGCGCAGCGTTTATTACCGCGCCGGGGGTTGTACCAGTCTGGGCATTCAGCCCGGAGGGGATATCCAGCGCAATAACCGGGGCGGCATGGTCATTCGCACGGGTAATAAGGCTTGCGGCCGGCTCGCGCGGGGCGTCGGTTAAACCGATGCCCAGCAGGCCGTCGATAATCAGATCGATCTCTTCCGGCCAGACACTGTCCGCAGCATGGATCTCACCGGCAGCGTTCAGCCAGGCGCTACGCGCCAGCTCCGCCTCTTCCGGCAGGGGCTTATCGCTCTCCAACGCCAGCAGTGTCACCTCTATGCCCGCCGCCTTTGCCAGCCGCGCCACCACGTAGCCGTCGCCGCCGTTATTACCGTGGCCGCAGAGGATCAGCCAGCGGCGTGATGGCGGATACGCGGCGCGCGCTACGCTAAAGGCTGCCTCCCCGGCGCGCTGCATCAGTTCAAACAGCGTAATCCCCAGACTGTCCGCCGCCTCTTTTTCAGCCTCGCGCAGCGCCTGCGCAGGCCAGATAGAGTGTGGTATAGTGGTACGGTTTTTATTCAGTCTACTTTTCAACGTATGGTCCGTCATGTCACAGCCCCTCGATCTCAATCAGCTAGCGCAAAACATTAAGCAGTGGGGCACCGAACTGGGGTTTCAACAGGTCGGCATTACCGATACCGATCTTAGCGCCAGCGAACCCAAACTTCAGGCATGGCTCGACAAGCAGTATCATGGCGAAATGGCATGGATGGCACGCCATGGCATGATGCGCGCCCGGCCCCACGAGCTGTTACCCGGCACGCTACGGGTGATTAGCGTGCGCATGAACTACCTGCCAGCCAATGCCGCCTTTGCCAGCACGCTAAAAAATCCTGCGCTCGGTTACGTTAGCCGTTACGCGCTGGGCCGTGATTATCACAAGCTCCTGCGCAACCGCCTCAAAAAACTGGGTGAAACTATCCAGCAGCACTGCTTTTCGCTGAATTTTAGACCCTTTGTCGACTCCGCGCCGCTGCTTGAGCGTCCGCTGGCGGAAAAAGCGGGCCTGGGATGGACAGGTAAGCACTCACTTATTCTCAACCAGGAGGCTGGCTCATTCTTTTTCCTCGGCGAGCTGCTTATCGACCTCCCGCTGCCCATCGACCAGCCGGTTGAAGAGAAGTGCGGTAAATGCGTGGCCTGCATGACCATCTGCCCGACCGGAGCAATTGTTGAGCCCTATACCGTTGACGCCCGCCGCTGCATCTCCTACCTGACGATTGAGCTGGAGGGAGCGATCCCTCCCGAGTTCCGGCCGCTGATCGGCAACCGCATCTACGGCTGCGATGACTGCCAGCTTATCTGCCCATGGAACCGTTTTTCCCAGCTCACTGACGAAGAGGATTTTAGCCCGCGTAAGGCGCTGCACGCCCCGGAGCTGATCGCGCTGTTTGGCTGGAGCGAAGCGCATTTTCTCAAGGTCACAGAGGGATCGGCTATTCGCCGTATCGGTCATCTACGCTGGCTGCGTAATGTCGCGGTGGCGTTGGGTAATGCACCCTGGGACGAAGCAAATATTCAGGCTCTGGAGCAACGCCGAGGTGAGCACCCACTTCTTGATGAGCACATAGAGTGGGCGATTGCGCAGCAGATTGAGAAGCGAAACGCCTGCGTGGTGGAGGTACAGCTTCCGCAGAAGCTAAGGCTGGTCAGGGTGATCGAAAAAGGGCTGCCACGGGACGCCTAAGCTTTCCACAGGGTGTGCATAAAAATAAAAATCTATTGCGATTCAATACGGAAAAATTCGTCAAGCGATCGCATTAACATTCTGAAATAATATTTTATTATTAAAAATCATGTGTTTAAGAAAATATTATTTACATTGTTAACATTTAAGTGAAAGGAGTGGTGGAGGTATTCCTGTGGATAACTCTGTTTACAAGAATATGTCAAAACAGAAATAAAACGATGCCAGCAGGCGTTTGCGCTGTGGATAATTTATTCAGAAGAGAAAATTTGGAGCGGGAAACGAGACTCGAACTCGCGACCCCGACCTTGGCAAGGTCGTGCTCTACCAACTGAGCTATTCCCGCTTAATCTTTGTCTTCCAAGCTACCTTGTTGCAGCTCGAAATCCTGTGATTAGGATGGTGCGTATCTTACGATACTTTCAAATTTTGGAGCGGGAAACGAGACTCGAACTCGCGACCCCGACCTTGGCAAGGTCGTGCTCTACCAACTGAGCTATTCCCGCTTAATCTTCGTCTTTCAAGCTGCCGCTGTGTTGGCTGCCTTCACTCACCTTAGTCACTTACTTCAGTAAGCTCCTAAGAATTCGTTCAGTTGCCGCCTTGCTGCAACTTGAAATCCTGTGATTAGGATAGTGCGTAGCCTTAACGGCTAATCAAGTTTTGGAGCGGGAAACGAGACTCGAACTCGCGACCCCGACCTTGGCAAGGTCGTGCTCTACCAACTGAGCTATTCCCGCAAACTTGTTGCTGTCGTAACGTTAATTTCTCATCGTTACGGGAGGCGCATTATACGAGAAATCATTTTAGCTGCAACCCCCTGCAAAGCGAATTTTGCGAAATTAAGTTCAAACGCTGCAATATTCGTCACATTGAACACTTTTACATCGGATCGCATGCTGCAGGCCCGGCAAGCCTGTGCCGCCGGGCATGTTGCGCTTACAGCTTAATAAAATGCTCGCGGTAATAAGCCAGTTCGGCCACGGATTCGCGGATATCATCCAGTGCCTGGTGCGTGTTCTGCTTTTTCAGGCCGTTGAGCACGTCCGGCTTCCAGCGACGCGCCAGCTCTTTCAGCGTGCTAACATCGAGATAGCGATAGTGGAAGTAAGCTTCCAGCTCTGGCATATACTTAAACAGGAAGCGACGATCTTGGCCGATGCTGTTGCCGCAGATCGGGGATTTTCCTGCGGGGACCCACTCCTGCAGAAAAGCAATGGTCGCCAGTTCGGCGGCGCGGTCGTCCTGGGTGCTGGCCTTAACCCGCTCCACCAGCCCGCTGCCGGTATGGGTGCGTACGTTCCACTCGTCCATCAGCGCCAGCTGTTCGTCGGACTGGTGCACGGCGATTACCGGGCCTTCCGCCAGAATATTTAAGTTGGCATCGGTGACCAGGGTTGCGATCTCAATAATGCGATCGCGCTCGGGATCCAGCCCGGTCATCTCAAGATCGATCCAAATCAGGTTGTTTTCATTTGCACTCATGCTATTTTCCACCCATCTCGCACGACTATAATTATCTAAATTAGCATCTATCATAGAGGTTTTGCCCATCAGGGGCGACCAGGAGTCAGTACGATTGAGTAAAAATAAACTCTCCAAAGGCCAGCAGCGCCGTGTGAAAGCAAACCACCAGCGTCGGCTTAAAACGTCTACGGAGAAGGCGGATTACGACGATAACCTGTTTGGCGAAACCGCCGAAGGGATTGTCATTAGCCGTTTTGGTATGCACGCCGACGTTGAAGCCGCCGATGGCAACGTCCACCGCTGCAACATCCGCCGTACGATCCGCTCGCTGGTCACCGGTGACCGTGTGGTCTGGCGTCCAGGCAAGGCCGCCGCTGAAGGCGTTAACGTAAAAGGCATCGTTGAAGCAGTGCACGAGCGTACGTCGGTGCTAACCCGCCCCGATTTTTACGACGGGGTAAAACCCATCGCCGCCAATATCGATCAGATCATCATTGTCTCCGCTATTCTGCCGGAGCTGTCGCCTAACATCATTGACCGCTATCTTGTGGCCTGTGAAACGCTGGACGTAGAACCGCTCATCGTGCTCAACAAGATTGACCTGCTGGACGATGAAAGCAGGGCATTTGTGGACGAGCAGATGGATGTCTATCGTAAGATTGGCTATCGCGTGCTGATGGTCTCCAGTCATACCCAGGACGGCTTGAAACCGCTGGAAGAGGCGCTGACCGATCGCATCAGTATTTTTGCCGGCCAGTCCGGCGTTGGCAAATCGAGCCTGCTGAACGCCCTGCTGGGATTACAGGAAGAGATCCTGACCAACGATGTCTCTGACAACTCGGGACTCGGTCAGCACACTACTACCGCGGCGCGGCTCTACCACTTCCCGCACGGCGGGGATGTGATCGACTCCCCTGGCGTGCGGGAGTTTGGTCTCTGGCACCTGGAGCCGGAACAAATTACTCGCGGCTTTGTCGAATTCCACGACTATCTCGGTCACTGTAAATACCGTGACTGCAAGCACGCCAACGATCCCGGCTGCGCAATCCGGGAAGCCGTTGACAGGGGTGACATTGCTGAAACCCGGTTTGAAAACTATCACCGTATTCTGGAGAGCATGGCGCAGGTAAAAACGCGTAAAAGCTTTTCTGAATCCGACGACTGACAATTAAGCTAAGCATCGCTAAAATCGTCCCCTTTTTTTAAGGGTCCGCTGCTGCGTTGCGGATCAGGAACGACCAAAATACTAGCCTGGAGGCTACCTTGTTAGACTCATTTAAACTTTCGCTTCAATACATTCTGCCTAAACTGTGGCTCACGCGCCTCGCGGGCTGGGGCGCAAGCAAACGCGGGGGATGGCTGACCAAGCTGGTCATCGATCTGTTCGTCAAATACTACAAGGTCAATATGCAGGAGGCGCAAAAGCCGGATACCGCCAGCTATCGCACCTTTAACGACTTTTTTGTTCGCCCGCTGCGCGACGAAGTCCGCCCGCTTAACACCGATCCCAACGTGCTGGTGATGCCTGCCGACGGCGTGATCAGCCAGCTGGGCCGTATTGAAAACGACAAACTGCTGCAGGCCAAAGGCCATCACTACAGCCTTGAGGCGCTGCTGGCCGGTAACTATCTGCTGGCGGACAAGTTCCGTGACGGCAGTTTCGCGACCACCTATCTGTCGCCGCGTGACTATCACCGCGTTCACATGCCTTGCAACGGCATCCTGCGTGAGATGATCTACGTTCCAGGCGATCTCTTCTCGGTTAACCACCTCACCGCGCGCAACGTACCGAACCTGTTCGCCCGTAACGAGCGCGTTATCTGCGTGTTCGACACCGAATTTGGCCCGATGGCGCAGATTCTGGTTGGCGCGACCATCGTTGGCAGCATCGAAACCGTCTGGGCAGGCACCATCACGCCGCCGCGCGAAGGCATTATCAAACGCTGGACGTGGCCGGAAGGCGAAAGCGAAGGTGCTGTGGCGCTGCTGAAGGGCCAGGAGATGGGTCGCTTTAAGCTCGGCTCAACGGTGATTAACCTCTTCGCACCGGGCAGCGTAGCGCTGGCAGAACATTTAGAGAGCCTGTCGGTAACTAAAATTGGCGAGCCGCTGGCTTACTCTACCGAGGCCGTTGCCCCGGACGTCACCCCTACCCCGCTGCCGCAGGAAGAGATTGATGCCGAGCACGACGCCAACCCGCTGGTAGACGACAACAAAGACCCGGTCTGATCTAACAACGGTTTAATTTCACAAAGGTATAGCAACGTGCGCCTGATTATCGCATTTCTGATGGCATGGTGCCTCAGCGCGGGGGCGTACGCTGCGACGCTCCCCGACGCCAAACAGATCACCCAGGAGCTGGAGCAGGCTAAAGCGGCCGCCGCCTCACCAGAGCAGGCGGAAACCGTGGAGGCGCTCCAGTCCGCGCTGAACGCCCTTGAGGAGCGTAACGGCTCCCTTGAGCGCACTAAACAGTATCAGCAGGTCATCGACGACTTCCCCAAACTCTCCCAGACGCTGCGTAGCCAGTTCAATAATCTGCGCGACGAGCCTAAAGCCGTTCCGGCCGGCATTAGCACCGATGCGTTGAACCAGGAGATCCTCCAGGTCAGCAGCCAGCTGCTGGAAAAAACGCGCCAGGCTCAGCAGGAGCAGGAGCGCGCTCGGGAGATCAATGACTCCTTAAGCCAGCTTCCACAGCAGCAGACCGACGCCCGCCGCCAGCTAAGCGAAGTAGAGCGGCGCATCGGCACGCAGAGCGGTACAACTGCGCTGGCCCAGGCGCAGACCCTGAGCGCGCAGGCGGCCTCCGCCAGGCTGAAAGCCCAGGTGGATGAGCTGGAGCTTGCCCAGCTGTCGGCGAATAACCGTCAGGAGCTGGCACGAATGCGATCCGAGCTGGCCCAAAAGCAGGCCCAGCAGCTGGATGCCTATCTTCAGGCGCTGCGTAACCAGCTTAACGGCCAGCGTCAGCGCGAGGCCGAGCAGGCGCTGGAGAGCACCGAGCTGCTGGCAGAGAACAGCGCCAACCTGCCTGCGGGCATCGTTGACCAGTTCAAAATCAACCGCGAGCTGTCGCAGGCGCTCAACCAGCAGGCCCAGCGGATGGATCTGGTGGCCTCCCAGCAGCGCCAGGCGACCGGCCAGACGTTGCAGGTACGCCAGGCCCTGAATACGCTGCGCGAGCAGTCCCAGTGGCTGGGGGTCTCTAACATGCTCGGCGATGCGCTGCGCGCGCAGGTGGCCCGGCTGCCGGAGATGCCGAAGCCGCAGCAGCTGGATACCGAGATGGCCCAGCTGCGGGTACACCGCATGCACTATGAGGATCTGCTCAACAAGCAGCCTCAGCTGCGCCAGATCCGCCAGGCGGACGGGCAGCCGCTGACCGCCGAGCAGAGCCGTATCCTGGAGGCGCAGCTGCGCACCCAGCGCGAGCTGCTCACCTCCCTGCTGCAGGGAGGTGACACGCTGATCCTTGAGCTGACCAAGCTGAAGGTCTCCAATAGCCAGCTTGAGGATGCACTAAAAGAGGTCAACGAAGCCACCCACCGTTATCTCTTCTGGACCGCCGATGTCAGCCCGATGACGCTCAGCTGGCCGATTGAAATTGTGCAGGATCTGCGTCGCCTCATCTCGCTGGATACCGTAAACCAGCTCGGCAAGGCGACGATGATGATGCTGACCAGCAAAGAGACGCTGCTGCCGCTGTTTGGCGCGCTGGTGCTGGTAGGCTTCAGCGTCTACTCCCGCAAGCACTTTACCCGCTTCCTGGAGCGCTCCAGCGCGAAGGTCGGCAAAGTAACGCAGGATCACTTCTGGCTCACGCTGCGCACGGTGTTCTGGTCGATTCTTGTGGCCTCTCCGCTGCCGGTGCTGTGGGCGACGCTCGGCTACGGCCTGCGATCCGCCTGGCCCTACCCGCTGGCGGTGGCGATTGGCGATGGTGTTACCGCTACCGTGCCGCTGCTGTGGGTGGTAATGATCTGCGCCACCTTCGCCCGCCCGACCGGCCTGTTTGTCGTGCATTTTGGCTGGCCGCGCAGCCGGGTTGCACGCGGCCTGCGCTCCTACCTGATGAGTATCGGCCTGATCGTGCCGCTGATTATGGCGCTGATCATGTTTGATAATCTCAGCGACCGTGAGTTCTCCGGCTCCCTTGGCCGCCTCTGCTTTATGCTGATTTGCGGTGCGCTGGCCGTGGTGACGCTAAGCCTGAAACGCGCCGGGATCCCGCTCTACGTCGATAAAACCGGCAGCGGCGACAACATGGTTAACCGCATGCTGTGGAACCTGCTGATGAGCGCCCCGCTGGCGGCGATGCTGGCGGCGGCCGTGGGCTATCTGGCAACTGCCCAGGCGCTGCTGGCCCGGCTGGAGACCTCGGTGGCGATTTGGTTCCTGCTGCTGGTGGTGTATCACATCATCCGCCGCTGGATGCTGATCCAGCGCCGCCGCCTGGCTTTTGACCGCGCAAGACATCGCCGGGCAGAAATTCTGGCCCAGCGCGCCCGTGGCGAAGAGGAGCAGCCTCACTCAATCAGTACGGAGGGCGCGGTAGAGGTAGACGAAAGCGAGCTGGATCTCGATGCCATCAGCGCCCAGTCGCTGCGGCTGGTGCGCTCGATTCTGATGCTCATCGCCCTGCTCTCGGTGATTGTGCTGTGGTCAGAGATCCACTCTGCGTTTGGCTTCCTGGAAAATATCTCTCTGTGGGACGTCACCTCGACGGTACAGGGCGTAGAGAGTCTGGAGCCGATTACCCTCGGCGCGGTGCTGATCGCTATTTTGGTGTTTATCATCACCACCCAGCTGGTGCGGCATCTGCCAGCCCTGCTGGAGCTGGCGCTGCTCCAGCATCTCGACCTGACGCCGGGAACCGGCTATGCCATCACTACCATCACCAAATATCTGCTGATGCTGTTCGGTGGGCTGGTGGGCTTCTCAATGATCGGTATCGAGTGGTCAAAACTGCAGTGGCTGGTAGCGGCTCTCGGTGTGGGATTAGGTTTTGGTTTGCAGGAGATCTTTGCCAACTTTATCTCTGGCCTGATCATCCTGTTTGAGAAGCCGATCCGCATTGGTGATACCGTGACCATTCGCGATCTCACCGGTAGCGTAACGAAGATCAACACCCGCGCCACCACCATTAGCGACTGGGACCGCAAAGAGATCATCGTGCCGAATAAGGCGTTTATCACCGAGCAGTTTATCAACTGGTCCCTGTCGGATTCGGTAACGCGCGTGGTGCTTACCGTGCCTGCGCCCTCTGATGCCAACAGCGAAGAAGTTACCCAGCTGCTCTATACCGCCGCTGAGCGCTGCTCGCTGGTGATCGATAACCCGCCGCCGGAGGTCTTCCTGGTAGACCTGCAGCAGGGTATTCAGCTCTTTGAGTTGCGTATCTATGCCGCTGAGATGGGCCACCGGATGCCGCTGCGCCACGAGATCCATCAGCTGATCCTGCAAGGCTTCCGCGAGCACGGCATCGACCTGCCGTTCCCGCCGTTCCAGATGCGTCTGGAGTCACTCGACGGCAAACGCGCCGCCAGGACGTTAAGCTCTGCCGGACGCGGCCAGCGACCATCGGGTAGCCTGTAGTATCAAAACTAAGTAGTCTCCAAACTGAGTAATAACGCCGCAGCTTAACCGCTGCGGCTTTTTTTTAGCGGGGTGACAGCCCACCCACGCGGCTGATACGCCGCTGGTAGCGCTCATAAAGCCCCAGCGCCAGCAGCGAGAAGAAGATCGGCCCGCCCGCCATCCACAGAGCGCTGCTCAAATCCCCTTTCTCAATCACCGGCTCAATGACCGTAAAGATATTGGCAAAGGCCACCAGCAGCACGACTATAGCGGTCATCACCAGCGTCGTTCCGCGGGATTTGAAAATCACAAAGGGTCGATGCAGATCCGTTTTGGCCTTAAAGAAGGGAAATGCCAGCGCCAGGAAGAGGTACGGCAACGTCATGGAGACGTTCGCCATCAGCGTCACTTTGTTATAAAACGCCGATGCCGTACCGCCGCCGAACGAGACCAGCAGAATGATCAGGCTCACCAGCAAGCACTGGAGCCACATTGATGTCTCAGGCATGCCGCTCTTATTTAAACGTGTCATCGGCGCGGGCCACATCTCTTTTGGCGTCCCCTGAATAATCGCCTTCAGCGGGGAGTAGATCAGCGTAAAGAACGCCCCGGTATAGGCGAGGAACATCGACAGGCCGGTTATTCGGGCAAACCAGACGCCGGTCAGGCTAGCCGCCTCCGGCGACAGATGCAGCGCGTTGCCCAGCGTTGCGCCCAGGCTCTCCATCAGCACGTAGGTAATGTTGCCCAGGTTGGTGGAGTCGGTGCTTAACACCTGCTGCCAGTTAGTGCTGACGCCCCACAGAATGATGGCCAGAGAGTAGCCGATGGAGATCACCACCGCGGCAAAGATGATCCCTTTAGCGAAGTTTTTCTCGGGGTTTTCGGTCTTATCCACCAGGCCGCCTACCGCCTCAATGCCGCCGTAGGCGAACAGGGCAAAGACCATAAAGGACAGCATAGAGAGATCGGAGTGGTAACCCGGATTCGGCGAGGCAGTGAAGTTGATCGCCTCGGCGAAATGCCCGCCGTTGAGCAGTAAAATCGCGATGCTGGCAAGGAGCAGCACCAGGTTGAGACACATGACGGCAATCCCGCCGACGGCGGTGACTTTGGCGATCTTATTAATGCCCTTGGCCGCCACAAAGGTTACCACCACCATCCACACAACGGCCAGAACGCCCACCACCTGCGTGGGCTGTAAGCCAGCAACGTGCCAGCGCTGCGTCATATCTGCGCCAACGATAAAGGTGGAGAAGGGAACCCATACTTTCGCGGCGGTGCTTACCATCCAGATGACATAGGATGAAAACCACATAAAGGTGCCGATAAATGCGTAGCGTGGCCCGACGCTGTTCTCCATCCACGAGTATATCCCGCCCTCCTCTTTGCGGTAGGCGGCTCCCATCTCGGCCATCATCAAGGCAAAGGGAATGAAGAAAAACAGGGCTGCAAAGATATACCAGGGCGTGGCGCTGTGGCCCATCAGGTAAAACGCACTGGCGCTGTTAGCAAAGCCAAAAACCGACGTAAATATCATGAGAACAAGCCCCATCAGGCTCATCTTTTTTAGATTTTCGCTCATAGATCTATCCATGTTGTCTGGTGAAAGAGAGGGTAAAAAAATTACCCAAACGAACGGCTGGATAGTAACAAAGCGGTAGTTTTAAATTGTGACTTCAGGAGGGAAAGCAAAAGATGAAACAGGCAATTAGCACAAAAAGTAATATTTTATTTTGCACTATCACAGCACTGCCGTAGGCCGGGCAAGCAGAGCGCCGCCCGGCAATAACAATCAGGCGCGATCGACCGAAAAGGCCAGCACCTCGGCCAGGGTCTCTGTGCCCAGCGCCAGCATGACCAGACGATCGACACCCAGCGCTACGCCGGAGCAGTCCGGCAGACCCGCCTCTAGCGCGCCCAGCAGATTGTAATCGATAGGCTGCTGCTCGAGGCCCATGGCCGCCCGCTTGCGGTTATCCTGCTCAAAGCGCTGCTGCTGTTCACGGGCGTCGGTCAGCTCATGGAAACCGTTCGCCAGCTCCATGCCTTTGAAATAGACCTCAAACCGCTCCGCTACGCGATGATCTTCGGTGCTGATTTGTGCCAGCGCCGCCTGGCTTGCCGGGAAGTGATAGACAAACGCCGGGCGATCTTTGCCAATGTGCGGCTCAACGCCCATGGTAAAGAGCAGCTGTAGCAGCGTGTCCCGATCCTCTTCCCGATCGGCGATATTGCTCAGATCCAGCCTGGCCGCAGCCTCACGCAGCTGCTGCTTGTCGGCTGAGAGCGGATCGATATCCAGATGACGCTGGAACGCCTGCTGGTAGGAGAGGGAATCCGCCGCCGGGCAATCCAGTACCTGTTGCAGCAGATCGTCTACTTCGTTCATCAGCCGGTACATATCATAGTGCGGACGATACCACTCCAGCATGGTGAACTCAGGGTTATGATGACGCCCCATCTCTTCATTACGAAAGCTGCGGCACAGCTGGAAAACCGGTCCACAGCCCGCGGCCAGCAGGCGCTTCATGTGGTACTCCGGGCTGGTCATCAGATAGAGATCCAGTCCCTGAGAGTGGCCTGGGCCAACAAAACGGGTTTTAAACGGGAACAGATGAACGTCCGTGACCGTCGCCTGGCTCATGCAGGGCGTCTCCACCTCCAGCACGCCGCGATCGACAAAGAAACGGCGGATCTCGGCCATTATTGCTGCACGTTTCAGCAGGTTAGGAATAGATGCGCTCGGCCGCCAGGCTGCCGTTTCACTCATGGTGTGTTCTCCGATGTCAGACAAGGGCACGAAGTCTACTCGACGGGCGACCCGGAGACAAATTCTGTGCGGCAAATTTACGCAATGAGAACCCTTTTTCGTGACGGGCCAGAGCAAAAAACGGCTGCAAAGATCGGCAAAAAAATCGAACACGTCAAATTTCCCTCTGATCCCTACGGGTATACTGGCGTACCCATAATGGAGCAGTGGAACTGTTTACAGCCAATCTGGAGGAATGTCGTGCACACTTTTCAAGCCGATCTCGTCGTTATAGGCGCTGGCGGCGCGGGTTTACGCGCTGCTATAGCGGCCGCCCAGGCGGATCCCAATGCGAAAATCGCCCTTGTCTCAAAGGTCTATCCCATGCGCAGCCACACGGTGGCGGCCGAGGGGGGCTCTGCTGCCGTCACGCAGGATCATGACAGCTTTGAGTACCATTTTCACGACACCGTAGCCGGCGGTGACTGGCTGTGCGAGCAGGACGTGGTCGACTATTTTGTCCACCACTGTCCGACGGAGATGACCCAGCTTGAGCTGTGGGGCTGTCCGTGGAGCCGCCGCCCGGACGGCAGCGTCAACGTGCGCCGCTTCGGCGGGATGAAGATCGAACGCACCTGGTTCGCCGCCGATAAGACCGGCTTCCATATGCTGCACACCCTCTTCCAGACCTCCCTGCAATTTCCTCAGATCCAGCGCTTCGATGAGCATTTTGTCCTCGATATCCTCGTGGACGACGGCCAGGTTCGCGGCCTGGTCGCCATGAATATGATGGAAGGCACCCTAGTGCAGATCCGCGCCAACGCGGTGGTGATGGCCACCGGCGGTGCGGGGCGGGTCTATCGCTATAACACCAACGGCGGCATCGTCACCGGTGACGGCATGGGGATGGCGCTGGCTCACGGCGTACCGCTGCGCGATATGGAGTTCGTGCAGTATCACCCCACCGGCCTGCCGGGCTCCGGCATTCTGATGACAGAGGGCTGCCGGGGTGAAGGCGGTATTCTGGTTAATAAAGATGGCTACCGTTATCTGCAGGACTACGGCATGGGGCCGGAAACGCCGCTGGGCGAGCCAAAGAACAAATATATGGAGCTGGGCCCACGCGACAGAGTCTCCCAGGCTTTCTGGCACGAGTGGCGTAAGGGCAACACTATCTCCACTCCGCGCGGTGACGTGGTCTATCTCGATCTGCGCCACCTTGGCGAAAAGAAAATTCTTGAGCGCCTGCCCTTTATCTGTGAGCTGGCTAAAGCCTATGTCGGCGTCGATCCGGTGAAAGAGCCTATCCCGGTTCGGCCTACTGCTCACTACACCATGGGCGGCATTGAGACCGACAGCCAGTGCGAGACGCGCATTAAAGGGCTGTTTGCCGTGGGCGAATGCTCATCGGTCGGCCTGCACGGTGCCAACCGTCTCGGCTCAAACTCGCTGGCGGAGCTGGTGGTGTTTGGTCGTCTTGCCGGGGAGCGCGCTATTGCACATTCACGTGCCGCGGGTACCGCTGCCGATAGCGCTCTCACTGCCCAGGCAGTTGATGTCGAGCAGCGTCTCAACGCGCTGGTTAACCAACAGGGTAACGAGAGCTGGGCAAAAATCCGTGATGAGATGGGCCTGTCGATGGAGGAGGGCTGCGGTATCTACCGAACCCCAGAGCTGATGCAGAAAACCGTCGACAAGCTGGCAGAGCTGCAGGAGCGAGTTAAGCGCGTGCGGGTGACCGACACCTCCAGCGTCTTTAATACCGAGCTGCTCTACACCATTGAACTGGGACACGGGCTGAACGTCGCCGAGTGTATGGCGCACTCCGCCCTGGCCCGCAAAGAGTCGCGCGGGGCACACCAGCGTCTGGACGAAGGCTGCACCGAGCGTGACGACGTCAACTTCCTGAAACATACCCTCGCCTTCCGCGATGCCGATGGCACAACGCGCCTTGACTACAGCGATGTCAACATTACCACGCTGCCGCCGGCGAAACGCGTCTACGGTGGGGAAGCGGAAGCCGCCGAGAACAAGGAGAAGGCGAATGGCTGAGATGAAAAACCTGAACGTTGAGGTGGTGCGCTACAACCCGGAGGTCGACTCCGCTCCACACAGCGTATTTTATGAAGTGCCATACGATGAACAGACCTCGCTGCTGGACGCGCTGGGCTACATCAAAGATAACCTCGCGCCCGACCTGAGCTATCGCTGGTCCTGCCGCATGGCCATCTGCGGATCCTGCGGCATGATGGTGAACAACGTGCCGAAGCTGGCCTGTAAAACGTTTCTGCGCGACTACACGAAAGGCATCAAAGTGGCGGCGCTGGGCAACTTCCCCATTGAGCGCGATCTGGTGGTGGATATGACCCACTTTATCGAAAGCCTGGAGGCCATCAAGCCCTACATCATTGGTAACCTCCGCACGCCGGAGCAGGGGCCTAACCGCCAGACGCCAGCGCAGATGGCGAAATACCACCAGTTTTCCGGCTGCATCAACTGCGGGCTGTGCTATGCCGCCTGCCCGCAGTTTGGCCTGAATCCGGAGTTTATCGGCCCGGCGGCGATTACCCTCGCCCATCGCTATAACGAAGACAGCCGCGATCGCGGCAAGCGGGATCGCATGGCGCAGCTAAACGGCGAGAACGGCGTCTGGAGCTGTACCTTTGTCGGCTACTGCTCGGAAGTCTGTCCGAAGCATGTCGATCCGGCGGCGGCTATTCAGCAGGGTAAGGTAGAGAGTTCAAAAGACTTTCTGATCGCCACCCTGAAACCACGCTAAGGAGCGCATGATGACAACGAAACGTAAACCCTGGGTGCAGCCGATGCCGTCAGGCTGGTGGAAAAGCCTGCCCTTTTACCGCTTCTACATGCTGCGCGAAGGCACCTCCGTGCCCACGGTATGGTTCAGCATTGTGCTGATCTACGGCCTGTTTGCGCTGAAGCATGGCCCAGAGTCATGGGCGGGCTTTGTCGGTTTCTTGCAAAACCCCGTCGTGATTATCCTGAATCTGCTGACGCTTGCCGCCGCGCTGCTGCACACTAAAACCTGGTTTGAGCTGGCCCCGAAAGCCGCCACCGTCATCGTAAAAGGTGAGAAGCTGGGGTCGCAGCCGATCATCAGGGCGCTGTGGGCCGTCACGGTGCTGGTCAGCGTAGCGATCCTGTTTATTGCACTCTTCTGGTAAGGAGGCCTCATGATTAACCCAAACCCAAAACGCGCTGACGAGCCGGTATTCTGGGGGCTGTTTGGCGCAGGCGGTATGTGGGGCGCAATCGTCGCGCCGGTCATCGTGCTGCTGGTTGGCATTCTGCTGCCGCTCGGGCTCTATCCAGGCGAGGCGCTGGGCTATGAGCGCGTGCTGGCCTTTGCGCAAAGCCTCATTGGTCGGGCGTTTATTTTTCTGATGATTGTCCTGCCGCTGTGGTGCGGCCTGCATCGCATTCATCACGGCATGCACGATCTTAAAATCCACGTTTCCCACGGTAAATGGGTGTTCTATGGCCTGGCGGCGATCTTAAGCGTTGTCACGCTGATTGGCGTTATCACCCTTTAACAGCTGTAATGCCCGGCGGAACGCTGCCGGGCATCGCATTCTGCAAATATCTTGCGCTGTAAAAATAGATTTTCTTTAGTCAGGTTCTACACTTAGCAAAAAGCCTGTAAGGAAAATACCATGCGTCTGCTACCCGTTGTTGCTGCCGTTGCCGCTGCGTTTGTCGTAGTGTCCTGTAGTTCCCCTACTCCGCCCTCTGGCGTGACGGTGATCGAGCACTTCGATGCCAAACGCTATATCGGTACCTGGTACGAGATTGCCCGTCTCGACCATCGCTTTGAGCGCGGGCTGACTAATGTCACCGCTACCTATACGCTGCGCGACGATGGCGGGATAAACGTCATCAATAAAGGCTACAACCCGTCACGGGGAATGTGGCAGTCCACTGACGGCAAGGCTTACTTTACCGGCAGCCCGGATCGCGCCGCGCTGAAGGTATCCTTCTTTGGCCCGTTCTACGGCGGCTATAACGTGATTGCGTTGGATAAAGAGTATCAGCATGCGCTGGTCTGCGGCCCGAACCGTGACTACCTGTGGATCCTGTCGCGCACCCGTACTATCCCTGACAAGGTAAAACAGCAGCTGCTGGATACCGCGACTCGCCAGGGATTTGCCGTAGAGAAGTTAATTTGGGTGCCGCAGAACCGCTAGTGAGTGCTGAGCTTCAGACCAATAATCCCGGCAACGATCAGCGCCAGGCTGAGGATCCTCGCCGGGCTGGCTGACTCGCCCAACAGCAGAATACCTGCCGTTGCCGCGCCAACCGCACCGATGCCGGTCCAGATGGCATAAGCCGTACCGACCGGCAGTGTTTTCATTGCCCATGACAGCATCATAATGCTGACGATCATCGCGCTGACGGTAATAAGGCTGGGGATCACGCGGGTAAAACCGTGGGTGTACTTCAGGCCGATGGCCCAAACCACTTCAAGCAAACCCGCAATAAACAGAATAAACCAGGACATAACAGGCTCCCGACTGTGGGGCCGTCCCCGGTGAAACATGGCGCTTGTGGGTCGTCCCGCAAGGCTGAGGTGAAGAAAGAATTGTCGCCTGAGGTACACTGTTTTTCAAGTTTTTAATAAATCCCCCTGATTTGCTTCTTTAAAGCAAGAAATAGAGGCAGTTAGCAGCGGAGTTCCCGCATTTACCCTTCAGCACTCCCTCCTATGATAGTGTGCTTTCTGCTAGCAGCAAGCCGTCACCCCTATCCTGACTGCGAATAAAGACATGCTGAAAATTCTTTTGATTGACCGTTGTTATTTCACCCGTTTAGGGCTGGAGATATGGCTCAATCATGCTGATCTATTTTCCACTCCCGTTGTGGTTACCGGGCTGAATAATCTGATGCTGGCAAAAGAGCATGCCATGCAGTGGCAACCGGATCTGGTTATTGCCGATCTCTACGGTTTCGCGGGCGATCTGCACCATGTTCAACAGCTCTCATCCCTGCTCATGGCCTGCAGCGATCGTAGCAAGCTTATTTTATTTCAGTCCGGTCATAACGCCGACATGGAAAATTACTGTCAGCAGTTTCCGATCGCGGCACGCCTGGCTAAAACCGACTCGCTGGCGAAGCTCGCGCAGTCGATTGATACTGCCCTGCTGGCACGCCCTGTTTATAGCGAGCCTCAGACCGCTGCACCGCTGCTTACGCGTCAGGAGGAGAAGGTGTTATCGCTGTGGATGGAAGGGACAAATAATCACTGTATTGCCAGCCGTCTCGGCATTAACGGGAAAACCGTCTACACCTACAAGCGCAATATTCGGATGAAGCTGGGGATGTGCAATCGTTATACGCCGTTCCTGTCGCTGCCGGAAGGCGTAAGGTAACGGTACGACAAGCAGCCGTACCGTCCGGGATTACTGCTGGGCTTTAGTTGCTGCACCAGAGATAGCGCTACCGCCGGTAGAAATATCTTCACCTACGCCACGCGTAGTGTTACAGGCGGTCAATGCTGAAGAAAGCACCAGAACAGAAAAGATCGCTGCAATTGTTTTCTTAACCATAATATCTTCCTTTAAGGCCAAAGTTATTTGTGTATTGCTACTTAAGCATAGACAAAATCCAAAAAAATGGCGGGAGAGGATGATTTTTTAAGAAAATTCGAGCGAGGCAGAGACGCGGAGAGACGCGGATAGAAAAACTATCGGCGCAGCGGGAGCCACGCCGACAGGCTTAGCGCATAAATTACTTCACGCGGGAGACGTATTCGCCAGAGCGGGTGTCAACTTTGATCACTTCGCCAATCTGTACGAACAGCGGAACCTTAACAACGGCACCGGTAGAGAGAGTAGCGGGTTTGCCACCGGTCCCTGCGGTATCACCTTTCAGGCCTGGATCGGTTTCAACGATCTCCAGCTCGACGAAGTTCGGCGGGGTCACAGCGATAGGCTGGCCGTTCCACAGGGTTACGATGCATTCAGCCTGATCCAGCAGCCACTTCGCGTTCTCGCCAACCGCTTTCTCATCGGCAGCCAGCTGCTCGAAGGTCTGGTTGTTCATGAAGTGATAGAACTCACCGTCGTTGTAGAGGTAAGTCAGGTTCATATCTACTACGTCTGCGCCTTCAGCGGAGTCGGTAGATTTGAAGGTTTTCTCAACGCGGGTGCCGGTCAGCAGACGGCGCAGCTTAACGCGGGCGAAAGCCTGGCCTTTACCCGGTTTAACGAATTCACTGGCTTCAACCGCATACGGTTCGCCATCCATCATGATTTTAAGACCAGCACGAAAATCGTTGCTATAGTAAGTCGCCATAAGGCCCTCTGAAATTGATAACTGGTAGCTAAGCCACAAAATGGCGCATATTGTAACCCTAAATACCCCATCCAGAGAAGATTGGTTAGTACAACTTGCCGATGTAATTACCGATCCGGATGAACTACTGCGTCTGTTAAATATAGACGCCGATGAAAATCTGCTTGCAGGACGAGCGGCGAAACGCCTGTTTGCCCTGCGCGTCCCGCGGGCATTTGTCGCGCGGATGGAGCGGGGCAACCCCAACGATCCGCTGTTAAGACAGGTACTTACCTCGCAGGAGGAGTTTGTTGCCGCCCCCGGATTCAGCACCGATCCGCTTGATGAGCAGCACAGCGTTGTCCCCGGACTGCTGCATAAATACCGTAACCGCGCCCTGCTGCTGGTGAAGGGCGGCTGCGCGGTAAACTGCCGCTACTGCTTCCGTCGCCACTTCCCCTATGCCGATAATCAGGGCAACAAACGCAACTGGCAGGCCGCGCTGGACTATATCGCCACGCATCCTGAGCTGGATGAGATCATCTTCTCTGGCGGCGATCCGCTGATGGCAAAAGATCATGAGCTGGAGTGGCTGCTGACCCAGCTTGAGGCTATCCCGCACGTGAAGCGCCTGCGCATTCACAGTCGGCTGCCGATTGTGATCCCGGCGCGCATTACCGACGCACTGGCATCACGCTTTGCCCGCTCGTCACTGCAGATCCTACTGGTTAACCACATTAACCACGCTCAGGAGATTGATTCGTCGTTTCGCCAGGCCATGACGACGCTACGCGCTGCGGGCGTGACGCTGCTTAACCAGAGCGTGCTGCTGCGCGGCGTTAACGACAGTGCCCAGACGCTGGCGGATCTCAGCAACGCGCTGTTTGATGCGGGCGTAATGCCTTACTACCTGCACGTGCTGGATAAGGTTCAGGGTGCGGCGCATTTTATGGTGACGGATGATGAAGCCCGCCAGATTATGCGCGAGCTGTTGACGCTGGTATCAGGCTATATGGTGCCAAGACTGGCGCGGGAGATCGGCGGCGAGCCGAGCAAAACGCCGCTGGATTTACAGCTCAGGCAGAGCTAGCCCCCGCAGGCCGCACAAACGCAGTGCCGCCCGGCGTTGCAGTATCATAACGCCCGGTGGCGCTACGCTTACCGGGCCTACCAAACGCACCGCCCCTAATCAGTTCGGGCACTTATAGACCTGACCGTTCATTTCGCTGGCGGTCGGCACAAAGCTCGACATAAAGCCTTGGGTAGGGCTGGTAACGCTGTAAAGGACGTTGCCACCCATCTCAGCGGCGTGGTTACGCAGCGCTACCGCCGCGCCGCGCATTGAGCCACCCTCTTCGCCGTGCTGGCCTGAGAGCCAGTTGCTCTGCTTGCCCGTCGCGGTGCCAATATAGTGACACTCCGCGCCCGGCTTATCTTCAACAAAGCGAACGCTCTGCCCGCCTGTGGTGAGGGAGTTGCCAGAACTACAGCCCGCCAGCAGCAGTGCCGCACCTACGATCCCTGCAGAAACTTTCATGCGCATTTTATTCCTCGTTGTTATCAGCTGGACACAACCTGTCCGTGTCTAAACCTTATACTAAAAAGATGACCAAAAGAAAAACCCCCGGACATTTCTGCCCGAGGGTTTCTCTTTATTTCTGCGAGGTGCAGAACAACATGATTACATCATGCCGCCCATACCACCCATACCGCCCATACCACCAGCGCCGCCTAAGTCAGGTGCGTCAGCTTTCGGCAGGTCGGTCACCATGCACTCGGTGGTGATCATCAGACCGGCAACGGAGGCCGCGTACTGCAGAGCAGAACGGGTCACTTTAGTCGGATCCAGGATACCCATGTCGATCATGTTGCCGTACTCTTCGGTCGCAGCATTGTAACCGTAGTTACCGTCACCTGCTTTCACGGTGTTGGCAACAACTGACGGCTCTTCACCGCAGTTCAGCACGATCTGACGCAGCGGTGCTTCCATTGCGCGCAGCGCAACTTTGATACCGACGTTCTGGTCTTCGTTCTGGCCACGCAGCTCGCTCAGTTTGCTTGCTACGCGGATCAGCGCCACGCCACCGCCGGCAACCACGCCTTCTTCTACCGCAGCACGGGTTGCGTGCAGGGCATCTTCAACGCGGGCTTTCTTCTCTTTCATTTCAACTTCGGTCGCTGCACCGACTTTGATTACCGCTACGCCGCCTGCCAGTTTCGCTACGCGCTCCTGCAGTTTTTCACGGTCATAATCGGAGGTAACTTCTTCGATCTGCTGGCGGATCTGAGAAACACGGCCCTGAATCGCCGCTTCTTCGCCCACGCCATCGATGATGGTGGTGGTGTCTTTGTTGATCACAACGCGTTTTGCCTGACCCAGGTCTTCCAGGGTTGCTTTTTCCAGCTCCATACCGATCTCTTCAGAGATGACGGTACCGCCGGTCAGGATAGCGATATCCTGCAGCATGGCTTTACGACGATCGCCGAAGCCCGGTGCTTTCACCGCAGCGACTTTAACGATACCGCGCATGGTGTTCACTACCAGGGTCGCCAGCGCTTCGCCTTCAACGTCTTCAGCAACGATCAGCAGCGGTTTACCTGCTTTAGCAACGGCTTCCAGCACCGGCAGCATTTCGCGGATGTTGGAGATTTTTTTGTCAGCCAGCAGGATGAACGGGCTTTCCAGTTCGATAGAACCTGTTTCCGGCTTGTTGATGAAGTAAGGGGAGAGGTAGCCACGATCAAACTGCATACCTTCTACCACGTCCAGCTCGTCTTGCAGACCGGTGCCTTCTTCAACGGTGATCACGCCCTCTTTGCCCACTTTTTCCATCGCCTGCGCGATCAGGGTACCCACGGTTTCGTCGGAGTTAGCAGAGATGGTGCCTACCTGAGCAATAGCACGGGAGTCAGAGCACGGTACGGAGAGGGTTTTCAGCTCTTCAACGGCGGCGATAACGGCTTTATCGATACCGCGTTTCAGATCCATCGGGTTCATGCCCGCAGCAACGGCTTTCAGGCCTTCGGTGATGATGGACTGAGCCAGTACGGTTGCAGTGGTGGTACCGTCGCCCGCAGCGTCGTTCGCTTTGGAAGCCACTTCTTTCACCATCTGCGCGCCCATGTTCTCGAACTTGTCTTCCAGTTCGATTTCACGTGCAACGGAAACACCATCTTTAGTAATGGTCGGTGCACCGAAAGATTTATCCAGAACGACGTTACGGCCTTTCGGGCCCAGGGTCACTTTCACTGCATCTGCCAGCACGTTTACGCCGCGCAGCATTTTCACACGGGCGTCGTTACCGAATTTTACGTCTTTAGCTGCCATTTTCTTTTTCCCTTAAATTCGTATGGTTCAGTTCGCGCGTGGATTACGCTTCAACAATTGCCAGAATGTCAGATTCGGACATGATCAGCACTTCCTGATCGTCGATTTTCTCTGCTTTCACGCCGTAGCCATCGTTAAAAATAACGATGTCGCCGACTTTCACGTCCAGCGGCTGCACGGATCCGTTTTCGAGGATGCGGCCTTTACCGACAGCGATGATCTCGCCACGAGTAGATTTACCAGCAGCACTACCGGTCAGAACGATGCCGCCAGCTGATTTAGACTCAACTTCTTTACGCTTGACGATGACACGGTCATGTAGTGGACGAATACTCATTGATAGCTCTCCTTTGAGAAAGTCAGTATCGGTTATGGATGACGCCGGTTCCTTTTCGCTTCCCGGCTGGTGACGAGAGAGATGGGGATGGGGCTTTCACCCTTCAAGGGGCCAACGAAAAAAAATTTGTGAAAATGTTACCATCATCGCTCTTTGGACAGGGGCAGGATAATAATAGATGAGTGGTTTAAAACAGGAGCTGGGACTGGCTCAGGGCGTGGGGCTGTTATCGACCTCACTGTTAGGTACCGGCGTGTTTGCCGTACCGGCGCTGGCGGCGCTGGTGGCGGGTAACAACAGCCTGTGGGCATGGCCGGTGCTGATCGTACTGGTTTTCCCCATTGCGATTGTCTTCGCTCTGCTCGGGCGGCACTTTCCCAGCGCGGGCGGCGTGGCCCATTTTGTCGGCATGGCGTTTGGTCCGCGTCTTGAACGCGTCACGGGCTGGCTCTTTCTGTCGGTGATCCCGGTAGGACTGCCCGCCGCACTGCACATTGCCGCCGGCTTCTGGCAGGCGCTGTTTGGCTGGCACGGTCCAATGCTGCTGATGGCGGAGCTAGGCACGCTGCTGCTGGTATGGGCGGTGGGTACACGGGGGGCCAGCTCCAGCGCCAATCTGCAAACCCTGGTCGCCGGACTGATCGTGGCGCTGATCGCCGCCGTCTGGTGGTATGGCGATCTTACGGTCGCTGAAATTCTCTTCCCTGCCCCACAGGAGGTCGATGCGTCTGGCCTGTTTGCCGCTCTGTCGGTGATGTTCTGGTGCTTCGTGGGTCTGGAAGCCTTTGCCCACTTAGCCTCTGAATTCAAACGTCCGGAACGGGACTTCCCCCGCGCACTGATGATTGGCCTGCTGCTGGCTGGCTTCGTCTACTGGGCCTGCACGGTGATTGTGCTGCACTTTGACGCGTATGGCGTCGATCGTGCTGCCGCAGCCTCCCTGCCGGGGATCGTGGTGCAGCTGTTTGGTGAGAAGGCGTTATGGGTTGCCTGCGTAATTGGCTATCTGGCCTGCTTTGCCAGCCTTAATATCTACATTCAGAGCTTCGCCCGTCTGGTCTGGTCACAGGCGATGTACAACCCGCAGGGTCGCCTGGCACAGCTCTCAAAACGCCAGATCCCCTTTAATGCCCTGAATGCGGTGCTGATCTGCTGCGTCATCAGCACGCTAGTTATCTATGCGCTGGAGATCAACCTCGACGCGCTGATTATCTACGCCAACGGCATTTTCATCATGATCTATCTGCTGTGTATGCTGGCGGGATGTCGTTTGCTGAAGGGGCGCTATCGCGCGTTGGCGGCGGTGGGCGGCCTGCTCTGTCTGCTACTGCTGGCGATGGTAGGCTGGAAGAGCCTCTATGCCATTATTATGCTGGCGGTGCTGTGGTGGTTTTTACCCAAGCGCGGCAGTGTCCATTAAAATTGTGCATTAAATAACGCCGGGTAGCGCTGCGCTTACCCGGCCTCTGGTTATTTATCGTCTTTATGATCGATACGGTCGCGGTACTCATCCTTGCGCTGGTACTCGCCGTCAAAAGTCTGACCGCCGTCGCTACCGGCGCTGAAACCGCCACCCGCCATCCGGGAGAAACGCAGATGCGGAAGCAGGCGCAGGGTCAGTAATTTTTGCACCGGTGGCAGCAGCAGCAGCAGGCCGAGCAGATCGGTAAAGAAGCCCGGCAGCAGCAGCAGTAGCCCGGCAATCATCAGCGATACGCTCTTGATCATCTCCGCAGCGGGGCTCTCCCCGGCGGCCATCTTCTGCTGCATCAGCAGAATGTTTTTAAAGCCCTGGTTACGCACCAGCGACATGCCGATGACCGAGGTGAAGATCACCAGCACCAGCGTGAGCAGGACGCCAAAGACGTGGGCGACCTGGATAAAAATCGAGATTTCGATGTAAACGTATAAAAATATTGCAATTAGTGGTATCCAGCGCACTGGCGTCTCCTGTAGGTTTGCGGCGTGCTTCTTATTGAGATGGTGCTTAATAGGCATAATTCAATAGGATTGCACGCCAGGTTGTCTGAAAATCTCTGCCCGGTGATGCATTTCACAAATTATTAAAACTAATGCAACGACTAAGATAATAAGTGATCCAGATTACGGCATTTCGCTATCATCAGCATATGATCCCGGGTACGTGGCCGATTAAGGAAATAATCGTCGGTCAGCAAACACACAAAACCCCAGATGTACTGTGTGTTTAGTACATTCATTCGCAGCTTGAAAAAGAAGGTTCACATGTTAAACAGCATTCGTATCGAAGAAGATTTGTTGGGCACAAGGGAAGTACCAGCGGACGCTTACTACGGCATCCACACTCTGAGAGCGATTGAGAATTTCTACATCAGCAACAACAAAATCAGCGACATCCCTGAATTTGTACGTGGCATGGTGATGGTCAAGAAAGCCGCAGCGCTGGCGAACAAAGAGCTGCACACCATTCCCAAAAGCGTGGCCAATGCCATCGTCGCCGCATGTGATGAAGTCCTGAATAACGGTAAATGCATGGATCAGTTCCCGGTCGACGTCTATCAGGGCGGCGCGGGTACCTCCGTGAATATGAACACCAACGAAGTGCTGGCAAACATCGGCCTTGAGTTGATGGGCCACCAGAAAGGCGACTACCAGTACCTGAACCCGAACGACCACGTCAACAAGTGCCAGTCCACCAACGACGCCTACCCGACCGGTTTCCGCATTGCAGTTTACGCCTCTATCGTTAAGCTGGTAGATGCCATTAACCAGCTCGGAGAAGGGTTCCAGAACAAGGCCGTTGAGTTCAAAGACATTCTGAAAATGGGCCGCACCCAGCTGCAGGATGCAGTGCCGATGACGCTGGGCCAGGAGTTCCATGCCTTTAACGTTCTGCTTAACGAAGAGACGCGCAACCTGCTGCGTACCGCCGAACTGCTGCTGGAGGTGAACCTCGGGGCAACGGCGATCGGTACTCGTCTGAACACCCCGGACGGCTATCAGCAGCTGGCGGTGCAGAAGCTGGCGGAAGTCAGCAACCTGCCGGTGGTTGCGGCGGAAGATCTGATCGAAGCCACCTCCGACTGCGGCGCATACGTCATGGTTCACAGCTCGCTGAAGCGCCTGGCGGTCAAGCTCTCTAAAATCTGTAACGACCTGCGCCTGCTCTCCTCCGGCCCGCGTGCTGGCCTGAATGAGATCAACCTGCCGGAGCTGCAGGCTGGCTCCTCTATCATGCCTGCGAAGGTCAACCCGGTCGTGCCAGAGGTCGTAAACCAGGTCTGCTTCAAGGTGATCGGCAACGACATCACGGTCACCATGGCTTCCGAAGCTGGCCAGCTGCAGCTCAACGTGATGGAGCCGGTCATCGGCCAGGCAATGTTTGAGTCAATCCACATTCTGACCAACGCCTGCTACAACCTGCTGGAGAAATGCATCAACGGCATCACCGCCAACAAAGCGGTATGCGAGAGCTACGTCTATAACTCAATCGGCATCGTTACCTACCTTAACCCGTTTATCGGTCACCACAATGGCGATATTGTGGGTAAAATCTGTGCCGAAACGGGCAAGAGCGTGCGTGAGGTCGTGCTTGAACGCGGCCTGCTGACCGAGGCGGAGCTGGATGATATCTTCTCGGCGCAAAACCTGATGCACCCGGCTTATAAAGCAAAACGGTATACGGATGAGAACGAACAGTAACCGTTCAACCGGGTAAGACCTCAAAGGCACGTCAGCGATGACGTGCCTTTTTGTTTATGGGCGCTACTAAAATTCAACAAATCAATATCAACTTGTAAACACATCAAGGAAGCCAACTATGTTTGCTGCGGAACTTGTGATTGTCCTGCTGGCGATTTACTTAGGTGCCAGACTCGGCGGGATCGGCATCGGCTTTGCCGGTGGGCTTGGCGTGCTCGTCCTGACGCTCTTTTTCCAGATCAAGCCCGGCGCGATCCCTTTTGACGTTATCGAGATCATCATGGCGGTGATCGCTGCGATTGCCGCGATGCAGGTGGCCGGGGGGATGGACTACCTGGTTAGCCTGGCGGAGCGCCTGCTGCGCCGTCACCCTAAATACATCACCTTTCTCGCCCCTCTGGTGACCTGGTTTATGACCATTCTCGCCGGTACCGGACACACCGCGTTCTCTACCCTGCCGGTGATCACCGAGGTAGCAAAAGAGCAAGGCATTCGCCCCTCTCGCCCGCTCTCCATCGCCGTAGTAGCCTCGCAGATCGCCATTACCGCCTCGCCCATTTCTGCGGCGGTAGTGTTTTTCGCCGGGATCCTCGAACCGCTGGGCGTTAGCTACCTGACCCTGCTGGCGATCTGTATTCCTGTCACCCTGATCGCCATCATGCTCACCGCCGTGGTGTGTAACTTCCTTGGCGCAGAGCTAAAAGACGATCCGGTCTATCAGGAGCGGCTGGCCAAGGGTGAAGTGAAGCTGCGCGGCAATCAGGTTTTTCAGCTTAAGCCGCACGCCAAACGCTCGGTGATGCTGTTTCTGATCGGCATTGTCGCAGTAATGGTTTACGCCACCATTATCAGCCCGACGGTGGGTCTGATTACCAATCCGGTGTTGCCGCGCAACGAGGCGATTGTGGTCTTCATGCTCACCATCGCCACGCTGATCTGCCTGATCTGCAAGATAGACACTGGGGAGATACTTAACGCCAGCACGTTTAAATCCGGGATGAGCGCCTGTATCTGCGTGCTGGGCGTGGCCTGGCTTGGGGACACCTTTGTGAAAACCCACATTGAGGATATCCAGAGCGTGGCAGGCGACCTGCTCCACAGCTATCCGTGGCTGCTGGCAGTAGTACTTTTTTTTGCTGCCACCCTGCTCTACTCCCAGGCGGCGACCACCAAAGCGCTGATGCCCGCCGCGCTGCTGCTCGGCGTTACCCCCCTGACCGCCATCGCCTCGTTCGCCGCCGTGTCGGCCCTGTTTGTGCTGCCCACCTACCCGACGCTGCTGGCGGCGGTAGAGATGGACGACACCGGCTCGACCCGCATCGGCAAATATGTCTTCAACCACGCCTTCCTGATCCCCGGCGTGATCGCCATTGCCCTGTGCGTCATTCTGGGCTTCGTGATTGGCGGCCTTGTTTTGTAAACTGTTTCGTGACAAGCATGATGGTGTAAATGTCGTTAAAATCGGGCTGCCTGGCGGCCCGGTTGATTAATCCGCGCCCAGCGGCGTGCTATAGTGGCTTTTTTCGTCTGATACGAGATTGCCGATGAATACGCCTGATGCCGTCGTTGTGCTCTGTACTGCCCCGGATGAAGCTACCGCCCAGGACCTGGCGGCGAAAGTGCTGGCGGATAAACTCGCCGCCTGCGTGACGATTTTGCCCGGTGCTACTTCGCTCTACTACTGGGAAGGTAAGCTGGAGCAGGAGTATGAAGTCCAGATGCTGCTGAAAAGCACCGCCGCCCATCAGGAGGCGCTGCTGGCCTGCCTGAAATCGCACCATCCGTATCAAACCCCCGAACTATTAGTGCTGCCCGTCGCACATGGAGACAATGATTACCTCTCATGGCTCAACGCATCCTTACGTTAATCCTGCTGTTTTGCAGTATGTCCGCCTTTGCCGGGTTGTTTGACGCGCCCGGCTCCGGGAAGTTTGTTCCCGCAGATAGCGCGTTTACCTTCGATTTTCAGCAAAATGAGCACGACCTGATGCTCAACTGGCAGATCAAAGAGGGCTACTACCTCTATCGCCAGCAGATCAGCGTCACGCCCGCGCAGGCGGAGATCGCCCCGCTCCAGCTCCCGAAAGGGGAGAGTCACAAAGATGAATTCTTTGGCACCAGCGAAATCTATCGCCAGCGGCTCAGCCTGCCGGTGACGGTGCGTTCGGCTAACAAAACGGCGACGCTTACCGTCACCTACCAGGGCTGCGCGGCGGCGGGCTTCTGCTATCCGCCGGAGACGAAGGTCGTGCCGGTCAGTGAGGTGCAGCCGCTGGCACATAGCGAGCCGGATCAATCTTCCCCTGTCACGGCCGCGCCCGCGCTACCCTTCTCGGCGCTGTGGGCGCTGCTGATCGGCATTGGCATCGCCTTTACTCCCTGCGTGCTGCCGATGTACCCGCTCATCTCCGGCATCGTGCTGGGGGGCAAAGCGCGTCTCTCTACCGGACGAGCGCTGCTGCTGACCGTGCTCTATGTGCAGGGCATGGCCCTCACCTACACCGCGCTGGGCCTCGTTGTGGCCGCCGCCGGGCTACAGTTTCAGGCTGCGCTCCAGCATCCCTATGTCTTAGTTGGCCTGTCGGTGATTTTCACCCTGTTGGCGCTGTCGATGTTTGGTCTGTTCACCCTCCAGCTGCCGTCATCTGTTCAGACGCGCCTGAGCCTGATGAGCAATCGCCAGCAGGGCGGCTCGCCGGGCGGCGTCTTTGCGATGGGGGCCATCGCGGGGCTGATCTGCTCACCCTGCACCACCGCACCGCTCAGCGCTATTCTGCTCTATATCGCCCAGAGCGGTAACCTGTGGCTCGGCGGCGGCACCCTCTATCTTTATGCGCTCGGCATGGGCATCCCGCTGATCCTGGTGACCCTGTTCGGTAACCGCCTGCTGCCGAAAAGCGGCCCGTGGATGGAGCAGGTCAAAATCGCCTTTGGCTTTGCGATCCTTGCCCTGCCGGTATTTTTACTGGAGCGTATGTTGGGCGAGACGTGGGGCCTGCGCCTCTGGTCGCTGCTCGCCGTGGCGTTTTTCAGCTGGGGGTTTATCACCTGTTTGGGTGGTACTCGGCGTGGGATACGCGTGCTACAGATCGTCCTACTGGGCGCGGCGCTGGTCAGTGCGAAGCCGCTACAGGACTGGGCGTTTGGCGTTAGCACCTCCGTCCCGCAGGCGCACCTGAACTTTACCCGCATCGCCAGCGTGGATGAGCTGAACCAGGCCCTGGCACAAGCCAAGGGTAAACCGGTAATGCTCGACCTCTACGCCGACTGGTGCGTGGCCTGTAAAGAGTTTGAGAAGTACACCTTCAGCGATCCGCAGGTCCAGGCGGCGCTGAAGGAGACGGTGCTGCTGCAGGCGGACGTGACCGCCAACAGCGCCGAGGATGCCGCCCTGCTTCGCCATCTTGGCGTGCCGGGCCTGCCGACAATTCTGTTCTTTGACGCCCAGGGCAACGCGCAGCCTGCGCAACGGGTGGCAGGATTTATGGACGCGGAAGCATTTAGTAGACATTTGCGCAATCGCCAGCCATAAACTACACCAGGAGTGGGAAAATGGTTCTAAAAACGCAGGAGAACACCGTGCAACGTGAAGACGTCTTAGGGAAAACATTGCAGTGGCTTGAGCTCGAAGGCCTTGCTGCCACGACGCCCGAAATTATCGCCGAACGTCTTAACTATCCATTGGACGAGTTTTTGCGCTTTTGGCCCGATAAAGAGGCGCTGCATTATGATGCGCTGCGCCACCTCAGCCAGCAGGTTGACGCCTGGCGCAGGCAGATGCTGTTAAACGATGAGCTAAGCAAAGAGCAGAAGCTGCTGGCCCGCTATACGGCGCTTACCGAGTGCGTCACCAACCATCGCTATCCGGGCTGCCTGTTCATTGCGGCCTGCACGATCTATCCGGATCCGGCTCACCCGATCCATCAGCTGGCGGATCAGCAAAAAAGTGCGGCATACGACTACACCCACGAACTGCTGACGGCGCTGGAGGTGGACGATCCGGCGATGGTCGCCAAGCAGATGGAGCTGGTGCTGGAAGGCTGCCTCAGCCGGATGCTGGTCAACCGTAGCCAGGTCGACGTTGATACCGCCTACCGGCTGGCAGAGGACATTCTTCGCTTTGCCCAGTGCCGCATGGGCGGCGCGCTGACCTGATATTAGATCAGCAACCCTGCCCACGCAGAGAGCAGTAAACAGAGCGCCATCGCCCGCTGAAACCAGACCAGCGAGGCGGGGGTGCGAAAGATTTGGTTCACCGCTCTGCCGCCGAACGCCCAGACGGTCAGGCAGAGCTGGGAGATAATCAGAAACAGCAGCGCCATCACGGCGATCTCCCGCAGCGGATGCGCTCCGTGGGGCGCAAACAGGCTCACCACCGCCAGCGCCATCATCCAGGTTTTCGGGTTAATCAGCTGCAACATGGCTGCCGCCCGAACGCTAAAGGGCCGCTGCGCCTCACCCTCCAGCGCCGTCGCCGGAGCACGAAATAGCTGCCAGCTCATCCAGCTTAGCCACAGCACCCCTGCCCAACTCATCCCCGTCCGCACCAGCGGATAGTGGCTCAGCGCCTCCCCCGCGCCCGCGCCAGAGATCAAGACAATCAGGCTGGCGGCCACGCAGGCGCTTACTACCGCAGGCAGCGTGGCCATTACGCCGAAGCGCTGGCTGCTGGATAAGATTAAAATATTGGTGGGGCCAGGGGTGATCGATGCCACGAAGGCAAACAGCATAAACGGCAACCAGGTATAGAACATATTCACAGGCAGGACTCCTTATTATCGTTGTCCTGACTGTCGCCTTATTTCACTGTCGCGTCTGGAAGATTTGTGCACAGGCTGCGGTAGCGCGCCGGAGAGAGACGGTAGGCCCGCTGGAACCAGCGCCCGAGGTGGCTCTGATCGGCAAAACCTAACGCCGCCGCAACGCTGGCTGGCTGCTCGCCTTTTGCCAGCATGGCGCGGGCGCTCGCCAGTCGGAGCTGGATCAGCCAGGCGTGGGGCGAAAGGTGGAACTCCTGCTTAAAGCAGCGCGTGAGAGTGAAACGATCGGTGCCGGTCTCCCGCGCCACGTCGTCCAGCCCGACGTTCTCTCCCCGGTGAGCATAGAGATAGTCCCTCGCCCGGTGGGCGATGGCCGCGCTCTGACGCTGCGCCGAGAGGCGCTTGCGCCACTGGCAGTGGTGCGTCAACTGGCTCAGTAGTCCATCCATCATGCCCTGCTGCACGATGCGCATCTCATCGTTATGCAGGGTGAAGAAGGTTTGGGCGATGGTGTTCACCAGCTGCGGCGCGCGGGCGATGGTCTGGTCAAAGTGCAGCGAGTAGCTTGAGGGCGTGGCATCGTACAGGCCGCGCAGGGTGCCGCTTAGCCAGCGATCATCAAGATAGAACGTCAGGTAGGTAAAGCCGCCCTCTACCGGCGCATCGCCGTCGTGGATCTCGCCCGGCTCCAGTAGGAAAGCATCCCCCGGCGTGCTGCGATGGCGCTCGCGGCGGCAGTGAAACTGCTGGGTGCCGGTCAGGGTGATACCCACCAGGTAGCTGTCGTGCCAGTGCGGATCGTAGGCGTGCCCCTCAAAGTGTGCACGGATGGTTTCGATGCCGGTATCGGCATGCTGCCGCAGCTCCAGCCAGTCTGCCATATCAACCTCCTGAATGATTCCCGAGTGTAGCATCAATCATTCAGCCTGAAAGGTCTGGAAGATTTGTGCAGCCCGGCACAAAAACAACTGAGATGGCGGCAAACTGCCGAAGAGTTTGAACGATCACAGAAGCAAAAAAACATAATTAATTAATATAAAAACGCAATAGATTCTCCGCGGTCATCTGTGTCAGAAAGTAACCCTCATTCATAAGAGACCGGAGATGTGATTCAAATGAGTAGAGACGTACTAAAAAATCACCATGATGAATACCATATATTAACTCGCGGGGAACGTATTGGTTATGGAATGGGGGATTTTGCGCAAAACCTTGTTTTTGGCACAATAGGCGGCTTTCTTGCTCTGCATATGTTGACCGTCAACGCTATTGGTACAGCAACCGCAGGGTTTATATTTCTTTTCGTCCGCATCATCAATGTCTTTTGGGATCCCATGGTGGGAACCTATGTCGACAAAAGAATTTCAGCAGCCGGGAAATATCGCCCCTGGCTCTTAAGAGCGGGCGTGCCGCTGGTTATTCTCTCCGCTCTGCTTTTTACCCCTATCCCCGGCATCAGAGGGTCGGTTCCCTTTGCTTTTATTGTCTATCTGGCGCTGGATTTAGTGTATTCATTGGTAAACATTCCGTACGGTTCTCTTAATGCCTCACTGACAAGAGATCCTGAATCTATTGATAAACTGACCAGTACAAGAATGATGCTAGCCAACACGGCCAATCTTCTTGTCTACACCCTATTCCCCATGTTTGTTCAAATGGCCTCACCAAAGGATCGCAGCCTCAAGGATACGGGTTTCTTTGGGCTTGAGCTGAACATGGGCAACTATACCGACCCGTCAGCGAATTACGCCTGGTTTGGCGTTTACTCTATCTATATGTTAATCGGCGCGGTAGCACTTTTTATCTGCTATAAGTACACGAAAGAACGTGTCGTCGCGACTGCGGAACAGACTGCCAACGTAAAAACAACCGATCTCTTTCTTGAACTAAAATACAACCGACCGCTGGTTATCCTCGGACTGTTTTTCATGCTGGGCTTTACGTTCATGTTTTTCATGAATACCGTAAATGGCTTTTTCAATCAGTTTGTTGTCGGCCATTCAGAATGGATGGGGGCTATAGGCCTGGTAGCATCAATTCCTGGCATTCTATTCCCTGTATTCTGGCCAAGACTGAAGAAAATTTTTGGCAAAAAAGGGTTCTTCCACCTTTTCCTTGCCATGTTTATCGTGGGTGAATTGTTAACTTACGTCTGGTCACGCGAAGGGATGCACGATGCGCTGTGGCTTGCTTATATCGCCACCTTTATTAAACAGTGGGGTTTAACTTCCGCGACCGGATTCATGTGGGCGCTGGTCCCTGAAGTGATTGCTTATGGCGAACTAAAATCAGGCAAGCGCAACGCCGCCATCATTAATGCGATTATGGGGCTCTTCTTCAAGATTGGCTTTACCCTTGGTGGCGCCATTCCGCTTTGGTTGCTGGCCGTTTATGGTTTTAACGAAACAGGCGCGCAACAAAATGCCAATGCAATCGACGGGATCATTATGACGGCGGTCTGGATCCCCATCGTTTTAGCCTTCATTTCAATGATCGTCATTCAGGTCTATCCCATCTCAGATAAAAATGTCACAGACATCAACCGTCAACTCGATGAGATACGCGTGTAATTAAAAGAACTAAAAAAGCAAAATACAAATAAGCAGCTTAAAAAGGTAGAAACATATGTCAATTATTCAAAACCCTATCTTACCTGGATTTAATGCCGATCCGAGTATTATCCGTGTAGAAGACACTTACTATATCGCAAGCTCCACATTCGAGTGGTTTCCTGGCGTTCGTTTACATGAGTCCAAAGATCTGCAGCACTGGAATCTGCTTCCCAGTCCGTTATCTACAACCACGCTGTTAGATATGAGAGGAAACCCTGCATCAGGGGGGATTTGGGCGCCCGACCTCTCTTATGCCGACGGCAAGTTTTGGCTAGTTTATACAGATGTGAAAGTTACAGAGGGTGCCTTTAAAGACATGACCAACTATCTGTCCACCGCCACAGATATTCGTGGCCCATGGACCGATCCGATCAAGCTTAATGGCGTTGGTTTTGACGCTTCACTTTTCCATGACGAAGATGGTCGTAAATATATTGTTCAACAGACCTGGGATCATCGGGAGTATCACCACCCCTTTAATGGCATTACCTTAACCGAGCTTGATATCAATACACTGAAGCTAATGCCAGAAACAGCGCGAACTCTTTATCGTGGCACGCCCGTTGCACTTGTTGAAGGGCCACATATCTACAAACTGAATGGCTATTACTATCTTTTTGCAGCTCAGGGCGGAACCGTTTTCACCCATCAGGAGGTGGTTGCGCGTTCAAAAAGCCTGGACGCCGACAGTTTTGAGACACAGCCAGGAGAGGTTTTCTTAACTAACGTAGACACCCCAGACAGCTACATTCAAAAACAGGGGCACGGTGCGCTGGTTTCCACGCCCAAAGGAGAGTGGTATTACGCCTCGCTCTGCGCTCGCCCATGGAATCGCGCAGGTGAACCGGCCTACGATCCGCGAGGTTGGTCAACCCTGGGCAGGGAAACGTCTATCCAAAAAGTGTATTGGGATGATGAAGGCTGGCCACGAATTGAAGGGGGCCACGGAGGAAAAACCTTTGTTGAGGGACCGGTCGATGCCATTCATACCGAAAGCGCCAACGATCACAGCCAGCATGACGAGTTTGACATGCCGACACTCGATCTCAACTGGAATACGCTTCGTGTTCCATTTACCGAGAAAATGGGCACCACAGGTGACGGAAAATTAACGTTAATAGGTCAAGGTTCTTTAGCGAATACGCATGACCTGTCGCTGATTGCGCGACGTTGGCAAGCTTTCTATTTTGATGCTGAGGTTAAGGTAAAATTTACCCCGTTTACTTATCAACAAATGGCGGGATTAACAAACTACTATAACGATCGTCACTGGAGCTTTGTTTTCATTACCTGGAATGAAATTAATGGCTCAGTAATCGAAGTAGCCGAAAACAACCGGGGCAAATACACCTCGCACCTGAAAGATAAAGCCATCAAGATCCCAGAAGAGACCGAGTACGTCTGGTTCCGCACCAAGGTTCGCAAGGAAACGTATACTTATGAATACAGTCTGGATGGAACACACTTTACTGAAATTCCTGTCACGCTGGATGCTGCAATTCTTTCAGATGATTATGTCCTGCAAAGCTACGGCGGGTTCTTTACCGGGGCATTCGTTGGCCTTGCGGCCGTGGACTACTCGGGTTACGCAGCCAAAGCCGAGTTTTATCATTTCGATTACCACGAGCTTGGTGACGCTCTCGTAGCCAATGGCACCTACAGCTGGCAAGCCAGTGAATCACGCTTTGATTAGCTAAGGTTTGGAAAATTTGAGCGAATGTGCAGCACAGACGCGTAGATTGTCGCAATAGTAAGCAGTTGAACGGCTTTTCGATGATTTTGGTTGACGGAAAGAGGCGTCTACGGTTTAATGCGCTGCGTTGCCCGGATAGCTCAGTCGGTAGAGCAGGGGATTGAAAATCCCCGTGTCCTTGGTTCGATTCCGAGTCCGGGCACCACTATTTAGAAGAACCCGCCTATGGCGGGTTTTTTGCTTTTGGAGAGCGGGACTTTTTAGAATGAGATATGCAAAGTCTGACGCCTCGTTTCTATGCGGACAGCTGTTTCAGCAACTGCTCAGCGGTTGCTGCCGATGAGGTCGGGTTCTGACCGGTAATCAACAGGCCGTCAGTTACTACATAAGAACTCCAATCCCCGCCTTTAGAATAGATCCCCCCTTTCGCAATCAGCTCGTCCTCAACCAGGAAAGGCACCACGTCAGTCAGGCCTACCGCCTCCTCTTCTGTATTCGTGAAACCGGTGACCTTGCGTCCCTCGACCAGCGGTTTGCCTTCAGGTGTTTTAACGTGGCGCAGGACGCCCGGGGCATGGCAGACAAATGCAACATGCTTGCCGGCAGCGATGAAGGATTCGATCAGCGCAATAGAGTGCTTATCCTCAGCCAGATCCCACAGCGGACCATGTCCGCCCGGATAGAACACCGTGTCGAAATCGGCCTGCGATACGCTGTCCAGGCGGACGGTCGTCGCTAGCTGAGCCATAGCTTCAGCATCAGCTTCAAAGCGATGCGTAAATTCAGTTTGCGAGTCTGGCTCATTGCTTTTCGGATCCAGCGGCGGCTTACCGCCTTTTGGCGAGGCCAGCACGATTTCTGCACCAGCATCTTTAAAGGCGTAATAAGGAGCAGCCAACTCTTCTAACCAGAAACCCGTTTTACGACCGGTGTTGCCCAAGGTGTCGTGAGAGGTCAGGACCATTAATACTTTCATTATCATTCTCCGATTTATTCCTTTGCTATTAATACTAGACCGGCCGTATATAAAAATAGTGCCAATTCAGATTAGTCGGTAAGGCATAACGGCGTACTATTCCTGCGTTGGCACTGTAATGATTCACCAATCACATCAGGAGAACACGAGATGTCTGAGCATCCAAGGATTGCGCTTATCGGCCCAGGTGCAATCGGTACGACTATCGCTGCCGCGCTGCATGAAGTTGGCCGCACGCCTCTGCTTTGCGGGCGCACCGCTCACCCGCAGTTAACGCTGCGCCACGAGGAGGGCGAAATTATCGTGCCCGGCCCGGTACTGAGCGATCCGGCGGCGGTTTCTCATCCGTTCGACATCGTCTTCGTGGCGGTGAAAGTAACGCAGGTCGCTGACTGCGCGGGCTGGTTGGCAACGCTGTGCGATAAAAACACCACTGTGTGTGCCCTGCAAAACGGCGTTGAGCAGAAAACTCAGCTTGCCCCCTTGGTTAACGGTGCCGAAGTGCTACCGTCGATTGTATGGTTCCCCGCGCAGCGAGAGCCAGACGCCTCTGTCTGGTTACGCGCCACGCCGCGGCTCACCCTGCCGGATGTACCCAAGGCAAAAGCGGTGGCGGAGGCGCTCAGCGGTACACGCTGTACAGTGGAGCTCTCGTCCGACTTTATCTCTCTCGCCTGGCGCAAGCTGCTGCAAAACGCAGTCGCAGGCCTTATGGTTCTCGCCAATCGCCGCGCAGGGATGTTCTCACGCCCGGATATCACCGACCTGGCCCTGGCCTATCTGCAAGAGGGGCTAACCGTCGCCCGCGCGGAAGGTGCGACACTGAGCGACAGCGTGCCCCAGGAGATTGTGGACGGTTTCCACCGTGCCCCGGCGGATCTCGGCACCTCGATTCTCGCCGACCGCCAGGCTAACCGCCCGCTGGAGTGGGATATCCGCAACGGCGTGATACAGCGTTATGGCCAGGCACAGGGTATTCCTACGCCCATCAGCAATGTGCTGGTCCCGCTTCTGGCAGCAGGAAGCGAGGGGCCGGGTTGATGCCGTTACCCTTCCCTCTATTCCATCAATTTATTTGACCAATTACGTTAAACAAATGGCATTTATTCTCACCATGTAACGCGTAGAGTAGGCATATCGAAAGCAGGCTCTGGCCTGCCGCCTATTTCTCTGAAGTCAGGATAAACGCCATGAAAAAGATCGGATTTTTGTCATTTGGTCACTGGACGCCGTCGCCGCAGTCTGGAACCCGTTCGGCCGCTGACGCGCTGCTGCAATCCATCGATCTGGCCGTTGCCGCGGAAGAGCTCGGCGCGGATGGCGCCTATTTCAGGGTGCACCACTTTGCCCGCCAGCTTGCCTCTCCTTTCCCACTGCTGGCAGCCGTGGGCGCGCGAACCAAGCGGATTGAGATCGGTACCGGCGTGATCGACATGCGCTATGAGAATCCGCTCTATATGGCGGAGGATGCCGGTGCGGCAGATTTGATCTCCGGTGGCCGTTTGCAACTGGGCATTAGCCGTGGCTCTCCGGAGCAGGTGATCGAGGGCTGGCGCTACTTTGGTTACGCGCCTTCCGAAGGGGAAAACGAGTCAGATATGGCGCGTCGTCACACCGAGGTGCTGCTGGACGTGCTGCGTGGTGAAGGCTTTGCCAAACCCAATCCACAGCCGATGTTCCCAAACCCGCCGGGCCTGCTGCGCCTTGAACCGCACTCCGAGGGGCTGCGGGATCGTATCTGGTGGGGGGCTGGCTCGAATGCTACCGCGGTATGGGCTGCCAAACTGGGGATGAACCTGCAAAGCTCAACGCTGAAGGATGATGAGACGGGCGAGCCGTTCCATATTCAACAGGCCAAACAGATCCGGGCCTATCGCGACGCCTGGGCGGAAGCGGGCCATACCCGTACGCCACGCGTCTCGGTCAGCCGCAGCATTTTTGCCTTGATGGACGAACGTGACCGGATGTACTTCGGTTCAAGCCGTAGCGAAAGCGATAGCATTGGCTTCCTCGATGAGAAAACCCGGGCCATCTTCGGGCGCAGCTATGCCGCAGAGCCTGACAAGCTGATCGAGCAGCTGAAGCAGGACGAAGCGATCGCCGAAGCGGATACCCTGCTGCTGACCGTGCCGAACCAGCTGGGCGTGGATTATAACGCTCACGTTATCGAGTCCATCCTGAAACATGTGGCTCCGGCGATGGGCTGGCGCGATTAAAACCTTAACCCGGCAGGACAAAACGCCTCGCGTGCTTTACGGCATACGAGGCGTTATAGTTTATAGAGCAATTGATGCAGGCATACACTCTGGAGAGAGCCTATGAGTAGTGAAACACCCCTGAAATATTATGACATTGCGGATGAGTATGCGACGGAAGCCGCCAAACCCGTAGACGAGTCCGAGCGTGACGCGCTGGCGCGCTATTTCGAACTGTTGATCACCCGCTTAATGAATAATGAAGAGATCAGCGAAGAGGCGCAGCGCGAGATGGCCCTTGAGTCGAGCATTGATGCAGAACGTATCGATGAGATCGCAGAGTTCCTCAATCGATGGGGTAATGAATAGCGTCTGTTCAAAGACGTAGTCTGCGCAGGCATTGTGCTTTACACTGCGCGCTGCAAAAATTGAGTAGATAAACGATTAATCAGGCGGTAATGGCGATGAACGGAACAATCACAACGTGGTTTAAAGATAAAGGTTTTGGATTTATCAAAGATGAGAACGGGGATAACCGTTATTTTCATGTGATTAAGGTCGCCAACCCTGAGCTGATCAAAAAAGATGCGGCAGTCACCTTCGAGCCCACCACCAATAACAAGGGTCTGTCGGCGTACGCGGTGAAGGTTGCCCCGGAAAGCAAATATATCTATATCGCGGGCGAGCGCATCAAGCTCACCTCGATCAAGTCTTACGTGGTTTACAGCGAAGAAGTTCCTGCTGATGCCGGTATTGATAAAGAGAATCCGGTGCTGTCGGTAGGTATCCTGATGAACAGCATCCGACCGAAGTCCAACGTCAAGCCGGGCGAAATGCGCTCGCTGAAAAAGCTGGCGATCACCACCTTCCAGGGCACCACGCTTATCTTCTCGGCAGATGAGATAGACATCGATGCCACGGTAAAAATGCTTAAGGTCTGACGTTACTCAAAGTAACGCTGCGCCCCCACCTTCCCATCTCCATATATGGTAGTTTGCCTTTCATCCTTACGCAGGCAAACTACCAAAAACATAATCCTATCAAGGCCAACCTCTCTGAACGTTATCCATGGCGACATTGATAACTTTTTCGCATTGATAAAAACCACGCACACAAATGGAACTGAGACATGATCGTGTCACCCCCCAACTTCCTTCTGAGAACGCTGCTGATTCTCTCACTTGCCCTTGCGTTAAACGGTTGCTCTGTCCGTTACGATAAAAACGGTAAGATGCTTTTTAACCCCGATCTGGCGAGCGTGCTGGGTAATGAAGTTGGCCAATTTACGCTGGCCGATGGCTCAAAAGGTGCGCTTCGGGAGCTAAATGGCCGCTATAGCCTGAAATGGAGCAATCTGATGATTGAGCGCCCGCTGGAGGGCGTGAGTTGGGTGAGGATCATCAACCAGTACCAGGTTGAAGGACATACGCTGCTGCTGTTAAAGGTCGCTACGCCCGCCTGCCCGGCGCAGTACCGTCTGGTAGACCTCCAGAATACGCGATCCCAGGAGTGGGCATTTACGGGCATATGCGACATTGGGCCAGACGTGACGGCCAGCGCGGATAAACTGCAGCTGAATTTCAAGGTCGATAATCGGATTGAGCAGTTTAACTGGCAGCATGGTGAGGTTTACCATCGTCGGCTCGCGGTTCAGCAACAAAAAACCGTTCAAAGTAGCACTACAAATAAAACCACATCGTCCCGCAAGGCCAAACCTCAGGCCCCGGCTAAACCGACGAAACGCACGCAGGTTAAAGCCGCAGAGCCGCTGCCGCCGAAGGTCGCCCAGCCAGAGCTGGATAACTCCTTGCCCACTGAAATCTACCAGCCAACAAAAACTCGCCAGACAAGTCTGGGTATTAAGTCATGACGGAGCAGGCTACAGGAGATAGCCAGGTGCGGGACGGGATCAAGCGCTCCCCTCTTCCCGCCTGGCAGAACTGGCTGGTGATGGGTATCACCCTCACCTATCTCATCTGTGAACTGGCGTTCAATTCCCGCCTGCTGGATCTGGTAGGCACTATTTCAACGGCAGAAGAAGTTCACAACATGGAGCGGTACGGCAGAACCTTAACCGCCATTGCCGCCGCGCTTCTGGTGTTACAGTTCGCCCTGGTGGGCATCGCCAGACTGAAAAGAAAAAATGTCTCTCTATCGACACGGGCCAGTGTAGGTGGGGTGCTCTGTCTGTGCCTGCTGACCGGCGCAGTAACGTGGCATGCGGTAGAGTGGTTTATTGAACGTCAGGTTTCAAACAGCACGGGTGAGTTTCGGCAGATGTCTCTGCTGGCGCAGCTCTACCAGCAATCGCTGATTGATGGCCACCAGACGCTGGAGGGCATTCCGCTCGATAGTCACGGTGGTCAGGCGCAAACATGGAGCAGCCCGTCAGGCAAGGCATTTCTGGCGATGCTGCCGATCCTGCTCAGCTCCGTTGACCGCTATCATGAGTTGCTGAAAAGCGGCGCGGAACAAAATTTACGTGACAGCATCAGCGCAAGAGAGGGCGGCGTCCTTGGCTTTTATAAAGCCTGGATCCAGGCGCGGGAAGCCGTGCACAAACAGTACGTAGCCTACTACAACGACGAGATGGATATCAGCGAAACCGTTCGCCGGGAGCAGGAGAAAGCCTGGCAGCGGTATGAACGCTCGTTGCGCGCTAAAGGGCTGAGAACCTGGAATGTCCCCAGGCGCTATTATGCCAGCGTCCGCAGCAATGTCCGTGCTCAGGGCGTCCCAGTAGCTAATAACTGGTCGCCATCCGATCGGGCTGGTTTTGATGCCGCGGTGGCGAAAACCGTCAGACAGCACTATCTCGCCCAGCGTACCGTGGTATTCAACGGGGTGACGATCCCCAAACGCCTCGACTGGGGTGTCTTTTTCCGTCAGGAGGTGGTGCAAAAATCACTCCGCGAAAAATTATTGCTTCCGGCAGGCACGCCGGTGCGCGAAGCGTATCCACTTAACGATGGACTGAAGCTTTTTGCCCTTGAGCTGCACACAGCTCATCTTAACGAGGCGGTGAAAGAGCAGTTACCGACCCTGCGTGCGTCGTTACGCAGTTACAGCATGGGTGGGGAGAATGAAAAGCAGGGAGAAGATGCCGCACGCGCGGTGATTGTGCCGCCTGTTGCGCTGATCTTCTCTCTTATTGGTGCGCTGACTCATCTGGCTAAACTGCTCTATTTAATCCTTGTTCCCCTGACCGCCGCCCTGTTAAGCAGAAAATCCTCGCGTGCCGTGCGCGTACTTAATCATCATCCGCTGGTTTTTCCTGTGGCGCTGATCTCAGGGCTACTGGTGACGTTCAGCTGCATGAACAACAGCATCACCGTTTCACCGGCCTATCAGGATCTGAAAAACGCCTTACAGGGCGCTGAAATTACGATTACTGATCAGCCCCTGTTTCTGCGCGGCGAGTCGTTATTACGTATCGTTCACGCCGTCAGTATTGGGCAGAGCTACAGCTATCCGATGAATCAGTATCTACGGGAGACCGCGCTGGGCGGGTTCGATTTTGGCTATCGTACACATGAGGAGTGATCCCCTGCGGGAGTCAACGCCTTCGCCAACAGCTGAGGCCAGATGGCCGCCCAGTCCGATCCGTGCGCCATGCCGCTGACAACGTCAACCTGAGTACAATGCCCACCGACGGCCCGCTGAAAACGCCGGGCTACGGTGGGCGGAACGGTTTTATCGGCATCACCGCTAAAATGGATCTGCGGCAGCGTACGCAGTGCGGAAGCGCTGTCGATAGCGCTGGCCGCATCAGGCATTGCCGTAACATGATGCAGCGCATTCACATAGGCAACGTCGAGATTACCTGCGACGGTACGCAGCGAACGCACATCGGTACGACGCGCCGCCAGCAGCGCGGCAATGTTGCCTCCGCCGGAATAACCTACCAGTTCAAGCTTTACGCCAGGATAGCGCGTCGCAACCTGGCTGAGCGCATTGTCCATGGCATCAATGACGGCAGGAGAAAAACGCTCGTTCGTCCAGCGACTTACGTTGCAGCTGGGCGGTAAGGGCGGCCCGATGAACTGGCAGGGTCGGGCGAGATACAGCACGTTATCGCTTCTATCGGCGGCGGCCAGCATCAGCCCGGTTGGGTTACGCGGTGTTGGATCGTCTGAAGCCTGCGTGCGGCTCTTCCAGGCAAAGCCATCTCCCTCAATGTATACGCGCAACCTGTTAACCGGCGGCACGATCCGGCTCCATGTGGCGATTAAAAATGGTTCGGTTTGTAAATTTTCCCTGAGCAGGCCAGATCGTGCTGCTATCTCATTTGCCTCTGTCCGCGGATCGGTAGACGCGCACCCCACCACTAAAAAAGATAAATTAATCAATGCGGCTATCGCTAAGCCGTGGCGTTTTTTGCTCATGACCTGACATTCCCTAACCTAAACCGCAATACCCATGAACATTGTGAATTTATTTCATAAGGAAATAATTAAGCAAATCTTATTGTTTTTTGCAACGAAATGTATATTCTCCGCACAAATGGTATCGGATTAATCCGAAGTGCCTCTCGTCTGTTCTTAACAACTATCGCAACATTGCAGTGGCCAACATGAAAAAAAAACGTCTTAGCCAGCTGATTTCCCTGCTGGTAGCTTCAACGGCGGCACAGGGCGTGCTGACGACGCATGCTTTTGCAACCTCTGATGTGATTATCGACACACCCTCGAATAATCTTCAGATCGATCACTCCGCTAATCTCGTTCATATCACCGACACGGGCATGCTTACTGGCGCACCCACCACGGCGTTAACCGTGAATCAGGACGTAATGGTCACCACCCTGACCAACGATGGCGTTATTAATGATTTCGTAGATGATTCCTACAGCCCAAACAGCAATATTGTTCAGATTGATGGGACAGTAGACGCATTTAATAATAACGGGACTATTGCCAGCGTTAATCCATATCACTATGGCAGTATTGTTGCGGTAGGGGCCTCAGGCACGGTGGGTTCATTCACCAACAGCGGGACCATTAAAAACGCGCCGGATAATTACAACTACGGTTATGATAATACGGGTGCTGTGAATAACACCGGCCATATCACCACGTTAACTAATACCGTGGACGGTACCATCACGGGCTATCGCGGCATCAATAACCAAGGCATCATTGATACCCTGACCAACGCGGGCGTTATCTCCACGGCCACTAACAACAATGGTATGTTTTACGGTCAAAACGGTGCTATCTATAACCAGGGTACCATTGGTACGCTGCATAATACCGGCACTATCCAGACGGGCGGCACGGAAGATTATTACAACGGTGCGGGTATCTTCAACTATGGAACCATTAACACCCTCATCAATGATAATAAAATCAGCGGCAGTTCCTATGGCATTCTAAACAGCGGCGCTATCGGCACCATTGAAAACAATGGCCAAATAACTGCAAATGAATTAGCAATCTACATCAATAATTATAACAACGTTGCGAATAATACCAACGGGAAAATTGTTAACAATGGCGAAATCGACGGTCGCTATACAGGGATTTACATCTTTAGTTCCAATAGCCAGAACCCGACGATAGAGCTTGTTAACAACGGTACGTTGACCGGTGGTGAATATGCCTTCTACATCGACAACTATAACAGAAATACCACCGACGTTACGCTGAATAACACCGGTTTAATAAAGGGCGATATTTACTCTGGCAGCACTAAGCCGTTGACGATTAACGGCGGAACGACAACGCAGGGCACCTTGACCGGCCTCAATGGCGTCGGCAATATCAACAATTACGGTTCCGGTGTCGTATTCGGCACAGGCTCGCTGCTGCTAAACGATCATATTTACACAGCCGATACCGTGCTCAACCGCGAAGCCGCGTTGCAGGTGAATAACCCTATCACCATCTCTGGTAACTACCATCAGAATGCCGCCGCTACGCTGATCTCCGGCATTACCGATCTCGAAACGTTGGGCAATGATGTTACGGCTGATACCGGCTATGGTCGCCTGAACGTCACAGGCAACGCCACCATCGATGAGAACTCAAGCGTTAAGCTGCTGCGTACCGGTAGCACCTACAATTTTGCGGAAGGTCAGCGCTATGTGGTGATCAATGCTAATGGTGCAGATACCAACTACAACGCCGATAAGCTGAACTACCAGGCCATCGGCTATAACGGTGCGGTAACAGGCTCGGTCTATGAGGATGGGGCCAGCAAGGCGCTGGTATTAACCGTAGGTGCAAAACCGGTCGTCATCCCGCCTGTGGTGACGGAGCCGGAAGAGCCTGTGGTCACCCCGCCGGTCGTTACCGAGCCTGTGGTCACCCCGCCGGTCGTTACCGAGCCCGTGGTCACCCCGCCGGTCGTTACCGAGCCCGTGGTCACCCCGCCGGTTGTTACCGAGCCCGTGGTCACCCCGCCAGTTGTTACCGAGCCCGTGGTCACCCCGCCGGTTGTCACCGAGCCCGTGGTTACCCCGCCGGTTGTTACCGAGCCCGTGGTCACCCCGCCGGTCGTTACCGAGCCCGTGGTCACCCCGCCGGTTGTCACCGAGCCCGTGGTCACACCGCCAGTTGTTACCGAGCCAGTTGTTACCGAGCCAGTAGTTACTGAGCCAGTAGTTACCGAGCCGGTGGTTACTCCGCCGACCGTTACAGAGCCAGCACCCGCCGAGCCAATCAAACAGGGCCTGGCCACTATTCCGAGTGCCACCGCCGCCCTTGGCGGCCTGGGGAACTACTCGGGTATTTCTCCGCAGCTGCTGGAGCTGTATAACGCCTCGCTGGCGATTGAAGGGACTCAGGAAGCTAACCGCGTAGGCGAGCGTCTGTCACCGGGACAGAACATTAACACCAGTTCTGCGGCGACCGTCGCCACCTCTACCGCGCAGGCGGTGGTCGGGGCACATATTGATGCCGTACGTAACCCGTCCGCCTCCGGCAACAGCGGCGTTGCCACCGGTGACGACTACGCCAGCAACTGGATCGTCTGGGGCCAGCCGTTTGGCGGCTACGCACGCCAGGAGAGTACGGATGACGTCAGCGGTTACTCGGCGAAATTTGGCGGTCTGATCCTCGGTGCCGATCGTGCGCTGGGCGACGACTGGCGTCTGGGTGCGGCGGTGAACTACAGCAACACCTCTGTACACGGTAAAGATAACCTGTCCGGCAACACCTCTACCGCTGATAACTATGGCGTGATTGGTTATGCAGGCTATACCGGCGATCCGTGGTATCTGAACCTGTCCGCGGGTGTTAATCGTCAGAACTACAGCTCTGTTCGCCGGGCTGACTTCACCGGCTTCTCGGGTGCGGCAAATGGCAAGTTCAACGGACAGTCCATCACCCTGCAAACCGAGTTCGGCTACCCGCTGACGCTGCCCGCTGATGTGGTGCTGACCCCGCTTGCCAGCCTGACGTATGGTTATCAGCACGTTGATGGCTATAAAGAGACCGGCGGCAACGGTATGGCGCTGGATGTCGGCAGCCTCCACTCCCAGTCCGTGGTGAGCGATATCGGTGCGCGGATTGAGAAGACCTTCGCAACGGGTATGGGCAACCTGACGCCGTTTGCTCAGGTCTCCTGGATCCATCAGTATGACGATCGTCAGGTCAGCAGCCGCGCTTCCTACGCCGCAGATACCATCGGTGAAACCAGCTTTATCACCAAAGGCGCAGCGCCGGTAGAAGATATGGCAGGACTGGCCATTGGCAGCACGCTGTATGACGCGAACGAGCTGAGCTTCGACGCACGCTACGATCTGCAGGCAGGCGACCGCTATCAGGCGCACACCTTCAGCCTGCGTTTACGCAAGACCTTCTAAATCAGGTTGATGCTTAAGAACCCGCCCTCGTGGCGGGTTTTTGTTTTGTGGCTGGCTGCGCCTGTAGTCAGACGCGCTAAAATCCCGCACCATGCGCTATAATTCGGCAACGCTTCACGTAACTGGCAGCCTATGACAACGCAACTGCTTACCCGACATTGGCGCATCCCCGGCGCGGTGATGCTTCTGCTCATCGCGCTCTTTGCCCTCTTCACCCTGCACAGCCACTGGGGCGTATTCCTGCAGTGGTGTCTGAGCACGCAAATCACGCTCCACCGCTACCTGGTGATGTACCTGCTGCAGCTCAATAACCACCAGTACAGCGGCGGCCTGTGGTTGCTGACCGGCGCGTTTCTCTACGGCGTGCTGCACGCGATTGGCCCAGGCCATGGCAAATTTATCGTGGCCACCTATCTCAGCACTAACCAGGAGAGCCAGCTGGCCACCCGGGTAGTGCCGTTTCTCGGCAGCCTGATGCAGGGTGTGAGTGCGATCCTGTTCGTGTTTATTTTGGCGGTGGGCTTTAACCTCGCAGCGGGCGACCTGAGCGAAAGCCGCTGGTACGTTGAGAAGATCAGCGCCCTGATGATTGGCGGGTTTGGTGCCTACGTTATTTACCGGGCGCTGAAGAGTTTCAGACCGCAGAGGCTCCGCATCGCCTCCCTGACGCCGCTCGGGCAGCAGCACGCCTCGGACTGCGGCTGCGGTCATCATGGCGTAGGCGTAGCGATGCAGGGCGACTGGAAGACGCGGCTGGGGGTGATTCTGGCGATCGGTGCGCGCCCGTGCAGCGGAGCGATTATGATCCTGCTCTTCTCTAACGCGCTGGGGATTGTCAGTTGGGGGATCGCGGCGGTTATGACGATGTCACTGGGTACGGCGCTGTCGATTATGGGTCTCTCGCTGGCGGTACGCTATGCCCGCGGACGTACGTCGGCGCTGTTTGGCGGCGAGGCGCAGCGTCTAACGTGGATCGTGCCGGTGCTGAAGGTTGCCGGCGGCGTGGCGCTAGTTCTGTTTGCTACCGTGCTGTTTTTAACCGTGATCCCGGTAAGCGCCAACGGGGATTACATCGCGGCGGGTTGTTAATGACAACTTGCTGATACCAGGCAATAAAAAAGCGGGCCGAAGCCCGCTTTTTACTGAGTGCTGAAACTTACTCGTTAATCTTCGGATGCTGATCGACCAGGCGCGAACGCTTCTTCTGCAGCTCCGCGATCTCCTCATCGATATCCTCGATCTTCTGCTCAATGTTGTCGTGATGCTCCTGCAGGATCTCACGTGCTTCTTGCATATCCGATGCCGCAGGCGTCGCACCGCGCAGCGGACGGTTGGCCGTCTCCTTCATCGTGATACCGGTGATCAGACCGATCACTGCCACAACCATCAGGTAGTAGGCTGGCATCATCAGATTCTCGGTACTCTCTACCAGCCAGGCCGCCAGCGTTGGCGTCAGACCCGCAATCAGAATCGAGATGTTGAAGGCGCTGGCCAGGGCGCTAAAGCGCAGGTGCGTTGGGAACATCGCTGGCAGCGTAGAGGCCATCACGCCAGTAAAGCAGTTCAGGATCACCGCCAGCATCAGCAGACCGGCAAAAATCAGGCCGATCACGTCGCTGTTAATCATTGTGAAGGCCGGGATAGCCAGTAAGAACAGCGCAACGCTACCGATAATAACAAACGGACGACGGCCGAAACGGTCGCTCAGCAGGCCCATAACGGGCTGGACAAACAGCATCCCGATCATGATGGCGATAATAATCAGCACGCCGTGATCTTCCGAGTAGTGCAGGTTATGCGACAGGTAGCTCGGCATATAGGTCAGCAGCATGTAGTAGGTCACGTTGGTGGAGATCACCAGGCCAATACAGGCCAGCAGGCTGCGCCAGTGCTTGGTAGCAATCTCTTTAAACGACACCTTGGGTCCATGCTGTAACCCTTCACGATCGCCCTGCTCCAGCTTATCAACATGCTGCTGGAACGCGGGCGTCTCTTCCAGGGCATGACGCAAGTAGAGGCCAATCAGCCCCAGCGGCAGCGCAAAGAAGAACGGAATACGCCAGCCCCAGTCGAGGAAGTTCTCTTCGCCCACTACCGTAGAGAGCAGAACCACTACGCCTGCACCCAGCACGAACCCGGCAATAGAGCCAAAGTCCAGCCAGCTGCCCATAAATCCGCGCTTACGGTCCGGAGAGTATTCGGCAACGAATATCGATGCGCCGGTGTACTCGCCCCCCACTGAGAAGCCCTGAGCCATCTTACAGACCAGCAGCAGGATCGGTGCCCAGATACCAATGCTTTCATAAGAAGGTATCAACCCGATACAGAAGGTACTGATCGACATAATCACAATAGTGATGGCAAGTATCTTCTGGCGGCCGTATTTATCACCCAGCATACCGAAGAACAGTCCGCCTAACGGTCGAATCAGGAAGGGAACGGAGAACGTACCCAGAGCAGCGATCATCTGTACGCTGGGGTTAGCATCCGGGAAGAAAACCTTACCGAGCGCGTAAGCCACAAAGCCATACACACCAAAATCAAACCACTCCATCGCATTACCGAGCGATGCCGCGGTAATAGCCTTACGCAGTTTGCCGTCATCAATAATGGTGACGTCATTCAGTGTAATAGGCTTAACTTTTTTCCTTTTAAGCATCTTTATCCTCTTTTGACTTGCGCCCTTAATCGCCTGGCCAGGAAGGCATACGCCCCTATAGTGATGCTAAACGTTCAGGATGCCGCAGCATCCCTCTTCAAGAGTAGCAGGTTTAGATATTCAGTTTGGTTAAAGCTTGTACAACTAAACCTGTTTACGCCTGATTGGGCAGTTAACGAGCTATTAACATTAACAGGGTTTAAATTTGTGATCAACTTCACATAAAGTGTGCGGTTACTCTATTTTATCCGTATTTATAAATCGGAGCAGGGTTAACAGCAAAGCGGCGGCAATAAATATAAAATAATGCAACGTAACCCTTTTTTATTAATAATCCCGCTAATTATTTCCTCGCTAGCGATTATAAAACTGTAATTTTTACAAGGTATTTACACTCTTTTTTCCTCTCTGAAGCTTTAGAAATCTTTACGTGAATTCTGTGACGAAGATAACTAAAACACTGTTTTATTTTCATTGAATCAATATTCCAAAGATCGCATCATAGCCGCAGTTCTAACGAGCCCAGGCTATCGCGGACGGCCACGCCAGCCACGTTTCCTCTGGTTCGACTTGCATGATTAGCTCGAAGGCCTCAACGCCAGGATGCCTTAACCAATTGAAATTAAAACTATTATTTTCTCGCTCGTGCAGCGTGATGAGAAGTGAGGGTTCATAATGAAAATCAAGGCCACAATTGAACGTATCCCCGGTGGGATGATGCTGGTTCCGCTGCTGCTTGGCGCGATTTTAAATACCTTAGCCCCCGATACCGGTGCCTATTTTGGTTCATTCACTAAGGGGATGATTTCCGGTACGGTACCGATTCTGGCCGTCTGGTTCTTCTGTATTGGCGCATCCATTGACTTGCGCGCTACCGGTACGGTCTTGCGTAAATCCGGCACCCTGGTACTGACCAAAATTGCCGTCGCATGGCTTGTAGCGATGATTGCCGCCAGCTTTATTCCGGAACAGGGCATTCAGACAGGCTTCTTTGCCGGGATTTCCGTGCTGGCGATTGTCTCTGCGATGGATATGACTAACGGTGGCCTCTACGCCAGCCTGATGAACCAGTACGGCACCAAAGAGGAGTCCGGCGCGTTCGTTCTGATGTCGCTGGAGTCCGGCCCGCTGATGACCATGGTGATCCTCGGCTCTGCTGGCCTGGCCTCATTCGAACCACACCACTTTATCGGTGCGGTACTGCCGTTCCTGATCGGCTTCGCGCTGGGTAACCTTGACCACGACCTGCGGGCGTTCTTCAGCAAGGCAACGCCGGTGCTGATCCCGTTCTTTGGTTTCGCGCTGGGTAACACCATCAACCTGAAAGTCATTATGGACACCGGCCTGCTGGGTATCTTCCTCGGGGTAGCGGTTATTATCATCACCGGTATTCCGCTGATTTTGGCTGACAAGTTTATTGGCGGCGGTAACGGTACGGCGGGGATTGCGGCCTCATCAGCGGCAGGCGCGGCGGTGGCTAACCCTGTCATCATTGCTCAGATTAACCCGGCGTTCGAACCGGTAGCGGCATCAGCGACAGCGCTGGTAGCAGCCAGCGTGATTGTGACGGCGATTCTGGTACCGATTATTACGGCACTCTATGCAAGACGCTTTGGCGAGCCGCAGAATGCGGTAAGTAGAGAGAAGCCGGTAGAAGCCGACTCGTTACACCACTAAGACACCTCTTTGTACCCCAGCCCCTCCTGCCAGCCGGGAGGGGTTACACACCCTCCCCAAAGATCTCATCCACCATTGCCGTTGCCAGCCGCGTTGCCGAACAGAGCCTCGGCATGCCCAGCGCCACGTTTTGCCAGCTCTGGGTAATGGTCCAGCATATCGGGTGCCGATCCGCATCACACCAGTCTCCCAGCCAGCCCAGCATATCTTTGTAATCCATCAGGCCCGGCGTCGTAGGAGTGGTTAACCACTGATGATAGAAGTGGCGCGTGGCGGGCGAAGCGTTGATGCCCTGGGCCAGAAAATCGGCGGCCATGGCCCGAAGATTGTCCTTAAGCAGCGAGGAGGCCTCCGGGCTGGTCAGGCGGCAGGCGTCGCCGAAAGCCCCCCAGCGAAGCTCCTCAAGCGCGATATAGCAGCGTCCGGCCATAGACCAGCCGTTGTACTTGCCGGCACGCCAGCGGGTAAAGATCTGCTCGCTATGCGCGCCCGCCTGCACCATCAGGCCACGCTGGGTTAAGGCTTTCTCTTTCCAGGCCGCGCGCTGACTGAAGTGCTTATACAGCTCGCTAATCTGTTCAGGCAAGGCGGTGGAGGCGGCAGGACGGCGTTCGATGCTGTTCAGAAGCGCAGCCAGACGCTGGGTAATGCGCGCGAGCGCAAGCTGGCCCGGATCGAACATGCTTGCCAGCTTCTCGGCCAGGCCAAGGCGCAGAGCATCGCTCTCATTAAAGACGCCCGCCATTGCCCACGGGCGCAGCTGCGTTTGGTTCATGATCTCCTGCGTCAGGCGATCGCGTAACAGCTGCTGCTGCGGTACGATCTGCGCCTGGCGGGGAGCATCAATGCCCAGCACCAGATCGACGATAAACTTTGGATGGATACACTCCAGCGTGCTCCCGGGTCCGTTCAGTAGTCGATTTTTCATGGTTGGTCTGCCGCGAATAGGGTTTGAATATCATCGCGTAACAGGCGGGCATCCTCGTGGATCCATTTTGCCGTCGTCATACACTGCTTCAGGTGCTGACGAAGCGCCATTACCGATGACTCGTTCTGCTGGCGGATGGCCAGACTGTCACGCAGGCTCTCCTGAAGTCCGGAAAGGCTTAACGAAAATTCGGCAAAGAAGGTGGCCATTCCTGCCGTAACTGAAACATCGACCTGTGCCGCTAAAGCTTTACGAATTTGTGCACAAAAATGCGCAACATGGGCGGTCAAATTCGTATGCAGCAGTGAAACATCGATAACATAGCGCGTGCGGGTAACGACGTAGTCATTCCACCCCCAGCCGGGGTTATTGAGCCAGCGCGACATCGATTCCCGCACGCCGCTGACGCGCGACTGCCCCACCGGCAGATCCTCTGAGGCAATGGCGTCGACAAAGAGCTGGCGCGTATTAAAGTTCAGGGTGCTGGCCTGGAAAGCAGGCAGGCTGATACGCGCCCGGAACCCGGTATGGCTTAGCTCCTCTTTGATACGCGTTTCGATAGGGCGCATGGCGTCATGCAGGGAGCGCGTGAGGGTATTCTCCAGCTGGTCAAAACGCAGAGCCAGCTCGCGGCCAATCTTCTCCTGCGCCGCCAGCAGTATCACTTCGCAGGCGGAGCGGATCTTGCTCAGCACGATCTGCGCCTGCCCTTCATCCTCCAGCACCAGCTTGCCTGGGCCAAATTCCTCACTCTGCTGCAGGTTGGCAAAGCTGAGGTTGGCCATCTCCGTCAGCGAGCCATCCTTAAAATAGTTATCGATTGCGCTGACGATATCCGCCTGCTGACCATTAATGAAGAGATCCGCTGCGGTCAGCGCCTCGTCAACCTCATGGTTTACCTCGTCGGTAACCCGCGCCTGACAGCGCTTCAGCAGGGTCATATCCTCTTCGAGGCGAGCGATATTGTGCTCAAGTTTCTCAAACGCCACGGTCAGGCTCTGATAGCGAAAATCCAGGTACTCGTTAGCGCCGTGGGCGTAGTTTAAAAGCTTATGCGATGCCGAACGCAGGGCGTAGAGCGAAGCGTTGGCATGGGCGGCATGAAGCAGCTTACGGATCGGCTGCTCAAACAGCGAATCCTCCCACAGCAGCTCTGCTGCCTGATGAATGTGGGCGATGTCATCGAGATCCGTCAGCCGCCAGCGACGGCCCAGCGCCTCTTCGGCAAAATCCTGCACCCACGGCTGCTCGTCGGGATCCGGTAGCTTACCGCGCAGGTTCAGCTCGTGGCGGGCGCGGTTCGCCAGATAGCCCCACATAGAGGAGACCGGGAAGATCTGCTCAGGGTTGATATTGCCCTTCATCAGCGTCCCGGCGATCAGCGCCCGGACCTGCTCCTCATCGTCGCTGTTGCGATCCTTTTGATCGAATTTGTTCACCAGCGCGTAGAGCGGTACGGACTTGCCTACCGCCGCGATCGCCTGGCGTACCTCTTCATCCGAAATGGATTTGAGCTGGGTGTAGTCGAGCACGGCCAGCACCGCCGAGGCGCGCGCCAGCTGCTCGGCCAGCATCTGCTGCAGGTGCGGCTGCCCGGCCTCGTTTGGTCCAGGGGTATCCAGCAGCGTCAGCTGGCCCATGCTGTTCTCCAGCCCGGCGAGGTGCACAAACTCAACCTCAATCACGGGAATATGCTCAATGGCGGTATAGGCGGAGAAGGGGAAATCGACCTCCAGCGCTTTTGACAGACGCACCAGATCGTTCAGGCTCTTCAGGCAGTGGAAAATAGGCTGCGCGCCAAGATAGTGTTTATCGAAGGCGTCGCCCTGCTGGATACGATCCAACAGGGTGGTCATATCCTTGTCGATCTCCAGCTTCTGCGCCAGCCGCTCGCGGTCAACGGTAAACAGCCGGGTCTGGAGCTGCTGCGTCAGGGCGTCGATTGGCCCAACGTGGGAAAAGTGCAGCACCGGCTCTTTCTGTCCCGGCGTATGGCGAATCAGGGTTGGCAGGGCCGTCATCGGCCGGTTACGGTTCGGCAACACCTCGGTACCGACAATGGCATTAATTGTCGTCGATTTTCCTGCCTTCATTGTGCCGACAATGGCCAGCACCATCTCCAGCCGGGTAATTTTCCGCAGCTCGTTATCGAGGGTGGCGTACTGCGCCTCTACGCCCCGGGTGCTAAAATGCAACGGCAGCACATTGGCGGTGTCCCCGGCAGACAATGCGTTATCCAGCGTCGCCATAGGTATGGCCTGTACCGACTGGAGATTATGCAGTGAAAGCTGTAACAGCCTCTCGGCTTCCTGGCTTAATTCGAAAATTGTCTGTGTGTGCATGATGAAAGTCTTTCCTTAACGCAAATTTTTCTTACTTTTATTTAGCCGTGCTATTTATTTAGTAAAGTTTCGGCTTTTATAATTACGTGTGGAAAATATCTAAAAAAGATAATCGCCTGAAGACGCTCAGGAAAATAAATAGTTTTTGTCTCAACTCATCGACAGATCTTTCGTTCCGGACCAAGAAACCAGAGCGATTAGAGAGCGTAGCGCATTTTTATGGGCAAAAAGGATATATCTTCATATATTTACCCACCTAATTTGAGGGTAAGAAACCCCCTTCGGCAGAAGAGTGAGCGGGTGCCAGATGCCGTCGCGAATAGCGCTTGATGCTTCATCTCACCATATATGAATTGATGAAAAGTGGCAATTTCCCCCGAAAAATATTCTAAATATCATACATAAACCTATTCCTTCTGCGTCATACCGCTAGCATTGCTCACGGTTGTGCCAGGTTGTGTCAAGACCAGACATTTTTCTCTGCTTTTACATAAAAATAATAGCACCGACAACTGTAAGGTATTAGTGTATAATCGCCCTCTTTCTCGGCCTGTTGCCGAGCGTTTTGCGGGCCGCGCGTCCGCGTTGCCAGCCTTGCGAGGAGCGTACCATGTCACTTCCCCACTGCCCAAAATGCCAATCCGAGTATACCTATGAAGATAACGGCCTGCTTATCTGCCCGGAGTGCGCTTATGAATGGAACGAAAGCGAAGCCGCAGCCGATACCGATCAATTAATCGTCAAAGATGCTAACGGCAATCTGCTGGCAGATGGCGACAGCGTGACGGTAATTAAGGATCTCAAGGTCAAGGGCAGCTCCTCAATGCTGAAGATCGGCACCAGGGTTAAAAATATTCGCCTCGTTGAGGGCGATCATAATATCGATTGCAAAATCGACGGCTTTGGTCCGATGAAGCTTAAATCAGAATTCGTTAAAAAGAATTAATCTCTGGCGACCCATTTTCAGACAGCGCGGGCGCTATCTTCATTGTCCGGTCATGGTAACTTAACCCAAATGTCACACTCGGCGGCCAGGATAGGACGATTCTAACCGGAGGTCGTCCATGCAGGGTGCTCAACACCATTTTCGCCGTCTGTCTAAAGCCATGAGCGAGCCGGGGGTCATTGTCACCTTCAGCGCGCTTAACGATGAGTGCCAGCCGCTCGATCTCGCCAGCGTGCTGCTAACGTTAACCGATAGCAGCCGCGCCCCGCTGATTTTACAGGTTGCCAGCCTGAGCGGCGGGCGGATGCTGCGCCTGACCGGCAACGGCATCGCCGATGAGCGCATGGTTGCTCCCCAACTGCCGGAGCGCATCGTGCATGAGCTTAGCGAACGTCTGCCCCCCTTCTCGCCGGATGTTGATCTGCTTCTGACCTGCGGCGAACGCCTGATGGCCATTCCGCGCACGACCCATATCGAAGTCCGTTAACTAGCGCGTCTGCGCTTTTCGTAGCGCCTGCGCCAGCTGGGCGCGGGTAAAGGGTTTACGCAGCAGCTCAACGTCCGGCAGAGCCGGGTTGTCCGCTGGGCGCAGATCCTGGCCGCTGATCAACAGCAGCGCCAGTCCGGGATAGTGCTGGCGAGCAAACTGTATAACCTCCGCACCGCTCAGCCTGCCCGGCAGCATCAAATCGCTCAGCAGAAAATCGATATCCGGCGCGGCGGCCAGCAGCGCCAGCGCCTGCTCGCTGTTTTCCGCCTCCAGCGTCAGGTAGCCGAGCTGATGCAACTGTTCGCACAGCGTCTGGCGCACGTCGGCTTCATCCTCCAGGACCAGAATCAGCCGGTCGGTGTTATCGCCATCGGGTATCAATTCCGGTGCGTTGATGTCATGAGCCAGCTCTGAGGCGCGGGGCAGGTGCAGCCGCACCGTCGTGCCCTGCTCCGGCGCGCTCTCAATCTCTACCCGCCCGCCGGACTGACGAATAAACCCGTAGACCATCGACAGGCCAAGGCCGCTGCCGCTGCCGGTCTGCTTGGTGGTAAAAAAGGGTTCGAATACCCGGGCTTTAATCTCCTGCGACATACCGCAGCCGCGATCGGCCACCTCCAGCGCCACCATATCCTGACGGCGTCCATCGCTGCGCGTAACCCGTTGGTTCCAGGTGCGGATGCGGATAACGCCGCTCCTGCCCTCCATCGCGTCGCGGGCGTTCATCACCAGGTTAATCAGAGCGTTCTCCAGCTGCCCAACGTCGATCCATGCTGCCCACGCCAGCTGTTGCGCCTCAATCTCCAGCGTCAGGGAGGCAGGCAGAGAGTGGCGCAGCAGCTCGGTCAGGTTTTCCAGCAGAGGCTGCATCGCCACCGCCTGCGGGTGCAGGGACTGCTTGCGCGAAAACGCCAGCAGGCGCTGGGTGAGCAGCGCGCCCCGCTCGGCGGCCTTTAGCGCCCGGCTGATGCGCGGCGCATCCGGCGAACCGGGGCTGACCAGCTCAAGGCTGCCAATGATCACCGCCAGCAGGTTATTAAAATCGTGCGCCAGTCCGCCCGTCAGTTGCCCCACCGCTTTCATTTTCTGGCTGTGCAGCAGCGCCTCCTCCAGCCCCTGCCGTTCGGTGCGGTCAATCTCCATCTGGGTGGTCTTCTCCCGCAGCAGCCGGGAGGTGTGCTCCAGCGAGGCGGTATTGCGGGCAAAGACGTTAAACGCGCGCGCCAGCTCCCCCAGCTCGTCCCGCCGCTGCAGCGCCGGAACGGACACATCCTGCTCCCCCCGAGCCAGCCGACTCATCGCCCGGGAGATAGCCGTCAGGTTTGACCCCAGGTTCCGGTAGATGTACCAGCCTGCGAAGCCGGTGATCACCAGCGCGAGCAGGGCAAAGGCGATAATTAACAGGATGATGGACCGCAGCTCCCGGTGGCTTCGATCAATACGCTGCTGGGATACATCCGCGACGCGTTCAACGTACTGGTTAATATCCGTATTCAAAAAAGCCACCAGCGCCTTGATATGGTACATGTACCAGTTGATCGCCAGATCGCTCTCCTCAAGCTGCAAAGAGAGCGGCCCCAGCTTGCGCAGCTCGGCGGTGAGGTCGCCCAGCACGGTGTTGATGAGGGGTACGCTCGCCCCCTCAGGCAGCTGGGCCATAATGGTATCCAGCGCCGCTACCGTCGGACGCGGGGAAGGGGTTTGGATCGCCGCGCCGATCAGGCGGTCTATCTCATCCAGCAGTCGCGCATCCGGCACGCTGCCGCCATCGCGTAGCAGGATCCCCTGGATCTGATGAAGGTAACTCTGGTTTTGGTAGAGCGAGCTGAGCAGCGCGTTACGCTGCAGGTGACGTCGATGGCCCCGCTCCAGCATCTGCGTTGCGCTGTGCTGTAGCTCGGTGCTGCGCTGTATGATGCGCGCCACCAGCTGCTGCTCGCTGTGTGCCAGCGGCGCGTGGGCCAGCTGCTCCAGCGAGCGTTGCAGGGCCGCCTGCGTCGCCTTCAGCCGCTCGGCTTCCCCCTGATACTCCAGCGCCCCCACCACCTGCGACAGCCTGACCGCCGCCGTCGCCACGTTCGCCGTATCCCGTGCAAGGTTCATGCTGCCGGACATATCGTCCAGCGTCTGCTGCTGCACCAGCTCCTGGATCTGACTGGCGTGGCGAAACCCCAGCACCGCCGCGCCACTGACCATCAGCGTCACTACCATCACCAGCAGGTTAAAGATGAGCAATCGCCCGCGTGCGCTGGCGAAAAAGTGACTTCCTTGCTGCGGCATATCACGCTCCGGGAAGAAAAATTCCAATATGACAAATATGAACGGCTTCTGACATTTTGCGTTTACGTTCCTGTGATGGAGTGCTGATATCGCCCACCTCGCAGGAGATCCGCCATGAGCAGGACACCGGTACTGGAAATGCGCAATATTGCCAAAGCCTTTGGCAAATTCTATGCGCTCAAGGGTGTGGATCTCACGGTCTGGCCCGGTGAAATCCATGCCCTGATGGGAGAGAACGGCGCGGGGAAAAGCACGCTGATGAAGATCCTCGCCGGGGCCTACACCGCCACCAGCGGTGAGATCCTGATTGACGGCCAGCCCTACAGCATCAAAGGCCCGAAGGATGCGCTCTCTGCCGGTATTACCCTGATCTACCAGGAGATGCAGCTCGCCCCGAACCTCACCGTCGCCGAAAACATTTTTCTCGGCAGCGAGCTGTCCAGCGGTGGGCTGGTAAAGCGTAAAGAGATGGTTACCCAGGCACAGAGCGTCATTAACCGTCTCGGGGCGCAGTTTAAGGCCAGCGATCTGGTGATGAAGCTGACCATTGCCGAGCAGCAGCAGGTCGAGATCGCCCGGGCGCTGCACCGCAACAGCCGGGTGCTGGTGATGGATGAACCCACCGCCGCCCTCTCCTCCCGGGAAACCCATCGTCTGTTTGAGCTGATTCTGCGCCTGCGCGACGAGGGGATGGCAATTATCTATATCAGCCACCGCATGGCCGAGGTGTACGAGCTCTCCGACCGCGTTAGCGTCCTGCGTGACGGGCAGTACGTCGGCAGCTTGATGCGCGACAAGCTAAACGCTGCCGAGCTGGTGCGCATGATGGTGGGCCGTCCGCTCAGCGACCTGTTTAATAAAGAGCGCGACATCACCCCAGGCGAAACCCGCCTCAACGTACAGAACCTCACCGACGGTGGCAAAATCCACCCTATCAGCCTGCACGTCCGCGCCGGGGAGATCGTCGGCCTCGCCGGGCTGGTGGGCGCGGGTCGCTCCGAGCTGGCGCAGCTGATTTTTGGCGTACGTCGTGCCACCGGCGGGGTCATTGAGATTGACGGCGAGCCGGTGGTGATCCACTCCCCGCGTACCGCTATCGATTTAGGCATTGGCTTTCTCACCGAAAACCGTAAAGAGCAGGGGCTGTTTCTCGAACTGGCCGCTGCCGAAAATATCACCATGGCGACGCTGGAGCGCGACGCGAACTACGGCATGCTGGATCGCAAAAAGGCCCAGGCCATCTCCGACGACGCTATTCAGCTCTTACAGATCCGCGTTCCCCACGCCCAGGTGCGGGCGGGGGGGCTCTCCGGCGGCAACCAGCAGAAGCTGCTGATCTCCCGCTGGGTCGCCATTAATCCACGCATTCTGATCCTCGACGAGCCTACGCGCGGCGTCGACGTTGGAGCGAAAAGCGAGATCTATCGCATCATGAACCAGCTGGCGCACAAAGGTGTGGCGATCCTGATGATCTCCAGCGAGCTGCCGGAGGTGGTGGGCATGAGCGATCGCGTCTACGTGATGCATGAAGGCACCATTGCCGGCGAGCTGCACGGAGAGGAGATCACCCAGGAAAATATAATGACGCTGGCAACCGGCGTAGATGAGGCGGTACACCATGACTAAAAAAGAGACCTTAGCGCCTACCCCACAGCAGGTGGCAAAATCCGCGTCGGCAAAGAAAATGCTGATGGGGGATCTGATGCAAACGGTGGGGATCCTGCCGATCCTGATCCTGATCGTCGCCGTCTTTGGGTTTATTGCGCCTAACTTCTTTACCGAGAGCAACCTGCTCAATATCACCCGTCAGGCGTCGATTAATATCGTGCTGGCGGCGGGCATGACTTTCATCATCTTAACCGGCGGTATTGACCTGTCGGTGGGATCGATACTGGGCACCACCGCCGTGGCGGCGATGGTCGTCTCATTAATCCCGGAGCTGTCGATGCTGTCGATCCCGGCGGCGCTGATGCTCGGCCTGGTGCTGGGTCTGTTTAACGGTGCGCTGGTGGCCTTTGCCGGACTGCCACCCTTTATTGTCACCCTCGGAACCTATACCGCCCTGCGCGGTGCGGCCTATCTGCTGGCTGACGGCACCACGGTGATCAACTCCAGTATTAGCTTCGAGTGGATCGGCAATAACTACCTCGGGCCGATCCCGTGGCTAGTGGTCATCGCCCTGGCGGTGATCGCCATCTGCTGGTTTATCCTGCGCCGTACTACCCTCGGGGTTCACATCTACGCCGTCGGCGGCAACATGCAGGCGGCGCGCCTGACCGGGATCAAGGTGTGGCTAGTCCTGCTCTTTGTCTACGGCATGAGCGGCCTGCTCTCTGGCCTCGGCGGCGTGATGAGCGCCTCGCGCCTCTACAGCGCCAACGGCAATCTTGGCGCCGGCTACGAGCTGGACGCCATCGCAGCGGTGATCCTCGGCGGCACCAGCTTTGTCGGCGGCATCGGCACCATCACCGGTACGCTGGTGGGAGCACTGATTATCGCCACCCTCAACAACGGCATGACGCTGATGGGCGTCTCCTACTTCTGGCAGCTGGTGATCAAAGGGGCGGTGATCATCATTGCGGTGCTAATCGATAAATACCGTACCCGTCACCATCAAAGTGCATAACAACAATACCCTACACATAAGGAACAGAATATGCGTTTGAAACCCTTAGTCACCGCGCTCTGTGCTGGCGCACTGCTTGCCGCAACGCCGTTTGCGCAGGCCAAAGATCTGAAGTCCATCGGCGTGACGGTGGGCGACCTGGCGAACCCGTTCTTTGTCCAGATCACCAAGGGCGCAGAGCTGGAGGCGCGCAAGCTGGCCGGAGAGAACGTCAAGGTGACGCTGGTCTCCAGCGGCTACGATCTCGGCCAGCAGGTATCGCAGATCGATAACTTTATTGCCGCGAAGGTAGACATGATCATTCTCAACGCGGCGGATTCCAAAGGCATTGGCCCGGCGGTGAAGCGCGCCAAAGAGGCCGGGATCGTGGTGGTGGCGGTTGACGTGGCGGCTGAGGGCGCTGACGCGACCATCACCTCCGATAACACCCAGGCAGGTGAGATCGCCTGTAAGTACATCACCGATCGCCTGAAAGGCAAAGGCGACGTGGTGATCATCAACGGGCCGCCGGTCTCAGCGGTGCAGAACCGCGTTGAGGGCTGCCAGACCGAGTTCAAGCGTCACCCAGGCATCAAGGTGCTCTCCTGGAACCAGAACGCCAAGGGCAGTCGTGAAGGTGGCCTGGAGATCATGACCTCCCTGCTGGCGGCCAATCCGAAGATCGACGGCGTATTCGCCATTAACGATCCTACGGCGATCGGGGCCGATCTTGCCGCGAAGCAGGCCCAGCGCAACGAGTTCTTTATCGTTGGCGTAGACGGCTCGCCGGACGGGGAAGAGGCGCTGAAACGTGAAAACTCCCTGTTCGTAGCGACCCCAGCACAGGATCCGCAGGTGATGGCGGCGAAGGCGGTGGAGATTGGCTATGACATCCTGCAGGGCAAACCCGCGCCGAAAGAGCCGGTGCTGATCCCGGTCACGATGATCGATAAGCAGAGCGTGGCGAACTACAAAGGCTGGACGGTTAAATAACGTAAATGCCGGGTAGCGCTGCGCTTACCCGGCCTACGCCTCTGGAGGCCATATATGAAACGCTCCGCGATTAACGAAATCCTTGGCCACACGCGGCAGTTTTTCTCCATGCATGACGTGCACCTGCCAGCGTTTGCCAGCTTCGCCCCGGCCCGCTGGCGACAGCTGCCTGCCGATGCCTGGCAGGAGGTGTTCGATCTCCGGCTGGGCTGGGACGTGACCGCCTTTGGCGGCACGAACTTTGCGACACAGGGACTGACGCTCTTTACCCTACGCAATGGCTCCCCCACTGGGACACCGTGGCCCAAATGCTATGCGGAAAAGATCATGCACGTCCGCGACGGCCAGCTGACCCCCATGCATTTTCACTGGCGCAAGCGTGAAGACATTATTAACCGCGGCGGCGGTAATTTGATTATCGAACTGTGGAACGCTGGGGCCGACCAGCAGACCGAACAGACCGACGTGACGGTGGCCATCGACGGCTGTTTACAGACGCATACGGCGGGCAGCCAGCTACGCCTCGCGCCAGGAGAGAGCATCTGCCTGCCGCCGGGGCTGTATCACAGCTTCTGGGGCGAACACGGCTTTGGCGACGTGCTGGTGGGCGAGGTCTCCTCCGTCAATGACGATGACCATGACAACCACTTCCTGGAGCCGCGCGATCGCTATAACAGCATTGAAGAAGATGAGCCCGCCCAGCTGGTGCTCTGTAACGAATATTCCCTGTTTCTCTACCCGGTTCCCTAACCAAGGAGGCTGCAATGCCGCTGATCTCTCTTGCCGAAGGTCTGAAACATGCTCGTGTGCATCAGTATGCGCTGGGTGCGTTTAACGTACTGGATACCCACTTTCTGCGGGCGCTGTTTGCCGCCGCAAAACAGCAGCGCTCGCCGTTTATCATCAACATTGCCGAAGTGCACTTTAAGTATTTGTCGCTGGATACGCTGGTAGAGGCGGTGAAGTATGAGGCCGCCCGGCACGATATTCCGGTGGTGCTCAACCTCGATCACGGCCTGCACTTTGAGGCGGTCGTTCAGGCGCTGCGCCTCGGTTTTACCTCCGTGATGTTTGACGGCTCAACGCTGGACTATGAAGAGAACGTACGCCAGACGCGGGAGGTGGTGAAGATGTGCCACGCGGTCGGCGTCTCGGTTGAGGGCGAGCTGGGGGCGGTAGGCGGTGACGAAGGTGGGGCGCTGTACGGCCACGCTGACGAGGCCTTCTTTACCGATCCGGAAAAGGCCCGGGACTTTGTCGACCGAACCGGCATTGATGCGCTGGCCGTGGCGATCGGCAACGCCCATGGCAAATATAAAGGTGAACCGAAACTCGACTTTACCCGCCTGGAGGCGATTCGCCAGCAGACCGCCCTGCCGCTGGTGCTGCACGGCGGCTCCGGCATCAGCGATGCGGACTTCCGCCGCGCTATCAGCCTGGGCATCCATAAAATCAACTTCTATACCGGTATGTCGCAGGCCGCCCTCGCTGCGGTGGACAAAAGCATGACCGCGCGGGATCAGATCTATGACGAGTTCGCCGAGCTGATGCTCAGTATTGAGCAGGCGATCGCCGATATTGTTGCCGAGCAGATGCGCATCTTCGGCAGCGAGGGGAAAATCTGATGACACGCAGAGGCATCATTGCCGCGGGCAATATGCTGGTGGATCACGTCCACCAGATCGTGCAGTGGCCGGAGCGCGGCTGGCTGGCCGAGATTGTCCACAGTGAACGCTCCACCGGCGGCGCGCCGCTGAACGTTCTGCTGACGCTGGCGAAGATGCGTACCGGCCTGCCGCTACAGGCGGTGGGGTTGGTGGGTGAAGATAACGACGGCGACTACATTATGGCGATGCTGGAACAGTACCACGTCAACCGCCAGCATGTGCAGCGCACCACCTTTGCGCCCACCTCCATGTCGCAGGTAATGACCGATCCCAGCGGCCAGCGCACCTTCTTTCACTCTCCCGGCGCCAACCGCCTGCTGGATCTGCCCGCCTTCGATCGCCTTGATAGCACCATGAAGATTTTCCATCTCGGCTACCTGCTGCTGCTGGACAGCCTGGATATGCCGGACGACGAGTTTGGTACCCGCAGCGCCCGGCTGCTGGCCCAGATGCACGGTCTGGGCTTTGAAACCTCACTGGATCTGGTGTCGCGCAAAGGCGATCCCCGCTACCGCCCGCTGGTTAACCCGGCCCTGAAGCATCTGGACTATCTGGTGATCAACGAGCTGGAGGCGGGCGAGTTCAGCGAGCTGGCGATCCGCCACGAAAACGGCGAGCCGCATATCGAGCATATCGCCCAGGCGGCGGCGCAGCTGTTGGCCGCCGGCGTGAAGCAGCGGGTGGTGATCCACTGCCCCGAGGGGGCGTGGGGACAAACGCCGCAGAAGCCAGGCGTCTGGATCCCCTCCTGGCACCTGGCGCAAGAGGAGATTGTTGGTAGCGTGGGGGCGGGAGATGCCTTCTGCGCCGGGTTCCTTTACGGCTGCCATGAAGCCTGGCCGCTACTGGAGAGTATTCAGCTTGCCCACGTCTGTGCCCGAGCCAGCCTGCTTGCCGCCAACGCCATTGACGGGGCGAAATCCCTGGATGAGCACCGGGCATTTATCCGCGATAACGCTCAGGCCGCGATCTCATTATGAACCACGTCGGCAGCGAACACGTAGCCCAGGCCGCGAATGGTTTTAATCAGCGCAGGCTGATGCGGGTTCAGCTCGATTTTGCGCCGTAGCCGCATAATCAACACGTCGATAGTGCGGTCAAACACGTCCATGCTCTCGCTATGGGTGAGGGCCAGCAGCTGTTCGCGGCTCAGCACCCGTCGCGCATTCTGCATCAGCGCCAGCAGCAGGCCATACTCGCCCTGGGTGAGCGGCGTCAGCTGGCCGTGCGGATCGTGCAGCTCACAGCGGGTCGTATTCAGACTCCAGCCGTTAAACGCCATATCCGCCCCTTTCGCGAGCGGACTCTCCGCCGCTAGCGCACCGGTGCGCCGCAGCACCGCCTTCAGGCGGGCCACCACCACGCGGGGGTTAAAGGGTTTGGCGATATAGTCGTCCGCGCCCATCTCAAGGCCCACCACCACGTCCGATTCACTGCCCAGCCCGGTGAGCATTACCACCGGTAGCGCAGGCCGCGCTCGCTGCAGCTGTTGCAGCACCATCAGCCCGTTGGTATCCGGCAGCACCATATCCAGCAGTACCAGCGCGATTTCGGGTTGCTCAGCGGCAAGCGTTAACGCATCCCGACCGCTATGACAGACGTGCACGGCAAAGACATGCTCATTAAGCACATCCTGCAAGAGTTCGCAGACTGCCGCATCATCATCCACTATCAGAATTGCCGGTTTCATCATCTACGCTCGCCAGAGAGACATGCCTAAGTGTTAGCCATTCTGGTGAGGATCGGCAGCAAATCACACTGCGACGTGCTGGATCTTTAACCGCTGTCACACCCCTTGGTTTTTCGACACGTCAAATGTGTCGATGCCCTGTTCATCGACAGGGTTTTACCCCGTACTCGCCCGTAATCCCTGCCAATGCCTACAACAACAATGTGGCATGCAAGATGCATAGTGGGGCCAGGAGCGCAAATGCGCGCTGTGTTTAACTGGAGCAGAAGCGATGAAAAAAGTCGTCACGGTTTGCCCGTACTGCGCCTCAGGTTGCAAGATCAACCTCGTGGTGGATAACGGAAAAATCGTTCGCGCGGAGGCGGCGCAGGGGAAAACCAATCAGGGAACCCTGTGCCTGAAAGGCTACTACGGCTGGGATTTTATCAACGATACCCAGATCCTCACTCCGCGTCTGAAAACACCCATGATCCGTCGCCAGCGCGGCGGTAAGCTGGAAGCGGTCTCCTGGGACGAAGCGCTGAACTATGTCGCCGACCGCCTGAGCGCCATCAAAGAGAAATATGGTCCGGACGCCATTCAGACCACCGGCTCGTCGCGCGGTACCGGCAACGAAACCAACTATGTAATGCAGAAATTTGCGCGCGCCGTTATTGGCACCAATAACGTCGACTGCTGCGCACGCGTCTGACACGGCCCCTCGGTTGCAGGTCTGCACCAGTCGGTCGGTAATGGCGCAATGAGTAATGCCATCACGGAAATTGATAACACGGATTTAGTCTTTATCTTTGGCTATAACCCGGCAGATTCCCACCCTATCGTCGCCAATCATGTGATCCGTGCGAAGCGTAACGGGGCGAAAATTATTGTCTGCGATCCGCGCAAAATCGAGACCGCGCGCATTGCCGATATGCACCTTGCGTTGAAGAACGGCTCGAACATCGCGCTGCTCAACGCCCTTGGGCATGTCATTGTTGAAGAGAAGCTCTACGACGCGGCGTTCGTGGCGAACCGCACCCAGGGCTTTGAAGAGTACTGCAAAATTGTTGAAGGCTATACGCCAGAGTCCGTCGAGGAGATTACCGGCGTTAGCGCTCAGGCGATCCGTCAGGCGGCGCGGCTCTATGCCGGGGCGAAAACGGCATCAATCCTGTGGGGCATGGGCGTGACCCAGTTCTATCAGGGGGTTGAGACGGTGCGTTCCCTCACCAGCCTGGCGATGCTCACCGGCAACCTGGGCAAGGCGCACGTCGGCGTCAACCCGGTACGCGGACAGAACAACGTGCAGGGCGCGTGTGATATGGGCGCGCTGCCGGACACCTATCCAGGCTACCAGTACATCAGCGATCCGGCGAATCGGGAAAAATTCGCCCGCGCCTGGGGCGTAGAGAGCCTGCCGGCCCATACTGGCTACCGCATCAGCGAGCTGCCGCATCGGGCGGCGCATGGCGAAGTGCGGGCGGCCTATATCATGGGCGAGGATCCGCTGCAGACCGACGCCGAGCTCTCGGCGGTGCGCAAAGGGTTTGAGGACCTTGAGCTGGTCATCGTGCAGGATATCTTTATGACCAAAACTGCGGCGGCGGCGGATGTGATTTTACCGTCAACGTCGTGGGGCGAGCATGAGGGCGTCTATACGGCGGCGGATCGTGGTTTCCAGCGCTTCTTTAAGGCGGTAGAACCCCAGTGGGATCTGAAAACCGACTGGCAGATCATTAGCGAGATCGCCACGCGGATGGGCTACCCGATGCACTATGACACTACCCAGCAGATCTGGGACGAGCTGCGCCACCTCTGTCCAGACTTCTACGGTGCGACCTACGAGAAGATGGGCGAGCTGGGCTATATTCAGTGGCCATGCCGCGATGAGTCAGAGGCTGACCAGGGAACGTCATACCTCTTTAAAGAGAAGTTTGATACCGACACCGGGCTGGCGAAGTTCTTTACCTGCGACTGGGTTGCCCCTATTGATAAGCTCACCGACGACTACCCAATGGTGCTCTCTACGGTGCGTGAGGTGGGTCACTACTCCTGCCGCTCAATGACCGGCAACTGTGCGGCGCTGGCCGCGCTGGCCGATGAGCCAGGCTATGCGCAGATCAACACCGCCGACGCCGCCCGGTTGGGCATTGAGGATGAGGCGCTGGTGTGGGTCAACTCGCGCAAGGGGAGAATCATCACCCGGGCGCAGGTCAGCGACCGCCCGAACCCGGGCGCGGTCTACATGACCTACCAGTGGTGGATTGGAGCCTGTAACGAACTGGTCACGGAGAACCTGAGTCCGATAACCAAAACACCGGAGTATAAGTACTGCGCGGTACGCGTGGAGGCAATCGACGATCAGCAGGCCGCCGAGCGGTACGTCATTGACGAGTATAACAAGCTTAAATCCCGACTTCGGGAGAGCGCATTAGGATAAAACAGGCATGCTAATTAACACCGACCTCGAATAAGAGGTCGGTGTTATATATTCATAAGCATTATTATTTATAAAACTCTGTGAAGATACTCGAAGAAAAATGTAATTAAGTTAGTAAAATTACATCTCTATTTCTCTTTTCTTTTAACCTGAAGGCGATATCATTATTGGCGGGTGCTTAAGGCTTTCTGTCTTAAGCACGCTCAGTGTTATTCCGAACAACTTTGAGAGTGTGGTAGTCAGAGAGTTGAAAGCCCCGGGCAATGTTTCCATTAACCCGGGGGCTACTCTACACAACTCTGACAAGTTGAGAGTAGCCTCTTACCCTTTTTTTTGCAAGGAGTAAAAGGCATGACGCCATTAAAATATCTGTTAGCCATTCTGTTAGTGGTTTGTCTAACAATCCTGACCTTTGCCTTTATTAACCGCGGAAGGCTTTGCGAGTTTAATATAAAAAACGATCGTCAGGAGGTGGCGGCTAAATTAGCCTGCACAGCAGGCTAACTCAACGGGCGGGGTAACCCGCCCGAATTGCCAGCGTTGTGTCCTTAATGCACCCTTTTATAATTATCACAAATACATTCACACCATGTGAATAATAAAAAACCCGCCTCGGCGGGTTTTTTTTATTAATCATAAATTACTACTGATTGACGGTGGTCTTAAATTTGCCCAGCGTCTCGCGCTCGTAGGCCAATGCTTTTTGGCTGTCGAACTTGCGCTCCCACTTGGCAATCACCAGCACCGCCAGCGCGTTACCCACCACGTTCAGTGCGGTACGGGCCATATCGAGGATACGGTCAACGCCTGCGATAAACGCCAGCCCTTCCAGCGGGATCCCTACGCTGCCCAGGGTCGCCAGCAGCACCACAAAGGAGACGCCCGGTACGCCAGCGATGCCTTTCGACGTCACCATCAGCGTCAGCACCAGGATGATCTCCTGGCCCAGAGAGAGGTCAATGCCGTAGAGCTGGGCGATAAAGATGGCGGCGATGCTCTGATAGAGCGTAGAGCCGTCGAGGTTAAAGGAGTAACCAGTCGGCACCACGAAGCTGGTGATGGACGCCGGTGCACCGTAGGCTTCCATCTTCTCAATGATACGCGGCAGAACGCTCTCGGAGCTGGCAGTGGAGTAGGCCAGGATCAGCTCATCCTTCAGGATACGGATCAGCGTCCAGATGCTCAGCTTGCACATCCGCGCCACCGCGCCCAGCACCACCAGCGCAAAGAACAGGATCGCCACGTAGACAAGGATAACCAGCTTGGCGAGCGGCCACAGGGAGGCGAAGCCAAAGTTAGCTACCGTTACCGAGATCAGAGCAAACACACCAATTGGCGCATAGCGCATCACCATGTGGGTGACTTTAAACATGGTCTCTGAAATAGAGCGGAACACGGTCACCAGCGGATCGCGGTGCGCGGCAGGCAGAGACGACAGCCCGAGGCCAAACAGCACCGAGAAGAAGATGATCGGCAGCATGTCGCCCTTCGCCATAGAGGCGACAATATTCGTCGGAACCAGCGAGAGGATGGTGCCCATCAGCCCGTGGGCATGGCTCTGTACTTCCGCCGTGGTGCTCTGATATTTTGAAATATCCACCGTCGCCAGCTGCGTCATATCAATGCCCGCCCCCGGCTGGAACACGTTAGCCAGCGTGATACCCAGCACGATGGCAACGGTAGTGATGATTTCAAAATAGAGAATCGTTTTGACACCGATACGGCCAAGCTGCTTCGCATCGCCCACGCCTGCAATGCCCACAACCAGCGTGGAGATTACAATCGGAACCACAATCATCTTGATCAGGTGGATAAAGATATCGCCCGCTGGTGAAAGCAGGTTGGCAATCAGCCACTCGCGGCTATCGCTTTGGTAATGCAGGAAACTACCCAGAAGAATACCCAGCACAAGGGCCAGCAAAATCTGCCAGGCCAGGCTGACTTTCACATTTTTCATAACTACAGACGTCCTCAATGAAGCACCATTCCGTGTACCGGAACGATACATACTGAAAGGGGTGTGATTAGCGTTGCTTAGTAAAGCGGGGTTTTTTAACGCGCATTATCAGTACCATTTGCATGGTATCAAGTGCAACCCTTTAAGATGAGGGTCTTTCACCACGAAAGTGCATAAGAATCGACTTTTATCCCACACTTAATGCATAACTATATGTTATGGATAAGATTTTCATTAGCTTTCCTGCAAACATCACCACTGGTGATTATTTCCCTGCAAAGATTCATTTGCTGAATTTTCAACCATTCAAACAATGCGTGATCTTCCGCCCAAAAAGTAAACAAAGCCGTGCTTCACTCTTCCCTTAACGTTTACGTGACATATCCTTAACATCTTACAAGGAGAACAAAAGCCATGAGCCAAATACATAAACACTCTGTTCCCGCCAATATCGCGGAAAATTGCCTGATTAACCCGGAGCAGTATGAGGCGAAATATCAGCAATCCGTTAGCGATCCTGAGACCTTCTGGGGTGAAGAAGGCAAAATTCTTGACTGGATCCGGCCCTATCAGAAGGTAAAAAATACCTCCTTCGCGCCGGGTAACGTCTCTATTAAATGGTATGAGGATGGCACGCTCAACCTGGCCGCCAACTGCCTCGACAGGCATCTGGCCGAGCGCGGCGATCAGACGGCTATTATCTGGGAAGGCGACGACGCCCAGCAGAGCAAACATATCTCTTATCGCGAGTTACACGCCGACGTCTGCCGCTTCGCCAATGCCCTGCTGGCGCTGGGCATCAAAAAAGGCGACGTGGTAGCGATCTATATGCCCATGGTGCCGGAAGCGGCGGTGGCCATGCTCGCCTGCGCGCGCATCGGCGCTATTCACTCCGTGATCTTTGGCGGCTTCTCACCGGAAGCGGTGGCCGGACGCATTATCGACTCCAGCTCACGGCTGGTGATCACCGCCGACGAGGGCGTGCGTGCCGAGCGCAGCATCCCGCTGAAAAAGAACGTCGACGATGCGCTGAAAAATCCCAACGTAACCACTATCGAACATGTGGTAGTGCTCAAGCGTACCGGGGGCAATATTGAGTGGCAGGAGGGGCGCGATCTCTGGTGGAGCGACGTCATGGCGCAGGCCAGCAGCGAGCATCAGCCGGTAGAGATGAACGCGGAAGATCCGCTCTTTATCCTCTATACCTCTGGCTCCACCGGTAAGCCAAAAGGGGTGCTGCACACCACCGGCGGCTATCTGGTCTATGCAGCCACTACCTTTAAGTATGTCTTTGATTACCATCCCGGCGACATCTACTGGTGCACCGCCGACGTTGGCTGGGTCACCGGTCACAGCTATCTGCTCTACGGCCCGCTGGCCTGCGGGGCCACTACTCTGATGTTTGAGGGGGTGCCGAACTGGCCTACCCCGGCGCGTATGGCTCAGGTGGTCGATAAGCACCAGGTTAATATTCTTTATACCGCGCCGACGGCGATCCGCGCGCTGATGGCGGAAGGCGACAAGGCGATTACCGGTACCGACCGATCGTCGCTGCGTATCCTCGGCTCGGTGGGTGAACCGATCAACCCGGAAGCCTGGGAGTGGTACTGGAAGAAGATCGGTAATGAGAAGTGCCCGGTCATCGACACCTGGTGGCAAACCGAAACCGGAGGCTTCATGATCGCTCCGCTGCCGGGCGCAACCGAGCTGAAAGCGGGCTCTGCGACCCGCCCCTTCTTTGGCGTTCAGCCTGCGCTGGTAGATAACGAAGGCACGCCGCTGGACGGTGCTACCGAAGGCAACCTGGCGATAGTCGACTCCTGGCCTGGACAGGCGCGTACGCTGTTTGGCGATCACGAGCGCTTCGAGCAGACCTACTTCTCGACCTTTAAAAACATGTACTTCAGCGGTGACGGCGCGCGGCGCGACGAGGACGGCTACTACTGGATCACTGGCCGGGTGGACGACGTGCTCAACGTCTCCGGCCATCGCCTCGGCACGGCGGAGATTGAATCCGCGCTGGTCTCGCATCCGAAAATCGCGGAAGCGGCAGTCGTGGGCATCCCCCACAACATTAAGGGCCAGGCGATCTACGCCTACGTCACGCTGAATCACGGCGAAGAGCCGTCCCCGGCGCTCTACACCGAAGTGCGCAACTGGGTACGCAAAGAGATCGGCCCGCTGGCTACGCCGGACGTGCTGCACTGGACCGACTCGCTGCCGAAAACGCGCTCTGGCAAAATCATGCGCCGCATTCTGCGCAAGATTGCCGCAGGGGACACCAGCAACCTTGGGGATACCTCAACGCTGGCCGATCCAGGCGTAGTGGAAAAACTGCTCGAAGAGAAGCAGGGTATCACCATGCCGTCGTAACGATTCCATCCTCACCCTCTCCCGCATGGGAGAGGGAATAATAATAACCTTCCCTACAAAATACGTCTGGAGACTCTGTGATGAATAACGATATTTGTCAGCAGATAGAGAATAGTGCGCACTACAGGGAGCTCGTCGAAAAACGGCAACGGTTTGCCTTTATCCTTTCCATCATCATGCTGATTATCTATGTCGGCTTTATTCTCCTGATTGCCTTTGCTCCCGGCTGGCTCGGTACCCCGCTCCACCCGGGAACCAGCGTGACGCGCGGCATTCCCATCGGCATCGGTGTCATTATCATTTCGTTCCTGCTGACCGGCGTCTATGTATGGCGCGCTAACGGGGAGTTTGACCGACTCAACAAGGCCGTTCTGCGCGAGGTAAAAGCATCATGAAACGTCTTCTGACGGCGCTTGCCGCCACGCTTCCTTTTGCTGCGAATGCAGCCGATGCTATCTCCGGTGCGGTACAGCGCCAGCCAACCAACTGGCAGGCGATCATTATGTTCCTGATCTTCGTGGTCCTGACGCTTTACATCACCTACTGGGCCTCGAAGCGCGTCCGCTCGCGTAATGATTACTATACCGCTGGCGGCAATATCACTGGCTTCCAGAACGGGCTGGCGATTGCGGGTGATTTTATGTCCGCCGCCTCGTTCCTCGGCATCTCCGCGCTGGTCTATACCTCTGGCTACGACGGGCTGATCTACTCTCTCGGCTTCCTCGTCGGCTGGCCAATTATTCTGTTTTTGATCGCCGAACGTCTGCGTAATCTCGGACGCTTTACCTTTGCCGACGTCGCCTCCTACCGTCTGAAGCAGGGGCCGATCCGCATTCTCTCCGCCTGCGGCTCGCTGGTAGTGGTCGCCCTCTATCTGATTGCCCAGATGGTTGGCGCAGGCAAGCTGATCCAGCTGCTGTTCGGCCTCAACTACCACATTGCGGTAGTGCTGGTGGGCGTGCTGATGGTGATGTACGTGCTGTTCGGCGGTATGCTGGCCACCACCTGGGTACAGATCATCAAGGCGGTGCTGCTGCTGTTCGGGGCCAGCTTTATGGCCTTTATGGTGATGAAGCACGTCGGCTTCAGCTTCAATAACCTGTTCAGCGAGGCGATGGCGGTGCATCCGAAGGGGGCGGCTATCATGAGTCCTGGCGGGCTGGTGAAGGATCCGATCTCGGCCCTCTCCCTTGGTCTCGGCCTGATGTTTGGTACCGCCGGGCTGCCGCATATCCTGATGCGCTTCTTTACCGTCAGCGACGCACGCGAGGCACGGAAGAGCGTCTTCTACGCCACCGGGTTTATGGGCTACTTCTACATCCTGACCTTTATTATCGGCTTTGGCGCGATCATGCTGGTCGGAGCCAACCCGGCGTTTAAAGATGCGGCAGGCGCGCTGATCGGCGGCAACAACATGGCGGCGGTGCATCTGGCTAATGCGGTAGGCGGGAATCTCTTCCTGGGCTTCATCTCTGCCGTGGCCTTTGCCACCATTCTGGCCGTGGTGGCCGGGCTGACGCTGGCGGGTGCATCGGCGGTATCGCACGATCTCTATGCTAACGTCTTCCGCAAAGGGGCCTCCGAGCGCGACGAGCTGAGAGTGTCGAAAATTACCGTGCTGGTGCTTGGGGTCGTCGCCATCCTGCTTGGCATTCTGTTTGAGAACCAGAACATCGCCTTTATGGTGGGACTGGCCTTCTCTATTGCCGCCAGCTGCAACTTCCCTATTATCCTGCTCTCTATGTACTGGTCGAAGCTCACCACCCGTGGCGCTATGATCGGCGGCTGGCTGGGGCTGTTGACGGCGATCGTGCTGATGGTTCTTGGCCCGACGATCTGGGTACAGATCCTTGGTCATGAGAAGGCGATCTTCCCGTACGAGTACCCGGCGCTCTTCTCTATCGCCGTGGCGTTTATCGGCATCTGGGTCTTCTCCGCTACCGATAACTCACCGGAGGGTAATCTGGAGCGTGAGAAATTCCGTGCCCAGTTTATCCGCTCGCAAACCGGGCTGGGTATCGATCAGGGTCGCGCACATTAATCCTCCCCTCCCCGGCCATTCTGGCCGGGGATCACAGTTCTCTTCTTACAGTCGCGATACAGTATCTCAATCTATTTGAAACGTTGTTTTAATGCGAGAGGATACGATGAAGCGATATGCCCTTGTCGGAACCGGTGGTCGGGCCGGACTGTACATCTCTGCTATTGGCGGTCAGTGGCGTGAAACGGCGCAGCTGGTGGCCTTCTGCGATACCAACCAGACGCGGATGGACTACGCGAATCAGCTGTTACAGAGCAGCGATAGCGAGCCGGTATCCACCTGGAAAGCAGAGCAGTTTGCCGAGATGATCCGCGAAACACGTCCGGACACGATTATTGTCACTACCATGGACCGCACCCACGATGACTATATCGTGCGGGCGCTGCGGGCCGGGTGCGACGTCATTACTGAAAAGCCGATGACCATTGATGAGCAGCGCGCCCTGCGTATCCTTGACGCTATCGAAGAGACGGGCCGCAGCGTGCGCGTGGCCTTTAACTACCGCTACGCGCCACACCACAGCAAGATACGCGAGCTGCTGATGAACGGTACGATTGGCGAGGTCTACTCCGTGCATTTTGAGTGGCTGCTCAACACCGAACACGGCGCGGACTATTTCCGCCGCTGGCACCGGGAGAAGCGCAACAGCGGCGGCCTGCTGGTGCATAAGTCGACTCACCACTTCGACCTGATGAACTTCTGGCTGGGGAGCTATCCCGAGCGCGTCTACGCCGAGGGCGGGCTGCGCTTCTACGGTAAAGAGAATGCCGAGCGGCGCGGCGTCACGCAGTTCTATCCCCGCGCCCACGGCTATGAGCAGGCGAAAGCGGATCCCTTTGCATTACAGATGGCCGACAACCCTCAGCTGAAAGCGCTCTACCTCGACGCCGAGCATGAGGATAACTACTTCCGCGACCAGAGCGTATTTAGCGACGGAATTACGATTGAAGACACCATGTCGGTGCTGGTGAAGTACCAGAACCAGGTGCAGCTCACCTACTCCCTGAATGCCTACCTGCCCTGGGAGGGGCTGAACGTGGTATTTAACGGCAGCGCGGGGCGGCTGGAGATGAAGCTGGTGGAGAAATCCTACGTTAACGCCGGCGGTGCACGCGAGAACGAAGGTAGCCTGGAAGGGTGCGACATTACGGTCTTTCCGATGTTTGCCGCGCCGTGGAAGGCGGAGTTCACCGTTGGCGAAGGCGGCCACGGCGGTGGGGATAATGCCATGCTGGCGGATCTGTTCGGCGAACCGGGGGACGATCCCCTCAAGCGCGCCGCCGATCACCGGGCGGGCGCGATGTCGATCCTCACCGGCATTGCCGGGAATATCTCCATGCAGCAGCAGCGCCCGGTTAACTTCCGCGAATTTGAGTTGGTCACCCGACTGAAGTAGACCTCACGCCGCTGGTCAGAACATGATCCGTGCGACCAGCGGCGCAATCAGCACCATCACCACCCCGGAAAGCATCATTACCAGGCTGGCAACAACGCCCTCCTGCTGGCCCAGCTCGTAGGATCGCGCCGTTCCCGCCCCGTGCGAGGCCGCGCCAAACCCTGCCCCTTTTGCCATGCCCTCCCGGATGGCAAGACGCAGAAACAGCATATCCCCTACTGCCATCCCGAAGACGCCCGTGACCACCACAAACAGCGCCACCAGATCCGGCTGGCCTCCCAGCGGCCCGGCCGCTGCCAGCGCAAAGGGCGTGGTGACCGAACGCACCGCCAGGCTGCGCTGGATCTCATCCGGCAGGGTAAACAGACGTGCCAGCCATACCGAGCTGGTCACCGCCACTACCGTCGCAGTGACTGTCCCGGCGGTAAGCGACATCCAGTGACGCTTGATCATCGGCAGGTTGTCATAGACCGGCACCGCAAAGGCGATGGTTGCCGGACCGAGCAGCCATAGCAGCCAGTGCGCCTCGCCCATGTAGTTCTGGTAGGAGATATGACCGAACACCAGCATCAGCACCAGCACAATCGGCGTGCAGACCAGCGGCATCAGGGGCAGCGTACGAAAGCGGCGATAGAGCCTTTTATTGGCAAAGTAGATGAGTAGCGTGACGCCCAGGCAGAGCAGACCCATGTGAAAGTCAGTCATGGCCGCTGCCTGCGAAGTTCGTAGCGGTAGACCTTATCCACCACCCAGGCCGTTGCCCCGAGAACCATCAGCGTGCTCAGGGCAATGACGGCAAAAATACGCCAGCCGTCGATCAGCAGCAGCTGGGCGTAATTCACCACCGCCACCACCGCAGGCACAAAAAAGAGCAGCATCTCTGCCAGCAGCCAGCTTGCTCCGGCCCGCACCCATTTCAGGGGAACGATGCGGCACGTCACCAGTGCGAGCAGAATGACCATGCCTACCAGGTTAGCAGGCAGCGGCAGGCTGAGCCATTGCACCAGATGCTGGGCCATAACAAAGAGACCGGCATAGAGCAGCACCTGCAGCGGGATTTGCAGTCGGCGCAGGAGAGCAGGCGTAACACGGCTTAACGCCACGTCCATTAGGGTATGTCCATGAGATGTGATCGAAGACACAGTATAGAGAGCCACTACAGCGGGTTGAAATGAATTAAACTCATCGCATGCATAGTCTTCCGGAATAATAGTTTTCCGGAATAACGGTTGAAAGGAATAGCCATGGATATCAGAACGCTGCGCTATTTTGTGGAGGTCGTGCGTCAGCAGAGTTTCACCCGCGCAGCGGAGCGGCTGTTCGTCACCCAGCCCACTATCAGCAAAATGTTAAAAAACCTGGAGGACGAGCTAAACACGACCCTGCTGATCCGCGATGGACGCAGGCTGCTGCTCACCGATACCGGCCGGGTGGTGTTTGAACGTGGCCAGGCCATCCTTGCCGAGTTCCGCCAGTTGGAGGCCGAGCTGGACGATATTCAGCATCTCAACAAAGGGGTGCTGCGGCTGGGCATACCGCCGATGGTGGGCATGCTGATGGCCGGGCCGATCGGCCTGTTTCGCCAGCGTCATCCCGGCGTGGAGCTGAAAATCGCCGAGTTTGGTGGTTTAACGGTCCAGCAGGCGGTAATGAACGGCGAGCTGGATCTAGCGATGACGGCGCTGCCGGTAGAAGAGGAGAGCGCCCTGACTACCCTCCCCCTATTCAGTCATCCGCTATGCGTGCTGGTCCCCCGATCCGGCGACTGGCTGAAATGCAAGGCGGTCTCTCCCGAGATGCTGGCCGACCATCCGCTGCTGATCTACAACGAGGATTTTGCCCTCAGCCAGCAGCTAATGCAGCTTTTCAACCGGCATGATGTGAAGCCGCGCATCGCCGTACGCAGCGGCCAGTGGGATTTTCTGGCGGCAATGGTGCAGGCGGGAGTGGGGATTGCGATTTTGCCGGAGCCCATCTGCCAGCGGCTGGACAAGCAGACATTGCGCTGGATCCCTTTGCAGAGTGATTTGCAGTGGCAGTTGGGAATGATCTGGCGGGAGGGGATCTATCTGTCGCACAGTGCCCAGGCGTGGCTGGCGTGCTGCGAGGGGTTTTGGCTACCGCCAGAGTAAAAAAGCCGGGTGGCAGCTTCGCCTTACCCGGCCTACGGTTATTTATTCTCTATCAGCAGTGCTTCCAGCAGGTCGAGATCGTGTAGCAGCTTCTGCATCGTCTCGTTACTGATCTGTCGCGTGGCCCGCAGGTGATACAGCTCGGCGCGCTCGGAGCGCAGCGCGGCCAGACGGAAACGACGCTCAAGGTTCTCCTCCTGCATTGAGCCCTCAGCGTTGTTACGCCCTTCGGCCCGACGGCGCAGGTTACCGATTACTCGTGAGCTTACCTCGGTCAGCAGCTCATTATCGATGTTCTCTTCGCTGTTGGCCGCCAGACGCTCCTGCATTTTCTGGATCGCCACAATCGCCACATCGGCAGTGACCGAACGCGCCAGACGCTCCTCTTTCGCCTGCTGAACATGGTCCCCAACCTCCATATGCTGAAGCAGGATCGGCAGCATTACCACACCAACAAACAGCGAGAAGAGGATCACACCGGCAGCGAGGAACACCAGTTCGTAGCGGGCCGGGAAGACGTTACCGTCAGGCAGCAGCAGCGGGATAGAGAGCACGCCCGCGAGGGTAATGGCCCCACGCACCCCGGCGAAAGAGGCGATCAGCAGCTCACGGGTACTCCAGGAGCCGAACTCCATCGGCTTGCTGGTTAAGAAGCGCTGACTGAATTTTTTCATTGTCCACAGCCAGCCGAAACGCACCAGCATCAGCGCGGCGTAGATCAGCACGATGTCGGTAAACAGCATCCAGGTTTCGACGTTGGGGTCGGCCTCGGCGGCCACCAGCGAGGATTCGAGGATCCCCGGCAGTTGCAGGCCCAGCAGCAGGAACACCATGCCGTTAAACACAAACTCCAGCATCGACCAGGTGCTGTTGGCCCGCAGGCGCATCGCCAGCGGCGCGCGGCGCATCACTCCGGAGCGGGTGATGGTCATCCCTGCCGCTACGGCGGCCAGAATGCCCGAGAAGCCAATGTGTTCCGCAATCAGGTAGGAGGCAAACGGCAGCAGGAACAGCAGCACGATCTGCGTCGCTGGCTCATCGCCGCCCCAGCGGCTGAGGAAGCGCAGCGAGCGGCCATACAGCCAGCTCACGATGAAGCCCGCCAGGATACCGCCCACCGCCACCTTAAGGAACTCTACCGAGGCCCCGCCGACGGTAAACACCATCGTGCCCATCGCCACCGCGACGGCAAACTTCAGCGAAACCAGGCCGGAGGCGTCGTTCATTAACGCTTCGCCCTGCAGAATGCCCATGATTTTTTTCGGGATGCGTCCCTCTCCGACGATGCCGGAGAGCGCCACGGCGTCGGTCGGAGAGAGCACGGCTGCCAGCGCTAAGGCCGGCACCAGCGGAATACCCGGTACGATCCAGTAGATAAGGAAGCCAATGCCGACCACGGTGACCAGCACCAGCGCCAGCGCGAGACCGAGGATCTCCCGCCCGTGTTCGAGGAACTCCCGCGTCGGCGTTTTCCAGCCGTCGGCGAACAGCAGCGGTGGAATGAACAGCACCAGAAACAGCTCGGGATCGAACTCAACGTGCAGGCCAAACGTCGGCAGTGCCAGCATTGCGCCGATGGCAATCTGCATCAGCGGCAGCGGGATCTGGAACGGTAAAACGCGCGTGATAACGCCGGAGAGAGAGACCACAAGGGTCATGATGAGAATGGTAAAGAAGATTTCCATGCGTTCCCTGTTTGCGATGTTTTTTATATCGAGAGGTGACGAACGATGACGAGGCATCATGCCTCTCATAATAGAACATGCAGGCTAACGCAAAGGAAACAAGATGTGCCTTAAAAACAAAAATGGGCGGCCAGAGCCACCCATTTTAAGGTGCAGAGGGGCTTAGATTGCCCAGCCGCCCGCGTAGAAGGCCACCAGCGCAATGGCGATCACCACCGTGCCGATATTCAGACGACGCCATTCGCCAGAGACGATGCGGCCAATCACCAGCGAGGCGAAGCCGATCATGATGCCGGTAACGATGTTACAGGTCAGCACGATAAAGACGGCGGTGATCAGACCGGCCATCGCATCAACAAAATCGGCAAAGTCGATTTTAGCCACGTTGCTCAGCATCAGCAGGCCAACGTACATCAGCGCCGGCGCCGTGGCGTAGGCCGGAACCAGGTAGGAGAGCGGGGAGAGGAACAGGATCAGCAGGAACAGCACGCCAACGGTAATGGCCGTCAGCCCGGTTTTACCGCCCGCTGCCGTACCGGCCGCCGATTCGATATAGACCGCTGCCGGGGCTGCACCCACCAGGCCGGAGAAGACGCTGCTCAGGGAGTCGGTGGTCAGCGCTTTGCCGCCATCGATAATCTGGCCGTCTTTATCCAGCAGGTTTGCCTGGCCAGCTACCGCGCGGATAGTCCCGGTGGCATCGAACACCGCCGTCATCACCAGCGCCAGCACGCTTGGCAGCACCAGCGGGTTCAACGCGCCAACGATGTCCAGGCTACCGATCAGCGAGTTGCCTTGATCGTCGCTCAGCGACGGCATAGCAAAAATGCCGGAGAAGTGTACGGTCGGATCGAAAAGCAGACCCACAATCGACACGCCAATGATGGTCAGCAGGATACCGCCCGGCACCTTCAGCTTCTCCAGGCCGATAATCACAGCCAGACCAATCAGAGACATCATCACCGGGAAGCTGTCGAAGTTGCCCAGCGCCACCGGCAGCCCTTCAATCGGGTTTTTCACCACCAGGCCAACGCCGTTGGCGGCGATCAGCAGCAGGAACAGGCCGATACCGATCCCAGTGCCATGCGCCACGCCCTGCGGCAAGTTGCGCAGGATCCAGCTACGAATGCCGGTGGCGGAGATCACGGTAAACAGGACGCCCATCAGGAACACTGCGCCAAGGGCGACCGGGACGCTAATCTGCTGGCCCAGCACCAGGCTGAAGGCGGTAAAGGCGGTCAGTGAGATGGCACAGCCAATGGCCAGCGGCAGGTTTGCCCACAGCCCCATGACGATTGAGCCCACACCGGCCACCAGACAGGTAGCAACGAACACCGCGGCGGGTGGGAAACCCGCTTTTCCTAACATGCCTGGAACGACGATCACGGAGTAGACCATCGCGAGGAAGGTGGTTAACCCGGCGACGACTTCCTGACGGACAGTGCTGCCACGAGCAGAAATTTTAAACCAGGCGTCAAGCGAACCGCCGGTACGCGCTGAAGGCGTAGACATAGAAAACATCCCCTGAAGAGTTTTATTTTTCGTTGTTTAGCGTGGTGGACAATCCACTGCCCGTTAAACGTCATCGTTCCGAAACAGGTTGTGGCTAAGCAGAGCCACAAAAAGCAAACGTTTAACTCCGCGCAAACAAAACGGCTGTAAAAAAAGGCAAACGATTATCTAGCGTTCCCAGGGGGCATTTCAACTTAACTTTATCGGTTTTTACTAAATTTCCCTTATGACGGCGAAAAACCAGGCAGCGGATGCGCAAACGTTGTCGTCTATGCGCAACCTGGCAACATTTTTGACCAGACCCGCACCCGTCTCTCTTCATCCATCGTTTTTTAACATGCTCACGCGCCGGGAAGATCGAAGGGGCCGCCCTGGGCGATGGCGCGCTGCCACGCCGGACGATTTTCAACCCGCGTTTTCCACGCCTGCAGGTTGGGCAGATGGTCGACGCCGCCGCGTGCCAGCAGGGCAAATACCGGGAAGCTCATCTGAATATCCGCCATGCTGGGCTGCTCGCCGGTAAACCACGGCTGGCTGCCGAGCTGCGACTCAATGTAGCGCGCATGGGTTTCAAGCTGTTTATTGAGCCAGGCTTTTTGCACGCCCTCCCCTAACGCCTTGCCCAGGGTACGCAAGCCAAAGGGCACCGGCGGTTTGCCGAGGCTGCCAAACACCAGCTTCATGAGCAGAAGGGGCATCAGCGATCCTTCGGCATAGTGCAGCCAGAAACGGTATTGGAGCTTCTGTTGCGTATCCGTTGGCTTGAGCTGACCGCGGGTATCATAGGTTTCCTGCAAATGTTCGAGGATCGCGCCGGATTCGGCGACGATGGTGCCGTTATCATCCAGCACCGGTGATTTCCCAAGCGGATGCACTCTCTTTAGCGCCTCGGGGGCCATCATGGTTTTTTCGCGCTGGTAGCGCACAATTTGGTAGGGCAGACCCAGCTCTTCCAGGGCCCAAAGAACGCGCTGGGAACGCGACTGATTAAGATGATGTACAGTGATCACGGTTGTCTCCTGCTATCGATATGAGATAAGGCCTTGTCAGGCTTGCCCTTGCCTTCCCTAACTATAGAAAATTGCGCATGATCCGCGAAAAATTTCGGCAAAACAGACAGGCTTATCTCTGGCAATCTCGGTCTGGTGGCATAGACTAAAAGTGTCAACACAAACCGGAACCTCAGCAACGCGTTCGAGCGAGGGGTGTTGATGTCGGGGGAAACCCTCCTGTAAAAGAGCGGGATAGAGCGAAAGACAAAGACCGGAAATAACTAAAGCGCCCTTGTGGCGCTTTAGTTTTATTTGTCGTTCGCCTCATCTTCTAACAGCCGGGCCCCGGTTCCCTGCTCTCCCAGCCGGTCGCCTGGGTTACGCAGCGGACAGTCGCTGCGCGACAGACAGCCACAGCCGATACAGCCATTCAGATCGTCCCGTAGCGCCTCAAGCGTATGAATACGTCTGTCCAGCTCCTCCCGCCACTGGGAAGAGAGCTGCTCCCATGTTTTGGCATTCAGCGTATGGCCCGCGGGCAACACGCTCAACGCTTCGCCGATGGTCGCCAGAGGAATACCGATGCGCTGGGCAATCTTGATGATGGCCACATAGCGCAGCACGTCACGGGTATAACGCCGCTGGTTACCCTCGTTACGGACGCTTTTAATCAAGCCTTTACTCTCATAAAAGTGCAGAGCCGAGACGGCGACCCCGCTACGCCTCGCCACTTCGCCAGGGGTCAGCATCGCTTTTATGCGCGGCAATTTCTTTTCCATAAAGCTCTTTACCTCAAGTTAACTTGAGGAATTATACTCCGCTTCAGACCAAACGACGACTTCAGCACTGAAAAAGAGGCAGCAGTATGTCCCATCAGCAAATTATTCAAACGCTTATTGAATGGATTGATGAACATATCGACCAACCCCTGAACATTGATGTAGTGGCGCAGAAATCCGGGTATTCGAAGTGGTATTTGCAGCGGATGTTTCGATCGGTGACGCACCAGACGCTAGGGGATTATATCCGCCAGCGGCGGCTAGTAATGGCGGCAGAAGCGCTGCGCACGACGCAGCGGCCAATCTTTGATATTGCGATGGAGCTGGGGTACGTCTCGCAGCAGACCTTTTCACGCGTGTTCCGTCGGGAGTTTGACCGCACGCCGAGCGATTACCGGCATCAGATGTAGCGCGGGTGGATCAGCGCAGCGGCTGCCGGATCCACGCCATAAAGTCCTGCGGCGACAGCGCCTTTGCGAAGTACCAGCCCTGGCAATACTGCACGCCGCGCTTTAATAACCAGGTCACCTGCTCCGAGGTTTCCACCCCTTCGGCAATGATCTTGAGGCGTAAGCTTTGCGCCATCTCAATGATGTGTTCCGCAATCAGATGGCTGGTACTGTTAGTAGTCAGCGTATCGATGAAGGATTTATCGATTTTCAGAATATCGACGTTCAGCGAATATAAATTGTGCAGGTTGGAATAACCGGTGCCAAAATCATCAATCGCCACCTCATATCCCGCCTGACGAAACGCCTGGATAACCGGCGTTGTTTTCGGCACATCGATAAATCCACGCTCGGTAACTTCAATTTTAATTTGCTGAGCCTTGACGGCATGCTGTTGAGCTTTATCAGAAATTAAAGCAATCAGGCGAGAGGAGTGGAAATCCGAGGCAGAGAGGTTAATTGAGATATAGAGCTGCGGATTTTCTGATAAAAAACGGCCTAAATCAGCGAAGACTTCCTCAACTGCATAATCCGTTACCCGCTCAATGAGCCCCTCTTTTTCTGCTAGCGGTATGAATTCCGCCGGGCTCATCACCTGCCCTTCAAAACCAGGCCAGCGTAACAGCGCTTCAGCCCCCACACACTGGCCGGTTTTAATATCAATAATTGGTTGATAATTGAGCCGCAGCTGGCGTTTTAGCAAGGCGCGATGCAATAGACGGCGCGGCGAATTAATTTCCTGATGGGTTCGGGACCACATTAGCAAAATAATGATGCTGCAAATCATCCCCAGCGGCAGGGTGAGCGTCGCCTGGTGATAGAGAAACTGGAAATAGCGATCGCTGGAGGTGGAGACAATAATCGCTATGGGACGCTTTTCCGAGTGGGCAATAGTATAGAAGCGTCCGTCCTGTTGAAAGGTAAAGTCGTTGTTCTGTATCAGACCTGCCAGTATGCGGGCATCCGCCGTCGGACTCACCGAGAAGAACGCCTTGGTTACCGTGTCGTAGACCCCATAGGCCAGCGAGTGATCATCCGACATCACCTCACTGTAGGCCAGCGGGTTGACGACCAGTGCATAGTGACCGCGCTGCATATAGACCATTTTATAGCCAGCATAAAATGGGGTGTCACGGTAATAGTAGTTGGAGATATCCGGAGAACGCGTATATTCCGCTGCGGGAATAATATAGGGTTCGGCGGGGGCCATTGAGGTGGAACATAAAAAACGATTTCCGTTGGCGTATATTATATCAGCAACGTAGAGCTGCCCGCGGATAATATTGAGCATATTATAACGATGCGCTGGCGAGCAGATTTTACCGGTAAATTTCTCTGCTTTGCTACGTGCGATATCGACCTGCTGGATAACCAGCTCGGTTTTATCCAGTGCAAGTTGCGCAAATGAACGCAGCTGTATGCCGGTCTCTTTAACGGCGCGGATGTGAGCAAACCATAGCGCCAGCATCACAGGCAGCAAAACGACCATGATGATCCCGACAATCCTTAGCGCCTTGCGGCGTGCGCCATGATTCATTTCCGCCCTATATCCCTGCTTTATGTGTGCCTGCATTGTCAGCAGGAAGCTTTGATAAACAGGTGATTACGTTGCATGAATCATCAGACATTAGCAACCGACTTTTATCATTAATAACCTAATATTTGGTTATGACGATAATATTTGTCCGTAAGCCAAACTAAAAGTGTTCGCCCTGTTTATATTAAGGAAAATAATTATCCAGCTATCGTTGCCGGTTTTTTGTTACGCCACAGCGGATCGCTGATTAAGCCAAACTGCCAGGGCAATAAAAAAGGATGCGCGCTGCGTTTATTTTTTCGTCTGTGGAAACACACGTTGAGCGAATAATGCCCGCATTTATTCCCGCACACTTTCGGGGGTTAAAGGTCCTTCAAAAAGCGCACGCCGCGACTGGCTAATAAAAGAACAAATGTGATATAGTTCACATATATTGTGATACATCTGATGAAACAAAGTACAGAAAATGGCTACCTTTACAACCAGCGTTGTTCTGCTGCGCTGGCAGCTTATGAGCGCGATCCTGATGTTTTTAGCCAGCTCGCTGAACATCAAATTCCGTAAATCTGACTACATAGGGCTGGCGGTCGTCAGTAGCGGCCTTGGCGTAGTAGCGGCCTGCTGGTTCGCCACCGGGCTGCTCGGCATTACCGTGGTCGACGTGGCCACTATCTGGCATAACATCGAAAGCATAATGATTGAAGCCGCCAGCCACGCACCGCCAGAGTGGCCCGTGGTCATGACCTGAGTTAAAAAACAAAAAACCCCGACGCGTCGGGGTTTTTTATGGCTTACGCGAGCTTAGCGCGCACTCAGAACGGAATGTCGTCATCAAAGTCCATCGGCGGCTCGTTGTTAGACGGTGCCGGAGTGGACTGCTGCGGACGCTGCTGTGCGCCGCCGCTGAACTGGTTCTGGTTGCCGCCCTGCGGCTGCTGAGGCTGACCCCAACCGCCCTGCTGGCCACCGCCCTGCTGACCGCCTGCCGGTGCACCGCCACCCTGACGGCCGCCGAGCATCTGCATGGTGCCGCCCACGTTCACCACCACTTCAGTGGTGTATTTTTCCACGCCGGACTGATCGGTCCATTTGCGGGTGCGCAGGGCACCTTCGATGTAAACCTGAGAACCTTTACGCAGATACTCACCGGCCACCTCGGCCAGTTTGCCAAACAGCACAACGCGGTGCCATTCGGTCTGCTCTTTCATCTCACCGGTCGCTTTATCACGCCAGGATTCGGAAGTAGCCAGCGTAATGTTGGCTACTGCGCCCCCATTCGGCATGTAGCGTACTTCCGGGTCCTGGCCCAGATTACCGACGAGAATCACCTTGTTTACGCCTCTGCTGGCCATGGTTGTGTCTCCTGAATACGTTTCTTAATCTCAATAGTGTAAGCGCGCGATTGTAACTTACCAAGCGACGCTTTGATACCTTGCGAGAAGGATTCCAGTAATCCGCCCGCCATGCGCTATTTTCGCACAAATGCGCCTGGGATGCATTCTTATACTGTATATCCATTCAGGTTTTTTTGTGTCATAATTAACCGTTTCAGTTCAGTTCGCCGGATGTCCTTCAAACATACCGAGCGCCGAGTCTCTTACCGGGAAAGGTGAATGGATAAGATAGAAGTACGGGGCGCGCGCACCCACAATCTCAAGAATATCAACCTCGTTATCCCACGCGACAAACTGATTGTCGTCACCGGGCTTTCAGGTTCAGGTAAATCATCCCTGGCTTTCGACACCCTCTATGCCGAAGGTCAGCGTCGCTACGTTGAATCGCTCTCCGCCTATGCGCGCCAGTTCCTGTCGTTAATGGAAAAGCCGGATGTCGATCATATCGAAGGGCTTTCGCCCGCGATCTCTATTGAGCAGAAGTCGACCTCGCATAACCCACGCTCTACCGTCGGGACCATTACCGAGATCCACGACTACCTGCGTCTGCTGTTTGCCCGCGTAGGCGAGCCGCGCTGCCCGGATCACAACGTGCCGCTGGATGCGCAGACCGTCAGCCAGATGGTGGATAACGTGCTGTCGCAGCCGGAGGGCAAACGCCTGATGCTGCTCGCACCGATCATCAAAGAGCGTAAGGGTGAGCACACCAAGACGCTGGAGAACCTGGCAAGCCAGGGCTATATCCGTGCCCGTATCGATGGTGAAGTGTGCGACCTCTCGGATCCGCCGAGTCTTGAACTGCATAAAAAACATACTATTGAAGTGGTCATTGACCGCTTCAAGGTGCGGGACGATCTGACCCAGCGCCTGGCCGAGTCGTTTGAAACCGCGCTGGATCTCTCCGGCGGGACGGCGATTGTTGCCGATATGGACGATGCGAAAGTGGAAGAGCTGCTCTTCTCCGCTAACTTTGCCTGCCCGATCTGCGGCTACAGCATGAACGAGCTGGAACCGCGTATGTTCTCCTTCAACAACCCGGCCGGTGCCTGCCCGACCTGTGACGGGTTGGGCGTACAGCAGTATTTCGATCCGGACCGCGTGATCCAGAATCCGGAGCTGTCGCTGTCCGGCGGCGCGATCCGCGGCTGGGATCGCCGTAACTTCTACTACTTCCAAATGCTACGCTCGCTGGCGGATCACTATAAGTTTGACGTTGATGATGCCTGGGAAAGCCTGAGCGCGTCGGTGCAAAAAGTGGTGCTGTTCGGCTCCGGTAAAGAGAGCATCGAATTCAAATACATGAACGATCGCGGTGACACCTCCGTGCGCCGTCATCCGTTTGAAGGCGTTCTGCACAACATGGAGCGCCGTTACAAAGAGACCGAGTCCAGTGCGGTACGTGAAGAGCTGGCGAAGTTTATCAGCAATCGTCCGTGCGCCTCCTGTGACGGCACGCGCCTGCGTCGTGAAGCGCGCCACGTCTTCGTTGAGGATACGCCGCTGCCGGCGATCTCCGACATGAGCATCGGCCACGCAATGGACTTCTTCAACAACCTTAAGCTGGCAGGCCAGCGGGCGAAGATCGCCGAGAAGGTGCTGAAGGAGATTGGCGACCGTCTGAAGTTCCTGGTAAACGTCGGTCTCAACTACCTGACTCTCTCCCGCTCGGCGGAGACCCTCTCCGGGGGTGAAGCGCAGCGCATCCGTCTGGCAAGCCAGATCGGTGCCGGTCTGGTCGGGGTGATGTACGTGCTGGATGAGCCGTCCATCGGTCTGCACCAGCGTGACAACGAGCGCCTGCTGGGCACGCTGATCCACCTGCGCGACCTCGGCAACACGGTGATTGTCGTTGAGCATGATGAGGACGCCATCCGCGCCGCCGACCACGTGATTGATATTGGTCCAGGCGCAGGCGTCCACGGCGGTCAGGTGGTGGCGGAAGGCCCGCTGGATGCCATCATGGCGGTACCCGAGTCGCTGACCGGCCAGTTCATGAGCGGCAAGCGGCAGATCGCCGTACCGAAAGATCGCGTACCTGCCGATCCGTCGAAGGTGCTGAAGCTCTCCGGCGCACGCGGTAACAACCTGAAGGACGTTACGCTGACCCTGCCGGTAGGCCTGTTTACCTGCATCACCGGCGTCTCCGGCTCGGGCAAATCGACGCTGATCAACGATACGCTATTCCCGATTGCCCAGCGCCAGCTTAACGGTGCGACCATTGCCGAGCCGGCACCCTACCGTGAGGTTCAGGGTCTGGAGCACTTCGACAAGGTGATCGATATCGACCAGAGCCCAATTGGTCGTACTCCGCGCTCAAACCCGGCCACCTATACCGGTGTCTTTACGCCGGTGCGTGAGCTGTTTGCCGGCGTGCCGGAGTCACGCTCGCGCGGCTACACCCCGGGGCGTTTCAGCTTTAACGTGCGCGGCGGGCGCTGCGAGGCCTGTCAGGGCGACGGCGTGATCAAGGTCGAGATGCACTTCCTGCCGGATATCTACGTGCCGTGCGACCAGTGCAAAGGCAAACGCTATAACCGCGAAACGCTGGAGATCAAATACAAGGGCAAGAGCATCCATGAAGTGCTGGATATGACCATCGAAGAGGCGCGTGAGTTCTTTGATGCCGTTCCGGCGCTGGCGCGTAAGCTGCAAACCCTGATGGACGTGGGACTCTCCTACATCCGTCTCGGCCAGTCTGCCACCACGCTTTCGGGCGGTGAGGCGCAGCGCGTGAAGCTGGCGCGTGAGCTGTCAAAACGCGGTACCGGTCAGACGCTCTATATTCTGGACGAACCGACCACTGGCCTGCACTTTGCTGACATCCAGCAGCTGCTGGAAGTGCTCCACCAGCTGCGCGATCAGGGCAACACCATCGTCGTTATTGAACACAACCTCGACGTGATCAAAACGGCGGACTGGATTGTCGATCTCGGTCCGGAAGGGGGCAGCGGCGGCGGCGAGATCCTCGTCTCCGGTACGCCGGAAACGGTCGCAGAGTGCGAAGCCTCGCACACTGCCCGCTTCCTTAAACCGATGCTGAAATAGTTAGACGGAAAGCTGCTGCCTGACCGCGTCAGGCAGCGCTTCCACCGCCAGCTTGTAAGACGCATCCACCAGGTAGTAAATCTGCGAATCGGGCAGCGACCCATCAAGAAAAACCGTGCTCCAGTGCGCCTTGTTCAGACGCGCGCTGGGCCGTACATCTGCATTTTCGCTGCGCAGCAGCTCGGCCAGTTCCGGGCTGGTTTTCAGCGACACCGCCGGGCGGTTATCAACGTCATGCACCATCGCAAACAGCACGTCTGCTACTTTGATCTGCGTAGCCTTCCAGTCGCTGTGTACGCTCTGCTCCGCGCCTGGTTTACCCATGCAGTAGGGCAGCAGTTCCGAATTGATCATTTCTCTTCCCCTTGTAGTGTTGCGATGATTTTGCGTGACCCGCCGTGAATGCGGTGCTCTCCTAACCAGATACCCTGCCATGTCCCCAGCTGTACGCGGCCGTTCTGCACCGGCAACAGCAGCGATACGCCAAGCGTCGAGGATTTAATATGGGAAGGCATATCGTCCGGACCTTCAGCGTCGTGCTCGTAGCGGGCACTGTCCGGTACCGCCTGCAGAAAATGCTGCTCCATATCATGACGCACGGTGGGATCGCAGTTTTCATTCAGCGTGAGAGAGGCGGAGGTGTGCTGTAGCAAGAGGTGCAACAAACCCGTTTTGATGCGGTTAAGGGAAGGAAGTTGCTCCAGCACCTCGTCCGTCACCAGATGGAAACCGCGTGGCTTTGCGCCAAGCCTGAGAGTTTGTTGATACCACATAGCGTGCTCCAGAGTTATTTCACCTGATGCTAAGTGTGTAACACGTAGGGCAGAACAGCCAGAAAAGGAAGAAAATAAGGCAACCTGGCGATTGCCTTTTGCCGATCAATACTCGGAGTTGACGATAACCTCTTCGTCATACATTCCCGCCTGCGGCAGGGGCCGGTAGGTAGAGTTAGAGGCGCGCAGCACGCGAATGCCCCGTGCACCCACTTCACGAGCGGCGCGGATGTCGTTATCCGAGTCGCCGTAGAACGTCTTGATCTGCTTATCCTGCAGCCACTGGGTTTTGGTGTTCTGGCCCGGCTCGTCACCTCCAAAGATCACCGGATTCATATTCGCGGCGGGGATTTGAAAATCATCCTGTAGCGTTTTTGACACGGTCTCGGTTTTGGTCTGGCTACGCCCGGTCACGAAGTAGATCGCATCGCCACGTTTGACGTGCATAGCGATCAGCGTCCGCGCCACCTCTTTCGGAATGCTGAACGCATCCCAGCCGTTGTTCATCTTCTCCCAGAATTCAGGATTGTGCAGATACGCTTCGCTCTGCGGTGAAAAGGTCTCTTTGCCCCGCCAGAAGCCTGGGCTGGAGAAGAGCACGGTATCATCGATATCAAACCCAACGGCCATCGGCGGGCGGCCCTGGAGGCTATTTTCAATTTGCGCGACGGAGACCCAGTGAATGGGTGCTTGCTCAGCCAGTTTCGCGACGTTGGTTCCCGGATAGAGCGGCGAGGGAACGGAGGCGTGCGCGTTGGCAGCGCCTACGGTAAATAGCAGACATAATGCACTGAGTGCGAGAGGCATTTTACGCATATTCATCCTTAAACGTGATAATTAGGCAGGATTTTCCCCGGCATTACACCGGGGAAGGCGCGTATTATGCCATCACAGCGGCAAAGGCCTGTGCGACGCGGTGCACATTACTGCTATTCAGGCCCGCCAGGCACATACGTCCGCTGGCAATCAGGTAGACACCAAACTCTTCACGCAGGCGGGTAACCTGCGCTGCGCTCAGCCCGGTATAGCTGAACATGCCGCGCTGCTGCAACAGATAGTCAAAGTTATGTCCCGGCACCGCCTCGCGCAGCACATTCACCAGCTCATGGCGCATGGCAGAGATGCGCAGGCGCATCGCTTCAACTTCCGCCAGCCACTGAGCTTTCAGGGTTGCATCACCCAACACGGTGGCCACCAGCTGCGCGCCAAAGTTTGGCGGGCTGGAGTAGTTGCGGCGTACGGTGGCTTTCAGTTGCCCCAGCACCCGCCCGGCGGTGTCGGCATCATCACAGACGATGGACAGGCCGCCGACGCGCTCGCCGTAGAGCGAGAAGATCTTCGAGAAGGAGTTGCTCACCAGCGCGGGTAGCCCGGCATCGGCGATGGCGCGAATAGCGTAGGCGTCCTCTTCCATCCCGGCACCGAAGCCCTGATAGGCGATATCGAGGAACGGGATCAGCTCGCGCGCTTTCAGCACCTCGATGACTGCGTCCCACTGAGGATTGGTCAGGTCAGCCCCGGTTGGGTTATGGCAGCACGGATGCAGCAGGACGATACTGCGGGCCGGTAGGCTTTGCAGTTTTTCCAGCAGGGCATCAACGCGCACGCCATTGGTTTCGCTATCAAACCACGGGTAAGTACTTACTTCGAACCCGGCCCCTTCAAAGATGGCGATGTGGTTTTCCCAGGTCGGATCGCTAACCCAGACGCCGGAGTCAGGGAAGTAGCGCTTCAGGAAATCGGCCCCCACCTTCAGCGCGCCGGAGCCGCCGAGCGTCTGGATAGTCGCAATGCGGTTTGCCTTCAGCACCGGATGTTCAGCACCAAACAGCAGCGGTGCGATGGTATGACGGTAGCCCGGCAGGCCTTCCATCGGCAGATAGAGCGATGCGCCATGCGGCTGGGCGTTCAGGCGCGCCTCCGCTTCGGCAACGGCCTGAAGCTGCGGGATCAGGCCGTCTTCGTTGTAGTACAGGCCGATGCTGAGGTTTACCTTATCGCTACGGGGATCTTCTTTGAAACGCTCCATCAGCGTCAGAATGGGGTCGCCAGCGTAGGCGTCAACGTTTTGATACACGCGGTGGTTCTCCAGATTTACAGGCGGGGGTTTTAAACACAATAAACCGGAAGCGGATAGAGATCGAGGAGTTGTTAGCATTTGTAGGCCCGGCTAGCGCAGCACCGCCGGGCGCAATCATTAATCTACATATTGCATAGCGACCCGAGAGGTCAGTCGCGTAATAAGTTCGTAAGCACTTACTTTTGTAATCTCAGCGATGCGCTCCACCGGCAGGCCTTCGCCCCACATCACCACCGGATCGCCTGTACGCTCCTGGGCCTCTGGCCCAAGGTCAACGCAGATCATATCCATCGCCACGCGCCCAACGATAGGCACTTCGCGGCCGTTGATCAGCACCGGCGTACCGGACGGTGCGGCGCGAGGATAGCCATCGCCGTAACCCATCGCCACCACGCCGAGACGCGTATCGCGCTCGCTGGTCCAGGTTCCGCCGTAGCCTACCGGCTCACCCGCACGGTGCGGACGCACGGCGATCAGCTTTGAAGTCAGGGACATGACCGGCTGAAAGCCAAAGTCAGCGCCCCAGGGCTTTTGATCCAGCGGCGAGACGCCATAGAGAATGATGCCAGGACGGACCCAGTCAAAATGGGCCTGCGGCCAGAGCAGAATGCCGCCGGAGGCCGCAATAGAGCGCAGGCCCGGCTTACCTTCGGTGAAGGTGTTAAAGATATCCAGCTGCTGCTCGGTTGCACCACACTCTGGCTCATCGGCCCGGGCAAAGTGGCTAACGATATTCACCGGCTGACACACGTTTTTACAGGCGCAAAGACGCTGGTAGAACGCACTGGCCTCTTCGGGGCGCACGCCCAGCCGATGCATGCCGGTATCGAGCTTCATCCAGACGGTGATGGGGTCAGGCAGCGCCGCACTCTCCAGCGCCTCCAGCTGCTCGATATTATGCACGGCGGTATGCAACTTGTGCGTAGAGAGCGTAGGCAGATCGTCAGCGGAAAAAAAGCCCTCCAGCAGCAGAATGGGCTGGGTAATGCCGCCTGCACGCAGCGTTAGGGCCTCTTCGAGACGGGCAACGCCAAAGGCGTCGGCGTCGGGGAGCGTTCGCGCGGTCTCCAGGAGACCGTGTCCATAAGCGTTCGCTTTCACCACTGCAACCAGTTTGCTGGCGGGAGCCAGCTCGCGCAGGCGTTGCAGATTGTGTCGCAGAGCGCGGCGGTTAACTACTACAGTTGCCGCTTGCATGTTAATCCTTCATTGATAGAAATATTAATCTCTTAAATCATTCGAGCAACAGGAAGGCAGCAAGCAAATGAATCCCCAGGAGCTTACTGAAGTAAGTGACTGGGGTGAGCGAGCGCAGCTAACACACCTGTAGCTTGAAGGATGACAGAGATTACTCATCGTCATACTGTGGTCCCGCATAGTTATCAAAGCGCGACCACTGCCCGTTAAAGGTCAGACGTACCGTACCAATCGGGCCGTTACGCTGCTTACCAATAATAATTTCCGCGATGCCTTTCAGATCGCTGTTCTCGTGGTACACCTCATCACGATAGATAAACATGATCAGGTCGGCATCCTGTTCGATAGAGCCGGATTCACGCAGGTCGGAGTTGACCGGGCGTTTATCGGCACGCTGCTCCAGGGAGCGGTTAAGCTGCGACAGGGCCACGACCGGCACCTGTAACTCTTTCGCCAGCGCCTTCAGCGAACGGGAGATCTCCGCGATCTCCAGCGTACGGTTGTCGGAGAGCGACGGAACGCGCATCAGCTGCAGGTAGTCGATCATGATCATGCTCAGGCCGTCATGCTCACGGAAAATCCGGCGGGCGCGGGAGCGCACCTCGGTCGGCGTCAGGCCAGAGGAGTCGTCGATATACATGTTACGCTTCTCGAGCAGAATACCCATGGTGCCGGAGATACGCGCCCAGTCCTCATCGTCAAGCTGGCCGGTACGGATGCGGGTCTGATCGACGCGGGAGAGCGACGCCAGCATACGCATCATGATCTGCTCGGCAGGCATCTCCAGACTGAAGATCAGCACCGGCTTATCCTGCAGCATCGCGGCGTTTTCGCACAGGTTCATGGCGAAGGTGGTTTTACCCATCGATGGACGCGCCGCCACGATGATCAGATCCGAACGTTGCAGGCCCGCCGTTTTCTTATTCAGATCCTGATAGCCGGTATCAACGCCGGTAACGCCGTCGTGGGGCTGCTGAAAGAGCTGCTCAATACGCGCAACGGTGGCCTCAAGGATCTGATCGATGCTTTTCGGCCCTTCGTCTTTATTGGCCCGGTTTTCGGCAATCTGGAAAACGCGGGACTCGGCGAGGTCGAGCAGATCTTCGCTGGTACGGCCCTGCGGGTCAAAGCCCGCGGTGGCGATTTCATTAGCTACCGAGATCATCTCACGCACCACTGCACGTTCGCGAACGATGTCGGCATAGGCACTGATGTTCGCCGCGCTTGGCGTATTTTTCGATAGCTCTGCAAGGTAGGCAAAACCGCCTACGCTGTCCAGCTGGCCCTGCTGCTCCAGCGACTCCGCCAGGGTGATCAGGTCGATGGGCTTGCTCATCTCCTGCAGGCGATGCATCTCAGTGAAGATATGCCGATGTGGACGGGTATAGAAATCTTCCGCTACAACGCGCTCGGCAACGTCGTCCCAGCGTTCGTTATCCAGCATTAAACCGCCCAACACCGACTGCTCCGCTTCGATTGAGTGTGGCGGCACTTTCATCCCCTCGACTTGCATGTCGCGGGGTTCAGTCTGTTTGTTGAAGGGTTTATTTCCTGCCATAGTGAATGGAGTACCGAGATAAATTGTGGGTCGAAACTTTATCATATTTTGGATTATGACACCCGACCCTAATGATACCCTGGCTTAGGATCTTTGGGAGGAAACATGGCAACAAGAGTTGAATTTCACAAGCATGGTGGCCCTGAGGTATTAAAAGCGGTGGAGTTTACCCCCACCGATCCGGCAGAGAACGAGGTGCAGGTTGAGAACAAGGCTATTGGTATCAACTATATCGATACCTACATCCGTAGCGGCCTCTATCCGCCGCCGGCGTTGCCAAGCGGTCTCGGTACAGAGGCGGCAGGCGTAGTGAGCAAAGTGGGTAAAAACGTTAGCCACATTAAGGCAGGCGATCGGGTGGTCTACGCCCAGTCAGCGCTGGGTGCCTACAGCTCGGTGCACAACGTGCCTGCGGATAAGGTCGCTCTGCTGCCGAATGCGATCTCCTTTGAGCAGGCGGCCGCCTCGTTCCTGAAAGGACTGACGGTCTTCTATCTGCTGCGTAAAACCTATGAGATCAAGCCCGACGAGCCGTTTCTGTTCCATGCGGCGGCGGGCGGCGTAGGGCTTATTGCCTGCCAGTGGTCCAAGGCGCTGGGCGGGAAGCTGATCGGCACCGTGGGTAGCGCGCAAAAGGCGCAGCGGGCGTTGCAGGCCGGCGCGTGGCAGGTAATTAACTACCGCGAAGAGAGCATCGTTGAGCGCGTTAAGGAGATCACCGGCGGTAAAAAGGTGCGCGTGGTCTATGACTCGGTGGGAAAAGATACCTGGGAGTCCTCGCTGGACTGCCTGCAGCGTCACGGCCTGATGGTCAGCTTCGGCAATGCCTCTGGCCCGGTCACCGGCGTTAACCTCGGCATTCTTAACCAGAAAGGTTCCCTGTATGCCACCCGCCCTTCCCTTCAGGGTTACATCACTAACCGGGAGGAGCTGGAGGAGGCGAGCAACGAGCTGTTTTCACTGATTGCCAGCGGCGTGATTAAGGTAGACGTGGCGGAAGATCAGAAGTTCCCGCTGGCGGAGGCGCAGCGCGCGCACGAGACGCTGGAGAGTCGGTCAACGCAGGGATCGAGTTTGCTTATCCCCTGATTCCCTCTAAATAATTCGAGTAGCAGGAAGGCGGCAAGTGCGCGAGTCCCCAGGAGCTTACATAGGTAAGTGACTGGGGCGAGTAAGCGCAGCCAACGCACCGGCTGCTTGAAGTATGACGGGGGAAAAGAATTAGGGCTTCCCTTAAGGAAGCCCTTTCTTTTTTTTAGTTCGGCTGTATGTAGGGTACAGCTCGATGAATTCAAAAGACGCGCAATAGTGACAGATTCGATACCTAAATCCTATGCGGTTTGGCTGAACCTGCCAGAGAAAAGTGCCAGGTTGTGATCAAGACCGCATAACTTAGTAACGCCAGCGGCTATTACGCTGATACAACGGCAGTTTTGGCTTTTTGACCGCCCGGATAACCCAGACAATGGCTACCGCCAGCAGCAGCCAGGGCAGCAGTTTAAACATCAACGCAAACAACCCACCGACAAACATCAGCGCCGTTGCTACCGCCAGGGCGACGATAATGCCCAGCAGCGAGACGCCCGTTACTAACAGCATCATAAAAAATCCAATCACAAACAGTAGTTCCAGCATGGCTTTTCCCCCTTAATAGTTACCCAACCTATTACAAGAATCGTGCCAGAATGTAATTTATTGATAATAAAGCAAAACGCCCCGCAGAGTGCTGCGAGGCGTGGTGAATTTAGCTAACTTTTAGCGAATTTTTAACGCTTATCTGCGACCAGCTTTAGCGCCTGCTCCAGCACGTTAATATCTGCCCCTGCTTTATGCGCGTTTTCACTCAGGTAGCGACGCCACTGGCGCGCCCCTGGAACGCCCTGGAAAAGCCCCAGCATATGGCGAGTAATATGCCCGAGATAGGCCCCGCTGCTCAGCTCACGCTCGATATACGGATACATGGCCCGCACCACCGCAACCGGATCGGCATCATCACGCGCTACGCCAAAAATCTCACGGTCAACCGCAGCCAGGATGCCTGGGTTTTGATACGCCTCACGCCCGACCATCACCCCATCCATATGCTCAAGGTGCGCCTTCGCCTCTTCCAGCGATTTAATACCGCCGTTGATGGACATGGTCAGGTGGGGGAAATCGCGCTTAAGCTGATAGACACGCGGGTAATCCAGGGGCGGGATCTCGCGGTTCTCTTTGGGACTGAGCCCAGAGAGCCAGGCCTTACGGGCATGGATAATAAACGTCTCACACTCGCCCCTGCCGGAAACGGTATCAATAAAGCTACAAAGGAACTCGTAGCTGTCCTGATCGTCAATGCCGATGCGGGTCTTCACCGTCACCGGAATAGAGACTACGTCGCGCATGGCTTTGATGCAGTCGGCTACCAGCTGCGCATTGCCCATCAGGCAGGCCCCGAACATGCCGTTCTGCACGCGATCGGACGGACAGCCAACGTTGAGGTTGATCTCATCGTAGCCGCGGGCTTCGGCCAGTTTCGCACAGTGGGCCAGCTGCGCCGGATCGCTGCCGCCCAGCTGAAGCGCCACGGGATGCTCTTCGTCGCTGTAGGCCAGGTAGTCGCCTTTGCCGTGAATAATCGCCCCGGTAGTCACCATCTCGGTGTAGAGCAGCGTCTCCCGCGACAGCAGACGCAAAAAATAGCGGCAGTGTCGGTCTGTCCAGTCGAGCATGGGCGCGATGGAGAAGCGGTGGGCGGCGAAGGCGGTAGCGGGCGTGACTGGCGGCATAGCGTACGTTTTTTCATCAAAATGGAAAAGGGGCGCTACTATAGCATACTCATTTCGCCTGAACAGCACGCCGGAGAAGCTGGATGGAACTGTGCTTTTTGTGTAAAGCTATAGTAACACTCATATTTGTCGCACTTTTTGATACGAATTGAACAGCTATGCATGGCAATAATCGCTGACGTTTAAAAACGAAGGAGAAAGGAGTCATGGCACATAACATAGCCCCCGGATATTGTGTAGTACAAAGGCCTGGAACACTTGCTTATCAGGCACAAGAATTGTTCAGAGATACTCGCTCCTCTGCTGTTAGTCTGTTTATGAAACTCAATGCGGACACGCAGTGGCTCATTCCGGGTCAAATCCTGATAGTCGTCGATCCTAATACCCGTGCGCCACTCACTACACACATGCTAACAACGTTAAGGCAAGCAAAGAATAAAACCAATCAAGCCTTCATTGGCGTAAGTTCTGAAGACGCCAGTTTTATGCAAAAAAACTATGGAACGATTGCCGCATTAACGAATGCTGGGGATAAAATATTTGGTACTTCCGGCGACGCAGGTGAAAAATATTTTAGCGCTATCGAAAAAACGCTAAAAAAAATTGAAGCTAGCTATCAGAATCAGTTTCTTACCCAAGGAACACTTATCGGCCAGCAGTTTTTTATTGAGCGAAACCAGCTACTCAGTCAATTAAAGGAGCTGGTCAACAAACCACTGTTAAGAGCAATTGCCCGTAATACTATTAAGTTCGAGCAGTATGAAGATATGAAACGTGCATTGAATTTGTCCAGCCGATCAATTGTGCATGAGTGGGCAACCGTGGGCATCGGAGCTATTCCAGGCTATTCCTACTATGTTGGTAATGCTGCAAGGGCGGCGCGTTTTCTCAAGATTGGGGGTTACATTGGGGTAGGTTTCTCCTTTGCGGGGGCGACAAATAAAGTTGTTGATGTTTGTACTACTGGGCGCGAAGATGACTGCGGTAGAGCTGCTTTCAAAAGTTACTCAAAGTTCGTGTCATCCACTATCCTGGGAGCTGGTGGAGGAGCGGTAGGAGCCTCAGTTGGAAGCGCGGTTTGCGTTGGACTAGGTATCATTACAGCCCCTGCGGCAGGGATGGGAGGATTGGCATGTGCCGTCGTTGGCTCTGTAGCGGGGGGGATGATTGGAAGCTCTGCAGGCGAATCGGTAATTGACTATTTCCTTAAGGATTAAGCGTATGTCTCTTTGGTTTTCTTATTTGGGATTAGCTGCCGTATGGGTAGCTTTTTTTTTCTTTGCTTTTCTCTTCTTCTTTTTTGGTGCAAACAAAAAAAAGTATAACCGGCTCATTGAGCTATACCATGATCGTGGCCTCTCGTTTTATGCCCCCTATCATTTCCACTCTTTAATGGGTTTTTTCGGCTCTTTTACGCTTGTTTATTACTTTCTCTGTCTTTTGAAAAAGAAAGCCCCCCTTTTCATGTGGAATGATAATAAAGAAGTATACAATTTCTTTGATAGCATCCCAGGCGATCTCTATAGCTGGATGCATTGGTATTACAGAATTACACTTCTTTGTATGTGCTCGTGCGCTTTCGTTTTTTTAATGGCCTTGGCAAAATTCGTGGCTGAACATTTCTTTAGTCCATAAAAGATACGCTTTAGCTGACAGGCACTATTGAATAAAAGCTTTAATAATAAATTAATCAAAATGATGCACCCGAACAGGTGCATCACAGCATTAAATAGCTTTAAGCTGATTGATAATAAAAGGATTAATCTGCAATAACAGCAGCAACTTTCGCGGCGCGCCGGTCGGCTGACGCCGTTTTGTTTCCCAACTTTTTACAAGATCGTAGCTGACGCCAACGGCCACTGCAAAATCCTGCTGTTTTAGCCCGGTCGCTTCGCGGATAGCTTTAACGTCGATCGGACTAAACGTATGAACATGCTGGGGCTCTGGCGTTAGTTCACCTTTTTCAATTTTTATCATTTCTTCTGCACTGGCCAGCAGATCGGCAAACAACTCGTCTTTCATCTGTACCTCATCGCCCTTGTTGACGCCGAATCAGGCCTGTTACTTTGCCCATATGGGAGTTACAGAACCTCAGCGTTACACCAGCATATTGCATAACTGCTTCAGCACTTTCTTTTGTTCTTCCGTTAAATCATTCTGCTCATTTTTAGGATATACCAGAGCCAGATAGATTCGTCCTTTACTCGTTATATGGTAATAAATTACCCGCACACCACCGCGCTTCCCTATGCCTGGACGGCTCCAACGAATTTTCCGAAATCCTCCGGTGCCCGAAATAGTGTCTCCGGCTTCAGGATTTTCAATTAACACCTCCTGAAACGCTCGGAACTCATCATCCGGCATAAGTGCATGACGCCGCTTACTAAAACCATGTAGTTCAATAAAAGTGTACATCTCGTTCCCTGACATGCTCGCGACTTTTAAGTCATTTTATGTGTACTCAGTACATATAACAAGCGATTTAATGTACTCAGTACATCTTAAGATACGTCAGGAGAGAAGTAATTTGAACAGCACGCCGGAGGCATTGCGCCTCCGGCGGATAGATCATTAGAACGTCAGGCTGAGCTGCGCACCTGCGCCCCAGGTTTCATCTTCACCGTACAAGCCCATCAGGTCGACGTGAACGCGGTTAAACGGTGCAAAGCCGATACCGGCGGTGGCGACGTTGCTGTCGTCCCCTTTCACATCGGCACGGTAGCCCGCACGCACCGCCAGCCAGTCAAGCGGACGCACTTCAGCACCCACGCCAACATACTGGGAAGCCTCTTCGCTCTTAAAGCCTTTGGTCTCGGTCACATCGCCATCGGCGCTGAGGGTCACCAGATCCGTGTGCCAGGCCAGGCCTGCGGTCACCACCGGGCTGATCTGGTAGGTATCTTTGTAGTTGCGTACTTCCCCGGTGCGGCCATTGCGGATCTGGATATCTTTGGTATCGATATCACGGGAGATCAGGTTCTGCCCGCTCAGGCCTACGGTCCAGTTATCACCAAAGTCCGCGGCAATACCGGCATCAACGTTGAAGCCGGTATCGTCGTTACGATAGCGGCTGCTGTTGAAGTCGCTGCTGTCGTAGTCGTAGATAGAGGTGGTGTAGTTAAACAGCCAGGTTTTTTGCAGCTTCGGCGTCACACCGATAGAGACCGGCACATCACCAAACTGGAACTGACGCGCCACGGCCACGCCGTAATCGGAGACGATAGCCGCTCGCCCAGATGCAGTAGAGTTCAGGTTACGAGTGATCTCATCCGAGCCGGCAGGAGAGAGCGCAGCGTTCACCGCCACGCCTGCCGCAACCAGGTCGCTGTTTTGAATATTGCGCAGGTAGTTAATATCCTGCTGGTCGATGGCGGAACTCACGCGCGCATGCGCATAGGCTTTGGTTACGAATGCAAAGGAGAGAACGTCGTTGGGGATGCTAACGGCAATGCCCGCAGCGGCATTAGCGTGCGCCGTTTTACCTTTCAGGAAATCCAGCTCGTCGGCGAGATCGCGTGCTGCTCCCTGGAACTGATCGATAGTGCCCAGCGGATTCGCAATAATCTGCGCCGTGGTCAGGTTATCAATGACGTCATCGTAATAGTCAACTTTGTCGTTGATATCATCGATTTCGTCCTGCAAATTATCTTTATCTGTAATTTGTGCCTGGACGCTCGGCAGGATGACAGTCACATTATCATCCGGTTTGGCCTTCGCCAGCAGTGCCGGGTTAATCAGTACGCCACTGCCGTAGCTGGCAGATGCGACACCGGTTCCGCCCATTGCATCACTACGCGCTTCTGCCCATGTGTTCGCAGCCCCTGCCTGAGTGACTACCCCAAAAGAGACCGCAAGCGTTACCACCGAAAGCTTAAAAATTTTTTTCACAGTTTGCCCTGTCTTATTGATCAAAGGTCGATTTATGCCCTGCCAGTTATCGCCTGGCGAGAGGTGAACTATTGCTGTGAAAAGCGATGCTAAATGCAGCTAATTCGTTTTTTTACCTACATGAGGATATTTTTATTCGTAACAATCTGCGTCTTTTTATAAACACTCTTTACTTATAGAGGAGGAAATTCGATTGGGGAAGTTTTTCTACTATGGGCGTTGAAAATTTCAGGCAAAAGCCAGGGGTAAGAGCGTTCTTCGGGCGGAAGGATGGTGTGGATCTCGGCGTTTGCCATAGGATATGGTAAAGTAGCTGTTCAACGTTATTACATTACGTCACTCGAGGATGCCCAATGGATAAGACCACTTCGCAGCAGATGCTGGCACATGCTGAAACGCTGTGCGCGCAGCGCAACGTGCGCCTGACCCCGCAGCGCCTTGAGGTTCTACGCCTGATGAGCCTGCAACAAGGTGCGATCAGTGCCTACGACTTACTTGATCTTTTGCGTGTCTCCGAGCCGCAGGCCAAGCCGCCAACGGTTTATCGCGCGCTCGACTTCCTGCTGGAGCAGGGATTTGTGCATAAGGTTGAGTCGACAAACAGCTACGTGCTGTGTCACCTCTTCGACCAGCCTACGCATACGTCGGCGATGTTCATTTGCGATCGCTGTGGCGTAGTAAAAGAGGAAGCAGCTGAGGGCGTGGAAGATATCATGCATGCGCTGGCGGCAAAGATGGGCTTTGCGCTACGACATAACGTTATTGAGGCGCACGGGCTTTGTGCAGCGTGTTCAGAAGTGGAAGCCTGCCGTCATCATGGCCAATGTCAGCACGATCACAGCATCTTAGTGAAGAAAAAACCGCGTTAAGCGAAGAGCAGGGTAAGAAGAGTCGGTACATCCTTGTACCGTCGGGCAGGGCAGTCAAGCTGTCAATCTAGCGTGATTACCAGCGATACTCGTTACGAGTTTCCCATTCGCCGACTTCTTTCTCGGCCTGATCTTTCTGATAACCGTAACGTTCTTGAATTTTACCGACCAGCTGGTCGCGTTTACCTTCAATAACGGTCATATCATCGTCCGTTAATTTGCCCCATTGCTCTTTCGCTTTACCTTTGAACTGTTTCCAGTTACCGCCGACTTCGTCTTTATTCATAATGGTATCCTCATCATCGTTCGGTGTTGAATAGCAATATTCGTTGGTCCTTCGTTACGTTCGTTATCTGCTGAACGTGATAATAATTGTAGCTAAGGATTTTCTAAGGCGGGATTTATTCGGAATATTTAACCATTCAGAGGTCAACAAACAACAGGAAGAGAGGGCAAAAAAAGAGGGAGCAAATGCAGCAACAAAAAAATAGATTAAGCGCTGTGACAGAATAAAGCGAGCTGCCACAGGCACTTATAGGATATCAGAGCCATTCGCCGTTGCGAATAACGCCGACCGCCAGCCCTTCAATACTGAAGTTCTGCTGACGCAGGTCAACAACGATAGGATCGAAGTCGCTGTTTTCAGGCAGTAGCTGTACGGTATTGCCCTGCTTTTTCAGCCGCTTTACCGTCACTTCATCATCGATACGCGCCACGATCACCTGACCGTTACGCGCTTCCTGAGTTTTATGCACTGCCAGCAGATCGCCATCCATGATGCCAATATCTTTCATCGACATCCCGCTAACCCGCAGCAGGAAATCAGCGCTGGGCTTAAACAGGGAGGGATCGACCTGATAGTGGCCTTCAATGTGCTGCTGCGCCAGCAGCGGCTCACCGGCAGCGACGCGGCCAATCAACGGCAGCCCCTCTTCCTCTTCCTGCAGCAGTCGGATCCCGCGCGATGCGCCGGAAACAATCTCAAGAACCCCTTTACGCGCCAGCGCTTTCAGGTGTTCTTCCGCCGCGTTTGGCGAACGGAATCCCAAACGCTGCGCAATCTCAGCACGCGTCGGCGGCATGCCGGTCTGGCTGATGTGATCGCGAATGAGATCAAACACCTCTTGCTGCCTGGCTGTTAACGCTTTCATCCCGCCCCCTGGGTGTATATACAGTTATGCTGTGAGTATATACAGCAAAAACTGTTTTTGAAACCAAATTTTGAGCAAAACCGCCGCACAAGCCCGATTTTGCGCACCTTAGCGGTAATGTGACCAGAGCAGCATGCCCCAGGTTGCCAGCGCCAGCAGAATAGACATCAGCACCGCCGCTGAGCCCATGTCTTTGGCCCGGCCGGAAAGCTCATGAAAATCAGTGCCAATGCGGTCAACAACCGCTTCGATCGCGCTGTTTAGGATCTCCACTATCATTACCAGCACAACGGACCCAATGAGCAGCACGCGGGTAATAGCGTCTACGTCGAGCCAGCAGGCGATAACAATAGCGAGGATCACCGCCACGGCCTCCTGGCGGAAGGCGGCCTCATTGAGCCATGCCGCGCGGACGCCCTTCCATGAGTACCCTGCAGCTTTAATGATTCGGGTTAAACCAGTGGTATTATTGGCCATCAAAAGAACCTTTTTACGTAATTATCGTCAATGTCTATGCGAGCGTACCGAGGTACAAAAGATATTCTGCGCGCTTTCTGATATTCTTGCGGCGCAATGGCATTATTAACCAGAGGCTTCACATTGTTTATGTCCGGCTGGCCACGAATTTACTACAAATTACTGAATTTACCATTAAGCGTGTTGGTAAAAAGCAAGTCGATTCCGGCAGAACCTGCCCAGGAACCTGGACTCGATACCTCACGCCCTATTATGTACGTTTTGCCTTATAACTCGAAGGCAGACTTACTGACGTTGCGTGCTCAGTGTCTGGCACATGAGCTGCCCGACCCGCTGGAGCCGCTGGAGATCGACGGCGTGCTGCTGCCGCGCTACATCTTTATCCATAGCGGCCCGCGTGTTTTTAGCTGGTACACGCCAAAAGAAGATTCCGTTAAGCTGTTCCATGATTATCTTGATCTTCACCGTAACCACCCGGACCTGGACGTACAGATGGTGCCGGTATCGGTGATGTTTGGCCGCTCGCCGGGGCGCGAAAAAGGCGAAGTTAACCCGCCGCTGCGCATGCTGAACGGCATCCAGAAGTTCTTTGCCGTCTCCTGGCTGGGCCGCGATAGCTTTGTGCGCTTCTCCCCGCCGGTCTCCCTGCGCCGGATGGCCACCGAGCATGGCACGGACAAAATCATCGCCCAGAAGCTGGCCCGCGTAGCGCGCATGCACTTTGCCCGCCAGCGGCTTGCCGCCGTGGGCCCGCGTCTGCCGGCACGCCAGGATCTCTTCAATAAGCTGCTGGCATCAAAAGCAATTGCCCGCGCGGTAGAAGATGAAGCACGCAGCAAAAAGATCTCTCACGAGAAGGCCCAGCAGAACGCCATCGCCCTGATGGAAGAGATTGCCGCTAACTTCTCCTATGAGATGATCCGCCTGAGCGACCGTATTCTCGGCTTTACCTGGAACCGGCTCTATCAGGGTATCAACGTGCATAACGCCGAGCGGGTCCGCCAGTTGGCGCACGACGGCCATGAAATTGTCTACGTGCCCTGCCACCGTAGCCACATGGACTACATGCTGCTCTCCTACGTCCTCTATCATCAGGGACTGGTCCCGCCGCATATCGCTGCCGGAATCAACCTTAACTTCTGGCCAGCGGGTCCGATTTTCCGCCGTCTGGGCGCGTTCTTTATTCGCCGTACCTTCAAGGGCAACAAGCTCTACTCAACGGTGTTCCGCGAGTACCTGGGCGAGCTGTTCAGCCGCGGCTACTCGGTGGAGTACTTCGTCGAGGGTGGGCGCTCACGTACGGGCCGCCTGCTGGATCCGAAAACCGGCACCCTGTCGATGACCCTGCAAGCCATGCTGCGCGGCGGCACGCGCCCTATCACCCTGGTACCGATCTATATCGGCTACGAGCACGTGATGGAGGTAGGCACCTACGCCAAAGAGCTGCGTGGGGCGACCAAAGAGAAAGAGAACGTCTTTCAGATGCTGCGCGGCCTGAGCAAGCTGCGCAACCTCGGCCAGGGCTATGTTAACTTTGGCGAGCCGCTACCGCTGATGAACTATCTTAATCAGCACGTGCCGGAGTGGCGCGAGTCGATCGATCCGATTGAAGCGATACGCCCGGCCTGGCTGACACCGACCGTGAATACCATCGCCGCCGATCTGATGGTGCGCATTAACAATGCGGGCGCGGCAAACGCCATGAACCTTTGCTGTACCGCGCTGCTGGCCTCACGCCAGCGCTCGCTGACCCGCGAGCAGCTGACCGAGCAGCTGGACTGCTATCTCGACCTGCTGCGCAACGTGCCCTACTCGCCTGACGCCACCGCCCCGGCGGCAAGCGCCAGCGAGCTAATTGCCCACGCCCTGCAGATGAACAAGTTCGAGGTAGAGAAAGATACCATTGGCGACATCATCATTCTGCCGCGCGAGCAGGCGGTGCTGATGACCTACTACCGCAACAACATCGCGCATATGCTGGTGCTGCCCTCTCTGATGGCGGCCATCGTGACCCAGCATCGCCAGATCTCTCGCGAAGAGCTGCTGCGCCACGTTGACGTGCTCTATCCGATGCTGAAAGCGGAGCTGTTCCTGCGCTGGGATAACAGCGAGCTGCCGGACGTGATGAACGCCCTGATCGCCGAGATGGTGCGCCAGGGCCTGCTGGTAGATAAAGACGACCGTCTGTATCTCAACCCGCAGCGCTCACGCACCCTGCAGCTGCTGGCAGCAGGCGCACGCGAAACGCTACAGCGTTACGCCATTACCTTCTGGCTGCTGAGCGCTAACCCGGCCATTAACCGTGGCACGCTGGAGAAAGAGAGCCGCACCCTGGCCCAGCGTCTGTCGGTGCTGCACGGGATCAACGCGCCGGAGTTCTTCGATAAAGCGGTGTTTAGTACGTTGGTGCTGACGCTGCGCGACGAAGGCTATATCAGCGATACAGGAGATGCCGATCCGGCTAAAACCATGCAGGTCTATCTCCTGCTGGCGGATCTGGTGACGCCTGACGTGCGGTTGACCATCGAGAGCGCGACGCAGGCGGAAGCGTAATAGTAAGGCCCGGCAAGCGTGCCGGGCCTCTTTTTTAGGGCAGGTAACTCACCGCCAGCCCAACAAACAGCGCCAGGCCCACGTAGTTATTGTTCAGGAAAGCTTTGAAACAGGCGTCGCGATCGCGATGCACAATCATCTTCTGCTGCCAGATAAACAGCGCGCCTGCTACCGCAATCGAAGCATAGAAAGCCCATCCCAGCCCGTTCAGCCAGCCCACCGCCGCCATCAGCACCAGTACCAGCACCTGCAAAATACCGACGATCAGCTTATCGTGACGACCAAAGAGAATAGCCGTCGATTTAATGCCGATCTTGACGTCATCGTCCCGATCCACCATCGCATAGAGCGTATCGTAGGCCACCGCCCAAAGAATGTTGGCGAAGAACATCAGCCAGCAGCTCAGGGGCACCGACTCGCTCACGGCGGCAAAAGCCATGGGAATCGACCAGCCAAAGGCGGCACCCAGCACCACCTGCGGCAGGTGGGTATAGCGCTTCATGAAGGGGTAGGTCCAGGCCAGCGCCAGCGCCGCTACCGACAGCAGGATGGTCATCAGGTTGAGGGTCAGCACCAGGACAAACGCCAGCAGCACCAGCACGACAAACAGGTTACGCGCCTCTTTTTCACTCACCGCGCCGCTCGGCAGCGGCCGGTTGGCAGTGCGCTTCACGTGGCCATCAAACTTACGATCGGCGTAGTCGTTCACCACGCAGCCTGCGGCGCGCATCAGCCAGACCCCGGCGATAAACACCACCAGGATCCCCAGCGGCGGCACGCCCGGCGTCGCCACCCACAGCGCCCACAGGGTGGGCCACAGCAACAGCAGCGCGCCGATTGGCTTGTCCGTGCGCATTAAGCGGTGATAAGCCAGCAGCTTACTCTGCGTAAGACTCCACTCCATTTCTACTCCTCTCGATACAGCGGCGATGCAGGTAAAAACAGCTCCGTCAGCAGCAGCGGCTTGCCGCCGAGGCGCAGCCGGGAGCGGCGTCCCCAGAGATCGGCGTGACGGCCTATTTCAATAAAATCACGGGTCAGGGTTGATGAGGTAAAGAGATAGCGCCCCAGCGGCGTATTGCCCAGCTGCTGCAGCGCCAGCTCCGGACCGCTCAGGGTCGACTCTGGCACCACCGTGCGTCCGGCCAGCCAGGGCTCACCGTCGGCACAGAGCAGGATCTCCCGCAGCCAGTAGCGTGATGCCTCGGGCAACAGCGGGCGCTCTTCCGGCACCTCATCGGCGGTGACGAACGCCTCTCTTATGAGCGTAACACTCACCTGGCAACCCTGCTGCTCAAAACGCTTGGTCATTGAGTCTTCCAGCAGCAGCCAGTCTAGCAGGTGCGGTTCGAGTGCGGGGATTGCGTCAAAATAGCGCAGCGCGCGCAGTTGCGTTAGCGCAGGGTGTGGCATGCCTTACTCTCCGGTACATAACGTAGCAACAGTGTATCGCAGAACAGGCAGATCGGGAAAAAGGGTGCACCGGTGAAGGTGCACCAAACGGACAAAATCAGCATTGTGGGGAGACGATCACCCCTTGCCTTTTACACTGCTGATAAACGTAGCGCGGGCGGAGGTAGAGCCCAGGCTCTCAGCCTCATTCAATAGTTTCAGGGCTTTATCGATATTGCCGCTGGCGACGGCCTGCTTAATACCCTGGTTAAAGTAGTTTTCCGTATCGTTCAGTACCGGTTCATGCTTGGCTGCCGGGGCTTGCGCAGGCGCGGCTGCTGGAGCAGGTGCGGCGGCCGGAGCGCTGTAGGCGGTAGCCGGTGCGGCAGTATTACCAACGGTCACGGCAGCATGGCCGGAAGAGCCAAAGATCGGGCCGACCAGGATGCTGGAGGCAGAGTTAGTACTGACTTTGAGTTTCACCGTACCGTCCGGCGTATGGCGCGCCTGCGGATCCGGAATATCCGGTACTGCGTTACCCACGCCTTTCGCGTAGGCCTTTGCCGGGTTGATCATGGTGGTGGTGCGCTGCAAATCTTCCGGGGTAGTAAAGACCAGCAGGTAGATTTTTTGCTGGCCCAGCGCCGGCGTCAGCTTGATGATCCCCTCAAGACGGTCGGCAGACATCACGCCCGGCTCCTGATAGGTAAAGTAGCTGCTCGGGAACCACGCGGCGGGGGTCAGGTTTTGATCGAGCACCAGCACGTTGGGGGCAAAGATCGATTTTTGCTTATCCGCGACGCTGGTCAGGGTAAGGGTTAACTCACCGATGTTGGCTGGCACGCTGTAGGCGGCCACTTTACCGGTGATGCCGGGTACGTTCAGGGTTTGCCCTGCCGTCGCCAAATTGGTGGTCTGGGTTTGTGAATTGGCAACCGGCGTCCAGGCGAGCTGCTGGAGCGTCCCTGTCGGGATGGCTGGCGCGGCTGAGGTATCCTGCGGAACCAGGTTCACGTCGGCGAAGCTGACTGCGGGTACGCAGGCGAGCAGCCCTGCACCGAGGCAGAGCGCGAGAAGCGTTTTTTTCATTTTCATTATGGTGACCTCTGTAGAGATAACGGGACGGTAGCCAGGCAATAGCGCGCCGCGTCAGGATAGATCGCTTACTGGTATAAGAGGGGCCGAAGCCCCTCTCTGGTACTGCATTACATCAACGCTGTCTTACCACCAGATTTCCATCTGGGCACCGAAGGTCCACTCGTCATCATCGCCGCGGCTGAAGGTACGGGCAGAGGTATCCTGGTAAGCGTAGCCCGCGGTGTAACCCGCGTTTCTGTCGCTGTTGTTGTTAGCGAAACCGAAGGACTCATCCCACTTGGCGTAGGTTGCGAACACGCGCAGCGCCGGACGGGACCAGATGCTGTCGCCTGCCTGCCACTGCTGGGCCAGGGTCACTTTGACCTGGTCGTTGGTGGAGTCGGTACGCTGGGACTTCACGTTGTCATAGCCAACTTCCAGCAGGGTGCTCATGATCGGTGTCCATTTGAACATCGGACGCACGCCCACGGTCCACCAGCGGGTGCCGTTGCCGTTATCCAGATCGATATCCTGGTACATACCGACGTACATCATGTCCCAGCGGTCGCCCATCGAGATGGAGCCGTGGTCGATAAAGCGCAGCAGGTGGCCGTCGTTGTTAAGCTGAGCCCCCTGCGGAATGCCTTTACCGTTAGAGGTCATGGAGTCGGTAGCATACTGCACGATGAACTTGTTGAAGCCGGTGCCGATGGTCTGCACGTGCTCACCGGTGAACAGCCAGCCATCTTTGCTCGCGTTTGGCTGCAGGTAGTAGTTATCCGGCAGGTTGGTGTGACCGTAGTCAACGCCCAGCTCCAGGGTACCGCCTGGGTTCACTTCCATACCTGCTAAACGCACGTCAAAGACGTCGTTCGGCACGATATTGTCATAGGTACGATCGCCGGTAATCGGATCGCGATCGGCGAAGGTTGAGGAGCCGCCGGACTCAGACGAACGGGTGCCCGCCAGAGAGAGCTTACCGAAGCCGAGATCGATGTTTTCGATACCTGCGCCTGGGCCAGAGATATCCCAGTAGTAGAAGTCGATCATGTGGACGTCATGACGCTGGTAGAAGCGTTTACCTGCCCAGATGGTGGAGCCTGGCAGCGCTTCGATCAGGTTTTTACCCTGAACGTTGGCTTCGCGGAAGGCCGGGCTGGTGGCTTCCCAGTCGTTCTGCTGGGAAACGGAGTAGGCTACGTTGGTGTCGAAGTAGAAGCTCTTATCGCCCTCTTTCCACACTTCCTGGCCCAGTTTGATCTCCGCATAGGTTTCACATTCGTTACCAAGACGGTATTTACTTTGGGCCCCGGTCGCCTGGAAACACTCTTGCGGGCCGCCACTGCCGGTCCAGCCGATGCCAGAACGGGCGTAGCCTTTAAAATCAACAGCACCCGCCTGGGCTGCCATCACGCCTGCTGCTATGGCGACGGCCAGAGGGAGTTTGCGCAGAGTAATCATCGTTCTATCTCCTGAAGCTTTGCTTGCTTTTCTTTGTAATGGGAATGCTTAAACGCCAGGCTCCTGATGCAATCTCCGACAGGCGCTGCCGTCCTCACGGAACAGATGGCAGCGCTCCGGCGGCAAGCCGATAGCGAATGTGGCACCCTCTTCTACCAACACCACGTCCCCCTGGCGGTAAACCAGGTTTTGACGGATGGCGGGGATCTGGATATGAATTTGCGTTTCGTGACCTAACTGCTCAACAACCTGTACCTGCCCCTCCAGCGTGACATCGGCGATGTCGCTGGGCAGTAGATGCTCGGGACGGATCCCAAGCGACATATTTGCGCCCACCTGGACGTGGGCACTGTCTACCGGCAGCCAGATCTGCTGGCGGTTCGGCAGCTCTACCTGCACCTGCTCAATGGCGGTAGCGGTCACTTTTACCGGCAGGAAGTTCATCTTGGGCGAGCCAATAAAGCCCGCCACGAAACGGTCTGCCGGGTAGTGATAAAGCTCCAGCGGCTTGCCAATCTGCGCCACGCGGCCCGCGTCCAGCACCACAATCTTGTCTGCCAGAGTCATCGCCTCGACCTGATCGTGGGTGACGTAGATCATCGTGCGTCCAAGGCGCTTGTGCAGGCGGGAGATCTCGATCCGCATCTGCACGCGCAGCGCCGCATCAAGGTTCGATAGCGGCTCATCGAGCAGGAACACGCGCGGCTCCGCCACCAGCGTACGGCCAATGGCGACGCGCTGGCGCTGACCGCCGGAGAGCGCTTTCGGCTTGCGATCCAGCAGATGGCCCAGCTGTAACACCTCGGCGACCTGGTTAACGCGCTGGTTAATCACGTCTTTCTTTGCGCCAGCCAGCTTCAGGCCGAACGACATATTTTCTGCCACCGAGAGGTGGGGATAGAGCGCATAGGACTGGAACACCATGCCAACGCCGCGATCCGCGGGGGGGATCTCGTTCATTCGCGTATCACCAATCATGAGGTCGCCGCTGGTGATGGTCTCCAGCCCGGCAATCATGCGCAGCAGGGTCGATTTTCCGCAGCCTGACGGTCCGACAAACACCACGAACTCCCCCTCCTGGATGTCGAGGTTGATGTCTTTTGACACCACTACGTCACCCCAGGCCTTCGTCACATTCCTCAGCTGCACGCTCGCCATGCCCTTCTCCCTTCCTTCGTTACAACCCTGAAACATTCAGTTGCAGTGAATATGCGTCATGTGTACGTCAGGCGAATCCTCCACCCCCCGGTTTTTTATGGGGGAGGAGACGGGAGGATGAGCGGCATGGCTCTGCCACCGGGGCCGCGGGCTGCAGGCAATTTTCGTGATGCCGCCAGCAAAAATTGCGGCGCTTTTGTGTGCGCCGGTACGCATAACTCTGTTTTATGTAACAACGATCACACATCACGGCGGCAGGGCGTAGGCCGGGGGAGGATGAGAAGCGCTTGTCAAACCGGGAGACTGAGAGGCGTCAATTTATCGCTACCTAAAGGACGGGATTTATGAACATGAAAACTGGCGCTCGCATCCTTGCGCTCTCCGCGCTGACGACGATGATGTTTTCCGCCTCGGCCCTTGCCAAAATTGAAGAAGGCAAGCTGGTGATCTGGATCAACGGCGACAAAGGCTATAACGGCCTCGCGGAAGTCGGCCAGAAATTCGAGAAAGATACCGGGATTAAGGTCACCGTTGAGCATCCGGACAAGCTGGAAGAGAAGTACCCGCAGGTGGCGGCGACCGGTGACGGCCCGGATATTATCCTCTGGGCGCATGACCGTTTTGGTGGCTATGCCCAGTCTGGCCTGCTGGCGGAAATCACCCCCGACAAAGCCTTCCAGGACAAGCTTTTCCCGTTCACCTGGGACGCGGTGCGCTATAACGGCAAGCTGATCGCCTACCCGATCTCCGTTGAAGCCCTGTCGCTGATCTATAACAAAGACCTGGTACCGAACCCGCCGAAAACCTGGGAAGAGATCCCGGCGCTGGATAAAGAGCTGAAGGCGAAAGGCAAGAGCGCGCTGATGTTCAACCTGCAGGAGCCATACTTCACCTGGCCGCTGATCGCTGCTGATGGCGGGTACGCGTTTAAATTTGCCGACGGCAAGTATGACGTGAAAGACGTGGGCGTGGACAACGCCGGTGCCAAAGCGGGCCTGGGCTTCCTGGTTGATCTGATCAAGAACAAACACATGAATGCCGACACCGACTACTCCATCGCCGAAGCGGCCTTTAATAAAGGCGAAACCGCGATGACCATCAACGGTCCGTGGGCGTGGTCAAACATCGACAAGAGCAAGGTGAACTACGGCGTGACGCTGCTGCCGACCTTTAAAGGCAAGCCGTCGAAACCGTTCGTTGGCGTGCTGAGCGCGGGCATCAACGCCGCCAGCCCGAACAAAGAGCTCGCGAAAGAGTTCATTGAAAACTACCTGCTGACCGATCAGGGCCTGGACGCGGTTAACAAAGATAAGCCGCTGGGTGCCGTCGCGCTGAAATCCTTCCAGGAGACCTTAGCGAAGGATCCACGCATTGCCGCCACTATGGGCAACGCCGAGAAGGGCGAAATCATGCCTAACGTTCCGCAGATGGCTGCCTTCTGGTACGCAGTGCGTACGGCAGTAATCAACGCCGCCAGCGGTCGCCAGACCGTGGATGCCGCGCTGAAAGATGCGCAGGGTCGTGTTACCAAGTAATAAAAATGGCGGGTGGCGCATCGCTACCCGCCCTACAACTGACAATGTTTTCCACGGTTGTTGAGGAAGTGTCTCATGGATGTCGTTAAAAAGAGTGCCTGGTGGCAAAGCAACGCGCTGAAGTGGTCAGCGATCGCCCTGCTGGGGCTGCTGGTGGGCTATCTTGTGGTTTTGATGTACGCCCAGGGAGAGTACCTGTTTGCCATCACGACGCTGATCTTAAGCTCGGTTGGCCTCTATATTTTTGCCAATCGTAAAGCCTACGCCTGGCGCTATGTCTACCCCGGTCTCGCCGGGATGGGCCTGTTTGTTCTCTTTCCGCTGATCTGCACCATCGCTATCGCGTTTACCAACTACAGCAGCACTAACCAGCTGGCGCAGGAGCGCGTTCGCGACGTGCTGATGGATCGCGTCTATCAGGCGGGTAAGACCTTTAACTTTGGCCTCTATCCGGCAGAGAATAAATGGCAGCTGGTGCTGACCGACGGCGAGAGCGACAAGCACTACGTTTCGGAACCCTTTACGCCCGGTGGCGAGCAGACCCTCTCCCTGAAAGAGGCGGCAGCCCTGCCTGGGGGCGAACGCGCTAACCTGCGGGTGATTACCCAACAGCGCCAGGCGCTGACGCAGCTTACCGCCGTGCTGCCGGATGAGAGCCACGTGGTGATGAGTTCTCTGCGCCAGTTCTCCGGCACGCGTCCGCTCTATACCCTTGCCGACGACGGCACGCTCACCAACAACCAGAGCGGCGTTAAATACCGCCCCAATAACGAGGTCGGTTTCTATCAGGCCGTTAACGCCGACGGTGGCTGGGGCAGCGAACGCCTTAGTCCAGGCTATACCGTGACCATCGGCTGGGACAACTTTATGCGCGTCTTCACCGACGAAGGCATCCAGAAGCCGTTCATGGCGATCTTCGTCTGGACCGTGGTCTTCTCGCTGCTGACGGTGGTGCTGACCGTGGCGGTCGGCATGGTGCTGGCATGCCTCGTGCAGTGGGAAGCCCTGCGCGGCAAAGCTATCTACCGCGTGCTGCTGATCCTGCCCTACGCCGTACCGTCCTTTATCTCAATCCTGATTTTCAAAGGGCTGTTTAACCAGAGCTTCGGCGAAATCAACATGATGCTGGGGACGCTGTTCGGTGCTAAGCCCGCCTGGTTTAGCGACCCGACGACGGCCCGCGCAATGGTGGTCATCGTTAACACCTGGCTCGGCTATCCCTACATGATGATCCTCTGCATGGGGCTGCTGAAAGCGATCCCTGACGATCTCTATGAGGCTTCATCAATGGATGGCGCGGGACCGATGCAGAACTTCTTCCGCATCACCCTGCCACTGCTGGTCGTGCCGCTCACGCCGCTGATGATCGCCAGCTTTGCGTTTAACTTTAATAACTTTGTGCTGATCCAGCTCCTGACCAACGGTGGCCCGGATCGCCTGGGTACCACCACCCCGGCAGGCTATACCGACCTGCTGGTGAGCTATACCTACCGCATCGCCTTTGAAGGCGGCGGCGGCCAGGATTTCGGGCTTGCTGCGGCAATTGCCACGCTGATCTTCCTGCTGGTTGGCGTCCTGGCGATTGTGAATTTGAAAGCCACGCGCATGAAATTTGATTAAGGGAGAGACAGACAATGGCTATGGTTCAACCCAAATCACAAAAGCTGCGCCTTTTCCTGACGCATCTGAGCCTGCTGGTTTTTATCGCGGCGATCATGTTCCCGCTGCTGATGGTCATTGCCATCTCGCTGCGTCCCGGTAACTTCGCCACCGGTAGCCTGATCCCGGACCAGATCTCGTGGGAGCACTGGCGTCTGGCGCTGGGCTTCAGCGTTGAACATGCGGATGGGCGCGTCACCCCGCCGCCGTTCCCGGTGCTGCTGTGGCTGTGGAACTCGGTAAAAATTGCTGGCATTACGGCGGTGGGCATCGTGGTGCTCTCCACCACCTGCGCCTACGCCTTTGCCCGCATGCGCTTTACCGGTAAGTCGGCGCTGCTGAAAGGGATGCTGATTTTCCAGATGTTCCCGGCGGTGCTCTCCCTGGTGGCGCTCTATGCCCTGTTCGACCGCCTCGGTCAGTATGTACCCTTTATCGGCCTGAATACGCACGGTGGGGTGATCTTCGCCTATCTGGGCGGCATCGCCCTGCATGTCTGGACGATCAAGGGCTACTTCGAAACCATCGACAATTCGCTGGAAGAGGCGGCTTCGCTGGATGGGGCAACGCCATGGCAGGCGTTTCGTCTGGTCTTGCTGCCGCTCTCGGTACCGATTCTGGCGGTGGTCTTTATTCTGTCGTTTATCGCCGCCATTACCGAAGTCCCGGTTGCCTCGCTGCTGCTGCGCGACGTCGACAGCTACACCCTGGCGGTAGGTATGCAGCAGTATCTCAACCCGCAAAACTACCTGTGGGGCGATTTTGCCGCGGCGGCGGTGCTCTCGGCTATTCCGATTACCCTTGTCTTCCTGCTGGCCCAGCGCTGGCTGGTTAACGGCCTGACGGCAGGCGGGGTGAAAGGCTAGGTTTCATCATGTAGTGCCACTGTTATCCTCAACATTGATCTATCCGTTTGTACTTTGACTTGTGACTGTTATTGGCGCTCTTAGGAGCGCCATTTTTTTATTCCCGCTTCAGCCGTTTCGAGTTACAGAGCCAGAGGGTGATCACTAGCAGCAGGATCGCGCCGGAGTAGATCAGCACGTCCATCGGTGATTTGTGGTCGACAATGATCAGCCGCACGATGGCGGTGATGCCGATATAGACAAAGTAGCGTAGCGGGAAGTGAAAACCAGACTGAAAATACTTAACAATCAGGGCGATAAATTCGAAGTAGAGAAAGTAGACCACCAGCCCCTCAACCAGCTCATATTTGCTGGTCTGCTCGGGCGCAAAGAGCACGTCCGCAAGGTGCACCGTCTCTTTACCGAGAAAGACAACCAGGATCAGGCCAAGGCTCAGCAGCCCAAGATTCAGGACGGTTTGCAGGATGGTGGAGATGAACTCAACGCGTGGACGAATAAGCGATGTCATACGGCACCTCATTGTCAGTGGCGAGCTCTATGTATAACGCAGAAGTGTGATCCAGATCTAGATTCTTTACTTATGGTATGGCCGGGCAGCGTTGCGCCGCCCGGCTCAGCATTAGCGGAAGTTTACGCTCCGATCGCTGGTCATGTCATACAGCTGGAACTTACGTCCAAGCTGCTGACCGCCGTCGCGGGTAAGCGGCGTCCAGCCGATAGCCGCCCGGCTGCGGGTCGGGCCAGAGGCAAAGAGATCCAGCGGAATCGAGACGTAGACCCCTTTTGTGAAATCCCCTTCCCCGTACTCGTCCGGTGACACGTTGGTCAGCGTGGCATAGGTGCCCACGACGACGCCGCTGTCGAAGTGTTTCGACACCTCCAGCGTGCCGCCCTTGTCCCCCGCCAGATACTGCCCGACGCTGGCTTTAATCAGCACGTCCTGAGCAAAGGAAGGCGTCCAGTAGGCGGTCAGGTGTCCCGTCTTCACGCTGTAGTCGGTAAACTTCATCATCTCCTTCGCGCTGCGCCAGTCACGCTGCTTGACGTAGTTAGCATCAATCCCGAAGGCCCAGTTGCTGTCCACCGGCCGCCAGAGCACCTCGGCCCCGGCTCCCCCGTACATCGTCTCCAGATAGCCGCCGTACACCTGGCCATAGAAGCCGTTGCCAAGATACTGGAAGTAGTTGGCCTGGAGATTGTTAACGTAGTAGTCATTCGCTACGTAGTCGCGCACGTGGGTACGCACCCGAGGCAGATGGGAGTCATCCGGCGGATCGGTGTAGTTGAACTTGTCGTAGTTGTTGGCGACGTTGCCAAACAGGCTGCCGGTGGTCAGCAGGTGGTCGGTCAGCCAGAGATCGGCGGTCGCCATCACCCCAAGCTGGTACATATAGAAACTTTCCGGACCGCCCACGGACTGGTTCAGCACCGGATCGATATGGAAATCAAAGCGGGACTTCTCCATATACCAGCCCTGCTCGGTGCTCTCCGGTACTTCTGGCTCAACGCGTTTCTGCACCAGGGCCGTCTCATGTCCCAGCGGCTCTCCGGCCAGATGGCGTTGCAGGCTTGCCACGTCGGTTTCGGTGGTCACCTGCGGCAGGTTGAGGCGGTTCTCGGTCACGCGGATGGTTTTTACGCCGTCCGGCAGATCGTTGGCGATGATCCGGTTCGCCCGCTCAATGCCCTCTTCGGTATTGCGGTATTTCACCTGTTCGCCAGTAACGTAGAGCGTATCGCCTTTCACCTGAATTTTCGGATCCGCCAGCCCGGCGTTGTACTTCAGCTGCGTGAGCTGATTCGCCACCACAGCGTGCTGCATAATGGCGTCCTGCGGCTGCGGCTCATACTGCGGGCGGGCATTATCGTTGTAAGAGGGGCGCAGATCGTTGAAGTTAGAGTGCAGGGTAAAGCCAAACATCACCGTGTTGCCGCGCTCGTAGCTCAGGTTGACGTCGGCCCAGTCCGCTACGCGATAGATCGCTCCAACGTTCACTTTGCTGCGCTGCGGCAGACGACCGGCAAAATCCTGCTGATAGTTATTGCCTTCATACTCCAGCTTCAGGCGCAGCGGCTGCCATGGCGTCTGGTACTCCACGCCGCCAAACAGCGATGCCGGGCCATGGAACATCTGGCTACCGTCAATGGAGCCCGCCTGGTTGTAGCTGTTATCGCGGTAACAGTACTTCTCATCGTAGGAGCAGAGCGGGTTTTTGATATTGCCCGCCGTGCCAAGGTAACCCCAGCCCAACCCGAGGGTGAAATCAAACGGCCCCCAGGCCTTGCTGGCTACAAGGTACTCGGCATCGAACAGACCTGTCCCGCCGATATCCCGTGCGCCCACTGCCACTTGCGGCAGCCAGTACCCCTCTTCCCACAGGCGCAGCTTGAGATCGAACGCTTTATCTTTGTAGGTCTGATCGCCGGAAAAGGCATCCACGCTGCTGTACTGTCGGGTGCGTACGTCGGTGTAGCGCAGGGTCGTCTCTAGCCACGGAAAGAGCTGAATCGAACCGGAGTAGTAGCGGTACTGATCGTTATCGCGATAGTTAAGGCTGATCTCACCCTCACGCGCCATCCGGGCGGTGGGCGTTTGCAGCAGTCCCACGCCGCCGAAGTCGGTCTGGGAAGGGCCTACCGGAGCCGGATACGTTTCCGCATGGCAGGCGGCGCTGACGCTGAGCGCCAACAGGCTGTAAAGAGAAATTTTCTTCATTAATCCGGTATCCGATGCGTCAGGGAAGTGAGAATATCGGCGTTAATGCCGTCCCGGCTTTTCGTCCAGACGCTTTCAGCAAAGCCAACAAAAATCGTGCTGCCCGGCATGGGTTCCACATGGCGTTTGTTCCAGTAGGCCACCGGCACGCTCTGCGTGCGGCCATCGGGATAGATCACCCACGCCGTATTGCGATCGGCCCCGCTCAGCAGGCCCATCTCATCTAAATATCCCGCGACGTCGCGTCCCGGTGTGAACGGCTTTTTGCCAGAGCTGCTCACCAATCCCAACACGGTGACCGTAGAAGGCTGCGCGCCGAGCCACAGGGTGTACTCGCCCTCCAGCGGCGGGTTCGCACCGGGCTGGACCCGGACCCGATCCGGATCGAGGGGCACCAGCTGGCGTCCCGTGACCTTGATGCCCTGCAGCTGCTGATGGAGAGCGTTAACTGCGGCGGCATCCTCTCCCTCTTCATCTGCCGCGAGGGCGGCCAGACGCGCCAGCAGCGCCTGATGCCGCTGCATTTCGCGCTGGGTGGCGTGCTGCTCGCTAATGACCGCACCCGGCCACCAGCTGTTGGCCAGTCGGGGCTGACCTACTAAATCGATAAGATGCGCGGCATCGGTCAGCGTTTTAGGCTCCGCGCTCTCGGGGGTATAAACTTTAACGGTGCCCGCTGCGAAGGCAGCAGAGGAAGCAAGGCTAAAAATAAGCGAGGCGATTGCGGTTAGCTTCATTGTTTTGCCGCCTTGATGAGCGTGGTCTCAACCGGGAACCAGTCCGCGCCAAGGTACTGTAGCGACCGCCGGATCCGTCCGTCACTGTCTATCCAGAAACGGTTGGTCCAGGATTTTTGCTCTGTCTCAACGTGCTCTTCCAGCACGCGTACTACGGTGACGTCGCTACCTACCGTCACCGTATCCTGCCCGGCCCAGCGGAACTCCGAGCGGGCCGTGGCATAACGTACCTGGCCATGCTCGGTCCAGCCCAGGGTGCGGGTCCACGCTGCGCCATCGGTAATGCGGTTCGGTTTGATCAGTGGATCTGCCGCCAGGTTGTTCACCTCAAGCAGGTTATCGCCGGGAAGCTGAGTTTTAACGAGGCGACCATGCTGAGTCACCAGAATAGACTGGTCCTGAGTCGCCCACTTCTGCTGGCCGTTTTCAGAAAAAGCGAGCACCACAAACAGCTGAGGGCCACCGTTTAGCTGCATATACTGGCTGGCATAGGGCATATCCTGAATATCTTCATCGGTAAGATGCACGCCGGGGGTGCCAAACACGCTGTCCCACAGCGCACCGCCCAGCCCTTTGGTCGTGCCGGAGCACGCCTGCAGCAGCAGACAAAGCAGAATAATTCCCGGTCGCTTCACGACAATTCTCCAGGGGCAAAATAACCACACCGAAGTGTGGTTAGAGTTAAAGCACTCGTAATTACTGAGTGCTGGTTGTTGTTGTGGTGGTGGTTCCGGTATTAGAACCATCGCCGCCACCGGTCGCCGCGAGGGCGACGCCTACCGCTGAGCTGACGGTGCTAACGCTGGTCGCGGAGGAGCTTCCCGCCGAGACCGACGTTGCCGCCGACCCTGCTGCGTCACCTACTTGTACCGGAGCGGCATAAGCAGAGGTCGCGGCAAGCGCGGTGATGGCAAAAATGCCATACAGGACTTTATGCATATCAATTTCCCTTCATTGAATGAATGGATATTTACCTGAACGGAGTCAGGCGCAGTCGAGTATACACAACCGATACGCGTGATTGGCGTCACAGAGAATTACAGGGCGGGTTTTAGGATTAATGACCTATTCAGCAAAGAACATTTCTTGCTCAACTCAAAATTATCTATAAATCAATAAATTAAAATATAAATGAGCCTTGGCTGTCTGCGTATTATCCTAAAATCATTTGCGGCCAATAATGTCAGGAATGCGTTTTTCAGATTAAGCTCAATAAACAGATTTGCGGTAAGTTACTGGCAACAGGAAATATCTGATAAGAGAGCCGGCAATAGTACCGGCTTATATTAAATAAACATCAATGCCCGGCGGCGCTGCGCTTGCACGGGCCTACGGCCTGGCTGCAATCTGCTAAATCATTCGAATTGCAGCAAGGCGGCAAGATCGTTAATCCCCGGGAGCATAGACAGCTATGTGACCGGGGTTAACGAACGCAGCCAACGCGGCTGCGGTTTGAAGGATGACGCAGATTTTAGCGCCAGGACTTATAGCGGTTAATCAAGCCGTTGGTCGAGCTATCGTGGCTGCTGATATCGCTGTCATCGCCCAGCTCCGGCAGAATACGGTTCGCCAGCTGTTTACCCAGCTCTACGCCCCACTGATCGAAGGTGAAGATGTTGAGGATCGCACCCTGGGTGAAGATTTTGTGCTCATAGAGCGCAATCAGCGCCCCGAGGCTGAACGGGGTGATCTCACGCAGCAGAATGGAGTTAGTCGGGCGGTTGCCTTCAAACACCTTAAACGGCACAACGTGCTCCAGCGAGGCCGGATCTTTACCCTGGTCGCGATACTCCTGCTCAACCACGTCGCGGGATTTACCGAATGCCAGCGCCTCGGTCTGAGCGAAGAAGTTGGAGAGCAGCTTCTGATGATGATCCGACAGCGCGTTATGGGTGATGGCCGGTGCGATAAAGTCGCACGGTACCATCTTGGTGCCCTGGTGGATCAGCTGGTAGAAGGCATGCTGGCCGTTGGTGCCCGGCTCACCCCAGATGATCGGGCCGGTCTGGTAGTCCACGGCGTTACCGTTACGGTCAACGTACTTGCCGTTGGACTCCATGTTGCCCTGCTGGAAGTAGGCTGCGAAGCGGTGCATATACTGGTCGTAAGGCAGGATCGCCTCTGTTTCCGCGCCGAAGAAGTTGTTGTACCAGATACCGATCAGCGCCAGCAGCACCGGCAGATTTTTCTCCGCCGGGGTGGTGGCGAAGTGCTGATCCATGGCGTGCGCGCCGGAGAGCAGCTCAACAAAGTTGTCGTAGCCCACGGAGAGGATGATCGACAGGCCAATCGCCGACCACAGGGAGTAACGACCGCCTACCCAGTCCCAGAACTCAAACATGTTAGCGGTATCGATACCAAACTCACCCACCGCTTTGGCGTTGGTGGAGAGCGCAGCAAAGTGTTTCGCCACGTGCTGCTGGTCACCGGCCGTTTTCAGGAACCAGTCGCGCGCGCTGTGGGCGTTGGTCATGGTCTCCTGCGTGGTGAAGGTTTTGGACGCCACCAGGAAGAGCGTCGATTCAGGGTTAACCTTCTTCAGCACTTCGGCGATGTGCGTACCATCGACGTTAGAGACAAAGTGCATGTTCAGATGATTTTTGTACGGGCGCAGTGCTTCGGTCACCATAAACGGGCCGAGGTCGGAGCCGCCGATACCAATGTTCACCACGTCGGTGATCGGTTTGCCGGTATAGCCTTTCCACTGGCCGGAGATGATGGCCTCAGAGAAGGTTTTCATCTTCTCCAGCACGGCGTTAACTTCCGGCATCACGTCTTTGCCGTCAACAATAATCGGCGTGTTGCTGCGGTTACGCAGGGCAACGTGCAATACCGCACGATCTTCGGTGCGGTTGATCTTCTCGCCGGAGAACATGGATTTGATCGCGTCGGCCAGCTCGGTCTCTTTGGCTAAGTCCAGCAGCTTTGCCAACGTCTCTTCGGTGATGCGGTTTTTGGAGAAGTCCACCAGCATCTGATCGTTGAAGGTCGCGGAGAATTTGCTGAAGCGGTCGCTATCGTTGGCGAACAGCTCGGCGAGAGTGACCTCTTTCATTTCATCGAAGTGTTTCTGTAATGCCTGCCAGGCAGAAGTCTGCGTTGGGTTGATGTTTTTCATAGCAATACTCTTCTGATTTAGGATCCTAACTGCGGTCGATTGTAGCGCCTGCGGACAAAAATTGTGACGGTTTTTATGCTTTTGCCCAACGAAGATGGTGATGCGCTAACTCGGGGAGACAGGGCAAAGTATAGCGTTTATAAGTTATTTTCCTGGGATAACCCTAAACATGAAAAATCCGCATAACCGCAGCGTTGACAGCGCCCCCTGGAAACCTTTATTTATAAAGTATTACTTATGTTACCAAAGTATGAATTCCCATTGGGAATAGCCAGAAGAGGCGCGTCGTCCAGGTTAGTGTGCTTGAGGAGCCAGTCCGCAGAGAGCACAGGAGGGGGAACAACGCCGAGGTGGTAGAGCGTCTGGCCGCGCTTGCCATCGGCTACAGGGGCTGAATCCCCTGGGCTGTCACCAGAGACGTTAGCAGTCGTGCGTCTCGCAAGGTGGAGCGCTTCTGGGTGTAATCGTAGTGGTTCATTGCTCTGCGCCTACCCCGTTTTTCGCTCTCTCCTTGTTCCAGGGCTGACTATTTGCACCTGATACGAGGTTGTTATGATCAAAGCAGTTTCCCCGCTTGGTGTTACTAAGCCTATTGTTGCTAAATTTGGCGGGACCAGCGTCGCCGATTTCGATGCCATGAACCGCAGCGCCGATGTGGTACTCTCCGACGCCAGCGTTCGCCTGGTGGTGCTCTCTGCCTCTGCGGGGGTGACCAACCTGCTGGTAGCGCTCGCCGAAGGGCTGGAGGCCAGCGAACGTTTCGTAAAGCTCGACGCCATTCGCAAAATTCAGTTCGATATCCTTGAGCGCCTGACGCGCCCTGACGTCATCCGCGAGGAGATCGAACGCCTGCTGGAAAATATTACTACCCTGGCGGAAGCCGCTTCCCTTGCCACCTCTGCCGCGCTGACCGATGAGCTGGTGAGTCACGGCGAGCTGATGTCGACCCTGCTTTTTGTGGAAGTGCTGCGCGAGCGTAGCGTGCAGGCGCAGTGGTTTGACGTGCGTAAAGTGATGCGTACCAGCGATCGCTTTGGCCGTGCCGAGCCGGACGTTGCCGCCCTGGCGGAGCTGGCGGCCCAGCAGCTCTCCCCGCGTCTCAACGAAGGGTTAGTGGTTACGCAAGGCTTTATCGGCAGCGAGCAAAAGGGCCGCACCACCACCCTGGGCCGCGGCGGCAGCGACTACACCGCCGCCCTGCTCGGCGAAGCGCTGCATGCCTCTCGGGTAGATATCTGGACTGACGTTCCCGGCATCTACACCACCGATCCGCGCGTTGTACCGGCCGCCAAGCGCATCGATGAGATCGCCTTTGAAGAGGCCGCTGAGATGGCGACCTTCGGCGCAAAAGTGCTGCATCCGGCAACGCTGCTGCCTGCGGTGCGCAGCGATATTCCGGTATTTGTTGGCTCCAGCAAGGATCCTAAAGCGGGCGGCACGCTGGTCTGCAATGAGACGCAGAAACCGCCGCTGTTTCGCGCCCTGGCGCTGCGTCGTAAGCAGACCCTGGTAACCCTGCACAGCCTGAACATGCTGCACTCCCGCGGCTTCCTGGCCGAAGTATTCGGTATGCTGGCGCGCCACAATATCTCCGTCGATCTGATCACCACGTCAGAAGTGAGCGTGGCCCTGACGCTGGACACCACCGGCTCGACCTCTACGGGTGACACCCTGCTAACCCAGGGCCTGCTGACCGAACTGTCGTCGCTGTGCCGCGTGGAAGTGGAAGAGAACCTCGCCCTGGTGGCGCTGATTGGTAACGATCTGTCGAAAGCCTGTGGCGTGGGCAAAGAGGTGTTTGGCGTGCTCGATCCGTTTAACATCCGCATGATCTGCTACGGCGCATCCAGCCACAACCTCTGCTTCCTGGTGCCTGGCGCAGAGGCCGAGCAGGTTGTGCAGAAGCTGCATCATAATTTGTTTGAATAAAATTCCAGCACACGATAAAAAATACCTATAGCCGGGCTCGAACCCGGCTTTTTTATAACTAAATAACACAACGACACGACAATACTGCAAGGAATTCATTATGTTAACCGCCATCACCCGGCTGTTCCCCCTGTGGGCGCTGCTGCTCTCCGTTCTCGCTTACTACACCCCCACGACGTTCACCGGCATCGGCCCGTGGGTGACCACGCTGCTGATGCTGATCATGTTCGGCATGGGTGTGCATCTGAAGCTTGAGGACTTCAAGCGTGTTCTGTCGCGTCCGGCCCCGGTCGCCGCGGGCATTTTTCTCCACTATCTGGTAATGCCCCTCGCCGCCTGGCTGCTGGCCATGCTCTTTAAGATGCCGCCGGATCTCTCCGCCGGGATGGTGCTGGTGGGTAGCGTTGCCAGCGGCACGGCCTCTAACGTCATGATCTACCTGGCCAAGGGGGACGTGGCGCTGTCGGTCACTATCTCCTCGGTCTCTACGCTGGTGGGTGTGGTGGCAACGCCACTGCTGACGCGCCTCTACGTGGATGCACATATTCAGGTAGATGTGATGGGGATGCTGCTGAGCATTCTGCAAATCGTGGTGATCCCGATTGGGCTTGGGCTGGTTATTCATCACCTCTTCCCACGCCTGGTGAAGGCAGTGGAGCCGTATCTGCCGGCGTTTTCGATGCTCTGCATTTTGGCGATCATCAGCGCGGTAGTTGCAGGCTCTGCATCGCACATCGCTTCCGTTGGCTTCGTGGTGATTATCGCAATCATTCTGCACAACACCATCGGCCTGCTGGGCGGCTACTGGGGCGGGAAGCTGTTTGGCTTTGATGAGTCCACCTGCCGGACGTTGGCGATTGAGGTGGGGATGCAGAACTCAGGCCTGGCCGCTGCGCTGGGTAAGATCTACTTCTCACCGCTGGCCGCCCTGCCAGGTGCGCTGTTCTCAGTCTGGCACAACCTCTCCGGCTCGCTGCTGGCAGGGTACTGGTCGGGTAAACCCATCGATGAGCAACCGAAAAAAGATGCGGTAAAACAGGGTTAATTTACTCTGCTTGCTTTACACTGAAGCCTCTTCTACAGGAGGCTTCAGCGATGGCTACACCAAGATTGACGCAAAAAGATATGACGGAGAGCGAGCAGCGCGAGCTGAAAACCCTGCTGGATCGCGCCCGTATCGCTCACGGCCGCACCCTGACCAACGCCGAAACCAATCAGGTTAAGAAAGAGTACACCGACAAGCTGATGGCGCAGCGTGAGACCGAGGCCAAAAAAGCCCGCAAGTTAAAAAAAGAGCAGGCGTATAAACCCGATTCAGAGTCGACCTTCTCCTGGTCAGCCAATACCTCAACCCGTGGAAGGCGCTAATTAGCGCCCTTTCTTTTTACGCCCCGGCTGCACGAACCGTTTTCCGGCCGGTTTGCTGCGCTCTTTTTCAGCTGATTTCGGGGCGTTCACCACAGGTCGTTTAATCCCCTGGGTTTTCGGTTTCGCCTTCGCTTTCGGCTTCGCCTCTGACGATGAGTTTTCGATAAGCTTGAACAGCTCTACCAGCTCGTCGTCGGTCAAGTCACGCCACTCGCCGACGGGGATACCGGTCAGGCTGACGTTCATAATGCGCGTACGCTCCAGCCTGGTCACTTCAAAGCCAAAGTGCTCGCACATCCGGCGGATCTGTCGGTTTAAGCCCTGAACCAGCGTAATGCGAAAGGCAAAAGGTGCCTCTTTTTTAACTTTACACTTTTTGGTGACGGTACCCAGGATCGGCACGCCTGCGCCCATGCCACGGATAAACTCGTCCGTGATCGGCTTATTCACCGTGACCACATACTCTTTCTCGTGATCGTTACCGGCCCGCAGAATTTTGTTTACCAGATCGCCATGGTTAGTGAGGAAGATCAGCCCCTGTGAATCTTTATCCAGGCGGCCGATAGGAAAGATACGGCTGCTGTGGTTAACGAAATCGACAATGTTGTCTCTCTCGCTATCTTCCGTGGTGCTGACAATTCCCACCGGCTTGTTCAGCGCGATAAATACCAGATCGTCCTCTTCCCGAGGCTCGATAAGCTGGCCGTTGACCTTGACCACGTCGCCCGCGACAACCTGATCCCCTATCCCGGCGCGTTTGCCGTTGATAAAGACGTTGCCCTGCTCAATGTAGCGATCGGCTTCGCGACGCGAGCAGATCCCGCTCTCGCTGATGTATTTGTTTAGTCGGGTGGATTGTGGTGTCAGCATAGTTTCTCCTGTAAAGGCGAAATATACCCTGGGTGCCGTTTTGTGTGCCAGAGAGAAATAGGTACGCTTCTCAGGCCGGATAGGCGCAGCGCTATCCGGAAATATTTACATCTTAACCGAATACGACTTTCATCGTGCCTGGTATGGTTTGCGCCTTACCGACGACAATATCGACATCTCTTCCCAGCCGCATCAGGCAATCGAGCATTTTCGCCTCGCTGATCCCACGAAATTGGCCACGCAATAAGTTTGATAGTTTAGGCTGGGTCATACCTAAAATACGGGCCGCCTGCTGCTGAGTCAGCCCACGCTCTTGTAGAATGTCATGAATCGCCATTGCTAACTGCGCCTTAAGCTGCATCTCCTCAGCGTTAGCGTAACCTAAATCGTTATAAATATTCCCACTACCCGCTTCGATTTCATTTTGCATATCAGGATCCTCGTGCATGATTCTGAGCAGCCTTAAGCCGCTGGTAAATGAGTGCAGTATCTGGCTTCGCCATTGCTTTACCCGATACTGATTTTTTCTGAAAAAACATGCAGCACATAAACGACATCTTTAAGCATGATGGTGTAGACGGCTCTCCATGTGTTTCCCTGATAGTCCTCAACAACTTCAAGTACCCCGGCTCCACCAAATCCCTTTAACGGCTTCGCTTGATTATGGCGCTTACCTTGTTGGGCAAGCCAAAGCGCATAACCAAAAACATCCTGCACATTTTCCGGTTGCGCCAGCAGATCCTTCTTCGACTGACCAACCCAATACAATAGTTTTATCATTCCCCCTCCTTGATTATACCTATTTGGATATAAAAAGTACCGCGTTGAAGGAAAGATAAACAAAAAGCCCTGCACGATGCAGGGCTTAAAGCAAAATCCACGAGGCGGTTTCCAAAATCAGTACTCCCCGCGCTCCTCATCCTCGTCCGGCTGCTCCAGCACGCTGTAGGCCACCGCACAGAAGAGCGAGTTGAGGCGTTTCATATCCCCCAGCAGACCTAAATGCAGCGAGCTGGTTTCGATACTCTGCACGTTCTGCTGATGCAGACGATCCACGTGGGCGTGGGCGTAACGGCGGTTGAGAATACGGAAGCGGTGCTTGCGGCGGCGCAGGCGGCGGGCACTCGCCACGTCGCTGGAGAAGAACACCGACATCGCCAGCTGCAGATTACTGCGCAGCTGCTCCAGCAGGCTATCCAGCTCGTTAAGCCCTTCAACAGAGAAGGCGCGCCGGGCCGCCAGCGACTTATCGGCAATCTCGCTGCCCATCCGCTCAATGATGTCTGATGCCTGCTCAAGGTTGAGCGACATCTCAATAATTTCCGCCCAGCGGCGCGACTCCTCTTCGGCCAGTTCATCCTTCGGCATCCGCGCCAGATAGAGCTTGATGGCGGTATAGAGCACGTTGATATCATCGGCAATTTTCCGTAGCGCTTTCTCCTCACGCGGCTCGCCGTGCATGATCTTCTTCAGACCGTCGAGCATCTGCTCCATGGCGTCACCCATGCGCAGCGACTCGCGGGCGGCGTTCGCCAGGGCCAGCGTGGGCGTATCCAGCGCCGAAGTATCGAGATGCTTCGGCTTCAGACGCATATCAAGCTCAGGCTCATCGCGGATCAGCCGCTCGCACAGGCGGGCCATCGGTCCGGCAAAGGGCACCATCACCACGCAGCGGATCAGGTTGTAGAAGACGTGGAAATAGATGACCAACTCTGCATCCGGCAGCGGTAGCCTGTCCAGAACCACTGCCAGCGGATGTACAAAAGGAAGGATCAGCAGGCTACCCACCAGCTTAAACAGCAGGCTGCCCATCGCAACGCGGCGTGCAGCGGCGCTGCTGGCGCTGTTGTTGAGCACCGCCAGCAGACCCGAGCCGAGGTTTGCACCAATCACCAGGCACAGCGCCACCGGAAACGAGATGATCCCCGCCGCGGTCAGCGTCGCGGTCAGCAGCACCGCCGCAAGGCTTGAGTAGCTGATAATGGCAAAGACCGCGCCAATCAGCGCGTCCAGCATAATATCGCCGGTTAGCGAGGCGAAAATAACCTTCACGCCGCTGGCCTGGGTAATCGGCGTCACGGCCTGCACGATAAGCTCCAGCGCCAGCAGGATCAGCCCAAGGCCGATGCTGACCCGACCAAGCTGCCCTACGCGGGACTGCTTGCGTCCAAGAAAGAAAATGACGCCAATAAAAATCAGCAGCGGTGAAAGCCAGGAGAGATCGAAGGTGAGCACCCGCGCCATCAGCGCAGTACCGACGTCCGCCCCCAGCACAATCACCAGCGCCGGGGTAAGCGCCACCAGATCCTGCGCCACAAAGGAGGTGACCAGCATCGTGGTGGCGTTACTGCTCTGCACCAGGGCGGTGACGCCAATGCCCGCGCAGAAGGCCAGCGGTTTTTTCTCAACGCTGCGACCCAGCACGGTACGCAAACGCGCACCAAAAACGCGCATCACGCCCGTACGTACGATATGTGTGCCCCAGACCAGCAGTGCAACGGCGGATAGCAGGTGTAAAAGCGTTAGCACAGGGTTACGGCCTCCTTATCGTATACATTTTCTCCTAGTATAAGAGCTTAATGTCAATCAGTCCGCGTCGTAGCCGAGATTCGGTGCGAGCCAGCGCTCAACTTCACTCACGCTCATTCCTTTCCGCTGGGCATAATCCTCGACCTGGTCGCGCTGGATCTGCGCTACGGCAAAGTACTTGCTGTCGGGGTGGCTGAAGTACCAGCCAGAGACCGACGCGCCCGGCCACATGGCAAAGGACTCGGTCAGCTTCATGCCGGTATGTTTCTCAACGTCCAGCAGCTGCCAGATGGTGCCCTTCTCGGTGTGCTCCGGGCAGGCGGGATAGCCTGGCGCAGGACGTATCCCCTGATAGTTTTCGCGGATTAGATCTTCGTTGCTAAGGTTTTCGTTCGGCGCATAGCCCCAGTAAACCTTACGCACCCGTTCGTGCAGGTACTCCGCAAAGGCCTCTGCCAGTCGATCGGCAATCGCCTTCACCATGATCTTGTTGTAGTCGTCATGCTGAGCGTCATAGGCCTCGGCCAGAGCATCCTCCTCCAGCCCGCCGGTGACGGCAAACGCGCCGATGTAGTCCTCTTTGCCGCTCAGCTTCGGCGCAACGAAATCGGCCAGGCAGTAGTTAGCAAAGCCTACCTTTTCGGTCTGCTGCCGCAGATGGCGTGCCACCGTCAGTACCTGAGTACGTGATGCATCGCGGTAGATTTCAACGTCATCGCCGACGCGGTTCGCCGGGAACAGCCCCACCACGCCGCGCGGGTTAAGACGTTTTTCTGCGCTGAGCTGGTCGAGCATCTCGTTAGCGTCTTGAAACAGGCGCTTCGCCTCAACGCCGACGATCTCATCTTCCAGAATGCGTGGATACTTACCCGCCAGCGACCAGGTCATAAAGAACGGCGTCCAGTCGATGTAGTTGCGCAGCGTCTCAATGCTGGCGGTCACCTCCTGGACGCCCAGGCGATGGGCCACCGGCGGGGTGTAGCTCTCCCAGTCGAAGGCCAGATCGTTATCCCGTGCCGCCTGTAGGCTGACTGGCGGCGTGCGCGGCTTTTTACGCGCATGTTGAATACGCACGGTTTCATACTCTTTGCGAGTGCGGGCCACGAAATCGTCCCGCTGGGTTGCTGACAGCAGCGACGACACCACGCCCACGGTGCGCGAGGCGTTCTGCACGTACACCGTTGGGCCGCTGTAGTTCTGCTCGATTTTAACTGCCGTATGGGCTTTCGAGGTGGTAGCCCCGCCAATCAGCAGCGGAATGGTAAAGCCCTGACGCTCCATCTCTTTCGCCACGTTGACCATCTCATCCAGCGAGGGCGTGATCAGCCCGGAGAGGCCAATCAGGTCAGCATTTACTTCCCGGGCGGTTTTCAGGATTTTATCCGTCGGCACCATTACGCCCAGATCGACAATCTCGTAGTTATTGCACTGCAATACTACGCCAACGATGTTTTTGCCGATGTCATGCACGTCGCCTTTCACGGTGGCGATCACCATTTTACCGTTGGTCTGGCCTTTCTCTTTGCTGGCTTCGATAAAGGGTTCGAGATAGGCCACCGCCTGCTTCATCACGCGGGCAGATTTCACCACCTGCGGCAGAAACATTTTCCCCTCGCCAAAGAGATCGCCTACCACGTTCATGCCGTCCATTAGCGGCCCTTCAATCACCTGAATAGGGCGTTCGGCCTGCTGGCGCGCCTCTTCGGTATCTTCTTCAATAAATTCGGTAATGCCTTTAACCAGCGAATACTCCAGCCGTTTTTTAACGTCCCAGCTGCGCCACTCAGCCTGCTGGGCGTTTACGCCATCGTCGCTCTTGCTGCCGCGATACTTCTCGGCCAGATCCAGCAGACGCTCGGTGCTGTCGTCGCGACGGTTAAGGATCACATCCTCGACCGCATCGCGCAGCTCGGCAGGCAGATCGTCATAGATGGCCAGCTGCCCGGCGTTGACGATCCCCATGTCCATGCCGTTGCGGATGGCGTAGTAGAGAAACACGGCGTGGATCGCCTCACGGACCGGATCGTTGCCACGGAAGGAGAACGAGACGTTAGAGACGCCACCGGAGATCAGGGCGTGCGGCAGCTCGCGCTTGATGTCTTCACACGCGCCGATAAAGTCCTGGGCATAGTTGTTGTGCTCATCAATGCCCGTTGCCACGGCAAAGATGTTGGGGTCAAAAATGATATCTTCCGGTGGAAAACCGACATCCTGAGTAAGAATGGTGTAGGCCCGGCGGCAGATCTCAATCTTCCGCTCCCGCGTATCAGCCTGGCCGACCTCATCAAAGGCCATCACCACCATCGCTGCGCCGTAGCGGCGCACCAGCTTCGCATGGTGGACAAAGGCCTCTACGCCCTCCTTCATTGAAATGGAGTTAACGATGCCTTTGCCCTGAATGCACTTCAGCCCCTTCTCGATAACATCCCACTTGGAGGAGTCGATCATGATCGGCACGCGGGCAATGTCCGGCTCGCCGGCAATCAAGTTGAGGAACTTGACCATCGCCGCCTCGGCGTCGAGCATCCCCTCGTCCATGTTGATGTCGATGATCTGCGCGCCGTTCTCTACCTGCTGGCGCGCCACGTCCAGCGCCTCGCTGTACTTCTCTTCTTTAATCAGGCGCTTGAATTTTGCCGAGCCGGTAACGTTGGTACGCTCGCCAACGTTCACAAACAGGCTATCGTCACCAATATTCAGCGGCTCCAGCCCCGCCAGGCGGCAGGCAACCGGTAGGTCAGGCAACTGACGCGGCGGCAGCCCTTCCACCGCGCGGCTCATAGCAGCGATATGCTCTGGGGTTGTGCCGCAGCAGCCGCCCACGATGTTCAGGAAGCCCGCTTCGGCCCACTCGCGGATCTGCGCGGCCATCGGCCCGGCATCGAGATCGTACTCGCCAAAGGCGTTGGGCAGCCCGGCGTTCGGGTGGGCGGTGACGTAGCACTCGGCGATGCGCGACAGCTCCTGCACGTACTGACGCAGCTCATCCGGCCCCAGGGCGCAGTTCAGCCCGAAGGTCAGCGCGTCGGCGTGGCGGAGTGAGTTATAGAATGCTTCGGTAGTCTGCCCGGAGAGCGTGCGTCCGGAAGCGTCGGTAATGGTGCCGGAGATCATGATCGGTAGCTCAACGCCCAGCGCCTCGAACTCTGCCTTCACGGCAAAAATGGCCGCTTTCGCATTGAGCGTATCGAAGATGGTTTCGATCAGGATCAGATCGCTGCCGCCCTCCACCAGCGCCCGGGTCGACTCCCGGTACGCCGCCACCAGCTGGTCGAAGGTGACGTTGCGGTAGGCGGGATCGTTTACGTCCGGCGAGATAGAGGCGGTGCGGTTGGTTGGACCCAGCACCCCCGCCACGTAGCGCGGCTTCTCCGGCGTGCGGGCGGTCCACTCGTCGGCGCAGGCGCGGGCCAGCTTCGCGGCGGCAAGGTTGATCTCTGCCGACAGGGACTCCATCTGGTAGTCCGCCATCGCAATAGTTGTCGAGTTAAAGGTGTTGGTCTCAACGATATCCGCACCCGCCGCAAAATAGGCGTCATGGATTGCAGAGATCACCTCCGGCTTGCTGAGCACCAGCAGATCGTTGTTGCCTTTGAGATCGCAGGGCCAGTCGGCGAAGCGCTCGCCGCGAAAATCCTGCTCACTCAGACGATAGCCCTGGATCATGGTGCCCATGCCCCCATCCAGAACCAAAATACGCTCTTTTAACTGCTGATGCAGTTGATCAACTTTGCTGCTCACACGTGCTCCCGACAACGCTCAACCAGGCCCCAAAGGCCAGCAGGACATACTGGCACAAAGCCGGCAGGTGGAAAAGAGAGCAGCATGAAACATGAGAGATGTTCACCTGAACTCATCCGATCAGTCTGGCCGCAGGTTGCATTATAATCAGATAAAACGAAAATGATTTCCACGATACAGAAAAGGAGTCGGCCATGGTGGCTTCCGTACCCGCGAAACGCGGTAAAAAACCTCGCACCGCTGCCGCCGCAGCCACCCCGCCGGCGACCGGACAGGTGCAGTCCCTGACGCGCGGCCTGAAGCTGCTGGAGTGGATCGCTGAATCTCAAGGCAGCGTGGCGCTGACCGAGCTGGCGCAGCAGGCTGGCCTGCCCAACTCGACCACCCACCGCCTGCTGACGACCATGCAGCAGCTGGGCTTTGTCCGCCAGGTAGGCGACCTGGGCCACTGGGCGATAGGCGCGCATGCGTTTGTCATTGGTGCCAGCTTCTTACAGAGCCGCAACCTGCTGGCCATTGTGCATCCTATTCTGCGCAAGCTGATGGAGGATTCCGGCGAGACGGTAAACCTGGCGGTGCTTGACCAGAACGATCATCAGGCCATCATCATTGACCAGGTGCAGTGTAACCAGCTGATGCGCATGTCTGCCCCCATTGGCGGCAAGCTGCCGATGCACGCCTCCGGAGCGGGAAAAGCTTTCCTGGCCCAGCTGGATGAGGATCAGGTTACCAGCCTGCTGCATCGCCAGGGGCTGCATACCTACACCCACGCTACGCTGGTCTCGCCCCTGCATCTGAAAGAAGATCTGGCCCTGACCCGCAAGCGCGGCTACTCCTTTGACGATGAGGAGCACGCGCTGGGCCTGCGCTGCGTGGCGGCCTGTATCTATGACGAGCATCGTCAGCCTTTTGCCGCCATCTCTATCTCTGGACCGATCTCACGTATTACCGACGATCGCGTGACCGAGCTGGGTGCGCTGGTGATTAAGGCGGCGAAAGAGGTGACACTGGCGTATGGCGGGAGCCGTTAAACCGTACGCTGAAACGCTGCCGTCGTCGGTAGGCGTAGACATCCTCCACGTGGCCCTCTTTGATACGCGTTTGCAGTGCCCGCCAGTAGCTGGCGCGGAACAGATCGGCATGCATCTCCTCAAAGAGTGGCCCGACGCGCGGATCGGCACAGAGCCAGTGGCGAAACTCCTCGGGGAAGACATCCCCTGGCGATACGCTGTACCACGGCTCGGCGCTTAGCTCATCCTCCGGGTAGCGCGGGGCGGGAACGTCGCGGAAGTTTACCTCGGTCATGTAGCAGATCTCATCGTAGTCATAGAACACCACCCGCCCATGGCGCGTCACGCCAAAGTTTTTAAACAGCATATCACCAGGGAAAATATTCGCGGCGGCTAGCTGACGAATGGCGTTGCCGTACTCTTCGATGACGTCCCGCAGCAGCTGACCGTCAACCTGCTCCAGCCAGATATTGAGCGGCACCATGCGCCGTTCGATATAGAGATGGCTGATGGAGATACTATCACCCAGGTCGGTGATCTTCTCCGCCGCTTCCGTCATCAACAGGGCCATCAACGCAGGCGAAATCTGCCGCTTCTCCAGCACAAAGTTTTCAAACTCCTGAGTATCGGCCATCCGCCCGACGCGATCGTGCTCTTTTACCAGCTGATAGCAGGCGCGCACATGGGCGGCGGTCATCTCCTTCTGCGGGGCAAAACGATCTTTGATTACCTTGAAGACCCGGTCAAAGCCCGGCAGGGTAAAGACCAGCATCACCATGCCGCGAATGCCCGGCGCTTCAATAAACTGCTCGTCGCTGCTGGCAATGTAGTGCAGATACTCCCGGTAGCTCTCTGTTTTAGCATGCTTCTGGCAGCCAATCGCCATATAGAGCTCAGCCGTGGTTTTGCCTGGCAAGATCTCCCGCAGCCACTCCACCGTCGCGGCGGGCAGGGGAGCATAGACCATAAAGTAGGAGCGGGCGAAGCCGAACACAATGCTGGCTTCGTCGTGGGTGGTCAGGCAGGCATCGACAAAAAGCTCGCCCTCCTCGCTGCGGTGGATCGGCAGTAAAAAGGGAACCGTGCCGTCGGCCAGGATAAGCTTGCCCACCAGCCAGGCGGCTTTATTGCGGTAGAAAAGCTCGTTTGCCACCTGTAAACGTGCCTGCGCTAGCGCCGCGTCGCCAATGCTCTCTGTTAGCTGCATGAGGATATAGCCCACGTCGCGGGCGCGATCCTGCCACGGCAGACGCAGGGGGAGATCGGCAAGCAGCTTGTTGAGCAGCGCCTGCCAGCAGCCGGTCGGGTGAAAATCCTTTGCAAGCGGGCGAGGAATGGTGCGAAAGCGGCGCTCGGGCTGGGAGCTGAAAATAAACAGTCGCTCAGGCGTCAGGGCCCGGTGATCGAACAGCCGACAGTAGACCGAGTTGAAAAAGCTTTCGGCAATTTCGAAGCGCGGATAGTCAGGCAGCAGCTCAGTATAGTGCGCCTTTACCCGCAGCAAATAATCCGCGTCGAGGCGTCGACCCTCGGTTATACAGCGCAGCTGCTCGGCCACCAGCCCAACGTGGTGGTCGTAGAGATGGATGCGGCTCTTCATCGCCTGCTGGACGGCGTGCCAGTCCGCCTGCTCAAAGCGCTGCTGCGCGCCGGCGGTAATCTCCAGAAAGCGTCCGTACTGGGCGTCAAAACCCTGCAGGATAGTTTGGGCGATTAATAGCTCCCGGCCACGCGTCATACGTCCCCCTCCGGATCCGTGCGTAGGCCCGGTAAGCGCAGCGCCACCGGGCATTTCCGTTATCAGAACTGCTGCTCTTCTGTTGATCCGGTCAGCGCGGTCACCGATGATGCGCCGCCCTGAATAATCGTCGTCACCTTATCGAAATAGCCGGTTCCCACCTCCTGCTGATGGGAGACAAAGGTATAGCCCTCCTTCGCCGCAGCAAACTCCGGCTGCTGAACCTTCTCGACGTAGTGTTTCATGCCCTCTCCCTGCGCATAGGCGCGGGCGAGATCGAACATGTTGAACCACATGCTGTGGATACCCGCGAGGGTAATGAACTGGTACTTGTAGCCCATCTCCGCGAGCTGCTGCTGGAAGCTGGCGATGGTGTTGTCGTCGAGATTCTTCTGCCAGTTGAACGACGGCGAGCAGTTATAGGCCAGCAGCTTGCCGGGGAATTGGGCATGGATGGCATCGGCAAAGCGCCGGGCCTGCTCCAGATCTGGCGTCGAGGTTTCACACCAGACCAGATCGGCATAGGGGGCGTAGGCCAGGCCGCGGCTGATGGCCTGCTCTATCCCGGCCCGGGTACGATAGAACCCTTCGCTGGTGCGTTCGCCGGTAATAAATTCACGGTCATACTCATCGCAGTCCGAGGTGATCAGATCCGCCGCATCGGCATCTGTACGGGCGATCAGCAGCGTCGGTACGCCCATCACGTCTGCTGCCAGCCTGGCCGCCACCAGCTTCTGGATGGCCTCCTGGGTGGGTACCAGTACCTTGCCGCCCATATGGCCGCACTTCTTCACCGAGGCCAGCTGATCCTCGAAGTGTACCGCCGCCGCTCCCGCTGCAATCATCGACTTCATCAGCTCAAAGGCGTTCAACACGCCGCCAAAGCCCGCTTCGGCATCGGCCACAATCGGTAGGAAGTAGTCCACGTAGCGCGGATCGTTGGGATCGATCCCCGCCGACCACTGGATCTGATCCGCCCGGCGAAAAGTGTTGTTGATCCGATCCACGACTGCCGGAACCGAATTAGCCGGGTAGAGGGACTGATCCGGATACATGCTGGAGGCCAGGTTAGCATCTGCCGCCACCTGCCAGCCGGAGAGGTAAATGGCCTCTATCCCTGCCTTCGCCTGCTGGAGCGCCTGCCCACCGGTCAGCGCACCGAGGCTGTTGATATAGCCCTTTTTAGACTCGCCGTGCAGCAGACGCCACATTTTCGCCGCGCCAAGCTGCGCCAGGGTGCACTCCGGATTCACCGAGCCGCGCAGTTTTACCACCTCTTCCGCACTGTAGGGGCGGCTAATGCCCTCCCAGCGTGCGGTTTGCCACTCTTGCTGTAATGCTTCTATTTGCTGGGTACGGGTTTTCATGGCTGTGCTCCACTGTTTTTATTAGGCTAAGAGGCGGTAACCCGGCAGGGTCAGGAAATCGATCAGGTCGTCAGAGGTGGTGATCTGCTCCATCAGGCGAGCGGCGTCGGCAAAGCGACCATGGCTGAACCGGTGCTCGCCCAGCTCCTGCTGGATCACCTGCATCTCCTCGCCGAGCATCTGGCGAAACAGGGCTTTAGTTACTGGCGTACCGTTGCTGAGCGTCTTTTGATGATGGATCCACTGCCAGATAGAGGTGCGGGAGATCTCTGCCGTTGCGGCATCCTCCATCAGACCATAGATTGGCACACAGCCGTTGCCAGAGATCCACGCTTCGATGTACTGCACCGCAACACGAATATTGGCGCGCATCCCCTCTTCCGTGCGTTCGCCGTCGCAGGGCGCAAGCAGCTCTTCGGCAGCGATCGGCGCGTCCTCCTCCCGGGTGACAGAGAGCTGGTTTTTATTGTCGCCCAGCGCGGTATCAAAGATGGCCATCACCGTATCGCCCAGACCGGGGTGAGCAATCCAGGTACCGTCGTGACCGTTTTGCGCCTCCAGCTCTTTATCCGCCCGTACCTTATTCAGCACCCAGTTGTTACGCTCGCTCTCTTTACTGGGGATAAACGCCGCCATGCCGCCCATCGCAAACGCACCGCGCCGGTGGCAGGTCTTAATCAGCAGACGGGAGTAGGCGTTGAGGAAAGGCTTATCCATGGTGACCGCCTGGCGGTCAGGCAGCACACGATCGGGATACTTTTTTAACGTTTTGATATAGCTGAAGATGTAGTCCCAGCGTCCACAGTTTAGGCCCACAATGTGATCCTTCAGGGCATGGAGGATCTCGTCCATCTGGAAGACTGCTGGCAACGTTTCAATCAGTAGAGTGGCCTTGATGGTGCCGCGCGGCAGGTTGAAGCGATCTTCGGTGTAGCTAAAGACCTCGCTCCACCAGGCAGCCTCCTGCCAGGCCTGGGTTTTAGGCAGGTAGAAGTAGGGGCCGCTGCCTTTGGCCAGCAAGTTTTTATAGTTGTGGAAGAAGTAGAGGGCAAAATCAAACAGGCTGCCGGGAATAGCCTCATCACGCCAGGTAACATGCTTTTCCGGCAGATGCAGACCGCGTACTCGACAAACCAGCACCGCCGGATCGGGCTTGAGCTGATAGATCTTGCCTGCTTCATTGGTATAGCTGATGGTGCCGTTAACCGCATCGCGCAGATTGATCTGCCCGTCGATCACTTTTTGCCAGTTGGGAGCCAGCGAGTCTTCAAAATCCGCCATAAAAACTTTGACGTTAGCGTTCAGGGCATTGATCACCATCTTGCGCTCGACCGGACCGGTGATCTCCACTCGACGATCCTGCAGGTCAGCCGGAATACCGCGGATCTTCCAGTCTCCTTCACGTATGGAAGCCGTTTCCGAAATGAATCCCGGTAGCGTGCCGCTATCGATCGTCTGTTGCTGCTGGATACGTGCGGCAAGCAGCTTATTGCGCGCCGGAGTGAAACGCGTGACCAGATCGGTAAGAAAGGCGGTGGCCTCTGGCGTCAGAATATGCTGCTCCTGCTCGCCATACGGCTGGGTAAAGGTCAGTTCATCGGTAGTCGTTGCCTGTTGCGCCATAAGCGGGCTCCTCGTCGTTGATCCGAATAGATTTCCATCCTGAACAAAAGATCGTGTTCACTTTTCGTTCAGCTCCGTTAAGCCTACTCAATTAAAAAACAAAATCAAAAACAATTTCCATTTTCATTTTGAAAACGCTGCAATGCATTGATAAAACAGAAATTAAAGTTACCTGTTGCTATGAAGTGATTTTCAGAAATAAAAAAAGCACCCGAAGGTGCTTTTTTGTTGGCTGAAACGCTTAATCCAAAGTGGGATTCATATGCCGCAGATCGAACGGTGTGATCTGGTAGACGTAATAGTTGAGCCAGTTAGTAAACAGCAGATTACCGTGACTGCGCCAGGTCGCACGCGGCGTATTCTGTGGATCGTCCTTCGGGAAGTAGTTATACGGGACAACCGGATCGAGACCGGCCTCAAGATCGCGGAAATACTCCCCGGCCAGCGTATTGGCGTCATATTCAGGATGGCCGGTTACGAAGGCGATACGTTTATCTTTACTGGCAAAAAGGTAAGCATCACCCTCACTCGATTCAGCAAGAATATCCAGATCGGTATAGTCGCGGATCAGCGCTGCAGGGAAATCGGCATAGCGCGAATGCGGGGCCAAAAACGAGTCGTCAAAGCCACGGGTTAGGAGCGCATGCTGCTGAGTGATGTGGTGTTCATATACGCCAGAGAGCTTGTCTTTGCGGGTCTGCTTGGGGATACCGTAGAGGATATTGAGTGCGGCCTGCACCGCCCAACAGACAAACAGCGTTGAGGTGACGTGATCTTTAGCCCACTCCAGCACCTGCTTGATCTGCGGCCAGTAGGCGACATCATTGAACTCAACCAGCCCCAGCGGCGCACCGGTCACAATGAGACCATCAAAGTTCTCCTCGTTGATCTCATCGAAGTTGCAGTAGAAGTTGTTCAGATGCTCAGCGGGCGTATTGCGGGACTCTCGCGCGTCAATACGCAGCAGGCGAACGTCTACCTGTAGCGGAGAGTTAGAGAGCAATCGCAGGAACTGGTTTTCCGTTTCGATTTTCTTGGGCATCAGGTTAAGGATCAGCACCTTCAGAGGGCGTATCTCCTGACCTGTTGCACGTGATGTCGTCATGACAAAGACGTTTTCATCTCGCAAGAAATTGACGGCTGGCAGCTCGTCCTGCACCCGAATCGGCATAACCTTATTACCTCACAGCATACGTTTAAACGTGTAGACATCCAGATAGCTGACAATAACCAGGAACAGGCAAAATGTCGAGCCTGCATGTGCCAGGTGAGAAAGTTTCAAGAATAAGGGAGAAAAATACAAAAGCAAAAAACCCCGTACCTTACGGTACGGGGTTCTTCTTATTTGATGCCTGGCAGTTCCCTACTCTCGCATGGGGAGACCCCACACTACCATCGGCGCTACGGCGTTTCACTTCTGAGTTCGGCATGGGGTCAGGTGGGACCACCGCGCTAGTGCCGCCAGGCAAATTCTGTTATCACCCCGCTTTCGCGCAGTGATGTAATCTGTATCAGCTGAAAATCGTCACTCAAATCCGCCAAAACATCTTCGGCGTTGTAAGGTTAAGCCTCACGGTTCATTAGTACCGGTTAGCTCAACGCATCGCTGCGCTTACACACCCGGCCTATCAACGTCGTCGTCTTCAACGTTCCTTCAGGAGACCTAAAGTCTCAGGGAGAACTCATCTCGGGGCAAGTTTCGTGCTTAGATGCTTTCAGCACTTATCTCTTCCGCATTTAGCTACCGGGCAGTGCCATTGGCATGACAACCCGAACACCAGTGATGCGTCCACTCCGGTCCTCTCGTACTAGGAGCAGCCCCCCTCAATTCTCCAGCGCCCACGGCAGATAGGGACCGAACTGTCTCACGACGTTCTAAACCCAGCTCGCGTACCACTTTAAATGGCGAACAGCCATACCCTTGGGACCTACTTCAGCCCAGGATGTGATGAGCCGACATCGAGGTGCCAAACACCGCCGTCGATATGAACTCTTGGGCGGTATCAGCCTGTTATCCCCGGAGTACCTTTTATCCGTTGAGCGATGGCCCTTCCATTCAGAACCACCGGATCACTATGACCTGCTTTCGCACCTGCTCGCGCCGTCACGCTCGCAGTCAAGCCAGCTTATGCCATTGCACTAACCTCCTGATGTCCGACCAGGATTAGCTGACCTTCGTGCTCCTCCGTTACGCTTTAGGAGGAGACCGCCCCAGTCAAACTACCCACCAGACACTGTCCGCAACCCGGATCACGGGTCCACGTTAGAACATCAAACATTAAAGGGTGGTATTTCAAGGTTGGCTCCACGCAGACTGGCGTCCACGCTTCAAAGCCTCCCACCTATCCTACACATCAAGGCTCAATGTTCAGTGTCAAGCTATAGTAAAGGTTCACGGGGTCTTTCCGTCTTGCCGCGGGTACACTGCATCTTCACAGCGATTTCAATTTCACTGAGTCTCGGGTGGAGACAGCCTGGCCATCATTACGCCATTCGTGCAGGTCGGAACTTACCCGACAAGGAATTTCGCTACCTTAGGACCGTTATAGTTACGGCCGCCGTTTACCGGGGCTTCGATCAAGAGCTTCTCCTTACGGATAACCCCATCAATTAACCTTCCGGCACCGGGCAGGCGTCACACCGTATACGTCCACTTTCGTGTTTGCACAGTGCTGTGTTTTTAATAAACAGTTGCAGCCAGCTGGTATCTTCGACTGGTTTCAGCTCCGTGAGCAAGTCACTTCACCTACGCACCAGCGTGCCTTCTCCCGAAGTTACGGCACCATTTTGCCTAGTTCCTTCACCCGAGTTCTCTCAAGCGCCTTGGTATTCTCTACCTGACCACCTGTGTCGGTTTGGGGTACGATTTCGTGTTACCTGATGCTTAGAGGCTTTTCCTGGAAGCAGGGCATTTGTTGCTTCAGCACCGTAGTGCCTCGTCATCACACCTCAGCGTTAGTAAACGATCGGATTTACCTAATCGTTCCGCCTACATGCTTAAACCGGGACAACCGTCGCCCGGCCAACATAGCCTTCTCCGTCCCCCCTTCGCAGTAACACCAAGTACAGGAATATTAACCTGTTTCCCATCGACTACGCCTTTCGGCCTCGCCTTAGGGGTCGACTCACCCTGCCCCGATTAACGTTGGACAGGAACCCTTGGTCTTCCGGCGAGCGGGTTTTTCACCCGCTTTATCGTTACTTATGTCAGCATTCGCACTTCTGATACCTCCAGCATGCCTCACAGCACACCTTCAACGGCTTACAGAACGCTCCCCTACCCAACAACACATAGTGTCGCTGCCGCAGCTTCGGTGCATGGTTTAGCCCCGTTACATCTTCCGCGCAGGCCGACTCGACCAGTGAGCTATTACGCTTTCTTTAAATGATGGCTGCTTCTAAGCCAACATCCTGGCTGTCTGTGCCTTCCCACATCGTTTCCCACTTAACCATGACTTTGGGACCTTAGCTGGCGGTCTGGGTTGTTTCCCTCTTCACGACGGACGTTAGCACCCGCCGTGTGTCTCCCGTGATAACATTCTTCGGTATTCGCAGTTTGCATCGGGTTGGTAAGCCGGGATGGCCCCCTAGCCGAAACAGTGCTCTACCCCCGAAGATGAGTTCACGAGGCGCTACCTAAATAGCTTTCGGGGAGAACCAGCTATCTCCCGGTTTGATTGGCCTTTCACCCCCAGCCACAGGTCATCCGCTAATTTTTCAACATTAGTCGGTTCGGTCCTCCAGTTAGTGTTACCCAACCTTCAACCTGCCCATGGCTAGATCACCGGGTTTCGGGTCTATACCCTGCAACTTAACGCCCAGTTAAGACTCGGTTTCCCTTCGGCTCCCCTATACGGTTAACCTTGCTACAGAATATAAGTCGCTGACCCATTATACAAAAGGTACGCAGTCACCTAACAAGTAGGCTCCCACTGCTTGTACGTACACGGTTTCAGGTTCTGTTTCACTCCCCTCGCCGGGGTTCTTTTCGCCTTTCCCTCACGGTACTGGTTCACTATCGGTCAGTCAGGAGTATTTAGCCTTGGAGGATGGTCCCCCCATATTCAGACAGGATACCACGTGTCCCGCCCTACTCTTCGAGTTCACAACGTGTGCATTTTTGTGTACGGGGCTGTCACCCTGTATCGCCGGACTTTCCAGACCGTTCCACTAACACACACGCTGATTCAGACTCTGGGCTGTTCCCCGTTCGCTCGCCGCTACTGGGGGAATCTCGGTTGATTTCTTTTCCTCGGGGTACTTAGATGTTTCAGTTCCCCCGGTTCGCCTCACAACACTATGTATTCATGTTGAGATAATGTGCCGGAGCACACTGGGTTTCCCCATTCGGAAATCGCCGGTTATAACGGTTCATATCACCTTACCGGCGCTTATCGCAGATTAGCACGTCCTTCATCGCCTCTGACTGCCAGGGCATCCACCGTGTACGCTTAGTCGCTTAACCTCACAACCCGAAGATGTTTCGTAAAACATCATCGTGTCGCGAAAATTTGAGAGACTCGAACACACCGCATCTTCCTTTCTTATTACGGAGAAAGGAAACAGTGTGTCGTTTCAATTTTCAGCTTGATCCAGATTTTTAAAGAGCAAAACTTCGCAGCGCACCTTTGCAGGTACACTCTGAAGTTTTCTTGTTTCAGCAGTAAGTGATGGTGGAGCTATGCGGGATCGAACCGCAGACCTCCTGCGTGCAAGGCAGGCGCTCTCCCAGCTGAGCTATAACCCCATCGTAAAAACTAATCTCTGTGTCCCGAATTCGTTTCCGGGCGCGGCGTGGTAACGCGAAGCATACTGAAGTATGTGAGCGTTGCCATAACAAAGCACGGGAGCGAATTTGGTAGGCCTGAGTGGACTTGAACCACCGACCTCACCCTTATCAGGGGTGCGCTCTAACCACCTGAGCTACAAGCCTGCAGAGATTTTTACTGCTGTTTATTTCTATCAGACAATCTGTGTGGACACTGCGAAGCAGGTTCTTTCAGGTAAGGAGGTGATCCAACCGCAGGTTCCCCTACGGTTACCTTGTTACGACTTCACCCCAGTCATGAATCACAAAGTGGTAAGCGCCCTCCCGAAGGTTAAGCTACCTACTTCTTTTGCAACCCACTCCCATGGTGTGACGGGCGGTGTGTACAAGGCCCGGGAACGTATTCACCGTGGCATTCTGATCCACGATTACTAGCGATTCCGACTTCACGGAGTCGAGTTGCAGACTCCGATCCGGACTACGACGCACTTTATGAGGTCCGCTTGCTCTCGCGAGTTCGCTTCTCTTTGTATGCGCCATTGTAGCACGTGTGTAGCCCTACTCGTAAGGGCCATGATGACTTGACGTCATCCCCACCTTCCTCCAGTTTATCACTGGCAGTCTCCTTTGAGTTCCCGACCGAATCGCTGGCAACAAAGGATAAGGGTTGCGCTCGTTGCGGGACTTAACCCAACATTTCACAACACGAGCTGACGACAGCCATGCAGCACCTGTCTCACGGTTCCCGAAGGCACCAAGGCATCTCTGCCAAGTTCCGTGGATGTCAAGAGTAGGTAAGGTTCTTCGCGTTGCATCGAATTAAACCACATGCTCCACCGCTTGTGCGGGCCCCCGTCAATTCATTTGAGTTTTAACCTTGCGGCCGTACTCCCCAGGCGGTCGACTTAACGCGTTAGCTCCGGAAGCCACGCCTCAAGGGCACAACCTCCAAGTCGACATCGTTTACAGCGTGGACTACGGGTATCTAATCCTGTTTGCTCCCCACGCTTTCGCACCTGAGCGTCAGTCTTTGTCCAGGGGGCCGCCTTCGCCACCGGTATTCCTCCAGATCTCTACGCATTTCACCGCTACACCTGGAATTCTACCCCCCTCTACAAGACTCTAGCCTGTCAGTTTCGAATGCAGTTCCCAGGTTGAGCCCGGGGATTTCACATCCGACTTGACAGACCGCCTGCGTGCGCTTTACGCCCAGTAATTCCGATTAACGCTTGCACCCTCCGTATTACCGCGGCTGCTGGCACGGAGTTAGCCGTGTGCTTCTTCTGCGGGTAACGTCAATCACTGTGGTTATTAACCACAATGCCTTCCTCCCCGCTGAAAGTACTTTACAACCCGAAGGCCTTCTTCATACACGCGGCATGGCTGCATCAGGCTTGCGCCCATTGTGCAATATTCCCCACTGCTGCCTCCGTAGGAGTCTGGACCGTGTCTCAGTTCCAGTGTGGCTGGTCATCCTCTCAGACCAGCTAGGGATCGTCGCCTAGGTGAGCCATTACCCCACCTACTAGCTAATCCCATCTGGGCACATCTGATGGCAAGAGGCCCGAAGGTCCCCCTCTTTGGTCTTGCGACATTATGCGGTATTAGCTACCGTTTCCAGTAGTTATCCCCCTCCATCAGGCAGTTTCCCAGACATTACTCACCCGTCCGCCACTCGTCACCCAAGGAGCAAGCTCCTCTGTGCTACCGTTCGACTTGCATGTGTTAGGCCTGCCGCCAGCGTTCAATCTGAGCCATGATCAAACTCTTCAATTTAAGTTTGATGCTCTTAGAATTAAACTTCGTAATGAATTACGTATGTTCACTCCAGAGACTTGGTATTCATTTAGCGTCTTGCGACGTTAAGAATCCATGTCTTCGAGTGCCCACACAGATTGTCTGATAAATTGTTAAAGAGCAGTGCAACGCGGCTTTCAGCTCACCGTTGCGAGGTGGCGTATATTACGCTTTCCTCTTTCAGAGTCAACCCTCAATTTCAGGATTTTTTTCTCTTCAATCAACCCGGCTCATCGTGTGAAGTGATTCACATCCGCCGTGTCGATGGAGGCGCATTATAGGGAGTTCTCGAGCACCCGCAATAGTTAAATTGCAGAAAAATGACTGACTGCTGCATTCCACAGCAAAACGCGGCCTTATACCTTTTTACACACAGAGTTATCCACACCGCTGCGAAAAATTGAAAATTTACGAGCGTTGCGCAAACGTTTTCGTTAAAATGCCTTCGCTCATTCAAGGCGGCCCCTTGTGGGGCGTTAGCTGAGTTTTTAGAGAAAAATTCAGCTAACGCTCTCTGTAATGTTCAAATCCCGGGGATTTATACCATGCAACAACGTCCAGTCCGCCGCGCTCTGCTCAGTGTTTCTGATAAAGCCGGTATCGTCGAATTCGCTCAGGCACTCTCCCAGCGCGGCGTGGAGCTGCTCTCCACCGGTGGTACTGCCCGCCTGCTGGCAGATAAAGGCCTGCCGGTAACCGAAGTTTCCGATTACACCGGCTTCCCGGAAATGATGGATGGACGTGTAAAGACACTGCACCCGAAAGTCCACGGCGGCATTCTTGGCCGTCGCGGCCAGGATGATGGGATCATGGCTCAGCATGGCATCGATCCTATCGATATGGTGGTAGTGAACCTTTATCCCTTTGCCGCGACCGTTGCCCGTGAAGGGTGCTCGCTGGAAGACGCCGTAGAGAATATCGATATCGGTGGCCCTACCATGGTGCGCTCCGCTGCCAAGAACCATAAAGACGTGGCGATTGTGGTAAAGAGCAGTGACTACGACGCCATTATTAACGAGATGGATGCTCACGAAGGCTCGCTGACCCTTGAGACCCGTTTCGACCTCGCGATTAAAGCCTTCGAACACACCGCTGCCTATGACAGCATGATCGCCAACTACTTTGGCAGCCTGGTTCCGGCGTACCACGGTGACACTAAAGAGCCCGCTGGCCGCTTCCCACGTACTCTTAACCTGAACTTTATTAAGAAGCAGGATATGCGTTACGGCGAAAACAGCCACCAGCAGGCTGCCTTCTATATAGAAGAAGGTGTTAAAGAGGCCTCCGTGGCGACGGCTACCCAAGTCCAGGGCAAAGCACTCTCCTATAACAATATCGCCGACACTGACGCGGCGCTGGAGTGCGTGAAAGAGTTCAACGAGCCGGCCTGTGTCATCGTTAAGCATGCGAACCCGTGCGGCGTGGCGGTAGGCGACTCTATTCTCAGCGCGTACGATCGCGCTTATAAAACCGATCCGACCTCGGCCTTCGGCGGCATCATTGCTTTTAACCGTGAGCTGGATGCTGATACCGCCCAGGCGATCATTTCTCGCCAGTTTGTTGAGGTGATCATTGCTCCCTCCGCGACGGAAGAGGCATTGAAGATTACCGCTGCTAAACAGAACGTCCGCGTCCTGACCTGCGGCAAGTGGACCGAGCGTGTGGCGGGCCTCGATTTCAAACGCGTGAATGGCGGCCTTCTGGTTCAGGATCGCGACCTCGGCATGGTGACCAACAGCGAGCTGCGCGTGGTCAGCAAGCGCCAGCCGACCGAAGAAGAGATGCGCGATGCCCTCTTCTGCTGGAAAGTAGCCAAGTTTGTTAAATCCAACGCTATTGTGTACGCCAAAGAGAAGATGACCATCGGTATCGGCGCAGGACAGATGAGCCGCGTCTACTCCGCAAAAATTGCCGGTATCAAAGCCAGTGACGAAGGGCTGGAAGTGAAAGGCTCCGCGATGGCCTCTGACGCCTTCTTCCCGTTCCGCGACGGTATTGATGCTGCGGCAGCCGTGGGCGTGACCTGCGTGATCCAACCGGGCGGCTCTATTCGCGATGATGAAGTCATTGCTGCCGCCGACGAGCACGGCATCGCGATGATCTTCACCGACATGCGCCACTTCCGCCATTAATTCACGGAGCAGAGAATGAAAGTATTAGTTATTGGTAACGGCGGACGCGAGCATGCCCTGGCGTGGAAAGCGGCCCAGTCCCCGCTGGTAAGCACCGTTTTTGTTGCGCCCGGCAACGCTGGTACGGCGCTGGAGCCAGCCCTGCAGAACGTCGCCGTGAGCGCGACGGATATCCCTGCCCTGCTGAGCTTCGCCCAGAACGAGAAGATCGATCTGACTATCGTTGGCCCGGAAGCGCCGCTGGTGATTGGCGTGGTAGATGCATTCCAGGCTGCGGGACTGAAAATCTTTGGCCCGACTCAGGGTGCCGCCCAGCTTGAAGGCTCTAAAGCGTTTACTAAGGATTTCCTCGCTCGGCATAACATTCCCACCGCCGAGTATGAGAACTTTACCGAGGTTGAGCCTGCTCTGGCCTACCTGCGCGAGAAAGGCGCGCCGATCGTCATTAAAGCCGACGGTCTGGCCGCGGGTAAAGGCGTCATTGTGGCGATGACCCCGGAAGAGGCAGAAGCTGCGGTACACGATATGCTGGCAGGCAATGCCTTTGGCGATGCGGGTCACCGCATCGTTATCGAAGAGTTCCTCGACGGTGAAGAGGCGAGCTTTATTGTCATGGTCGACGGCGAGCACGTGCTGCCGATGGCCACCAGTCAGGATCATAAGCGCGTCGGCAACGGTGATACCGGGCCGAACACCGGCGGAATGGGGGCTTACTCTCCTGCGCCGGTCGTCACCAGCGAGGTACATCAGCGCGCCATGGATCGCGTGATCTGGCCAACCGTGAAAGGCATGGCAGCAGAAGGCAATACCTACGTGGGCTTCCTCTATGCTGGGTTGATGATCGATCCGCAGGGTAACCCGAAGGTGATCGAGTTCAACTGTCGCTTTGGCGATCCAGAAACCCAGCCGATCATGCTGCGCATGAAATCCGACCTGGTGGAGCTCTGTCTGGCCGCCTGTGAAGGCAAGCTTGATGAGAAAACCTCGGAGTGGGACGATCGTGCCTCGCTGGGCGTGGTCATTGCCGCAGGTGGCTACCCGGGTAACTACCGCACCGGCGACGTGATCCACGGCCTGCCGCTGGAGAACATCGGCGGTAAGGTGTTCCATGCCGGTACTACGCTTGCTGACGACGACCAGGTGCTCACCAGCGGCGGACGCGTGCTCTGTGCCACCGCGCTGGGTAACACCGTCGCTGAAGCGCAGAAGAACGCCTATGCGCTGATGGCAGATATTCACTGGGAAGGCAGCTTCAGCCGCCAGGATATTGGCTATCGTGCTATTGCGCGGGAAGAGCAGCAGTAAACCTCACCAGGGCGGCCAGGCGCTTGCGCTTATCCGCCCTGTCTTAGCCCCTTCAGAAACTCTTCGCCTGCGGTTGCCAGGTACAAAAATTCTCGTTTGCCACCAGCAACAGCTGCGTCCCTTCCGGCGCTTCCAGCCACGCAAGACTTACGTCCGCTGAAGAGTGCTGCTGACGACGCTGAATATGGCTTAGCGCCTGCGGTTCAAAATCGGGCTTGACGGTCTGGCCTTCACAGGTGGTTACCGAGCCGTCGCGGTGCCAGCGTCCCTGACGCAGCATCACCTGCCCCTGGCGTAGGGCATCGCTGGTCTGGCGGATCTGGTTGGCACGGTAGCGGTAGAGCGCGATCTGGTCGCTGGAGAGCTGTTGCTTCTGGCCGTTGACTTCTCGCTGCATAAAGCTGAGTTCGCCGCGCTCGTCGAAGCGGGCACGAATGTGTTCCGGCGGGGTGCCGTAAACGTTGAGTTCGATCAGCGCCAGCCGATCGCCCTGCCAGCGATATTCGCTGATAGAGGTATCTCCGCTACGCCACGGACTAAACGCCGTCAGAAGATGGACGGCATCTCCATCGTCCTTACGCCATATACGCACTGCCCCATGGTCGCCTGCGTAGCCGCTGGCGGTAAAGGGCGGCAGCGAATCACTATGGCTGCAGGCCGTCAGCAACAGCAGGCCCGCCAGCGTCAGGGTGCGACGCCAGACAGACAAAAGGGGCGTAAACGCCCCCTCATCAAAACTGTTCGCTGTCACGCGGTCTTATTTAACTGCGTCTTTCAGAGCTTTGCCAGAAACAAATGCCGGCACGTTAGCTGCGGCGATTTTGATTTCATTACCGGTCTGCGGGTTGCGGCCAGTACGCTCAGCGCGGTGGTTCACTTTGAAGGTTCCGAAACCAACCAGTTGTACAGCATCGCCTTCTTTCAGAGACTCAGTAATAGCAGCCAGGGTGGATTCCAGGGCAGCTTTCGCCTGTACTTTAGACAGGTCAGCCTTGTCTGCAATTACATCAATCAGTTGAGTCTTGTTCATAAGTTATCCTTACAATGTGTTTATCGCTTGCTAAGCATCGAGTGCGACGAAAATGCCAGAAAAGCACTCTCCTGCATACACGCACCGATAGCCACTTTTTTTCGCCCTCCAAATGTAGACCAGACGGGGGGCCAATGGGAAGCCTTCCAGTGAGACAAAACAGGCGTTAAATCACGTTTTGTTGTCTCATTGCTGCAAAAGTATACCGATATTACTCTCACCCGCCTCGCGTAAGTCCGCACGTAGCCCTTTAATCAGCTCAATATCGCGTTCTTCGCAGTCAGCCAAAAGTCGGAATATTTCCCACTGAATGTCCCACTCTTGCTCTACGGCCGGGTTCGCTTTCAGCTCTTCATCGGTCATTTCGCGACCGGCATGAGTCATCTCCAGCATCGCTACCGTAGTGATAGAGGTTTTGCTTACCTCGATGGTGTGCTCCAGCGTTTCACCGCTCAGGCGTGAGTGCACCAGCTCGCTTAAGGCGACGCAGGCGTCAATGGCCGGATAGACACCGTAGAGATCGTAATCCTCTGCCGCCGGGATCGCCTCTTCCAGCTTCTCCAGCTGGCTGTCGAAATTCACCTTCGCGTCTTTCACCGTCAGCGTCTCCCAAATCAGGTCAACAATGCGGCGATAAAGCTGCGCGTCACCGAAGCCGGTCTGCTGGCAGAACATGGCGTAGTTCGGATACATGCGCTCGCACAGGCAGGCCATAAAGGTGACGTGCTGCCAGCTCTCCAGCTTCTCCAGGCGCAGGTGAATAGGGTTTTGTAACATGGTGAATTCTCGCTATCGGAAATTAGCCGCAGTGTACCTGAATCAAGGCTGAATTTCCTGCCATCGCATAAATGCCGGACGCCGCGATGCAACGGCATCGGCCCAGCGTGTGGGTTCCGGTAGACGGTAGCCTTGCGTGCAGCGTTGAACCCACGCCAGGGCGCTGTCCACGCTCACCCGATGACCGGTCGCGACAAACAGCGGATTACAGCGCGCTTTGCTGCGCCATACCCACGCCAGCTGCTCGCCTTTGTCCATTAGCGGCGCGAGTGCGCCTGGCTCGGGCGAGAGCGGCTCAAACTTGCCGCACAGGCGTTTCTTCGCCACGCCAATGGTCGGTACGTCCACCAGCAGGCCAAAGTGGCTGGCGACGCCAAGACGGCGCGGGTGTGAGATACCGTGTCCGTCAACGAACAGCAGATCGGGTTTTTGCGATAGCATATCCCACGCCGCCATCAGCGCGGGATACTCACGGAAAGAGAGAAAGCCGGGGATATAGGGCATGGTGGTGGCAATACGCGCAATCTGGTACTCCACCAGCTCCAGCGACGGGTACTTCAGCAGTACCATCGCTGCTCGGGTCACTTCACCACCCTGCTCAAAGCCGACGTCAGCGCCGCCGATAAACGCCGGGGGATCGCTGATAAAACGATCCTCGCGGATCACCGATGAGGCAAGTTCGATTTGCTGAGCGCGTAGCGACGCGAGATCCATATATGCTCCTTAGCGGTGATATTGCTCCGAGAGACGATGCACCGCTTCTACAAATGCGCCCGCATGTTCAGGCGGCACATCCTGATGAATACCGTGACCGAGGTTAAAGACATGGCCTTCGCCCTGGCCGAAACCAGAAAGTATAGTCGCTACTTCTTCTTCGATGCGGGCCGGAGGTGCATAGAGCATCGAGGGATCCATATTACCTTGCAGCGCTACCTTGTGCCCTACGCGACGGCGAGCGTCAGCGATGTCGATGGTCCAGTCGAGGCCCAGCGCATCACAGCCGGTCTCCGCCATTGCCTCTAACCACTGTCCACCGCCTTTGGTAAACAGGGTAACCGGCACGCGGCGGCCTTCGTTTTCCCGCAGCAGGCCATCAACGATCTTATGCATGTAGTAGAGCGAGAACTGCTGATAGTCGCGTCCGGTCAGCACCCCGCCCCAGGTATCAAAAATCATTACCGACTGCGCACCGGCTTTAATCTGCGCGTTGAGATAGAGCGTGACGCTTTTCGCCAGCTTCTCCAGCAGCGCATGCAGGGTTTGCGGCTCGGCATACATCATCTTCTTGATCTTAGTGAAGGCCTTGCTGCTACCGCCCTCGACCATATAGGTCGCCAGCGTCCACGGGCTGCCGGAAAAACCAATCAGCGGCACTTCCCCTTTCAGCTCGCGGCGGATAGTGCGCACGGCGTTCATCACATAGCCCAGCTCCTGCTCCGGATCGGGAACAGGCAGCCGCTCAACGTCGGCTTTGCCGGTAATCGGCAGGCTAAAGCGCGGGCCTTCCCCGGCTTCAAAGTAGAGTCCCAGCCCCATGGCATCCGGGATGGTCAGGATGTCTGAGAACAGAATGGCGGCATCAAGGGGGTAGCGACGCAGCGGCTGCAGCGTAACCTCACAGGCCAGCTCGGCGTTTTTGCACAGCGACATAAAATCGCCTGCCTGGGCACGCGTGACTTTGTACTCCGGCAGATAGCGCCCGGCCTGTCTCATCATCCATACCGGCGTGATATCCACGGGCTGGCGCAGCAGCGCGCGCAGGTAACGATCGTTTTTCAATTCGGTCATTTTGCAATTCCTCAATGCGTCAGACCGTTATTGTAACACGCCGCTCTATGCTTCACTCATACTCTGCCGGACCCTCATATTCTGTACGACATAGCGCGACCGTGTCCTCAATCAGCCGACGCGCTACCGTGCCCGGCGGTGGCAGCAGCGGCAGCTGGTCGTAGCGATACCAGCCCGCGTCCAGCAGCTCGTTAGGGTCGATGACGATCTCGCCGCTGTCATACTCGGCCATAAAGGCGGTCATCAGCGACTGGGGGAACGGCCACGGCTGGGAGGTCACATAGCGCAGGTTTTTTACCCGGATACCGCTCTCCTCCATGACTTCGCGGGCAACGGTCTGCTCCAGAGTCTCTCCCACCTCAACAAAACCTGCGAGCACGGTGTAGATCCCGTTGCGATGGCGGGTGTGCTGGGCCAGCAGAATGTGGTCATCGCGGCGGATCGCGACGATAATGCAGGGAGCAATCTGCGGGTAGTAGCGCTCGCGACAGCCGCCGCACAGCATCGCCCACTCGGTTTTGCTGGGATGCATGGTGTGCCCGCAGTAGCCGCAGAACGTATGCGAACGGTAGAACTCCGCCAGCTGTACGCCGCGCCCGGCAAGCTGAAACAGACCGACCTCCTGATCCATCAGCTGGCGTACCGAGCCCATATCCTGACGCCGGTGCTGACGAACCAGCCACACGGACTCACCTTGCCACTCGCCGATAATTAACCCGCGCTGACCCACAAGATCAAAATTAACTGCCTCACCGTGTGGTAATTCTCCAGCGGGCAACCATAATTTTTGTTCATGGCTGACGATCCACCAGCCCTGATCGGTTAATTCGATGACACGTTCCATAATCTGTTGCACTACCTTAGCGACACTGGCATGTTGGTTACATCATTTTTACATATTTTGGGTGAACACTTTTTTTTCTTAAACCACGGAGTTAATCATGCTAAACCACCTGGAAAGCCTGACGGCGCGCGTAGGCGGAAGTAATACACTAGTCGATCACTGGCTACAGGTGCGCAAGCATTTGCTGGTATCGTACTACAACCTGGTGGGCATTAAGCCGGGCAAGGAGTCCTTTACAGAGCTGGATGAGAAGGCCCTGGACGATTTTTGCCACAATCTGGTGGATTATCTGTCCGCCGGACACTTTAGTATTTATGAACAAATTATCAGCGAAATGGAAGGGAGCAGCCCGCTTTTAGCGGCCACGCAAATCTATCCGCAGCTGGAAGCCAATACCCAGCAGATCATGAGCTACTACGACTCAAATCTTGAGAATGCCATTGACGATGATAACTGCCTGGAGTTCCAGGAAGCGCTGTCCGGCATTGGCGAAGCGTTGGCGGCACGCTTTACGCTGGAGGATCAGCTGATCGTGCTGGCGTTCGATTTCAACCTGGCAGAGAGCGCTAACGACGACAGCAACATCGCTCGCCCTGCTTGAGTTCTTAAGCATTAACGCGTAGTTTAATTTACCTGCCCCCTGCAACACGGGGGTTTTTCTTGTCGGAGTGCCGAGTGCGTAAGCACCGGCTGAGACCGTTAATTCGGGATCCGCGGAACCTGATCAGGTTAGAACCTGCGAAGGGAACAAGAGTCAATCTGCTGGCGTGTGCCTCTCCGGGCTACACGCATCCTCTTGCTTCATCCGTCGTTCTGACAAGCCACGTCCTTAACTTTTTATGGAATGAGCTATGTCTGAGTCTGCTATTAAACCTACCCGCCGTGAACAGCGCGCCGCTGCCCAGCACTTTATCAACACGCTGGAGGGCACCACCTTTCCCAATTCAAAACGTATCTATATCCAGGGTTCGCAGAGCGATATCCGCGTGCCGATGCGTGAGATCCAGCTTAGCCCGACGCTTATCGGCGGCAGCAAAGCCGAGCCGCAGTTTGAAGAGAACGAAGCGATCCCGGTATATGACACCTCTGGCCCCTATGGCGATCCTGACGTTGCGATCGACGTAGAGAAAGGGATCGCGAAGATCCGATCCTCGTGGATCGCCGCCCGCGCCGGAAAGTGCGTCACCCAGCTGCACTATGCTCGCCAGGGGATCGTGACGCCGGAGATGGAGTTTATCGCCCTGCGTGAAAATATGGGCCGGGAGCGTATTCGTGGCGAGGTGCTACGCCGCCAGCATCCGGGCGAAGGCTTTGGCGCACGCCTGCCAGAGAATATCACCCCGGAATTTGTCCGCGACGAGGTCGCCGCCGGGCGCGCCATTATTCCTGCCAACATCAACCACCCCGAATCTGAACCGATGATCATCGGCCGCAACTTCCTGGTGAAGGTCAATGCCAACATCGGCAACTCGGCGGTGACCTCCTCCATTGAAGAGGAGGTAGAGAAGCTGGTGTGGGCCACCCGCTGGGGCGCAGACACGGTGATGGATCTCTCCACCGGCCGCAATATCCATGAGACGAGGGAGTGGATCCTGCGTAACAGCCCGGTCCCGATTGGTACCGTCCCTATCTACCAGGCGCTGGAGAAGGTCAACGGCATCGCCGAGAATCTCTCCTGGGAAACCTTCCGCGAAACGCTGCTTGAGCAGGCCGAGCAGGGCGTGGACTACTTCACCATTCACGCCGGCGTGCTGCTGCGCTACGTGCCAATGACTGCCAATCGCCTTACCGGCATTGTATCGCGCGGCGGCTCGATCATGGCCAAGTGGTGCCTCTCCCACCATCAGGAGAACTTCCTGTATCAGCACTTCCGCGAAATCTGCGAAATCTGCGCCGCCTACGACGTCTCCCTGTCGTTAGGCGATGGCCTGCGCCCAGGTTCAATTCAGGATGCCAACGACGAGGCGCAGTTTGCCGAGCTGCATACCCTGGGCGAGCTGACCAAAATCGCCTGGGAGTACGATGTGCAGGTGATGATCGAGGGTCCGGGCCACGTGCCGATGCAGATGATCCGCCGCAACATGACCGAAGAGCTGGAGCACTGCCATGAAGCGCCGTTCTATACTCTCGGACCGTTGACCACCGACATCGCCCCGGGCTATGACCACTTCACCTCGGGCATTGGCGCGGCGATGATTGGCTGGTTTGGCTGCGCCATGCTCTGCTACGTCACGCCAAAAGAGCACCTCGGCTTGCCGAACAAAGAAGATGTGAAGCAGGGGCTGATCACCTACAAGATCGCTGCCCACGCCGCCGACCTTGCCAAAGGCCATCCTGGGGCGCAGATCCGCGATAACGCCATGTCAAAAGCCCGCTTCGAGTTCCGCTGGGAGGATCAGTTTAACCTCGCGCTCGACCCCTTCACCGCCCGCGCCTACCACGATGAGACCCTGCCCCAGGAGTCCGGCAAGGTGGCCCACTTCTGCTCCATGTGCGGACCCAAATTCTGCTCAATGAAGATAAGCCAGGAGGTGCGGGACTACGCTGCGGCTCAGGCGATTGAAGTGGGCATGAACGATATGTCGAACGACTTCCGCGCCCGCGGCGGCGAGATCTATCTCAAAAAGGAGGAGGTCTGATGTATCAGCCTGATTTCCCACCGATGCCCTTCCGCCTGGGGCTCTATCCGGTTGTCGACAGTGTGATGTGGATTGAGCGGCTGCTGGAGGCGGGCGTGCGCACCCTTCAGCTGCGGATCAAATATAAGCGGGACCATGAGGTAGAAGCCGACGTCGTGGCAGCCATTGTGCTAGGCAAGCGCTACGCGGCCCGGCTGTTTATCAACGACTACTGGCGGCTGGCGATTAAACATAGTGCTTATGGCGTGCATTTGGGGCAAGAGGATCTGGAGACAACCGACCTCAGCGCGATCCGCAACGCAGGTCTGCGCCTGGGCGTCTCCACCCATGATGATATGGAGATTGACGTTGCGCTGGCCGCTCGCCCCTCCTATATCGCCCTTGGTCATGTCTTCCCGACCCAGACCAAGCAGATGCCCTCCGCGCCGCAGGGGCTGGCGCAGCTGGCAAGCCACGTTACGCGACTGAAAGATTATCCCACGGTGGCCATCGGCGGCATTAGCCTCGCGCACGCGCCGCAGGTGCTGGCAACCGGTGTCGGCAGCATTGCGGTGGTGAGCGCCATTACCCAGGCCGCAGACTGGCGCCTGGCTACCCAACAGCTTATCGATCTGGCGGGGGTGGGCGATGAATGACAGCGATTTTATGCGCTACAGCCGGCAGATCCTGCTGGAGGATATCGCCATCGACGGACAGCGCAAGCTGCTCGCCAGCCGGGTGCTGATTATTGGCCTTGGCGGCTTAGGCTCCCCTGCCGCGCTCTATCTGGCGGCGGCCGGGGCGGGGACGCTGGTGCTGGCGGACGATGACGCGGTGCACCTGAGCAACCTGCAGCGGCAGATTATGTTTACCAGCGACGATATCAATCAGCCCAAAGCCGACGCGGCCCGTCAGCGCTTACAGCAGCTCAATCCACACGTTGAGCTGATTACCCTGAAGACGCGTCTGGAGGGTGAGGCGCTCCGTCAGCAGGTGGCCCAGGCCGACGTGGTGCTCGACTGCACCGATAACATGGCGGCGCGCCAGGCGATTAACGCCGCCTGCGTGGCGCTGAACACCCCGCTGATCACCGCCAGCGCCGTGGGGTTCGGTGGTCAGCTGATGGTGCTTACCCCGCCGTGGGCGCACGGCTGTTACCGCTGCCTGTGGTCAGACGATGACGAACCTCAGCGCAACTGCCGCACGGCGGGCGTGATAGGCCCGGTGGTCGGGATGATGGGCACGCTACAGGCGCTGGAGGCGTTAAAGCTGCTCAGCGGCATGGCGGTGGCAGAGGGCGAACTGAGGCTGTTTGACGGGCGCAAGCACCACTGGCGCACGCTGGGACTACAGCGGGCGGCGGGCTGTCCGGTTTGCGGAGGACACGATGCGCATCCTCTTCAATGACGAGCCGATGCAGTGTGCGGAGGCGCTAACCCTGTACGGGCTGCTGGCGCAGCTTAACCAGCTCAAGCCGGGAACGGCGCTGGCGCTGAATCAGCAGGTTATTCCCCGCGATCGCTGGGATCATCATCAACTGCGGGACGGCGATCGAATCCTGCTTTTTCAGGTTATCGCCGGAGGCTGACATGTTACGTATTGCAGACAAAACCTTTGAATCACACCTGTTTACTGGAACAGGCAAGTTTGCCTCATCGCAGCTAATGACCGACGCGATTCAGGCCTCGGGCAGCCAGCTGGTCACCCTGGCAATGAAACGCGTCGACCTGCGCCAGCGCAACGATGCGATCCTCGCCCCGCTGCTGGAGGCCGGGGTAACACTGCTGCCGAACACCTCCGGCGCGAAAACGGCCGAAGAGGCGGTGTTTGCCGCCCGGCTGGCTCGCGAGGCGCTGGGCACCCACTGGTTGAAGCTGGAGATCCACCCGGATGCACGCTGGCTGCTGCCCGATCCCGTTGAGACCCTGAAGGCAGCAGAGATGCTGGTCAAAGAGGGCTTCGTGGTGCTGCCCTATTGCAGCGCCGATCCGGTGCTGTGTCGACGGCTGGAGGAGGCAGGCTGCGCCGCCGTGATGCCGCTCGGTTCACCGATAGGATCTAACCAGGGCCTGGCCACCCGCGCCATGCTGGAGATTATCATCGCCCAGGCGCGGGTGCCGGTAGTGGTCGATGCCGGAATTGGTACCCCCAGCCACGCGGCTGAGGCGCTGGAGATGGGGGCCAGCGCGGTACTGGTGAATACCGCCATTGCCGTCGCTAACGATCCGGTGGCAATGGCCCGTGCGTTCAAGCTGGCCGTTGAAGCCGGACGCCTGGCGCGCCAGGCGGGACCGGGGGCGGTGAACAGTGTTGCCAGCGCCACCAGCCCGCTGACCGGCTTTCTGGAGACGGGCATATGAAGACCTTCAGCGACTACTGGCGGCAGCTTAACTGGGACGATATCCGGCTACGCATCCACAGTAAGACCCGCGCCGACGTTGAGCGAGCATTAGCGGCTACCCAGTTGACCCGCGATGACATGATGGCCCTGCTCTCTCCTGCCGCCAGCGACTACCTTGAGCCGCTGGCCCAGCGGTCGCAGCGTCTTACCCGCCAGCGCTTTGGCAACGCCGTCGGCCTCTACGTCCCGCTCTATCTCTCTAACTTGTGCGCCAACGACTGCACCTACTGCGGCTTCTCCATGAGCAACCGCATCAAACGTAAGACCCTGGACGAAGCGGAGATCCTGCGCGAGTGCGCGGCGATCCGCGAGATGGGCTTTGAACATCTCCTGCTGGTGACTGGGGAGCATCAGACAAAAGTGGGAATGGACTACTTTCGCCGCCATTTCCCGGCTATTCGCCGTCAGTTCGCCTCATTACAGATGGAGGTGCAGCCGCTGTCGCAGGCGGAGTATGCCGAGCTTAAGGCCCTGGGCTTAGACGGGGTGATGGTCTATCAGGAGACCTATCATGAGGCAACCTATGCCCGCCATCACCTGAAGGGCAACAAGCAGGATTTCTTCTGGCGGCTGGAGACGCCGGACCGGCTTGGCCGGGCGGGGATCGACAGGATTGGCCTTGGCGCGCTGGTGGGTCTCTCCGACAGCTGGCGGGTGGATTGCTACATGGTGGCGGAGCATCTGCTCTGGCTCCAGCAGCACTACTGGCAGAGCCGCTACTCTATCTCCTTCCCACGCCTGCGTCCGTGCGCAGGAGGCATTGAACCCGCCTCGCTGATGGATGAGCGCCAGCTGGTGCAAACCATCTGTGCCTTCCGCCTGCTGGCACCCGACGTGGAGCTGTCTCTCTCTACGCGGGAGTCGCCGTGGTTCCGCGATCGTGTTGTGCCGCTGGGCATCACCAGCGTCAGCGCCTTCTCGAAAACCCAGCCCGGTGGCTATGCTGACAATCACCCTGAGCTGGAGCAGTTCGCGCCGCACGACGGTCGCCGTCCGGAGGAGGTGGCGAGCGCCCTGCTGCGCAACGGCCTGCAACCGGTGTGGAAAGACTGGGATAGCTATCTCGGGCGAACGGATCCCGTTCGTAAGAATTGTTTGTGATACTCCACACACAATCACGGTAAAGCGGTTGTTGAACCAGACGGTGGGATTAATGTTTATTTATCCCATCGTTGTCGAGGCTGGCTATGAAAAACATTGTCTTATGCTGTGCAGCGGGTATGTCCACCAGCATGTTGGTTCAACGCATGAAAGAGGCGGCGCAGAAAAAAGGCGTCGAGGTCTCTATCAAAGCGGTACCGGTTTCCGAGTTCAAGGAGAACCTTGCCGAGGCCGATATCATCCTGCTGGGCCCACAGGTGAAGTATGAGCAGGCGAAACTGCAGGCGCAGGCGGATCCGCTGGGCAAGAAGGTCACGGTAATCGATATGATGGACTACGGCATGATGAAGGGTGACGTGGTGCTGGATAAAGCGCTCAAGCTGCTGGAGTCATAATGGAAGACTTAGAAACAACAATCATGGAACTGCTGGTCAACGCAGGCGCGGCACGTAGCGCTGCCCTGACGGCATTACAGATGGCACGCAAAGGTGAATTTGACGAAGCCGAAAAGGCAATGGAAGAGTCGCGCGAATATGTTAAGCATGCGCACACCATCCAGACCCAGCTGATAGGCCTGGACGAAGGCGTGGGCAAACTGCCGGTTAACCTGATCACCGTTCACTCTCAGGATCACCTGATGAATGCGATGGTGATTCAGGATCTGGCCGGGGATATGATCGAGCTTTACCGACGACTGCCAGCCATACAGTAACTATGGTGTTTGTAGGCCGGATAAGCGCAGCGCCATCCGGCAATTCTTTACTGCCAAAAGTGGTAACGTGTTTTATGGCCAGATTTATGGCACAACATAGCATCAAAGCACGTTTATAAATCCACACAGGTAGCCTATGCCCGCTGTTCCGCTCCCCTTTTTGACCTTCGTTATTTTGCTCATGTTGCTGACGAAGGTTTGCCTGCAGCGTGGATACGGCTACCGTAGCACCGCCACGTTTATCGCCGGCTGCGCTCTGTTGGTATTGATGTCGGCCCTGCGCTGGCAGTTCGATGCCCTCTACCTGCGCCAGATCCAGTCCATTGTTGCTATCGCCCTGCCTCCTCTGGCCTGGCGCTGCTTTGCCCGGTTAACGGAACGCAGTGGCAGACAGAAATTAGCGATATGCCTCATCCCCTCTGCCATTGCGCTGGGACTAAACCTTGTTGCGCCTGCCACCACCGATGCGGTGCTGATGGCGCTGTACGTCGGCTATGGCTGCACACTTATTGGCACGGCATATCAGGGGCCGGATGCGTTTATCTTTAGCCGCCTGAATGATGCAGGCCCGGCGGCACGCATGGCATTTCTGGCAGGCAGCTTTCTCTGCTTTTCCGGCCTGACCGATCTGGCTATCGCGGTGGATTTCAGTTTTTACCAGGGCCACCAGGCCCCTCAGCTGGTGGCACTCTCGCAGGCGATCCTGCTGCCGTTTATCTGTCTGGCGATTATCTATAACGGGAAAAACGTGCCTCCCGATGAAGGCATACCCGCGACTGAATCCCAGAATAATAGCGAGGCGTTAGCCCTGCTCTGCCAGCGCGTTGAGGCACGCCTCTGCGAGCAGAGCCTCTACCTTAGCCCCGATCTGACGCTCAACACGCTGGCACGCAGGATGGGTATCCCGGCCCGACAGATTTCGCAGGCGGTGAACCAGACGCAGGGCTGCAACGTCTCCCAGTGGATCAACCGCTTTCGCATTCACCACGCCCAACGGCAATTGCTCGCTACCGATGCCTCGGTTACGGAGATCATGCTCGAGGCTGGCTTTGCAACTAAATCCAATTTCAACCGGGAATTTACCCGTATCAGCGGGATGAGCCCAACCGAGTATCGCCGCTCCGCGGAGGAAGCGCTAACGCCTGCTGTAGAAACGCGTCCATCTCGTCAGCAAGGTGCTGATGGATATCGCTGCGGCTAACTGTGCCTCCATCCAGGCAAACGATCCCTTCTCCCGGCGCTTCCTGCTCAATCAGGGCCGCCGCACCGGGTTTGCATAGCTGCATAAAGCTAAAGTGCGTTGCCCCCTCTACGCGGATATAGCGTTGCCATGCCGCAGGAATAAACGCTGCAAGATGACCCGACTCCAGCCTGGCGGGTAGCGCATCGCTGTCGGCCTGTGCCGCCATAATCAGTACCGGGATACTTATCTGCTTCAGGCTCGCGGGCGTAAAGCCGCGCGCCAGTCCCAGATCGAGTGACACGACCGCTTTGATTCGCGGATCGCGGGCATCTTCAGCCAAATGTTCAGCCGCTAAGGGCTGGTCAATCCCAAGAGTGTGGAGCAGCTTGCAGCTCGACAGGTCAGGATGATTTTGGCAGTCAGCAATAAAACGGTCTGCAGCAAAACGCGCTCCGGCGAGCTCAAGTACGGTCCAACCGCCGAGTGAATGCCCTACCGCCGCAATGCGCGTGTTGTCTACCTCTCCGGCAAGCGCTGGGGCCGTCAATATTGCATCCAACGTTCGTCGCAAATCCTGTGGGCGCTGCCAGAGCTGCTGCGCAGCTTTGGGGTTTCTATTATGCGTAGTGGTACCTGGGTGATCGACTGCTGCCACGATATACCCCTGCGCACTCATACGCTGTGCCAGCCAGTTCAGGTTACGCCAGCTGCCGCCATAGCCATGAGAGATCAGCAGCAGGGGATGCTTGCCGGGTGCAGGTTTTGCATCGCGCAGCGCCTGGGTTCCGATGAACACAATATTGTCGCCCACCGAGGCGGGCATACCGCTTTGCAGCGTGGGATACCAGAGGGCAACATTAAGTGGACGGTCGCTCTCTTTTTGTAGAGTGAGTTGGCGAAATGCTGTTTCGGCGTGCGCCATGCAGCCGATCAGCATGGTGAAAGTAAAAAGAAAAATACGCGGGAACATAAAGGGCACCTGTTGAATGAAGACAGGCTGTATTGTGGGTTTTCTTCCTGTAGCGCGCGTCCTGAAACACGATCGAGGCCCTGGTCTGTGATTTTCAGGCATAAAAAAACCCGCCGAAGCGGGTTTTTATTAGCGGAAAGCAGCGTTAGTCGTTGTCGGAACCGCCCAGGCCTGCGTTCAGCAGCTCTGCCAGGCTGGCAGAAGCGTCTTCAGCAGTCACCTGCGGTGCTGCCGGCAGTTCGCCAGCGGCACGACGGCGCATACGATCCTGGTGGTACGCATAACCAGTACCGGCCGGGATCAGACGACCCACGATAACGTTCTCTTTCAGACCGCGCAGTTCGTCGCGTTTGCCCGCAACGGCTGCTTCGGTAAGCACACGAGTCGTCTCCTGGAACGATGCCGCGGAGATGAAGGACTCGGTTGCCAGAGACGCTTTGGTAATACCCAGCAGATCGCGAGCATAGGTTGCTGCGATTTTGCCGTTCGCTTCCAGATCGCGGTTGGCGATCTTGACGCGAGAGTATTCCACCTGCTCGCCTTCGAGGAAGTCGGAGCTTCCTGCGTTAGCAATGGTGGCTTTACGCAGCATCTGACGCACGATAACTTCGATGTGCTTATCGTTGATCTTAACGCCCTGCAGACGGTAAACGTCCTGCACTTCGTTGGTGATGTAACGCGTAACCGCGTGAACGCCACGAAGACGCAGAATGTCGTGCGGTGCTTCCGGACCGTCGGAAACCACGTCACCACGCTCTACACGCTCGCCTTCAAACACGTTGAGCTGACGCCATTTCGGGATCATCTCTTCGTACGGATCGCTACCGTCTAACGGCGTGATAACCAGACGACGTTTCCCTTTGGTCTCTTTACCGAAGGAGATGATACCGCTGATTTCCGCCAGGATTGCTGGCTCTTTCGGACGACGCGCTTCGAACAGATCCGCAACGCGCGGCAGACCACCGGTGATATCTTTGGTACCGCTGGATTCCTGAGGAATACGCGCCAGAGCATCACCCGCACCGATCTGCACGCCATCTTCCAGCTGGACAATCGCTTTACCCGGCAGGAAGTACTGAGCCGGCATATCGGTGCCCGGGATCAGAACGTCGTTACCGTTCGCATCAACGATTTTCAGCGCCGGACGCAGATCTTTACCACCCGCGGTACGTTCTGCAGAATCCAGAACCACCAGCGAGGAGAGACCGGTCAGTTCGTCGGTTTGACGAGTAATCGTCTGGCCGTCGATCATATCAGTGAAGCGGATGAAACCAGCCACTTCAGTGATTACCGGCATGGTGTGCGGATCCCAGTTTGCTACGGTCTCGCCGCCAGCAACCTGCTCGCCATCACCCTTGGCCATAACCGCACCGTAAGGCACTTTATAGCTCTCTTTGGTACGACCGAACTCGTCGATCAGCTTCAGCTCGGTGTTACGGGAGGTTACCACCAGCTTACCGCTAGAGTTCACAACCGATTTCGCGTTGCTGAGCTTGATGCTACCTTTGTTTTTCACCTGGATGCTGGACTCAGCAGCCGCACGCGATGCCGCACCACCGATGTGGAACGTACGCATGGTCAGCTGTGTACCCGGCTCACCGATGGACTGTGCAGCGATAACGCCGATAGCCTCACCTTTGTTGATGATGTGGCCACGCGCCAGGTCACGACCGTAGCAGTGGGCACACACACCAAAGTCGGTGTCACAGGATACAACGGAACGCACTTTCACAGAGTCAACGGAGTTCTCTTCCAACAGGTCACACATCTGCTCATGCAGCAGCGTGTTGCGTGGAACCAGAATGTCCGCCGTACCCGGCTTCAGGATATCTTCCGCAGTTACACGACCCAGAACGCGATCGCGCAGCGGCTCTTTAACGTCACCACCCTCGATAACCGGGGTCATGGTGATGCCTTCCAGCGTGCCACAGTCATCTTCGGTAACAACCAGATCCTGCGCAACGTCAACCAGACGACGCGTCAGATAACCGGAGTTTGCCGTTTTCAGTGCGGTATCCGCCAGACCTTTACGCGCACCGTGCGTGGAGATGAAGTACTGGAGTACGTTCAGACCTTCACGGAAGTTCGCGGTGATCGGCGTTTCGATGATGGAGCCATCCGGCTTCGCCATCAGACCACGCATACCTGCCAGCTGACGAATCTGTGCCGCAGAACCACGCGCACCGGAGTCGGCCATCATGTAGATGCTGTTGAAGGAGACCTGCTGCTCTTCTACGCCGTCACGGTTAATCACGGTTTCGGTTTGCAGGTTATCCATCATCGCTTTGGATACACGATCGTTCGCCGCAGCCCAGATATCGATAACTTTGTTGTAGCGTTCGCCAGCGGTTACCAGACCAGACTGGAACTGCTCCTGAATCTCAGCAACTTCAGCTTCTGCTTCGCTGATGATCTCGTATTTTTTCTCCGGGATGACCATGTCATCGATACCAACGGATGCACCTGAACGCGCTGCGTAAGCAAAGCCGGTGTACATCGTCTGATCCGCAAAAATAACGGTCGGTTTCAGGCCCAGAATGCGGTAACAGGTGTTCAGCATTTTGGAGATCGCTTTCTTGCCCAGCGCCTGGTTGACGATGGAGAAAGGCAGACCTTTCGGTACGATCATCCACAGAATGGCACGGCCAACGGTCGTGTCTTTAATGCTGGTTTTCGCAACGAACTCGCCGTTTTCATCTTTTTCATATTCGGTGATACGCACTTTAACGCGCGCATGCAGAGAGGCCAGGCCAGCGCGATAGATACGCTCGGCTTCTTTCGGGCCAGTCAGCACCATGCCTTCGCCTTTGGCGTTAACACAGTCACGGGTCATGTAGTACAGACCCAGTACAACGTCCTGAGACGGAACGATGATAGGTTCGCCGTTCGCCGGAGACAGAATGTTGTTGGTAGACATCATCAGCGCACGCGCTTCCAGCTGGGCTTCCAGCGTCAGCGGTACGTGAACAGCCATCTGGTCACCATCGAAGTCGGCGTTGTATGCCGCACAAACTAGCGGGTGCAGCTGGATTGCTTTACCTTCGATCAGAACCGGCTCAAATGCCTGGATACCCAAACGGTGCAGGGTTGGTGCACGGTTCAGCAGTACCGGGTGTTCGCGGATCACTTCGTCCAGGATATCCCAAACGACAGCTTCTTCACGCTCAACCATCTTCTTAGCGGCTTTGATGGTGGTGGCCAGGCCACGCAGCTCCAGCTTGCCGTAGATGAACGGTTTGAACAGCTCCAGCGCCATTTTCTTCGGCAGGCCGCACTGATGCAGACGCAGGTATGGACCTACGGTGATAACAGAACGACCAGAGTAGTCAACACGCTTACCGAGCAGGTTCTGACGGAAACGACCCTGCTTACCTTTGATCATATCGGCCAAAGATTTCAGCGGACGCTTGTTAGAGCCGGTGATGGCACGACCGCGACGGCCGTTATCCAGCAGGGCATCTACCGCTTCCTGCAGCATACGTTTTTCGTTACGTACGATGATGTCTGGCGCAGCCAGATCCAGCAGACGCTTCAGACGGTTGTTACGGTTGATCACGCGACGATACAGATCGTTCAGATCTGACGTAGCGAAACGACCGCCGTCCAGCGGTACCAGCGGACGCAGATCTGGCGGCAGAACCGGCAGAACGGTCAGGATCATCCACTCCGGCTTGTTGCCAGACTGTACGAACGCTTCCAGCAGCTTGATACGCTTGGTCAGCTTCTTACGCTTGGTTTCGGAGTTAGTTTCGTTCAGCTCTTCACGCAGCTGCTCGCACTCTTGCTCCAGATCCATGCTCTTCAGCAGGGCCTGGATAGCTTCCGCACCCATCTTCGCGTCGAACTCGTCACCGAACTCTTCCAGCGCGTCCAGATACTGCTCTTCAGTCAGGATCTGATGACGCTCCAGGTTGGTCATGCCGCCTTCGATAACCACATAGGATTCGAAGTACAGCACGCGCTCGATATCACGCAGGGGCATATCCAGCAGCAGACCGATACGGGACGGCAGCGATTTCAGGAACCAAATGTGGGCAGTCGGAGACGCCAGCTCGATGTGGCCCATGCGCTCACGACGCACTTTAGTCTGGGTCACTTCAACGCCGCACTTCTCACAGATCACACCACGGTGTTTCAGGCGCTTGTACTTACCGCACAGGCACTCGTAATCTTTTACTGGCCCGAAAATACGCGCACAGAAAAGGCCGTCACGCTCAGGTTTGAACGTACGGTAGTTAATGGTTTCCGGCTTTTTCACTTCACCGAAAGACCATGAACGGATCATGTCTGGCGAAGCCAGAGCAATTTTGATCGCATCAAACTCTTCGGTTTTAGTCTGCGCTTTCAGAAACTTTAATAAATCTTTCACGGATTTGCTCCCGTCGGAGTTAGCACAATCTGGTGCCGGGTATTACCCCAGCACCAGTGACCTGTTTGAGCGAGAGTTACTCGTCTTCCAGTTCGATGTTGATACCCAGCGAACGAATCTCTTTCAACAGTACGTTGAAGGACTCAGGCATGCCCGGTTCCATCTGATGGTTGCCGTCCACGATGTTTTTATACATCTTGGTACGACCGTTCACATCATCAGACTTAACGGTGAGCATTTCCTGCAGGGTGTATGCTGCGCCGTATGCTTCCAGCGCCCACACTTCCATCTCCCCGAAGCGCTGACCACCGAACTGCGCCTTACCACCCAGCGGCTGCTGAGTAACCAGGCTGTAAGAACCGGTAGAACGCGCGTGCATCTTGTCATCAACCAAGTGGTTCAGTTTCAGCATGTACATGTAGCCAACGGTAACCTGGCGCTCGAACTGCTCGCCGGTACGACCGTCGAACAGCGTGATCTGACCGGACGTCGGCAGGCCACCCAGCTGTAACAGCTCCTTGATTTCAGACTCTTTCGCACCGTCGAAGACCGGCGTTGCGATTGGCATACCTTTGCGCAGGTTTTCAGCCAGACGCAGAACTTCTTCATCGCTGAAGGTATTCAGGTCAACTTTCTGGCGAACGTCAGTGCCCAGATCGTACGCACGCTGGATGAACTCGCGCAGTTTCGCGACCTCTTCCTGCTGCTTCAGCATGGCGTTGATTTTCTCGCCGATGCCTTTCGCAGCCATACCCAGGTGGGTTTCGAGGATCTGACCAATGTTCATACGAGACGGTACGCCCAGCGGGTTCAGTACGATGTCGACCGGCGTGCCGTTCTCATCGTAAGGCATATCTTCGATCGGGTTGATCTTAGAGATAACACCCTTGTTACCGTGACGACCCGCCATTTTATCACCCGGCTGGATCTGACGTTTCACGGCCAGATACACTTTTACAATCTTCAGCACGCCCGGTGCCAGATCGTCGCCCTGAGTGATTTTGCGGCGTTTCGCTTCGAGTTTCTTCTCGAACTCGTGTTTCAGTTCGTCATACTGCTCAGCCAGCTGTTCCAGCTGATTCTGTTTCTCTTCGTCGGTCAGGCCCAGCTCCAACCAGCGGTCGCGCGGCAGTTTGTCGAGCTTCTCAGCTTCAACGCCACCGGATACCAGCACGGCATGGATACGGCTGAACAGGCCAGCTTCGAGGATCTGCAGTTCTTCAGACAGGTCTTTTTTCGCCTGCTTCAGCTGCATCTCTTCGATTTCCAGCGCACGTTTGTCTTTCTCTACGCCATCGCGAGTAAAGACCTGAACGTCGATAACCGTACCGGAAACACCGTTTGGTACGCGCAGAGAAGAGTCTTTAACGTCAGACGCTTTCTCACCGAAGATCGCACGCAGCAGCTTCTCTTCTGGAGTCAGCTGGGTTTCACCTTTCGGCGTTACCTTACCAACCAGAATGTCACCGCCGGTCACTTCCGCACCGATGTAAACGATACCGGATTCATCCAGTTTAGAGAGCGCAGCTTCACCCACGTTCGGGATGTCAGCGGTGATCTCTTCCGGCCCCAGCTTGGTGTCACGAGACACGCACGCCAGTTCCTGAATGTGGATGGTGGTGAAACGATCTTCCTGGACCACACGCTCGGAAACGAGGATGGAGTCTTCGAAGTTGTAACCATTCCACGGCATGAACGCTACGCGCATGTTCTGACCCAGCGCCAGCTCACCGAGGTCGGTGGACGGGCCGTCTGCCAGCACGTCGCCACGTTCGATTGGCTCACCCAGAGAGACACACGGCATCTGGTTGATACAGGTGTTCTGGTTAGAACGGGTGTACTTGGTCAGGTTGTAGATGTCGATACCCGCTTCGCCCGGGTACATCTCATCATCGTTAACTTTGATAACGATACGGGACGCATCCACGTACTGAACGGTACCGCCACGTTTCGCCACCGCAGTAACACCGGAGTCAACGGCAACAGCACGTTCCATACCGGTACCTACCAGCGGCTTATCAGCGCGCAGGGTCGGAACCGCCTGACGTTGCATGTTCGCACCCATCAATGCACGGTTGGCGTCATCGTGTTCCAGGAACGGGATCAGGGACGCACCGACGGAAACCACCTGCTGGGTGGAAACGTCCATGTAGTCAACCTGGTCGTTGCTGAACAAGCTGGATTCGCCTTTGCTACGACAGGTAACGAGGTCATCAACAAAGCGACCTTCTTCGTCCAGGTTGGTGTTCGCCTGGGCGATAACATAGTTACCCTCTTCGATAGCAGAGAGGTAGTGGATCTCGTCGGTCACAACGCCGTCGGTGACTTTACGGTACGGCGTCTCAAGGAAGCCATATTCGTTAGTCTGTGCATACACGGACAGGGAGTTGATCAGACCGATGTTCGGACCTTCAGGCGTTTCGATAGGACATACGCGACCGTAGTGGGTCGGGTGTACGTCTCGAACTTCAAAGCCTGCGCGCTCACGGGTCAGACCGCCCGGGCCCAGTGCAGAGATACGACGCTTGTGCGTGATCTCAGACAGCGGGTTGTTCTGGTCCATAAACTGAGACAGCTGGCTGGAGCCAAAGAACTCTTTCACTGCCGCAGAGATCGGCTTGGCGTTGATCATATCCTGAGGCATCAGGGTATCGAGATCGCCCAGTGAGAGACGCTCTTTCACTGCACGCTCAACGCGGACCAGGCCAACGCGGAACTGGTTTTCCGCCATTTCGCCTACGGAACGGATACGACGGTTGCCGAGGTGGTCGATATCATCCACTTCGCCAATACCGTTACGGATACCGATGAGCTTTTTCATCACCTGGATGATGTCATCTTTGCTCAGGATACCGGAACCTTCGATCTCGTCACGCAGCAGAGAACGGTTGAACTTCATACGACCAACCGCAGAGAGATCGTAGCGGTCTTCGGAGAAGAACAGGTTCTCGAACAGGCTTTCCGCTGCTTCACGGGTCGGCGGCTCACCAGGACGCATCATGCGGTAGATCTCTACCAGCGCGCTCAGGCGATCGGTAGTTGGATCGACACGAATCGTTTCCGACATGTACGCGCCGTGATCCAGATCGTTGGTGAACAGCGTTTCAATACGTTTGTGACCGGACTGGCTCAGCTTAGCCAGCAGATCCAGAGACAGCTCCATGTTAGCCGGGCAGATCAGCTCGCCGGTGGAGGTATCAACGTAATCTTTTGCAGCCACTTTGCCCGCAATGTATTCAACCGGTACTTCGATGTGTTTGATCTCATCTTTTTCCAGCTGGCGAATGTGGCGCGCGGTAATACGGCGGCCTTTTTCGACATACACTTTGCCGTCGGCTTCGATATCAAACGAGGCGGTTTCGCCACGCAGACGCTCCGGGACCAGCTCCATCTGCAGCTTGTTGTCGCGGATTTCGAAAGTGACTTTTTCAAAGAACAGGTCAAGGATCTGCTCAGTGGTATAGTTCAGCGCGCGCAGGATGATGGTCGCAGGCAGCTTACGGCGACGGTCGATACGCACGAACAGGTTGTCTTTCGGGTCAAACTCGAAGTCCAGCCAGGAGCCGCGGTAAGGAATGATGCGCGCGTTATACAGTACTTTACCTGAAGAGTGCGTTTTACCTTTGTCGCTGTCAAAGAATACGCCAGGACTACGGTGAAGCTGAGACACGATGACGCGCTCAGTACCGTTAATAACAAAGGTACCGTTATCGGTCATGAGCGGAATTTCGCCCATGTAAACTTCTTGCTCTTTGATGTCTTTAACGGTGCCTTCCGGCGCTTCGCGCTCGTAGATCACCAGGCGCAGTTTTACGCGCAGCGGTGCCGAGTAGGTCACGCCGCGGATCTGGCACTCTTTCACATCAAAGACAGGCTCGCCCAGACGGTAGCTGACGTATTGCAGCTCGGAGTTACCGCTGTAGCTCGCGATCGGGAACACGGAACGAAACGCCGCTTCCAGACCATATTGTCCTTCAGGATCTTGCTCGATAAACTTCTGGAACGAGTCAAGCTGGATAGAAAGGAGATAAGGAATGTCCAGTACTTGCGGACGCTTTCCAAAATCCTTACGAATACGTTTTTTCTCGGTATAGGAGTAAACCATTAGGGTTCCTCAGCTCGCTGACAAGTCGACCCATCTGCCCGACGACGGGGGCAGTTTGTGCAACACTATTTTGTTGACCGGAAAGTGGAGCACTTTCCGCAATGCTTGTTGCTATCACGCTTAAACCATTTCGTCGCGATTTACACAGTGCGCAGGCGCTGTCGCAATATATTAAGTCGTCGATAGAAACAAGCATTGTGAGGGAGATCAGTAGCCAAACAGTGTGAAACGCTACTAACACCCTACAGCGCAAAAAGGCTGGTGACTAAAAAGTCACCAGCCATCAGCCTAATTTCTCAGGCTGCAACCGGAAGGGTTGGCTTATTTAACTTCAACTTCAGCGCCAGCTTCTTCCAGAGATTTTTTCAGAGCTTCGGCGTCGTCTTTGCTGATGCCTTCTTTCAGAGCGGCAGGAGCAGATTCTACCAGGTCTTTAGCTTCTTTCAGACCCAGGCCAGTTGCGCCACGTACTGCTTTGATAACAGCAACTTTGTTAGCGCCAGCGGCTTTCAGAATAACGTCGAATTCAGTTTTCTCTTCAGCAGCTTCAGCCGGGCCTGCAGCAACAGCTACAGCAGCAGCAGCGGAAACACCGAATTTTTCTTCCATTGCAGAGATCAGCTCTACAACGTCCATTACGGACATAGCGGATACTGCTTCAATGATTTGATCTTTAGTGATAGACATTTAAATTGTTCCTGAATATCAGAATAAGTTTATACGTAAGCAGATGCTTGATAAAGATAACTGCGATTAAGCAGCTTCTTTCGCATCGCGTACAGCAGCCAGAGTGCGAACCAGTTTGCCTGCAGAGGCTTCTTTCATGGTTGCCATCAGGCGTGCAATTGCTTCTTCGTAGGTCGGCAGGGTTGCCAGGCGATCGATCTGCGATGCCGGGATCAACTCACCTTCAAAGGCTGCGGCTTTAACCTCAAATTTTGCATTCGCTTTCGCGAACTCTTTGAACAGACGAGCAGCAGCGCCCGGGTGTTCCATAGAGTATGCAATCAGGGTCGGACCAACAAACGTGTCTTTCAGGCACTCGAACTGAGTACCCTCAACGACGCGGCGCAGCAGGGTGTTACGAACAACACGCATGTAAACGCCAGCTTCACGACCTGCTTTACGCAGTTCAGTCATTTTGTCTACAGTAACGCCACGGGAATCCGCAACTACTGCAGACAGCGCGCCTTTGGCTACTTCGCTGACTTCAGCAACAATCGCTTGTTTGTCTTGAAGATTTAAAGCCATTAGCTTTGCTCCTGGATGTTTGCCAGAGCTCATGCTCTGGAACTCACTTCACTCCCCTCAAAGAAGGGAGCGTCTAAATACGGTGAGCAGAAACAAGCCAAAGATACTTAAAAAATGTCTTCAGGTTCTGTCACCGTCTACGCAGGGAATTAAGTCTCTTGCGAGACACCTGCGGTCTTGGACGGAGGCCTGGATTAGGCCAGGCTCCAACCGAAAATCTTTCGTGGGCGAAGATTGTAGACAAATCCACCGCCCACGTAAAGGCGAATATTAGTTCGCCGCTGCGCTCAGACCAGCCTGGTCAACCGCAACACCTGCACCCATGGTGGTGGAGATGCTAACTTTCTTGATGTACACGCCTTTCGCCTGAGTCGGTTTTGCTTTTTTCAGCGCAACCAGCAGGGCTTCCAGGTTTTCTTTCAGTTTGTCAGCGTCAAAGTCCACTTTACCGATGGTGGTGTGGATGATGCCGTTTTTGTCGTTACGGTAACGAACCTGACCTGCTTTAGCGTTCTTAACTGCTTCAGCAACGTTAGGGGTTACGGTACCGACTTTCGGGTTCGGCATCAGGCCGCGCGGGCCCAGAACCTGGCCGAGCTGGCCAACAACGCGCATTGCATCCGGGGAAGCAATAACAACGTCAAAGTTCATTTCGCCTTTCTTGATCTGATCGGCCAGATCTTCCATACCTACCAGCTCTGCGCCAGCAGCTTTAGCTGCTTCAGCGTTCGGGCCCTGGGCAAATACGGCTACACGTACGGAACGACCGGTGCCGTTAGGCAGTACGGTTGCGCCACGAACGTTCTGGTCAGATTTACGAGCGTCGATGCCGAGGTTAACAGCAACGTCAACGCTTTCGTTGAATTTAGCGGTAGCCAGCTCTTTCAGCAGAGCGATAGCTTCGTTGATGTCGTACTGCTTGGTTGCATCAACTTTCTCACGGATAACACGCATGCGCTTGGTCAGTTTAGTCATGTCTTAACCCTCCACTACCAGGCCCATGGAACGAGCAGTACCTTCGATGGAGCGAGTCATCGCTTCAACGTCTGCACCAGTCATGTCCGCCGCTTTAGTCTGTGCAATTTCTTGCAGCTGAGCGCGAGTAATTGTACCCACTTTGTCTTTGTTCGGCTTGCCAGAACCAGACTTGATACCAGCCGCTTTCTTCAGCAGTACAGCTGCCGGAGGCGTTTTGGTAACGAAAGTGAAAGAACGGTCAGCGTAAACGGTAATAACAACCGGAATCGGCAGACCTTTCTCGATGGAATCAGTTTTGGCGTTAAACGCTTTACAGAATTCCATGATGTTAACACCCTGCTGACCCAGAGCCGGACCAACCGGTGGGCTCGGGTTTGCCATGCCAGCTGCAACCTGCAGCTTGACGTAGGCCTGGACTTTCTTAGCCATTCTTAAATCCTCAGTATGGGTAATAGCGCTTCAATGAAGCTCCCCGTGATAAATAGTGTGTCTTACGGGTACGTGACCCATAAAAACAAAAGGCGCGAAATTGTAGTCCAATCTCGCGCCTTGTGCAACGGGTAAATCGTTGCTTTTTTGATCGCCTGGGCTATTAGGCTTTTTCGACCTGGCCGAAGTCCAGCTCTACCGGCGTCGCACGACCGAAGATAGAGACAGAAACCTTCAGGCGGGACTTCTCGTAGTCCACCTCTTCCACCACGCCGTTAAAGTCAGCAAACGGACCGTCGTTAACACGGACCATTTCACCCGGCTCAAACAGGGTTTTCGGACGCGGCTTGTCGCCAACCTGCTGCAGGCGGTTCATGATAGCGTCAACTTCTTTGTCGCTGATCGGGGCCGGACGGTCTGACGTACCGCCGATAAAGCCCATCACGCGCGGCACGCTGCGCACCAGGTGCCAGCTGGCATCGTTCATGACCATCTGGACCAGAACGTAACCTGGGAAGAACTTGCGCTCGCTTTTGCGGCGCTGGCCGCCACGGATCTCGACCACTTCTTCGGTCGGCACCATGACTTCGCCAAACAGCTCTTCCATATTGTGTAATTTGATATGCTCACGCAGCGAAGTCGCTACGCGGCCTTCAAAACCGGAAAACGCCTGAACGACGTACCAGCGCTTTTTAGGGGCTTCAGACATCTCAGAACCTCAGGCCAGTGATAAAGGATACCAGGCGAACCAGAATACCATCCAGTCCCCACAGGATAAGTGACATAACAGCGGTCACTGCGGCCACAATCAGTGTAGTGTGCAACGTTTCCTGGCGAGTTGGCCAAATCACTTTACGGACTTCGGTTCTCGCTTCACGGGCAAAAGCAACGGTCGCTTTACCCTTTGTCGTCAACAGCGCGACACCACCCGCTGCAGCAATAAGAATTACTACTGCCAGCGCGCGTAACGGCAGCATCATGTCACGATAGAGGTAGTTGCCAACGATAGCTACGATCAGCAATACAGCAACGACAACCCACTTCATCGCTTCCAGGCCGCGCCCGCTCCCTTGAGCTTCGGTATTCGCACTCATAAACCAACCTGTCACAAGAATTCAGAAAAACATTTTGCCCCGCGGACGCGAGGCAAACCTAACCGAAATGCTCCGGCTCTTACGCCATCTACAGAGCCTGTCTCAGCAATGATTATGACAAAAAAAATCACTGATGAGCCAGGTTCTGGTTCGAAAGCGTGCAAAAAGGGCATCAAATGATGCCCTTTTCATGCGCATTGCGTCAAATGTTATCAGCGATTAGCTGAGAACTTTAGCAACAACGCCTGCGCCAACGGTACGGCCGCCTTCACGGATTGCGAAACGCAGACCGTCGTCCATCGCGATCGGGTGGATCAGGGTAACAACCATTTTGATGTTGTCGCCCGGCATAACCATCTCAACGCCTTCCGGCAGTTCGATGGTGCCAGTCACGTCAGTTGTACGGAAGTAGAACTGCGGACGGTAGCCTTTGAAGAACGGAGTGTGACGGCCGCCTTCGTCTTTGGACAGGATGTACACTTCGGATTCGAACTTGGTGTGCGGCTTGATTGAGCCCGGCTTAGCCAGAACCTGGCCACGCTGGATCTCTTCACGCTTGATACCACGCAGCAGAACGCCGCAGTTCTCGCCCGCACGACCTTCGTCCAGCAGTTTGCGGAACATTTCAACGCCGGTACAGGTAGATTTCGCAGTATCTTTGATACCAACGATTTCAACTTCTTCACCAACTTTGATGATACCGCGCTCTACACGACCGGTAACAACGGTACCACGACCGGAGATGGAGAATACGTCTTCGATCGGCAGCAGGAACGGCTTGTCAATCGCACGCTCTGGTTCCGGGATGTAGGAATCCAAGGTAGCCAGCCAGCTCAACGATCTTCTCTTCCCACTCAGCTTCGCCTTCCAGCGCTTTCAGCGCGGAACCACGAATGATCGGGGTGTCGTCGCCCGGGAAGTCGTACTGGGACAGAAGTTCACGCACTTCCATCTCAACCAGTTCCAGCAGCTCTTCGTCATCAACCATGTCGCATTTGTTCAGGAACACGATGATGTACGGAACGCCTACCTGACGACCCAGCAGGATGTGCTCACGGGTCTGCGGCATCGGGCCGTCAGTCGCAGCAACAACCAGGATCGCGCCGTCCATCTGCGCAGCACCGGTGATCATGTTTTTAACATAGTCGGCGTGGCCCGGGCAGTCTACGTGTGCGTAGTGGCGAGTCGGGGTGTCATACTCAACGTGAGAGGTGTTGATGGTGATACCACGAGCTTTCTCTTCCGGTGCGTTATCGATCTGGTCGAATGCACGAGCAGAACCACCGTAGGTTTTAGCCAGAACGGTAGTGATGGCAGCGGTCAGCGTTGTTTTACCATGGTCAACGTGGCCGATAGTACCGACGTTAACGTGCGGTTTTGTACGTTCAAACTTTTCTTTAGACATCGATTGTCCCTCTAAGACACGGATAAATCGGTGATATCACCACATCAACCAGGCAACATGCCCGACTTGTTGAATGCTTTTAAATGTAAACAGAGAGAAACGGGAGGGAGAAGTGAAGTGGTGCTGATACCCAGAGTCGAACTGGGGACCTCACCCTTACCAAGGGTGCGCTCTACCAACTGAGCCATATCAGCACGTATTGGAGCGGGCAGCGGGAATCGAACCCGCATCATCAGCTTGGAAGGCTGAGGTAATAGCCATTATACGATGCCCGCATCCTGAAACTCGGCTACCCAGTTCTTTCTGTAACAAAAAAGAGATTGCTCTCTTTTTATGTTCGAGCTGCTTAATTTTTTAACCAGCTCAGGCGGCAATTATGCTGCCAGAAAGTGGTGGTGGGGGAAGGATTCGAACCTTCGAAGTCTGTGACGGCAGATTTACAGTCTGCTCCCTTTGGCCGCTCGGGAACCCCACCGGACTTGATGGTGCCGACTACCGGAATCGAACTGGTGACCTACTGATTACAAGTCAGTTGCTCTACCTACTGAGCTAAGTCGGCATCAAGTAGCGCGCATTCTAGGGAGCCTGGCGGGTTCATGCAACAAAAAAATCGCATAAAACGTTCTCTTGCTCACATTTTGTGCGCTGACATGAAAAAATGCTGTCATTTCATGCAACGGCGAACAAATATTCAACGTTTTATCGCTTCGTAAAGCGGAAAGGGAATATCAAAAAGCGGCGAAATCACCGTGGGCCGATCCTGTTACGTGATGCGTATCAGTGAAAGCACTCTTCGCCACTATTTTTTCTTATCCTTACCTGCAATCTGATGTTACCCTCCTGCCCATTGTCCATAATAAACTTCAATGTAGCGTGCTATTGAGCTGTCTTTCAGGACTGCGCATCGCTGAACGTTTATCCTCGGAACGGTGACGATAAATGGCACGCAGAAACATGCTTATGAATGCAGCAGAGCAAACGTTAATGACGCCTTACTTACAGTTTAACCGCAGCCAGTGGGCTGCACTTCGTGACTCGGTGCCGATGACCCTGACGGAAGGGGAAATTGCGCGGTTAAAAGGTATTAATGAAGATCTCTCCCTTGAAGAGGTTGCAGAGATCTATCTGCCTCTGTCGCGTTTACTCAATTTCTATATTAGCTCTAACCTGCGCCGTCAGGCCGTACTGGAGCAGTTCTTGGGTACTAACGGGCAGCGTATCCCGTATATCATCAGCATTGCCGGCAGCGTGGCCGTAGGGAAAAGTACCACCGCTCGCGTACTGCAGGCGCTGCTGAGCCGCTGGCCTGAGCATCGCCGGGTAGAGTTAATTACTACCGATGGTTTTTTGCATCCTAACCAGGTGCTCAAAGATCGCGGCCTGATGAAGAAGAAAGGCTTTCCTCAGTCCTATGATATGCACCGGCTGGTGAAGTTCGTTGCCGATCTTAAATCAGGCGTGCCGGATGTGACTGCCCCGGTCTACTCTCATCTTATTTATGATGTTATTCCCGATGGGGATAAGACGGTTACCCATCCCGATATTTTAATCCTTGAAGGTCTGAACGTGTTGCAGAGCGGAATGGATTATCCTCACGATCCGCACCACGTATTTGTATCAGACTTTGTCGATTTCTCTATTTACGTTGACGCTCCGGAAGATCTATTACAGCGCTGGTATATCAATCGCTTTTTAAAATTCCGCGAGGGTGCGTTTAGCAACCCGGACTCGTACTTCCACAGCTATGCGAAGCTCTCTGAAGAGGAAGCAGTGAAGGTCGCGACGTCCCTGTGGCAAGAGATTAACTTCCTGAATCTTAAAGAGAACATCTTACCTACTCGTGAGCGCGCTAGCCTGATTATGACTAAAAGTGCTAATCATGCAGTTGAGCAGGTACGGTTACGCAAATAAAAAAGGGAGCGCTACGCTCCCTGTTTCACTATTATTCCGCGCTTCTTAACGAAATTTCACCGCCCATCCACGCTTTAGTCGCTCCGTCCTGCTCAAGTAGCAGCGCGCCTTGTGTATCAATTCCGCGTGAAATACCCACTATCTCTTTATCACCAATAATAAGTTTGACCGGACGGTTAATAAAGTTATCCAACTTTTCCCAGCGGGAAAGATAAGGGGTTAACCCCTCCTGCTCGAACAGCTCCAGCGCAGCGCGTAACTCGTTAATTAGCCGTGCGGCAAGGGTATTACGATCGATGGCGATCCCCGCTTCCTGAAGATTGATCCATCCCTGGTTAATAACGTCAGACTCAACCTTCCGCATCGCCAGATTGATCCCAGCCCCAATAACGATCTGTGCCGCATCGCCCGTCTTTCCCGTCAGCTCAACGAGAATACCGGCCAGTTTGCGATCCTGTAGATAGAGATCGTTGGGCCATTTGACGCGCACCTGGCTGGCACCCAGATCGCGCAGCACTTCTGCCATCACGATACCGATCACCAGGCTCAGGCCAATCGCGGCAGCGGGGCCCTGTTCAAGACGCCAGTACATGGAGAGATAGAGGTTTGCGCCAAAAGGAGAGAACCACTTACGCCCGCGCCGACCCCGCCCCGCCTGCTGATACTCGGCAACGCAGGCATCGCCTGACTGTAAGGTGCCGATACGATCCAGCAGATACTGATTCGTTGAATCAATAACCGGCAGCACGGCAACCTGGCCCTGGTTTATCTGACTACTAATAAAATCCTGGCTTAACAGCTGGATAGGCTCCGGTAGGCTGTAGCCTTTTCCCGGAACGGTAAAGACATCAACGCCCCAGTCGCGTAGGGTCTGAATGTGCTTATTAATGGCTGCCCGGCTCATTCCCAGGCGTTCACCCAGCTGCTCTCCTGAATGGAATTCGCCGTCGGCTAAAATTGAAATCAGGGTTAATGGAATAGTATTGTCCTTCACGCGATGATCTCCACAGCGTTCACCTCTCCCGTTGGGCCAATAAAACGCACTTCTGGCTCCAGCCAGACGTTGAATTTTTCTCCTACCTGCTGACGTACATGATGAGCCAGACTTACCACATCTTTGCTGGTCGCCTGATTTTCATTGATAAGTACAAGCGCCTGTTGGCGGTGTACGGCTGCACCCCCTACTGCCGTGCCTTTTAACTGGCAACGATCGATAAGCCAACCGGCAGCCAGCTTGACGGTGCCGTCGGCCTGCGGATAGTGCGGTGCATCAGGATAGTGAGTCAGCAGCTGTCGCGACGTCTCCGCACTCACTACGGGGTTTTTAAAAAAGCTTCCTGCGTTGCCGTTTACTTTCGGATCGGGAAGCTTGCTCATTCGCATATTGCAGACGGTATCAAAAACGTCCTGTGCCGTAACAGTAGCCGGATCGAGGCGCGCCAGATCGCCATAGGTCAGCACCGGCTGCCACGCTTTCGTCAGGCGTATCCCTACCGCGACGATGGCATGACTATGCTGATACTCATGCTTAAAGATACTGTCCCGATAGCCAAAGCGGCACTCTTGAGCGGTAAGGCGCTGGGTATGGCCAGTCGCAAGCTCAACGCAGTCGACATACTCGCATACGCGCTGTAGCTCAACGCCATACGCGCCGATGTTTTGAATGGGTGATGAACCTACACAGCCAGGGATCAGGGCCAGATTTTCCAGGCCAGCTATTCCTTGACTCAGCGTATATTGAACCAGTCGGTGCCAGTTTTCTCCTGCGCCAACGTGCAAATGCCAGGCATCGGTTTTTTCAGTGATATCGATACCCATGATGCGGTTAACAATCACCGTTCCGGCAAAATCATTCAGGAAGAGAACGTTACTCCCTTCGCCCAGAATTAATACAGGCTGTTGGATCTGCACCGCATTCTGCCAGGCGTTAAGGAGCTGTTGCACATTGTTGGCAAGCACGATGTGGTTCGCATTATGCGCAATGCCAAAGGTATTCCAGGGTTTAAGGGAGTGATTCATAGACGCCATCCAAAGACAAAAACAGGGCTAGTGTACCCCATATGCTGGATGTTCGCTTGTGGTTGTCGTTGTAGGTTAATACGCCGGGCGGCACGCCGTTTGCCCAGCCTCAGGAGCGTTGCCGTCTGCGGAACACAACGCAAAAAGGCCATCCTTACGGATGGCCTTCTGCTTTATTTGATGCCTGGCAGTTCCCTACTCTCGCATGGGGAGACCCCACACTACCATCGGCGCTACGGCGTTTCACTTCTGAGTTCGGCATGGGGTCAGGTGGGACCACCGCGCTAGTGCCGCCAGGCAAATTCTGTTATCACCCCGCTTTCGCGCAGTGATGTAATCTGTATCAGCTGAAAATCGTCACTCAAATCCGCCAAAACATCTTCGGCGTTGTAAGGTTAAGCCTCACGGTTCATTAGTACCGGTTAGCTCAACGCATCGCTGCGCTTACACACCCGGCCTATCAACGTCGTCGTCTTCAACGTTCCTTCAGGAGACCTAAAGTCTCAGGGAGAACTCATCTCGGGGCAAGTTTCGTGCTTAGATGCTTTCAGCACTTATCTCTTCCGCATTTAGCTACCGGGCAGTGCCATTGGCATGACAACCCGAACACCAGTGATGCGTCCACTCCGGTCCTCTCGTACTAGGAGCAGCCCCCCTCAATTCTCCAGCGCCCACGGCAGATAGGGACCGAACTGTCTCACGACGTTCTAAACCCAGCTCGCGTACCACTTTAAATGGCGAACAGCCATACCCTTGGGACCTACTTCAGCCCCAGGATGTGATGAGCCGACATCGAGGTGCCAAACACCGCCGTCGATATGAACTCTTGGGCGGTATCAGCCTGTTATCCCCGGAGTACCTTTTATCCGTTGAGCGATGGCCCTTCCATTCAGAACCACCGGATCACTATGACCTGCTTTCGCACCTGCTCGCGCCGTCACGCTCGCAGTCAAGCCAGCTTATGCCATTGCACTAACCTCCTGATGTCCGACCAGGATTAGCTGACCTTCGTGCTCCTCCGTTACGCTTTAGGAGGAGACCGCCCCAGTCAAACTACCCACCAGACACTGTCCGCAACCCGGATCACGGGTCCACGTTAGAACATCAAACATTAAAGGGTGGTATTTCAAGGTTGGCTCCACGCAGACTGGCGTCCACGCTTCAAAGCCTCCCACCTATCCTACACATCAAGGCTCAATGTTCAGTGTCAAGCTATAGTAAAGGTTCACGGGGTCTTTCCGTCTTGCCGCGGGTACACTGCATCTTCACAGCGATTTCAATTTCACTGAGTCTCGGGTGGAGACAGCCTGGCCATCATTACGCCATTCGTGCAGGTCGGAACTTACCCGACAAGGAATTTCGCTACCTTAGGACCGTTATAGTTACGGCCGCCGTTTACCGGGGCTTCGATCAAGAGCTTCTCCTTGCGGATAACCCCATCAATTAACCTTCCGGCACCGGGCAGGCGTCACACCGTATACGTCCACTTTCGTGTTTGCACAGTGCTGTGTTTTTAATAAACAGTTGCAGCCAGCTGGTATCTTCGACTGGTTTCAGCTCCGTGAGCAAGTCACTTCACCTACGCACCAGCGTGCCTTCTCCCGAAGTTACGGCACCATTTTGCCTAGTTCCTTCACCCGAGTTCTCTCAAGCGCCTTGGTATTCTCTACCTGACCACCTGTGTCGGTTTGGGGTACGATTTCGTGTTACCTGATGCTTAGAGGCTTTTCCTGGAAGCAGGGCATTTGTTGCTTCAGCACCGTAGTGCCTCGTCATCACACCTCAGCGTTAGTAAACGATCGGATTTACCTAATCGTTCCGCCTACATGCTTAAACCGGGACAACCGTCGCCCGGCCAACATAGCCTTCTCCGTCCCCCCTTCGCAGTAACACCAAGTACAGGAATATTAACCTGTTTCCCATCGACTACGCCTTTCGGCCTCGCCTTAGGGGTCGACTCACCCTGCCCCGATTAACGTTGGACAGGAACCCTTGGTCTTCCGGCGAGCGGGTTTTTCACCCGCTTTATCGTTACTTATGTCAGCATTCGCACTTCTGATACCTCCAGCATGCCTCACAGCACACCTTCGACGGCTTACAGAACGCTCCCCTACCCAACAACACATAGTGTCGCTGCCGCAGCTTCGGTGCATGGTTTAGCCCCGTTACATCTTCCGCGCAGGCCGACTCGACCAGTGAGCTATTACGCTTTCTTTAAATGATGGCTGCTTCTAAGCCAACATCCTGGCTGTCTGTGCCTTCCCACATCGTTTCCCACTTAACCATGACTTTGGGACCTTAGCTGGCGGTCTGGGTTGTTTCCCTCTTCACGACGGACGTTAGCACCCGCCGTGTGTCTCCCGTGATAACATTCTTCGGTATTCGCAGTTTGCATCGGGTTGGTAAGCCGGGATGGCCCCCTAGCCGAAACAGTGCTCTACCCCCGAAGATGAGTTCACGAGGCGCTACCTAAATAGCTTTCGGGGAGAACCAGCTATCTCCCGGTTTGATTGGCCTTTCACCCCCAGCCACAGGTCATCCGCTAATTTTTCAACATTAGTCGGTTCGGTCCTCCAGTTAGTGTTACCCAACCTTCAACCTGCCCATGGCTAGATCACCGGGTTTCGGGTCTATACCCTGCAACTTAACGCCCAGTTAAGACTCGGTTTCCCTTCGGCTCCCCTATACGGTTAACCTTGCTACAGAATATAAGTCGCTGACCCATTATACAAAAGGTACGCAGTCACCTAACAAGTAGGCTCCCACTGCTTGTACGTACACGGTTTCAGGTTCTGTTTCACTCCCCTCGCCGGGGTTCTTTTCGCCTTTCCCTCACGGTACTGGTTCACTATCGGTCAGTCAGGAGTATTTAGCCTTGGAGGATGGTCCCCCCATATTCAGACAGGATACCACGTGTCCCGCCCTACTCTTCGAGTTCACAGCATGTGCATTTTTGTGTACGGGGCTGTCACCCTGTATCGCCGGACTTTCCAGACCGTTCCACTAACACACACGCTGATTCAGACTCTGGGCTGTTCCCCGTTCGCTCGCCGCTACTGGGGGAATCTCGGTTGATTTCTTTTCCTCGGGGTACTTAGATGTTTCAGTTCCCCCGGTTCGCCTCACAACACTATGTATTCATGTTGAGATAATGTGCCGGAGCACACTGGGTTTCCCCATTCGGAAATCGCCGGTTATAACGGTTCATATCACCTTACCGGCGCTTATCGCAGATTAGCACGTCCTTCATCGCCTCTGACTGCCAGGGCATCCACCGTGTACGCTTAGTCGCTTAACCTCACAACCCGAAGATGTTTCGAGAACATCATCGTGTCGCGAAAATTTGAGAGACTCGAACACACCGCATTTTCCTTTCTTATTACGGAGAAAGGAAACAGTGTGTCGTTTCAATTTTCAGCTTGATCCAGATTTTTAAAGAGCAAATATCTCAAACAAGACTCGTGAGTCTGTTTTGAGATACGGTCGGTTGTGCCTTTCACTCACAGCCAGCAAGTGGCGTCCCCTAGGGGATTCGAACCCCTGTTGCCGCCGTGAAAGGGCGGAGTCCTAACCGCTAGACGAAGGGGACAACGATGTTGTCTCGACTTCGCAGCCGTCTTGCTTCTCTACATCTATCAGACAATCTGTGTGGACACTGCGAAGCAGGTTCTTTCAGGTAAGGAGGTGATCCAACCGCAGGTTCCCCTACGGTTACCTTGTTACGACTTCACCCCAGTCATGAATCACAAAGTGGTAAGCGCCCTCCCGAAGGTTAAGCTACCTACTTCTTTTGCAACCCACTCCCATGGTGTGACGGGCGGTGTGTACAAGGCCCGGGAACGTATTCACCGTGGCATTCTGATCCACGATTACTAGCGATTCCGACTTCACGGAGTCGAGTTGCAGACTCCGATCCGGACTACGACGCACTTTATGAGGTCCGCTTGCTCTCGCGAGTTCGCTTCTCTTTGTATGCGCCATTGTAGCACGTGTGTAGCCCTACTCGTAAGGGCCATGATGACTTGACGTCATCCCCACCTTCCTCCAGTTTATCACTGGCAGTCTCCTTTGAGTTCCCGACCGAATCGCTGGCAACAAAGGATAAGGGTTGCGCTCGTTGCGGGACTTAACCCAACATTTCACAACACGAGCTGACGACAGCCATGCAGCACCTGTCTCACGGTTCCCGAAGGCACCAAGCCATCTCTGGCAAGTTCCGTGGATGTCAAGAGTAGGTAAGGTTCTTCGCGTTGCATCGAATTAAACCACATGCTCCACCGCTTGTGCGGGCCCCCGTCAATTCATTTGAGTTTTAACCTTGCGGCCGTACTCCCCAGGCGGTCGACTTAACGCGTTAGCTCCGGAAGCCACGCCTCAAGGGCACAACCTCCAAGTCGACATCGTTTACAGCGTGGACTACCAGGGTATCTAATCCTGTTTGCTCCCCACGCTTTCGCACCTGAGCGTCAGTCTTTGTCCAGGGGGCCGCCTTCGCCACCGGTATTCCTCCAGATCTCTACGCATTTCACCGCTACACCTGGAATTCTACCCCCCTCTACAAGACTCTAGCCTGTCAGTTTCGAATGCAGTTCCCAGGTTGAGCCCGGGGATTTCACATCCGACTTGACAGACCGCCTGCGTGCGCTTTACGCCCAGTAATTCCGATTAACGCTTGCACCCTCCGTATTACCGCGGCTGCTGGCACGGAGTTAGCCGGTGCTTCTTCTGCGGGTAACGTCAATCGCTGTGGTTATTAACCACAACGCCTTCCTCCCCGCTGAAAGTACTTTACAACCCGAAGGCCTTCTTCATACACGCGGCATGGCTGCATCAGGCTTGCGCCCATTGTGCAATATTCCCCACTGCTGCCTCCCGTAGGAGTCTGGACCGTGTCTCAGTTCCAGTGTGGCTGGTCATCCTCTCAGACCAGCTAGGGATCGTCGCCTAGGTGAGCCATTACCCCACCTACTAGCTAATCCCATCTGGGCACATCTGATGGCAAGAGGCCCGAAGGTCCCCCTCTTTGGTCTTGCGACATTATGCGGTATTAGCTACCGTTTCCAGTAGTTATCCCCCTCCATCAGGCAGTTTCCCAGACATTACTCACCCGTCCGCCACTCGTCACCCAAGGAGCAAGCTCCTCTGTGCTACCGTTCGACTTGCATGTGTTAGGCCTGCCGCCAGCGTTCAATCTGAGCCATGATCAAACTCTTCAATTTAAGTTTGATGCTCTTAGAATTAAACTTCGTAATGAATTACGTATGTTCACTCCAGAGACTTGGTATTCATTTAGCGTCTTGCGACGTTAAGAATCCATGTCTTCGAGTGCCCACACAGATTGTCTGATAAATTGTTAAAGAGCAGTGCAACGTGGCTTTCAGCTCACCGTTGCGAGGTGGCGTATATTACGCTTTCCTCATTCAGAGTCAAGCGTTTATTTTCGCTTTTCTCTGCCGAAGTGTCCGGAGGCGCTTCGCTGACCGGCCGGCTTATTCGCCGTTGTTCCGTGTCAGTGGTGGCGCATTATAGGGAGTTATTCGGAGCTGACAAGGGTTAAATGCAAAAAACTTTTCAAGCGCTTATTTTGCAGTCTTTACGCCTGCTTTGCCACCGATTTGCTGGTTAATTGTGCGATTTCGCGCGCAAATTCGCTTACGCGTGACCAGTCGGTATAAACCACCTCTTTACGCGTATCCGTTTCTCCCCCGGTCATCTTCATAATCAGGCGGATCATGATCCGGTCATACCAGGAGTAACGTGGATAGCGCAGGGCACCGGCAAACACCGCACAGCGATCCGGCTGCCAGGGTGAGTTCAATAAAAACTTACGCGTATAGCTATTGGTTTGTGGCGAGCTCTTCTCTGGTTTACGCGCCACCAGGTTAACGGCGTAAAAGGCACTGGGCAGCGCATTAAGGTGCTGTAGATGTTTTTTCACAAACCGATCCACGGCCGGATGAAAGTGACCGTAGCGAATCGACGCCCCGATAACCACGCGGTCATACTCTCCCCAGGCAATAGATTCCGTGCGGTTAAGGTTAACCACATCGGAATAGACGCCGAGCTCGCTTAGCTCGGAGGCGATACTGGAGGCGATCTCACGGGTTTGCCCGTCACGGGTGGAGAATAGAATCAACGTTTTCATAGCGTGTTCCCTTATTCGCGCCAGAACGTTGGGGTAAAGAGTACCAGCAACGTAAAGACTTCAAGACGACCAAAAAGCATGTTGGCGATGAGGATCCACTTTGCCACCGGATTCATGCTGGCAAAGTTATCCGCCACCACCCCAAGACCCGGCCCAAGGTTGTTCAGCGTCGCCACCACGGAAGCAAAGGCGGAGAAGTCATCTACGCCCGTGGCGATAATCGCCAGCATACTGACGATAAAGACCAGTGCATAGGCAGAGAAGAAGCCCCACACCGCCTCAAGGATACGCTCCGGCAGCGCGCGGTTCCCCAGCTTGATGCTGTACACCGCGTTAGGATGCACCAGCCTTTTCAGCTCGCGGTTACCCTGCTTAAACAGCAGCAGGATACGAATGACCTTCAGCCCCCCGCCGGTTGACCCCGCCATGCCGCCGATAAACGCCGAGCAGAGCAGGAGCACCGGCAGGAACAGCGGCCAGCGCGCAATGCTGTCGGTAGTAAAGCCAGCGGTCGTTGCCATCGACACCACCTGGAAGAACGCCTGGTTTAGCGTAGTAACCGCCGAGTTGTAGACATCGTGGAACCAAAGTACCAGGGTGCAGATCACCACCAGCGTTAGCTGCACGCCGATAAACATCCTGAACTCAGGATCGCGCCAGTAGACCTTCAGGTTCCGCCCGCTCAGCAGGGAGAAGTGCAGACCATAGTTACAGCCGGAGATCAGCAGGAAGATAGCAATAATGGTGTTAATCGTTGGGCTATCGAAAAAGCCTACGCTGGCATCATGGGTGGAGAAGCCACCAATGGCGATGGTAGCAAAGCTGTGTCCAATGGCGTCAAACGCGGGCATACCCGCAAACCAGAGCGCCAGCGCGCAGGCCACGGTCAGCAAAACATAGATAAGCCACAGCGTTTTTGCCGTCTCAGCAATACGCGGGCGCATCTTATTATCCTTCAGCGGGCCGGGCATCTCCGCACGGTAAAGCTGCATTCCCCCAACGCCAAGAATAGGAAGAATAGCCACGGCCAGGACGATGATCCCCATCCCGCCGAACCATTGCAGCATCTGGCGATAGAAAAGAATACCGTGCGGCAAGGAGTCCAGCCCTACCAGCGTAGTCGCCCCGGTGGTCGTCAGGCCAGAAAAGGACTCAAAGAAGGCATCGGTCACCGTCAGGTTAGGACGCTCAGAGAAGATAAACGGCAAAGCCCCCACGCTGCCCAGCACCGTCCAGAACAGGACGACAATCAGGAAGCCTTCCCGCGACTTCAGTTCGCTCTTCTCCCGGCGGTTAGGCCACCACAGCAGGGAGCCGATCGCCAGCGCCACAAAGAACGTTTGGGTGAATGCACGCCCTGCGCCGTCCCGATAAATCAGCGCAACCAGTCCAGGCAGGATCATCGTTCCGGAAAACAGTATCACCAGCAGTCCAACGATTCGGGTAATGGCGCGAAAATGCATCTCTGCCGCTTCCTTAGGTATCCAGATAAATGAGGTGGGGATTATTCTTTAATGGCTGATAATTGCAATGAACCACGACTAAAATCTGCCAGCCGGGCGGAAAACTCGCTCAGCCTGGCGCGGGGAAGCGCCACCCGAAGCTGCACGACCGCCTGATAGTCGCTGGTGACGATCTTCCCCTCAAACTGACCCAGTAGCGCTTCTACGCCAGCGAGCTGGGCATAATCACAACACAAAGTATATTCGGTCAGCGGTAATTTGCGGAGAGTAGTGAGCTGATTAAGCGCACGCTGTACGCCGCCGCCATAGGCTTTGACCAGCCCACCGGTGCCTAACAGAATGCCGCCATAGTAGCGCACCACTACAGCGGTGATCTCACCGACGCCGCTGCCCATCAGCTGGGCCAGCATTGGCTTGCCCGCCGTGCCAGCCGGTTCACCATCGTCGGAGAAGCCCAGCTGCTGCGAGTCGTCCGGCGGTCCGGCCACCCATGCGACGCAGTGGTGCCGCGCCTCCGGGTGTTCCGCCCGCACGGCGCTGACGAAGGCTTTCGCCGCCTCTACGCCGTCGGTGTGGGCCAGCAGCGTAATAAAGCGGCTCTTTTTGATCTCCTCAACGAAGGTCACCGGCGCAGCCGGTATCAGCCAGCTCTCCATCAGGCCAGCTTCAGATCTCGGGTCATGTTCTCCACGCCGTTCTCGTGGATCACCACGTTATCTTCGATACGGATCCCGCCGAACGGCTTCAGCGCTTCAATTTTCTGCCAGTTGAAGTGCTTGCTGAACTCGCCTTCACGCCACGCGCTCAGCAGCGAGTCGATGAAGTAGATACCCGGCTCAATGGTCAGCACCATGCGCGGCTGGATTACGCGGGTGCAGCGCAGGTAAGGATATTTTGCCGGCGCGGCCAAATGCGTACCGGTGTCATCCTGCATAAAGCCAGCAACGTCATGCACCTGAAGGCCCAGCGGATGGCCGATACCGTGCGGCATGAAGGGGCCGGTGAGATTGTTCTCTACCATCGCTTCTTCGCTGATGTCGGTAACAATCTGATGACGACGGAGCAGCTTCGCAATGCGCTGATGGAACTGCAGGTGATAGTCGATATAGCTCACCCCCGCTTTCATAGTGCCGATTAGCGCCAGCTGCTCGTCGTTGACATCTTTGATCAACTGCGCAAAGTCGTTATCGCCATTGGCGGCCCAGGTCCGGGTCAGATCCGCGGCGTAGCCGTTATACTCGGCGCCAGCGTCCAGCAGGAAGCTGCGCATCTCAGCGGGTGCGCGATGATCCAGCCTGGTGTAGTGCAGCACGGAAGCGTGCTCGTTGAGCGCCACGATATTGCTGTAGGGTACGTCGGTATCGCGGTGGCCGGTGGCGGTCAGATAGGCCACATTGATGTCAAACTCGCTCATGCCGGAGAGAAACGCCTCGTGCGCTGCACGGTGGCCCATCACTGCCGTCTTCTGCGCCTCTCGCATACAGGCCAGCTCGTAGTCGGTCTTATAGGCGCGATAGTAGTGCAGATAGTCAATCACCCCTTTCGGGTTGATATTCTCGGCTTTGATCTCCAGCTGCAATGCGCGCTCTGTCACCGGGCCGATGTAGGCGATATTGCCCCGTGCCGCAGGCAGCTGGCTGGCGATACCGTCTGCTTTTGGCAGGGCAATAATCTCGATCTCTTCGGTCCAGAACGAGGTCGGCAGCGGCTCGACGTTGTGCCAGTAATCTACCGGCAGGTAGAACCACAGCTTGGGCTTGTTGACACCATCCACCAGCAACCAGCAGTTGGGAACCTGAGTAACAGGTACCCAGGCTTTAAACTGCGGGTTGACCTTAAAGGGGTACGGATGGTCATCAAGGAAGATGTTGAACAGCTCGCCGGAGTGAATCAGCAATGCGTCGAGCTTAAAGCGGGCCAGTACGTCCCGGGCACGTTCCTGTAGGGTAACGATATGATCTTTATAAAGCGCAGCCAGTGAGTCCATGATTTTCCCTTCTGGTTTAGACGGCAATTCTCGGCATCTTAACATACCCGGTAACGCCTGCGTGTTTTCCGTTTAGCGTGATCGCCTCAGCAACTTTTTAAACTCTCATTTGCATTTTATTAACATAATAACCACACTCCGTTTCATCTGGTAAGACCAGTAACCCTGCTGGATTCAGGAGACTGACATGCTCTACAAAGGCGATACCCTATACCTCGACTGGCTGGAAAACGGCATTGCTGAACTGGTGTTCGCGGCCCCCGGCTCTGTCAACAAGCTCGATACGGCGACGGTGGCGAGTCTCGGCCAGGCGCTGGACGTGCTGGAAAAAAGCCCCGACCTCACCGGGCTGCTGCTGCGCTCCGACAAAGCCGCCTTTATTGTCGGCGCGGACATTACCGAATTCCTCTCTCTGTTCCAGGTTCCCGAAGAGCAGCTTAGCCAGTGGCTGCACTTCGCTAACAGCGTCTTTAACCGCCTGGAAGATCTGCCTGTTCCCACAATCTCTGCCGTTAACGGCTATGCGCTGGGTGGCGGCTGTGAGTGTGTGCTCGCCACCGACTATCGTTTAGCGACGCCGGATCTGCGTATTGGCCTGCCGGAAACCAGGCTGGGGATTATGCCTGGCTTTGGCGGCTCGGTGCGCATGCCGCGCCTGCTGGGGGCTGACAGCGCACTGGAGATCATCGCTGCTGGCAAAGACGTAGGCGCTGAACAGGCGCTGAAAATCGGCCTCGTCGATGGCATCGTAGCGGCGGAAAAACTGCGCGATGGCGCGCTGGCCGTTCTGCGTCAGGCGATAGAGGGCGATCTGGACTGGCGCGCCAAACGCCAGCCGAAGCTGGAGCCGCTGAAACTCAGCAAGATTGAAGCCGCCATGAGCTTTACCATCGCCAAAGGCATGGTGATGCAGACCGCAGGCAAGCACTACCCCGCCCCGCTGACGGCGGTGAAAACCATTGAAGCGGCGGCCCGGTTTGGCCGTGATGAGGCGCTGGCGCTTGAGAACCAGAGCTTTGTCCCGCTGGCTCACACCAACGAGGCCCGCGCGCTGGTAGGCATCTTCCTGAACGATCAGTATGTCAAAGGTCAGGCCAAAAAGCTGACCCAAAACGTCGAGACCCCGAAGCAGGCCGCCGTGCTGGGCGCAGGCATTATGGGTGGCGGCATCGCTTACCAGTCGGCATGGAAAGGCGTGCCGGTGCTGATGAAAGATATCAACGACAAATCCCTGACGCTGGGTATCAGCGAGGCCAGCAAGCTGCTCAATAAGCAGCTTGAGCGCGGCAAGATTGACGGTTTGAAGCTGGCGGGCGTCATTGCCACTATCCATCCAACCCTCGACTATACCGGCTTTGATCGCGTCGACGTGGTGGTAGAAGCGGTCGTCGAAAATCCTAAAGTGAAAAAAGCGGTGCTGGCCGAGACCGAACAGAAGGTACGCCCGGATACGGTGCTGGCCTCAAACACCTCGACGATTCCTATCAGCGAGCTGGCCAGCGTTCTGCAACGCCCAGAGAACTTCTGCGGCATGCACTTCTTTAACCCGGTACACCGTATGCCGCTGGTAGAGGTGATCCGTGGCGAAAAAACCTCGGAACAGACCCTCGCCAAAGTGGTCGCCTGGGCGAGCAAAATGGGCAAAACGCCTATCGTCGTTAACGACTGCCCTGGCTTCTTCGTCAACCGCGTCCTGTTCCCCTACTTTGCCGCCTTCGGCCAGCTCCTGCGCGACGGCGCGGACTTCCGCCGCGTGGATAAGGTAATGGAAAAGCAGTTTGGCTGGCCAATGGGCCCGGCTTATCTGCTGGACGTGGTGGGCATCGATACGGCGCATCACGCCCAGGCGGTCATGGCCGCTGGCTTCCCGGAGCGGATGCAGAAAGATTACCGCGACGCCATTGACGTACTGTTCGACGCGGGCCGCTTTGGACAGAAAAACGGCCAGGGCTTCTGGCGTTATAAAGAGGACAGCAAAGGCAAGCCGAAGAAAGAGGAAGATGCTGCCGTTGACGGCCTGCTGGCAGAGGTTAGCCAGCCGAAGCGCGACTTCTCTGACGAGGAGATTATTGCCCGCATGATGATCCCGATGGTTAACGAAGTGGTGCGCTGTCTGGAAGAGGGCATTATCGCTAGCCCGGCTGAAGCCGATATGGCCCTGGTCTACGGCCTTGGCTTCCCACCGTTCCACGGCGGCGCATTCCGCTGGCTCGACACGCAGGGTAGCGCCAGCTATCTCGATCGAGCGCAGCAGTTCGCCGCCCTTGGCCCGCTCTACGCCGTGCCAGACGGCCTGCGTGAGAAAGCGCGCCATAACGAACCCTATTATCCTCCCGTTGCGCCAGCCCGCCCGGCAGGCGTTCTGAAATCGGCTTAAGGAGTCACAATGGAACAGGTAGTCATTGTCGATGCAATTCGTACCCCGATGGGCCGTTCTAAGGGCGGCGCGTTCCGTAACGTACGCGCGGAAGATCTCTCCGCGCACCTGATGCGTAGCCTGCTGGCGCGCAACCCGGCCCTCGACGCCGCGGCGCTGGACGATATCTACTGGGGCTGCGTGCAGCAGACCCTGGAGCAGGGCTTTAACATCGCCCGTAACGCCGCCTTGCTGGCCGAGATCCCCCACTCCGTTCCGGCGGTGACCGTTAACCGTCTGTGCGGCTCGTCGATGCAGGCGCTGCACGATGCAGCACGCATGATCATGACCGGCGACGCGCAGGCGTGCCTGGTGGGCGGCGTTGAGCATATGGGCCACGTACCGATGAGCCACGGCGTTGATTTTCATCCCGGCCTCAGCCGTAACGTCGCTAAAGCGGCAGGCATGATGGGTTTAACCGCTGAGATGCTGGCACGCATGCACGGCATCAGTCGTGAGATGCAGGACCAGTTTGCCGCCCGCTCCCATGCCCGTGCATGGGCAGCCACCCAAAGTGGAGCGTTCAAAAATGAGCTTGTCCCCACCGGCGGTCACGACGCCGACGGCGTGCCGAAAATGTTTAACTACGACGAGGTGATCCGCCCGGAGACCAGCGTTGAAGGTCTCTCCGCGCTGCGGCCCGCGTTCGATCCGGCTAACGGCACGGTGACGGCAGGCACCTCCTCCGCGCTCTCTGACGGCGCGGCGGCGATGTTGGTGATGAGTGAAAGCCGCGCCCGCGAGCTGGGCCTGACGCCACGCGCCCGTATACGTTCAATGGCGGTCGTGGGTTGCGATCCCTCTATCATGGGCTACGGTCCGGTTCCGGCCTCGCAGCTGGCGTTAAAAAAAGCCGGTCTGACGGTGAGTGACATCGATCTGTTTGAGATGAACGAAGCCTTTGCGGCACAGATCCTGCCGTGCATTAAGAATTTGGGTCTGATGGAGCAGATTGACGAGAAGATCAACCTCAACGGCGGCGCGATCGCCCTGGGTCATCCGCTCGGCTGCTCCGGGGCGCGGATCAGCACTACCCTGCTGAACCTGATGGAGCGTAAAGACGCGCAGTTTGGCCTGGCGACAATGTGTATTGGGCTGGGTCAGGGGATTGCGACGGTGTTTGAGCGAGTTTAAGCGTGTCAGGCAGGCCCGGCGGGAGAGACACCGTCGGGCCAGTCACGCTGAGGCTTAGATAAAAGCGAAAGCGTCGCCGAAGAGACGATCTTCCCGCGCGCCGCGTTCGTTGCAGAAGAGGTCCCGGGCGATTTTTGCCATTTCGAAACGTCCGGCAATATAGATATCATGCTCGGCCAGCGTGCCGAAATCCTGAAGTACCGCGGTCAATACCGTGCCGCTGCGGCCTTGCCACGCCTCTTCCGGCTGTTCAACCACCGGCACCACCTTCAGATTGGGGTGGGTCACCGCTAAAGCTTGCAGCTCAGAGAGATCGTACAGGTGCTTCTCTTCGCGTCCGCCCCAGTAGATGGTGATATCACGTGCCGGGTTACGCGCCAGCGCGGTCAGCAGAATCGAGCGCACGTAGGAGAAGCCGGTCCCACCTGCAATCAGGATCAGCGGACGCTCTTCGTCATCGCGCAGCCAGGCATCGCCGTGCGGAATATCGATAACAATTTCGCGCTCTTTCAGGATCCGGTCCATTACCGCCATCGCATAGAGGTTCAGCTCAGAAGCACCGATGTGCAGCTCGATGAACGCCTGCTCATCCGGCGTGGATGCCATGGAGAACGGACGCTTATCGCGCTCGTCCATCACCACCATCAAATATTGCCCGGCGCGAAAAGAAAACGCCGCGTCCGGTACAAGACGAACACGGTATACGGTATCGGTGATAGCTTCTACCGAAGTCACTTTACAGCTTAAGGTTGTCATGCGCTCCCTCTGTCGGGTCGTTTTATTACGAATCAAAAGGCAAAACGGCGGCGCATTAGCTGCCTTTACCGTCACTCATTATGCCCAGCTCATCCCAGATAGCGTCAATTCTCGCGGTAACGGCAGGATCCTTTTTAATCGGACGCCCCCATTCACGCTGGGTTTCACCAGGCCATTTGTTGGTAGCATCCAGCCCCATTTTAGAGCCCAGACCGGAAACCGGCGAGGCAAAATCCAGGTAGTCTATCGGCGTGTTCTCTACCAACACCGTATCCCTTGCCGGATCCATACGGGTGGTGATCGCCCAGATAACGTCGTTCCAGTCGCGCGCGTTTACGTCATCATCACAGACAATAACAAATTTGGTGTACATAAACTGCCGCAGGAAGGACCACACGCCCATCATCACGCGTTTGGCATGACCGGCATACTGCTTTTTGATGGTCACTACCGCCAGGCGGTACGAGCACCCCTCCGGGGGAAGATAGAAATCGACAATCTCCGGAAACTGCTTTTGCAGGATCGGCACAAAGACTTCGTTCAGCGCCACGCCGAGCACGGCTGGCTCGTCGGGCGGGCGCCCCGTGTAGGTGGAGTGGTAGATAGCATCTTCACGCTGGGTAATATGCGTCACCGTAAACACCGGGAAGCTATCTATCTCATTATAGTAGCCTGTGTGGTCGCCATACGGGCCTTCCGGGGCCATCTCACCCGGCTCAATGTAGCCCTCAAGCACGATCTCCGCGCTGGCAGGAACTTCCAGATCGTTTGAGATGCACTTTACTACCTCGGTTTTCGTACCGCGCAGCAGGCCGGCAAAGGCATATTCAGAAAGCGTATCCGGTACAGGGGTTACCGCGCCTAAAATCGTGGCGGGATCGGCCCCCAGCGCCACGGCAACCGGGAAACGTTCGCCGGGATGCGCTGCGCACCACTCCTGATAATCCAGCGCGCCGCCGCGATGCGACAGCCAGCGCATGATCAGTTTGTTCTTGCCAATAAGTTGCTGGCGATAGATACCCAGGTTCTGCCGCTCTTTATGCGGACCACGGGTGACGGTGAGGCCCCAGGTGATCAGCGGGGCGGCATCTTCCGGCCAGCACTGCATGATCGGGATAGTGGTGAGATCCACCGCTTCGCCCTGCACGACCTTTTGCTGGCATGGCGCGCCGCGCAGTCGTTTAGTGGGCATATTGAGCACCTGCTTAAACTGCGGCAGCTTATCAAAGAGATCGCGGAAGCCTTTCGGCGGCTCTGGCTCTTTCAGGAAGGCCAGCAGCTTGCCCACCTCACGCAGCGCCGTCACATCCTCCTGCCCCATACCCAGCGCCACGCGCTTCGGCGTGCCAAAGAGGTTGCAGAGTACCGGCATTGAGTAGCCCGTTGGGTTTTCAAATAACAGGGCGGGTCCACCGGCGCGCAGCGTGCGGTCGGCAATTTCTGTTATTTCCAGATGAGGATCAACAGGCAGCGTGATGCGTTTGAGTTCGCCCTGCTGTTCCAGCAGCGCCATAAAATCACGTAGGTCGTGGTATTTCATGCAGTTAATCATGGCCTCGGAGTCAGCCTTCCATTATACGGTGAACATCGGCGTGATGCTGTAATTTTGTTAAATTAGGGTAAATCGTTACGCCAACATGTGGCGATGACCTCTATAATCACCTTAGCCATCATTATCGGGTTTTGATATGCTTGCACACGATTAGCTAAAACAGAGTGATTATGCAAGCCTGGTATCTACTGTACTGCAAGCGGGGACAGCTCGAACGCGCCCAGCAACACCTTGAACGCCAGGCGGTAAACTGCCTGACGCCGATGATCACGCTTGAAAAAATCGTGCGTGGCAAGCGCACTGCGGTGAGCGAACCGCTGTTCCCCAACTATCTGTTTGTCGAATTCGATCCGGAAGTGATCCACACCACCACCATTAACGCGACTCGCGGCGTGAGCCACTTTGTCCGCTTCGGTGTTAGTCCGGCAACGGTGCCTGCGCCGGTGATCGCTCAGCTGGTGCACTATCAACCTGAAGGGGTGACCGATCCCGAGACACCTTATCCGGGTGACAGCGTGGTGATCACTGAAGGGGCGTTTGAGGGGCTAAAGGCTATTTTTACCGAGCCTGACGGCGAAGCACGCTCAATGCTGCTGCTGAATCTGCTCAACCAGCAGGTAGTGCAGAGCGTGAGAAACACCGACTTCCGTAAAGCTTAAAACGCGATACCGAACAGCTGCCTGACGTTGTTATCTGTTATGCCTGCCAGCCGGTCAGCATCCTCGCCTCGCAGCTGCGCCACGCGTTGCAAAATATGCCCCAGCATAGCGGGCTCATTGCGCCGTGACGCTGGCTTAGGCTTGAGATCGCGAGGCAGCAGATAGGGGGCATCGGTTTCAATCAGCAGACGATCGGCCGGGATAAGCGGTACGATTTCGCTAAGCGCCTGCCCGCGACGCTCGTCGCAGACCCAGCCGGTAATGCCCAGATAGAGCCCCCGAGCCAGACAGTTGCGTGCTTCCTGCTCTGAGCCGGTAAAGCAGTGCAGCACCGCGCCGGGGAGTTTATCCAGCCACGGATCGAGCAGAGCTAAGAAGCGCTCGTGGGCGTCGCGGCAGTGCAAAAACACCGGCAGGGAGAGCTCAGCGGCGAGAGCCAGCTGGGCGCTAAACGCCACTTCCTGCGCCTGCGGCGTGGAGAAGTTACGGTTAAAATCCAGCCCGCACTCACCAATGGCGACGACCTGCGGCAGGCTGGCCAGCTGGCGAATGGCGTCTGCGGTTTCCGGCTGCCACTGGCTGCTGTCATGTGGGTGGACGCCCGCCGTGGACCAGCAGCCCGCGAACTGCGCAGCCAGCACCTGTGCCTGCTGGCTCTCATGCAGGTTGGTTCCGGTAAGCAGCATGCCGCTAACGCCTGCGGCGGCAGCCCGGGTGACAACCTGCTCGCGATCGCCAGCAAACTGTGAGCTAGTGAGGTTTACGCCAATATCAAACATCGTCTTCGCTTTCGTCGCTCTCTTCCTGGCGGAAGCGGCGCTTGCCAACATAAAAACGCGAGAAGAAGACGCCCACTTCAAACAGGCAGTACATCGGGATCGCCAGCAGCGTCTGGGAGAAAACATCCGGCGGCGTTAGCAGCATACCGACAACAAACGCGCCTACCAGCACATAAGGCCGTTTACGACGCAAATCGTCCGGCGTTGTGACGCCCATCCAGCAGAGCAGGACAATGGCTACCGGTACTTCAAACGACACGCCGAAGGCCATAAACAGCGCCATGACGAAGTCGAGGTAGCTGGCAATATCCGTCGATACCTGCACGCCCACGGGCGCGGTATGGGTCAAAAAGCCAAACGCCAGCGGGAACACCACAAAGTAGGCGAAGGCCATGCCGATATAGAATAACAGCGAGCTGGAGACCAGCAGGGGCACAACCAGACGCCGCTCGTGCTTATAGAGCGCTGGGGCCACAAAGGCCCAGACCTGATAAAGAATAACGGGCGCGGAGAGGATCAGCGACACCATGAAGGTCAGCTTTACCGGGGTAAAGAACGGCGACGCCACGTCGGTAGCAATCATCGTTGCACCCAAGGGCATCTGCTTGATCAGCGGGGCTGAGACCAGCTGGTAGATATCGTTAGCGAAATAGACCAGCACGACGAAAATGGCGAGCACCGCAATGATGCAGTTCATCAGGCGTTTTCGCAGCTCGATCAGGTGCGTAATCAGCGGTTGGGTATCTTGTACAGCCATGGTTACGGTTTATCACTTGTCGATGAAGATGAATGTGCGGCAGAGGCAGCGGGCTGAGCTGGCTTGCTGTCGACGGGCGTCTCCGTCTCCGTCTCCGGCGTCGGTGCCTGCGCTGGCGCGCTGGCCTGGTGCTCTGCAACGGCAGGCGTCACGCCCTGGTGCTGCTCCTCATTGCCTTTCACAATCGGATTATGAATGGTATGCGCTACGTCGCTTGCACGCTCGGGATCGTTGACGTTGTAGGTGCGCTTCATTGACTCTGCCGCATGGCGCAGCTCATCCATAGACTCTTTTAGCTCTGGCGTCAGGTGATCCATACTCGCTTTTTCAACCTTCTTGAGGCTGTCCTGAAGCTCCTGGATCTTCAGCTCCTGCGCCAGCTCATTCTGTACAGTGCTTGCCAGCGAGCGCAGCGCGCGCACCCATCCGGCCACCGTTTTAACCGCTACCGGTAAACGCTGCGGCCCCAGCACAATCAGACCGATCACGAATACCAGTACCAGTTCGCCAAAACCAATATCGAACACGAATTACACCTGCTCTTTATCGCGACGTTTTTCTTCGTCTGTTTTCACATCGTCTTGCTTTTCAGCAAGGGTTTTTGTGGAGAAATCAGCGTCCTCCGCCGATTTTTTCTCGTGCTTATCGTCATCGCCCATGGCTTTTTTAAAGCCTTTGATCGATGCGCCGAGATCGGAACCGATAGAGCCTAACTTTTTCGTTCCAAACAGCAGGACAACGATGACGGCAATAATAAGCAACTGCCAAATACTGATACCACCCATACACGATCCTCAAGGATAGATGCTGAAATTAGCGAGCCGGTACAGCCTACCCGGCCCATTAAGCGTGCGGCTACAGCACGCGGGTTTTCCGCCAGCCAATAAGCCAGGCCACCACGCCACCGGCGATAAGCCATGCGGACGCCGTTTGCCACTCCGGCCGGTTGATCAAAAAGAGCGTTCCGCTCAGGATCAACGTTGCCCCAATACCGAACAGATAACGGGACTGCCCCTGGCGCACATTATTAACGCGCATCTCCCGGGCTATCATATCTACGTTGTGCTGCAGCTGCTTATGCCGCCGCAGGTTGTGGTAGATCAGTTCGGGCAGCTCGGGCATTTTCTCAATCCACATTGGTCCCTTCTCTTTCAGGGAACGGACCAGCGCCGGGAAGCCTACCTGATCTTTGATCCACGTTTCGAGGAAAGGTTTCGCCGTTTTCCACAAATCGAGCTGCGGATAGAGCTGACGACCTACGCCCTCGATATAAAGCAGCGTTTTTTGCAGCAGCACCAGCTGCGGCTGCACTTCCATATTGAACCGCCGCGCCGTGTTGAACAGGTTCAGCAGCACGTGGCCAAAAGAGATCTCCGCCAGCGGCTTCTCAAAAATCGGCTCGCACACGGTACGGATCGCAGATTCAAACTCTTCAACGTTGGTATCCGGTGGTACCCAGCCAGAATCAACGTGCAGCTCGGCAACCCGACGGTAGTCGCGGTTGAAGAACGCAATGAAGTTCTCCGCCAGGTAGCGCTTATCCTCTTTGTTCAGCGAGCCGACGATGCCACAGTCGATACCGATATACTGCGGATCTTCCGGATGCTCATAGCTGACAAAGATATTGCCCGGGTGCATATCCCCGTGGAAAAAGCTATCACGGAACACCTGGGTAAAGAACACCTGTACGCCACGCTCGGCCAGCAGCTTGAGATCGGTATTGTTTTTCTCCAGTGCCGCAACGTCGTTCACCGGAATACCATAGATGCGTTCCATGACAAGCATATTTTGGCTGCAGTAATCGGAGTAAACTTCTGGCACGTAGAGCATCGCGCTATTTTCAAAGTTACGCCGCAGCTGGATGGCGTTGGCCGCTTCACGCAGCAGATCCAGCTCGTCGATCAGCGTCTTCTCATACTCCTTCACCACTTCCAGCGGGCGCAGGCGACGTCCGTCCGGCAGCAGGCGTGGAACCCAGCGCGCAAGGCGATAGATCAGGCTCATATCGGCTCTGATTATCGGCAGAATATCCGGCCGGATCACCTTGATCACCACTTCCTTGCCGTTCTCTTTCAGGCGAGCAGTGTGGACCTGGGCGATAGAGGCTGACGCCAGCGGCGTAATGTCAAAATCATCAAACCACGTCTCTACGGGGATATCACCCATCGCCTTTTCGATCTGGCGCTTAGCCAGCTTGCCGTCAAAGGGAGCAACGCGATCCTGGAGCATCGCAAGCTGGTCGGCAATCACGGGCGGGAAGAGATCGCGACGGGTAGAGAGCATCTGCCCGAACTTGATCCACACCGGTCCCAGCTCCTGCAGCGCAAGCCGCAGGCGATGACCTAACTCTTTGTCTTTGTGACGGTTTGGCATCCAGAACAGCGTGCGACGCCAGAGCCGAATCGGCAGGGTAAGACGCATTCGTGGGATGAGCTCATCAAGCCCGTAACTCAAAAAAGTTTGAATGATGAAGTACAGGCGTCGAATTTCACCTGGCGTCATTTGCCCTCCAGTTTTTCCAGCCGTTTGGTTAACGCATCAACCGAGCGCGTGACAGCGGCGGCCTCCTCGGCAAACCAGGCAACTTCCAGTCCACCGGGTGCCAGACGCCACTCTTCCGTTATGGCTTCGCCCACGTACTGCTGCTGACGCTGCAGACCATGTTGGAAGCGCTTTGCACCGCCGCGCAGAACTTTCGCGATGCCTTCGGCGGCGATATCGCCGGTGTAAGGGGCAAGTAGCTCAGCAAAATCGAACTCTGCGAGATCGAAAAGCGCGCTAAGGTTTTGTACAACCTGAATATCACCCTGCACTTCCAGCTCGCCGCTGCGTATAAGCGTAGTCAGCTGCTGGCGATCGCGCAGCTTCGGTAGCAACCGGGCCTGGGTAATGACGGTGCAGTCCGCCTCGCCCTCCCAGGCGCTCAGTACATCGACTTGGCGCTCGCTAAAGGCCAGGATAAGCGGCGTAGAGAACTCTTTGAGGACAATACGCAGTACCTTACCCTGCAGGCGCTGGCGGGCGGGTTTTAATGCCCTTTCGCGATATAAAAATGTATTGAGAACACCTTCGATTCCAGCGCTCACTAACGGCGTAAAGGGCATTCACTCACTCCTGTCAGAACTTATATCCACGGTGCAGCGCGACGATACCCGCCGTCAGGTTGAAATACTCTGCGTTTTCAAAACCAGCATCCTGCATCATCGCCTTCAGCGTCTCCTGATCGGGATGCATACGGATGGACTCCGCCAGGTAGCGGTAGCTTTCGCCATCCTTCGCCACCAGCTCGCCGATGCGCGGCAGCACGTGGAAAGAGTAGGCGTCATAGGCTTTGCTCAGCGGCTCGATAATCGGTTTAGAGAACTCAAGAACTAACAGGCGTCCGCCCGGCTTGAGCACGCGGAACATAGAGCGCAGCGCTTTCTCTTTATCGGTGACGTTACGCAGCCCGAAAGCGATGGTGATGCAGTCAAAGGTGTTGTCCGGGAACGGCAGCGCTTCAGCGTTGGCCTGCACGTATTCAACGTTACCTACCACGCCAAGGTTGCGCAGCTTTTCACGCCCGACTTTCAGCATGGAGTCGTTGATGTCGGCCAGCACCACCTGCCCGGTTTCACCCACCAGACGGGAGAATTTCGCCGTCAGGTCACCGGTACCGCCCGCGAGGTCGAGGACCTTCTGCCCACGGCGTACACCGCTGCAGTCAATTGTGAAACGTTTCCACAAACGATGGATGCCCATCGACATCAGATCGTTCATTACGTCATATTTTGCGGCCACGGAGTGAAATACGTGAGCCACCATGTCGGCCTTTTGCGTTTTGGCGACAGTCTGATAACCAAAATGCGTCGTTTCTTGTGAATCTTCCGCCATCTCAGTGCCTGCTATTCAAGAAATTGTTCGTGAAGTGTAACAGATTGGGCGAGATTGCCCTACGTTTCAACCCTCCTGCCCGGCGCGCAAACGGAACTCCTCATCCTGCGCCACGGCCTGATCGGCTAAATCCGGATTAATCTCGCGCTTGATCTCAACGCCCAACCCGCGAAACGCCTCGGCCTGGGCGAGCAGGTTCCCCCGCCCGGAGGTGAGTTTTTTCATCGCCTGGCGGTAATTATCCTGCGCTTTCTCCAGGCTCTGCCCCACCGACGACATATCATCAACAAACAGCCGCATCTTGTCGTAGAGACGGCTGGCGCGCTCGGCGATCTGCTGCGCGTTGCGGCTCTGGTGCTCGTAGCGCCAGAGGTTCGCGATGGTGCGCAGGGCCACCAGCAGCGTGGTCGGGCTGACCAGCATGATGTTGTTTTTTAACGCCTCGGTGATCAGCTCAGGCTGTCGATCGAGGGCCACTAAAAAGGCCGGCTCGACGGGAATAAACATCAGGACATAGTCAAGGGAGCGCAGGCCCGGCAGCTGCTGATAATCTTTACGCCCGAGCAGACGAATATGGCTGCGCACCGAGGCGATATGCTCCTGCAGCGCGCTTTCACGGGTGTACTCATCGTCAGCGTTGAAGTAGCGCTCATAGGCTACCAGGGTCATTTTGGCGTCGATGACCACATCTTTACCCTGCGGTAGCCGCACGATGACGTCAGGCTGCATCCTGGCGCGGGCTTCGGTTTCGATGCTGACCTGGGTTTCATACTCATAACCCGCCCGCAGGCCGGACGCCTCCAGCACGCGGGCCAGCACCACCTCGCCCCAGTTGCCCTGCGCTTTATTATCGCCTTTCAGGGCGCGGGTAAGGTTAATTGCTTCCTGCGCCATCTGGGCATTAAGCTGTTGTAAGTTGCGGATCTCGTGGGCAAGCGTGTGGCGCTCCTGCGCCTCTTTGCCAAAGCTGTCCTGCACCTGGCGACGGAAACCGTCCAGCTGTTCCCGCAGCGGAGAGAGAAGCCCGTGCAGACTCTGCCGGTTCTGCTCTTCAACCCGGCGATTGCTCTGCTCGAAGATACGGTTAGCGAGGTTTTCAAACTGCTCGCTCAGGCGCTGCTCGCTGTTGATCATCTGGCGGATTTTATCTTCCGCATGCAGCTGGGTAGACTCTAGCCGGGTGGTGACCTCGCGCAGATCGGCCTCCAGCGAGGTGTTGATCTCGCGCAGGCTGCGCAGTTCGTTATTCAGCAGTTCGCACTCGTCACGCCAGTGCTGGTTCTGTACCAGCCGCTGTCGCGCCGCGCTCAGTTCGATATCCAGCTCGCGCCGCTCTTCGGTAAGATCGGCCCGCAGACGATCGGCATGGGATTTTGTCGCCAGCCAGCCTATCAGCAAGCCGGCTATCGCCGCTGCCGCGCTGAGTAAAATTGAGATATCCACCCTGCCTCCTGCATAAACCACTTACCGATGCAAAATAAGAGTGTGCTGGATAGGTGTCCAGTTGGGAAGGATTTTCCTGCGAGGTACTACGCAAAACCGGCAGGCCGAGGAGATCGACCTGCCAGAGAGGAGCGTTAAGCCAGACGGCGCGCCGCTTCCACCACGATTTTAATGGCGTGGCTTTCGGTCTGCTTCATGGTCTCTGCGTTCGGGATCTCTTGCTGGGTACGGTTGACGATCACGCCTGCTACCATACCGGCGCGCAGGCCCTGGCTGGAGCACATGGTCAACAGCGTGGCGGACTCCATCTCGTAGTTCATCACGCCCATTGACTGCCACTCTTCCATAGAGCCTTTGTAGCGGCTAACGACGCGGCCGGAGAAGGTGTCGTAACGCTCCTGGCCCGGGTAGAAGGTGTCAGACGAGGCGGTCACGCCGATATGGGTCGTTGCGCCCACCTCTTTAGCAGCCTCTACCAGCGCGGTGGTACAGGTGAAATCTGCTACCGCTGGGAACTCCATCGGCGCAAAGTGCAGGCTGGCTCCGTCGAGACGCACGGAGGCCGTGGTCACCAGTACGTCACCAACGTTGATGTGCGGCTGGATCGCGCCGGTGGTACCCACGCGCAGGAAAGTACGGATGCCCAGCTGCGCCAGCTCTTCAACGGCGATAGAGGTTGACGGGCCGCCGATACCGGTGGAGCAGACAATGATGGCTTTGCCATCCACTTCGGCGCGCCATGAGGTAAATTCGCGATGCGATGCCAGCTTAACCGGCTTATCCATCAGCGCGGCGATCTTTTCCACTCGCTCCGGATCGCCAGGGACGATAGCCAGCGTTGCCCCCTGCAGATCGTTTTTGGTAAGGCCGAGGTGAAAAACATCAGACTTGGACATAGGTGACTCCTTTGTGGGTCGATTCATCAGCAGAAGTAAAACGGTACTCTACAGAAGGCCATCGCATTTTTTCGTGACACCAATCACTCTGAAGAAAACTGTTTACATTAATTTTTCATCAAAAAGTGATCTGTATCACACTATGATGTTCTTCTTCGCCCGTTCGTCTTAAAGATAGTCTCTTCCGCACAGGATGATTTTGGCGTACTGGCTATAGTTACCTGATGCGCTAAATAAGGGTACGGAGATTGCCATGACAACAGAAAAACAGCCCGGCTTTGCACCTGCAGCTTCACCTCACGCTTCCACCGCCGTTCGCACCTCTGAAGAGTCAATTCTGACCGGTGAGACGTCAATTCCCACTCAGGGAGAAAACATGCCCGCCTGGCATGCCCGGCCACAGGCTGCCGACGGCCCGCTGCCGGTAGTGATCGTCGTTCAGGAGATTTTCGGCGTGCACGAGCATATTCGTGATATCTGTCGTCGGCTGGCGCAGGAGGGTTATCTGGCCATCGCGCCCGAACTCTACTTCCGTCAGGGCGATCCCAACGACTACAGCGATGTCCCCACGCTGTTTAAAGAGCTGGTTTCAACGGTGCCGGATGCGCAGGTATTAGCCGATCTCGATCACGTCGCCAACTGGGCGGCGCGCAACGGCGGTGACGCGCACCGGCTTCTGCTTACGGGCTTTTGCTGGGGCGGACGCATCGCCTGGCTCTACGCTGCACATAACCCACAGCTGAAGGCAGCGGTGGCGTGGTACGGCAAGCTGGTAGGCGATAAAACCCTGAACTCGCCGACGCATCCGGTGGATATCGCCACCGATCTGAACGCGCCAGTGCTGGGTCTATACGGTGCACAGGATGGCAGTATTCCGCTTGATACCGTAGAAACCATGCGTCACGCCCTGCGTGCTGCCAACGCGGAGGCGGAGATCGTGGTCTATCCCGATGCCGGACATGCCTTTAACGCCGACTATCGTCCGAGCTACCACGAAGAGTCAGCCAAAGAGGGCTGGCAGCGCATGCTGGCATGGTTTGCCCAGTACGGCGAAAAGCGAAGCTAGCGTACCCTGCCGGGCGGCTTAAAAATCGCCCGGTGCACACTGCAGGCAGGTCAGCCCTTCCGCACGCCAGAAATCCACCACCGCCTGACGATCGTCGATCACCAGCCAGGGGGCGTAGCCGTCTGCTTTTATCTGCTGCAGCAGCGTCTTCTTCACTACTTCATCCGGAAGCATGTCCTCCCCGTCCGGCCGAAGATAGAGCGCATCGAAAGGAATACAGTGCCGCTCCAGCCACTCCTGGGTATGGCGCTGGAAGCTGGCAGGCCGTCCGCTGCAGATCACGATCTTCTGCTGCTGGGCGCTGAGCAGCCCTACCAGACGGCTAATGGCCACGCTCGGCAGCGCCTCCGCCATGTGGGCGAAAAAGGGCTGCCACTGCTTTTCCGGGCCTAATACCCACTCGCGTACCGCCTCGGCGTCAAACTCGGCCAGGGTACCGTCGATATCTACAATCACACATTGTTCATTCAGCATTCATCTTCTCCAGCGGGATCATTTTCCAATCATCAGGGGTAGCGCCGGGCAGGATCCAGAGCGGGGCAACGTTGCCGATCCGCTCGCCATGGGGCGTGCCGGTCGCCAGCAGGCGGATCACACGAAACACGCCAGAGTGCGCCACAATCAGCGGCGTGTCGTACTGCGCCAGCAGGGTATTCAACGCCTCGGTCACGCGCCGGCAGAAAGGCAGCCAGGCTTCGCCGTTCGGCGGCGTCTCCTCGTAGGGGGTCTGCTCGCTAAGGGGACGACATTCAAGGTCTCCCCAGTCTCGCTCGCGCAGGTCGGGAACCTGCGTCAGCGATGCCCCAGGCAGTAATAGCTCTGCGGTACGCCGGGCACGCTGCTGCGGGCTAACGGCAACAATGCGCCAGGGGTGGTTGGCCAGTAGCGGTGCGGCATCGCGGGCCTGCTGCTCGCCCGTCGCGGTGAGCGGTACTTCGGTACGTCCGCCAATCAGGCGATCGCGGTTAAGCGGCGTCTGGCCATGGCGAACAAAGACAAAAGGCTTAGGCAGTAGCGTCATGTTTTATCCTGAAATGGGGCTGGGTAAGGATGTCGCAGCCCAGCGTCTGCTGCCAAAGTACGGCGTCATCAACAGGGGTAAACAGCGGTACTAACTGGCGACAGCCCAGCATTGCCACCAGCCTTTGTAAGCAGCGACGCGTGGGATGAACGTTCCAGCGGCAGAAATCCACCTCGCCTCGTTGATGCTGCTCGCGGGCGCGGTGATTCATATGCCCGGTAAACAGGGTGCGGTGGCGGAAATCAGCGCGCCGCCGCAGTTCGCCCGCGATGCCCTGCTGCCCATCCGGGTCGGCGGCCAAAATCACCGGCGCGTCAGCGGTCAACGACGACAGGTCACGTACCCGCTGCCGCAGCTCATGCTCTACGCCGGGGATCAGGCTGCCATCGTTATCTTCCGCCATCAGCGTCAGCATCTCCCGGCAGGCATCATCCATCGTCACGTCACTCATGCCACGACGCGCCAGCAGCAGCGCCATCTCCACCGCCCGTCCAGAAGGCGGAACCGGACAGAGCACCGGCCGCTGCACGTGCAGCCACAGAGCCTCAAACTGCTGATGCTGGGGCGTATCGTACAGGCCATACGAAGCGTCCATCAGCGCGACTGCCGCAGGCGGCGGCGGATCGAAATGAAACAGCGCCGACTCCAGGCTCACGTCGCCGCTGTAGAACAGCCCCCCTGGCACATCGAGGTGGAACCAGATCCCGCCCCAGGCATGGCCGCTGCTGCCGGTGGTTACCCTCAATTCGCCGAGGGAAAACTGACCGCGCACCGGTATCGGGTGAATGTTCGATCCTGGCGGCAACGCGCGGGCCGTTACGGCGCTACAATAGATCGGCACCGAGGCGGGCAACCGCGCCAGGCCAGCAATATGATCGATATGATCGTGACTGAGCAGCACGGCATCCAGACGATCCGGCACTGGCCAGTCGTCGGCTCCCGGCTCCAGCGAGCCCCCGGCGTCCAGCAGAATGCGCTGTGTGGGGGTGGTCACCAGAATAGCGGCGGGCGTTTTGTCATGCAGCCCGCTGATAATCTCAATCTGCGCCGTCACGCCGCCTCCAGCCGCCAGCCCTGATGCAGGCGCACGGCGGTGAGCTGCTGCTCGCGCAGCGGCAGGTGATGGAAGGCCGTGAGCGGCTGACCGTCGGCCAGGCGCAGCGCCAGCAGGTAGCGCTCCCCCTGATAGATACAGTTTTCGACGGTAGCGGCCAGGCCGCCCTCGCCTATTTCAACGTGCTCGGGGCGTACCAGCACAGGTTGGCGCACGCCATCGCTCACGCTCAGGCCATGATGAAGCTGTATGCCATCCAGATGGCGTTCCTGCGTTGCGCTCGCAAGGTTCAGCACGCTGCCCTTGCCAATAAACCCCGCAACCCATGCACTGTGCGGCTGCTGATAGAGTTCCTGCGGCGTTCCCCACTGCATCAGCTCGCCCCGATGCATCACCGCGATATGGCTGGCCAGCGCCATCGCCTCAGCCTGATCGTGGGTCACGTAGACAAAGGTTGCCCCGGTGCGGCGATGAAATTCGCGGAAGGTCTGCTCCATGGTGGCCCGCAGGTGACGATCGAGATTCGCCAGCGGCTCGTCAAGCAGCACCACCTGCGGCTCGGAAACCAGGCAGCGCGCCAGCGCCACGCGTTGACGCTGCCCGCCGCTTAGATCCTGCGGCGAGCGGTCGGCATACGCCGCCAGCTCTACCACCTCAAGGGCAGCAAGCACCTGCTTATGCCGCGCCGCACCGCTCACTTTCTTCAGCTTCAGCGGATACCCAACGTTCTCCGCTACCGTCATATGCGGCCAGAGGGCGTAGGATTGAAACACCATCCCCATATTGCGCGCCTCCGGCGGCAGATGAGTAACCGCATCGGCCAGCAACCGGTTGCCCAGCGTCAGGCGGCCACTGGAGAGCCGCTCCAGCCCGGCCAGTATGCGCAGGGTGGTGGTTTTCCCGCAGCCGCTTGGCCCGAGCAGCGCCGTAAATGCGCCTTCGGGAATGGTCAGGCTCAGATCGCGTACCACGGTCTGGTCGCCGAACGTTTTACTCAGGCTCTCCAGGCTCAGTTCTGCCATGGGATCACTCCTTTGGGTAGATAGCGGCTCAGGCCGCTCAGCATCAGCATCACCAGTGCTACCAGCGCGACGACCATCACGGAGATGGCGGAGGCCAGCACCTTATCGCCACTCTCATCAAGGTTGAATATGACCACGCCAAGGGTCTCCTTGCCCGCGCTCCACAGCAGGGCAGAGACGGTCAACTCATTCACCGCCGTCAGAAACACCAGTAGCGCGCCGGCAAAGGCCGCCGGAGCCAGCAGGGGCAGGACGATATGCCGCAGCCGTTGGGAAAAGTTGGCTCCCGCCAGGCTGGCCGCCTCCTCCATCGCTGGATCAAGCTGGAGCATGCTGTTGTGCAGCGGCTTCAGGCAGACGGTGAAAAAGCGCGCCAGGTAGGCGAAGAAGATGATCAGCAGCGTGCCGCTCAGGCTGATGCCGATAATGGGCAGCGGGCGGGCGAACAGCAGGATGCAGGCAATAGCCAGCACCACCCCCGGCAGGGTATAGGGAATGTCGATGGCGCTGTGCAGCCAGCGCAGCGGACGCGCCGGGAAACGAACCAGCAGCCACGCCAGCGGCAGGCTCAGCAGCATCAGCACCAGTGCGGCAGAGACCGAGAGCAGCAGGCTGTTGCTCAGCGCGCGCCAGGTGGCACTGCCGCTCTCCAGCATCGCCTGGTAAGCGTTAAAGGTCAGGGTGTTGACCGTCAGCGGCACGCCAAGGGTTGGCACCAGCGAGGTCGCAATGAGCGCCAGCAGCGGAGCCAGCAGAATAGCAGCCAGCACCGCGCCCAACAGCAGCTCGGTAGCAAGACGCCACCTGCCAAGCTGAAAATCGAGCGCCCGTCCGGCCATGCCGATCAGCGGCAGCGCATGGCGGCGCTGTAGATAGCCCTGCAGCGAGACAATGCCAATCGCCAACACGCCCATCAGCACCGACAGCGCGGCTACGTCGCTCAGCATCGACGGTCCGAAGCTGGACAGCGACTGGTAGATCTGAATCGGCAGCACAAAATAGGAGATGGGGATGCCCAGCATCGCCGGAATACCAAAGTTACCCAGCGCGGAGACAAAGGCGATCGCCGCTCCGGCCCACAGCGCGGTGCGGCACAGCGGCAGCACGATGTCGATAAACACCCGCCACAGCGACGCGCCGTTCAGCCGCGCCGCCTCGATCTGCTCTTTCGGCAGGCACTGAAGCTGGGTGCGCAGGGCCAAAAAGACCAGCGGCGCATGCTGGATCCCCAGCAGCAGGGCGATCCCCTCCGGGGAGTAGAGCGGATTGGCGCTGCCGAACGACGGCGCGATGCCGAGACTATTAAGCAGGATGCTGCTCGGCCCGAAGAGCTGGAGCCAGCTCAGGGCGGTCACCTGAGGCGGGATCATCATCGGCAGCATAAACAGGAATACCCAGACTTGCTTGAAGCGGATATTGGTCAGCGCGAGGCAGAAGGCAAACAGTCCGCCCAGCAGCAGCGAGAGCAGCGTGCCCAGGCCGCTGGTATAGAGGCTATGGGAGAGCGCGGTCCAGGTCGTCGGGTTGCTGAGAACGCGCCACAGGCTGCTACTGCTCCCCTGCTGCCAGTCGAGCAGCGCTGAGACCAGCAGCCGCAGACTCGGCAGCAGGCTGAGCAGCGCCACCAGGCCGAGCAGCAACCAGAGCAGCCCCTTCGGCGGGCCGCTGCTGGCGGGTTGTCGGAGGGTCATGGTGGTCATCAGTTAGCGGTTTCCAAACAGATCGTCGAAGCGTTTTTTATTGGCGTCGGTATCCGCCAGCGCCTTCGCCGGGTCATACGGCATCAGCTTGATGCTCTCTCGCGCGGGGAAGCCTTCCGGGGCCGGGAGGTTCGCATCGGCAGGCAGGTAGCCCTGCTTCAGCACCAGGCGCTGACCCGCATCCGACAGCACAAAGTCGATAAAGGCTTTTGCCCCGTCCGGGTTTTTCGCCTTCTTCAGCATGGCTACCGGCTCGGTCACGATGCTGACGCCCTCTTTCGGGAACACGAACTCAATCGGCGCGCCCTTGGCCTTTTCGCGGATCGCCATGTAGTCCACCAGCACGCCATAGCCCTTGCTGCCAGAGGTGATGGCGTTCATCACCGCGCCGTTTCCGCTCTGCGGCATCGCGCCGTTAGCCTTCAGCTTTTCGTACCAGGCAAAGCCGAGCTGCGGATCGTTCAGCAGCGTCGCCATATGGATCTGCGCCGCGCCAGAGTAGAGCGGGCTGGGCAGCGTGGTCATGTTCTTGAGTTCAGGCTTGAGCAGATCCTGCCACGAGCCAGGCTTCACCGGTGCCCGGGTGTTGTAGGCAATCCCGGTGGTGATCAGCTTGGTGCCGTAGTAGTAGCCCTGCGGATCGTACAGCTGCGCATCGTAGCGGCTGGCTTCAGGCGATTTATAGGCCGCCAGCAGATCCTGCTTTTTGAGGGACTCCATGGTGACGCTGTCGGCGATCAGCAGTACGTCCGGCGCGGCACCGCCCGCTGCCAGTTCAGCCTGCAGGCGCGCCGTGAGTTTGGTGGTTCCGTCGCGGATCCATTTGACCTCAATATCCGGGTGCGCCTTTTCGAAGGCGGTAACAGTCATCTGGGCATCTTCGTTCGGCTGGCTGGTATAGAGCGTCAGCGTGGAGGCGGCGAAAGCCGGCGTGCTTAATGCGGTTACGATAACGGCGGCCAGCGCGGTGTGCTTACTCATGATCTCTTCCCTCTGTTTTCGTTGTGACGATTAAAACAGGGAAATCTGACAAAAATATGACCAGCTTTTTTCGTAGTAATAATTTCACATTCGCGCGCTAGCATGATGCAAAAGGGTGCTAACAGGAGCGAATAATGACCCCCGAATCCCGCCGCACGGCGATTGTCGAGTTGGTGACGGCGCACGGCGAAAGCAGCATTGAACAGCTGGCGCAGCACTTTGGCGTCTCGCTGCAAACCGTGCGTAGCGATCTGCGTATGCTTACCTCAGGCGGATTGCTACTGCGGCGTCACGGCATGGTTGCCCCTTTCGCCCGCGAAAATATTGGCTATCAGCAGCGGGAGATCGTCAATATTGCAGGCAAGCGCTGGATCGGTGAGCGCACGGCGGCGCTGCTGGGCGACTACCAGAGCTGCTTTCTCGGTACCGGCACCACCGTTGAGATGGTGGCCCGGGCGCTGCCGGAAGCGAGTCGGCTGGCGGTATTCACCAATAATTTGCACGCCGCCGAAGCGCTGAGCCGTCTTGCCGCCTGCGAACTGACGGTGGCAGGCGGGCGCGTCCGCAAGCGCGATCTGGATGTGATCGGCAGCGATGCCCAGTGCTTTTTCAGCCGTTACCGCGTTGACGCTGGCGTGGTTTCAATAGGCGGGATCGGTGAGGCGGGCGAGCTGTATGACTATAACGATGATGAGGTCGCCGCACGCCGGGCGCTGGTCGCCAGCGCGGCGGTGAGCGTGCTGGTGGTGGACAGCACTAAGTTTGGCCGGAACGCGATCTGCCAGAACGGCAGCGTGGGGGATTTCGATTATGTGGTAAGCGACAGGCCCCCAACGCCGCAGCAGCATGCGGTCATTAAGCAGAGGGGGACAGCGTGGCTAAGCCAGGCGTAGGCCGGGCCAGCATGCGCGCCGCCCGGCATTGTTACCTTACGTGTTACGCAGGTTCTGCGCCGCTTTAACCATGTTGGCCAGCGCCGCACGGGTCTCTGGCCAGCCACGGGTTTTCAGGCCGCAGTCCGGGTTAACCCACAGGCGCTCGGCCGGAATACGATCCGCTGCCTTCTTCAGCAGAGTCTCGATCCACGCCACGTCCGGCACGTTTGGCGAGTGAATATCGTAGACCCCCGGCCCGATCTCATTCGGATATTCAAAGGCTTCAAACGACGCCAGCAGCTCCATATCCGAGCGCGAGGTTTCGATGGTAATCACATCGGCATCCAGCGCTGCGATGGAGTCCATGATGTCGTTGAACTCGCAGTAGCACATGTGGGTGTGGATCTGCGTCTCGTCCTTCGCCACCGCAGCGTTGATACGGAAGGCTTCCACGCCCCACGCCAGGTAGGCGTCCCAGTCGCTGCGCTTTAGCGGCAGCCCTTCACGCAAGGCAGGCTCATCGATCTGGATAATCCCGATGCCCGCCGCCTCCAGATCCGCCACTTCGTCGCGCAGCGCCAGCGCGATCTGCTTCGCGATGGTTTCCCGGCTGACGTCTTCACGCGGGAAGGACCAGCAGAGAATGGTCACCGGCCCGGTCAGCATCCCTTTTACCGGCTTATCGGTGAGGGACTGGGCATATTTCGCCCACTCCACGGTGATCGCGTCCGGACGGCTAACATCGCCGATCACCACCGGCGGCTTCACGCAGCGGGAGCCATAACTCTGCACCCAGCCATTCTGGGTAAAGACAAAGCCGTCCAGGTGCTCGCCGAAATACTCCACCATATCGTTACGCTCGGCTTCACCATGCACCAGCACGTCAAGGCCGAGGCGCTCCTGCTCGGCAATCGCCTGCTTGATATGTTCAGCGATGCCGGTGCGGTAGCTGCCCGCATCTAAGCGTCCCTGTTTGAACTCCAGACGCAGGCCGCGGATCTCGGTGGTCTGCGGGAACGAGCCGATGGTCGTTGTCGGCCAGGCAGGCAGGTTGAAACGCGCCCGCTGAACCGCCGCACGCTCCGCATAGGGGCGCGCCCGCTGGCTATCTCTGGCGGTAATCGCCGCCAGCCGCTGGGCTACGGCCGTGTTGTGCACCCGGGTTGAGTGGCGGCGGGCCTGGATCGGGGTGCTCCATTCAGCCAACGGTGCGATGTCGCCGCTGTTCAGGGCATCGCGCAGCAGGGCCAGCTCGTGACATTTTTGCAGGGCGAAAGCAAACCAGCTCTTCACTTCGGCATCCAGCCGGGTTTCAACACTCAGATCAATTGGGCTGTGCAGCAGCGAGCAGGAGGAGGCGACCCACAGCTCGCGTTGGCCGACGATCTCTTTAACCTGAGCATATTTCTCGGTGAGATCGGCCCGCCAAACGTTACGCCCGTTGACCAGCCCGGCGGAGAGCAGCCAGTCGGCTGGCAGGCGGCGATGCAGCACGGCTACGTCATCTTTGCCGTGCACCAGGTCAACGTGCAGACCCTGTACCGGCAGCGCGGCAATAGTATCAAGGTTCGGCGTCACGTCGTCGAAATAGGTGGTCAGCAGGAGCTTCACCTCTCCTGCCAGCGCCTCATAGGCGGGCTTGAAGGCATTCAGCCACGCCTGCGGCAGCTCCAGCACCAGCGCGGGCTCGTCGATCTGTACCCACTCGACGCCGCGTTTTGCCAGCTCGGCCAGCACCTGCTGGTAGACCGGCAGAATATCGTTCAGCAGGCTCAGGCGATCAAACGGTTGGCCTTTTACCTTACCCAACCACAGGTACGTTACCGGCCCCAGCAGGACGGGCTTGACCCTGTGGCCCAGCGCCAGCGCCTCGTCCACTTCGTCTAGTAGCTGGGTCCAGGTCAGCGTGAACCGCTGCCCTTGCGTGAACTCCGGCACCATATAGTGATAGTTAGTGTTAAACCATTTGGTCATCTCTGCCGCCGCCGCTGGCTCACCGGTGGGTGCACGGCCGCGGCCAATGCGGAACAGGGTGTCGATATCAACCGATCCATCTTTGTTCTGATGACGAGCCGGCACGTTGCCAAGCAGCAGGCTGGTGGTCAGAACATGGTCGTACCAGGCGAAATCGCCCACCGGCAGCAGGTCAATACCCGCCTGCTTCTGCTGCTCCCAGTGGCGGGCGCGCAGCTCCCGGCCCACCGCCAGCAAGGCTTCCTGCGTGGTGTTTCCCGCCCAATAGCTCTCTTGTGCCTTCTTCAGCTCGCGACGCAGACCAACGCGAGGAAAACCGAGGGTGTGGTTCAGTACTGTCATGGTATGCCCCTTGTGAATTTTAGGATTTTGGACGTCCAGATGTTTACACATCTATATTCGACAGGTACTGTATATTCCTCAAGCGCAAATTGTTCATGGCGAAGTGAAGGACTTTCATGATCGAAATTAAACACCTGAAAACGCTCCAGGCGTTACGGAACAGCGGATCGCTGGCGGCGGCAGCAGCCACGCTGCATCAGACACAGTCCGCCCTCTCCCACCAGTTCAGCGATCTCGAACAGCGCCTTGGCTTCCGTCTTTTTGTCCGTAAAAGTCAGCCGCTGCGTTTTACGCCGCAGGGTGAGATCCTGTTACAGCTGGCCAATCAGGTGCTGCCGCAGATTAGCCGCGCGCTTCAGGACTGTAGCGAACCGCAGCAAACCACCCTGCGGATCGCCATTGAGTGCCACAGCTGTATTCAGTGGCTCACTCCCGCACTTGAGAATTTCCGTAGCAAATGGCCGCAGGTAGAGATGGATTTCAAATCCGGCGTGACCTTCGATCCCCAGCCAGCGTTGCAGCAGAGCGAGCTGGACGTGGTGCTGACCTCAGATATTTTGCCGCGCAGCGGGCTGCACTATTCGCCGATGTTTGATTTTGAAGTGCGCCTGGTGCTGGCCCCGGATCACCCTCTCGCGACCCGGGCGCGCATTACCCCGGAGGATATCGCCGCTGAAACGCTGCTGATCTATCCGGTCCAGCGCAGCCGGTTGGATATCTGGCGTCACTTCCTGCAGCCGGCGGGCATTAACCCGATGCTGAAGAGCGTGGATAACACGCTGCTGCTGATCCAGATGGTGGCAGCCCGGATGGGCATCGCGGCACTGCCGCACTGGGTGGTGGAGAACGTTGAGCGCCAGGGTCTGATCGTGACCAAGACCCTGGGCGAAGGACTGTGGAGCCGACTGTACGCGGCAGTGCGCGATGGCGAGCAGCGTCAGCCGGTAACGGAGGCGTTTATTCGCTCAGCGCGGAACCATGCGTGCGACCACCTTCCTTTTGTGCGGAGCGCGGAGCGACCCAGCGGCGATGCACCCATAGGGACGCCACTATCACTGTCCCCCCAAGGATAAAGCTCGGCCAGTGGGGCTGCTCCTGCCAGATGGCGAGATTAACCAGCAGCCCTGCCGGGACATGCATGTTGTTCATAATGCCGAGCGTACCGGCATCCACCTGGGTTGCGCCGTAGTTCCACATGAAGTAGCCAATCCCTGACGCCACCACGCCAAGAAACACCAGAATGCTCCACTGCAGGTTTGTCTCCGGCAGCTTCTGGGCGTTGCCCAATGCAAACCAGGCCACCACCGCCACCAGCAGCGCGCCCAGATAGAACCAGGCAAAGGCGTTATGCTGCGGCATCGGCCGGGTCTCCATCAGGCGCTTGTAGCCCACCATGCCGATGGCAAAGCTGATGTTAGAGAGCTGTACCAGCAGCAGTCCGGTCCAGAAGTGGTTGGTCACCTGATCGTAACGAATGATCCCCGCCCCGATCACCGCCAGCAGTGCGCTCAGCGCATAGCCCCAGCGTAGCCGACGTCGGCTCATCAGATCGTAGATCAGCGTGATATAGAGCGGCGTCAGGACGGTGAACAGCAACAGCTCGGAGACCGTCAGATAGAGATAGGCGCGGAAGCTGAGCATATACATGATGCCCAGCTGCATGGCGCCCACCAGCATATAGAGGCCGATGGTTTTTAGCCCGTGGCCTCGCGTGCGCAGGAAGGGCAGGAAAACCAGCGCGGCCAGCCCAACGCGCATCAGCACGGAGAAGTAGCTGTCGATATGTCCGGCGAGGTATTCGCCATAGAGGCTAAAAGAGAAGGCCCACAGAACGGTGGTGATAATCAGTAACGCCACAATAGGTGTCTCGTTGGTTAATGAGCACCCATTGTAGCGGAGTTACCGGTTGACAACTGATTAATAGTTAATCAATCAAGAAACAGCTTACGCAGATAGTGCGGCACCGCGTTGTCACCGTTCGTGCCGATCACCTCCAGCTGCGGGTAGAGATCCTTCAGGCGCTGATGCGCGTTGGCCATGATGCAGCCTTTACCTGCCATAGAGAGCATCTCGGCATCGTTCATTCCGTCGCCAAAAGCGATGCACTCTTTCAGGCTGTGGCCCATCGCTTTCGCTACCGCCTCCAGCGCGTGGCCTTTCGACACGCCGCCCGCCATCACTTCCAGACAGGTTAGCGTGGAGAAGCTGACGTTGACGCGATCGCCCCAGCGGGCGTTGATGGCCTGCTCCAGGGGCAGCAGCGGCTCATGGGTATCGCAGGTGAAAAACACCTTGCTGATCCCCTCTGGATCAAGCATACCTGGCTCAAAAAGGGAGTACTGGAAGACGGCCTCTTTGAAAAAGCGCATCTCATCCGGGCGGTGACGGTTTATAAACCATTCGTCGTCACGGTAGACGTTGGTATCGATGTGCGGATCGTTATGCATCACGCCAAACAGATCCTCAGCAATTTCGCGATCCAGGTTATGCGTGAAGACCAGGTTGCCTTCGGTATCATGCACTCGCGCGCCGTTAGAGGTGATCATATAGGCTTTGATACCCAGCTTATCGCGGATCTGTCCTACGTCGACATGGTGACGGCCGGTGGCAAAAACGAAGTTGACGCCGCGCGCGGTCAGCAGCTTTAACGTCTCTTTAGCGTAGGGAGAGAGTGAGTGGTCGGGTGAGAGCAGCGTGCCATCTAAATCAGACGCAACAACCTGATACATAATAGAATTTAACCTCTGGTCAGGCGGCGAACCGCCGGATTAGTTATGCCTGTCGAAAAAATCAACGATGGCGTTAAGCGCGACTGAGCGCATGGCGTCCTTTTCAAAAAGGATCTCATGGTACGCGCCTTTGATGACCAGCGGCCTGTCTCCCTCACAGGGATGGCCCGCTGCGGCGCGGATTTCACAAAAACGATCGTGCATTCGGTTATCGACGACGCGCTCTTCCTCTGCCTGGAGCAGGAGCATGGGCGTCGCATCCTGCACCGCGCCCGCCAGCACCTTTTCACCGGCGAGAATACCCTCTCGCACCCAGTGGTTGGTCGGCCCGCCGACGCGCAGCTGCGGATCGTCAGCATAGCAGCGCAGGTTTCGCCGGTAGCGTACCCGGCTATGAGTAAGCACGTTAATGCTAAACGGCAGCGCATGCCAGCGCCCCGTGCCCAGCGCGTAGCTCTCCCGGAACGGCTGATAGCCTTCGGCCCAGTTCAGGATATGGCGCACCATCCAGTCGGGCAGACGGATAACAATACCAAACATAGGCGCACAGAGCGCGATCGCATCGCAAAGCTGCGGCTGGCGTTGCAGCAGCAGCGTGGCGATCGCCCCACCCATCGAGTGCGCCAGAATATAGCGTTTACGCCATGGGCCAGGCACAACCTCCTGCTGCCAGAAGGCCTGCAGATCGTCAACGTAGTCATCAAAATTATCGACGTGCCCACGATGTCGGTCGGGCAGAATGCGGCCTGAGCGCCCCTGCCCACGATGGTCGATGATCAGCACGTCAAAACCGAGATGGAACAGATCGTAAGCCAGCTCGGCATATTTGACGTAGCTTTCAATACGTCCAGGACAGACAACGATTACGCGATCGTGATCGGCGGCATGAAAGCGCACAAAGCGCACTGGAATATCGCCAACGCCAATGAATTCAGCCTCTTCACGCTGCCGCCAGAAATCGGTCAAGGGTCCGTGCGTGAAAGCTGCAAAGGCATTTTCTCTTGTTTCCCACCCCTTTTTCTGCCGAAACATTGGGTTTCCGCCCCCGGTCGTCTGTAAAATTGTTTTTTTATGACTCGTGATACAACATGTTAACAATAGCGTATTGTTGCATAAAATATATCGTTCAGGGAGTTTCGCATGACCTTCGAGTGGTGGTTTGCCTACCTGCTTACCTCGATCATCCTCAGCCTCTCGCCAGGCTCCGGCGCGATTAACACCATGACCACCGCCATCAGCCACGGCTATCGCGGCGCAGCGGCGTCGATTAGCGGCCTGCAGACCGGTCTGGCCATTCATATCGTGCTGGTTGGCGTTGGGCTCGGAACGCTATTCTCCCGCTCGCTGCTGGCCTTTGAGGTACTGAAGTGGGCAGGCGCGGCCTACCTGGTGTGGCTGGGCATTCAACAGTGGCGGGCTGCTGGCGCACTGGATCTTAATACCCTGGCCCAAACCCAGTCTCGCGGACGCCTGTTTAAACGCGCCGTTTTTGTGAACCTCACTAACCCCAAAAGCATCGTGTTTCTTGCCGCGCTGTTTCCGCAGTTTATCAACCCGGATCAGCCGCAGGTGATGCAGTACCTGGTGCTCGGCGTCACCACCGTCGTGGTAGATATCATCGTGATGATTGGCTATGCCACTCTGGCAACGCGCATCGCGGCATGGATCAAAGGACCGCGTCAGATGAAAGCATTAAATAGAGTATTTGGCTCGCTGTTTATGCTGGTCGGGGCGCTGCTGGCCTCGGCAAGGCACGCGTGATGAATTCAGGGGCTGGCTCGCAGCGTTAGGGTAACAGACTGCACGTTCGAACTAGCCTCTGCGGCGCTGCCCGCAACCGGAAAAGTTTCCCGTCTTGCATGCTGTTGGCCCGGTGCAACCGGTGCCAGAATGCCGTCTGACACTCTCATTCAAGGATGATGAACGATGGCGGAGACTGCGACCCCGCATGATGCGGTATTTAAAACATTTCTTTCACGTGTAGAAACCGCACGGGACTTTATCGAAATTCATCTCTCGCCCGCGTTAATCCGCATCTGTAAGCTTGATACGCTGCATCTGGAATCGAGTAGCTTCATTGAAGATAGTCTGCGTCCCTACTATAGCGACGTTCTCTATTCCCTGGAGACCACCTGCGGGCGTGGCTACGTGCATATTCTTATTGAACACCAGAGCTCACCAGACAAGCACATGGCATTTCGACTGATGCGCTATGCAATAGCGGCAATGCATCAGCATCTGGAGGCAGGCAATAATACTCTGCCGCTGGTGATCCCCATCCTGTTCTATCAGGGACGGCGTAGTCCCTACCCCTGGTCCCTGAATTGGCTAGAGGCGTTTAACGATCCGGGTATTGCCCATCAGCTCTATAGCACCGCCTTTCCCTTGGTGGATATCACCGTTATCCCCGACGAGGAAATCATGCAGCATCGCAGCATGGCGGCCCTGACGCTGATTCAGAAGCATATTCGCCAGCGCGATATGGCGCAGCTTTTGGACAAGCTCACAGTTTTGTTGATGCTGGAGCAGATGAGCGGACAACAAATAACCACGCTGATAAACTACATCGCACAGGCAGGAGAAGCTCAGGACGTTCAGACCCTGTTATTTGGACTGGCACAGCGCGTGCCGCAGCATGGAGAAACACTGATGACGTTTGCAGAACATATGAAGCAGATAGGCCTGGCTGAAGGCATGCAGGAAGGAAAACGTGCCGCTATGCTGGACATCGCCAGGGCGATGCTGCTGCGAGGTTTTGATAGTGGTACGGTCATGGAGATCACCGGCCTGTCAAAAGACGAGTTGCAGCAGCTAGCACACTGAAACGCGACCCGCCCGGTTAAACCCGGACGGGCAGCGGCTTAACGGGAAATAATCAGATGCAGGCCAAAGGCGGTGAAGAGCGCGCCAGCCACGCCGTCGATCCACTTCGCCATACGCTGGTAGCCGCGGCGCATTGTCGGCAGAGCAAACAGGCTCGCCACCAGGGTAAACCAGGCGAAGGTCTCCAGCGCAATCAGCACGAAAATTCCCCAGCGCGCCGTCTCACCGACGCCATCACCCACGAATAACGAGAAGACCGAGCCGAAGTAGATAATCGCTTTTGGATTCGCCAGGTTAGTCAGCAGCCCCTTTACAAAGCTACGCCCGCTGGTGGCCAGCTCAACCTGCGGCGCTGGTGTATTTAGGACCTCTTTCTTCAGCGCTCCGCGCAGCAGCTGGTAGCCCATCCAGCAGAGGTAGAGCCCACCGCCGACCATAATGATGGTGTGCAGCCAGGCCATTTTTTCGAGGATCAGATTAAGGCCAAGCAGTGCCACGCCAGCCCAGATCATGACGCCGAGGGTGATCCCCAGCACGCCCATCATCGCCTCTTTGCGCGAGCGGCTAACGGCAGTTTGCGAGACAAAGAAGAAGTCCGGGCCAGGGCTCATCAGCGCCACCAGATGTACCAGCGCCACGGTCAGAAATAGCGTCAACATAGATTACTCGTGAAGAAAGAGAAATGAGAGCACTATCCTGGCACCTTTTCCCCGCGCTGACTACTCATCGTCGCCGTCGACGTGCTCCCGAATGAGGGTCATAAACGGCTTGCCGAAGCGCTCGAGCTTGCGCATCCCGACGCCGTTCACGCTGAGCATCTCGCTGGCGGTAATCGGCATCTGCTCGGCCATCTCGATCAGCGTGGCATCGTTGAACACCACGTAGGGGGGAATGTTCTCTTCATCGGCAATGGCCTTACGCAGTTTGCGCAGTTTGGCAAACAGCTTGCGGTCGTAGTTGCCGCCGAATATTTTCGGGTTTGCCCGCGCCTTCACCACCACCACGCGCGGCACGGCAAGCTGCAGCGGGACCTCGCCACGCAGGAACGGACGCGCGGCCTCGGTAAGCTGTAACGCCGAGTGCTGGGCGATATTCTGCGTCACGACGCCAAGGTGGATCAGCTGGCGGATCACGCTCACCCAGTGTTCCGTTGTGTGATCCCGACCTTCGCCATAGATCTTGAGCTTGTCATGACCCATGTCGCGAATACGCTGATTGTTCGCGCCGCGTAGCACTTCAACCACGTAGCCCATACCGAAACGCTGGCCGACGCGGTAGATAGCCGACAGCGCTTTCTGGGCGTCCACCAGCCCGTCGTAGCGACGCGGCGGGTCGAGGCAGATGTCGCAGTTGCCGCACGGCTCCTGACGCCCTTCACCAAAGTAGTTCAGCAGCACCAGACGGCGGCAGGTCTGCGCTTCGGCAAACGCCCCCATCGCGTTGAGCTTGTGGCGCTCAATATCCTGTAGCTGACCAGGCGGCTTCTCCTCCAGGCATTTACGCAGCCAGCCCATATCTGCTGGATCGTAAAACAGCATTGCCTCGGCAGGCAGGCCATCACGCCCGGCGCGGCCGGTCTCCTGATAGTAGGACTCAATGTTGCGCGGGATATCAAAGTGCACCACAAAACGCACGTTGGGTTTGTTAATCCCCATTCCGAACGCCACGGTAGCCACCACGATCTGCAGATCGTCGCGCTGGAACTTCTCCTGCACGTCGGCACGAATGCTGTTATCCAGCCCGGCGTGATAGGCCCCGGCGCTAAAGCCACGGGCCTGCAGGCGCGCGGCGGTATCCTCTACCTTAGCGCGGCTGTTGCAGTAGATGATGCCGGATTTGCCTCGCTGCTCCTGAACGTAGCGCAGCAGCTGATCGAGCGGCTTAAATTTCTCCAGCAGCGTATAGCGAATGTTAGGACGGTCGAAGCTGCTTACCTGGATCAGCGGATCGCGCAGCCCGAGCAGATGCACAATATCGCTGCGGGTGGTGTCATCCGCCGTGGCGGTCAGCGCCATAAAGGGCACAGCGGGGAAGCGGGCGCGCAGCTGGCCGAGCGCGGCATACTCGGGGCGGAAATCGTGCCCCCACTGTGAAATACAGTGCGCCTCGTCAACCGCCACCAGACGGAGATCCCAGTGCGCGAGATGCTCAAGGAAGTTATCCAGCATCAGGCGTTCTGGGGCAATGTAGAGCAGGCGGATCTGGCCGCTGCGACAGCCCGCCATAATGCCCTGCTGCTCCTCCCGGCTCTGGGTGGAGTTGAGGCAGGCGGCGGCCACACCGTTCGCCAGCAGCTGATCGACCTGATCTTTCATCAGCGATATCAGCGGCGATACCACCACCGTCAGACCGCTTTGTACCAGCGCCGGAATTTGATAGCAGAGGGATTTCCCGCCGCCGGTCGGCATGACCACCAGACAGTCGCGCCCAGCGAGCACGGTCTCAATGATGGTCTGCTGGCCCGGACGGAACTGCTGGTAGCCGAAGGTGTCCCGCAAAACCTGCCCTGCCCCCGACTCCAGATTCAATACTTCCGCCTGCGCCACGTTAACCCCATCTGCCTTCAAAAAATGACTCTGCCTTAAAAAAGATCGTTAAGCATAACGCCCACGCCTACGCGTGTCTGGTTAAAGTTGTAATCAATTAATGATTCACCGTAACCGCTGTAAACCTGGGTATACAGACGTACGTGCCTCGTGACTGGATAGCTCAGACCCAGCTCGGCGCCGCCGTAGCCGGTGTTCCAGTTGTACTGCCCTTTAGCACTCAGAATGGCCTCACCCAGTTGGTAACCGACTTTGAGCTGGTAGTAGCCCATATACTTGGTGATATCCGGGTTATCATCGGTGTCGCCCACCACGAACCACGGTTTTACCTCTACCAGCCAGTTAGCATTTTGTGCCATCAGGCGGCTATAGATGCGGTTCCAGCTGCGGGAGGTCGGATCGGAGCGGCCGTTAGAGTCGTGATTGTACCCGAACTCGACGTCGCGCAGCGTCCAGCCTGCCAGTTCATAGTCGGTAGCGAAGCCGAGGAACAGCTGCGGCTCGTAGTTGGTTTCACGAAATGGCGAAGATTCACCGCTGTTAGAGAGCTGCCACCAGGACTTCTGCGTATAGGAGGCGCCCAGCACCGAGTTTGGCCCAATGATACCGCGCCAGAACGGGAATGCCAGGCTGAGCTGGAATTTTACCTCATCTTTGCGCGCGTTATCGGACCAGTTGTAGGTGTTGATCGCCTCTTTGTTGAGATCGCTGGTCACCGTATAGAGCAGATAGTTAGACTCATACGGATAGAGCGTAAAGGGGTTATCGTGCTCCTGTAACATATTCGCGATGATGCTGCCGCGTACCGCTGGCGCATCGTGTACTGCTTTAACCGTGGCTTCCTGCGCTAATGCTGTAAAAGGCAGTGCGATGGCTGACAAAAACCAGGGCAGATACGTCCGCATCGGTTTTGCTCTCCTGACCAAAATTGTTGAGATGGGTAATATTCAGACACCTATTTTACATCTTTCTATAAACGCTGCGCAGCTATCGTTTCCGAAAGTGGAAAACAACAATTAAGAAGCATAAAATCAACAACTCATTAACTACCGGACGCATAAAATAATGTCAGCCGTTCTTACCGCCGAAGAAGCGTTACAGCTGGTGGGCGAAATTTTTGTTTATCACATGCCGTTTAACCGCGCGCTGGGTCTGGAGCTGGATCGCTATGAAAAATCCTTCGCCCAACTCAGCTTTAACAACCAGCCGATGATGGTTGGCAACTGGGCGCAAAGCATTCTTCACGGCGGAGTCATCGCCTCTGCGCTGGACGTTGCGGCAGGGCTGGTCTGCGTCGGCAGCACACTTACCCGCCATGACACCATTGCTGAAGAAGAGCTGCGTACGCGCCTCGCAAAGATGGGGACCATCGATCTGCGCGTCGACTATCTGCGTCCTGGGCGGGGCAATCGCTTTACCGCGACCAGCAGCCTGTTGCGGGCGGGTAATAAAGTTGCCGTGGCCCGGGTTGAGCTGCATAACGAAGAGCAACTCTATATCGCCAGCGCCACGGCAACCTACATGGTAGGTTGAGACGGTGAAATCGTTTAACATGCTGTTACTTTTTGATGACGGATTTGGATGTTCCGATGGATGCTAAGCAGACGCGGCAGGGCGTATTACTCGCTCTTGCCGCTTATTTTATTTGGGGTATCGCACCGGCGTACTTCAAGCTAATCGACTATGTTCCCGCCAATGAGATTTTTACCCACCGGGTTATCTGGTCGTTCTTTTTTATGGTGGCGCTGATCAGCGTGAGCCGCCAGTGGTCACGGCTGAAAAACCTGCTGCGCACGCCGAAGAAGATCCTGCTGCTGGCCCTCTCGGCACTCTTGATCGGCGGTAACTGGCTGCTGTTTATCTGGGCGGTCAATAACCATCACATGCTGGAAGCCAGCCTCGGCTACTTTATCAACCCGCTGGTCAATATTGTGCTGGGTATGATTTTTCTCGGCGAACGCTTTCGTCGCATGCAGTGGCTGGCGGTGATCCTTGCCGCCTGCGGCGTACTGGTGCAGCTCTGGACCTTTGGCTCACTGCCGATCATCGCCCTGGCGCTGGCGTTCAGCTTTGCCTTCTACGGCCTGGTGCGTAAGAAAATTGCCGTCGATGCCCAGACCGGTATGCTGATCGAGACCCTGTGGCTGCTGCCGGTCGCCGCCGTCTGGCTGTTTGGCATCGCTGATAGCCCTACCAGCCATATGAGCAGTAACCCGTGGTCGCTCAACCTGCTGCTGATGGCAGCGGGCGTGGTAACCACCATCCCACTGCTCTGCTTTACCGGTGCGGCTACCCGTCTGCGCCTTTCGACGCTCGGCTTTTTCCAGTACATCGGCCCGACGCTGATGTTCCTGCTGGCGGTCACCTTCTACGGCGAGATACCGGGCATGGACAAGATGGTGACCTTTGGCTTCATCTGGGTAGCGCTGGCCGTATTCGTGATGGATGCTCTCTACACCCAGCGCCGGATGCGTAAAATATAACCTGTCTTCCCCTCTTTACAGAGAGGGGAATGCGCTCTCGTCGTCACTTGCGCCCTACCAAAGTTTGTAGTCAACAATTAACAATTGCTTCCCATTTTAATACTATCCTTAATACCTTTCAGCCAAAGTCTTATAATATGTTCTATAAACTATTCGTTCCTACTAATAGTGGTAGGATTTCACGCGGCCTCTATATTGCCGCCTTTTTAGTTATTAATATCCTCGCGCTATTTTTATATGCCGAGGTCGAAAACGCTATGGTACTCATAGCGGCAACACTTTTCTTTCAGTACCTCGTGATCAACATTAATTGCTGCCGACTGCGTGACAGTGGCTTCAAAAAAATAGTGTGGTATGTCTTACTTACCATTGTCGTATTTATCGTTGCTCTGTTAGCCGACATGAATGAAGAGTATGACGTGACAGGCAGCGGCTTTAGGATCTATGTGGCGTGGTATTTTATCTGCTTTATTGCGCTGATTTTGGCCCCCACAGAGGGAAAGGATCCTGCACCACATAGCGATACTCATAGCAAGGAATAACATTATGAAACACGACTATATGAACGACCCTTCCATTAGTGATAAATGGAAATTCCGCTTCTCATTTCTCGACAAAAATGGTGTGCCGGGCTTCTGGGGAAATACCCCTGAATGGAAAGCGGCTTATAAGAAGTTGACCTTTGGTCAGCGTCTAAAAGTGGCAATGAACTTTTATGCTCTCTTTTTCTCCGTCATCTATTTGCTGATTCTGGGCCTGTGGAAAAAAGCAGTCGTCGTTATCTTATTACAAATTTTAGTCGGCTTTATTGTGTTCCTGACCGATTTTGGCTGGCTGGGATCGGTGGTGTCGTTATGGGTCGCCTTCCGCACGAACATTTGGTATTACCAGAAAGTGGTGCTTAAACAGCAGGACTGGGGCCTGTAAGAGGATCACGGCGGTTCACTCAGAACCGCCGTGACATTTACAGCCAGTTTTTACGTTTGAAGTAGAGATAGGGCGCCAGCCCGGCGAGCATCATAAAGACGATCGCGCCCGGATAGCCGAAGCTCCAGTGCAGCTCTGGCATAAACTCAAAGTTCATCCCGTAGCTGGAAGCCACCAGCGTCGGCGGCAGGAACACCACCGAGACCACCGAGAAGATCTTGATGATTCGGTTCTGCTCGATATTGATAAAGCCCATCGCCGCCTGCATCAGGAAGTTGACCTTCTGAAACAGGGATTCGTTATGCGGCAGCAGGGATTCGATATCGCGTAGGATCTCCCGAGCCTGCTCCAGCTGACTGCCCGGCAGACGCGCCTTACGTACCAGGAAGTTAAGGGCACGTTGGGTATCCATCAGGCACAAACGCACCTTCCAGCCGATATCCTCCTGCTCCGCCAGCGCAGAGAGCGCCTCGTCATACTCATCGCCCTGCTGGCCTTCCATAATGACGCGGCTCAGCTTCTCCAGATCGCTGTAGATGTTCTCGATCTCGTCCGCCAGCTGTTCGATTTTGGTCTCAAAGAGATCGAGCAGCAGCTCGTAGGCGTTACCGTCAACCATCGCCTGGCTGCGGGCGCGCATCCGATAGAGGCGAAATGCCGGCAGTTCACGCTCGCGCAGGGTAAACAGGCGACCGTCGCGAATGGTGAACGCCACCGTCGAGTTACCGGCGTGATCCTCTGCATCTTCAAAAAAGAAGAAGGAGTGGATATGCAGCCCGTCCTCATCCTCAAAGAAACGCGCGGAGGCTTCGATATCCTCCAGCTCAGGACGCGTCGCAAGGCTCTGGCCAAGATCCGTCTGCACACGGTTACGTTCATCATCGTCCGGCTCGACCAGATCCACCCACACGGCATCGATCAGGGTAGGTGCCTCTTCAACCTCGAGACGGGTCAGACGGTTATTTTCCAGTTGAAATGCGCTCAACATGACCGGGACTCCCAATACAAAAATTATCGGACAGTTCGGTGGGCACACAGAAACAAATTGGGTTTCAGACCATTAAACAGCCTGACTCAGCGCGACGGGAATTATTGTCGCTGACAACCACTAAGGCCATCAGCGCGAGGAGATAGCCTTAGGAGTTGTTCCTGAATGACAGGGAATTGAGCCAGCATCTACTGGGTGTGTCCAAGGCGAATGTCCTCTTAGCGTGATCGTGCGCGCATGTTACGCCAGCTAAAATATGGCGTCAACACGCAACGGAACGCTGAAGAGCAATAATTGGCCTTCAGCGTTTAAGGGTAGCAGAGTATTACAAAATAATGATATTTTTCTGAATGTTACACTTCTTCCAGCCGCGCATAAGCGGCTACCAGCCATTTAATCCCCTGGCCCTGGAAGGCCACCTGCAGACGGCTATGCTCGCCGCTGCCCTCAAGGTTGACGATGGTGCCTTCACCAAATTTCGGATGACGCACCCGCTGACCGAGCTTGTAGCCAGAGTCGTTCTGCGTCACCGGCGTCCCCATACGCTGATGGTTCACCGGGCGGCTGATGCTGGCGCGCAGGCGCACCTCTTCCACACAGTTTTCCGGTAGCTCGCCGATAAAGCGTGATGGACGGTGGTAAACCTCTTTGCCATACAGACGGCGGGTTTCAGCATAGGTCAGCGTCAGCTTCTGCATGGCACGGGTCACGCCGACGTAGGCCAGACGGCGCTCCTCCTCCAGCCTGCCGCCCTCATCAAGGGACATCTGGCTGGGGAACATCCCCTCTTCCATGCCGACGATAAAGACCTGCGGGAACTCCAGACCCTTTGCCGAGTGCAGGGTCATCAGCTGCACCGCATCCTGCCAGGTATCGGCCTGCCCCTCGCCCGCTTCCAGCGCCGCGTGGGAGAGGAACGCCTGCAGCGGCATCAGATCTGCGTCTTCGTCGTTGTAGCTAAACTGGCGCGTTGCCGTCACCAGCTCCTCTAAGTTTTCGATACGTGCCTGGCCCTTTTCGCCTTTCTCCTGCTCGTACATCATCCACAGGCCGGAGTCTTTGATCACCCGGTCGGTCTGCACGTGCAGCGGCATATCGGCGGTCTCCTGGGCCAGAGCGTCGATCAGCTCAAGGAAACGCTGGAGCGCATTGGCGGCGCGGCCGGCCAGCGCCCGCTCCTGCAACAGCTCCCGGCTGGCCTGCCACAGAGTGAGCTGGCGATCACGCGACGCCTGGCGCACCACGTCGAGGGTGCGATCGCCAATGCCGCGCGTCGGTGTATTCACCACGCGCTCAAAGGCCGCGTCGTCGTTGCGATTGGCAATCAGGCGCAGGTAGGAGAGAGAATCTTTGATCTCCTGGCGTTCGAAGAAGCGCATGCCGCCATAGATACGGTACGGCATGCCTACCTGCAACAGCGCCTCTTCCAGCACGCGCGACTGGGCGTTGCTGCGGTAGAGGATCGCGCACTGCTCCAGCGCGCCGCCGCTCTCTTGCCAGGTCTTGATGCGGTTCACCACGAAGCGCGCCTCGTCGAGTTCGTTGAACGCGCAGTAGAGCGAAATGAGCTCGCCGTCGAGGCCCTCGGTCCAGAGCTTTTTCCCGAGGCGACCGTTGTTGTTCTCAATCAGGGCGTTAGCCGCGCTGAGAATGTTGCTGGTCGAGCGGTAGTTCTGCTCCAGGCGGATGGTCTCTGCGCCGGGGAAGTCGTTGAGGAAGCGCTGGATGTTTTCAACCTGTGCGCCGCGCCAGCCGTAGATAGACTGGTCGTCGTCGCCCACGATCATCACCTTGCCGGTATCCCCCGCCAGCAGACGGATCCATGCGTATTGAATATTGTTAGTATCCTGGAATTCATCCACCAGGATGTTGGTAAAGCGCTCGCGGTAGTGGTTGAGAATATGCGGCTTGTTGAGCCACAGCTCGTGAGCGCGCAGCAGCAGCTCGGCGAAGTCTACCAGCCCGGCGCGATCGCACGCCTCCTGGTAGGCCTGATAGACCTTCTGCCAGGTCTGCTCAACCGGGTTACCAAAGCTCTGAATATGGTGCGGGCGGATGCCTTCGTCTTTCTGGCCGTTGATGTACCACATCGCCTGCCGCGGCGGCCACTGCTTCTCGTCGAGGTTCATGGCCTTGATCAGACGACGCAGCAGGCGCAGCTGATCTTCGCTGTCGAGGATCTGAAAATCCTGCGGCAGGTTAGCGTCCAGGTGATGGGCGCGCAGCAAGCGGTGCGCCAGCCCGTGGAAGGTGCCGACCCACATGCCGCCCTGGGTGGTGCCCATCAGTTGGCCGATACGGTGGCGCATCTCTGCCGCCGCTTTGTTGGTAAAGGTTACGGCCATAATCGAGTACGGCGAGCAGTTCTCTACGCTCAGCAGCCAGGCGATACGGTGAACCAGCACGCGCGTCTTACCGCTGCCTGCGCCCGCCAGCACCAGCATGTTGCTGCGCGACGCGGCTACGGCGTCACGCTGTTTGTCATTAAGGCTGTCGAGCAGGTAAGAAACGTCCATTGGCACCGCCGGGAGAGAGGGGCCGTACAGACCCCTGTTAATATATACAGATTATCTGGTGATTATATCAGCGAGGTCAGAGATGCCAACCGGGAAATTTCAACGTGGGGTAATAAGCGACTGTCGGTCGCGGTCAGCAGGCTAACGCCTTCCGGTTTGATCCAGCAGGCCTGCATCCCGCAGCGGATCGCGCCCGCCACGTCGGTGGTGAGGTCATCGCCCACGTGCAGGATCTCGCCCAGCGGCAGGGAGAGCTTCTCCGCCGCCCGATGGTACATATCCTGATGCGGCTTCGAACGCCCGTCCGGGCCAGCGCGCAGGACAAACTCAAAGTAGTCGCCGAGGCCAAAGCGCTCCGGCTGCGCATTACCGTTGGTGATCGCTACCAGCGGCCACTTTTTGGCCAGCGCCGCCAGCGTATCGTGCGTCGCCTGCGGGACATCGATCCGGCTGCGCCAGATAGCAAAGTTTGCCATCGCCGCCGTGGCCCCCTCTTGCGCCTCTTCCGCGCTTAGGCCAGCATCCAGCATGGCGCGCTCTATCGACCGCCGCCGCCACTCTGTAACGTCATGGTAAATATCCGGCTCGCTTTCACGCAGCGCCTGCCGCAGCCGGTGGAAATCGGTATTCTGCAGATGGTTAAGTGAGGGGTGATAGTTTTGCACAAAGGTCAGCGACTCGTGCTCGGTCCGCAGGATCACCTCACGGTTATCGTACAGGGTGTCATCAAGGTCAAAGGTCAGGGCCGAGATCTGACCCAGTGGACGATAAAAACGCATTATTTCCCCCGTTTGGCGCGTGGATGCGCCGCGTCGTACACCGAGGCAAGGTGTTGAAAATCAAGATGGGTATAGATTTGCGTGGTGGATAAGTTTGCGTGACCCAGCAGTTCCTGCACGCCGCGCAGGTCGCCGCTCGACTCCAGCATGTGGGTGGCAAAGGAGTGGCGCAGCTTATGCGGATGCACGTGGCTGTTCAGCCCCTGCTTAATGCCCCACTCGGCAAACCGCTTCTGCACGTTGCGTGCCGAAATACGCTTGCCGAGCTTCGACAGAAACAGCGCGTCTTCATCCGTACCAAACAGCCCGCGCAGATCCAGCCAGTGTTCAATCCAGATGACCGCGTTGCGGCCTATCGGCAGACGACGCTCCTTGCTGCCTTTGCCCAGCACCCACACCTCACCAGTGTCGAGATCGAGATGGCGGATGTCCAGGTTTACCAGCTCAGACAGACGCAGGCCCGCGCCGTACATCACCTCCAGCATCGCCCGGTCGCGCACGGCCAGCGGATCGTTAAGATCGATATCCAGCAGGCGGTTAACGTCATCAACGTCGATATTTTTCGGCAGGTGGCGCGGCGCTTTCGGGGCAGATATCCCCTTCGCCGGGTTGGCCACCAGTTCGCCCTGGCTTACCAGCCAGTCAAAAAAGCTGCGCAAAGCCGAGAGCCGCAGCGCGAGGCTTGCTGCGCCCAGCCCCTTACGTCGGCTCTTCACCGCAAAGCTGCGCACTACAGCGGCATCGCATTCCGGCCAGCTCTTCACGCCGCTCTCATCCGCCAGCGTAATAATGGCAGCGAGCTGGCGCTCATAGTTCAGCAGGGTAATGGGACTCAGCTGCCGCTCAACGCTCAGGTAGCGCAGAAAACGGGTGACCAGCGGCTGCAGCGGCGAGTCGATCATATGCGTTCAATCCAGCGTGCCAGCAGTTCCGGCAGCATGGCCGCCACCTCTTGCAGCAGCTGGGTGCCTTGATCCGGATGGTAGTGGGTCACATCCCGGCTACTGAAAATAATCACGCCGAGATCGCCGTCGCGGCCCATCATGGAGAGCGCCACGGAGCCGATAGCACGCGCTTCAGGCAGTAGCAGCAGCAGCTCAGGCCCGTTAAGCGGCCCCAGATAGTGGTTCTCATGACCCAGGCGCTGAATACGCAGCGGCTCAAACGCCTGCCGACTCAGCGCCAGATGGGTAAAGTCAGAGGGCGCGCCGATGCGCCAGCGATCGGAGAACAGACGGATGCTGGCACCGGCCAGACCCATCTCTTTTGCCCAGCGCTGGAAACGCACCAGCAGATCCTCAAGGCTGCTGGCCGAAGCCATCTGCCCCTGCAGACGCAGCAGGCAGGAGAAGAGATCTTCATTGCTGCTCGCCTGCTCCATCAGCAGGGTCATGTTCTCTTCCAGCAGGTTAATATGGTTGCGCGCGCGCACCATCTGCCACTCAACCAGCGATACCGCGCCGCGCACCGGGTGCGGGACCTCGATCATCTGGACCGCCTGGGCATTGCGGATAAAAAACTCAGGATTGCGCAGCAGGTAATCCACGACCTCACGATCGGTTAGTTCGGCCAGGGCCGCCTGCTGCTCTTCCTCAATGTGCTTCATAGATGAATAAATCCGTCGTAGACGTGTGTTGCCGGGCCGGTCATAAACAGCGGCTGGCCCGGACCCTTCCAGGCAATATCAAGACGGCCGCCTGGAAGCTCCACGCGTACCTCTTCTGCCAGTAAACCTTGCTGGATCCCTACGGCCACCGCCGCACAGGCACCGCTGCCGCAGGCCTGGGTTTCGCCCGCGCCGCGTTCAAAGACGCGCAGGCGAATATGTTCGCGCTTAACGACCTGCATAAAGCCGATATTGGCGCGCTCCGGGAAGCGCTCGTGGCTCTCCAGCACCGGACCTAAGGTTTCTACCGGGGCGGTGTCGACATTGTCCACCTGAATCACGCAGTGCGGATTCCCCATCGAAACGACGCCGCACAGAATGGTCTGTTCAGCGACGCGCATGATATAGGTTTTTTCCGCTTTGTTCGCACGGAACGGCACGGCAGAGGGCTCAAAATTGGGCTCCCCCATATTCACCTGGACCAGCTCATCTTCCGTGACGCTCAGCACCATGCGTCCGTTGGCGGTGCTGACACGGATATCACGCTTGTTGGTCAGCCCCTTCAAACGGACAAAACGAGCGAAGCAGCGTGCACCGTTGCCGCACTGCGACACTTCGCTGCCGTCGGCATTGTAGATCCGGTAGTGAAAGTCGAGATCCGGATCGTAAGGCGGCTCGACGATCAGCAGCTGATCGAAGCCAACGCCCAGATGGCGATCCGCCAGCCGGCGGATCAGCTCTGGCGAAAAGAAGACATTCTGCGTTACCGCGTCGACGACCATAAAGTCGTTGCCAAGGCCATGCATTTTAGAGAACTGCATCATTGACTCCATTGCACAGAAACAGAATGTTACCGTCAGTAAATCACCTGGGTTGGGCCATCGGCGGTCCCGCGATCGTTACGCGTCGGCGTGCCCGTCTGAGCCGGGTTATCCACTTTCTTGGTTGGCGGCGGAGCAGATTTGTCAGCGGGCGGGAAATAGAGAGGTCCCTTCAAACCGCAGCCCGTCAGGCTAAAGAGGGTCAGAAGTATCGCCAGCGAACGAAAAACGTTTTTCATTATGGTTGCCTGTAAGTTCATGCTTTATGTTTTCTATCATCGCAGGAGAGGGCACAAAAGCAAGAGTTTGCACGCCGCCTGCAATGGGAATTATTTCGCGTTATACTGCCGCCATCACGATCAGAAGGAAAAAAAATGAACGACTCTGAGTTTCACCGCCTTGCCGATGGCCTGTGGCAGAACATTGAAGAGCGCCTGGATAGCTGGGACGGCGACAGCGATATCGACTGCGAGATCAACGGCGGCGTGCTGACCCTAACCTTTGAAAACGGCAGCAAAATCATCATTAACCGTCAGGAGCCGCTGCACCAGGTGTGGCTGGCAGCGAAACAGGGCGGCTATCACTTCGACCTGAAAGGCGACGCGTGGATCTGCGATCGCACCGGCGACGATTTTTGGGATGTGCTGGAGCAGGCGGCAACGCAGCAGGCCGGGGAGCCGGTGAGCTTCCGTTAATAACGGTTACGCGCCCTCGTAGGCCCGGTAAGCGCAGCGCCACCGGGCGTTACTTTAAGAGAACAGTCCTCAGGAAAAATAGTGCTGCAGCAGTGGCGCGTCGTTGTTTGGACTGGCCGGCGGCACTACGCCAATCGCCTGATTGCGGAACGGGATCACCTGCGCACGCCCATCAACTTTTACAATCTGATAGAACTGCGGCAGATTGAAGTTGATAAAGCTGGAGCCGTAGGTAAAGCGATCGTGGGATGAAGAGTAGAAGCGGCTTACGTCGCGCACCAGCTCCTCTTTGCTGCCCTCGCAGTGGTGATACACCTCTGCCCGGTTGCTCTCGTCCAGGATATAAATATTAAAGCCCGCCTCGTCACCCGACTCTTCAAAGAAGAACTGGATAATCCCTTCGCTGGCAAACCCATCCACCACCGGCGGCAGTTTGACCTGATTGGTCTCTACCTGCACCGACAGGCCGTGCAGCTTGTTGTGGGAGATCGCGCCATAGAACTCAATGGCATTCTCCAACTTCTGCACCGAGACGTTCAGACGCTCAAAGAAGAGGCCCCACGTCTGCCCGGCGACGCGTAGCGCTTTAAAGCGTCCGGTCTCCTGGCGGGTGCTGGAGAGGCGCAGTTCGATACACTCTGACACCAGCTGCTGCACCCGGGTACGAATCAAACCGCGCAGGTGTTGGCTATAGCAGAACACCTCAACGCTATCCGGCGGCGCGGCGTCCTGATGCATCTTGCCCAGAATGGTTTTCAGCGCCTCGATCATCGCCTGCTCGCCGTTAAAGTGCAGGGTACGCACCTCGTTCCACGAGTTGCGATAGAGCAGATCGACGCTGCCTACCAGACAGTTTTGCTGCTCGCCAAAGCTAAACACATCCAGCTTGCGGAAGTCAAAATGGACCACCTGATTGCGGAACGCCGCCGTCGGGTCATACTCCAGATTAACAATGATCGCCAGATGACGAATTTCACACGGGCTGTAGAGCGCCTTCGGCGTCGGTGCAGGCAGACGCAGCGGGAAGTGGTGTGACACGTCGGCCACCATCTCCTGCAGCTTCGCCAGATCGACAATGCCGTTGCCCTTAATAAACAGATGCGTGCGCGACGTCAGCAGGCCGTTAAACCATGCCCACGCCACCAGCTTGTTCAGATAGCGGTTATACTCCAGCGGCTGCTGGCTGATAATCGAATCCATACTCGGGGCGCGGTTATAGAGATACCAGCCGGAGCGGTTGGCGCGGCCAGGCGGCACATGAATAAAGGTCAGATTCGGCTCAGAGAGATCCGGCGAAATCTGCGGGTTTACCAGCGTCACTTTCCCCGGCAGCGCTTCAAACGCGGCATACAGCTTACGGGTCAGGACGCCGATATCCTGCGGACTGGCGGAGACGCTCAGGTTGTTACGGCGTGCAAAGCGGATCAAGTTACGATAGCTCTGCATCATGGCATCAAGCAGCTCGTTATGCGCTTCGCGCACCTGGCCGATTTTCCAGTTGGCGCGGTTATCGAGCATGGCGAGACGCGCTTCGTCCCAGCCCCACTCCTTCACCAGCGAACTCACGACTTCGCGTCGCCAGCCAACGCAGGCGCGCTCGCGGCTCAGCTTTTCACACACTTTTAGGTAAAAACAGCGACGCACCAGATCAAGGCGCGTAAAGTCTTCAATCGCCGTCAGATAGTGAGTGACCCGCTCCAGCATCATGCAGTAGTGATCAAGTCCAAAGGAGACGATCTCCCCGTCATGCAGCCGCTGTTTGATATCTTTTGCCAGCAGGCGCGTGTTCGGGTACTCCCAGGAGTAGGCCTCCAGCAGCAGCGTTTTCAGCACCGCTTTATAAGGAGAGTCGATACTTTTATAGAGCTGCCACAGGCTAGCCCCGAAGTACTCCTCCGCCGACAGCGAGCTCAGCCCGCCGAGATCCAGCCATTCGTTTGGCGTCAGCACGCCCTGGGCATACAGCGACATCACGTAGTCGTCGTAGTTAGCCTCTTCATCGCCGGGCACCATATTCCACAGAATACGTTTCCCCGCCAGCCGCACGGCGGTACGGTAGAACTCATCAAGCAGTAGGATGTGCTGAGTAGAGCCGCAGTCTTCCCCGCCGAGGCTGCCGCTTTCGTTATGGCGGAAGCGGTTTTCGTCGATCAGGAAGAAGCTCACCTCTACGCCGAGCGAGGCGGCCCAGCTCTCCAGCAGGCTGCATTTACGTTGTAATAGCTGGCGCTCATCGCTGTCGAGCCACGACTGATGACACACCCAGATATCAAGATCGGAAGAGCTGCTCTGTCCGACCGATGAGGTGCTGCCCATGGTATAGAGGCCAGTGATCGGCAGTTCGCCCTTAGGCGACTCCTGTACCGGCAGGCCGCGGCTTAGCTCCAGCTCGTTAAGGTAGTGGAGCTGGTTTTCATCGGGCGTGTAGAGGCAGATGCCACAGGGAACGCTACCTTCAAGGTAACCCGGCATCAGCGGATGATGATAATGCAACAATGTAGGCAGCAGACTGTATACCTGCTGGAAAGCAGGCCCCATAGCGGCCAGCGCGCGATCGACACGCAGTTGGTTTATGGCATCCAGTCTCTGTTTCAGAGTCTCAATATAGAGGTACAAGACGTATCGCCTGATGTTTTAAACCTTTCCGTAGCGCCATGCTGACAGCAACGTCGGCAATCGCGGTCCGGTTCAGATTTTTAGTATTACAAAGATACCCGTCACCCTTTTTCGTCCTTATGATTATGTGAGGACAGACGAAAAAATGGTCTAAAACGTGATCAATTTAACACCTTGCCGATTGACCGTAAAGAAAGATGCGCTACATACAAGTGTAGCATCGTTCGTTACGTGTAAATCTCAGAATACGGCCACTTCGCCCTCCTGTGCAATCACCCGTGAAAACTGACACCCTAAGACAACAGTGTTAGGATGGTCGATGGACGACAATGACGGTAACAAGCATGCCAGACACTATTTTAAGAATCGCCACACGCCAAAGCCCTCTTGCGCTCTGGCAGGCACACTATGTTCAGCAGCGCCTGATGGCCTGCCATCCGGGGCTCAACGTTGAGCTGGTGCCGATGGTCACGCGTGGCGATGTGATCCTCGATACCCCCCTCGCGAAAGTCGGCGGCAAAGGGCTGTTCGTTAAAGAGCTAGAGCTGGCCCTGATTGAGAACCGCGCCGATCTGGCCGTCCACTCGATGAAAGATGTGCCGGTTGAATTCCCGCAAGGGCTGGGTCTGGTCACCATCTGCGAGCGGGAAGATCCCCGCGATGCCTTTGTCTCTAATCACTACGAGAATTTGGACGCCCTGCCTGCGGGCAGCGTGGTTGGCACGTCAAGTTTACGCCGCCAGTGTCAGCTGGCCGAACGCCGCCCGGATCTGGAGATCCGTTCGCTACGCGGCAACGTCGGCACCCGGCTGGGCAAGCTCGATAACGGCGACTACGACGCCATCATTCTTGCGGTTGCCGGACTCAAACGTCTCGATCTCGAGTCACGTATTCGCGTGGCGCTGCCGCCGGAACTCTCTCTGCCCGCCGTGGGACAGGGTGCGGTAGGCATTGAGTGCCGTCTGAACGATGAGCGCACCCGCGCGCTGCTGGCACCGCTTAACCATGATGATACCGCGCTGCGCGTCAAAGCCGAGCGGGCCATGAACATGCGGCTGGAAGGCGGCTGCCAGGTACCTATCGGCAGCTATGCTGAACTGGTCGCCGGTGAAATCTGGCTGCGGGCGCTGGTGGGTGCACCGGATGGTTCAGTGATGGTCCGGGGTGAACGCCGTGGCAAGCCGGAAGAGGCGGAGCAGCTGGGGGTGTCCCTCGCTGAAGAGCTGCTGGCTAACGGCGCGCGTGAGATCCTGGCCGAGGTCTATAACGGAGAAGCGCCTGCATGAGTATCCTGGTCACCCGCCCCTCTCCCGCCGGGGAGGAATTAGTGAGCCGTCTGCGCGCACTGGGCAAGGTGGCCTGGAGCTTTCCGCTGATCGAATTTACCCCTGGCCGGGAGCTGGCTACGCTGCCCGACCGCCTTGCCGCATTTTCTGCTAACGATCTTATCTTTGTGCTGTCGCAGCATGCGGTGGCATTTGCTCACGCGCATCTCCAGCATCACGGCCTCCATTGGCCGCTTGCGCCCCGCTATTTTGCCATTGGGCGTACTACCGCCCTCGCACTTCATACCGTAAGCGGCATCGATGTACGCTATCCGTTGGATCGGGAAATTAGCGAAGTGTTGCTACAATTACCTGAATTACAAAATATTGCAGGTAAGCGTGCAATGCTGTTACGTGGCAACGGTGGACGCGAGCTGTTAGGCGACACGCTGGCGGCACGCGGTGCTGATGTTACATTTTGTGAATGTTATCAACGTAGTGCGAAGTATTATGACGGCGCGGAAGAGGCTATGCGCTGGCAGACTCGCGGCGTTACCACCCTTGTGGTGACCAGCGGCGAGATGCTCCAGCAGCTTTTCTCATTGATTCCAGCCTGGTATCGCGAAAACTGGTTACTTCGCTGCCGTCTTTTGGTGGTAAGCGAACGTCTGGCGCACCTCGCCCGGGATCTGGGCTGGCAGGATATTCAGGTCGCTGATAACGCTGACAACGATGCGCTGCTGCGCGCATTACAATAACTCTCATAATGGGAAGCCATAATGACGGAACAAGAAAACACCTCTGCCGGGGTTGAAGAGACCAGGGAGGCCGTGGAGATGACGCCACAGCCAGAAAAAACTGAGAAGAAAGATCGCGCCATTAAGACCAGTCTCGCGCTGAGCGCGATTGCCATCGCCATTGCGCTGGCGGCGGGCGTAGGGCTTTATGGCTGGGTGAAACAGCAGACTTCAACGCAGTCCGCTAACAGCGACGCGCTGGTGAGCCAAATTACCGCCCTGCAAAAAGCGCAGGAGACGCAAAAAACGCAGTTTGAAGGCATTATCAAGCAGCAGAGCGATGCCCTGGCCGCCGCAGAGCGCCAGCAGGCCGAGCAAAACAAGCAGCTTGATGAGCTATCGCAGAAGGTCGCGACCATCTCCGGAACCGACGCCAAAACCTGGCTGCTGGCCCAGGCCGATTTCCTGGTGAAGCTGGCCGGTCGTAAGCTATGGAGCGATGGCGACGTCACTACCGCTGCCGCGCTGCTGAAAAGCGCCGACTCAAGTCTGGCCGATATGAACGATCCCAGCCTGATCGCCGCCCGCCGCGCTATTACCGACGACGTGGCCAGCCTCTCCGGCGTGGCGCAGGTTGATTACGACGGCATCATCCTCAAGGTTAACCAGCTCTCCAACCAGATCGACAATCTGCGCCTTGCGGATAACAACGACGACGATGCGCCGATGGATAACGACAGCAGCGAACTCTCCAGTTCGCTAAGCGAGTGGCGAGTAAATCTGCAAAAGAGCTGGCACAACTTTATGGACAGCTTTATTACCGTTCGCCGCCGCGATGAGACCGCGGTCCCGCTGCTCGCTCCGAACCAGGATATCTACCTGCGCGAGAACATCCGCTCTCGTCTGCTGGTTGCCGCGCAGGCCGTGCCGCGTCATCAGGAAGAGACCTACAAGCAGGCGCTGGATAACGTCTCCAGCTGGGTACGCGCTTACTACGATACCGATGATGCGAGCACCAAAGCGTTCCTTGAAGAGGTGGATAAACTCAGCCAGCAGAATATCACCATGGAGCTGCCGGATTCGCTGCAAAGCCAGCCGATTCTGGAGAAGCTGATGCAGACGCGCGTGCGTAACCTGCTGGCACAGCCAGCGGCAGCGACGAATGAAGCTCCGCCAGCTCCGGCGGCAAATGAAGCAGCGCCTGCCGCTGCGCCGCAGCAGGGGGAATAATCATGCTAAAAGTATTGCTCCTCTTTGCACTGCTGCTTGCCGGGATCGTGGTCGGGCCTATGGTCGCCGGACATCAGGGCTATGTGCTGATCCAGACTGATAATTACAATATTGAAACCAGCGTGACGGGTTTGGTGATTATCCTGATCCTCGCCATGGTGGTGCTCTTTGCCGTTGAGTGGCTGCTGCGCCGTATTTTCCATACCGGTGCGCGCACCCGCGGCTGGTTCACAGGTCGCAAACGCCGCCGCGCCCGCAAGCAGACCGAGCAGGCGCTGTTGAAGCTGGCTGAAGGTGATTATCAGCAGGTTGAAAAGCTGATGGCGAAGAATGCCGATCACGCCGAACAGCCGATGGTCAACTATCTGCTGGCCGCCGAGGCAGCCCAGCAGCGCGGCGATGAGGCCCGGGCTAATCAGCATCTGCAGCGCGCTACCGAGCTTGCTGGCCACGATCCTATTCCGGTTGAGATCACGCGCGTGCGTCTGCAGCTGGCGCGTAACGAAAACCACGCGGCGCGCCACGGCGTTGATAACCTGCTTGAGATTACGCCTCGCCACCCGGAAGTGCTGCGTCTGGCCGAGCAGGCCTATATTCGTACCGGAGCCTGGAACTCGCTGCTGGACTGTCTCCCTTCCATGGCGAAAGCAGGCGTCGGTGACGAAGCCCACCGCGAGGCGCTGGCCCAGCAGGCGTGGATCGGCATGATGGATCAGGCGCGGGCCGAAGGAGGCAGCGACGGCCTGAAGACCTGGTGGAAGCACCAGAGCCGTAAGACCCGTCATCAGGTTGCGCTCCAGGCGGCCATGGCCGAGCATCTGATTGAGTGTGACGATCATGATACCGCCCAGGCGATCCTGCTCGACGGACTGAAGCGTCAGTATGACGATCGTCTGGTACTGCTGATCCCGCGTCTGAAAACCAACAACCCCGAGCAGGTAGAGAAGGCGCTGCGCCAGCAGATTAAAATCCAAGGCGATCGCCCGCTGTTATGGAGTACGCTTGGCCAGTCGCTGATGAAGCACGGTGAGTGGAAAGAGGCGAGCCTGGCGTTCCGCGCCGCGCTGAAGCAGCGCCCGGATCCGTTTGATTATGCCTGGCTGGCCGATACCCTTGATCGTCTGCAGCAGCCGGAAGAAGCAGCCGCCATGCGCCGTGACGGCCTGATGCATACCCTGCAGAACAATCCCCCGCAGTAAACCCGCCATAAAAAAACGCCCGCTCTGAAACCAGAGCGGGCATTAAACAGGTCTGCGTGACAACAAATTTGGTGCTTCACTCAACGTTGTGTCCATGGTGTTTGATGAGGCCGGAGCGACATCTGTCTGTGGACGATAAGCACCATTAAACGGCTCTGCGTCATTCCTGAGTTTATGAGGCCTTGCGGCGAGCATAAGAGATGGAATGAGCATCTACAGGTATATTATTGCACAAGCCGTGCCACTTTTTCACTCCTAAAACTAGCAGCCTGTATTCATTTAGGAATTATGGAAGACGTCACGAAATGGCGTTGAGAAGCAGGGTGAAATGCGCATAAAACAGTAAAAGTGTCGCCTTATGGCGACAAAAAAGATATTTCCATAATAAGATCATTTAAAACAATAGATTAAATGTCTTACATTAACGACACCTGATATAGCCTTTGTCTCCTTAATAGTTTTCAGCCTCTCTATTTTGTTCATTTCCGCAGGCCGGGATGCTGTACCTTTTGTTTAATATTGCGCCAAGTGCGCTTAATAAAAATAAAAAGGAATCGAAATGAGCAATCCAACCATTGCTACCGGTACACCGGTGGTCAACGTCACTGATAATCGGGGATTGACCGTGCGCACCCTCAACTGGAACCGGGCGAAGTCTGCGGACCCGCGACGCCTGCTGGTTGACCATGCGTATGTGGATGACGCCAGCCGGGTGGCGGCGTATCGCGATCCGCGCCTGTTTACGGCCTGGACAATAGACAGCGCGTCTTGCGCAAACTTGCATAACACGCCCTCTCTGACAGGCCAGTTGCTGCGGCGGGAGAGCAGCGACAGTGGTGAGCACGTAACGTTATTTGATGTGGCCGGCCGCCAGGTGTGGGCCCGCGACGGGCGCGGCACGGTGCAGACCGTAGCATATGATGAACTGGGACGTCCTGAGCGCGGCAGCGAGCAGCTGAGCGGGAGCAGTGAAATCCGTGTCAGCTGGCACAGCGGCTACGGTGACGCTGACCCGGCGGTCGATGGCTCGCAAGGAAACAACCTGCGCGGCGTGAATATCACGCATTACAACGGCGGTGGCCTGCTGCAGGTCAATTCAGTGGCGCTCAGCGGAGCGGTGCTCAGCCAGACGCAGCGCTTTCTGGCATCGGCGGAGGATTTGCCAGACTGGTCGAAGGATGAGGCAGGTCGGGAGGCGCAGCTGGAGACAGATGTCTATCCCACGACCACTGCCGTCGACGCCCGCGGCGCAGTACTGAACCAGACGGACGCCGCCGGGCATGTGCAGACCTGGCAGTATGACGTCAGCGGCCACGTCAGATATCAGGGCATGACTCCGGCAGGCGGAGAGTCGCTTACTCTGCTGGCGGGCATAACCTGGAGCGCGGCGGGCCAGGTGCTGACGGAGTCGGCTGGCAATGGGGTGACCACCACGTACGGCTACGATCCGCAGAACCAGTGGCTTGCCACCATTACAGCGCAGCGTACGGACAGCACTACACTGCAGGACCTCAGTTACGGGTATGATTTTACCGGCAACGTCACCTCTGTGACCGACAGCACGGTGGCAGCTGGCTATTACCGCAACCAGTCCACTAACGGCATCCGGCAGTTTACCTACGATGCGCTCTACCAGCTGCTGAGCGCCACCGGACGCGAGAACGCAAACAATACCGCCATGCAATATAGTGCGCTGCCGGTGATGTCGGACGGCAGCCAGTACGTCAACTATACCCGCAGCTACTTTTATGACGACAGCGGCAACCTGAAGACCCTGATGCATATCGGCGCGGGGAGTTTCACCCGCACGATGACCACAGACACGACCTCCAACCGCAGCGTGCAGCAGAACGATGGCGGGCCGCAGACGCCGGATGAGGTGGCTAACTGGTTTGACGTTAACGGCAACCTGCTGACGCTTCAGGCCAGCGCCGCAGCCAGCGATGCGCTTGCCTGGGACGGGAGTAACAACTTACAGGAGGTCACCTTGTTGCGCCGCAGCAGTGGCGACAATGATCGGGAAATCTACCAGTACAGCGGCAGTGAGCGAGTGCGTAAACAGACCCGGACCCTGGTAAAGGGTGACGCGAAGCTGTGGAATATCGCCGAGGTGCGCTACCTGCCGGGACTGGAGCTGCGTAAAAACTGGCAAGAGACGGCGGGCAGCAGCGCGCCGCCGTCGCTGACGGAGGAGCTGCATATCCTCACCGGCCAGGCGGGCCGGGCGGGTATCCGGCTGCTGCACTGGGAAAGCGGAAAACCGGACAGTATCAATAATAACCAGGTGCGCTGGCGTGTCGACGACAACATTGGCTCACTGTCACTAGAGCTGGACAGTGAAGGCCAGCTAATCAGCCGGGAGGAGTACTACCCCTTCGGCGGCACGGCGGTGTGGACAGCCAGAAGTGAGGTAGAGGCGGAGTATAAAACGGTGCGCTACTCCGGCAAAGAGCGCGACGGCACCGGGCTGTACTACTATGGCAATCGCTACTATGCCCCATGGTTATGCCGCTGGGTAAGTGCCGACCCGGCAGGCGAGGTGGATGGTCTGAACCTGTTCCGGATGGTAGGGAATAATCCGGTAACGCTCAAAGATAGTACTGGCCTCTATACAAACGAAGAATGGTCCAGTCATATGCTCGAAGTAATGAATTCGTTTAATCTCAGACCATTACCTGAAAATTTCACCCATTTTTTTGGTACTAATTTAATGGAGCAATTTGCTGCAATGTTCCCCCTCGTCGCCAGGGCTATGAATCCCCATCAGTTAAACCAGAATTGTTATTACTGCACGATAGCAGCGTTAATAAATACAGATGTAAATAATATTGTTAACCATACGGGGACCATGCAACAGGACTCTGCTTCACTGGATGAAATTGACTTACTATTTAACCAAGTAGGCGTACACGTTAGTGCGCAGAATTTTAATGACCATATGGGTTCTCCTCAGGATCGCTGGCAGGCAACGTATGATTATTTGAATAGAGAATTAGCCAACAATGAAGCCGTTGGGTTAGCTTATCGACGCCCGGCCAACGTTCAGCAGAACGTTTTCTCTCCAGGAGGGGGGCATGTCGTGACAGTGACAAGAAGCAATGAAAATATTTATGTTCTGGATTATCAGTCAGGCCAAATTAGCCTAATAGACAGAAACACGCCGCCTGAGAGTCTGCCACATGAAAGTTATCATGTTTTTCAGCAGGTTACGAGAGCAGCCGCAACAGAAAGTTGGCAAGAAGCCTATGATTTTATAACAATCCAATTTCTGCGAGGTCGTTCTCAATTAGGATTAATAGGCCTGGAGATAAATGGTCGTATGGAAACGTCCAGATATGAAATGACATCATCTGGAGAGTTAATTATAGAAGTCGCTCATCAACCGCACACCGTATCGCGAGACATTGTTTTGCAGAGTGCGCTGGGAGCAAGTAATGAAATGATAAGGTTATGGCCTGCCGCTGCCACAGACGCACGGTGAGTCGGAAATTGTCAGGCATGTGGTCGGCGAGAGAGGATAAACTCGCCACTTCGTGGCTTTTCCCTACGGGTCGAACCTCCTGCCCCGGAGGTTCTTATCCTCTGTGAAATTTGGGCGAAAAAAAACCCCGCTATAAAGCGGGGTTTCTAAATGTGGTCGGCGAGAGAGGATTCGAACCTCCGACCCACTGGTCCCAAACCAGTTGCGCTACCAAGCTGCGCTACTCGCCGATGTACTGCTTTTTGAATTTTTAGTTCAATTCATTTTAAGTCGTGGTGCGAGGGGGGGGACTCGAACCCCCACATCCAAAGGACACTAACACCTGAAGCTAGCGCGTCTACCAATTCCGCCACCTTCGCATTTCACAACTTTAAATAATGGGGTGGCTAATGGGATTCGAACCCACGACAACTGGAATCACAATCCAGGGCTCTACCAACTGAGCTATAGCCACCACTACAAATTCTTTTACGCGGTCCTGTTAACTTCACAGTCCACCGCAGCTCCAGCACCGGGTAAAATGGTGCGCCCGACAGGATTCGAACCTGAGACCTCTGCCTCCGGAGGGCAGCGCTCTATCCAGCTGAGCTACGGGCGCTTAGCGCCGTTGCGGGGCTGGATATTACGGACTTCCCCCCCCGCTGTCTAGTGCCTTTTTAAATAAAATGCGCGTTTGGTTACGCTTTGCGCATTTTGTCTTTTATTTCTCCGCTTTTTGCGCTGCAGTATGCCGATTGAGACGTAAAACCTTGTAGACCAGCGATACCGCAGCCAAAAAGATGATGCCGACAAACAGCGACATACGGGTGTCGTCGTTAAAACCCATGCCGATTAATACGCAGATCAGGAACGCCATCGTTAAATAGTTCGCCCACGGGAAAAGGACCGAACGGAATGGATGCGTGGCAATCCTGGCTTTGTGCGCCTCGCGGAAACGCAGCTGGCTAATCAGAATGACAAACCACGGCACCATTCCCGGCAGTACGCTGGCGCTGTAGACGTAGACAAACACGCGCTGCGGGTTAGGAATGATGTAGTTGAGGCAGGAGCCCACCAGCAGAATAGCAATCGAAATAGCAACGCCTACTACCGGCACACCGTGGCGCGATACCTTTGCCACCGCAGCAGGCAGCTGACGGTTGTTGGCCAGCGCATAGAGCATGCGTCCGCAGCTGTACATTCCGCTGTTGCAGCCCGAGAGCGCGGCGGTGAGTACCACAAAGTTAATGATCCCTGCCGCTGCGGTAATACCGATCTTAGCGAAGGTCAGCACAAACGGGCTGCCGTTGCTGCCGATCTCATTCCACGGGAAGATGGTGACGATAACGAAAATCGCCCCTACGTAGAAGATCAGAATACGCCACAGCACCTTACCCACCGCGCTGCGCAGCGTGACCTGCGGGTTTTTCGCCTCACCGGCGGTAATGCCGATCAGCTCGACGCCCTGATACGAGGCGACAACAATACAGAGCGCGGTCAGGAAGCCTTTCCAGCCGCCGGCAAAGAAGCCGCCGTGCTCGGTGAGGTTACCGAAGCCAATGGCCTGCCCGCCGTTGCCGAAGCCATAGAAGATCACGCCAAGTCCGACGATAATCATTACCACGATAGTGGTGACTTTGATCATCGCAAACCAAAACTCAATCTCGCCATACAGCCGCACAGCAGCCAGATTAGCGAGCGCCACCAGCCCAACGGCAATCAGGGCCGGTATCCACTGCGCCATCTCCGGGAACCAGAACTGAACGTAGACGCCAATCGCGGTGATCTCTGATATCCCTACCGCCATCCACATAAACCAGTATGACCAGGCGGTGAGATAGCCAAAGAACGGGCTCATATAGCGGTGGGCATAGACGGCGAACGACCCGGCTACCGGCTCAAGAAAGAGCATTTCGCCCATTGAGCGCATGATGAAGAAAACAAAAAGCCCGGCCACAATATAGGCCAGTAATACTGACGGCCCTGCCCATTTCAGGGTGCTTGCTGCCCCCATAAACAGGCCAACGCCTATTGTACCGCCCAGGGCGATAAGTTCGATATGTCGTGCTTCCAGCCCACGCTGAAGCTCCGGTTTACTCTCGGCCATAAATCCTCTGTCGTGTTTACTACTGTCCCGACGCTGCGGGTTATCGTTATGAGTGCAATCTCAGCTCACTGCGGCCGCCAGGCGATGCAAATAGCACTACCGGGCCGCGTTGAGTGAGCGAATGGTTTCTTAATTTTGCTGAAATGGCAAACGATGCATAAGAAAAATCAATAGAAAGCACAATAAAGCAGCAAACAGAGGGCAGGCACAGCGCAGCAGAATCGCTGCGCCGTCACAGGGTTAGAGCTGGCCGCGATAGTGCCAGGCGAGGTAGCGCAGCAGTCGCAGCTGGCGCGTGATGCGGCTGGGTTGTGACAGCAGGCGATAGAGCCACTCCAGGCCCATCCGCTGCCACACCTTCGGCGCACGCTTAACGTGGCCGGTAAAGACGTCATAGGTGCCACCAACGCCCATATAGAGCGCATGAGGATAAACCTCCCGACAGTCACGCATCAGCAGCTCCTGACGCGGGGAGCCCATCGCTACGGTGACAATCTTCGCCCCGCTGTCGCGGACGCGCTCAAACAGCGCCTGGCGCTGCTCGGGCTGGAAATAGCCATCCTGACTGCCGACAATGTTCACCTGCCAGCGGTCGCGCAGCTGCTGCTGCGTCTGGGCCAGCACGCCAGGCTTGCCGCCGATCAGGAAAACTGGCGTCCCCTCTTTTCCGGCGCGCTCCATGAGCGCTTCCCAGAGATCGGCCCCCGCCACCCGCTCAACCACGGCCTGCGGGTACTTTTTGCGCATTGAACGCACCACGCTGATGCCGTCCGCATACTTAAACTCTGCCGCCTCGATCAGTGCCCGGACCTGTGTGTCATCCTCAAGAGTCAGCATCTTCTCGGCGTTAATCGCCACCAGCGTGCCCTGCTTAAGCTCGCCACCGGCAAAGAGGAAATCCAGCGCGTGGGCCATGTTACGCCAGCCAATCAGCTTCAGACCGCGCAGCGTATAGGTTGGCGCAGTAGTGGTGTCCGTCATGATGATATCCTTGTCAGGCTTGCGAGAGCGGTTGCGGTAATCGCCCAGCACGTTTGTGGATCAACCCCGCGCTATCGAACAGCCAGTAGAGCAGCTTCGCCATCAGCAGGCAGGCTCCAAAGACCACGAGGAAAAAGACGACGCGAGAAACAAAGGCATCCAGCCCCTCGCGCGCCAGCACGATCATATTGAAGATGGCACCAAAACAGAAGCTGTGCAAAATCGCTGCCTTATAGCGGTTGCTCTCCCGGTTGCCCAGCTCATAAAGCCAGTCAAACCACTTAATGATCAGTCCGACCACGACCGCACCCAACGGAATAAACCAGACGCCGCCCATCACCACCAGGGAACCGATCAGCGTCGGCGAGATCGCCAGCCCGGAGTGATTGTTCAGCACTTCCCAGGTAAAGTAGTTCGCCGTGTTCAGTACAATGCCAGGCCTGTCCGGCCATAGCCAGGTGGGAATAAAGACGTAGAAATCGCGCACGATGGGCGCAAGCCCCTGGAAGTCGATTTTGTCGTAGTTTTGCAGCAGGAGAGAGAGGTTCTCCCACGGCGAGAAGGTGTCGCGGGTGAGATAGAGGAAGGTGTAAAACGCCTCGTCACCGCTCACCTGCAATCCGTAACGCTTCAGCGCCAGCCAGAACATCCCGACGATACCCAGCACGCCCGCTGCCGCCAGCATCCATAGCGAGATCCAGCCGCGAATAATGCCGATAAACAGAAAAATGGCGAAGGCGATAATGATATTAGCCCGCGTGCCGCCCACAATCATGTAGGTCAGCAGGCCAAAGGCAACGGTGCTCACCAGGAAAAAGATCCAGCCCCGGCCATCCTGGCGCAGGAAATAGACCACCAGCATGGCGGGAATAAAGAAGTAAAAGAAACGCTTAAGCGCCACGCCAGAGACTTCACTCGAAAAGATCTGGCTGTAGGAGTGCAGCCGGAACAGCAAGAAGCCGTTGTGCATAAAGAAGATGCTGACGCTTACTAAAGCGATGAGCATCAGCATCACCCACGCCAGATGCGTTTCCACTCGGTTCATGGTGAACAGAGGACGGCGTGGCGTGACCGCGGACGAGGGCCGCAGGCGCGTTTTATAGGTAACGTAGTAGATAGCGTAAAAGCAGACCGCGGCTAGCAGGGACTGCATCATCACCTCTGGCGGCGCGACGCCGACGTTGAAGCGAAAGACCAGAATGCTGGTGAGCGGAAAGCCAAAGAAAAACGTCAGCAAGAACAGCAGCGAGAAGAAGACGTTAAAGTTAAAACGTACCCGGCGAAATTCAAACCAGGTCAGCGTGGCGATAAACAGCGATGCCAGTAGCCAGATGGCCAGCAGACCCGAGAACGCAAGCTGGCTCATTGCGCACCTCCTGCAGCAATACGTAACGCCTCGTGCCAGGGCGCAAGGTAGTTAGGGCTAAAGAAGGTGATAGCGTTTTTATCCACCGCCGCCAGCTGCCGCTGAGCCTCACGGACCACTGTCTCATCGAGCTGGTCGCCGGTAAACAGCACCGGAATGTGCTGCTCAACCATATCCTGCCAGAAAGGGTTCTCCCGGTTTAACACGCAGGGGACGCCTGCCTGGATCAGCAGACAGAGCGTGCCGATCCCCTGCTGGCGGGCAAAGATAAAGTAGCCAAGATCGCACCGGCGCAGCAGCGCCAGGTAGTCGTCAAATTCTAGCTTATCGGCCAGGATGCGCAGGTTCTCCGCGCTAAACAGCGCCAGTCCCGCCTGACGCACCTCGTCAATATACGCTTCATTATTGGCCGGGTAGCCCATCGGCACGATGACGTTGACCGTATCACCGAACTGCTGATGAACCGCCTTCAGGGCAGCAATATGCTCGTTGCTGCGATCGCCGGAGTTGCCAACCAGCACCGTCAGCTTGCCCTCGCGCTGCGTCTCCTGCGCCATCGTGTTGAGCGTAGGATCCATTCGCGTCGGGAAGTAGAGCAGCTCGCCGCGCACCTGCGGATGGCGGCGAGCAAAAAAGTGTAGATCGCCACGGGTGGCAAAGATACAGCCGACTCGCCGCTGGGCGAGACGCCGCAGCGGATAGAAAAAACGAAACTTCAGGTTTTGGGAAACCTCGTAGAGATCGGCTCCCCAGGCGTGCCAGTTAAACTGCTGAGGCTTGATGGCGCCGCGCAACAGGGCCAGCCAAAGGTCGGTATTGAACTGGCCGTGAAAAAAGAAGCGCTGCTGGCGATCGGCTTTGGCAAGGGCAATCACCGCCTGGGCCAGCGCCTTCTTATTGCTAAAGAAGCGCAGCGTAAGTGCAGGGAACTGCGTGCGCCAGCGCTCGTCGTCGCCGCAGATCATAAATTCGCGAGCGTGCTCGCCCGTTGCCGCAAGGCTGTCGTTGAAAAAACGCAGCACGGTCAGGTTATGGTGTGGGATATCCGATCCCAGAACGTGAATCAGTGTAGTCATACCCTTTTACGCCAGAGTAGAAATACGCCACAACAGGTGGCGAAATAAACGATATAGGTAGCCATGTAGGCCTGTGACGCACCTAGCGCGCCGTGCGCCGGAATGAGCCAGCGGGAAAAGGCCGTCAGCAGCGTAAACTGGCTCACTTCCGCCAGGATATAGAAGCTTAACGAGGCCCGGGCAATCACCAGATAGCCAAAAACATAGGCGCCGACTTTCAGTACGTCACCGACCAGCTGCCAGGCAAAGAGATCGCGCATAGCGATAAACTTCTCTGAAAACAGTAGCCAGATTGCAACGTCACGCAGCAGCCAGACGGTAAAACTTGCGGCCGCCACCGCAGGCAGTACAAACCGCAGCGACTTGACGATCTCGCGGCTTATTGCCTGCTTCTCCGTCAGCCGCGACAGGGTAGGCAGCAGATAGACGCTGAACGAGGCGGTGATAAATTGCAGATAGGCATCGGAGATGCTGCTCACCCCCTGCCAAATCCCGACCTCATCCCAGTCGTAGTGCGTCGCCAGCAGATTTCGCATCATCACGTAGGCGACGGGCAGGGTCACGGAGGTGATTAGCGCCATCAGGGTAAACTTGCCCAGCTGCCCGGCCAGCGCGTTGCTCCACCGTGGCTTAAGATAGCCTAACGGCACGGTTTTACGGCGGATAAACAGCAGCAGCGCCGGGACGACGACCAGCGCCGGAACCAGCGCCAGACCCAGCAGCGCGCCCTGGTAACCGCCCAGCCGGTAGCAGGCGTAGTAGGCGATGACCCCGATAATACTGCCGCTAATCAGCGACAGCGCATTCCCGGCGGCGTCGCGAAAACCTTTCATGACTGCCAGCAGGAAGTTGGCCCACGCGATGCCCATCTGCACCAGCGCCACCAGCCTTACCAGCCCCTGAAAATGGGTATGGCCGAACAGCCCCTGACTGATGGGCGCAGCGGCCAGCAGAAAAACGATAGCCAACAGCGTCGAGAACCCCAGCACCATGGCGGATGAGGTGCCTACGACGGTGCGCAGCTGTGTCGGATCGTCGTGGTGCTGGGCGACAAATTTGGTGACGCCGTTAAAGATGCCAGCCCCGGCCAGCACGCCCAGTACCGTCACCAGCTGGCGGAAGTTACCCGCCTGCCCTACGCCCGAGGGACCAAAGGAGACGGCCAGCAGCTTAACTACCAGCAGTCCCGCGCCGATTTTGACCAGCGTGCTCGCCGCAGTCCACAGTGAAGCCTTTGCCAGCGACATCTTAGTTGAAGTAGCTCAGCAGCGTATTGATCACCGTGCGCTGGTTAACAAGCGAGAGATTGTAGAACAGCGGCAGGCGAAGCAAGCGCTCGCTCTCTTTCGTGGTATGGATATCTTCGCTGAAGAACTCACCAAAGCGCTCACCGGCCGGGCTGGAGTGCAGCGGGATATAGTGGAACACCGCCAGGATCTCCGCCTCCTTAAGGAAAGCGATCAGCTTGCTGCGATCCTCATCGTCACGCAACTTGATATAAAACATGTGCGCGTTGTGTTCACACTCGGCAGGAATCGACGGCAGCTCAATACGTCCGGCACGGGCCAGCGGGGTCAGGGCGTCAAAGTAGGTCTGCCACAGCGAGAGACGCTGCTGGTTGATACGATCTGCCGCTTCCAGCTGCGCCCACAGATAGGCTGCCTGCAGATCCGACATCAGATAGCTGGAGCCAATATCGCGCCAGGTGTATTTATCAACCTGACCGCGGAAGAACTGGCTGCGGTTGGTGCCCTTCTCGCGAATAACCTCAGCACGTTCAACCAGCGCACGGTCGTTGATCAGCGTCGCGCCGCCTTCGCCCCCGGCGGTATAGTTTTTGGTTTCATGGAAGCTAAAGCAGCCGATATGGCCGATGGTGCCCAGCGCGCGCCCTTTGTAGGTCGACATCACCCCCTGGGCGGCATCCTCTACCACGTACAGGTTATGATGTTTCGCGATAGCCATAATGGTGTCCATCTCACAAGCTACGCCCGCATAGTGGACCGGCACAATGGCGCGAGTGTTCTCGGTGATCGCCGCCTCGATAAGCCGTTCATCAATGTTCATGGTGTCCGGACGGACATCAACAAAGACGATTTTCGCTCCGCGCAGCACAAAGGCGTTGGCGGTAGAGACGAAGGTGTAGCTGGGCATGATCACTTCATCGCCGGGCTGGATATCCAGCAGCAGCGCCGCCATCTCCAACGAGGCGGTACAGGAGGGGGTCAACAGCACTTTGGCGCTGCCGAAACGCTGCTCCATCCACTGCTGGCAGCGGCGCGTATAGCCGCCGTCGCCGCACAGCTTGCCGCTGCCCATCGCCGACTGCATGTAATCGAGTTCTGTACCCACAACCGGGGGCGCGTTAAAAGGGATCATAGAGTCACCTGTATAGCCAGTAGGCAGTGCTTTCCACGTTGGCACCGCTCTGAATGTAACGTTTAAGCGCCGCGGTATTCCCCACCTGGGTCGCGACGCGCAGAACCGAAAGCTGACGCCGCTGCGCCCAGAGAAGCGCCGCCTGCATCAGGGCCTCCCCCGCACCGCGTCCGGCCAGCAGGCCAATACGCGCCTCGCTGTCGTTCAGCTGGCGCAGCGAAACAAAGGCGCGGATCTCGCCGCTGGCGGCGCGTAAGACCAGGCACTCATGGTCGAATGCGCCGTTAACGGCGTTTTCAATCCACTGGGCGTAGAAACGCCCGCTGGCATCCGCAGAGTACCAGGGTGTACGAAACCGGCTCTGCGCAAAGGCAGTGGCGGCCTGCTGGCGCAGCGGGGCGATATCCGTTGCGGTCGCCACCTGCGCGCCGGGGTCGGTTATCGTTGCCGGTACGGCCAGAGCCAGATCTACCTCACCCTCTACCAGCTGGAAACCCAGCTGCTGGAGCGCATCCAGCCGCGCGGTATCCGTCGCCGGGATCTTGACCTGCACCCGCTGCCAGGCCGCAAGCTGCGTCTCGTTCAGCGGTGCGGCACTGTCACTCAGGCGCACGATGGCGCTGGAGATACCAAAGAACTGGTTCTCCCAGGTTAAAGCTTCAACCGTCCCGCGTACCGTCATGTTGTCGCCTTAGCGCCAGACGCCTTTGGTATCAATAATGTATTGCTGGGTAACCTGCTCACCGGCAATGGCTTTGAATTCACGGTGATCCACCAGCATCACCAACACATCCGCGTCGGCCAGCGCCGCATCGAGGCTGACCAGCTGGCAGCTGTCCGCCAGCTTCTTCGGCAGCTGCTGAATGTTAGGCTCTACCACCAGTGTCTCGCCGCTGTGCCACAGGGCAATGCTGTGGGCAATCTCCATCGCCGGGCTTTCCCGCAGATCGTCGATATTGGGCTTAAAGGCGAGGCCAAAGCAGGCGATTTTAATTTCGCTGGCCCGCTTGTCGTTAGCCGTGAGGCAGTCTGCCACCGTTGCTTTGACTTGATTAAGCACCCAGTGCGGTTTGCTGTCATTAACTTCACGGGCGGTACGGATCAGCCGCGCCTGCTGCGGGTTTTGCGCCACGATAAACCACGGGTCGACCGCGATACAGTGGCCGCCTACGCCCGGTCCCGGCTGTAAGATATTGACGCGCGGGTGGCGGTTAGCGAGGCGGATTAGCTCCCAGACGTTGATGCCCTGGTCGGCACAGATCAGCGACAGCTCGTTAGCAAAAGCGATATTCACGTCGCGGAAACTGTTCTCGGTCAGCTTGCACATCTCAGCGGTGCGGGCGTTAGTGACCACACACTCGCCCTCAAGGAAGATCTTATACAGTTCGCTGGCGCGGGCAGAGCACTCCGGCGTCATACCGCCAATGACCCTATCGTTTTTAATCAGCTCAACCATCACCTGGCCTGGCAGCACGCGCTCCGGGCAGTAGGCAACGTTGATATCTGCCTGCTCGCCGGCCTGCTGGGGGAAGGTGAGATCCGGACGCAGATCCGCCAGCCACTGTGCCATCTGCTCGGTCGCGCCTACCGGTGAGGTCGACTCAAGGATCACCAGCGCGCCTTTTTTCAGGACAGGAGCAATAGATTTTGCTGCCGCCTCGACATAGGCCATATCCGGCTCGTGATCGCCTTTGAAGGGCGTCGGCACGGCAATCAGGTAAGCATCCGCCTCGACCGGCGTGGTGCTGGCGTGCAGATAGCCGCCCTCTACCGCGGCTTTCACCACCCGATCCAGCTCGGGTTCAACGATATGAATTTGCCCACGGTTAATGGTATCTACCGCGTGCTGATTGATATCAACGCCGACGACGCGCTTCTGCCGGGAGGCGAAAGCTGCTGCCGTGGGCAGTCCGATATAGCCCAGGCCAATAACGGAGAGGGTTGCAAAGCTCATAGTGTTACCTGATTATTTTTAAGTGCGTGCAGAATACGTTCACAGGCTTGCCCGTCACCGTAAGGGTTGTGTGCCCGGCTCATCGCCTGCCAGGCGTCATTGTCCTGCAGCAGGTGCGTTACCTCTTCAACGATACGCTGGCGATCGGTACCCACCAGCCTTACCGTTCCGGCTTCGATGGCCTCTGGGCGCTCGGTGGTTTCACGCATTACCAGCACCGGCTTGCCTAACGACGGCGCCTCTTCCTGAATACCACCTGAGTCCGTCAGGATCAGCCAGGCATGGGTCATCAGCCAGAGGAACGGCAGATAGTCCTGTGGCTCAATTAAGATAATGTTTTCAACATGTCCGAGTATGCGGTTCACCGGCTCGCTGACGTTGGGGTTCAGGTGTACCGGATAGACGATCTGGACATCCTGATGTTTCGCCGCAATGTCGACCAGCGCATGACAGATCTGCTCAAAGCCCTGGCCAAAGCTTTCGCGGCGATGGCCGGTGACCAGCACCAGCTTTTTAGATTCATCAAGGAATGGATATCGCGCTGCCAGCTCGCTGTGCAGGTTTTCGTTATTCAATACCGTATCGCGCACCCAGAACAGCGCATCGATCACCGTATTACCGGTGACAAAGATCTGCTTATCCAGAATATTTTCGCGCAGCAGATTCTGCCGGGCGTTCTGCGTCGGGGAGAAGTGATACATCGCCAGGTGGCCCGTCAGCGTGCGGTTAGCCTCCTCCGGCCAGGGCGAAGAGAGATCGCCCGTGCGCAGCCCGGCCTCGACGTGCCCAACGGGAATACGTTGGTAAAAGGCCGCCAGGCTGGCGGCAATCGTCGTTGTGGTATCACCGTGGACCAGCACGACGTCAGGCTTAAATGATTCGAGGATCGGCTTTAGCCCTTCGAGAATGCGGCAGGTTATCTCCGTCAGCCCCTGGCCCGGCTGCATAATATCCAGGTCATAATCCGGAACAATGGAAAACAGGTTCAAAACCTGGTCAAGCATCTCCCTGTGCTGCGCGGTCACGCAGACTTTGGCTTCAAAATAAGGGTCCTTTGCCAGCGCATGTACCAGAGGTGCCATCTTGATGGCTTCTGGTCGTGTGCCAAATACGGTAAGTACTTTCACAACGATTCTCTTCGATTAGATGATGAAGGCCCAGTGGCCTTCATATCAGGCAGCGCTTACAGTGAACGACGGCGCGTTAACGCAACACCAGCACCTATCAACGCCCCTACCATTCCCCACATAATCATCAGGAAAGCACGGCGCGGGCTATCGCGTTTTACCGGCTCTTCAGGCGTCCGCAAATAACGATATGTCTGAAAACGGGGATCGAGCGTGGGGCCTACGTTGAGGGTATTCAGCATGGCTCGATTTTGATCATAGTCCAGATCGAACTCGGGCCCCACTGCCTGCAGGTTTTCCAGTCGCGCCTGCAGCATCGGACGCCCTAACAGGAACATCTCTGAGTCGGGAAGCTCGTCAGGCGGAACCTCGGTCTCGCTGCGGGAGATATTGTGCTGCTCGGCCACTTTTAACGCCTGCTCAACGCTGTGCGCCCGACGTTTAAAGATAGCGTTCGCGACCTCTTCCTGACGTTTCACCTGCGCTTTCATCTGAATAGTGCGGGCCGCCCATGCACCTTTCAGCTCATCATTAAGATGGCTGGCAGCACGCTGGCTGGCGAAAGCAATATACTGGCGCAGCAGGTTATTTGAGTCAGGAGCGGTCTCCGCCGTCAGCTTAACGCTGTCGCTGAGGTTACGCTGCGCGTCGGCGGGGGTGTACTGAATATTATTAATCAGCTCATCCAGCATCGCGGCGTCCGCCTTGCTGTTGCCCACCATTCGCTGCTTGTAGTAGTCAGTTTGCAGCCAAAAGTCACGGCGCGTATCCCATGATGCCAGCTGCATAATGAACTCTTTATATGCTTCGTCCATGACCGAGGGCTGATCGACCGGTGCCAGGTTAGCTTTGACGTCAAGATTGCGTAGAAACTGCTGCTGGGAGTAGAACCCGCCCAGCATGTTTACCGTTGGACGATCGGTGATGGCCGTTGCGCCCCACTCCTGCCTGGCGAAGAAGGTGTAGGCCAGCGCGATAAGCGCGAAGGCCAGCGCCACGCCGACAATCCACAATTTCCCCGCCCATAAAGTACGAAATAAACCGCGAATATCCAGTTCATTCTCCATACTTCCTGTATGTTTTCCCGCCAATGGTTGAGTCATCGCTATCCCAGAATTACTTGGTTAGAGTTGGTTTATGTCCACTATTACGACGCATTTTACGTTTGACGCGTTTGATAAAGCGCGCCACTTTCCATGCACGTTTAATGCACCAGCCGTACAGGAAGAAAGCTAGCACAAACAGTGCCAACATCACCCATTCGGGAATAAAATGCAGATATTCTGTGACGACACCCACCGCGGCCAGCAGCGCGGCGGCCAGCGTAATCAGCACAAAGGCCTGGCGGGAGGTAAACCCGGCGCGCATGATCAGATGGTGGATGTGCTGACGGTCAGGCGAGAAAGGGCTCATCCCTTTGCGCAGGCGGCGGTACATGATGGCAACCATGTCCATCAGCGGAATAGCAATGATCCACAATGCCGTCACCGGGCTAATCGGGTGCGTCTGGCCCTGGGTCGTTTCCAGCAGGATCCAAATTACCGTAAAGCCAATCAGCGTACTGCCCGCATCGCCCATAAAGACCTTATAGCGGCGACCAAGGATACCCAGGTTAAGCAGGATATAGGGGAGAATGGCGGCAATCATGGCAAAGCACCACATCGCCAGGCTCAGCTGACCGTCAAACCACAGTATGATGCCGATAGCGGCGAAGGAGACGCAGGAGAGCCCACCCAGCAGACCATCAATACCGTCAACCATATTAAAGGCGTTGATGGCGGCCCAGACGGCAAACAGCGTCAGGAAGAAGCCGAACGGCCCGAGAACCATCTCCCAGGTGCCAAAAATGTAGCCGAGACTGCTGAGATAGAGTTTACCCACTGCCATCATGACGATAGCAATAAGCGCCTGAACGGTGGCACGTATCTTTACGCTGATATCAAAGCGATCGTCCAGCGCCCCGATGAAGACCAGTACGCCAGCACACATCAAATAGAGCGCAGCATGTGGAATATAGTAGTCAGCAATAGCAAACGTATAGCAGATCCCCGCATAGACAGAGATACCGCCCACTAAGGGAATCAATCCCTGATGACGTTTACGAAAGTTTGGTTTATCGACCAACCCTACCTTTTTTGCCACCTTGCGGGCAAAAAAGAGAAAGATAAACGTGAGTAAAAAAATACTGAATAACTCAGTAACCGCAGTGAGTAAATTCACAATGCATGCTCTCAGCAAATGTTGATCCCGGAAGTATAACGACGATGCCCCCTCTCCAAAAGAGATAAAGCAGGTCACACACGGGCTCTATTGTATATTTTTCATTCAATTAGAACATAATCAGCTTGAATGCTTTGCATTACCACCGCCAGCCATGGCTGACAGCGGATCCCCTGGCTATAGCCTATATTCCATAAATAAAAAACGCCACGTAAAAACGTGGCGTTTACAGGCTTTATTTAAGTTACGAGCGCTTCATCATATCGAAGAAGTCGTCGTTGGTTTTGGTCATCGCCAGTTTATTGATGAGGAACTCCATTGCGTCAATCTCTCCCATCGGGTGAATGATTTTGCGCAGGATCCACATTTTCTGCAGCTCTTCCTGAGTGGTGAGCAGCTCTTCTTTACGCGTACCGGAGCGGTTGTAATCGATAGCCGGGAAGACGCGTTTCTCAGCGATTTTACGCGCGAGGTGCAGTTCCATGTTGCCGGTACCTTTAAACTCTTCGTAGATAACTTCATCCATTTTAGAGCCGGTATCCACCAGCGCAGTAGCGATGATGGTCAGGCTACCGCCCTCTTCCACATTACGCGCAGCACCGAAGAAACGTTTCGGACGGTGCAGGGCGTTGGCATCCACACCACCAGTCAGCACCTTGCCAGAAGCCGGTACGACGGTGTTATAAGCACGGGCCAGACGGGTGATGGAGTCGAGCAGAATGATAACGTCTTTTTTATGCTCAACCAGACGCTTCGCTTTCTCGATAACCATCTCGGCAACCTGAACGTGGCGAGACGCTGGCTCATCAAAGGTAGACGCAACCACTTCGCCTTTAACCAGACGCTGCATCTCGGTCACTTCTTCCGGACGCTCGTCGATCAGCAGCACCATCAGGACACAGTCCGGGTGGTTGTAGGCAATGCTCTGGGCGATGTTCTGCAGCAGCATGGTCTTACCCGCTTTCGGCGGTGCAACGATCAGGCCACGCTGGCCACGGCCAATCGGCGATGCCAGGTCCAGAACACGGGCGGTTAAATCTTCTGTTGAACCGTTACCGCGCTCCATACGCAGACGCGAGTTGGCGTGCAGCGGGGTTAAGTTTTCAAACAGGATCTTATTACGCGAGTTTTCCGGTTTGTCGTAGTTAACCTCATTAACCTTCAACAGCGCAAAGTAACGTTCACCCTCTTTCGGAGGACGAATCTTACCTGAAATGGTGTCACCAGTGCGGAGGTTGAAACGGCGGATTTGGCTAGGGGATACGTAGATGTCATCAGGACCGGCGAGGTAGGAGCTGTCTGCGGAGCGGAGGAAACCAAATCCGTCCTGCAATATCTCTAACACACCGTCGCCAAAGATATCTTCGCCACTCTTAGCATGCTGCTTCAGGATGGCAAAAATGATGTCCTGCTTGCGCATACGAGCCTGGTTTTCCAGACCCATATTTTCGCCGAGAGTAATCAGCTCAGAAACCGGCGTATTCTTTAATTCGGTAAGATTCATAGTGGTGTGGGTTCTTAAACTCGGGGTAAATCTCGAACTTAATTTGTGAATGGTATGGCAGGGTCATCCATGCCTGTTTTAGCGGCCATCAACTCATGTCTGTTCGCTGCCTGCTTACAGGAAGAACACAGAACTGAAACGACAAGACGGATTGAGTGACAAGCCCGGAATCTATCCACTTCTCTCGCGGCGCGGTGGCTGGCGGGAAGCATCGGGTACAACACGGTTCAAACTGACAAGGTTCAAACGACAAAGATATGTTTATTTCGAAGTCAAAACTAACTTAGCACGACTAAAGCCGGGCGTCCAGCAATCCACTAAAATTAGGAGAGCCAGACGCCAGGTGGGGAGAGCCCTTACGCCAGGTTAGCGTCGAGGAACTCTTTCAGCTGCCCTTTAGAGAGCGCGCCTACCTTGGTGGCCGCCACTTCGCCGTTTTTGAACAGCAGCAGGGTCGGGATACCGCGGATGCCGTATTTCGGCGCGGTGCCTGGGTTCTGGTCGATGTTCAGCTTCGCTACGGTCAGCTTGCCCTGGTACTCGTCAGCGATCTCATCCAGAATCGGGGCGATCATTTTGCACGGACCACACCACTCTGCCCAGAAATCGACGAGGGTCAGCCCTTCCGCTTTGAGTACGTCCGTGTCAAAACTGTCGTCGGTCAGGTGAATAATTTTATCGCTCATATTTACTCCACAGGATTATGTCTACCTTATTAAGGTCTGTAGCATAGCCTGGCTAAAGGTTGACGTTATTTCACCCCGTTTATTTGAACGGATGTGCTTTCGTAAAGCAATAGTAAACTGATATTCTACCACACTATGAGCAAAACACATTTAACAGAACAGAAGTTTTCCGACTTCGCCCTGCACCCGAAGGTGATTGAAGCCCTTGAAAATAAAGGCTTTCATAACTGCACCCCCATCCAGGCACTCGCCCTTCCGCTGACGTTGGCGGGTCGGGATGTAGCGGGACAGGCGCAAACCGGTACCGGCAAAACGATGGCGTTTCTGACGTCAACGTTTCATTATCTTCTCTCTCACCCGGCGATCGAAGACCGCAAGGTGAACCAACCGCGCGCGCTGATCATGGCTCCAACCCGTGAGCTGGCGGTGCAAATTCATGCCGATGCTGAGCCGCTGGCCCAGACTACCGGCCTGAAACTGGGCCTCGCCTACGGCGGCGACGGCTATGACAAACAGCTTAAGGTGCTGGAGAGCGGCGTTGATATTCTTATCGGCACCACCGGCCGCCTGATCGATTACGCCAAACAGAACCATATCAACCTGGGCGCGATCCAGGTCGTGGTGCTGGACGAAGCCGACCGCATGTATGACCTCGGCTTTATTAAAGACATCCGCTGGCTGTTCCGTCGCATGCCTGCGACAAACCAGCGCCTGAATATGCTCTTCTCTGCCACGCTCTCTTATCGCGTACGTGAGCTGGCGTTTGAGCAGATGAACAACGCTGAGTATGTGGAAGTGGAACCGGAACAGAAAACCGGCCACCGTATTAAAGAAGAGCTTTTCTATCCGTCCAACGAAGAGAAAATGCGTCTGCTGCAAACGCTGATCGAAGAGGAGTGGCCGGATCGCGCCATCATCTTCGCCAACACCAAGCACCGCTGTGAAGATATCTGGGGCCACCTGGCTGCCGATGGTCATCGCGTTGGCCTGCTGACCGGCGACGTGGCGCAGAAAAAACGCCTGCGTATTCTCGAAGAGTTTACCAGTGGTGATATAGACATCCTGGTAGCGACCGACGTTGCCGCGCGTGGCCTGCATATTCCGGCCGTGACCCACGTCTTTAACTACGATCTGCCAGACGACTGCGAAGACTATGTTCACCGTATTGGCCGTACCGGTCGCGCGGGCGCAAGCGGCAATTCAATCAGCCTTGCCTGTGAAGAGTATGCCCTGAACCTGCCGGCTATCGAGACCTATATCGGTCACTCGATTCCAGTCAGTAAATACAATCCGGATGCGCTCCTGAGCGAACTGCCACCGCCGAAGCGCCTGCCTCGCGCGCGTCCAGGCAATGGCCCACGCCGCACCGGTGGTGGTGCACCACGTAACAGACGTCGTTCAGGTTAATGCCTTATGCTCACCTCTAACTCGCTCTACGCCGCTATTGATTTAGGTTCGAACAGTTTTCATATGCTGGTTGTGCGCGAGGTAGCGGGGAGTATACAGACCCTGACCCGCATTAAACGTAAAGTACGCCTCGCGGCAGGGCTGGACAGCGATAACCGGCTCTCTCCGGACGCCATGGCGCGTGGCTGGCAGTGTCTGCGCCTGTTTGCTGAACGGCTACAGGATATCCCACCCATGCAGATCCGGGTGGTCGCCACGGCAACGCTGCGCCTGGCTGTTAACGCCGGGGAGTTTCTTGCCACCGCGCAGGAGATTTTAGGCACGACTGTCCAGGTGATTAGCGGTGAAGATGAGGCGCGGCTGATCTATCAGGGCGTGGCCCATACTACCGGCGGGGACGATCGCCGCCTGGTCGTCGATATCGGCGGGGCCAGCACCGAGCTGGTGACCGGCGCCGGCGCGCAGGCTACCTCCCTCTTTAGCCTGTCGATGGGCTGTGTTACCTGGCTCGAACGCTTCTTCACCGATCGCAACCTGGCTCAGGAAAATTTCGACGCGGCGGAAAAGGCTGCGCGGGAGGTTCTGCTGCCGGTAGCCGATGCGCTGCGTCGTCACGGCTGGAAAATCTGCGTAGGGGCATCCGGCACCGTTCAGGCGTTGCAGGAGATCATGATGGCGCAGGGCATGGATGAGTGCATCACCCTTGCCAAACTGCAGCAGCTAAAGCAGCGCGCTATTCAGTGCGGTCGTCTGGAAGAGCTGGAGATTGAAGGGCTAACGCTTGAGCGGGCGCTGGTCTTCCCGAGCGGCCTGGCCATTCTGATCGCTATCTTTAGCGAGCTGGAGGTTCAGGGCATGACCCTGGCTGGCGGCGCACTGCGTGAAGGGCTGGTCTATGGCATGCTGCATCTGCCCGTCGATCACGATATTCGCAGCCGCACGCTGCGTAATCTTCAGCGCCGTTTTATGGTCGACTCCGGCCAGGCCCAGCGCGTGGCCCAACTGGCCTCCCGCTTTGCGGAGCAGGTTCAGGCTGAATGGCAGCTGGAGCCGTTAAGCCGCGAGCTGCTGATGGGCGCCTGCCATCTGCATGAGATTGGCCTGAGCGTCGATTTTAAGCACGCTTCCCAGCACGCCGCCTACCTGGTGCGTAACCTGGATCTGCCCGGCTTCACGCCTGCGCAGAAGAAGCTGCTGGCCACCCTCCTGCTCAATCAGACTAACCCGGTCGATCTCTCTTCGCTGCATCAGCAAAACGCTGTACCGCCGCGGACCGCGGAGCATCTCTGTCGTCTGCTGCGCCTGGCGATCATCTTTGCCAGTCGCCGCCGGGATGAGTTCTTACCCGACGTCTCTTTGACCGCCCACGGTGAGGCATTAACGCTCACGCTACCGGAGGGCTGGCTGGCGACGCACCCGCTGGGTGCTGAGACGCTCGATCAGGAGTGCCAGTGGCAGAGCTACGTTCACTGGGCGCTGGCGGTCAATTAGTCGGTTGTGTCGGGTGGCGCTGCGCTTACCCGACCTACCGGTTCCATCACTATTTAGCTTTGGCTTTCGCCATCATCGCCCGAATATTGGCAATACTCGCCTGCCCCTTGTGCATCCGCTCTTCTGCACTCACCACTTTACGCTCCTGCTCCCAGAGCAGATCGTCCTGCGGCAGTTCCAGCAGGAAGCGACTCGGCTCGGGGCGCACCAGTTCGCCATACTGACGACGCTCTTTACACAGGGTAAAGTTGAGCTCTTTTTGCGCCCGGGTGATGCCGACATAGGCCAGCCGGCGCTCTTCGTCGATGTTCTCTTCATCGATGCTGCTCTGGTGAGGCAGCAGCCCCTCTTCCATACCGACCAGGAACACATAAGGGAACTCCAGTCCCTTGGAGGCGTGCAGGGTCATGAGTTGAACCTGATCCGACTCTTCATCGCTTTCACCCCGCTCCATCATGTCGCGCAGGGTAAAGCGCGTCACCACCTGAGTAAGGGTCATCGGCTCGTCGATCTCTGACCCTTCCAGCATCTCGGTCATCCAGCTAAAGAGCGTGTTGACGTTTTTCATCCGCATCTCGGCTGCTTTGGGGCTAGGCGACGTTTCAAACAGCCAGGATTCGTAGTCGATACCATGGATTAGGTCGCGCACTGCGGCAATCGGCTCCCGTTCAGCGAGACGCTGTACTTCGCTTAGCCAGTGGGTAAAGCGGGTCAGCGACTCGTATCCGCGCCCGCTCAGCGTCTGGGTAAGGCCCATGTCAAAGCTGGCGGCAAACAGACCTTTGTTGCGCGAGTTGGCCCACTCCCCCAGCTTTTGCAGCGTCGCTGGCCCGATCTCACGCTTCGGCGTGTTAACGATACGCAGGAAGGCGCTGTCGTCGTCCGGATTGGTCAGCACCCGCAGGTAGGCCAGCAGGTCTTTGATTTCCGGACGGGAGAAGAACGAGGTTCCGCCCGAAATACGGTACGGAATACGGTTCTGCATCAGGAATTTTTCAAATACCCGCGACTGATGGTTACCGCGATAGAGAATGGCGTAATCTTTGTACTGGGTCTTATTGATAAAGTGGTGCGCAATCAGCTCGCCCGTGACGCGCTCTGCCTCATGCTCTTCATGGTTAGCGCTGATCACCTTCAGCTCTGGCCCGTAACCCAGCTCTGAAAAGAGCTTTTTTTCAAAAACGTGTGGGTTGTTGGCGATCAGAATGTTGGCCGCCTTCAGGATACGCCCCGATGAACGATAGTTCTGCTCCAGCTTGATCACCTGCAATGCCGGGAAATCCTGGCTAAGCAGGACCAGGTTCTGTGGCCGTGCACCGCGCCAGGAGTAGATCGACTGATCGTCATCACCTACCACCGTAAAGCGCGCCCGGGCACCCACCAGCAGCTTAACCAGCTCGTACTGGCTGGTGTTGGTATCCTGATACTCATCCACCAGCAGATAGCGGATCTTGTTCTGCCAGCGCTCGCGCACCTCTTCATTGCGCTGGAGCAGCAGGGTCGGGAGGAGGATCAGGTCATCGAAGTCCAGCACGTTGCAGGCCTTCATATGGGCGTCATACAGGCTGTAGCAGTGGGCAAAAATGCGGTCCCGCTCGCCCCTGGCCTGCGCTGCCGCCTGCGCCGGTGTCATCAGATCGTTTTTCCAGTTAGAGATCGTCGAGATCAGCTGCTGAAGGATCGTTTTCTCATCTTCGATCAACCCTTCGGTAAGATCCTTGAGCAGTGCGACCTGATCGGTATCGTCAAAAAGCGAAAAGTTAGATTTCATGCCCAACGCGGCATACTCGCGCTTGATGATATCCAACCCCAGGGTGTGGAAAGTGGAGATCATCAGCCCGCGCGCCTCTTTGCGTCCCAGCGTCTGGCCCACGCGCTCTTTCATCTCGCGTGCGGCTTTGTTGGTAAAGGTGACCGCCGCGATATGCCGGGCCTGGTAGCCGCAGCCGTGGATCAGGTGCGCTATCTTGTTGGTAATGACGCGGGTTTTACCGGATCCAGCTCCTGCCAGTACCAGGCAGGGTCCGGTGACGAATTCGACGGCTTGCTGTTGCCCTGGATTTAGACGCATGGGATCACTCAATGAAAGTCGGGAGAGGAGAAAAAACGCGTGGTAGTATAGCCAGCCTAATCCATACCACTCAAGGCACGATCATGGCAAAAACAGCGGCAGCGATGCATATCCTTGTTAAAGAAGAGAAACTGGCTCTGGATCTTCTGGAGCAGATCAAAAACGGCGGCGATTTCGAGAAGCTGGCGAAGAAACACTCTACCTGCCCGTCGGGCAAAAAGGGCGGTCACCTGGGTGAATTCCGCCAGGGCCAGATGGTGCCAGCCTTCGATAAAGTGGTGTTCTCCTGCCCGGTGCTGGAGCCGACCGGCCCGCTGCACACCCAGTTCGGTTACCACATTATCAAAGTGTTGTACCGTAACTAATTATCCGTGTGGCGGCATTGCCCTGCCGCCACCGATAAGAAGGCCTTTTTTATTTCTGCGATTGCAACGTCTGCTGCGCATTGTGCTTCATCACGTGCGTACTAATTGCTGCCTGAAACACTTTAAACATCAGGCCATTAATCAGCGTTGTGATAGTGATGGTGATGAATGCCGTCATGACCCAGTCAATCAGCACAAAACCGCTGCTGAGCAGCGCCGGGCGGTATACTGCCATTCCGCCAAACACCACCCAGTGGCTCAAGCAGTAGAAGCACTGAAACAGGTGGCCTATCAGCGCGTTTTTCTTTACCGTCCATTCGCGAAACGCGGCGAACAGTTCGGTCTGCGTCACCGTCATAGAAATACTGCTGGCCGCCAGGGCAATCATCAGGCAGGTGGTTAAGGTAGTCATCATAGGTCATGGCCTTTGTCGTTGAAGTAACTGATAAATTCGCGGCCGATATCCTGCAACGTCAGGCTTTTGAAGCGGTCAAGGATTAGCGTTTGTGCGTCGGCAAGTGTCGCTGACATGACCCTATTTACCCCCTGCTCCACCAGACACTGCGGGTTTTCGCTGCGGTTACCTAGCGCAAACAGCGTCGGCTCGCCCAGCGCCTTATAGATATCGTAAAGCGTAATCTCTCCAACTGAACGGCACAGCCGCCAGCCGCCGTGATGCCCCTTAGTGGCACAGACAATATTGTTTTCCCGAAGTCCGGCAAGCAGCTTGCGGATGAACGCCGGATTTCCGTCGATAAAGGCAGCCATCTGTTCTGACGTCAGAGGTTTATCCATCTGCTCCAGGTGAAGCAGGATATGTAGCGTTGCGGAGAATGAGTTATTTGTTTTCATGTAACTTACAATATTACATAAGAGTAGCCAACGACAATCCCCAAACGCATAATCATACCAACAAAAAAATATATCATTGATATTTATGGTTAATTATTTTTTTCCTCGTAGTCATTGATCAAATATCATCTTATGTTACTTTAAATATTACATGATATTTATCACTAACAACGAGGCCGTTATGCACAACGCTGAACAAACGCCGGAATGCTTCTGGGAGTCGCACTACGATGCCATGTCCCCTGTGTCTAATGGTATTCCGGGAAAAATTCTGGTGCGCTTCACCGAAGGATTAACACCGGGTAACGCACTGGAACTGGGCTGCGGACGGGGAGATGATGCGGTCTGGCTAGCCAGGCGGGGCTGGCAGGTAACGGCGGTGGATCTTTCTCATCGGGCGCTTGAATATGCTTCGGCAAACGCCGAGCGCGCGGGCGTTCACATTACTTTCGAATGCCATGACCTCACGCAAAGCTTCCCGGCAGGTAAATATGACCTGATTGTCGCCTCCTTCCTGGAGTCACCGCTAGACTTCGATCGTGCCACCATTTTCCGTACCGCGTTGGGTCATACTGCTCCAGGTGGTCTCCTCCTCATAACTTCACACGGTAAGGCTCCGAGCTGGTCCAAACACCCACGCCCGTTCCTTTCAGCCAGTGAGGTTCTTGCCACGCTGAAGCCACTGCCACAAGGTTGGAAAGTCGAATTCTGCGAAGAGGTTTCACGGGTGATGGCAGGGCCAGAAGGGCAGCAGGATGAAGTATCCGACTCAGTGGTGGCGCTGCGTCGCGAATAAAAAAACGGCCCGGTAGCGAGATGCTTACCAGGCCTACGATTTTGCACTTCTGTAGGTCGGGTAAGCGTGGCGCCACCCGACCCTTTTTCGATTAACCCGCTACGGCGATACGCTTCATATCGGTCATATAGCCGCGCAGCTTCTGGCCCACCTTCTCGATCTCGTGGCTGCGGATTGCTTCGTTCACGTCACGCAGCTGGGCGTTGTCTACCGCCGTGCCCTCTACCGCTTTGCCCAGATCGCCTGCCTGCAGGGTGGTCATGAACTCTTTCAGCAGCGGTACGCAAGCGTAGGAGAAGAGGTAGTTACCGTACTCTGCGGTATCGGAGATCACCACGTTCATCTCATACAGACGCTTACGCGCGATGGTGTTGGCGATCAGCGGCAGCTCGTGCAGCGACTCGTAGTAGGCGGACTCTTCAATGATGCCGGAATCGACCATGGTTTCAAATGCCAGCTCAACGCCCGCTTTCACCATGGCGATCATCAGTACGCCCTTGTCGAAGTACTCCTGCTCGCTGATTTTGCCGTCAAACTGCGGGGCGGTCTCAAACGCGGTTTTGCCGGTCTCTTCGCGCCAGGTCAGCAGGTTCTTATCGTCGTTGGCCCAGTCGGCCATCATGCCGGAGGAGAACTCGCCGGAGATGATGTCATCCATATGCTTCTGGAACAGCGGAGCCATGATCTCTTTCAGCTGTTCGGAGAGCGCATAGGCACGCAGCTTCGCCGGGTTAGAGAGGCGATCCATCATCAGGGTGATGCCGCCCTGCTTCAGCGCTTCGGTGATGGTTTCCCAGCCGAACTGAATCAGTTTCTCAGCGTAGGCCGGATCGGTACCCTCTTCCACCAGCTTGTCGAAGCACAGCAGCGAGCCCGCCTGCAGCATACCGCAGAGGATAGTCTGCTCACCCATCAGGTCAGATTTTACTTCGGCAACGAAGGAGGACTCCAGCACGCCCGCACGGTGGCCGCCGGTGGCCGCAGCCCAGGCTTTAGCGATCGCCATGCCTTCGCCTTTCGGATCGTTCTCCGGGTGCACGGCGATCAGCGTCGGCACACCAAAACCACGCTTGTACTCTTCACGTACTTCGGTACCCGGACATTTCGGGGCAACCATCACCACGGTGATATCTTTACGGATCTGCTCGCCCACTTCCACGATGTTGAAGCCGTGGGAGTAGCCCAGCGCCGCGCCGTCTTTCATCAGCGGCTGTACGGTACGCACCACGTCAGAGTGCTGCTTGTCTGGCGTCAGGTTAACCACCAGGTCCGCCTGCGGGATCAGCTCTTCATAGGTGCCTACTTTAAAACCGTTTTCGGTGGCTTTACGCCATGACGCACGCTTCTCCGCAATCGCCTCTTTACGCAGCGCGTAGGCGATATCCAGACCGGAGTCACGCATGTTCAGGCCCTGGTTCAGGCCCTGAGCGCCACAGCCGACGATAACCACTTTTTTACCCTGCAGGTAGCTCGCGCCATCGGCGAATTCATCGCGTCCCATAAAGCGACATTTACCCAACTGGGCCAGCTGCTGGCGCAGGTTCAGTGTATTAAAGTAGTTAGCCATGGTGATACCTCGTGATGTTGTGTCGTGCTTATTGTTCGGTTCGCGTTCTCGCGAGAATGAACCCACTATATGACAGGAAATGCGTTGCTGAAATTGATATATTCACAATATGACATTGCACTTTCTGCAACGTAAACACAGAGGCTCTGCATATGGATCTGCGCGATCTAAAAATCTTTCTCCACCTGGCGGAGAGCCGCCACTTCGGCCGCAGCGCACGGGCGATGCACGTCAGCCCGTCGACGCTGTCGCGTCAGATCCAGCGCCTGGAGGAAGATCTCGGCCAGCCGCTGTTTGTGCGAGACAATCGCACCGTTACCCTGACCGAGGCAGGTGACGAGCTGCGGACCTTCGCCCAGCAGACCCTGCTCCAGTATCAGCAGCTGCGCCACACCATTGATCAGAAGGGCCCTTTGCTCTCCGGCGAGCTGCGGCTGTTCTGCTCGGTAACGGCGGCCTACAGCCATCTGCCACCGATCCTTGACCGTTTCCGCGCCGAGCACCCCTCGGTTGAGATCAAACTCACCACCGGTGATGCCGCCGATGCGGTAGAGCGCGTGGTCACCGGTGAGGCGGATCTGGCGATTGCAGGTAAGCCAGAGGCGCTGCCCGGCGCGGTGGCCTTTTCGATGCTGGAAAACCTGGCGGTGGTGCTGATTGCCCCGGCGCTGCCTTGCCCGGTACGCAGCCAAATTTCGGTGCCGGAACCTGACTGGTCAACGGTGCCCTTTATCATGGCCGATCAGGGGCCGGTACGAAAACGCATTGAGCTGTGGTTCCGGCGGCAGAAGATCAGTAATCCATCGATCTATGCCACCGTCGGCGGCCATGAGGCGATGGTCTCAATGGTAGCCCTCGGCTGCGGCGTGGCGCTGATCCCGGAAGTAGTGCTGGAAAACAGCCCCGAGCCGGTGCGCAACCGCGTGATGATTTTAGAGCGCAGCGATGAGAAGACGCCGTTTGAGCTTGGCGTCTGCGCACAAAAAAAGCGGCTGCATGAGCCGCTTATTAGCGCGTTCTGGGAGATCCTGCCAAACCCTTAACCAGCAAGGAAGAAGCGGAACGCCGGGTTATCACTCTCGTTATGACAGTAGTAACCCAGCTCGCTTAGCCGGGTTTCGAAATCCGGCTCGTGTTCCCCCAGTTCAAAAGCAGCCAGCACGCGGCCATAGTCCGTGCCGTGGCTGCGGTAGTGGAACAGGGAGATGTTCCAGTGGGTGCCCAGCGTATGCAGGAACTTCAGCAGCGCACCGGGAGACTCCGGGAACTCAAAGCTGTAGAGACGTTCTTTAAGCGGCTTCGACGGACGCCCCCCCACCATGTAGCGCACGTGCAGCTTGGCCATCTCATCGTCAGAGAGATCGACCACGCTGTAGCCCCCCTCGCTGAGCAGAGCAAGGATCTCTTTACGCTCCTCCAGCCCGCGGCTCAGGCGCACGCCGACAAAGATGCAGGCGTCGTGGGCATCGGCGAAGCGGTAGTTGAACTCGGTCACCGAGCGGCCGCCCAGCAGCTGGCAGAACTTCAGGAAGCTGCCCTTCTCTTCGGGAATGGTGACCGCCAGCAGCGCTTCACGCTGTTCACCCAGCTCGCAGCGTTCGGAAACGTAGCGCAGACCGTGGAAGTTGACGTTCGCGCCGGAGAGCACGTGCGCCAGTCGTTCACCGCGGATATTGTGCTGGGCGATGTACTTCTTCATGCCCGCCAGAGCCAGTGCGCCGGAAGGTTCCGCTACCGCCCGCACATCCTCGAACAGATCCTTCATGGCGGCGCAGATCGCATCGCTGTCGACGGTAATGATATCGTCGAGATACTCCCGGCAGACGCGGAAGGTCTCGTCGCCGATGCGTTTAACCGCCACCCCTTCGGCAAATAGCCCAACCCGGGGCAGATCCACCGGCTGCCCGGCGTCCAGCGCGGCCTTCAGACAGGCAGAGTCTTCCGCTTCCACCGCAATCACTTTAATCTGCGGCATCAGCTGTTTGATGAGCACCGCCACGCCTGCCGCCAGGCCACCGCCGCCAACCGGCACAAAGACGCGGTCAATGTGTGCGTCCTGCTGGAGCAGCTCCAGCGCCAGCGTACCCTGTCCGGCAATAACCATCGGGTGATCGAACGGCGGCACCCAGGTAAAGCCTTGCTGCTGGGCCAGTTCGATAGCCTTCGCTTTTGCCTCATCGAAGTTAGCGCCATAGAGCAGCACTTCGCCGCCAAAGTTGCGTACCGCATCGACTTTAATATCGGCGGTGGCTACCGGCATGACGATCAGCGCTTTCACTCCAAGACGCGCCGCAGAGAACGCGACGCCCTGAGCGTGGTTACCCGCCGACGCGGTGATCGCGCCCCGCGCCTTCTGCTCTTCAGTGAGCCCGGCCATCATGGCGTAGGCACCGCGCAGCTTGAAGCTGTGTACCGGCTGGCGATCTTCGCGTTTCACCAGGATCACGTTATCCAGCCGCGACGAGAGCTTCTCCATCTTTTGCAGCGGCGTCACCTGCACCGCTTCATAGACCGGCGCGCGCAGCACCGCACGCAGATACTCCGCCCCCTCAGGGGCGGCGGACAAGGGTTGGGATTCGGCCACTGTTAGCCTCCCAGTTTGGATTTATCGCGTACCGCGCCTTTGTCTGCGCTGGTGGCGAGGCTGGCATAGGCGCGCAGCGCGAAGGAGACCTGGCGCTCACGCGCTTTTGGCGTCCAGGCTGCCGCACCGCGTGCGTCCTGCGCTTCCCGACGAGCGGCCAGCTCCTGATCGCTTACCTGCAGCTGAATACCACGGTTTGGAATATCGATGGCAATCATATCGCCATCTTCAATCAGCGCGATGTTGCCGCCGCTGGCGGCTTCCGGGGAGACGTGACCAATAGAGAGGCCAGAGGTGCCGCCAGAGAAACGTCCGTCGGTGATCAGCGCGCAGGCTTTGCCGAGGCCCATTGATTTCAGGAAGGTGGTTGGGTAGAGCATCTCCTGCATCCCCGGCCCGCCTTTTGGTCCTTCGTAGCGGATCACTACCACGTCGCCCGCCACCACTTTACCGCCGAGAATGGCTTCTACCGCATCGTCCTGGCTCTCGTATACTTTCGCCGGACCGGTAAATTTCAAGATGCTGTCGTCCACGCCAGCGGTTTTAACGATGCAGCCGTTTTCGGCAAAGTTGCCGTACAGCACCGCCAGCCCACCGTCTTTGCTGTAGGCGTGTTCCAGCGAGCGGATACAGCCTTCAGCACGATCGTCATCCAGCGTGTCCCAGCGGCAATCCTGCGAGAAGGCCTGGGTAGTACGAATACCCGCCGGACCCGCGCGGAACATCTTTTTCACCGCCTCGTCCTGGGTCAGCATCACGTCATACTGCTCCAGCGTCTGCGGCAGCGTCAGGCCAAGTATGTTTTTCACTTCACGGTTCAACAATCCGGCGCGATCCAGCTCGCCCAGGATACCGAGAACGCCGCCTGCACGGTGCACATCTTCCATATGGTATTTCGGTGTGCTCGGCGCAACTTTACACAGCTGCGGCACCTTGCGGGAGAGCTGGTCGATGTCGGTCATGGTGAAATCAATTTCCGCTTCCTGGGCCGCCGCCAGCAGGTGCAGAACGGTGTTGGTGGAACCGCCCATGGCGATATCCAGTGTCATGGCGTTTTCAAACGCGGCTTTGCTGGCGATGTTGCGCGGCAGCGCGCTCTCATCGTCCTGCTCGTAATAACGTTTGGTGAGCTCAACAATACGTGACCCGGCATTGAGGAACAGCTGCTTACGATCGGCGTGGGTCGCCAGCAGCGAGCCGTTGCCCGGCTGCGACAGGCCCAGCGCTTCCGTCAGACAGTTCATGGAGTTAGCCGTGAACATGCCGGAGCAGGAGCCACAGGTCGGGCAGGCGGAACGTTCTACCTGCTCGCTCTGCTCATCGGACACTTTCGGGTCTGCGCCCTGGATCATGGCATCGACCAGGTCGAGCTTAATGATCTTGTCAGAGAGCTTGGTTTTTCCGGCCTCCATCGGGCCGCCGGAGACAAAAATAACCGGAATGTTCAGACGCAATGAGGCCATCAACATCCCCGGGGTGATCTTGTCGCAGTTGGAGATACAGACCATGGCGTCCGCGCAGTGGGCGTTGACCATGTACTCCACCGAGTCGGCGATCAGCTCGCGAGACGGCAGTGAATAGAGCATGCCTCCGTGGCCCATCGCGATGCCGTCATCGACCGCAATGGTATTGAACTCTTTTGCCACGCCGCCGGAGGCTTCAATCTGCTCGGCAACCAGCTTGCCCAGGTCGCGCAGGTGCACGTGGCCCGGCACAAACTGAGTAAATGAGTTCACCACGGCGATAATCGGCTTGCCGAAATCGGCGTCGGTCATCCCAGTGGCGCGCCACAGCGCGCGGGCACCTGCCATGTTACGGCCGTGGGTGGTGGTAGCGGAACGGTACTTAGGCATGCTTTACTCCCAACTCTATTTAATAAATGGGACGGTGCGTGCCGTCCCATATTTATGCTTATTGGTTAACCTGATCCAACCAGCCGTACTTATCTTCTGTTTCGCCGGTGAACAGGCCGAAGAACGCTTGCTGGATGCGCTTGGTTACCGGGCCACAGCGGCCTTCGCCCACCTGGATACCGTCTACGCTGCGCACCGGGGTGATCTCGGCTGCGGTACCTGACATGAACACTTCATCGGCCAGATAGAGGGATTCGCGGGAGAGCACCTGCTCACGCACTTCGATACCCAGATCCTTCGCCAGCTTGATGATTGCGTCGCGGGTGATGCCCGGCAGCGCGGAAGAGGTGAATGGCGGGGTGAACAGAATGCCATCTTTCACTTCAAACAGGTTCTCGCCAGCGCCTTCAGAGATGTAGCCGTTAACGTCCAGCGCAATCCCTTCCTGATAGCCGTGGCGGCGCGCTTCGCTGCCCACCAGCAGGGAGGAGAGGTAGTTACCGCCCGCTTTCGCTGCGGTCGGGATAGTGTTTGGCGCAACGCGGTTCCAGGAGGAGACCATCGCATCGATACCCTGATCCAGCGCTTCCGCGCCCAGGTATGCGCCCCATGGGAAAGCGGCGATGATCACATCGGTACCGTAACCCTCTGGCGGGTTCACGCCCATGCCCACGTCACCCACGAAGACCAGCGGACGAATATAGGCGCTGGTCAGGTTGTTTTTGCGGATCACCGCCCGGCAGGCTTCCATCAGTTCATCAACGCTTTGTGAAACCGGGAAACGATAGATTTTTGCTGAATCACGCAGACGCTGCATGTGTTCACGATGGCGGAACACCACTGGTCCTTTGTGCGAGTCGTAGCAGCGGATGCCTTCAAATACAGACGTACCGTAGTGCAACGCATGGGACATCACGTGTACTTTCGCTTCACCCCACGGAACCATCTCGCCATTGAACCAAATGTAATCAGCTTTCTTCGTCGTCATTTTTCTTCCTTTTGCGCTCAGGCGCGGATTTGTTGTGTTGGGGTTGAACGTTGTTGGATCTCGACGCGTGCCACGTCGACCAGTTTGCTCAACTGGCTAAACAGTAATTCGACAGAGCGCGGGCTGGCAACGGTCAATTCAATATTTATGCTCTGCGCATCGGTGGCTGTCTCCATATTCATGGCGCAAATCTGAAAGCCACGGTGGCGAACCACGCGTAAAACACGCTCTAACGTTTCCGGATTGAAGCGGGCCTGAACGGCGACCTGATGTTGCATCATGATAATTTCTCCAGCATTTGTGCGTTGCTTGCACCGGGTGGCACCAGGGGCCAGACGTTCTCAAGCTCATCGATTGAGACATGAAGCAGGTAAGGCCCCTCGCTTGCGAGCATGGCGTCAAGTGCCGCTTCAACCTGGTCTTTACGGGTAATGTGCTGGCCGGGAATGCCGAAGGCACGAGCCAGCATCAGGAAATCGGGGTTATCGGTCAGGGTGGTTTCGCTATAGCGCTCCTGGAAGAAGAGCTGCTGCCACTGGCGAACCATGCCTAAGCGTTGGTTATCCAGCAGGACAATCTTCAGCGGCAGCTGCTTTCGCTTCACGGTGCCCAGCTCCTGCACGTTCATCATGAAGGAGCCGTCACCGGAGATACAGATTACGGTATCGTCCGGACGCGCCACCTGCGCGCCAACGGCGGCCGGCAGGCCAAAGCCCATCGTGCCTAAGCCGCTGGAAGTAATAAAGTTTTCCGGACGGCTGTAGGTCATGTGCTGTGCGGACCACATCTGATGCTGGCCCACGTCAGTGGTGACAACGCTATCCTGTGGCTTGCGATCGGAGAGCTGTTTTAACAGCAGCGGTGCATAGATTGCGTCGCCCGGGTGATCGTAACGCCACGCATATTCATGGCGCATCTCTGCCGCGTGCAGACGCCATGCATCAACCGCTAACGGCTGCTGCAGCGCGGGCAGCAGCGCATTAAGATCGCCCTGCAGCGCCACGTGTGCCTGACGCAGTTTGTTCATCTCTGCCGGGTCGATATCCATATGGATCACACTGGCGTGCGGTGCAAAGGTGTTCAGCTTGCCGGTCACCCGGTCGTCGAAGCGTGCGCCTACGGCGATAAGCAGATCGCACTCCTGTACCGCCAGGTTGGCAGCTTTGGTGCCGTGCATCCCCAGCATGCCCAGGTAGTATGGGTAATCAGCCTCAACCGCCCCCAGCCCTTTCAGCGTACAGGTGGCAGGGATCTGCGTCGCGGCGATAAACTCTCTCAGCGCCGGAACGGCCTGCGCCATGCCCACGCCACCGCCCACGTATAGCATCGGCTTCTGCGCCCGGGCTAACATCTTGCGGGCTTCCGCAACGTCGGCGTGCGGGAAGGCATCATCATCTGCAACAGTGGAGAAATGTGGTTCCAGTTCACCTACGGCAACCTGGATATCTTTCGGGATATCAACCAGCACTGGACCTGGACGGCCTGAGTTTGCCACCTGGAACGCTTCCGCCATCACGCGCGGCAGCTCCTCCAGCGACTGCACCAAAAAGCTATGCTTGGTGCAGGCCAGCGACAAACCGAGGACGTCCACTTCCTGAAATGCGTCGGTACCCATAAACGGCGAGGCAACCTGGCCGGTGATAGCCACAACGGGAACGGAATCGAGCAGGGCATCGGCGAGGCCGGTGATCAGGTTGGTGGCACCGGGACCTGACGTAGCGATGCAGACGCCGGTTTTGCCGGTAGAGCGGGCATAGCCGATAGCCGCCATGGCCGCTCCCTGCTCGTGGCGACACAGCAGATGTTCCACGCCACCGTCATACAGTGCATCGTAAACCGGCATAATTGCGCCGCCTGGGTAACCGAAGACCGTTTCGACCTCCTGCGCTCGCAATGCATGTACTACCCATTGTGCCCCATTCATAGTCAGTTCCCCGTCGTAAATCGTGAGAAACAGAATTTTGTGCTACAACGCATTCTTTGCTCCTCGCTGTTGTTTTAAGGCCATAAAAAAACCCCCGGACCTTTCGGTGCGGGGGTCTTAGTTCGTTAAGGCTTGTTTTTTAAGCCTTTCCTCGTCCAAGTGCAGCCCCGCACGGTGGGATAATAATCACCACCACGCTAATCACGACCAGGCTAATCACTCGTAGAAGGGCTGTCATTTTCTATACTTTCTGGCTTCTTGTTCGAAGGAATACCTAAAGAGTTATCACAGTTTTTGCTAACGACACAAGATTTTTTTATAAGTTTTTTAGTGGCGTGTCGGCAAGTATTCATAAAACGTATTGTTTTATATAAGAAAAAGATTAAGTGAAAATAATTCACCTGCGAACGATTTTTCACGGCTGCGCACCAGCTTCCAGCATTAAGCATGCGTTGCATCTCTGACACAATTAGTGCGGAACCCAGACCGTAAAAACGCAGATGCGTAGCTGCCGGTGAAAAAACGCAGCGGCATAATCCTGCAGTCACAGGAGGAGCTATGTCACTGTCGGTTATCTATACCCGTGCGGCGTTGGGCGTCACCGCGCCGCTTATTACGGTTGAGGTGCATATCAGCGCCGGACTTCCCGGCCTTACCATCGTTGGGCTGCCGGAAACCACGGTCAAGGAGGCCCGCGATCGCGTGCGCAGCGCCATCATCAACAGCGGCTATACGTTCCCGGCAAAGAAGATCACTATTAACCTTGCCCCCGCCGATCTCCCCAAAGAGGGGGGACGCTATGACTTACCTATCGCTATTGCGCTTCTGGCGGCCTCTGAGCAGCTCAGTTCATCTCACTTAAGTCAGTATGAGTTTGTTGGCGAACTCGCGCTTACAGGCGCGCTCCGTGGCGTTCCCGGGGCGATCCCCAGCGCTCAGGAGGCCACGCGAGCCGGCAGACAAATTATCGTTGCCAGCGATAACGAAGCTGAAGTGGGACTCATCGAATCCTCTCACTGCCTGATCGCGGGACATATGCAGGAGGTGTGTGCCTTTCTCGAAGGGAAACATCAGCTTCGGGAGGCCGTACCTGACATCGACGCCATTCCTGCAGCTGAAAACGATCTCAGCGACGTGATGGGTCAGGAGCAGGGTAAACGGGCGCTGGAGATCACGGCAGCAGGCGGGCATAACCTGTTACTGATTGGCCCACCCGGTACGGGTAAGACCATGCTGGCCAGCCGACTGAATAGCCTCTTGCCGCCTTTAGATAACCGTGAGGCGCTGGAGAGCGCGGCGATCCTCAGCCTGATCAATACCGCCATGCTAAAAAAACAGTGGCGGCGCAGGCCCTTTCGCTCACCGCATCACAGTGCATCCCTGACCGCTATGGTAGGCGGGGGGTCAATTCCCGGGCCCGGCGAAATTTCGTTGGCGCATAACGGCATCCTGTTTCTGGATGAGCTGCCAGAGTTTGAACGGCGCGTGCTTGATGCTCTGCGCGAACCCATTGAGTCCGGACAGATCCATATTTCCCGAACCCGCGCCAAGGTGACCTACCCCGCCCGCTTCCAACTGATAGCCGCAATGAACCCCAGCCCTACTGGCCACTATCAGGGGAACCATAATCGTGCAACGCCAGAGCAGACGCTGCGCTACCTGAGCAAGCTCTCCGGACCGTTTCTTGATCGCTTCGATCTCTCTCTGGAGATCCCCCTCCCCCCGCCGGGTCTACTGCGCCAGACGGATAACCGTAGCGAACCTGGCGAGGCGGTACGCGCCCGTGTACTTGCTGCGCAGGCGATCCAGTACCAACGGCAGCAGACGCTCAACGCCCGGCTTGAAAGCGCCGCTATACGCGATTACTGTCAGCTGGTGCCTGAGGATGCCGACTGGCTTGAAGAGACGCTTACGCAGCTTGGGCTATCGATACGCGCCTGGCAGCGCCTGCTTAAGGTGGCACGTACCATTGCCGATCTGGAAGAGAGTGAGACGATACGCAGAGAGCATCTCCAGGAGGCGCTGGGCTATCGCGCTATTGACCGTCTGCTCATTCACCTGCAGAAGATGATGGGATAAAAAAACAGGGGCCGTAGCCCCTGCATCTTAATCGTCGGATTCGGTGTAATCTTCCGCACCTTCCATCTGCGGCTTACCGCCGGAAAGGGTATGGAAGCGCTTCGGACGTTTAATGCGCGTCATATACTTACTCCAGACGCGTTCCGCTTCGGTGACGGGCTCGCGTTGACCACGGCAGACGGCGACAAACAGCTCTTCCTCTTCGGTCATCGGCTCACGTTTACCGAGATCGAGTTCATTGAAAGCATAACCGTGCCGCTCCAGCAGCTGCGCCTCTTTGATGGTGAAATCACCATGACGAGAGAACCCGCGCGGGTAGTATTTGTTGTCGAAAAAACGATTAGTCGTCGTAAAGCTTTCCGCCATCCTACACACTCCTAATTCTTTGGCCGAGCTATTTATGGCGCGGAGTATTAGTTACGCTTGACAGAGTGTAAAACAAAACATTTAAATCATAACGACAAATAATTTTGCGGAGAAAGCTGTGGATACGGAATTGCTAAAAACTTTCCTGGAAGTAAGCAGGACTCGTCACTTTGGACGCGCTGCAGAAGCGCTCTATCTGACACAATCAGCGGTCAGTTTTCGTATTCGCCAGCTTGAGAACCAGCTTGGGGTAAACCTGTTCACCCGCCACCGGAATAATATTCGTCTTACGGTAGCGGGTGAGAAACTTCTGCCTTACGCAGAAACGTTAATGAATACATGGCAAGCAGCACGCAAGGAGGTAGCGCACAGTTCACAGCACAATGAGTTCTCTATTGGTGCCAGCGCATCGCTATGGGAGTGTATGCTGAACGGCTGGCTGGGTCGGCTCTATCAGTCACATAAAAGCTTACAATTTGAGGCTCGTATCGCACAGCGGCAATCGCTGGTAAAACAGTTGCATGAGCGGCAGCTGGATCTGCTGATTACCACTGAGGCCCCTAAAATGGATGAGTTCAGTAGCCAACTGCTGGGGCACTTTGCCCTTGCGCTTTACTGTACCGTACCGTCGCGCCTGAAATCGACTCTGAACTACCTGCGGCTCGAATGGGGCCCTGATTTTCAACAGCATGAGTCTGGCCTGATTGCCAGCGATGAGATCCCGCTCCTGACAACCAGCTCTGCCGAAATCGCACGCCAGCAGTTAGGAGCGCTTGATGGCTGCACGTGGCTACCGGTCTCCTGGGCTAAGGATAAGGCCGATCTGCATATGGTGGCTGATACGCTGACGCTCTCACGCCCGCTTTACGCTATCTGGCTGCAAAACAGCGACAAACAGAGCCAGATTAAAGATCTTTTAAAAACCAGTGTGATGGAATGATTCAAGGATACGGTGCAGGGACGCATCGTAGAGATGAGTTTGACAAGAGAGAGAACCCTAAATTGCAGGCAAAAAAAAATCCTTTGCCTAAGCAAAGGATCTTAATATGGCAGGGGCGGAGAGACTCGAACTCGCGACACCCGGTTTTGGAGACCGGTGCTCTACCAACTGAGCTACGCCCCTAAATTTTCTTACTATTAAGCCTGCTATAACTGAGCAGGCTTAATTTTATAATAAGTGGCGGAACGGACGGGACTCGAACCCGCGACCCCCTGCGTGACAGGCAGGTATTCTAACCGACTGAACTACCGCTCCACCGAATTTCTTTGTCACTAACCGGGTATTGTGTCCCGGTTTACTTCAATTTGATGCCTGGCAGTTCCCTACTCTCGCATGGGGAGACCCCACACTACCATCGGCGCTACGGCGTTTCACTTCTGAGTTCGGCATGGGGTCAGGTGGGACCACCGCGCTAGTGCCGCCAGGCAAATTCTGTTATCACCCCGCTTTCGCGCAGTGATGTAATCTGTATCAGCTGAAAATCGTCACTCAAATCCGCCAAAACATCTTCGGCGTTGTAAGGTTAAGCCTCACGGTTCATTAGTACCGGTTAGCTCAACGCATCGCTGCGCTTACACACCCGGCCTATCAACGTCGTCGTCTTCAACGTTCCTTCAGGAGACCTAAAGTCTCAGGGAGAACTCATCTCGGGGCAAGTTTCGTGCTTAGATGCTTTCAGCACTTATCTCTTCCGCATTTAGCTACCGGGCAGTGCCATTGGCATGACAACCCGAACACCAGTGATGCGTCCACTCCGGTCCTCTCGTACTAGGAGCAGCCCCCCCTCAATTCTCCAGCGCCCACGGCAGATAGGGACCGAACTGTCTCACGACGTTCTAAACCCAGCTCGCGTACCACTTTAAATGGCGAACAGCCATACCCTTGGGACCTACTTCAGCCCCAGGATGTGATGAGCCGACATCGAGGTGCCAAACACCGCCGTCGATATGAACTCTTGGGCGGTATCAGCCTGTTATCCCCGGAGTACCTTTTATCCGTTGAGCGATGGCCCTTCCATTCAGAACCACCGGATCACTATGACCTGCTTTCGCACCTGCTCGCGCCGTCACGCTCGCAGTCAAGCCAGCTTATGCCATTGCACTAACCTCCTGATGTCCGACCAGGATTAGCTGACCTTCGTGCTCCTCCGTTACGCTTTAGGAGGAGACCGCCCCAGTCAAACTACCCACCAGACACTGTCCGCAACCCGGATCACGGGTCCACGTTAGAACATCAAACATTAAAGGGTGGTATTTCAAGGTTGGCTCCACGCAGACTGGCGTCCACGCTTCAAAGCCTCCCACCTATCCTACACATCAAGGCTCAATGTTCAGTGTCAAGCTATAGTAAAGGTTCACGGGGTCTTTCCGTCTTGCCGCGGGTACACTGCATCTTCACAGCGATTTCAATTTCACTGAGTCTCGGGTGGAGACAGCCTGGCCATCATTACGCCATTCGTGCAGGTCGGAACTTACCCGACAAGGAATTTCGCTACCTTAGGACCGTTATAGTTACGGCCGCCGTTTACCGGGGCTTCGATCAAGAGCTTCTCCTTACGGATAACCCCATCAATTAACCTTCCGGCACCGGGCAGGCGTCACACCGTATACGTCCACTTTCGTGTTTGCACAGTGCTGTGTTTTTAATAAACAGTTGCAGCCAGCTGGTATCTTCGACTGGTTTCAGCTCCGCGAGCAAGTCGCTTCACCTACACACCAGCGTGCCTTCTCCCGAAGTTACGGCACCATTTTGCCTAGTTCCTTCACCCGAGTTCTCTCAAGCGCCTTGGTATTCTCTACCTGACCACCTGTGTCGGTTTGGGGTACGATTTCGTGTTACCTGATGCTTAGAGGCTTTTCCTGGAAGCAGGGCATTTGTTGCTTCAGCACCGTAGTGCCTCGTCATCACACCTCAGCGTTAGTAAACGACCGGATTTACCTAATCGTTCCGCCTACATGCTTAAACCGGGACAACCGTCGCCCGGCCAACATAGCCTTCTCCGTCCCCCCTTCGCAGTAACACCAAGTACAGGAATATTAACCTGTTTCCCATCGACTACGCCTTTCGGCCTCGCCTTAGGGGTCGACTCACCCTGCCCCGATTAACGTTGGACAGGAACCCTTGGTCTTCCGGCGAGCGGGTTTTTCACCCGCTTTATCGTTACTTATGTCAGCATTCGCACTTCTGATACCTCCAGCATGCCTCACAGCACACCTTCAACGGCTTACAGAACGCTCCCCTACCCAACAACACATAGTGTCGCTGCCGCAGCTTCGGTGCATGGTTTAGCCCCGTTACATCTTCCGCGCAGGCCGACTCGACCAGTGAGCTATTACGCTTTCTTTAAATGATGGCTGCTTCTAAGCCAACATCCTGGCTGTCTGTGCCTTCCCACATCGTTTCCCACTTAACCATGACTTTGGGACCTTAGCTGGCGGTCTGGGTTGTTTCCCTCTTCACGACGGACGTTAGCACCCGCCGTGTGTCTCCCGTGATAACATTCTTCGGTATTCGCAGTTTGCATCGGGTTGGTAAGCCGGGATGGCCCCCTAGCCGAAACAGTGCTCTACCCCCGAAGATGAGTTCACGAGGCGCTACCTAAATAGCTTTCGGGGAGAACCAGCTATCTCCCGGTTTGATTGGCCTTTCACCCCCAGCCACAGGTCATCCGCTAATTTTTCAACATTAGTCGGTTCGGTCCTCCAGTTAGTGTTACCCAACCTTCAACCTGCCCATGGCTAGATCACCGGGTTTCGGGTCTATACCCTGCAACTTAACGCCCAGTTAAGACTCGGTTTCCCTTCGGCTCCCCTATACGGTTAACCTTGCTACAGAATATAAGTCGCTGACCCATTATACAAAAGGTACGCAGTCACCTAACAAGTAGGCTCCCACTGCTTGTACGTACACGGTTTCAGGTTCTGTTTCACTCCCCTCGCCGGGGTTCTTTTCGCCTTTCCCACGGTACTGGTTCACTATCGGTCAGTCAGGAGTATTTAGCCTTGGAGGATGGTCCCCCCATATTCAGACAGGATACCACGTGTCCCGCCCTACTCTTCGAGTTCACAGCATGTGCATTTTTGTGTACGGGGCTATCACCCTGTATCGCCGGACTTTCCAGACCGTTCCACTAACACACACGCTGATTCAGACTCTGGGCTGTTCCCCGTTCGCTCGCCGCTACTGGGGGAATCTCGGTTGATTTCTTTTCCTCGGGGTACTTAGATGTTTCAGTTCCCCCGGTTCGCCTCACAACACTATGTATTCATGTTGAGATAATGTGCCGGAGCACACTGGGTTTCCCCATTCGGAAATCGCCGGTTATAACGGTTCATATCACCTTACCGGCGCTTATCGCAGATTAGCACGTCCTTCATCGCCTCTGACTGCCAGGGCATCCACCGTGTACGCTTAGTCGCTTAACCTCACAACCCGAAGATGTTTCGAGAACATCATCGTGTCGCGAAAATTTGAGAGACTCGAACACACCGCATTTTCCTTTCTTATTACGGAGAAAGGAAACAGTGTGTCGTTTCAATTTTCAGCTTGATCCAGATTTTTAAAGAGCAAAACTTCGCAGCGCACCTTTACAGGTACACTCTGAAGTTTTCTTGTTTCAGCAGTAAGTGATGGTGGAGCTATGCGGGATCGAACCGCAGACCTCCTGCGTGCAAGGCAGGCGCTCTCCCAGCTGAGCTATAGCCCCATCGTAGTTATCTCATTCACCTTAATTCTTTCTGAGACAAGGCGTGGAATAACCAAGCATACTTAGGTATGTGAGTTATTTCACAACACAGTATCAGGAAGAATTTGGTAGGCCTGAGTGGACTTGAACCACCGACCTCACCCTTATCAGGGGTGCGCTCTAACCACCTGAGCTACAAGCCTGCAGAGATTTTTACTGCTGTTTATTTCTATCAGACAATCTGTGTGGACACTGCGAAGCAGGTTCTTTCAGGTAAGGAGGTGATCCAACCGCAGGTTCCCCTACGGTTACCTTGTTACGACTTCACCCCAGTCATGAATCACAAAGTGGTAAGCGCCCTCCCGAAGGTTAAGCTACCTACTTCTTTTGCAACCCACTCCCATGGTGTGACGGGCGGTGTGTACAAGGCCCGGGAACGTATTCACCGTGGCATTCTGATCCACGATTACTAGCGATTCCGACTTCACGGAGTCGAGTTGCAGACTCCGATCCGGACTACGACGCACTTTATGAGGTCCGCTTGCTCTCGCGAGTTCGCTTCTCTTTGTATGCGCCATTGTAGCACGTGTGTAGCCCTACTCGTAAGGGCCATGATGACTTGACGTCATCCCCACCTTCCTCCAGTTTATCACTGGCAGTCTCCTTTGAGTTCCCGACCGAATCGCTGGCAACAAAGGATAAGGGTTGCGCTCGTTGCGGGACTTAACCCAACATTTCACAACACGAGCTGACGACAGCCATGCAGCACCTGTCTCACGGTTCCCGAAGGCACCAAGGCATCTCTGCCAAGTTCCGTGGATGTCAAGAGTAGGTAAGGTTCTTCGCGTTGCATCGAATTAAACCACATGCTCCACCGCTTGTGCGGGCCCCCGTCAATTCATTTGAGTTTTAACCTTGCGGCCGTACTCCCCAGGCGGTCGACTTAACGCGTTAGCTCCGGAAGCCACGCCTCAAGGGCACAACCTCCAAGTCGACATCGTTTACAGCGTGGACTACCAGGGTATCTAATCCTGTTTGCTCCCCACGCTTTCGCACCTGAGCGTCAGTCTTTGTCCAGGGGGCCGCCTTCGCCACCGGTATTCCTCCAGATCTCTACGCATTTCACCGCTACACCTGGAATTCTACCCCCCTCTACAAGACTCTAGCCTGTCAGTTTCGAATGCAGTTCCCAGGTTGAGCCCGGGGATTTCACATCCGACTTGACAGACCGCCTGCGTGCGCTTTACGCCCAGTAATTCCGATTAACGCTTGCACCCTCCGTATTACCGCGGCTGCTGGCACGGAGTTAGCCGGTGCTTCTTCTGCGGGTAACGTCAATCACTGTGGTTATTAACCACAATGCCTTCCTCCCCGCTGAAAGTACTTTACAACCCGAAGGCCTTCTTCATACACGCGGCATGGCTGCATCAGGCTTGCGCCCATTGTGCAATATTCCCCACTGCTGCCTCCCGTAGGAGTCTGGACCGTGTCTCAGTTCCAGTGTGGCTGGTCATCCTCTCAGACCAGCTAGGGATCGTCGCCTAGGTGAGCCATTACCCCACCTACTAGCTAATCCCATCTGGGCACATCTGATGGCAAGAGGCCCGAAGGTCCCCCTCTTTGGTCTTGCGACGTTATGCGGTATTAGCTACCGTTTCCAGTAGTTATCCCCCTCCATCAGGCAGTTTCCCAGACATTACTCACCCGTCCGCCACTCGTCACCCAAGGAGCAAGCTCCTCTGTGCTACCGTTCGACTTGCATGTGTTAGGCCTGCCGCCAGCGTTCAATCTGAGCCATGATCAAACTCTTCAATTTAAGTTTGATGCTCTTAGAATTAAACTTCGTAATGAATTACGTATGTTCACTCCAGAGACTTGGTATTCATTTAGCGTCTTGCGACGTTAAGAATCCATGTCTTCGAGTGCCCACACAGATTGTCTGATAAATTGTTAAAGAGCAGTGCAACGCGGCTTTCGCTCACCGTTGCGAGGTCCCGTATAATACGTTTTCCTCATCCAGAGTCAAGCGTTTATTTTTCGCTTTTCTCTGTCAGAACTTCCGGAGAAGTCCCGCTGACCCGGCGGCCTGTATGCCGTTGTTCCGTGTCAGTGGAGGCGCATTATAGGGAGTTATTCCGGGCTGACAAGCGCTAATTTCAAAAAATCTTTCAAGCGTCTCTTTTTTGTGCAAACCCACTATCTGTTGCGAGTTTTTCAAGCGATTTGAAGCCGTATCGCTGCAAAACGGGCAGTAATTGTACAGTCTCCGGCGTTACGTCCATGCAGTATGCGATGTTTTCATCAGAGGATTTAGCATCGGGTGCATCATGCTCAAGCAGCCATGCGGTTCTACGCGCAATCGCCGCGCCGGAATCCACCAGCCGCGTTCCTTCCGGGAGCACCTGCAGCAGCTCTTCCTGGAGAAGCGGAAAGTGAGTGCAGCCGAGGACAACGGTATCCGGCGGCTCCGCCATCCGTAACCAAGGGCGAAGAATACGACGTAGCCTGTCGAGAGAGACCGGTTCGCCATGCAGCTTCGCTTCAGCTATCTCCACCAGCTCAGACGAGCCCAGCAATTCAAAGTGACATTCATTAGCAAAGCGCTGAATAAGCTCGTGCGTATAAGGACGCTTTACCGTGCCGCGAGTTGCCAGCAGGCCAACGACGCGGTTGGCAGTTAGGCGTGCCGCAGGCTTAATAGCGGGCACAACACCCACTACCGGGAAGCCGAACTTTTCGCGCAGCGCAGGAAGCGAGACGGTGCTGGCAGTATTACAGGCAATCACCGCCAGGGAGAGCGGATAGCGGGCCTGAACGGCGGTGACAATCTCCACCACGCGCTCAACGATAAATGCTTCTGACTTCTCCCCGTACGGGAAGGCAACGTTATCAAACGTATAGATGTAATGGAGGTCCGGCAGGAGACGCCGGATCTCATCATAGACGGATAGCCCACCGACGCCGGAGTCAAACACCAGCACGGTGGGTTTTGGGTCAGAAGGTGTAGCTGCCAGAGACGGTGTATTCTCGTCCTGCAGTATGGTAGCCATAAACTGTCTCGTAATCTTTATCGAACAGGTTAGCTATTTTACCACGAACGGTGAACTGTGAGGTGATCGGATACGATACTGCTGCGTCCCATAAACTGACGCCGCCCATCTTGACCCGCTGATAGGTGGTGTAGTCCGTATCGTAGCGCGTGCCCAGGTAGTGATAGGTTACGCTCCAGTCCAGATCGTAGACCTGCCAGTCGAGCTGATACTTCACCTGCTGCTTCGCACGGCGTGCCAGCGGCTCGTCAGTCACCGCATTACGCGAATCAACGTAGTCGTAGCTCAGGCTGTGTCCCAGCGGGCCGGTATCGAAGGATGCCGTCGCTTCCACGCCTTTAATCCGCGCCTTGCCCACGTTGTAGTACTTCATCGCGCCATCGTCATAATCGATGAGGTTGTCTACGTCGTTACGGTAGCCGGAGACGCGCCAGTTCACGCCCGCCGTCAGGCCTTCAAAGGCCCCTTCCCACTGCTTGCTCTCTTCCGGGTTGAGATCGTCGTTGCCGTAGAAGCCATGCAGCTGCCCGAGGTTCGGTGCTTTATACGCAGTGCCGTAGGAGGCAATAAAGCGATAGCCTTCGATAAACTCCCAGCCGGCGCTGCTCTGCCAGGTACCGTGACGACCAAACTGCGAGTTGTCATCGCTACGCACCGCGCCTTCCAAAGTGAAGTCACCCAGCTGCTGCAGCGCGGTCAGATAGACGCCGGTGTTACGCTGATCGTAACCGTCGGTAACGTAGTTGGTTCCCGGCTCGGTGCTCTGCTTCTGCCAGTCGATGCCCGCCCCGACGTTGCCCTGCCCGACGTCAACGGTATTGGCCCACTGTACGTTGTACTGCTTGATCTCATCCAGCGTGGCGTTAGAGTCATAACGCCCCAGATGCGGATCGTAGTTAAAGTCTTTGCTGTGACCATAGCTGGTCAGTAGCTGAGAGCGGAAGATATCGCCGTTAAAGCGCAGACCCGCGTCCCAGGTCTGGCTGTAGAGCTGGCGCGTATCCACCAATACGTCCGGCGTGAAGCTGCTGTAGTAGCCTTCGTAGTCGGTACGGTTGTCATAGCCGTAACCGCGCACAAAGCCACTCCACTGTTCAGAGAAGCTATGCTCCAGCGCACCGTACAGCGTCTTGCTCATAAACCCGTCGCGGTCAGGCTGCGCCAGGCCACCGGTGTTTCCTTCGGCGCCAATATCAAAGCCTTTGGTATAGGTGTAGTCGCCTGCCAGCGTCACACGGGTGCTGTCGCCCAGATCCTGCTGCGTGCTGGCTTCGTAGTTCTGATAGCCTTTCGAGCCGATGCCTGCCGACAGCGTCGTGCCGTTTTTCTCGCGCGTAGTGATGATATTCACCACCCCGCCGATAGCGTCGGAGCCGTACACTGCCGAACGCGGGCCACGAATGTATTCAATGCGCTGTACTAAGGCCAGCGGGAACTGGCTGAGATCGGACGAGCCGCTGACGCCGGCCTGGCTGAGGCGCACGCCGTCGACCAGGATCAGCACATGGCTGGAGTTAGTGCCGCGCACATAAAGAGAAGAGATCTGCCCCATGCCGCCGTTCTGCGAGATATCTACGCCAGGTAGACGACGCATCACATCGGTTACGGAGGTTGACTGCCAGCGATCGATATCCTGGCGGGTGACAACGCTGACCGGTGCCAGCACCGTTTTTACCGGCTGCTGAAAACGGTTTGCGGTAACGACCAACGTGTCTGGATTGCTGTCCTGCGCCCAGCCGGAAAATGCTGTGACGGAGAGCGCCGTCATCAGCGAAGCTTTTTTTATCATTGTAAAAGCATCCACAATATAAGAAGGATGCCGCAGGCCCATCAATAGCTCGCGATGATGAAAGCCAAATGCGACGTATACCGGCAGGTCTTCGGGCTTGGAGATTTTCCAGAGTGATGACTTCCCGCCTTTCGGCAGTGTCTGCTTTTGCTATCACTCCAACTCTCCTTACCGCTGCGCGTCAGCCCCAGATTTTCACTGGATTCCCTTTTAACTCACAGGACCGGAGCGTGGATGCTACCTGTAGGTACTTATAGATGTCCAGACTGCTAAGAGAAGAAAAGTAAAAACGCTGGGGCTGGACAATACGCACGCAATCCCTACAATCCCCGCGTAATCTATTTTCACTCAGGACGCATCATGACCCCCGAACACCTCCCGATAGAACAGTACGACGCTCAGCTGGCCGAAAAAGTGGTCCGTCTGCAAAAGATGATGACGCCCTTTTCCGCGCCTGCGCCGGAGGTGTTTCGTTCTCCTGTAAGCCATTACCGGATGCGGGCCGAGTTTCGTATCTGGCACGACGGAGATGACCTGTACCACATCATCTTCGATCAGCAGACCAAAAGCCGGATCCGTGTAGATAGTTTCCCAGCCGCCAGCGCCCTGATCAACCAGTTAATGGCTGCAATAATGGACAGCGTGCGGGGTAATAATGTCCTGCGTTTCAAGCTGTTCCAGATCGACTACCTCAGCACCCTTAGCGGTCAGGCTATCGTGACCCTGCTGTACCATAAAAAGCTGGACGAAGCGTGGCAGGCCGAGGCGCAGGCACTGCGCGCTGCGCTGCGGGAGCAGGGACTGGACGTGCATATCATTGGTCGGGCAACCAAAACCAAGGTCATGCTGGATCGGGACTACGTTGACGAGCGTCTGCCGGTAGCGGGTCAGGAGATGATCTATCGTCAGGTAGAGAACAGCTTTACCCAGCCTAACGCGGCGATGAACATTCAGATGCTGGAGTGGGCGCTGGACGTGACTACGGGGTCAACCGGCGACCTGCTGGAGTTGTACTGCGGTAACGGCAACTTCTCTCTGGCGCTGGCACGCAACTTCGAGCGCGTGCTGGCGACCGAAATCGCCAAACCGTCGGTGGCAGCGGCGCAGTACAACATTGCCGCTAACCAGATCGACAACGTGCAGATTATCCGCATGGCGGCAGAGGAGTTTACTCAGGCGATGAACGGGGTGCGTGAATTTAACCGCCTGCAGGGCGTCGATCTGAAGAGCTATCGCTGTGAAACGATTTTTGTCGATCCGCCGCGCAGCGGGTTGGATAGCGAAACAGAGAAGATGGTGCAGGCCTACCCACGTATTCTGTACATCTCCTGCAATCCGGAGACGCTGTGCCAGAATCTGGAGACCTTCAGCCAGACGCATCAGGTTGAACGCCTGGCGCTGTTCGATCAGTTCCCCTATACGCACCATATGGAGTGCGGAGTGCTGCTGACCAGAAAATAAACCTACTGCCCGCTGAAAACGCCGGATAGCGCTACGCTTATCCGGCCTACTTAATAACCCTGACGCTTCATCTACTCTGTCAGCTCGTACTTGCGGTTACGCATGCGGTAGCCGATCCAGAATACCAGCACCACCGACAGGACGGCAGGGACAAAGTTAGAGCCAATGGCCGGATACTCGGCCCGCACTACCGCGCTGTAGAGCAGCACGCCTAAGATAAAGCAGGCGGCGGCCAGCGCCGGCAGCCCCAGCGGCATAGTACGGTTTTGATAGCGTTGATGCAGGCAGTAGACAGCCAGCACCAGCGAGATAACCGGGAACAGCGAAAACGGCACAATCGAGCTAAAAATCGCCGTAAACGTGCCGTTAATCGATAAGCCAGCGATCAGCGCCAGCAGCAACGTACCTTTATCTTGACCTGACTGTTTCATTACTCGTCCTTCACTCTTCGGGTTGGTGCGACATTCTTTCCTGCTCACGGCGATACCAGTAGTAAGCGCCTTTCGAAATCATCCTCAATTGCAGTACCAGGCGCTCTTCCAGCTGCCTGCGCTGCTCCGGACCCACGTCCAGCGCTTCTGCGCCGGCGCTAAATACAATCGTGACCATCGCTTCGGCCTGTGCCTCGGTGAATGACCGCGGCATATGGCTTTCGAGTTCAAGATAGTCGGCAAGTTCCGCGATGAAGTGCTGGATCTCGCGGGCTACGGCAGCACGAAAAGCGCTGGAGGTACCTGAACGTTCGCGCAGCAGCAGGCGAAACGCGTTGGGGTTATTGCCGATAAACTCCATAAAGGTAGAGACGGAGGTGCGGATCACGCTCCCGCCTTTGGCAATGCGCTGGCGCGCCTGGCGCATCAGCTGGCGCAGCATCAGGCCGCTCTCGTCGACCATGGTCAGGCCAAGCTCATCGACATCGCGGAAGTGGCGATAGAATGACGTTGGGGCAATGCCCGCCTCACGCGCCACTTCGCGCAGGCTCAGGCTGGCAAAACTACGCTCAGCGCTTAGCTGACTAAATGCCGCTTCCACCAGCGAACGCCGGGTTCGTTCTTTTTGTTGCGCTCTAACGCCCATCACGATGTCTGAATCCTTCCAAAGGCCTGCTGGCACTATACCAGAGATAAGCTAATCGGTTTGCCTGGCTTTGTGAATGATTGTTTACATACTGTTGCACCTTTAATGATGTTAATGCGCGCGCCAGCAGAATTAAAAAATAGCACGGCAAAAAAACAGCGCGATAATTGGGTTATCACCCTAACGATGTTAGTATTATGTTGTTTTTATGTATAAGAACAGGTAAGCCCTACCATGCCACACACTTACGATTACGATGCAATAGTGATAGGTTCCGGTCCCGGTGGCGAAGGTGCTGCCATGGGGCTGGTGAAACAAGGTGCCAGGATCGCCGTCCTTGAGCGATACCATAACGTGGGCGGTGGATGCACCCACTGGGGCACCATCCCCTCGAAGGCGCTTCGCCACGCGGTCAGCCGGATTATCGAATTTAATCAAAACCCTCTGTACAGCGACCACTCCCGCCTTCTGCGCTCCTCTTTTGCCGACATCCTCAACCACGCCGACAGCGTTATCAATCAGCAGACGCGCATGCGTCAGGGGTTTTACGAGCGTAACCGCTGTGAAATTCTGCAGGGCGATGCCCACTTTGTTGATGCGCATACCCTGGCGCTGGAGTGCCATGACGGTACGGTAGAGACGCTGACGGCAGAGAAGTTTGTTATTGCCTGCGGCTCCCGCCCCTACCATCCGGCAGACGTCGACTTTTCCCATCCTCGCGTTTATGACAGCGACTCGATCCTCAGCATGCAGCATGAGCCACGCCATGTGATCATCTACGGTGCGGGGGTGATCGGCTGTGAATACGCGTCGATCTTCCGGGGAATGGATGTCAAAGTCGATCTGATCAATACCCGCGATCGTCTGCTGGCGTTCCTCGATCAGGAGATGTCGGACTCGCTCTCTTACCACTTCTGGAACAACGGCGTCGTGATCCGCCACAACGAAGAGTACGAGCAGATTGAGGGTACGGACAACGGGGTGATTATGCACCTGAAGTCAGGCAAAAAGCTTAAGGCCGACTGCCTGCTCTACGCCAACGGACGCACCGGTAATACCGATAGCCTGCAGCTGGCCAACGTTGGCCTGGACGCTGACGGCCGGGGACTGCTCAAGGTTAACAGCATGTACCAGACCGCGCAGCCGCATATCTACGCCGTGGGTGACGTTATCGGCTACCCAAGCCTGGCCTCTGCCGCCTACGATCAGGGGCGCATTGCTGCTCAGGCGATGGTCAAAGGCGAAGCGACGGCGCATCTGGTGGAAGATATTCCCACCGGGATCTACACCATTCCGGAGATCAGCTCGGTCGGTAAAACAGAGCAGCAGCTCACCGCCATGAAGGTACCCTATGAGGTGGGTCGGGCGCAGTTTAAGCACCTGGCGCGGGCGCAGATCGTGGGGATGAGCGTCGGGACGCTGAAGATCCTGTTCCACCGCGAGACGAAAGAGATTTTGGGGATCCACTGCTTTGGTGAGCGCGCGGCCGAAATTATTCATATCGGCCAGGCGATTATGGAGCAGAAAGGCGGCGGTAACACCATTGAGTACTTTGTTAACACCACCTTTAACTACCCAACCATGGCGGAAGCCTATCGGGTAGCCGCGCTAAATGGCTTAAACCGCCTCTTTTAACGCTCTGTCGAAATGGCCATCCATTGTTGTACGGATGGCCTCAGCCAGCTGCTCATAGCGGCTGCGCAGCGGCGATCCCGGACGGTAAACCAGGCCAATGGTGCGCTTCGGCTCCGGCTTGATGCACGGCAGGTAAACCACCCCGTCGCGCTTGCGTTCAGGCGGCACGGCCAGCGCTGGCAGGAGGGTAATCCCGCTGCCTGCAGCAACCATATTACGCAGCGTTTCAAGGCTGGTCGCGCGGAAGTGCGTATCTTCGTCCGCACCCGCCTCAAAGCAGAAGCCCATCGCCTGATCGCGCAGGCAGTGTCCATCTTCCAGCATCAGCAGCTTCTCACCGGCGAGGTCCGCCATCGGCACGCGGTCGCGGTTCGCCCACGGGTGATCCTCATAGATTGCCAGCATCATGGGCTCATCAAACAGCGGCACTTCAATAAAGGCTTCGCTCTCTTTCACCAGCGCCAGAATGGCACAGTCCAGCTTGCCGCTGTCCAACTGGGCCAGCAGCTGTTGCGTCTGCGCTTCGTGCAGATACATCTCCAGCTTAGGGAAAGTTTGGTGCAGCAGCGGAATAATCTGCGGCAGCAGGTAGGGTCCAACGGTCGGGATCAGGCCAATATGCAGCGGCCCAGACATGGCCTCACCCTGCTGACTTGCCATCTCCTTGAGCACCTTGACCTCGCGTAATACGGTGCGCGCCTGATCTACCAGCAGCAGGCCAGCCTGGGTAAACAGCACTTTACGGCTGGTACGCTCCAGCAGCATCACGCCAAGCTCATCTTCCAACTTGCGGATCTGCCCGCTGAGCGTGGGCTGGCTAACGTGGCAGGAGTCGGCCGCCCGGCGGAAATGACGGTGTTCGGCTAACGCTACCAGGTATTCAAGATCACGAATATTCATTATTCATCCTCCGACGCCACGATAGTTCATGGCGATAGATAGAATAGCAATCAATGATTATCCCTATCAAGCACTCTCTGACCCTGCATGCCATTTTTTGTACAAAAAAAAGCCGGGCACAGGCCCGGCGTCTTTTGCGATGGCGTGATTAAATCAGGCGAGCTTTGGCATCGTTGATGGCCTGTGCAACCTGCGTTGGCGATACGCCGCCCTTTGCCGCACGCTTATCCAGGCAGGATTGCAGGGAGAGGATCGGATAGACGTCGTCGCCAATCACGCTGCTGAATTTTTGCAGATCGGCGAGAGCCAGATCCTCCAGCGGTTTACCCTGGGCAATCGCTTCTACCACGGCTTCACCTACAATATGGTGTGCCTCACGGAACGGCACGCCCTTCGCGACCAGGTAGTCCGCCAGCTCGGTAGCGTTAGCGTAACCCTGCTGCGCCGCTTCCTGGCAGCGCGGACGTTTCACCTGAATGCCGTCCAGCACCAGCGCGGCCATGTGCAGGCAGCCCAGCCAGGTGTCGAGGGCATCAAACAGCCCCTCTTTGTCTTCCTGCATATCTTTGTTATAGGCCAGCGGCAGACCTTTCAGGGTCATCATCATGCCGGTCAGTGCGCCCTGCACGCGCCCGCATTTGCCGCGGATTAGCTCCAGCGCATCCGGGTTTTTCTTCTGCGGCATCAGCGAGGAGCCGGAGGTGACGCGGTCAGACAACTCAACGAAGCCCGCTTCACCGGTGTTAAAGAAGATCAGATCTTCGGCAAAGCGCGACAGGTGCACCATGCCGATAGAGGCGTCAGAGAGCAGCTCCAGCACGTGGTCACGGTCGGATACGGTATCGAGGCTGTTACGGGTCGCGCTGGCAAAGCCTAACCAGCCCGCCAGCTGTTCACGGTCAATTTCATAGGCCGTTCCTGCCAGTGCCCCGCAGCCCAGCGGGCTAACGTCCAGACGCTTCAGCGCATCCTGCAGGCGGCTTTCGTCACGGGCCAGCATCTCAACGTAGGCAAGGCACCAGTGGGCAAAGGTCACCGGCTGCGCACGCTGCAGGTGGGTATACCCTGGCATCACTGCATCCTGGTTAGCCTGCGCGGTCTCCACCAGCGCGCCCTGCAGCTGACGGTTTGCCGCCAGCAGCTCGGCCACGGTCTCTTTACACCATAGCTTCAGATCGGTTGCCACCTGGTCGTTACGGCTCCGGCCGGTGTGCAGTTTTTTACCCAGCGGGCCAACCTTGTCGATCAGCTTGCCTTCCACCCAGCTATGGATGTCTTCGGCATCGCTCTCGAGGATCTGCTCCGGGTTAAGACGCACCTCTTCCAGCAGGTTGTTCAGCGCCGCTTCTAGCTGCACTTGCTCATCGGCGGTCAGTACGCCCACCGTCACCAGCGCTTTGGACCAGGCCACAGAGCCGACGATATCCTGCTCGGCCAGGCGGTAGTCGAAGCGCAAAGAGTCGTTGAACTGTTTGAACCGTTGATCCGCTGCCTGTGTAAAACGCCCACCCCAAAGTGCCATAACATGCTTCCTTAATATCTTTGAATTTCATTGCCCGGTAGCGCTGCGCTTAACGGGCCTACAAAACAATAAATCGATTATGCCAAAATACGCGTGCCAATCGGCGTGCCGTTGAACAGCGCCGGAAGCTGCTCCGCGTGACGCCAGGAGGCGATATCCACCGGGCGGCCCAGCGTGCGGGCGGCATCCAGCGCGGCGTTGACCTTGACGATCATGCCGTCGGTAATAATGCCCTGATCGATCAGCTGCTCGGCTTTTGCCGCCGTCATCTCAGCGATGCGCTGGCCCTTACCGTCCAGAATGCCGCTCACGTCGGAGAGCAGGATCAGATCCGCACCGAGCGTTGCCGCCAGCGCCGTCGCTGCCTGGTCGGCGTTGACGTTCATCAGCAGACCGTCGTCGGTCACGCCGATGGAGCTGATAACCGGCAGGAAACCACCCGCCAGCAGGGAGTTGATCAGCACCGGCGAACCCGGCTGCGCCTGGCCCACGTGGCCCAGATCGTCATCAAGCTGGGTCACTTTGACGCTATCACCGTCGCCGAGGAACAGACCCACCGAGGCAATCTTATGTTTCTTCGCCCAGGCCAGCAGCGTTTTGTTGGCGGTGCCCGCCAGCGCGCCGGTAATAATGTCGATCTGGTCGGCAGGCGTGACGCGCAGGCCGTTTTTCTTGGTCACCGGCAGGTTAAGCTGCTTCATCAGCTCATCCACCACGCAGCCGCCGCCGTGAACGATCACCAGCGGACGCTGATGCGCCTCACGATAGTTAACCAGGGCGGTAAACAGACGCGCCAGCGCCTCTTCGCTATCCAGCAGTACACCACCGAGTTTGATAATTAATGGATTCATCATCACACCTTAAATAAGAGACTGCGTTTCAGGGTAACCAAAACGAATATTTGCACACTGCATTGCCTGGGCGGCAGCGCCTTTGAGTAAGTTATCTTCTGCGGCGACGATAATCAGGTGCTCATCCTGCACGGCAAAACCGATATCACAGAACGGCAGACCCACCACGTTTTTCAGCGCTGGTACACCTTTATCGTAGAGGCGCACCAGCGGCTTATCGGCGTACGCCTGCAGGAACGTGACCCCAACCTGCTCTTTGGTCACGCCCGGCTTCAGGCGACAGGTAATGGTTTCGAGGATCCCACGCGGGAAGCTGCCCAGATGTGGGGTAAAAATCACATCCGTGCCGAGGTGAGTGGTGATCTCTGGATGATGGCGATGGTTAAAGATGCCGTACGGCTGCAGGCTTACTTCACAGAAGCTGTTTGAGATCGCCGCCTTGCGCCCGGCACCGCTGACGCCGCTGGTGGCGTTGATCACCGGCCACTGGTTGAGATCCAGCAGCCCGGCGTCGATCAGCGGCTTCAGCGACAGCTGCGCCGCCGTCGGGTAGCAGCCCGGCACCGCGACTAGCTTCGCCTCTTTCAGTCTGTCAGCGCTCCACTCCGCCAGGCCATACACCGCCTGCTCAAGCAGCTGCGGGTGCTGGTGGGTAAAGCCGTAGAATTTCTCATAGAAAGCGGCATCGTTAACGCGGAACGCGCCGGAGAGGTCGAACACGATGCAGCCCGCCGCTAAAAACTGCGGGGCGAGGTCATGGCTCACCTCATGGGCGGTGGCCAGGAACACTACGTCGACACCTGCAACAAACTCGCTGATATCGGACATTGGCTGCAGGGGCAGGTCGACAATGCCTTTCAGCTGCGGGTGCAGATCGGAGATTAATTTTCCTGCATCATTGCTTTGCGCTGACACGGTCAAAGCGGTTATGGTCATATGAGGATGGCGATTCACGTAGCTTACAAGCTCTGCGCCCGCATAACCGCTAGCGCCTACAATCAGCGTATTCAACATCGGGTTCCTTTATGCTCTACGTTAATGTATTTTTATTCACATTTACTGCATGAATATTGATACTATCACGACCTAAGGTGTGTCAACAATGAAAATGAATTTACCGCCATTTATCGAGATCTACCGCGCTCTGATAGCCACACCGTCCATCAGCGCAACGGAAGAAGCGCTGGATCAGAGCAATGCGTCTTTAATCAATCTGCTTGGCGGATGGTTTGGCGACCTCGGGTTTAACGTAGAGATCCAGCCGGTACCCGACACGCGCAACAAATTCAACATGCTGGCCAGCATTGGCGAGGGCGCAGGCGGCCTGCTGCTGGCCGGACATACTGATACGGTGCCCTTCGATGATGGGCGTTGGACCCGCGATCCCTTTACCCTGACCGAGCATGACAACAAGCTCTACGGCCTCGGCACAGCGGACATGAAAGGCTTTTTCGCCTTTATTCTTGATGCGCTGCGTGACGTGGACGTGACCAGGCTGAAAAAGCCGCTCTATATTCTGGCAACCGCCGATGAAGAGACCAGCATGGCGGGGGCGCGCTACTTCTCTGAGAATGCTACTATTCGCCCGGACTGCGCGATCATTGGCGAACCGACCTCGCTACAACCGATCCGCGCGCATAAAGGCCATATCTCTACGGCAGTACGGGTGCTGGGCCAGTCAGGCCACTCCAGCGATCCGGCGCGCGGCGTCAATGCCATTGAGCTGATGCACGACGCCATTGGTCGCCTGATGCAGCTGCGCGACGCGCTGAAAGAGCGCTATCACTTTGATGCCTTTACCGTACCTTATCCGACGCTGAACCTCGGTAGCCTGCACGGCGGCGATGCCTCAAACCGCATCTGCGCCTGCTGCGAGCTGCACATGGATATTCGCCCCCTGCCGGGTATGACCCTGAACGATCTCAACGGCCTGGTGAACGACGCGCTGGCCCCGGTGAGCGAACGTTGGCCGGGACGTCTGAACGTTGCCGAGCTGCATCCGCCGATCCCAGGCTACGAATGCCCGCCGGATCACCAGTTGGTTCAGGTCGTGGAAAAGCTGCTCGGCACCAGGACCGACGTGGTGAACTACTGCACCGAAGCGCCGTTTATTCAGACGCTCTGTCCAACTCTGGTATTAGGTCCAGGGTCGATCAACCAGGCCCACCAGCCGGATGAGTACCTGGAGACACGCTTTATCAAGCCCACCCGGGAGCTGATTACCCAGGTCGTGCACCACTTTTGCTGGCACTAAACACGCTACCCTCTCCTGCGGGAGAGGGTAAAACGCCGCCGTTAACATAAGTTCTACTTATCTGCTTTAAAGCGAATTAAATTTCGTAAATTACGCACGTTTATTCGTTTGCTGAACCGATTTCGCCGCAATTGACGCCCGGGGTTTTACGTGGCTTTATAAAGAACAACTGAGAAAAATGTCCGGCAGGTTTCAGATACAGGACATTTATAATTGAGATGGGGTGTCTGGGTTAACATGAACGAACAATATTCCGCTTTGCGTAGTAATGTCAGTATGCTCGGCAAGCTGCTGGGAGAGACCATCAAAGAGGCGCTGGGCGAGAACATTCTCGACCGCGTCGAAACGATCCGTAAGCTGTCTAAATCCTCACGTGCTGGCAACGAAGCCAACCGCCAGGAGCTGCTTACCACGCTGCAAAATCTGTCAAATGACGAACTGCTGCCGGTCGCCCGCGCCTTTAGCCAGTTTCTGAATTTGGCGAATACCGCCGAGCAGTACCACAGCATTTCGCCGCAGGGCGAAGCGGCCAGCAACCCGGAAGTGATTGCCCGCACCCTCAGAAAGCTGAAGGATCAGCCCGATCTCAATGAAGGCATCATTAAAAAAGCGGTGGAGTCGCTGTCGCTGGAGCTGGTGCTGACCGCGCATCCGACAGAGATCACCCGCCGGACCCTGATCCACAAGATGGTAGAGGTCAACAACTGCCTCAAGCAGCTGGATAATAAAGAGATTGCCGATTACGAACGCCATCAGCTGATGCGCCGTCTGCGCCAGCTGATTGCCCAGTCCTGGCATACCGATGAGATCCGCAAGCACCGTCCCAGCCCGGTTGACGAGGCCAAGTGGGGCTTTGCGGTAGTAGAAAACAGCCTGTGGGAAGGGGTGCCGAACTACCTGCGCGAGCTGAACGAGCAGCTCGACGAAAACCTTGGCTATAAGCTGCCGGTGGATTTTGTCCCGGTGCGTTTTACCTCCTGGATGGGCGGTGACCGCGACGGCAACCCGAACGTCACCGCAGAGATCACCCGCCACGTGCTGCTGCTGAGCCGCTGGAAAGCCACCGATCTGTTCCTGAAAGATATTCAGGTGCTTATCTCTGAGCTGTCGATGGTGGAGTGTACCGATGAGCTGAGCGAGCTGGTTGGCGAAGCCGGAGCAAGCGAGCCGTATCGCTACCTGTTGAAAGGCCTGCGTGGTCAGCTGATGGCGACCCAGGTCTGGCTGGAAGCGCGTCTGAAGGGCCAGCGCCTGCCGAAGCCGGCTGGCCTGATCAGCCAGAACGAGCAGCTGTGGGAGCCGCTCTACGCCTGCTATAAATCACTCCAGGCCTGCGGCATGGGAATTATCGCCAACGGCGAGCTGCTGGATACCCTGCGTCGCGTGAAGTGCTTTGGCGTGCCGCTGGTGCGTATCGACGTTCGCCAGGAGAGCACCCGCCATACCGAAGCGCTGGGCGAACTGACCCGTTATCTCGGCATTGGCGACTACGAAAGCTGGTCCGAAGCCGACAAGCAGGCGTTCCTGATCCGCGAGCTGAACTCGAAGCGCCCCCTGCTGCCGCGCAGCTGGGAGCCAAGCAACGAAACCCGTGAAGTGCTCAACACCTGTAAAGCGATTGTTGATGCACCGCAGGGCTCCGTTGCCGCCTACGTCATCTCCATGGCGAAAACCCCATCCGACGTGCTGGCCGTGCACCTGCTGCTGAAAGAAGCGGGGATCACCTTTGCCCTGCCGGTTGCGCCGCTGTTTGAAACCCTCGACGACCTGAACAACGCCAACGATGTGATGACCCAGCTGCTGAATATCGACTGGTATCGCGGCTTTATTCAGGGCAAGCAGATGGTCATGATCGGCTATTCCGACTCCGCGAAAGACGCGGGCGTGATGGCTGCCTCCTGGGCGCAGTACCAGGCGCAGGATGCGCTGATCAAGACCTGTGAAAAAGCGGGCATTGAGCTGACGCTGTTCCACGGTCGCGGTGGCTCCATTGGCCGCGGCGGTGCCCCGGCCCATGCGGCGCTGCTCTCCCAGCCGCCGGGTAGCCTGAAAGGTGGCCTGCGCGTGACCGAGCAGGGCGAGATGATCCGCTTCAAGTACGGCCTGCCGGAAATCACCGTCAGCAGCCTGTCGCTTTACACCAGCGCCATTCTGGAAGCCAACCTGCTGCCACCGCCGGAGCCGAAAGAGGAGTGGCGTCACATCATGGACGAACTGTCGGATATCTCTTGTGAGATGTATCGCGGCTACGTACGTGAAAATGAAGATTTTGTCCCCTACTTCCGTTCCGCCACGCCGGAGCAGGAGCTGGGCAAACTGCCGCTCGGCTCGCGTCCGGCAAAACGTCGCCCTACCGGCGGCGTGGAGTCCCTGCGCGCTATTCCATGGATCTTTGCCTGGACGCAGAACCGCCTGATGCTGCCTGCCTGGTTAGGCGCGGGCGCAGCCCTGCAAAAGGTGATGCAAGAGGGTAAACAGAGCGATCTGGAAACGATGTGCCGCGACTGGCCGTTCTTCTCCACCCGTCTGGGGATGCTGGAGATGGTCTTCGCCAAGGCCGACCTCTGGCTGGCGGACTACTACGACCGCCGCCTGGTTAAACAGGCGCTGTGGCCGCTGGGCAGCGAGCTACGTCAGCTGTTGGAAGATGACATCAAGGTGGTGCTAGCCATCGCCAACGACTCGCATCTGATGGCCGATCTGCCGTGGATCGCCGAGTCCATCCAGCTGCGTAACATCTACACCGATCCGCTCAACGTGCTGCAGGCCGAGCTGCTGCACCGCTCCCGTCAGGCGGAAGAGCAAGGTCAGGAGCCCGATCCGCGCGTTGAGCAAGCGCTAATGGTCACCATCGCTGGCGTGGCAGCCGGCATGCGTAACACCGGTTAATCTCGCCCTTCTCCGCTTCCCCGCAATCGGGTGGGGAAGCGGCTATTTACATTATCCCCCGCCTCGTTAAGGTTAACTTAAGCAACCCTGCTTAATCTTTGCGCGCTACTCCAGCGACTTTGATAAGGCACGTTTTTGTTATGCTCTCTACATCTTCTCCGGCGAAGGCCGCTTTTAGCTGGAAGGCCTTATTGTGGGCCTTGCTCTTTGTCTGTTACTTCTCTTCCGTCCTGCAGGTCGCCATTATTGTCACTGGCTACAGCGGCTCCGTGGGCCTGCGCGACTCCTTGCTGTTCAGTTCCCTGTGGCTGATTCCGCTGCTGCTCTTTCCGCAACGGATCCGTACGACGGCGGCGATTATCGGCGTTATTCTGTGGCTCCCCTCGCTCGCCGCGCTGGGCTATTACGTTATTTACGGGCAGGAGTTCTCTCAGAGCGTTCTGTACGTCATGTTTGAGTCCAACACCAGCGAGGCTAGTGAATTTCTGAGCCAGTACTTCAGCCTGAAGCTGGTGCTGGTGGCGCTGGGCTATACGGCAGTGGCCATCTTCCTGTGGACGCGCCTGCGTCCGGTCACGGTTCCGAAGCCATGGCGCTGGCTGGTTTGCGTTGCCATCTTCTATGGGCTGATCGTTAACCCGATCGCCCATAAGGTGCTATTCCAGAAGAAGAGCGTTAAGCGGGCACTGATCAGTCTCTCAGGTCGCCTTGAGCCCGCCGCCCCGTGGCAGTTTGTCTCGGGCTACGTCGAGTATCGCCATCAGCTGGCGAGCCTGACCAAACTGTTAGACAGCAACAGTGCCCTGCCGCCGCTGGCGAACCTGCAGGATAGCTCCGGCAGCGCACCGCGCACGCTGGTGCTGGTGATTGGTGAGTCAACGCAGCGTAACCATATGAGCCTCTACGGCTACCCGCGTGAAACCACGCCGGAGCTGGATAAGATGCATAAAACCGACAAGAACCTGACGGTGTTCAACCACGTAGTGACGTCGCGCCCTTACACCATTGAGATTTTGCAGCAGGCGCTGACCTTTGCCGACGAGAAAAACCCGGATCTCTACCTGACCAAACCGTCGCTGATGAACCTGATGAAGCAGGCCGGGTACAAAACGTTCTGGATCACCAACCAGCAGACCATGACCGAACGCAACACCATGCTGACGGTGTTCTCACAGCAGACGGACAAGCAGTTTTATATGAACCAGCAGCGCACCCAGAGCGCTCGTGAGTACGACACCAACGTGCTGGATCCGTTTAAGAAGGTACTGGCCGATCCTGCGCCGAAGAAGTTCATCATCGTGCATCTGCTGGGTACGCATATCAAATACGCATACCGCTACCCGCAACAGTGGAACACCTTTGATGGCAAAACCGAAGGCGCACCGGCAGGCCTGAGCCCGGATCAGCTGGAATCGTATAATGCCTATGATAACGCTAACCATTTCAACGACCATGTGCTGGCTAGCCTGATTAACGACTACAAAGCCACCGATCCCAACGGCTTCCTGCTCTACTTCTCGGATCATGGGGAAGAGGTCTACGATACGCCGCCGCATAATATTCAAGGGCGTAATGAAGAGGCCCCGACGCGGCATATGTATACCATCCCATTTATTCTGTGGACCTCACCGTCATGGCAGGAGACGCACCCGCGCGACCTGGCCGCCGACGTCGACCGCAAGTACAGCAGCTCACAGCTGATCCATACCTGGTCCGATTTGGCAGGGCTGCGCTACGATGGCTTTGACCCCACCCGGTCAATCACCAGCCCGCAGTTTGTACAGGCCACGCGCTGGATTGGTAACCCGTACAAGAAAAACGCCCTGCATGACTTTGATGCACTGCCGTTAGACACCGTGCAATAACGCCTAAAAAAATCCCCGCACAAGCGGGGATTTTCATATTTAGCGTTTAGCGCAGATCGAAGCGGTCGAGGTTCATCACCTTCACCCAGGCGGCGACGAAGGCCTTCACAAACCTCTCGTGGCCGTCGTTGCTGGCGTAGACTTCCGCCAGAGCCCGAAGGATGGAGTTAGAGCCAAACACCAGGTCGGCACGGGTTGCGGTATATTTCACCTCGCCGCTCAGGCGATCCCGCCCCGCAAACAGCTCAGCGCTATCATCCGTTGCCTTCCATTCGGTGCGCATATCCAGCAGGTTAACAAAGAAGTCATTGCTGAGTACGCCCACGCGCTGGGTAAAGACGCCGTGCTGGCTACCGTCGGCGTTCGCGCCCAGCATGCGCAGGCCACCTACCAGCGCCGTCATTTCCGGCGCGGTCAGCGTCAGCTGCTGCGCTTTATCGATCAGCAGCGACTCGGTGGTCGACGTATCAAGCGCCGTGCGGTAGTTACGGAAGCCGTCGGCAATGGGGTTCATCAGCTCAAACATATCGACATCGGTCTGATCCTGACGAGCATCCACGCGACCCGGTGCGAACGGCACATCGATAGCCACGCCCGCCTCTTTCGCTGCCAGCTCAACGCCGACCACCCCAGCCAGAACGATAATGTCCGCCAGCGACGCCTTGTTTGCCGTGCGTTGAATGGCCTCCAGCACCGGCAGAGCGCGAACCGCCGTTGCGTTGACCTCCCAGTCACGTTGCGGAGCCAGCGCCAGCCGTGCCCCGTTCGCGCCGCCGCGCTTATCGCCACCGCGGAAGGTAGAGGCAGAAGCCCAGGCAACCGACACCAGCTCGCTTACCGAGAGGCCAGAGGCGGCAATCTGCGTCTTCAGGCTGGCAATATCGTCCTGAGATGGATTAAAGATCGCCTGCGGCAGCGGGTCCTGCCAGATCAAATCCTCTTTTGGTACTTCCGGGCCGATGTAGCGCGCTTTTGGCCCCATATCACGGTGCGTAAGCTTGAACCAGGCCCGGGCAAAGGCTTCGTTGAAAGCCTGCGGATCGTTCAGGAAGCGACGGGAGATCTTCTCGAACTCGGGATCGAAACGCAGCGTTAGATCGGTCACCAGCATGGTGGGCTTACGCTTTTTCGCCGGATCGAAAGGATCGGGGATAATTTCCGGGGCATCAGCCGCTTCGAACTGGATCGCGCCCGCCGGACTGCGGGTCTGCACCCACTCGTATTTGAACAGGTTCTCAAAGAAATAGTTGCTCCACTGGGTTGGCGTCTGCGTCCAGACCACCTCCAGCCCGGAGGTGATGGCATCCGCGCCGCTGCCGCTGCCGTAGCTGCTGCTCCAGCCCAGGCCCTGCGCTTCAATAGGCGCGGCCTCAGGATCGACATCAACATGCGTGGCCGCCGCCGCGCCGTGGGTTTTACCCAGCGTGTGGCCGCCTGCAATCAGCGCTACGGTCTCCTCGTCATTCATCCCCATGTTGCCGAAGGTGGCACGAATGGCGGCAGCGGCAGAGACAGGCTCTCCGCTATGGTCCGGGCCTTCCGGATTAACGTAGATCAGGCCCATCTCGGTTGCGCCCAGCGGCGCTTTTGCCAGCGCTTCAGGATGGCGATGCTTCAGCCAGGTTTTTTCGTCGCCCCAGTTAACGTCCAGATCCGGCTCCCAAACGTCTTCACGTCCGGCACCGAAACCAAAGGTGCGGAAACCAGAGTTCTCCAGCGCCACGTTACCGGCGAGGATAAAGAGATCGGCCCAGGAAATTTTCTGGCCATACTTCTGCTTAACCGGCCACAGCAGACGACGTGCCTTGTCCAGGCTGACGTTATCGGGCCATGAATTAAGAGGGGCAAAACGCTGCTGACCGCGGCCCGCGCCGCCGCGCCCGTCGACAGAGCGGTAGGTCCCTGCACTGTGCCATGCCATACGGATGAAAAGACCGACATAGCTGCCCCAGTCCGCAGGCCACCAGGGCTGTGAATCGGTAAGCAGCGCTTTGAGATCGCCTTTCAGCGCAGCATAGTCGAGTTTGCTGAATTCGTTACGGTAGTCAAAATCGTCGCCCAGCGGATTAGAGCGGTTTGAGTGCTGATTTAAGAGGTCAACGCGGAGCTGTTTCGGCCACCAGTCGCGGCTGGTTGTTCCCGCCCCGGCGCTGCGGTCGACGCTGCCCTGGTGAAACGGACATTTGCCTGTGGAAAGGGTGTTATGGATATCGTCTGATGCACTCATCTATCTGCTCCCAATATGGTGTTACCGCTACGATATACACCACTGTTAATGAGAGATAGTTGAATTCATCCACAGATTTGATAGTTAAATCCGTCTGTTTTTATTAGTAATTAAGTGGCAGATATGGGTTCTGACAATGGCATTCATCACCCGAATCAATTGGACAATAAAAAACCGCCGAAGCGGTTTTTATAGCGCTGGACGTACACCCAACGTGTGGCAAATAGCGTAGCTCATTTCAGCGCGGTTCAGGGTATAGAAGTGGAAATCTTTTACCCCTTCGCGGCTCAGGATCTTCACCATGTCCATGGCGATGCTTGCCCCCACCAGCTTGCGGGTTTCAGCATCGTCATCGAGGCCGTTAAACATCTGCGACATCCAGGCCGGAATACGCACGTTGGTCATGTCGGCAAACTTTTTCGCCTGCTTGAAGTTAGAGACCGGCAGAATGCCTGGGATAATCTCAACGTCAATGCCGGTCGCCGCGCAGCGGTCGCGAAAACGCAGATAGCTCTCAACGTCAAAAAAGAACTGGGTGATGGCCCGACTCGCACCGGCGTCGACTTTACGCTTCAGGTTGAGCAGATCTGCCTGGGCGCTTTTGGCCTCGGGATGCACTTCAGGATAGGCGGCCACAGAGATATCAAAATCGGCAACGTCTTTTAAAAGCGCAACCAGATCGGCAGCGTACATCTCTGGTTTGCCGCCGTTTGCTGGCAGATCGCCGCGCAGGGCCACAATATGGCGAATACCGTTGTTCCAGTAATCCTGGGCAATCGCGCGCAGTTCGTTACGGGTTGCGTCGATACAGGTCAGATGCGGCACGGCCTCAAGGCCGGTACGATCTTTAATGCCCTTGATGATGCTGTGGGTGCGGTCGCGCTCGCCGGAGTTCGCCCCGTAGGTAACCGAGACAAACTTTGGCTTCAGGCTGCTTAAGCGATCGATGGAGTGCCAGAGGGTTTGTTCCATTTCACTGGTGCGCGGCGGGAAAAATTCAAAGGATACGTTAATCTGCCCCTGCACTTCTGCCAGGCTCTGATTCAGGGCTTCCCGCTGGTTGGCGTGAAAAAAGCTCATACCTTACCTCATCAATCGCGTGTCTTGGTTGTTGTGTGAACTTCTATACGTTTAGACGTCCAGATGCCAAAATGACGTAAAAGCAGGATAACGTCAACAGAAATATCGCGGTTATAGGTGAGGAGTATTCAGGGAAGATGAAAAAAGCGCATGTCAGAGGCAGAAGGCCCCTCTCCTGGCAGAGAGGGGATACATATTCACTACAGCAGCTGCGCCAGACGGTTGATGTCCGACTGAATAGCGCCCGCAGTGACGTCGCGTCCTGCACCTGGGCCACGGATCACTAGCGGGTTATCGCGGTACCAGCGGCTCTCAATGGCGAAGACGTTATCACACGGCAGCAGCGCCGCCAGCGGGTGCTCAGGACGCACCGCCTCTACGCCAACGCGCGCTTTGCCGTTGGCATCAAAGCGCGCCACGTAGCGCAGCACCAGCCCCATCTCACGCGCGGCTTCCAGACGCTGTACCATCTGCTCGTTCAGCACATCACCGTTTTCAAAGAAGTGATCCACCGACCCCTCTTCACACCCGGCCGGCACCAGCGACTCAACGCGTACCTGATCCGGTTCGATGTTATACCCCGCCTCGCGGGCGAGGATCACCAGCTTGCGCATGACATCCTTACCGGCGAGATCCACGCGCGGATCCGGCTCGGTCAGCCCCTGCTGCCAGGCCTGATCGACCAGGTCAGTAAAGGGCACGGTGCCGTCAAACTGCAGGAACAGCCACGACAAGGTTCCAGAGAAGATGCCGCTGATAGAGAGAATTGAGTCACCGCTGTCGATGAGATCGCGTACGGTATGGTTCACCGGCAGGCCCGCGCCCACGGTGGCGTTGTAGAGCCAGCGACGGCCCGTTTTTTCGAAGGCGTCGTGGATCTGGCGATACTTGTCGCTGGTGCTCGCGCCGGCCAGCTTGTTGGCGCTGATAACGTGAAAACCGTGGCTGGCAAAGTCGAGGTACTGATCGGCTAGCTGCTCACTGGCGGTGACGTCGAGCACCACCAGATCGTCATAGGGGTGCGCCCGCATCCACAGGAACAGGGAGTCCTCTTCGTGCTCCACCGCTTCGTCATTAAAGAAGGCCAGCGCGCGGCTGGCGTCCAGCCCCTCATAGCTCAGCAGGCTGCGACGGCTGTCTACCACTCCCGCCAGCACAAATTCAAAGCCAGTGCGGGCGGAAAGCGCGCTCTGCTCGCGGGCAAACAGCTCCAGCCAGCGCGAACCGATGTTGCCTTTGCCGAACAGCACCAGGCCAATGCGCTTCTCGGCGCGGAACAGTGACTGGTGCAGGCCCTGAATCAGGCTCTCCGTTGGGCCCACGCGCAGCACCGCCACCAGGCTGATGCTGTCGTCGGACTGCCAGATAAACTCTACCGGCTGACCCTTGAGCTGCTGCCAGAAGCGGTGGCTATGGAGTGGATTACGACACACGCCCGCGCCAACCAGCGCCACCAGCGCCAGCCCCTGGCGTAAACGCAGCTCGCCCGGCAGCCCGGCTTCGTCGAGCAGCTTCAGGGCGCTGTCGACAACCTCTGAGGTATAGCAGAGCTGAAGCAGGTTGCGGTCAGTATGCACACCTACCGCCAGGGGACGCAGCTGGGCGCGCTTCAGGATCAGGTCGATCTCTTTATGCGCCAGCTTGAAGTCCTGGCTCGGCGGGACCTGGAACTCAATCAGGCAGACGTCATCGTGGCTGGTGACGATGCGCGCGCCTGTCCCGGAAGCCAACACGCGCTCGATGCGCGTAGAGCCCTGTTCCGGGTTGTAGCTGCAGCGCAGCTGAAGATCGATATCGCTGCCGGAGACCGGCTGTAGCGTGCGGGCGTGCAGCACCGGCGCGGCCAGACGGGCCAGCTCGCTGGCTTCGTCGAGACGCAGCAGCGGCAGCAGGCAGGCATCTTTTACCTTACGCGGGTCGGCGCTGTAGACCCCGGCCACGTCGCTCCAGATGGTCACCCGAGAGACGCCGCCCAGGGCGCCAATCTGCGTTGCCGAGTAGTCAGAGCCGTTACGCCCCAGCAGTACGGTCTCTCCCGCATCGTTGCGGCAGATAAAACCGGTCACCACCAGCCGTTTGCCAGGGTGCTGCACCATCAGCTGTTGCAGCAGCGGATAAGAAAGCCCTTCGTTAACCTGGGGTTGGGCAGAGCGCTCGGCGCGTAAAAATTCCCGCGCGTCCAGCCAGGCGGCGTTCAGCCCCTGCAGATTAAGTACGGCGGACATCAATCGCGCGGACCAGATCTCGCCGTGGCCTACCACCTCGGCATAGACCGCATCGGTAACGCCGCTGTCGAGCAGGCCAGCGAGACGCTCCAGATCGTGAATAAATTCGCTGATTAATCCATCGGCTGTCTCAGGGGGAAGTAATCCACTGATAAGCTCGGACTGGTAGCGGCGCAGCGCCTGTTGAACCTGATGCGCAGAGAGCCTGTCGGTCTGGCTGAGTTTCAGCCAGCTGATCAACTGGTTGGTGGTGCTGCCGGCGGCCGAGACCACCATCATATCGCCAGGCTGCGAATACTCCGCCATGATACCGGCGACACGCAGGTAACACTTCACATCCGCCAGACTACTCCCACCAAACTTATGCAGTTGACGACCCTTCGTCCCTGCCTGCGCAATCACACTCATGTTTACCCCTTCGCTGCGATCCGGAATGCATTTTCCAGATCGGCAATTAAATCTTCACCATCTTCAATACCGGTCGAGATGCGTAGCAGCGTCTCGGAGATACCGGCGGCAGCGCGTGCTTCGGCGGCCATGCCCGCGTGCGTCATGGTGGCCGCGTGAGAGATCAAACTCTCCACCCCGCCCAGCGACTCCGCAAGCGTAAACAGCGACAGGCCGCTTAAGAAACGACGCAGGGTCTGCTCATCGCCATCCAACTCAAAGCTCAGCATTGCGCCGAAGCCCTTCTGCTGGCGGGCAGCAATCTCATGGCCCTGGTTTTCCGGCAGCGACGGGTGATAAAGCTTCTTCACCAGCGGCTGCGTCTTCAGAAACGCAACGATCGCCTGGGCGTTACGCTGGGCCACTTCCATACGCGGCGACAGCGTACGCAGGCCGCGCAGCAGCAGATAGCTATCAAACGCGCTGCCGGTTACGCCAATATTATTCGCCCACCATGCCAGTTCGGTGACGGTCGCTTCCTCTTTGGCAATCACCACGCCCGCAACCACGTCGGAGTGACCGTTGAGGTACTTGGTGCAGGAGTGCAGCACCAGATCCGCCCCCAGCGCCAGCGGGTTTTGCAGCGCCGGGCTGAGGAAGGTGTTATCCACCACGCTCACGGCACCGGCTTCACGGGCCAGCTGACAGATTTTCGCAATATCCACGACGCGCAACAATGGATTACTTGGACTTTCGATCAGCACCAGCTTCGGTTGTTCAGCCAGCGCCGCCTTCAGAGCCTGCTCATCGTTTTGATCGACAAAGAGAACGCGATAGCAGCCGCGCTTCGCCAGGCTGTCAAACAGACGGTAGCTGCCGCCGTAGCAGTCGTGCGGGGCCACCAGCAGATCGCCAGGCTTCAGATAAACCGTGGTCACCAGGTGGATAGCGGACATGCCGGTATTGGTCAGCACGGCCCCCGCCCCACCTTCCAGCTCCGCCAGCGCACGCTGGACCACATCACGCGTCGGATTACCGCGGCGGGAGTAGTCATGCGCGCGCGGCTCGTTAAAATCGGTGAAGTTATAGGTGCTGGAGAGATGAATCGGCGGGACAACGCAGCCGTACTGCTCGTCATCATTCAATCCGCTACGCACTGCAATGGTGGCCTGTTTACGCGTCATGTGAAGGCTTCCTGGCTTAATGGATGAAAAATCAGGCCACAGAATAGCATTGTGACAATAGACGTCAATACATCTGGACATCTAAACTTCTTTGCGTATAGATTGAGCAAACCGCGAATAACCGTTAAAATTATCTGCATTAGCGCACATCCCCGGAGCCAATACTCCGTGTCACGGTGGCGTCTCTACGGTAAACTACGCGAGATTACGGCCCTGTCCCTGCGGTAAGTCGGGTTTTGGCCATTTATTAATGAGAAAGAGGATTAAGGTATCTCATGGCTGAATGGAGCGGCGAATATATCAGCCCCTACGCTGAGCACGGTAAGAAGAGTGAGCAAGTAAAAAAAATTACGGTTTCCATTCCTCTGAAGGTGTTAAAGATCCTCACCGATGAACGTACCCGTCGTCAGGTCAATAACCTGCGTCACGCCACAAACAGCGAGCTGCTGTGCGAAGCGTTCCTGCATGCGTTCACCGGCCAGCCTTTGCCGAACGATGAAGACCTGCGCAAAGAGCGCAGCGACGAAATCCCTGAAGAGGCGAAGATTATCATGCGCGAGCTGGGCATCGACCCGGACACATGGGAATACTAATGGAAAAGGGGCTGCGGCCCCTTTTTGCATAAGAGCGTAGTGAATTATTCTCATGCCTTAGGGCTTTTATCGCGGCTGACACAACATTCAGGCACAAAAAAACCGCCCGAAGGCGGTTTTTTCTAAGCAGCGGATTCTTACTTGCTGCCTGGGATGCTGAAGCGCTTGTTGAAGCGGTCAACACGGCCACCGGTAGCAACGTCACGCTGCTTGCCAGTGTAGAACGGGTGGCAAGCGCCGCACACGTCCAGGTTCAGATCGTGACCCACGGTTGAATGGGTTTTGATCACGTTACCGCAAGAACAGGTTGCAGTAATCGCAGTGTAATTCGGGTGAATACCTTTTTTCATGGGAGAAACCTCAGTTAAGGCCGCATCGCTCTTCCAGCCCTAACGCCGGACACCATGCGAGATAATTAATTTAAGCTCTGGCGGCAGAATGCAACACCAAAGGCGGCGAATCATACAGAAATTAACCGCCGTATGCAAACAGATCCGCATCTGCCTTCTTACAATGTGTATACTATCCCGCCAATTTCAAGTGCATGGATAAAAAAATGCCCGTTGCTCACGTTGCCCTACCCGTCCCGCTGCCCCGCACCTTTGACTATCTGCTGCCCGCCGATCTGTCTGCCCGTGCGGGCTGCCGCGTGCGCGTGCCGTTCGGCAAGCAGCAGCGGGTGGGCATCGTGGTCGCGGTAAGCGACGAGAGCGAGCTGCCTCTGGCCGAACTCAAGAGCGTGGCGGAGGTGCTGGACAGTGAGCCCGTGTTCTCCCCCTCGATCTGGCGACTGCTGCTGTGGGCAGCGGAGTATTACCACCATCCGCTGGGCGACGTGCTGTTTCACGCCCTGCCCGTGCTGCTGCGCCAGGGGAAGCCCGCCAGCGCCGCACCGCTCTGGTACTGGTTCGCCACTGAACAGGGCCAGGCGGTGGATATCAACAGCCTGAAGCGCTCGCCAAAGCAGCAGCAGGCGCTCTCTGCTCTGCGCCAGGGGAAGATCTGGCGACATCAGGTAGCGGAGCTGGAATTTAACGATGCGGCGCTCCAGGCGCTGCGCAACAAAGGCCTGTGCGAGTTGAACAGCGAAGCGCCCGTCCCCCGCGACTGGCGCGAAGGCTACGCCGTCAGCGGCGAGCGCCTGCGGCTCAACACAGAGCAGGCCACGGCCGTGGGGGCCATTCACAGCGAGGCCAATACGTTCTCCGCCTGGCTGCTGGCAGGCGTGACCGGCTCCGGGAAGACCGAGGTCTACCTGAGCGTGCTGGAGAATATTCTGGCCCAGGGCAAGCAGGCGCTGGTGATGGTGCCGGAGATTGGCCTGACGCCGCAGACCATCGCCCGCTTCCGGGAGCGGTTTAACGCCCCGGTAGAGGTGCTCCACTCGGGGCTGAACGACAGCGAGCGCCTGAGCAGCTGGCTGAAGGCCAGGAACGGCGAGGCGGCGATTGTGATTGGTACCCGCTCGTCGCTGTTCACCCCGTTTAAAAACCTCGGCGTCATTGTGATCGACGAGGAGCATGACAGCTCCTATAAACAGCAGGAGGGGTGGCGCTACCACGCTCGCGATCTGGCGGTCTACCGCGCCCACAGCGAACAGATCCCGATTATCCTCGGCTCGGCCACGCCTGCGCTGGAGACCCTGCACAACGTACGGCAGAAGAAGTACCGCCTGCTGCGCCTCACTCGACGGGCAGGCAACGCGCGACCGGCTAACCAGCACGTGCTCGATCTCAAAGGTCAGCAGCTGCAGGCGGGTCTCTCGCCGGCATTAATCAGCCGGATGCGCCAGCATCTGCAGGCCAACAACCAGGTGATCCTGTTTCTCAACCGTCGCGGCTTTGCTCCGGCGCTGCTGTGCCACGACTGCGGCTGGATTGCCGAGTGCCCGCGCTGCGATCACTACTACACCCTACACCAGGCCCAGCACCAGCTGCGCTGCCACCACTGTGACAGCCAGCGCCCGGTGCCGCGCCAGTGCCCCGCCTGCGGCTCCACGCATATGGTTCCGGTGGGGCTGGGCACGGAGCAGCTTGAGCAGGCGCTCACCCCGCTCTTTCCCGGCGTGGCTATTTCGCGTATCGATCGTGACACCACCAGCCGCAAAGGCGCGCTGGAGCAGCATCTGGCAGAGGTGCATCGTGGCGGCGCGCGTATTCTGATCGGCACGCAGATGCTGGCGAAGGGGCATCACTTCCCGGACGTCACCCTGGTGGCGCTGCTGGACGTCGACGGAGCGCTGTTCTCGGCTGACTTCCGCGCCGCCGAGCGTTTTGCCCAACTCTACACCCAGGTCTCCGGCCGTGCCGGACGCGCGGGCAAACAGGGGGAGGTGATTTTACAGACCCACCACCCTGAGCACCCGCTTCTGCAAACCCTGCTCTATAAAGGCTATGATGCTTTTGCCGAGGAGGCGCTGGCAGAGCGGCAGACGCTACAGCTGCCGCCGTGGACCAGCCATGTCATCATCCGTGCAGAGGATCATAACAACCAGCAGGCCCCGCTCTTTCTGCAGCAGCTGCGCAATCTGCTGCAGGCCAGCCCGCTGGTGGATAGCCATCTCTGGCTACTCGGCCCGGTGCCTGCCCTTGCCCCGAAGCGCGGCGGTCGCTATCGCTGGCAGCTACTGCTTCAGCACCCCTCGCGTATTCGCCTGCAGCATATCGTCAGCGGCGCGCTGGCGCTGATCAATACCCTGCCGGAGGCGCGCAAAGTGAAGTGGGTGCTGGACGTGGATCCGATTGAGGGTTAGCGAGGCCAGGGATGCGAGTCGGATCGAAAAATTCAACCTCCATCACAATTTTCCTGAAAATAGTGTAACCGTACTGATAAACGATCTGCTAAAAATGTGGGTAATGTCGCACATAAGGGATGCGCCTGCGCTTATGCCAGGCATGCGAGGAGAAAGAGTTGAAGGTTAAGAAAGAGGTTGCTGCGGCGACCATGAAAGATGTGGCCCAGAAAGCGAAGGTTTCTACGGCAACCGTGTCCAGGGCATTGATGAACCCAGATAAAGTCTCCCAGGCGACCCGCAATCGCGTTGAGCAGGCGGCGCTGGAGGTGGGCTATTTGCCGCAGGCGATGGGCCGCAATATTAAGCGCAACGAATCGCGTACGCTGCTGGTCATCGTGCCGGATATCTGCGATCCCTTTTTCAGCGAAATCATTCGCGGTATTGAAGTGACCGCCGCCGAGCAGGGCTATCTGGTACTGATTGGCGACTGCGCCCACCAGAACCAGCAGGAGAAGACGTTCATCGACCTGATCATTACCAAGCAGATTGACGGCATGCTGCTGCTCGGCTCGCGCCTGCCCTTCGACGCCAGCATCGAGGAGCAGCGCAACCTGCCGCCGATGGTGATGGCCAACGAGTTCGCGCCGGAGCTGGAGCTGCCCACGGTGCATATCGATAACCTGACGGCGGCCTTTAACGCCGTTAACTACCTGCTGGAGCAGGGGCATCAGCGGATTGGCTGTATTGCCGGGCCGGAAGAGATGCCGCTGTGCCACTACCGCCTGCAGGGCTACGTCCAGGCGCTGCGCCGATCCGGCATCACCGTTGACCCGCACTATATCGCCCGCGGCAACTTCACCTACGAGGCGGGGAGCAGCGCCATGGAGCAGCTGCTGGCGCTGCCGAAGCCGCCTACGGCGGTATTCTGCCACAGCGACGTCATGGCCCTTGGCGCACTCTCCTGCGCGAAACGGCAGGGTCTTAAAATTCCGCAGGATCTGTCTATTATTGGTTTCGATAATATTTCACTCGCCCAGTTCTGCGATCCGCCGCTGACGACGGTCGCCCAGCCGCGCTTTGAGATTGGCCGTGAGGCGATGCTATTGCTGTTGGATCAGCTACATGGACAGGTAGTCAGCAGCGGATCGCGTCTGCTGGATTGCGAATTAATCGTGCGCGGGTCGACACAGGCGCTTACGTAACAGCGCCTGCTTTCGGACTTCCGCGTCTGGTCAAAGCCCCGTCGCTTAAGTAACATGACGGACCAATAAACGAATGAATACAGCGAAACGATAGTGGCCCAACGAGATTATGTACGCCGCAGCCAATCGGCTCCTTCGCGGCGAAAAACGAGCACCTCAAGGAAGAAGCAACGTAATACACCTGCTGTCTCGCCTGCTATGGTGGCGATTGCAGCCGCCGTGCTGGTGGCCTTTCTCGGTGGCCTTTACTTTATTACCCATCACAAAAAAGAGGAGTCCGAGACCCTGCAGAGCCAGAAGGTCACGGGCAACGGGCTACCGCCGAAGCCGGAAGAGCGCTGGCGTTATATTAAAGAGCTGGAGAGCCGTCAGCCGGGCGTACGTGCGCCAACCGAACCGTCAGCGGGCGGTGAAGTGATGAACCCGGATCAGCTGACCAACGAGCAGCGTCAGCTGTTAGAGCAGATGCAGGCCGATATGCGCCAGCAGCCTACCCAGCTTAACGAAGTGCCGTGGAATGAGCAGACGCCTGCCCAACGCCAGCAGACCCTGCAGCGCCAGCGTCAGGTGCAGCAGTTGCAACAGCAGCAAGCTCAGCAGCAGACCCAGCAGCAATGGGCCGCCGCTGCGCCAAAAACCCAGCCGCGCCTGACGGAGCAGCCGCAGACCCGCACGGTGCAGAGCGCGCAGGCACCACGCCAGACGCAGCAGCCGAAGCCCGCAGCAAACAGCCAGCCGTATCAGGATCTGCTGCAAACGCCGGCGCATACCGCTGCTGCCGCGCCGAAAACGCAGCAGGCTGCCCCGATCACCCGTGAGCCGGAAGCGGCGAAGCCTGCCGCTGAGAAAAAAGATGAGCGTCGCTGGATGGTGCAGTGCGGTTCGTTTAAAGGCGCAGAGCAGGCCGAGACCGTCCGCGCCCAGCTGGCGTTTGAAGGCTTTGACTCACGGATCACTACCAACAACGGCTGGAATCGCGTGGTGATTGGCCCGGTCAAAGGCAAAGATAACGCCGATGGTACTATTAACCGTCTGAAGCTGGCCGGTCACGCAAACTGCATTCGTCTCGCCTCCGGGGGTTGAAACCCCCAAAATCTCCCCCATCTATAATTGCATTCTGCCCCGTACACCGTGCGGGGCGACTCATCTGATTGCAACAAAGGGGTCTGCTCGTGACAACAATTGTAAGTGTTCGCCGTAACGGCCAGGTCGTGATTGCCGGTGATGGCCAGGCCACGCTGGGCAATACCGTAATGAAAGGCAACGTCAAAAAAGTGCGTCGCCTGTATAACGACAAAGTGATCGCCGGTTTTGCAGGCGGTACCGCAGATGCCTTCACGCTGTTCGAACTGTTTGAGCGCAAGCTGGAGATGCACCAGGGCCACCTGGTAAAAGCCGCCGTTGAGCTGGCCAAAGACTGGCGTACCGATCGTATGCTGCGCAAGCTCGAAGCGCTGCTGGCAGTAGCGGATGAAAACGCCTCGCTGATTATCACCGGTAACGGCGACGTTGTGCAGCCGGAAAACGACCTGATTGCTATCGGCTCTGGTGGCCCGTACGCCCAGGCCGCCGCCCGCGCCCTGTTAGAAAACACCGACATGAACGCGCGCGACATTGCGGTGAAGGCGTTGGATATTGCAGGTGATATCTGCATCTATACCAACCATAACCACACCATCGAAGAATTAAACTCTAAAGCGTAAGGATCTCCCATGTCTGAAATGACCCCACGCGAAATTGTCAGCGAACTGAACAAACACATTATCGGTCAGGACAATGCCAAGCGCTCTGTTGCTATTGCCCTGCGTAACCGCTGGCGTCGTATGCAGCTCGACGAAGAGCTGCGCCACGAAGTGACGCCGAAAAACATTCTGATGATCGGTCCAACCGGCGTTGGTAAAACCGAAATCGCGCGTCGTCTGGCGAAGCTGGCCAATGCGCCCTTCATCAAAGTAGAAGCGACTAAATTCACCGAAGTAGGCTACGTCGGTAAAGAAGTTGACTCGATTATCCGCGATCTGACCGATGCCGCCGTGAAAATGGTGCGTATGCAGTCGATCGAGAAAAACCGCTACCGTGCGGAGGAGATGGCGGAAGAGCGCATTCTCGACGTGCTGATCCCGCCGGCGAAAGATAACTGGGGCCAGGCTGAACAGTCCCAGGAGCCCTCTGCCGCCCGCCAGGCGTTTCGCAAAAAGCTGCGTGAAGGCCAGCTGGATGACAAAGAGGTAGAGATCAACCTCGCCGCCGCGCCGATGGGCGTAGAGATCATGGCACCTCCAGGCATGGAAGAGATGACCAGCCAGCTGCAGTCGATGTTCCAGAACCTGGGCGGCCAGAAGCAGAAGCCGCGCAAGCTGAAGATCAAAGACGCCATGAAGCTGCTGATCGAAGAGGAAGCGGCCAAGCTGGTGAACCCGGAAGAGCTGAAGCAGGATGCCATCGATGCCGTTGAGCAGCACGGTATCGTGTTTATCGATGAGATCGATAAAATCTGTAAGCGCGGTGAATCCTCTGGCCCGGACGTCTCCCGTGAGGGCGTCCAGCGCGACCTGCTGCCGCTGGTAGAAGGCTGCACCGTCTCCACCAAGCACGGCATGGTGAAAACCGACCACATCCTGTTTATCGCCTCCGGCGCGTTCCAGGTGGCGAAGCCGTCGGATCTGATCCCGGAACTGCAGGGTCGTCTGCCGATCCGCGTTGAGCTGCAGCCGCTGACCACGGAAGATTTTGAGCGCATCCTGACCGAGCCAAATGCTTCCGTCACCGTACAGTACAAGGCGCTGATGGCTACCGAGGGGGTTAACATCGACTTTACCGATGACGGTATCAAGCGCATTGCCCAGGCCGCATGGCAGGTGAACGAGACCACCGAAAACATCGGTGCGCGTCGTCTGCACACCGTTCTGGAGCGTCTGATGGAGGATATCTCCTATGACGCCAGCGATCTGAACGGTGAATCGGTGACAATCGACGCTGCTTATGTGAGCAAGCACCTGGATGAGCTAGTAGCAGATGAAGATTTGAGCCGTTTTATCTTATAATCGCGCTCAGCACGTTTTCATTACTGTTGATGGGGCTATATAGCCCCATTTTTATTGGCTGAATCCTATGACTGAATATACCCTGACGCGTACCCAGGCCTGGCTGGAGAGCCTGCGACCAAAGACCCTTCCCCTTGCGTTTGCCGCGATTGTGGTGGGCACTGCGCTTGCCTGGTGGCAGGGCCACTTTGATCTGCGGGTCGCGGTGCTGGCGCTCACCACCGCCGGGCTGCTGCAAATCCTCTCCAATCTGGCTAACGACTACGGCGACGCGGTGAAGGGCAGCGACAAACCGGATCGTATCGGGCCGCTACGTGGCATGCAGAAAGGGGCTATCAGCCTGGCGCAGATGAAACGCGCCCTGCTGGTTACCGTCGCGCTCAGCTGCCTCTCTGGACTGGCGCTGGTGCTGGTTGCGTATCAAACGGTAGGGGATTTTATCGGCTTCATGATGTTGGGCGGGTTATCTATCGTCGCCGCTATTACCTACACCATTGGCCGCCGCCCGTATGGCTATCTCGGCCTGGGGGATATTTCGGTGCTGCTCTTTTTTGGCTGGCTCAGCGTGATCGGCAGCGGCTATCTCCAGACGCATACCCTGATCCCGGCGATGTTCTTACCGGCCACCGCCTGCGGCCTGCTGGCAACGGCGGTGCTTAACGTCAACAACCTGCGGGATATCGACAGCGATCGCATCAACGGTAAAAACACGCTGGTAGTGCGCCTGGGGCCAGTAAACGCCCGCCGCTATCACGCCTGTTTGCTGCTGGGTGCACTGCTCTGCTTTGGGCTGTTCAATCTCCTCTACCTGCATAGCCTGTGGGGCTGGCTGTTCATTCTGGCCGCTCCGCTGCTGGTGCGTCAGGCGCGCTTTATCCTGCGTGAGCAGGATCCCGCTGCGATGCCGCCGATGCTGGAACGCACTGTAAAAGGCACGCTTTTAACTAACCTGCTGTTTGTTGTCGGGATTGTGCTCAGCAAGACGCTGCTTTAGCTGACAAATATCAATTAACAATTGATGATTTTGCCAACAATGCATTATGCGCGATATACTGACAGTTCTCGCAGCAACTAAACGTAAATCCTATGAAATACGATACTTCCGAGCTTTGTGACATCTACCAGGAAGATGTCAACGTCGTGGAACCGCTGTTCTCCAACTTTGGTGGGCGGTCGTCGTTTGGCGGACAGATCATCACGGTGAAATGTTTCGAGGATAACGGGTTGCTTTACGATCTGCTCGAACAGAATGGCCGTGGCCGCGTCCTGCTGATTGACGGCGGTGGTTCCGTTCGTCGCGCACTGATTGATGGCGAGCTGGCACGCCTCGCCGCCCAGAATGAGTGGGAAGGGCTGGTGGTCTACGGCGCGGTGCGCCAGGTGGACGATCTTGAAGAGCTGGACATCGGTATCCAGGCGATTGCCGCGATCCCGGTGGGTGCCGCAGGTGATGGCATTGGCGAAAGCGATATCCGCGTGAACTTTGGCGGCGTCACCTTCTTCTCCGGCGACCACCTCTATGCCGACAACACCGGCATTATCCTTTCTGAAGATCCGCTCGACATCGAGTAATTAAAAAAGGCACCTTAAGGTGCCTTTTTTATTGGAATCAAACCTCTTCCATACGGCCAAGGAGAGCCTGGAGGCGATCCTGCCAGCCGTTCTGCTGTTCGCGCAGCTGATGATTTTCACGCTCCAGCTCTTCGCGATGGTGGTGCGCATTCTGCACTTCCTGCGACAGGCCGTTGTTTTTTTCTTTCAGCTCTTCGATTTCCATCTGCAGTAACGTGATGGTGTCAATCGCCTGCTGTACTTTTGCTTCCAGTTTCTCAAACACTTCTAATGACATGGTCATACCTCTCCTGAATTGCAAGGCGACGCTTTAATGTAAACGCGCACAACATAGCCCCGATTGTATGAAGCCCCGTCGCCCCTGTCCAGCGCCAGGGCGCGTAGTTTGCGGTTTGCAACACTTTTCATCCTTCGCCTGGTTTACACCCTGCCGTGCCGTATGATTTGTTAATCGATTCGTTAATGAAATGATTCAGCCTCAAATCATCTTCCGGAGCAAATATGTGCTCCATAGCGCGAAAACGCTCATTTTGTTGACGCAGTACACACATTTTAATTTCGATATTTCTCGTTTTTGCTCGTTAACGATAAATTAACACTGTGTCTACAGACATCATGGTTGTCTCTGCTCGCCATGATAACAATAACCATTACACACTTCAGGATCCGATTATGAGTCAAACATCGACCTTAAAAGGCCAGTGCATCGCCGAGTTCCTCGGTACCGGGTTGTTGATTTTCTTCGGGGTTGGCTGCGTTGCGGCGCTGAAGGTGGCAGGTGCCTCCTTCGGCCAGTGGGAGATCAGTATTATCTGGGGTCTGGGCGTGGCGATGGCCATCTACCTGACCGCAGGGGTCTCCGGTGCGCATCTCAACCCGGCGGTAACCATTGCGCTGTGGCTGTTCGCCTGCTTTGACAAGCGCAAAGTCGCGCCGTTTATCGCCTCGCAGTTTGCAGGCGCGTTCTGTGCCGCCGCGCTGGTCTACGGCCTCTACTACAACCTGTTTTATGATTTTGAACAGACGCACCACATGGTACGCGGCAGCGTTGAAAGTCTGGATCTTGCCGGGATATTTTCAACCTACCCCAATCCACACATCAATTTTGTGCAGGCCTTCGCGGTTGAAATGGTGATTACCGCTATCCTGATGGGCGTGATCATGGCGCTCGGCGATGATGGCAACGGTATTCCACGCGGCCCGCTGGCTCCGCTGCTCATTGGCCTGCTGATCGCAGTAATTGGCGCTTCGATGGGGCCGTTGACCGGTTTTGCGATGAACCCGGCACGTGATATCGGGCCAAAAGCCTTCGCCTGGCTTGCAGGCTGGGGCGACATCGCCTTTACCGGCGGTAAAGATATCCCCTACTTCCTGGTGCCACTGTTCGGGCCGGTAGCAGGTGCAGCGCTCGGCGCGTTTGGTTATCGTAAGCTGATTGGCCGCCATCTGCCCTGCGACACCTGCGAGGAAGAGGTGAAAGAGCCAGCTGCCACTGCCGCACAACACAAAGCGTCGCTGTAATGTGACTACGGGAAAAAAAGATGACTGAGAAAAAATATATCGTTGCGCTGGACCAGGGTACAACCAGCTCTCGCGCCGTGGTAATGGATCACGACGCCAATATCATCAGTGTTTCACAGCGCGAATTCGAACAAATCTACCCTAAACCAGGCTGGGTTGAGCACGATCCGATGGAGATCTGGGCCAGCCAAAGCTCAACGCTGGTAGAAGTGTTGGCGAAGGCCGACATCAGCTCGGATCAGATTGCCGCTATCGGCATTACCAACCAGCGTGAAACCGTGGTGATCTGGGATAAAGAGACCGGTAAGCCTATTCACAATGCCATCGTCTGGCAGTGCCGTCGCACCGCCGACATCTGCGAGCATCTGAAGCGCGACGGCCTGGAAGACTATATTCGTGCCACCACCGGCCTGGTCATCGACCCCTACTTCTCCGGCACTAAGGTGAAGTGGATCCTCGACCACGTTGACGGCTCCCGCGAACGCGCTAAGCGCGGCGAACTGCTGTTCGGCACCGTCGACAGCTGGCTGATCTGGAAGATGACCCAAGGGCGCGTTCACGTCACCGACTACACCAACGCCTCCCGTACCATGCTGTTTAACATCCACACCCTGGAGTGGGATGACAAAATGCTGGAGGTGCTGGATATTCCGCGCGCCATGCTGCCAGAGGTGCGTAAATCCTCCGAGGTTTACGGTCAGACTAACATCGGCGGCAAGGGCGGCACGCGTATTCCTATCGCTGGGATCGCCGGTGACCAGCAGGCGGCGCTCTTTGGTCAGCTCTGCGTCAAGCAGGGGATGGCGAAGAACACCTACGGCACCGGCTGCTTTATGCTGATGAACACCGGCGAGAAGGCGGTAGCCTCCGAGCATGGACTGCTGACCACCATCGCCTGCGGCCCGCGTGGCGAGGTGAACTACGCTCTGGAAGGCGCGGTATTTATGGCGGGGGCATCCATTCAGTGGCTGCGCGACGAGATGAAGCTGATCAGCGACTCGTTCGACTCGGAATACTTTGCCACCAAGGTGAAAGATACTAACGGCGTGTACGTCGTACCGGCCTTTACCGGCCTCGGCGCGCCCTACTGGGATCCCTATGCCCGCGGTGCAATCTTCGGCCTGACCCGTGGCGTCAACTCGAACCACATCATCCGCGCGACGCTGGAATCCATTGCCTACCAGACCCGCGACGTGCTGGAGGCCATGCAGGCCGACTCCGGCATTCGTCTGCACGCCCTGCGCGTGGACGGTGGCGCGGTAGCCAATAACTTCCTGATGCAGTTCCAGTCGGATATTCTCGGCACCCGCGTTGAGCGTCCGGAAGTTCGCGAAGTGACGGCCCTGGGCGCCGCTTACCTGGCAGGCCTGGCGGTCGGTTTCTGGCAGAACCTCGACGAGCTGCAGGAGAAAGCGGTTATCGAGCGCGAGTTCCGTCCGGGTATCGAAACCACCGAGCGTAACTACCGCTACAGCGGCTGGAAAAAGGCCGTGAAACGCGCCATGGCGTGGGAAGAACACGACGAGTAATCATCACCCCGCTCCCCTCTCCGTCCGGAGAGGGGGCATACCGCCTCTCTCTCTGTGTTAAACTTTGCACAATTTCTTTAATGACGTTCTTAAATGACGAGTGTGCAATGAAACGAGAGCTTGCGATTGAATTTTCCCGCGTGACGGAAGCGGCCGCGCTGGCCGGTTACAAATGGCTGGGCCGGGGCGATAAAAACGTTGCCGACGGCGCAGCGGTTAACGCCATGCGCATTGTGCTCAATCAGGTCAACATTGACGGGACCATCGTGATTGGCGAGGGTGAGATCGATGAAGCACCGATGCTCTATATCGGTGAGCGCGTCGGTACCGGCCAGGGCGATGCGGTAGATATTGCCGTCGACCCTATCGAAGGCACCCGCATGACAGCGATGGGCCAGGCTAACGCGCTGGCGGTGCTGGCCGTGGGCGACAAGGGTAGCTTCCTGAACGCGCCAGATATGTATATGGAGAAGCTGATTGTTGGCCCTGGCGCAAAGGGCGCTATCAATCTTAACCTCCCTCTGGAAGAGAACCTGCGTAACGTGGCCGCCGCGCTCGATAAGCCCCTCGACGAACTGACCGTGACCATCCTGGCGAAGCCGCGCCACGATGCGGTCATCGCCCAGATGCAGCAGCTCGGCGTGCGCGTGTTTGCCATTCCCGACGGCGACGTGGCCGCCTCCATTCTGACCTGCATGCCAGACAGCGAAGTGGACGTGCTCTACGGCATCGGCGGTGCGCCAGAGGGCGTGGTCTCTGCTGCCGCCATCCGCGCGCTGGACGGTGATATGCAGGGCCGCCTGCTGGCACGTCATCACGTGAAGGGCGATAGCGAAGAGAATCGCCGCATCGGCGAGCAGGAGCTGGCGCGTTGTAAAGAGATGGGTATTGAGGCAGACAGCGTGCTGCAGCTGGATGATATGGCCCGCAACGATAACGTGATTTTTTCTGCCACCGGCATCACCAAGGGCGATCTGCTCGACGGCATTAGCCGCAAAGGCAATATGGCCACCACCGAAACCCTGCTGATCCGCGGTAAATCTCGCACTATCCGCCGGATCCAGTCCATTCATTACCTCGATCGCAAAGATACGGACGTACAGCGCCACATTCTTTAAGGTCATTTGATCAATCGAGCTTTCCGGCCCGCTCGGGCTGGAAAAGTTCGCTTTAAGCGACGAAGATAAGGTTATACAGAACAGGAGACGATCATGGCGGATTGGGTTACAGGAAAAGTTACGAAGGTTGAATTCTGGACCGACGCGCTCTTTAGTCTCACCGTTCATGCTCCCATCCACCCCTTCAAGGCGGGCCAGTTTGCCAAGCTGGGTCTGGAGATTGACGGCGAGCGCGTCCAGCGCGCCTACTCCTACGTTAATGCCCCCAGCGATCCTAATCTGGAGTTTTACCTGGTCACCGTCCCGGACGGCAAGCTCAGTCCGCGCCTTGCGGCGCTGAAGCCGGGTGATGAGGTGCTGATCGTGAGCGAGGCCGCAGGGTTCTTTGTACTTGAGGAGATCCCCGAGTGTGACACCCTGTGGATGCTGGCAACCGGGACGGCCATCGGCCCCTACCTGTCGATTTTGCAGGAAGGGAAAGACCTGGAGCGCTTTAAAAACCTGGTGCTGGTTCATGCCGCGCGCTATGCCGAGGATCTCAGCTATCTGCCGCTGATGCTGGAGCTGCAAAAGCGCTATGAGCGTAAACTGCGGATCCAGACGGTTGTCAGTCGCGAAACGGTAGCGGGCTCACTGCACGGGCGCGTACCGGCGTTGATTGAGAGCGGAGAGTTAGAGCGCGCCGTCGGGCTGACAATGCGCCCGGAAGATAGCCATGTGATGCTGTGTGGCAATCCGCAGATGGTACGTGATACTCAGCAGCTGCTGAAAGAGACCCGGCAGATGGCCAAACACCTGCGCCGCCGTCCGGGCCATATGACCGCTGAGCACTATTGGTAATTAACGGACCTGGTAATTAACGGACCTGGTAATTAACGGAATTTAACGTCCAGCGCCGTTTTACCAAACTTGTTTTCGCCCGGCGTGCCGAGAAACGCGCCGAGGTCCACCAGCAGCATGACCATAATCAGCGTCGGGATAAAACGCCCCACCGCCCACGTCCAGACGCCGCCTAGCACATCCCAGCGCCCGGCCAGCAGCACCCACGCCAGCACCAGCAGCAAGGCCCAATAGCCAGACTTACCGCGATCGTGCAGCCGTTTTACCACCACGCAGGTGGTGGGCCAGAGCAGACTGACCAGCGCAAAGGCTGCCAGCTGCAGATCCACCAGCCCGCTTCCCGCCAGCGAAAAGAGTGCCACCATCGACAGCGCCCAGAGCGCTATCCAGATCCAGAAGTCACGACGTCCAATACGTCCTTTAAATGAGAATAACCACTGCTGTATGGTCATGTAAGGTTCCTTATAATCGTAGTGCTGCGTAGTTTACCTTAGTCGGGTCAGCTTTTGACAAGCCAGACGGTTATCGTTTTAATCGGGATAGCTAAACAGAGGGAGAGATGATGAAAAGATGGAGCGTATTGCTGGCGTGGCTGGCGTGTTGCCTGCCCGCACTGGCGGTCGAGGTTCCCCTGGCGGCCACGGCCCCCTATCTGCTGGCGGGTGCGCCAACCTTCGATCAATCTATTAGTCAGTTCCGGGAGAAGTTTAACGCTGATAACCCTGGGCTGGCGCTCAACGAGTTTCGCGCCATCGAATCGCGCAACGATCGAGCGAATCTGACGCGGGCCGCCAGCAAAATCAACGAGTCGCTCTACGCCTCTACGGCTCTTGAACGCGGTACGCTGAAGATTAAGTCGATGCAGATCACCTGGCTGCCCGTTCAGGGCCCGGAGCAGAAGGCCTCAAAAGCCAAAGCGCAGGAGTATATGGCAGCGGTATTACGCGCCTTTTCGCCGCAGCTGAGCAAAGCCAACAGCCTGCAAAAACTGCAGAAGCTGCTGAACAGGGGCAAAGGCAAAGCCTGGTATGCCGAGACCGAGGGCGCGTTGCGCTATGTTGCCGCAGATAATGGTGAAAAAGGGCTGACCTTCGCTGTTGAACCGATTAAGCTGACGCTATCTGATAGTGCTGAAGGTAACAATAAATGATAAAAAGCAAAGCCTTTGCAGGGATGAATCTCTATACTGTTTGACAACCATGCTGCCTGCAAACGGCAGCTATATTCCTTGATTCGCTGACAAAGCGTGGAGAATAAAAATGCGACATCCTTTAGTGATGGGTAACTGGAAACTGAACGGCAGCCGCCACATGGTAAACGAGCTGGTAGCTAACCTGCGTAAAGAGCTGGCTGGCGTCACCGGCTGCGGCGTGGCAATCGCGCCGCCAGCAATGTATCTGGACCTGGCAAAACAGGCCGCAGCGGGCAGCCACATTATCCTCGGCGCGCAGAACGTTGACGTGAACCTCTCCGGTGCCTTCACCGGTGAAACCTCCGCTGAGATGCTGAAAGACGTGGGCGCGCAGTACATCATTATCGGTCACTCTGAGCGTCGCACCTACCACGCCGAGTCTGACGAGCTGATCGCGAAAAAATTTGCCGTGCTGAAAGAGCAGGGTCTGATCCCGGTTCTGTGCATCGGTGAAACCGAAGAAGAGAACGAAGCGGGTAAAACCGAAGAAGTGTGCGCGCGTCAGATTGACGCCGTGCTGAAAACCCAGGGCGCAGCAGCGTTCGAAGGCGTAGTGATTGCCTACGAACCGGTATGGGCTATCGGTACCGGCAAATCAGCAACCCCGGCGCAGGCGCAGGCGGTGCATAAATTCATCCGTGACCACATTGCGAAAGCTGACGCGAAAGTGGCTGAGCAGGTGATCATTCAGTACGGCGGCTCGGTTAACGCCTCTAACGCGGCTGAACTGTTCACCCAGCCGGATATCGACGGCGCGCTGGTTGGCGGTGCTTCCCTGAAAGCTGATGCGTTTGCTGTGATTGTGAAAGCAGCGGAAGCGGCTAAGCAGGCGTAATCATGCTGTTATGACGGGGGCCTCCCCCGTCATACTCTCTTCTCGCATCACCAGTATCCCAGCCAGTGCCACCAGAAGGCACCGATAACCCCCCAAATCAGCAGATTAACGATACTCATCACCAGCCCCGCTTTCCACCACTCCGCAAGCGTAACGTAGCCGGAACCAAAAATAATGGGTGCCGTTCCCGTCCCATAGTGCGTCAGCGACATCATTAGCGACGAAGAAAAACCGAGCATCAGCCCAAGCAGCGCGGGCGGCGCCCCCAAACCCAGCCCCGCAGCGAAGAACGCGGCAAACATGGCGGTAATATGGGCAGTGGTGCTGGCGAAAAAGTAGTGGGCATAGACGTAAAGCAGAACCAACAGCAGCGTCGCGATGCTCCAGTGCAGGCCTAAATGACTGATAACGCTGCCGACGCTGGTTGCCAGCCAGCTCACCAGACCCAGCTTGTTCAGGAAATCCGCCATCATGACCAGCGCCGCGAACCAGACGATAGTATCCCAGGCACCGCGGCACTTAAGGATATCCTCCCAGCTGAGTACCCCTGTAAGTAACAGAATTGACAGGCCGATTAACGCTGCGCTGGTTGGGTTAACGGCCCAGCCTCCCCCCATTACCATCTCTGGTACCCCGGCCCACAGGCAGAGCAGTAAAATGAAAACCGTCAGGGTAATCTTCTCGGCAAGGGATAAGGGACCCAGCGCATCCAGCCGTTGCCGGGCAAAACGTGGCGCATCCGGCGTACGCGTAATCGCGGGTGGATAGAGCCACCAGATAACAACCGGCATGACAACCAGCGAGACTGCCGCCGGAAGCAAAGCGGCAACGGCCCACATTCCCCAGGTCATCGTTAGTACGCCATCGCTGCCTTTGGTCAAAAAGCTGACAATTAGCGGGTTTGGCGCGGTCGCGGTGATAAACATGGCCGAACTGATGGGGTTAATATTGTAATTCACCAGGGCCAGGTAGCGCCCCGTTGAGCCGTTTTCGCTGCTGCCAGGCTGCGAGCCAAGACTCTCAGCAATCGCTCGCATAATAGGGTGGATAATGCCGCCGCCGCGTGCGGTATTGCTTGGCGTCACCGGTGCAATCAGCGTTTCCGCCAGGGTTAAGGCCCAGGCGATGCCGAGTGTGCGCTTGCCGAACAGGGCAATAAATCCGTAGCCAATACGTGCTCCCAGCCCGGTTTTAAGCAAACTTTGCGAGAGCATAATCGACAGCCCAATCAGCCAGATCAGCTGGTTGGAGAAGCCGCTCAGCGCATCGTTAAGCGCCGCAGAAGGCTTACCGGGATGAGTGACGCCGGTCATTGCCACCAGCATAATCGCCACTATCGCAATCGCGCCAATGGGCATGGCTTTACCGATGATCGCCGCGATAGTGCCGATAAACAGCGCCAGCAGCTGCCACGCCTCAGGCGTCACATCGGCAGGTGTGGGAATAATAAACGAGATGGTCAGAGTGATAGTAATAGCAATGATGGCGGGCCAACATCGTACAGGGGTTAATCTGTCCATAAATCCATCCTTGAATGTTCAGCGCGCTGATGCGCGCCGTGGTATTAACCAGCATCATCAAGGATAAATCCCTCTATCACCTCACAAAAATAAAGGATTAAGATAACGACATTCACAGACGGAGGGTTAGAGTTTTCCCAATGCCTGATACCACAGATAGTCCAGCGGCAGCAGCAGCAGATAGGTCGCTATCGCCAGCGCCAGACAGAGCAGCATTCCCGCCCGCGCAGGCACCTTGCCTAACGCCATCGCCACCACGATCGGCGAGGCTTGATACGGCAGTAGCGGCGTCGAGTAACCCAGCACCTGAATCATAATCGTCGACAGCAGCGGGAAACCGGTGGCATCAGAAAAACTTTGCGCCAGGCTGGTATAGAGCGCCGGAACGCCGTTAGCGGTCATGATAAAGTTAAGCGCGGTGGTAATGCCGGTCAGGGCCGCAAAGCTGGTGAACGGTTTTTGTGGATCCAGCGGCATAACGTGCAGCAGCGCATCCCCTACGGCGCGGCCAATACCGGTTTGCGTCACCGTGATCGCCAGGCCCAGAATGCCCGCCACGTAGATACAGGTGCGGATATTTACCCCGGTGGCGAACTCCTCGCCGTTAATAAAGCCGATGCGCGGCAGCAGCGTAACGCAGGCCGCCACCAGACCGGTCCAGGCCGGACCGATGCCATGCCAGCTCTCCGTCACCCATAGAATGAGTACCACCGCCAGCATCCAGGCGAGCCGCTTCTCATCCCGGCTCATCGGCGTAGCAGGTTCAAGATCGCGCGCCGCATGCGGCTTGCCGGGAAAGAGCCAGCAGATAAGGGCAATCAGGATCAGCCCCTTTAAAATGCCCAGTACCGGCGTATGCAGCAGCAGATAGGGAACATAGTTGAGATGGATACCAAACGCCCCTTCTGCCGCGCCGCTCATCACCAAATTCGGCACGTTAGCGGGCAGAATGGTCGCGGAAAGCTGGAAGGTGCCAAAGCCCACCGCCAGCGCCAGGCCAAACCATGCCCGCGATCCCTCGTGGATCCCGGCTCGCGCCGCCATCGCGGCAACGATAGGCATTAACAGAGCGATGCGTCCCATGTTGGACGGCATGACAAACGCCAGGGCGTAGCTCAACAGCACCACGCTGCCCACCATTAGTAGCCACGAATCGGTCAGCCTTGCTGAGAGGGCTCTCGCCGCCCGGTCCGCCAGGCCGGTTTTGCGGATCGCCACGCCCAGCACAAAGCCGCTAAAGACCAGCCAGAACGCCGACGAAGCAAAGCCGCCAAAGATAACATCTGCCGGGGCGATGTTGGCCACCATGGCGGCAGCAAAGAAGAGCAGCGCGGTAATAAACTCCGGCAGCAGAGCGGTCGCCCACAGCACGATGGTGACGCCGATAATCAGTGAGGGAAGGAACAGAGGGTGCGTTAACCAGAGTGACATACCTGTCTCCTGCTATTTTTTCACCGAGTCTACGGCGACAGGAGGGTTCAGTAAACGCCATTAATGGTGGGGCAAGAAAACGGCCCCGCAGGGCCGGTCGTCTTAACGCTTGCTGATCTGGTCGAAGGTACCACCGTTGGAGAAGTGCTCTTTCTGGGCTTTTGTCCAGCCGCCAAACTCCTGATCAATGGTGAACAGTTTCAGTTTCGGGAACTCGCTGTCATATTTCTTCGCTACGTCCGGGTTACGCGGACGGTAGAAGTTTTTCGCGGCGATCTCCTGCCCTTCCGGGGAGTACAGATACTTCAGGTAGGCCTCGGCCACGGCTTTGGTCTCTTTCTTCTCAACCACTTTGTCGACCACAGAGACGGTCGGCTCGGCGAGAATAGATTCGCTCGGGGTGACAATTTCAAACTTGTCTTTGCCCAGCTCGTTGGTTGCCAGCAGCGCCTCGTTCTCCCAGGCGATCAGCACGTCACCGATGCCGCGCTCAACGAAGGTGTTGGTCGCACCGCGTGCGCCGGAGTCCAGCACTTCTACGTTCTTGAACAGCGCCTTCACGAAGTCTTGCGCTTTAGCCTGGTCATTGTTGTTGTGGTGCAGAGCGTAGCCCCACGCCGCCAGGTAGTTCCAGCGTGCGCCGCCGGAGCTTTTCGGGTTCGGTGTGATCACCGAGACGCCCGGCTTAATCAGATCGTTCCAGTCGTGGATCTGTTTCGGGTTGCCTTTACGCACCAGGAAAACGATGGTCGATGTATAGGGCGCTGAGTTATCCGGCAGGCGTTTGATCCAGTTTTTATCGATGCGCCCACGCTCGGCGATAGCATCAACGTCATAGGCCAGCGCCAGCGTCACCACGTCGGCTTCAATACCGTTGATAACAGAGGTAGCTTGCTTGCCTGAGCCGCCGTGCGACTGGCGGATGGTGACGTTATCACCGGTTTCCTGCTTCCAGTGCGCGCTGAACGCCTTGTTGTACTGCTCGTACAGCTCACGCGTTGGATCGTATGAGACGTTTAAAAGCTGAATGTCTTTTGCCAGAACGCTGCCGGAGGCCAGCAGCAACGTTAACCCCACACCCCATTTGTTCATCGCTCACTCGCTTATATATTGAATTGTGTTGTGATGAACGCAGCGTGCCAGAAAGCGAATCAATGATTAAAGAATAAAAAAAGATTGGCTATAACCTTGGGGAATAAAGATGTCGCTGGATGAAAAAAAACCGGGTGGCGGCTGTGCCTTACCCGGCCTACAAGAGCGAGACGGTAGGCCCGGTAAGCTCAGCGCCACCGGGCAACGATCCCGGCTAGTAAAGTTTCTTAGCGCAGTCCAGCCAGTCACCTTTGAACGGACGCTTCATATTTTCGATAGCGTCGATGATGTCATGGTGCACCATCTTCTCGTTCTGGATACCAACGCAGCGGCCGCCGTAGCCCTGCAGCAGCAGTTCAATGGCGTAGGCACCCATACGGGAAGCCAGAATACGGTCATAAGGAACCGGAGAGCCGCCGCGCTGGATATGGCCGAGAACGGTCGCGCGGGTTTCACGCTGAGTCTCAGATTCAATGTACTTCGCCAGCTCGTCGATATCGCAGATGTGCTCGGTAATCGCAACGATGGCATGCTTTTTACCCTTCGCGATCCCGGCCTTGATTTCGCTCACCAGATCTTCACGGTTAAACTCAACTTCCGGCAGGACGATGAACTCGCAGCCGCCGGCAATAGCCGCCGCCAGGGTCAGATCGCCACAGTAACGGCCCATCACTTCAACGATGGAGATACGCTGGTGGGAAGAGGAGGTATCACGCAGGCGGTCAATCGCTTCAACAACGGTATGCAGCGCGGTGAAGTAGCCGATGGTGTAGTCGGTCCCGGCAACGTCGTTATCGATGGTGCCCGGCAGGCCGATGCATGGGAAGCCCATCTCGGTCAGGCGTTTTGCCCCCATATAGGAGCCATCGCCGCCGATGACCACCAGCGCGTCGATGCCGCGTTTTTTCATGTTTTCGATAGCCACGGCACGGATGTGCTCTTCACGGAACTCCGGAAAACGAGCAGAGCCGAGGAACGTACCACCACGGTTGATCATGTCAGAGACGCTGTAGCGGTCGAGCTGCACCATGCGATCTTCATACAGGCCAAGATAGCCGTCGTAAATACCGCAAACTTCCAGACCTTCAGTCAATGCTGCACGAACTACGCCACGAATTGCAGCGTTCATGCCAGGCGCATCACCGCCACTTGTCAACACACCGATTTTCTTAATCATGACTACCTCTGAACTTAGGAATGCAAAATAAATTCTTGCCCGAAGCGACGCCCTTGGGAGTGAATGGCTATGCTGCGCATAGTATATCAATCTCCCTTGGCTGAATTGATTCAGGTCAGACCAAATGGCGGTAATTTATCCACAAAATGCTGGTCTGCTTCACCTTTTTACACCTTGTAACCTGTGCTTATGCCAGGGAATTCATCCTTGGGATACTACGGAACAAGGGTCCTGATGGATGATCACATCGGAACCCGGGAAACGGCGCAAAATCGCCTCTTCAACCTGTTCGGCCACCAGATGCGCCTGAACAAGCGGGAGATTGTCGTCCATTTCCAAATGAATCTGAATAAAGCGAGTCGGCCCTGACTGCCGCGTGCGAAGATCGTGTGCTCCGCTGACCCCCGGCCAACGAGTAACGATAGCGATTATTTCCTGTTGCTCTACATCGGGTAGCGCACGATCCAGCAGCGACTGAACCGCTTCATACCCCATACGCAGCGCGCTGTAGAGGATATAGGCTCCGATACCCAATGCAAAGAGCGCATCCGCCCGGTGCCAGCCGTACCACGACAGACCCAGCGCGATGAGAATAGCGCCATTCATCATAACATCAGACTGATAATGAAGCATATCGGCGCGCACGGCCTGACTTTGCGTTTTTCGTACCACCCAACGCTGAAAAGTGACGAGGATCACAGTACACACCAGCGCAACCAACGTCACGATGATACCGATCTGCGGCGCTTTCATGGGCTCAGGACTAACAAGGTGCTGAATACCGGTTAAAAAGAGGAACAGCGCCGAGCCGGAGATAAACATGCTCTGGGCCAGCGCCGCCAGCGACTCGGCCTTGCCGTGTCCAAAGGTATGCTCATCATCCGCCGGCTGGAGGGAATAGCGCACCACCAGCAGGTTGGTTAAAGAGGCGGCAATATCCACCAGCGAATCGACTAGCGCCGCCAGCACGCTCACCGATCCGGTGTACCACCATGCAAAAATTTTAATTACCAGCAGCAACGAGGCCATTACCGTCGCGGCAATAGCTGCCCGGCTCACCAGCTGCCCATACATTTGATTCATACGCACTCCTACCCGGACACGGGGAGTAGTATAACGGATGATAAATCAGGCAATGTGACAAAAAACGGGGCGGATGCCAGTGGTTTAACTGCTATTAAGCCTTAGCGGGTGGTCATGGCCTTAATCAGGCCATCTTCAACAGAAAATTAGCTGAACAACTAAAACAACCAGCGGCCAGCCTCAGCCGACTCAATAAGCATGCTGACAGTGAGGGGTTCGGGTACGTGATGATCTGTTCTTAGATAACGCGGAAGTATGGCATTGGGCAGAAAACGAATGCCTGCGTTGGGAAAATAGCGGTTAAAATTGAAGCCAGACATATCTACATCCAGCGTCTCTCTATACTCGTCGAGAAAGTCAGTTACATCTTCAGGCAGGACACGCTTATTTCCCGTACTGATGGAAGTATTATCTGCCATCGCCCAGAAATGCTTTTTAATGAGAGCTCTTACCTGTGCCGCTTTGTCTGGCATTACCGGTCTCCTGGCGCAACCTGTTGGCATCATTGTGCATTTTAAGAAACGGACAAAAGCTAACAACGCATTTTGAAAAAATTTTATTATTTTCAGTCAAAAAACCCTTCATCATAAGGGAGATGCAGGGGGGCGAAGATATTTCGCGCTTAACACACTGGAATAAAAGAATTTATTCTAATTTTAGTCTACATTTTGACTACACTTCGACAAAACTGCTCTGCAAAAAAAGCAGGGTCGTTTCACCATCTCGTTCTTTTTTGTTTATGCGCCTTAACGACCATTACCATGAAAAGAGTGTAGTGACTGGTCAAGTAGAAAAAGGGCCGATAGCATATCTTTCTTCAACTGATACAAAGGAGCGAACCCGTGACAGGATACGTCCCCACCATGCAGGAAGAGCCGGGATATTTTTTAACGTTTCATTCGAGTCTCCCGGATGGTGTATTTTTTGAGTTACCACCACGTAACAGACCGCATAATTCCCAGCCTATCCTTGATGAAGAAACGGGAATGTGCATTGGTTATTCGGTCCTGCAAGCGCCCGGTTTATGGCAAATATACGATACAGACGGTATCTTTTTGCGCATGGAAGAGGCTCCGCTAGAAAGCCCCTTGATTGATCCAATAGATATTGCCCTTATCGCTTTTGGCGTGTTCCGTATACTTCGTACTGGCCGCGCATTTTTTGAGGCCAGTAGCCGTGCAGCCCTTTCTGCAAAACTAAGCCATGCGACGATAAGTTTTTTACGTGGACGGCTAAAAGCAGGTCTGTCGGCGCGGAACCTGAAAGTAACAAAAACAGTTGCGATGCGTATGAGTGATCCAGGCCGTTATGTACCTTTACAAATTATGGAAAAAACAATCCGGTATGGTTCAAGAAATCCAGACCCACAAAAAATTGCCGGGCAATTTGTTTACCGGACGGAAATGTATCGGTTAGTTAAACGTACTGTTGGCGGTCAGGTAAAATATGTCCATCAGCGTTACCGCCTTCACGTTCTTGTCAGAGAAAAAGACTGGACAATTATGCACTTTCACTACGATTAAGCCTCAGCGAGCCACGTTTATGTTTGAGATAAAAACCGATGACGCACTTTTCCGATTTTCCTTTGTTGAAAGGGTTGAAGAGCCGGAAGACAGGCGTCAGGATTTGATTATATGCTGGTTGGAAGTACAAGGTTCGGGCGTAAACCTGGGGTGCGAATGTGAATTTAGCCTTTTTGATCTTGAGGAGCTCCGGGACAAGCTGACCCAATTCTGGCACTGCTTATCTGATCATCGGGCTCCAGCGCCTGTAGTCTATGCACCTCGCGTTAATACCTTTCAATTCGATATTCATCATGCAATAGACGCTTACGCTATTGGGTTCAATTTCAAAATCACGCCGAATAGGCTAACTCTTTGGACGCTGGAAGGTGGCATGCTCATTGATCAAAGCTACTTTCCTGAACTTATACATGGCATAAACTCAATTCTTACTAACTGAGATCAAGGCCCTTTAACTGACCTACCTGGCTTTACGGGATCGGTCCACATAACGCGATATCCTCCTTGCAACTACTTATGGCTGTTGCACGGATGATTGATTTATAAGCCATTTTTCTAAGTGACTGACAAAAAAAACCCCCTCATCATGAGGGGGAAGACAGGGATGGTGTCTATGGCAAGGAAAACAGGGTTGTTACTGGTTACTACTTACTACCGGTACTGCTACTCGATAACGTTAGCGGCGATTCCTGCTGCATTTTTGCAACGTCGCGCAGCTGGTTAATTCGCTGTTGGTGCTTGTCGTGTAAAACCGCCTGTTGCTCGGGCGTGAGCAGGTGATACATCTGGTTGCGAACCCGGGCCATTTCGACCTGGCGGGCAACCTGCTCCTGCGCCATTTTTTCTGCCTGAGCGCGTACGGCGCTTTCATTAAATTTTTCTGCGGTCACGAGGCCGTGCATCGTCTCGATTTCGCTAACATTAACAGGTGGCAACTTGTGCCTCGCCTGCTGCATCAAATCACGCAGTTGCTGGCGCTGTTGTTCAGTTAAACTAATACCGTCAAACATATGGCTCTGGGTGCTACGCGGTGCCAGCTCTTCAGAGCCGTGCCAGCTCTCGCCTGTTACACCTTCAGCTGCGTGGCCAACGGTATTTAACGTCAGCGTTGAGGCCATGACGGCAGCGGTAACAATGCGCATCACTTGCTCCCAAAATCGTTTGTGTCGCCAATCAACTGAACTCAGTCTACGATTCAGGCTGCAAACTAGCGTCAGGGGGTGTAAAACAACGTAAAGTCATGGATTAGCGAGCCTTGATGACGTAATTTCTGCCTCGGAGGTATTTAAATAATGAATAAAATTTTGTTAGTTGACGATGACCGAGAGCTTACTTCCCTTTTAAAGGAGCTGCTCGACATGGAAGGCTTCAATGTGCAGGTTGCCCATGACGGGGAGCAGGCGCTCGACCTCCTGGACGACAGCATCGATCTGCTTTTGCTCGACGTAATGATGCCAAAGAAGAATGGTATCGACACCCTTAAAGAGCTACGCCAGACACACCAGACACCCGTCATTATGCTGACGGCACGCGGTAGCGAGCTGGATCGCGTTCTCGGCCTTGAGCTGGGCGCGGACGACTATCTGCCTAAACCCTTTAACGATCGCGAACTGGTAGCCCGTATTCGCGCCATTCTGCGCCGTTCACACTGGAGTGAGCAGCAGCAGAACAGCGATAACGGTTCACCGACCCTGGAAGTGGACGCCCTGAGCCTGAATCCAGGCCGTCAGGAGGCCAGTTTTGATGGCCAGTCGCTGGAGCTGACCGGTACCGAGTTCACCCTGCTCTACCTGCTGGCGCAGCATCTTGGCCAGGTGGTCTCCAGGGAGCATCTTAGCCAGGAGGTTTTGGGTAAACGCCTGACGCCGTTCGATCGCGCGATCGATATGCATATCTCTAACCTGCGCCGTAAGCTGCCGGAGCGTAAAGATGGTCATCCATGGTTTAAAACGCTGCGCGGACGCGGCTATCTGATGGTTGCGGCTTCATGATAGGAAGTTTGACGGCACGCATCTTTGCCATTTTTTGGCTAACGCTGGCACTGGTGCTGATGCTGGTCTTAATGGTGCCTAAGCTGGATTCCCGGCAAATGACGGAGCTGCTGGATAGCGAGCAGCGCCAGGGCATTATGATTGAGCAGCACGTTGAGGCGGAGCTGGCCCTCGATCCACCGAACGATTTGATGTGGTGGCGGCGGCTGTTTCGCGCAATTGATAAGTGGGCCCCGCCGGGGCAGCGCCTGCTGTTGGTAACCAGTGAAGGCCGGGTGATCGGCGCTGAACGTAGCGAAATGCAGATCATTCGTAACTTTATTGGCCAGGCGGATAACTCCGATCATCCGCAGAAGAAAAAATATGGACGGGTAGAGCTGGTAGGGCCGTTTTCCATCCGCGACGGGGAAGATAACTACCAGCTCTACCTCATCCGTCCGGCGAGCAACTCCCAGTCCGATTTTATCAACCTGCTGTTTGACCGACCGCTCCTGCTGCTGATTGTGACGATGTTGATCAGCTCTCCGCTGCTGCTCTGGCTGGCGTGGAGCCTGGCCAAACCGGCGCGTAAGCTGAAAAACGCGGCGGACGAGGTGGCTCAGGGCAACCTGCGCCAGCATCCCGAGCTGGAAGCCGGGCCGCAGGAGTTTCTTGCTGCCGGAGCCAGCTTTAACCAGATGGTCACTGCGCTTGAACGCATGATGACCACTCAGCAGCGCCTGCTCTCTGACATCTCTCACGAGCTGCGCACCCCGCTTACGCGTTTACAGCTGGGCACCGCCTTGCTGCGCCGCCGCAGCGGTGAGAGCAAGGAGCTGGCCCGCATTGAGACCGAGGCGCAGCGTCTCGACAGCATGATTAACGATCTGCTGGTGATGTCGCGTAATCAGCAGAAAAATGCGCTGGTGAGCGAAACCGTTAAGGCCAATCACCTATGGAACGACGTGCTGGATAACGCCGCCTTTGAAGCCGAGCAGATGGGCAAATCACTGACCGTCAACTTCCCACCGGGACCGTGGCCGCTGTACGGTAACCCGAACGCGCTGGAGAGCGCGCTGGAAAATATCGTGCGTAATGCCCTGCGCTACTCGCATACGAGGATTGAGGTAAGTTTTGCGGTGGATAAAGAGGGCGTGACGGTTAACGTGGATGACGACGGTCCGGGCGTCAGTGCGGAAGATCGCGAGCAGATTTTCCGCCCGTTCTATCGTACCGACGAAGCGCGTGACCGAGAGTCCGGCGGCAGCGGGCTGGGGTTGGCGATTGTCGAGACGGCTATCCAGCAGCACCGCGGCTGGGTGAAGGCCGACGACAGCCCGTTAGGCGGCTTACGCTTAACGATGTGGCTACCGCTGCATAAGCGTTCATAGTTTATACGTGTAGCGTCTCCAGGCCGGGCAACCCCCGGCCTGCTATTTCCTGCCCCACAGTCTGGGCGCAAAGCTTTCAATCTTGCCGCTCAGGCGTCGTTTCTGCATGGTTCTGGCCCAGCTCACCGAGAGGCCAGCGGCAGAGAGCAGGCGGTGGTACTGCTCGTCGTCAAACGGCAGATGCCAGGCGATGGCGGCGGCCTCATAGACGCTCACGTCGCTACAGCGGGAAACCAGTTCAAGGGGCGCATCGCTGGAGACGCTGCCGGGGGCAATGACCCGGTAGAGCCAGCCCGTGCGGCCGCTCTCCTGCATCAGGGAGGAGAGGTCATGAATGGCAAAATGGTAGTTAACTTTAAAACAGGGCGAACGCGGCTGGGTCACCTGAATCAGCGCTTCACCCCAGCGAAAAATATCCCCGATATAGACGTTTTGCTCGGTCATTCCCTCGGTGGAGAGGTTCTCGCCGAACGCTGGCGCGACAAAGCGCTCTGCCTGTTCAGGAAATGCGCTTGCCCAGTGGCGATAGTGCTCGCGTGGGTAGTGGCACAGGGCACGATCTGGCCCGCCGTGGATCTTCTTCTCGGCCTGCTCATCTCCCGCAAGCCCCCGCTCGCTTAACGTCAGCTCGCCGTCAACCTGCACTTTGGCAATGGCGCTTGGCCGACTGCCTGCGTAATCTCTTACTTTACCAGTAAAAACGTTAACCTGATGATGCATCACCGCGCCTTATCCAGATACAAAAAAAGCGAGTCATAAGACTCGCTTTTCACTGGTCGCAATGCAACCTTATTTTTTAGCAGCGAAACGGGCAGCAGCTTCGTCCCAGTTCACAACTTCCCAGAATGCCTTGATGTAGTCCGGGCGTTTGTTCTGGTATTTCAGGTAGTAAGCGTGTTCCCACACATCCAGGCCCAGGATCGGGAAGCCGGATGCGCCAGAAACAGCTTCACCCATCAGCGGGTTATCCTGGTTTGCGGTAGAGACAACGGCCAGCTTGTCGCCTTTCAGTACCAGCCATGCCCAGCCGGAGCCAAAGCGGGTTGCCGCTGCTTTCTCGAACTCTTCTTTGAATTTCTCAACGGAGCCGAAGTCGCGCTCGATGGCGGCTTTCAGATCGCCCTGCAGGGTAGTGCCGGTTTTCAGGCCTTTCCAGAACAGGCTGTGGTTAGCGTGACCGCCAGCATTGTTACGCAGGACGGTTTTTTTGTCGGCCGGAACCTGATCCAGCTTGGTGATCAGCTCTTCTACCGGCAGGTTAGCCAGCTCAGGCAGGCTTTCCAGTGCGGCGTTAGCATTGTTAACGTAGGTCTGGTGATGTTTAGTGTGATGGATTTCCATCGTCTGCTTATCGAAGTGTGGTTCCAGTGCATCATAAGCGTACGGCAGTGATGGCAGTGTGTAACTCATAATCATCTCCATTAATTGTCGGGCGGCGATACTGTTAACGCCGCGTAAGCAGTTGGTTCATTATAGTTAATTAAGTAGTATTGAAAATGTTTATCAATGCCGTAGTTTTTATATGGTTATAACCTTCTGTTATGTACCCGTCAGCATCCTGCTGCGGTGACGCCACTGACTCGGTGCCACGCCGGTTTCACGGGTAAAAACTACGGAAAAATAGTTGCTGTCTTCAAAACCACAGCGTGTGGCAATTTCACCGATCATCAGCTCGCTGTGCTGGAGCAGATACTGAGCGTGACAGATGCGCAGCTGGCGCAGATAGTGGTTGATTGTCATGCCGGTCTGGGTACGAAACTGCTGGCGTAGTGTACGCTCACTGCACTGATTTTGCTCGCAAAATTGCTCAAGCAAAAAGGCGCGGTTGAGGCTGCTGGCCAGGGCGGTGATGAGTTTATCCAGCAACGCTTCGCTACGGGTCGCCGAAAGATTATTAGTGGCGTAGCGATGGCGCTTCAGGGTTAATACCAGTTGGGCAAACAGCGTTTCCGCCAGCGGATCGGAGAGCGGATCCGCTTTCGTGCTCTCATGCTCAAGCTGGCTAATCACCTGCCGGGCCTGGGCCATACCGCTGCTGCCAATGCGCCAGTAGGGTATCGGCTCTCCGCCGTCCAGGCCGGGGATATGCGCAGCCCAGTCAAGGTTGAGCGTCAGCCGCTCCGGGCAGTAGATGATGTTTTGCAGCACCAGATCGTTTACCGAGGCGTAGGCGTGACGGTCCTCGGCGCGGATATAGAAGAGATCGCCCCGGGTAATACGATACGGGCGATCGTTAAGAATATGCAGGCCATTGCCGCGCCAGACCAGCACCAGCTCGTTGAACTCATGGGTGTGTTCAGCAAAGACGTTTTGCGGATAGCGATCGGCCACCGCAACCGCCTGCCCGGGCCTGGCAAAAAAATCATCCCTCCGCAGAATTAACTGACCTGCCACAGCGTCACCTCAACAGCCTTCAACCTTCTATATTTAGCTGTTTTTTAGCAAAAAAACGGTGACTCTCTTCTCGTTTACGGCTATTGCAGCGGAGCATCCCGCCCCTGACGGATATCCCGCGGTGACCAGTTAAATTCGCGGCGAAAAAGCGTCGAAAAGTGGTTGCTGTCGCCAAAACCGCAGCGAAACGCAATGTCGGTGACGCTCTCATCGCTGTGGCGCAGCAGGTGGCGGGCCTTAATCAGGCGCAGGCGGTTGAGATAGCGCTGCGGGGTCATGCCCGTGTGCTGCTTCAGCTGACGGTGCAGCGTACGCAGCGAGAGAGAGAAACGGTCAGCCAGGGACTCCCAGCAAACCTCATCCGCGAAGTGATCCTCCAGCCACGCCATCATCTGGTTCAGGCGAGCATCATTGTTAACGGCTCCCTCCTCAAGACTGCTCTTACGCAGCAGCACCAGCAGCTGCATAAACAGGATCTCCCGGCTGGCAAGAGCGGCGGTGCTCTCCTCCTCGGCGCTCTGCTCCATCTGGCCGACGATCTGCCGCACCTGCTGTAGCGCGCCCTGGTTAACTCGCCAGTGGGAGGCGTAGTGCCCGTCCTGCTCCTGAGGCAGCAGCTGGTTCAGCCCCGTCAGGAACTGGAAAGCCTCCGGCGAGCGGTAGAGCACGTTGGTCAGACAGAGATTATCCGTGTGTTCGTAGAGATGGCGATCGTGGTCACGGATGAAACAGACGCTGCCCCCGCTGATGGAGTAGGGCTGGCCGTTAAAGACATGAATGCCCGTGCCATGCTCAACGATAACAATCTCATGAAAATCATGGTGATGTTCAGGAAACGCCGATTGGGGAAGGCGCGGCTCAATGGCCACAGGCGTTTTACCTGACGGAAAAAAATCCACGCTGTGTAGTACGGTCATGATGGCTTCCTGAAATGAAGAACATGCCAAAAAGAGTAATGAAGGGCTGACAATCCCACCTTGAATTTTTGACATCAAAGCGCGCAAACCCGGTCGCTTTTTCAAGAAACGGTGGGAAAGATCCGGAAATGCGGCTGGCGTCACACCAGTGATAAGAGGCGCTATTACTGGAAATTGTGAACGCTATCACGTTCATCTTTGCTTTCTTGCCAGCGCCTAATTTTGCCTGTCCATAGCGAGAAGGTACGCCGCTAAGGGGGTTCGTAGACTGTCGGCATTGACTCTCAGAGGACTCCACTATGACCTTTCGCCATTGTGTCGCGGTCGATCTCGGCGCATCCAGTGGACGCGTCATGCTGGCGCGTTACGACAGTGAACAGCGCGCCCTGACGCTGCGTGAAATTCACCGCTTCGTCAACTGCCTGCAAAACGTGGACGGCTTTGCTACCTGGGATATCGACAGCCTGGAGAGTGAGATTCGCCTTGGGTTAAACAAGGTCAGTGAGCAGGGCATTCAGATCGATAGCATCGGCATTGATACCTGGGGCGTGGACTATGTGCTGCTTGATGAGCACGGCCAGCGCGTCGGTCTGCCGGTGTCGTACCGCGACGGGCGCACCCACGGCGTAATGGCCAGCGCCCAGGCGCAGCTCGGCAGAGAGACAATTTACCGCCGCAGCGGCATTCAGTTTCTGCCGTTCAACACGCTCTATCAGCTGCACACATTTGTCGAACAGCAGCCAGAGCAGGCGGCGCAGGTGGCTCATGCCCTGCTGATCCCGGACTACTTCAGCTTTCGCCTGACGGGCAAAATGAACTGGGAGTACACCAACGCCACCACGACCCAACTGGTGAGTATCCATAGCAATGATTGGGATGACATCCTGCTGGCCTGGACCGGCGCTAACCCAGCGTGGTTTGGCAAACCGACCCAGCCGGGCAACGTGATTGGCCACTGGCGAAGCCCGCAGGGGAGTGGAATTCCCGTCGTGGCCGTCGCCAGCCATGATACCGCCAGCGCCGTGATCGCCTCGCCGCTGAGCGATGCGGACAGCGCCTACCTCTCCTCCGGAACCTGGTCCCTGATGGGTTTTGAGAGCCAAACGCCCTATACCAACGAAGCTGCGCTGGCGGCCAATATCACCAACGAGGGCGGTGCCGAAGGGCGCTACCGGGTGCTGAAAAATATCATGGGCCTGTGGCTGCTACAGCGCGTGTTGAAAGAGCAGAACGTCACCGACCTGCCCGCCCTGATTGCGGAAACCGAGCAGCTAACCGCATGCCGGATGCTGATTAATCCCAACGATGATCGCTTTATCAACCCGGAAAACATGAGCGCCGAGATCCGCGCTGCCTGCCGCGAGTCAGGCCAGCCAGAGCCAGCCAGCCAGGCTGAACTGGCGCGCTGCATCTTCGACAGCCTCGCCCTGCTCTACGCCGACGTGCTCGGCGAGCTGGCGGCGCTGCGCGGCAAACGGTTCAGCCAGCTGCATATCGTTGGCGGCGGCTGCCAGAACCGTCTTCTCAACCAGCTCTGCGCCGACGCCTGCGGCGTCACGGTGGTCGCTGGCCCCATCGAAGCCTCGACGCTGGGCAATATCGGTATTCAACTCATGACCCTGGACGAGCTGGACAACGTCGACGCTTTCCGTCAGGTCGTGACGGCCAATTACCCCCTGACAACCTTTATTCCACAACCTGACAGTGAAATTGCCCGCCACGTCGCGCAGTTTCAAACCAAACAACAGAGAAAGGAGCTTTGCGCATGACCACTCCCATTGAACAAGCCTGGGAACTTGCTAAGCAGCGGTTTGCCGCGGTAGGCGTTGACGTTGAGGAGGCGCTGCGCCAGCTCGATCGCCTGCCGGTTTCCATGCACTGCTGGCAGGGCGATGACGTGGCTGGGTTTGAGAACCCGCAGGGCGGCCTGACCGGCGGGATCCAGGCCACCGGCAACTACCCTGGCAAAGCGCGCAGCGCACAGGAGCTGCGGGCGGATCTGGAGCAGGCTCTGAGCCTGATCCCCGGGCCAATGCGTCTGAATCTGCATGCAATCTACCTTGAATCAGAGACGCCGGTGGAGCGTAACGCCATCAGGCCCGAGCACTTTACCAACTGGGTGGCGTGGGCAAAAGCGCAGAAGCTGGGCCTGGACTTTAACCCCTCTTGCTTCTCGCATCCGCTGAGCGCCGATGGCTTTACCCTCTCCCACGCCAACGACGAGATCCGCCAGTTCTGGATCGACCACGTTAAAGCCTGCCGCCGCGTATCTGCCTGGTTTGGCGAGCAGCTGGGCACGCCGTCGGTGATGAATATCTGGGTTCCGGACGGCATGAAAGACGTCACCGTTGACCGCCTCGCCCCGCGTCAGCGCCTGCTTGCCGCGCTGGATGAAGCCCTGAGCGAAAAGCTGAGCCTCGACCACCACATCGATGCCGTAGAGAGCAAGCTGTTCGGCATCGGAGCGGAGAGCTACACCGTCGGCTCGAACGAGTTTTATATGGGCTATGCCACCAGCCGCCAGACCGCGCTCTGTCTGGATGCGGGCCACTTCCATCCGACGGAGGTGATCTCCGACAAGATCTCCGCCGCCATGCTCTATGTCCCGCGCCTGCTGCTGCACGTTAGCCGCCCGGTGCGCTGGGACAGCGACCACGTGGTGCTGCTGGATGACGAAACCCAAGCCATTGCCAGCGAAATCGTTCGCCACGATCTCTTTGACCGGGTGCACATTGGCCTCGACTTCTTTGATGCGTCGATCAACCGCATCGCCGCATGGGTGATTGGTACCCGCAATATGAAAAAAGCCCTGCTGCGTGCCCTGCTGGAGCCCACCGACCAGCTGCGCACGCTGGAAGCCGAGGGCGATTACACCGCCCGGCTGGCGCTGCTGGAAGAGCAAAAATCGCTGCCGTGGCAGGCGGTATGGGAGATGTACTGCCAGCGTCACGATACCCCGGCGGGGAGCCAGTGGCTGGACAGCGTGCGGGCCTATGAGCAAGAGATTTTAAGTCACCGTAAATAAACAGTAGGCCGGGTAAGCGCAGCGCCACCCGGCATTTTCAAAGGAATTATAAGACTATGCAGACCATCACTAATTCATGGTTCGTCCAGGGGATGATCAAAGCGACCTCTGACGCCTGGCTGAAGGGCTGGGACGAGCGCAACGGCGGCAATCTGACCCTGCGGCTGGACGACGGCGATATCGCCCCGTTTACAGCCGAATTCCACGCCAGTCCGCGCTATATCGCCCTGAGCCAGCCGATGCCAATGCTGGCCAATACGCCGTTTATCGTCACTGGCTCCGGCAAGTTTTTCCGTAACGTGCAGCTCGACCCGGTCGCTAACTTAGGCATCGTTAAGGTCGACAGCGACGGCGCGGGCTACCACATTCTCTGGGGGCTCACCGACGAAGCGGTTCCCACCTCCGAGCTGCCAGCGCACTTTCTCTCCCACTGCGAGCGCATCAAGGCTACCGACGGCAAAGACCGTGTGATTATGCACTGCCACGCCACCAACCTGATCGCCCTCACCTATGTGTTGGAAAACGATACGGATGTGATCACCCGCAAACTGTGGGAAGGCAGTACCGAATGCCTGGTTGTGTTTCCTGACGGCGTTGGCATTCTGCCATGGATGGTCCCCGGCACCGATGAGATTGGCCAGGCCACCGCAGGGCAGATGTCACGGCACTCGCTGGTGCTCTGGCCGTTCCACGGCGTCTTCGGCAGCGGTCCAACGCTGGACGAAGCCTTTGGCCTGATCGACACCGCCGAGAAGTCTGCCGAGGTACTGGTGAAGGTCTACTCGATGGGCGGCATGAAGCAGACCATCACTCAGGAGGAGTTAATCGCCCTCGGTAAACGTTTTGGCGTCACCCCGATAGCCAGCGCACTACAGCTTTATAAATAAGAACATCGCGCCCCGCTCATTGAGACGGGGCGAAGCCACACCTGCAAGCCCTACACAACTAACTCAATATCAGTGGAGTAAAAGCAATGAGAATAAAGACAAGCTTGATCCTCACCGTTGCCGCTCTGGCGTTGTCCGGTTCCGCACTAGCAGAAGTCAAAATTGCCCTGGTCGCAAAATCCCTCGGCAATGGTTTTTTTGAGGCAGCGAACGTCGGTGCCCAGGAGGCGGCTAAAGAGTTAGGGGATGTTAAAGTCATTTATACCGGTCCGACCACCACCACGGCGGAAGCGCAGATCGAAGTGCTTAACGGGTTGATCGCCCAGGGGGTAGATGCGATCGCTATCTCAGCAAACGATCCGGATGCCGTTGTGCCGGTACTGAAAAAAGCGATGCAGCGCGGGATTAAAGTTGTCTCGTGGGACTCCGGCGTAGCGAAAGCGGGCCGCCAGATCCATCTCAATCCATCCAACAATGCCCTGATTGGTGAAACCAACGTTAAGCTCGCCGCCGAGGCGCTGAAGGCGCTGAACGTGGAGAAAGGCGACGTGGCGATCCTCAGCGCAACGCCAACCTCGACCAACCAGAACATCTGGATTGAAGAGATGAAAAAGGTGCTGCCGAAGTACCCCTCCGTTAACCTGGTGACGGTAGCCTACGGCGATGACCTCTCCGATAAGAGCTACCGCGAAGCGGTCGGCCTGCTGAAAACCTACCCGGACCTGAAGGTGATCGTCTCCCCCTCCTCGGTGGGTATCGTGGCTGCCGCCCAGGCGGTGAAGGATCAGGGCAAGATTGGCAAGGTGTACGTCACCGGATTAGGCCTGCCGTCTGAGATGGCGGGCGCGGTGAAATCGGGCGCAACCAAGAGCTTTGCAATCTGGAACCCGATCGATCTGGGCTACGCCGCTACCTATCTGGCGGACGATCTGGTCAAAGGCACGGCCACTAAAACGGAAGCCAATATGGGCAAACTCGGCAAGGTGAAGCTGGATGCAGACGGTAGTGGTGCGATGTCTGAGCCGTTCGTCTACGATGCCAGCAATATCGATAAGTTTTCGAAGATCTTCTAATCCGCTATCCGGCTAAACGGCGGGTGGCGCTAACGCCGACCCGCCCTACGATTACGGAGACTTATCATGACACCACTGCTTCAGCTCAAGGGGATCACCAAGGTGTTCCCTGGCGTGCGCGCTCTTGAGAACGTACAGCTTGACCTCTGGCCTGGCAAAGTCACCGCGCTGATTGGTGAAAATGGCGCAGGCAAATCCACGCTGGTTAAAGTGATGACCGGCATCTATCAGCCTGAAGAGGGTGAAATTCTCTATAAGGCGATCCCTATCCAACTACCAACACCGGAATCCGCCCATCGGGTGGGCATTACGGCGATCCACCAGGAGACCGTGCTGTTTGATGAGCTGTCGGTAACGGAGAACATTTTTGTCGGCCAGTACCTCTATAAGGGTTTTTTGAAAAAGCTCGACTGGCCCGCCATGCACCAGAAAGCCCGGGATATCCTCGCTCGCCTCGAAGTGCAGATCGATCCCCATGCGACCCTAAAAACCCTGAGCATCGCCCAGCGCCACATGGTCGCCATTGCACGCGCCCTCTCCTTTGATGCGCAGGTAGTGATCCTCGACGAGCCTACTGCCGCGCTCTCCCAGCACGAGATTCTGGAGTTCTACCAGATCGTTGAGCGCCTGAAGCAGGAGGGCAAAGCGATCCTGTTTATCTCCCATAAATTCGACGAGATTTTTGAGCTGGCGGATCACTACACCATTCTACGCGACGGGGTGTACGTCGGCTCCGGGGCGATGAGCGAGATTAGCGAAGAGCGGATGGTGGCGATGATGGTAGGCCGGGCCATTACCCAGACCTATCCCAAGATCGCCTGCGATCCTGGCGAAACGGTGCTGGAGGTGAAGGATCTCTGCCATCCCACCGAGTTTGCCCACATCAACTTTACCCTGCGCAAGGGCGAGATCCTTGGCTTTTACGGGCTGGTGGGCGCAGGTCGTACCGAGCTGATGCAGGCGCTTTCCGGCGTGTCGCGCCCCTCTTCCGGCAGCATCGTGCTTAACGGCAAAACGGTGCAGTTCCACCAGCCTGCGGATGCTATCCGGGCCGGTATCGTCTGCGTGCCGGAGGAGCGGCAGAAGCAGGGAGCCATTATTGCCCTGCCTATCGCCCAGAACATCAGCCTGCCGCAGCTCGGCAAGCTAAATCCGAACGGCGTGCTGCACGACGACCGTGAGTGGCGACTCGCCGACGAGTATGCCAGACGGCTCCAGGTCAAAGCGTTCAGCTGGCAACAGCCGGTGGAGACGCTCTCCGGCGGCAACCAGCAGAAGGTGGTGATCGGTAAATGGCTCGCCACGCATCCCGACGTCATCATTCTTGATGAGCCCACCAAAGGCATCGACATCGGCTCGAAGGCGGCCGTACATCAGTTTATGTCCGAGCTGGTCGGCCAGGGGCTGGCAGTGATCATGGTCTCCTCGGAGCTGCCAGAGGTAATGGGCATGGCCGACCGGATCGTGGTGATGCATGAGGGGCGGATGGTCGCCGAATACGCGACGGGTGAAGCTACCGCCGAGACCATCGTTAGCGCTGCCAGCGGTGCGAAACAGGAGGCAGCATAATGTGGCAACAACTGCTTAAAAACCGCGAGGCGCTGCTGGCCGCGGTGATCGTCCTGATGGTACTGGCTATCGGCAGCCGCATGCCGTCGTTTATCGCCCCTGGCAATCTGGCAGAGATGTTTAACGATACGGCGATCCTGATTATTCTCGCCCTCGGCCAGATGATGGTGCTGCTGACCAAGGGCATCGATCTGTCGATGGCCGCCAACCTGGCGCTGACCGGGATGATTGTCGCCCTGCTCAACTTCCATCATCCTGATATTCCGGTCTGGGCGCTGCTGATCCTGGCGACCGGCCTTGGACTGGTGATGGGCGCGATCAACGGCCTGCTGGTGTGGAAGATGGGCATTCCGGCGATTGTGGTGACGCTCGGCACCATGAGCATCTATCGCGGCATTATCTTTCTACTTTCTGACGGGGGCTGGATCAACTCCCACCAGATGAGCGGCGATTTCCTTGCTCTGCCGCGCGCCAGCGTGCTGGGGCTGCCGCTGCTGAGCTGGTGCGCCGTCGCCGCGCTGCTGCTGGTAGGCTACTTCTTGCGCTACAGCCGCACCGGGCGGGCGCTCTATACCGCAGGCGGCAACGCCACAGCAGCCTACTACACCGGCATCAACGCTGGAAAAATGCAGTTCGTCAGCTTCTGCCTCTCCGGCGCGCTGGCCGGGTTCTGCGGCTACCTGTGGATCTCCCGCTTCGCCGTGGCCTATGTCGACGTCGCTAACGGCTTTGAGCTGCAGGTGGTGGCCGCCTGCGTAATCGGTGGGGTTAGCACCATGGGCGGTACGGGCCGCGTGCTCGGCTGCTTGTTTGGCGCGCTGTTCCTCGGCGTGATCAACAACGCGCTGCCGGTGATCGGTATCTCGCCCTTCTGGCAGATGGCCATCTCCGGCACGGTGATTGTGATAGCGGTTCTGCTTAATGAGCGCGGCAATAAACGCAAAGGTCGGCTGATCCTGCGCGACGCGGCGCTGGCCCGACAGAAACAGGCGGTGAAATCATGAGTAAAATGTTAACCACTGACGGCCCAGGCAGCTCTCCCGCAACGCTGCCGCTGCTGAAACGGCTCCTGTGCTGGGAGGGTTTCTTACTCGCCGTCACGCTGCTGGTGTTTTTAATTAACGCCTTCGCCTCTCCCTACTTTCTCAATATCTGGAACCTCTCTGACGCCACCTTTAACTTCACCGAGAAGGCGATCATCGTTCTGCCGATGGCGATGCTGATTATCGCCCGGGAGATTGATCTGTCGGTAGCCTCCACCATTGCCCTCAGCTCCACCGTGATGGGCTTTTGCGCCCAGGCGGGGGTGGATACACCGCTGCTGGTGGTTGTGGGGTTAGGCGTCGGTCTGCTGTGCGGCCTGTTTAACGGCCTGCTGGTGACGCGGTTTAATCTCTCCTCTATCGTCATCACCATCGGCACCATGAGTCTCTATCGCGGCATCACCTATATTCTGCTTGGTGATAAGGCGCTGAACACGTACCCCGAAAGCTTCGCGTGGTTCGGCCAGGGCTACGTCTGGGGGGCACTGTCGTTTGAGTTTGCGCTCTTTATCGTGCTGGCGGGCATTTTTGCGTTCGTGCTGCACCGTACTAACTTTGGCCGTCGCACCTACGCCATCGGCAACAACCCGACTGGAGCGTGGTACTCGGGCATCAACGTCAAGCGTCACAACCTGCTGCTGTTTGCCCTGGTGGGGCTGATGGCCGGACTGGCCTCGGTGCTGCTTACCTCGCGCCTCGGCAGTACCCGCCCCACTATCGCTACCGGCTGGGAGCTGGCGGTAGTGACTATGGCGGTGCTGGGTGGGGTCAATATTCTTGGCGGCTCCGGCAGCATGGTGGGCGTGATTATCGCCGCCTTCCTGATGGGGCTGGTGACCTTTGGCCTGAGCCTGCTTAACGTGCCGGGCATCGTGATGTCGATCATCATCGGCGCGATGCTGATTGTGGTCATCTCTCTGCCGATAATCACCCGCCGGATTCTGCAGCGAAGACGAATTTAACAAAATTAACTCTATCTGGAGGCATTATGATCCGTAAAGCTTTTGTCATGCAGGTCAACGCCAACGCGCATGAGGAGTACGAGCGCCGCCATAATCCCATCTGGCCCGAGCTGGAGGCGGTTCTGAAGGATCACGGCGCGCATCACTATGCTATCTATCTCGATAAAGCGCGTAACCTGCTGTTTGCCACCGTGGAGATTGAGTCTGAGGAGCGCTGGAACGCGGTCGCTAACACCGACGTCTGCCAGCGCTGGTGGCAACATATGCGCGACGTCATGCCCGCCAATGCCGATAACAGCCCGGTTAGCGCCGAGCTAAAAGAGGTTTTCTACCTGGAGTGAGAGATTGCACGCTGCCGCCTGGCCGGCAGCGCCCCTTTAATTCACTTTCACCGTGTTGCCTTGGGTGACACTCTGCTGTCTGCCGCTCAGCGTAAACGCCGATACCACCGTAATCGCAAGTACAAAGCAGCCCAGCATCAGGTAGGTATCCTGGAAGCCGATCCGGTCATACATATTCCCGGCAAAAGCGGAGAGGAATATCGCCGCTGACTGTTTAGCAAATTGGAAGCCAATCAGGTAGATAGTGGCAGACAAACGGGTATCAAATACGCCGGTAATGTATTTAAAGGCCCCCACCAGCAGGAACGGCACCTCCAGCGCATGCAGCATCTTCAGAGCGACCACCTCAACCACCGTCGTGGCGAACGACGAGCCAATAATACGCGTCGCCATAATCAGCCCGGCAATCAGCAGCGTGTTTTTTGCCCCGATGCGGTTAATGATCCACGGCGAGCAGAACATGATAATGGCGTTGCAGATCTCCCCGGCCGTGGTGGCAAAACCAAAGGCGCGGGTGCCCTCCTGCGGCGTAGCAAAGAAGGATTTGAAGAAGGTGGCAAACTGCTGGTCGAATACGTCATAGACGCAGGCAACGCCCACCACGTAGAGAATAAACAGCCACATTTTGCGCTGGCGGAACAGATTAAATACCGTTTTCGCCGTGATTTGCGGCTGGTTGGCTCCGAGCGCGTTCATCACCTCTGCTGTCTGATTTGGTTTTGGTTTAGCGATAATCAACAGCAGCATCAGCAGCAGTGCCGCCGCCGAGCCCATCCAGAATACGTATGACGGGTCGATACCGAACAGGATCCCGCCTGTCGATGCGCAGAGTCCCCAGCCAAGGCAGCCAAACATGCGCGCCTTGCCATATTCGAAGTAGCTGTTGCGGCTTACGCGCTCAATATAGGCTTCGATAGCCCCCGAGCCCGCCGAGAAAACAAAGCCAATGTACAGGCCCCCGCTTAATGCCCCCAGCCAGATGTTGGTTTTCAACAACGGGGCGAAAACGTAGAGGAAAAACGGTGCGAACAGAAACAGCAGTACCGCAATGATCCACAGCATGTGTTTTTTCAGCCCCAGCTTGTCCGAAATCACGCCCAGTACGGGCTGGAAAGCGATGGCAGAGAGCGAGATACAGGAGAAGACGATCCCCGTATGGGTTTTATTCAGGCCGATGATATCCGACAGCCAGATCGGCAAGAACGGAAAGCAGGTGGCCATAATGAAGAAGTAGAAAAAGAAAAACAGCCCGAAGATCCAGAAGTTAGGGTTGTCTTTATGGGTACAGGTTGTTGTGCTCATTATTATTATCCTCAGCCTGGGCCGGCTCCCCGGCCCATCACCATTACACCCGTTCGACACCAATCAGGATGGCGCTTTCCGGATCCAGAATCGGCAGTGCAATGCCTGCCTGCATCAACCACTCACCGCTTACCGTCTGCGGGGCCTCCATCCACGCAGGCAGTTTGCGCATGGTATGTCCGCCCTCGCCGGTTAAGCGAATGTCAGGATGATCGAGCAGCGTGATACGGTATTGCGCCCCCGCCTCCAGCCCCGGCATGCGCAGCGGCATCATCAGGGTGTAATCCGGCATCTGAAGCTGGCTGACGATAAACAAACCCTGGCCTCGATCCTGACTCACGACGCCCTGCACCAGCGTAGCGGTATCCGGCATATCCACGCGCCACTGAGTACCCGTGTGGATCACCTCGCGCCACCGCTTGTGCAGCGCGGCGTAATGCCGGTAGCCCTCACGCTCCTGCTCGTCGACGCTGAGCGGATCCAGCTCCAGCCCCATGTGGCCAAACAGCGCCGTCAGCCCACGAAACGCAATGCTGTGCTGGCGGAAGGTGGCGTGGCATTTATGATGACCGATATGCGCGCCCATCACCTCCGGCGGGAAGAAGTAGCTCATCCCGCGCTGAATGGTATTACGCTCCAGCGCGTCGTTGTTATCGGATGCCCAGAAGCGATGGCAGCGGGTCAGCACCTCGTAGTCAATACGTCCTCCGCCCGAGGAGCAGGACTCAAACTCGACCTGCGGGAAGCGTTCGCCAAGGATATCGAGCAGGCGATAGAACTGGCGCGTTTGCGCATCGGCGGCGGCCTTGCCGTGGTGCCCCGGCTGCACCAGCTCCCGGTTCATGTCCCACTTTATATAGTCCACCGGGTGCTCACCCAGCAGCCAGGAGATACGTTCCAGCAGATACTCGAACGCTGCCGGAATATTCAGATTGAGGACGAACTGATGGCGCCCAGTGGGCTGCGTATATCCCGGCATTGCCAGCACCCAGTCCGGATGCGCCCGGTAGAGATCGGAGTCCGGGTTGATCATCTCCGGCTCCACCCAGATACCGAACTCCATGCCGAGCTTTTTAACGTGGTTAATCACCGGCATCAGGCCGTTGGGGTACTTTTTCTCATCAAGATACCAGTCACCTAGCGCGGCGTGGTCGTCGTTGCGCCCTTTAAACCAGCCGTCATCGATAATAAATCGCTCCACGCCCAGCGCTGCCGCTTCGTCCGCCATCCGCATGATGTAGTGCGGATCGTGGTCGAAATAGATCCCTTCCCAGGTATTGAGGTGCACCGGGCGCGGCTTGTTTTCCGGGAAGCGGATAACGTTGTCCCGCAGATAGTGATGGAACTGCTGGCTCATCCCGTTCAGTCCGTTTGCGGAGTAGCTGGCATACAGGCGCGGCGTCCAGAGGGTTTCCCCTTCGGCAACAGCCATCTCTCCCGGCAGGTAGAGCGCTTCGGCCTGCAGATAGCGGCGGCCGTCAGTTTTGGCCTCGGCCCGCAGACGGTGGTTGCCGCTCCAGCCAAGGTGCACGCCCCACACGTCGCCGTGCATTTCACTGAATGCCTGGGTACCGCTAATTAGCGCCGGGAAGTGTTCATGAGAGGTGCGACCGCGACGGTTTTCAATCACGAAGCTGTCATGTTCAAGCTTCACGCGGTGCGGCTGGAATTCGCGGATCCAGCGTCCGTGAAAGGCCATCACCTCTCCGGCGCGCTCGGCAATAGGCAGCGTGACGGCAAGACGATCGACCTGCCACGCCTGCGCCCGCAGATTGGTTAAACCGTGGCGTACCACCAGCACGCCGCTGGCGTCGAGAGCAAGCTCGCTGACCAGACGCAGGCCGGCATGCTCATCTTCCGCGGTCACGGTAAGGGATTGCCCCTGCTGCTGCACGTGTGTGGTTTTGAATACTGGCGAGCTGTCTAAACCATCGCGATGGCCTTCAATGCCTGGCGTTCCAAACAGACCGTGACCCAACTCGGCCATCAGCGTGACCGGCGAGTCAACGTCTAGTCTGCCGTTGGCAACCGGGCGAGACAAACTCTCTGCATCCTGCGGCGAAAAGTGGTTAAGGTGCGGGCCCCAGTAAAGAATTTCAGCAAACGGGTGAGTTTTCAACACCACGTCTACCATCTTGCTTTCCAGTCGTAAAATCGAATCATGCATCAGACATCTCCTGTCGTCGGGATGTCTTGAGTGTTGATCCGAAACGTTTCGGATACAAACCAAAACGTTTCGGATTTGTGATCGGGTTTAGAGTTTCAGGAGATTTACGCCGTCTGCCCGGCAGAAAAGCCTGGCTGCCACAGCACCTGAAGCTGGGCGATATCCTCGCCGTTAATTAACCGCAGCACCATGTCGGCGATCTGTTTGCCGACGCCCTGACGGGTAGCCTGGATCACCGCCGCCACGTCGACATCCACGATGCTGTCCTGCGGCAGACCGTCGTAAACCACCAGCGAAACGGCATTATCGCCGGTTAAGCGGCCAAGCTGGGACAGGGCCATCGCCACCCCATCGCCGTGGGTATTGCAGTCGGTAAGAATTGCCGTTGGAGGCGATGCCAGCGAGAGCAGATCCCGCGTCGTGGTATAGCCTGCACGCCGTGAAGGCGGCATGGTGCGTAGCCATTCGCTGGACAGCCCCGCCTCGGCCAGGGCATCAAGGTAGCCCTGGCGGCGTTGGGTGATAAAAGCCTGAGAATTATTTTCGCCCAGCAGGGCAATACGTTGATGGCCCTTATCAATCAGCCAGCGCGTGGCGTGATACATCCCGGCGTAGTTGTCGAAGTCAAACCATGCATACGGCTGCGGCAGCTGGCTGCGGCCCAGCGCCAGGAAGGGAAAACCGATACTCTGAAGCTGCTCAAGACGCGGATCGTGGTCAAGCGTATGGGCAACGATCAGCGCATCCACGCGGCGGCTCTGTACCATGCGCATATAGCTATGCTTATCGGCCAGATCGTCATCGGCAATGAGCAGCAAATCAATCTCATGCCGCGCAAGTTCGTGGCTAATTTCGCCGACCATCTCCATAAATACGCTGTTATTGAGCGGAACAGGATGCACCGGGAAAACCAGCCCAACGGCGTCGATTTTGCCCATCTTCAGACGACGGGCAAAGGTATTCGGACGATAGCCGCGGCGCTGCGCTTCCGCTTCAACCCGGGCACGCGTCTCTTTGGAGACATCATCATACCCGTTGAGCGCACGGCTAACGGTGGTAACGGACAGCCCGAGTTCTTTGGCAATGGCTTTAAGCGACATGTTTTTCCGTGTCTTGCTGTTTAGTTTTGTTCCGCAACCAAAAGCGCATGCGTATCCGGCTCAAGCGCTTTAAAGATATGCGGCCGATCGGCGGGATAGCAGATGTAATCCCCTTCCCCCAGCTCTTCCGGCGCGTCGGTCAGCCCTACGAGCGCCCGACCCTGGGTCACAATGATGTGCTCCACCGATCCCGGCGGATGAGGCTGGGAGATGCGATCCGCGCCTGGCTGGGTCAGCAGTAAATAGATATCACGCCGCGCGCCCGGTGGACAGGCGGCCAGTAAAATTGCCTCATAGTTCGCCTGCCCGGCAACCACCTTCGTTCCCTCTCCCCGGCGGATCACCTGCGTCGCGGGCTGCTGCGGCTCCAGCAGACGGGCGAAAGGAATGTCCAGCGCCACGCACAGCGACCAGAGCGTCTCCAGGCTCGGGTTGCCGTTGCCAGACTCTAGCTGAGAGAGCGTGGATTTGGCGATCCCGGCCCGGCGAGCAATTTCCGCCAGGGAAAGTCCGGTTCGCAGACGTTCTCGCACTAAACTTTTAGCGATCACGCTAATTGGCTGCGTCATATAACGGCCCTTGCTCTATAAATCGAACGAATCGTTCATCTTGTAAAACGATCTGGATGCGTTCATTATAATGGATATTCGTTCGATATGGCTAAACCAATACGGCTAAAACAGTATGAAACATCATCTCTCTTGCCTGAAAGGCGACACGATAAAGGCAATCGTTCTGGTCTGCCTGGCGGTGGGTATTGTCGGCATGTCCTATGGCTCGCTGGCTATCGCATACGGTTTCCCGATCTGGGTTCCCTTTGTGCTCTCTATTACCGTGCTGGCGGGCGCGTCTGAATTTATGTTCATCGGCATCGTTGCCAGCGGCGGCAATCCGCTGGCGGCGGCCGCCGCTGGTTTACTGGTTAACGCCCGCCATGTGCCGTTTGGCGTGACGGTGCGAGACCTGGTCGGCAAGCGCGGTGCGAGCCTGCTCGGCTGCCATATCATGAATGACGAAAGCGTGGTATTTGGCCTGTCGCAGAAAACGCCTGAACAGCGTAAAGCCGCCTACTGGCTGTGCGGATTAGGGGTGGCGATTATCTGGCCGCTCGGCGCACTGCTGGGTGCGGTGGTGGGTAAACTGCTGCCCGCTCCAGAGACCATCGGCCTGGATGCGGTCTTCCCGGCTATTTTGCTGGCGTTAGTGGTACCGGCTTTTAAAAATCGCACCACGCTTATTCGCGCCTGTAGCGGCGCAGCGTTATCACTTGCCGCCGTACCCTTTGCACCGGTAGGTTTACCGGTCCTGCTCTCTCTGCTCGGCCTGGCCGCAAGGAAAAAATAGTGGAAAACATGACGGTATTTATTCTCGGCATCGTCCTGTTATCAGCAGGCACCTATTTGATGCGTCTGGGCGGAGCCAAACTCGGTAGCCGGCTGGCCCTCTCTGAACGTTCGCAGGCATTGCTTTCCGATGCGGCCACCGTGCTGCTGTTTTCTGTGGCGCTGGCAACCACCTTTTACGAAGGGGATCATTTTGCCGGTATGGCGCGGGTGATCGGCGTCGCCTTTGCCGTATTCCTGGCCTGGCGCAAGATGCCGTTAATTGTGGTGATCGTGGCGGCAGCGGTGGTGACGGCACTGCTGCGGCTGGCGGGCGTGGCATAAAAAAAGCGCCCGTAGGCGCTCTTTCAACGATGAAGATGTTATTTGGTCAACTCAGCGGTCATGTGTACATAGTTACCTGAGTAAGCCTGGGTAATTTTGTAAGATGACGCGCCAGCCTGCTCGGCCTGAGCGGCGATTTTTGCTTCCGCACCGGAGAGCGTGGTGTCAGTCACAGAGATGGACTGGGCAGCAAAAGAACCGAAGGAAGCGGTAAGAGCGATAACTGCAACAAAAGTTTTGATGTTTTTCATGATGATGACCCTTTAATTAAGTTGTTTGTATAAGGCGTGTCGCCTTGATGTGATAAATAATAGACCGGTTCATCACCAACTAAAAGTAAAGGGATTTGCTGACTACATTCAAAATTTTTGAATAAATATTATGCACCCACCAACCGCTGTGGATGGGTATAGATCGTGGCCCTGCCCGGCTTGCAAAAACCCACCAGCGTCAGGTTGCAGCGTTCGGCAACCTCGACCGCCAACGTTGTAGCCGCCGAGACTGCAAACAGAATTTCTACGCCGCACATGGCCGACTTCTGCACCATCTCATAGCTCGCCCGGCTGGAGACCAGCGCCGCCCCCTGCTGCCAGCCAGCGCCTTCCCGGGCGCGATGGCCCAGCAGTTTATCCAGCGCCACGTGCCTGCCGACATCCTCGTGCCCGCCCATCAGCTCGCCATCGGCCGCAATCCACGCCGCAGCATGGGTACAGCCGGTAAGCTGGCCGACCGGCTGAACGCTGCTCAGCTGGCGAAGCGCCCGATCCAGATTCGCCAGATCGAACGTCTGGGTAAAAGGCAGCGGGGTAATCGGCTTGCCGATATCATTAAGCTGCTCCACGCCGCATACGCCGCAGCCGGTACGGCCCGCCAGCGCCCGACGGCGCTCTTTCAGTCCCATAAAGCGGCGGCTGGAGAGCTCAATCTGCACCTCCAGACCGTTACAGGAGGGCACCACGTCCATCCCGTAGATCTCCGCCGGGGCGTCGATGATGCCTTCCGAAAGAGAGAACCCAATGGCGAACTCGCTGAGATCCTTCGGCGAAGCCATCATCACCACGTGTGAAATCCCGTTGTAGACCAGCGCGACAGGCACCTCTTCCGCCACGCTGTCCGGCTGAGGGTGCTGTAAATCATCACGTTTCCACAGCGTCACCTGGCGGCACCCGGTGATATCGGTCGACTTTTTAGGAGTAGAGAGCATTTTATTGTTCACTTTTTGTTAACTGAATGGGAACAGGCCTGGTGACATTGTGGTATTCTGGCGGCAATTCCTCCAGAGCGAGGAGGACCAACCTATTCTGAACCTTTACGGCCATGCCCGCAAAGCGTAAAGACTCGAGATCACCATTCGAGACAATGTCGATATAAATAAAAAAAGAGAGGAGCGACCCCATGCAGGTCAGCAGAAGACAGTTCTTTAAGATCTGTGCTGGCGGTATGGCAGGTACAACGGCAGCCGCACTGGGCTTTGCACCCAGCGTCGCGCTGGCGGAAACACGGCAGTATAAGCTGCTGCGCACCCGCGAAACACGTAACACCTGTACGTACTGCTCCGTTGGCTGCGGGCTATTAATGTATAGCCTTGGCGACGGTGCAAAAAATGCCAAATCATCCATCTTCCATATTGAAGGGGATCCGGATCATCCGGTGAACCGCGGTGCGCTGTGTCCAAAAGGGGCCGGTCTGGTGGACTTTATCCACTCCGAAAGCCGCCTGAAATATCCGGAATACCGCGCGCCAGGTTCTGACAAATGGCAGCGTATCAGTTGGGATGAGGCGTTCGATCGCATCGCCAAACTGATGAAAGAGGACCGCGACGCCAACTATATCGCGCAGAATGAGCAAGGCGTGACCGTTAACCGCTGGCTCTCTACCGGTATGCTGTGCGCCTCTGCGGCCAGCAATGAAACCGGCTATTTATCCCAGAAATTTACCCGCGCACTCGGCATGTTAGCCGTCGACAACCAGGCGCGTGTCTGACACGGACCAACGGTAGCAAGTCTTGCTCCAACATTTGGTCGCGGTGCGATGACCAACCACTGGGTCGACATGAAGAACGCCAACCTCATCGTCGTGATGGGTGGGAACGCGGCAGAAGCGCATCCGGTGGGTTTCCGCTGGGCGATGGAAGCCAAGATCCACAATGGCGCGAAGCTGATTGTCGTCGATCCGCGCTTTACGCGAACCGCCTCGGTCGCGGATTTCTATGCGCCTATTCGTTCTGGTACTGACATCGCCTTCCTGTCAGGCGTCATGCTGTACCTGCTGAATAACGAAAAATATAACCGTGAATATACCGAAGCCTATACCAACGCCAGCCTGATCGTGCGGGAAGATTTCGGCTTCGATGACGGTCTGTTTACCGGCTATGACCCGGATAAGCGCAAGTATGACAAAGCCAGCTGGAACTATGAGCTGGATGAAAATGGCTATGCGAAACGCGACATGACGTTGACGCATCCTCGCTGCGTATGGAACCTGCTGAAAAAGCATCTGGCTCGCTATACACCTGAGGTTGTGGAAAACATCTGCGGTACACCAAAAGCCGACTTCCTGAAGGTCTGCGAATACATCGCCGAAACCAGCGCCCACGATAAGACCGCGTCGTTCCTCTACGCGCTCGGCTGGACGCAGCACTCGGTTGGTGCGCAGAACATTCGTACCATGGCGATGATCCAGCTGCTGCTCGGCAACATGGGGATGGCAGGCGGCGGCGTTAACGCCCTGCGCGGTCACTCCAACATTCAGGGTCTGACCGACCTTGGCCTGCTGACCCAGAGTCTGCCGGGCTACATGACGCTGCCGAACGATAAGCAGAACGATCTGGAAACCTACTTCGCCGGCAATACCACCAAGCCGCTGCTGGAAGGCCAGGTTAACTACTGGAGCAACTACCCGAAATTCTTCGTGTCGATGATGAAAGCCTTCTACGGCGACAAAGCGACGGCGGAGAACAGCTGGGGCTTTGACTGGTTGCCGAAGTGGGATAAAGGCTACGACGTCCTGCAGTATTTCGACATGATGGCGAAAAACGAGGTGACGGGTTACATCTGCCAGGGCTTTAACCCGGTGGCATCGTTCCCGAACAAAAACAAGGTGGTCTCGTCGCTGTCGAAGCTGAAGTTCCTGGTCACTATCGATCCGCTCAGTACCGAGACCTCGACCTTCTGGCAGAACCACGGTGAGCAGAACGACGTTGATTCATCGAAAATCCAGACCGAAGTGTTCCGTCTGCCATCAACCTGCTTTGCGGAAGAGGACGGCTCCATCGTCAACTCCGGGCGCTGGTTGCAGTGGCACTGGAAAGGTCAGGACGCCCCGGGCGAAGCGCTGAACGACGGCGAGATCCTGGCGGGTATCTTCCTGCGTCTGCGTAAGATGTACGCGGCCGAGGGCGGTGCGAATCCGGAACAGGTTCTGAACATGTCCTGGAACTACACCACGCCAGAGAACCCTTCCCCACAGGAAGTGGCGATGGAGAGCAACGGCAAAGCGCTGGAAGATATCATCGACCCGGCGAGCGGCAAGGTGCTGGCGAAGAAAGGCGATCAGCTCTCCTCCTTTGCCCATCTGCGTGATGACGGTACCACCTCCAGCGGCTGCTGGATCTTTGCCGGTAGCTGGACGCCGGACGGTAACCAGATGGCGCGCCGTGACAACGCCGATCCGTCAGGGCTGGGGAATACCCTTGGCTGGGCATGGGCGTGGCCGCTGAACCGCCGCATCCTCTATAACCGCGCCTCGGCGGACCCACAGGGTAAACCGTGGGATCCGAAACGCCAGCTGCTCTCCTATGCCAATGGTAAATGGGTAGGGGCAGATATTCCGGACTACAACACCGCGCCTCCGGGTAGCAACGTTGGGCCGTTTATCATGCTACAAGAGGGCGTCGGACGTCTGTTCGCGATCGATAAGATGGCGGAAGGACCGTTCCCGGAGCACTACGAGCCGTTTGAGACGCCGCTGGGTACCAACCCGCTGCATCCGAATGTGATCTCTAACCCGGCCGCTCGCGTGTTCAAAGATGATATGGACGCGATGGGTAAAGCGGATAAGTTCCCGTACGTCGGGACCACTTACCGCCTGACCGAGCATTTCCACTACTGGACCAAGCATGCGCTGTTGAACTCGATTGCGCAGCCGGAGCAGTTTGTGGAGATCGGCGAGAAGCTGGCGGGCAAGCTGGGCATTGCCCAGGGCGATACGGTGAAGGTCTCCTCTAACCGCGGTTATATCAAGGCCAAAGCGGTGGTGACCAAACGTATTCGCACCCTGAATGTGCACGGCCAGGAAGTCGACACCATCGGGATACCTATCCACTGGGGTTATGAAGGCGTGGCGAAGAAGGGCTTTATTGCCAATACGCTGACGCCGGTTGTTGGTGATGCGAACACGCAGACGCCGGAGTTCAAGGCGTTCCTCGTGAACGTGGAAAAGGTGTAACGGAGACGACCTATGGCTTATCAATCGCAAGACATTATTCGTCGTTCCGCGACTAACAGCTTTACCCCCGCGCCTCAGGCGCGGGATCACCAGCTCGAGGTGGCGAAGCTCATCGACGTAACCACCTGCATCGGCTGTAAAGCCTGTCAGGTGGCCTGTTCCGAGTGGAACGACATCCGTGATGACGTGGGTCATAACGTCGGGGTATATGATAACCCGGCGGATCTGACGGCCAAATCCTGGACGGTGATGCGCTTCTCGGAAGTCGAGCAGAACGACAAACTGGAGTGGCTGATCCGTAAGGATGGCTGCATGCACTGTGCCGATCCTGGCTGTCTGAAGGCCTGCCCGTCTGAAGGGGCAATCATTCAGTACGCTAACGGCATCGTCGACTTCCAGTCTGAGCAGTGCATCGGCTGCGGCTACTGCATCGCTGGCTGTCCGTTCGACGTTCCGCGCCTGAACCCGGAAGATAACCGCGTCTACAAATGCACCCTGTGTGTGGATCGCGTGACCGTCGGCCAGGAGCCTGCCTGCGTGAAGACCTGCCCAACCGGCGCTATCCATTTTGGTTCCAAAGAGGATATGAAAACGCTGGCGGGCGAGCGCGTCAATGAGCTGAAAACCCGTGGTTACGATAATGCAGGCCTGTACGATCCGGCAGGCGTTGGCGGTACGCACGTGATGTACGTGCTGCACCATGCCGACAAGCCGAATCTCTATCATGGCCTGCCGGAAAATCCGGAGATCAGCGCCACCGTGAAGTTCTGGAAAGGTATCTGGAAACCGCTCGCCGCCGTCGGCTTTGCGGCGACCTTTGCCGCCAGCGTCTTCCACTACGTGGGCGTCGGGCCAAACCGCGCTGACGATGATGAAGACAATCTTCACGACAAAAAAGATGATGAGGTGCGCAAATGAGAAAACGTGACACCATCGTGCGCTATACCGCGCCGGAACGCATCAACCACTGGGTCACCGCCTTCTGCTTCGTGCTGGCGTCGGTGAGCGGGCTGGGGTTTTTCTTCCCCTCCTTTAACTGGTTGATGAATATTCTCGGCACGCCGCAGCTGGCGCGGATCCTCCACCCCTTCGTTGGGGTGGTGATGTTTGCCTCGTTTATCATCATGTTTTTCCGCTACTGGCACCACAACCTGATCAACCGGGACGATATCTTCTGGGCGAAAAACATCCAGAAAATCATCGTCAACGAAGAGGTTGGCGACACCGGGCGCTATAACTTTGGTCAGAAGTGCGTCTTCTGGGCAGCGATTATTCTGCTGGTGCTGCTGCTGGTCAGCGGGATTATTATGTGGCGTCCGTGGCTCGCGCCTTACTTCTCCATCCCAACAATCCGCCTGGCGATCATGCTGCATTCATTTGCCGCAGTCGGGTTAATTGTGGTTATTATGGTGCATATCTACGCCGCCCTCTGGGTAAAAGGCACGATTACCGCCATGGTAGAAGGATGGGTAACGAAAACCTGGGCGGAGAGACATCACCCGCGCTGGTATCGTGAAGTCCGGAGCAAATCGGAAAAAGAGGCTGAATGAGTATTCGCATAATCCCGCAAGATGCGTTGGAGAAAGGCGAGAAACGTGCGGCGGAAGCCATTCCGCCGTTGCTGTTTCCCCGGCTGAAAAATCTCTATAACCGTCGAGCAGAACGCCTGCGCACGCTGGCCGAGAGCAATCCGCTGGGTGACTATCTGCGCTTCGCCGCGCTGGTGGCCCATGCCCAGGAGGTGGTGCTGTACGATCATCCATTAACCATGGATTTGACCGCACGCATCAAAGAGGCTGCTGACCAGGGCAAGCCGCCGCTGGATATTCACGTCCTGCCACGCGACACCCACTGGCACAAGCTGCTGCACTCTCTGATTGCCGAGCTGAAACCAGAGATGAGCGGCCAGGCGCTGGCGGTGATTGAGAATCTGGAGAAGGCTTCGACTCAGGAGCTGGAAGAGATGGCGAGCGCCCTGTTCGCCAGCAACTTCGCGGCGGTGAGCAGCGATAAGTCGCCGTTCATCTGGGCGGCACTGTCGCTCTACTGGGCGCAAATGGCCAGCCTGATCCCGGGTAAAGCCCGCGCCGAGTACGGTGAACAGCGTCAGTTCTGTCCGGTCTGCGGCTCAATGCCGGTGTCCAGCATCGTGCAGATTGGTACCTCACAGGGGCTGCGCTATCTGCACTGCAACCTGTGTGAAACCGAGTGGCACGTGGTACGCGTGAAGTGCAGCAACTGCGAGCAAACCCGCGATCTGCATTACTGGTCGCTGGACAACGAGCAGGCTTCGGTCAAAGCGGAGAGCTGCGGCGACTGCGGTACCTACCTGAAGATTTTGTATCAGGAAAAAGACCCGAACGTCGAGCCGGTGGCCGACGACCTGGCCTCGCTGGTGCTGGACGCGCGTATGGAGCAGGAGGGCTTTGCCCGCAGCTCCATCAACCCGTTCCTGTTCCCGGGTGAAGGGGAGTAATCCTCTGTAACAATGCCGGGCGGCGCGACGCTTGCCCGGCCTACAATTGGTAGGGTGTTACTACGCCTGGAATACCTGCAAAGTCTTTGGTGTTACGCGTCAAAAGCTCACGTCGGTGCTCCTGCGCTGTAGCCAGAATAATCGCGTCCGGAAGCTTCATTTTATATTTCTGTCTTAGTATTACGATGCTTTCAGCTATATCGCGTGAAATATCAATAACCTCAAACGCCTTCAGGGCGATTCGGGTTCGCTGCTCCTGATGATATTTTTTTGCACCGACCATGATCTCCATCCATGTGATAAGGCTGATAGCACGTTGAAAAGGGTAGTCATCAAGCACCTGTATTGCCTGAAGATGTCCGCTAAAAAGATCGATTAAGATATTCGTATCGAAAAGGGCTGGATGCTTCATAGCTACCACTCCCCGCGTAGTTTCCTTTCATATTCGAGGCCATCTTCATCGCAGCCTTGCCAAAGCCCTAGCGCATTAGCAATAGCGGTTTCGGCTTGATTTTGCTTTTCAAGATATTGTTCAACGGCTTCGCGCAGCAGTTCAGCCCGAGGAAGATTGCGCTGCTGCTTGAGATCGTCAAGTTGCTTAATCATGTCATCCGACAGGTCGAGTAATATTCTGCCCATATCCATACCCGTAACCATACTCATATATCGCTCCAGTATATCATCGGTGGTCAATTTGCAGCCAAAAATACCGTCTGATGATGCGGAGATAAAGTGATGTTTGTTTTCTTCTCGTCGTTTTGCGAGCCGCCTCCAGCAACCTGGAAGCAGCCCATTACTCCTCCTCGTTACCGCCCTCTTCGTACGAACCGAAGGGTTTCGCTGGCAGCACGATAAAGATCCCTTCAAAAATGGCGCCGGCGACGTCGTTGCCGAACAGCTCAACCTGCAGCTGCACGCGGGCTTTGCGGCCCCTGGCCAGACGGTCGAGATCGCCGCTGAGCGAACCCAGGTCAGCAATCGCGCTGGGTCTGCCGGTGACAGGGTGGCTGTAGCGAATATGGGCGTCAGCGAGAATAATCGTGCCGCCGAGGTGACGCTCGCGCAGCATCAGCCAGATCAGCCCCCAGCCGGTCAGCGTGGCGAGAGAGAAAAGACTCCCGGCAAACAGCGTATTGTGTGGATTCTGGTTACCCGTCTCCGGCATGGTCGTAATAAACTTCTGCCCGGTGTACTGCTGAATGCGCACGCCCATCTTCTCGCTGAGCGGAATGTGCTGATACCAGGCCTGCTGTAACTGCCCGCACCAGTCGCCGCGATGCAGAATATCGTCCAGCGAGGCGATGGGTTTCATCATTAGAAAGTGGCGCAGCGGCGTGGTTTGCGGGGCGGTGATCTCACCTTCGTTGACAAACCCAAGCTTGGCAAAAAACTCAACGGCGTCCTCGCGGGCGCTACAGGTGACTCGCTTAACCCCCTCCTGGCGCGCCACCGACTCCAGGGTCATGGCCATCAGCGTGCCGAGCCCTTTATCCTGCACGTCAGGGTGCACGGCCATAAAGCGAATCGAGCCTTCGTTGTCGGCGTTGATATACAGCCGCCCAACGGCAACCAGCTGACCCTCTTCATCCAGCACCATCTGATGATGCGCCATCGCATCCCAGGCATCGCGCTCGGAGCCGCGCGGCTGATGAAGGGGCTTACGCAGCATTTCCCAACGAAACGCGTAGTAGCGCTCTAATTCTGCTTCGGTTTGCGGTACGCGAAGATGATACATAGCAGCACTCTCTCTTGTGACCTGGGGCCAGGCTAGCCGTTGGCTCATACTTGCAGCCAGAAGGTAACCGGACCGTCGTTGACTAGCGAAACCTGCATATCGGCAGCGAACCGCCCAGTTTGCGTAACGATCTCCTGCTGGCGGCAGCGCTCGACAAAGTAGTCATACAGCGCTTCGGCGCGATCCGGGGCTGCGCCCCGAGAGAAACTCGGACGCATGCCGCGCTCAGTATCCGCTGCCAGCGTAAACTGCGATACCACCAGCACGCTGCCACAGGCCTGCTGAACGTTGAGGTTCATCTTGCCGTCGGCATCGCTGAAGATACGGTAGCCTAATACGCGTTCGCAAAGACGGTTCGCTTTTTGCTCATCGTCCTCTTTTTCGACACCTAACAGCACCAAAAGTCCTGGGCCAATTTCACCCGTCACGTTACCTTCCACGGTCACGCTGGCACGGGAAACACGCTGAATTAATGCAATCATGGTTGGTCTAATGTCTCTTGCTCTGCGGCTAGTTTGAGTTTGCGGTACTCCCCGAGAGTGACAGTTATTTCCGCACCAAGCAAGACGATACACCAGGTCCAGTAGACCCAGACAAAGAGAATAGGCACCACCGCCAGCACGCCGTAGATGAGCTGGTAGGAGGGAAACATGGTGATATAGAGTGCGAACGCCTTTTTGCCCAGCTCAAAGAGCAGCGCGGCTACCAGCGCACCGATGACGGCATCGCGGTTGGGCACGCGGGTGGTCGGCACGATGCTGTAGAGCAGCCAGAACGAGAGCCACGACAGGATCAACGGAAAAATACGCAGGACGTGATCGATCACGCTATCCAGATCGGTTGCCCAGCGCAGCGAGAGCAGATAGGAGCTAATCGCCAGGCTTGCCCCCGCCAGCAGCGGCCCCAGGGTCAGAATCATCCAGTAGACGGCAAAGGAGTAGACTTTGGGTCGCGCCCGCTTGCTACGCCAGATGGTATTCAGCGCGCTATCAATGGCATACATCAGCAGCAGCGCGGTGACAATCAGGCCGCACGCCCCTACCGCCGTCATTTTGCTGGAGTTAGCGACAAACTGTTCGATATAACGCTGAATGATATCGCCGGTTGATGGCAGGAAATTGGCAAAAACAAAGTGCCGTAGCTGCATGCTGACGTCGTTAAACATCGGAAATGCGGCGAAAAGCGCAAAAATTACCGCCACCAGCGGTACCAGTGAAAGCAGCGAAACGTAGGCGAGATTACCCGCCAACGTCGTCATATTGTCTTCGTCGATGCGTTGCCAGAGCAGCCGGAGCCACGCCCACAGCGGGCGGGCATGGTGGCTGGCTTTATGATGAACGGTTTTTAGCATAGCTGTTTTGCAAAGTAGTTCGGTATCGTCTCTTTTCCGGTCACCAGAATTGAGGTAATACCTAACTGATTAGCTCCCTCTATATTATCGTCATTATCGTCAAAAAAGACCGCATCCTCGGCCGAGAAACCCTCTTCCTGCAACACCGCCTGGTAGATACGCGCCTCGGGCTTACGCATCCCCATCTCCTGGGAGAGGTAGATCTTATCCGCTGCGGCGCGCACTTCAGGATACTGCTCTGGCCAGAAGGTGGTGTGCAGGCGGTTGGTATTGGAGAGCACCACCACACGGTGCCCCTGCGCACGCAGCTTATGCATAATGTCGATCACCTCCGGACGCAGCCCGACAAACACCGCCTGCCAGCCGTGAGAGAACTGCTCATAACTCAGCGGTAGCGACATCTCCAGACACAGCGCCTCGGCAAAATCTTCATCCGACAGCTCGCCCCGCTCGTGGCGGTGGAACGCCTCGCCCATGGTAAAGTTCTGCTTCAGCGTCGCCAGTGGGATCCGGCTGAGATCGCTCCATGCGCCCAGCACGCGATTAAAGTCGATATCAACAATCACGTTACCTAAATCAAAGATATAGAGCATGTTTCTCTCCTTGCTTGCCGTGGAAAAATAACTGTAGCGGGAAAGATAAGCTTTGGCTATGCGTTAGCGTCAGCCTGAAAGGGGGCAGGCTCCCTCAGGAAGAGAGCCTGCAGAGTAGATTTAAAGCGGGGCCTGGCTCGCCTGCTCGTCAGCCATGACGTCTACCGTCTCTACCTGGCTTGCTTTAAGCAGTTTTTGTAGCGCCGGGCCGGGAAGCTCATCGGTAAAGAGCGCTGTTACCTGAGAGACGTTGCCGATCTCAACGGCAGCAGAGGCGTGGTATTTCGTATGATCGGCAGCCAGCAGAATATGACGCGAATGCGCCATCATTGCCTTCACTACGCTGGCCTCGTTCACGTCAAACTCCATCATTGCGCCGTCGGTTTCAACCGCGCCCACGCTGGTGACCAGGTAGTCAGCCCGGAAGCCGGAGACGAATGCCGTGGCGGCAGGCCCGATAATACCGCCATTGTGGGAGCGCAGCGTACCGCCGGGTACCATCACCTCAAGACGAGGGTTTTTATACAGAATATGCGCCACGCGCAGGCTATTAGTGATAATACGCAGATGATTATGGTTGAGTAACGCACGTGCAACATGCTCGACGGTAGTGCCGATGGTAATAAATATCGTCGAGCCATCCGGGATATAGTCGGCAATGGCCTCACCAATGGCACGCTTCTCCTCCGTCAGCGACACTTCCCGCTGCTCAAACGCGGTATTCACCACGCTGGAAGCGCGCCCCGCTCCGCCGTGATGACGGGTAATCAGCCCCTGATCGCTGAGCTTGCGGATGTCACGGCGCACGGTTTGCGTAGAGACCGCTAACAGCTGCGCCAGCTCGTCAATATTCATGTAGCCACGATCGGCGATCAGCGTCAGCAGGCGATCGTGCCGCGGGTTGCCGGTCAGTTCGGTAAGGCTCATGGATTGTCCTCGAAAAACCATTACGTTTCGCATTCTATACAAAAAGGGACAAAAAAGAGCGGGTTTGATCACAGTCAGGGATCCCTGCACGTCCGCCGGGCCGGGTACATTTTAACGCGGCAACGGCACTGGCAAAACGTACTGCCTCGACAGAGGCGTCATGCTGCGCCAGGCTTACCGCCAGCGCGCCGTGAAAAACATCTCCCGCCCCGGTGGTATCCACGACCTCTACCTTAAAGCCTGGCTGATGGCATACGCGGTCACCTTCCAGCCAGACGCACCCTTCTGCGCCCTGAGTAACATAAACGCGACCCTTTGTGAGCATTTGTGCACGTTTAAGAGCGGCAACGGTCTCCCTCTCTTGGGTCAGGCGTTGCAGGCCGGGTGCAGAGAAGGCAACATGATCGCTTAAGGCCACCAGGTCAGCGATATTTTGCGGGGTCACATCCGCGTCCAGCAGCGTAGTCACCCCCTGCTGCCGGGCCAGCGTAAACGCGCGTTTAGCCCCCTCGTGCCAGCGCACGTCCGCGAGTACCGTGTCCCAGCGGGAGAAATCGATAGCGTCAAGCCAGTCCGCCGACTCTGGCAGATCGGGGCTAGGGTAGTTAGCAATGATCCGCTCTCCCTTTCCATCAACCAGCACCGCCGACTGGGACGAGCGTGCGCCCGGCACAACCCGGGTATAGCGCGTATTTACCCCCAGGGCGTCCAGCTCCGACAGCAGTCTCCTCCCCGTATCGTCGTCCCCCACGCGGCCAATAAAATCCACCTCCGCGCCCAGCTTTGCCGCCGCCACCGCTGCCGTTGCGGCTGGTCCGCCCCCCACTTCCGTATAGTTATGCGCCACATACTTCCCCCCTTCCGCAGGTAAATCAGCGAGATACCAGATGCGATCCAGTACGGTAATACCGATACAGGCTATTCGAGCCATAGTGAGTTTCTCCTGTTTTCTGATAGTGACATTTTAATTTCACCAAATGTTTAAAAAGTGACTCATGTCTATTTTTTGACTTTAAATTACAAATACGATCAAAAACAGACAACACAAACGCGCACAAATTGACACGATGTGACAGGAGAGAGGCATGTCAGCAATCGCATTTATCGGTTTAGGGCAGATGGGCGCGCCAATGGCGAAGAATCTGTTGCAACAAGGTCACCAGCTTCAGGTCTTTGATGTGAACCCGCAGGCGGTTCAGGCGCTGGTGGAGAGCGGCGCGCAGGCGGCGGGAACGCCAGCGCAGGCAGCAACGGATGCCGAATTTGTGATCACCATGCTGCCAAACGGCGACCTGGTGCGCAGCGTACTGTTCGGCGAGCACGGCGTTTGCGAAGGATTATCCCGTGAAGCGCTGGTGATTGATATGTCTACCATTCATCCACTGCAAACCGACACGCTGATCCGCGACATGGCTGAGCGAGGCTTCAGCATGATGGACGTCCCCGTCGGACGTACGTCTGACCATGCTATCGCTGGAACGCTGCTCCTGTTGGCAGGCGGCACGGCGCAGCAGGTTGAACGTGCGACACCCGTATTAATGGCGATGGGCAACGAGCTAATTAACGCTGGCGGGCCAGGCATGGGCATCCGCGTGAAGCTTATTAACAACTACATGAGCATCGCTCTGAACGCGCTCTCCGCTGAAGCCGCCGTGCTGTGCGAGGCGCTGGGACTCTCCTTCGATGTCGCGCTGAAGGTGATGAGCGGGACGCCTGCCGGAAAAGGGCACTTCACCACGTCGTGGCCGAACAAGGTGCTGAAGGGGGATCTTTCACCCGCCTTCATGATCGATCTGGCGCATAAAGATCTGGGCATTGCCCTGGATGTCGCCAACCAGCTGCACGTTCCGATGCCGCTGGGCGCGGCTTCCCGCGAAGTTTACAACCAGGCACGCGCCGCCGGGCGCGGGCGCGAAGACTGGACAGCCATTCTTGAACAGGTTCGCGCATCTGCCGGGCTGAAAAAATCACACTGATACGAAAGGACTGAGGAATGACGACGTACACCCTGAAAGATATCACCCGACCCTCCGGCGGTTTTGCGATGCTGGCTGTGGATCAGCGCGAAGCGATGCGCCTGATGTTTGCCGCAGCGGGTGCACCAGTGCCGGTTAGCGACCAGCACCTGACAGATTTTAAGGTCAACGCGGCGAAGATTCTGTCGCCGTACGCTTCGGCGATCCTCGTCGACCAGCAGTTCTGCTATCGCCAGGTCGTTGAGCAGCACGCAATAGCCAAAAGTTGCGCGATGATTGTCGCAGCCGACGAGTTTATTCCAGGCAACGGTATTCCGGTCGACAGCGTGGTAATTGATAAAAATATCGACGCGCAGGCGGTGAAGCGCGACGGCGGCAAGGCGCTGAAGCTGCTGGTGCTCTGGCGCAGCGATGAAGATCCGCAGCAGCGTCTGGAGATGGTGAAGGCGTTCAACACGCTGTGCCACGACCACGGGCTGCTGAGCATTATTGAGCCGGTGGTGCGTCCTCCGCGTCGGGGTGACACGTTCGACCGCGAGCAGGCCATTATCGATGCGGCGAAAGAGCTGGGTGACAGCGGGGCCGATCTCTACAAGGTGGAGATGCCGCTGTTTGGTAAAGGCTCACAGCAGGCGTTGTTGAACGCTTCCCAAAAGTTGAACGAGAACATCGCTATGCCTTGGGTGATCCTCTCCTCCGGCGTGGACGACAAACTCTTCCCCCGTGCGGTACAGGTTGCCATGCAGGCGGGTGCATCCGGCTTCCTTGCCGGTCGAGCCGTCTGGTCGTCGGTAGTGGGTCTGCCGGACACCGAAATGATGCTTCGCGATATTTCTGTACCGAAACTGCAGCGTTTGGGTGAGATCGTCGACGAAATGATGGCTCGCCGTTAAGAAAGGATCTGAACATGAAATGGTTTAACACCCTGAGCCACAACCGCTGGCTTGAACAAGAGACCGACCGCATTCTCGATTTCGGTAAAAACGCCGCCGTGCCGACCGGCTTCGGCTGGCTAGGCAATAACGGCCAGGTACGCAGCGACATGGGCACCCATCTGTGGATCACCGCCCGTATGCTGCACGTGTACGCGGTGGCGGCGAATATGGGCCGCCCCGGTGCGTATGCGCTGGTTGAGCACGGCATTAATGCCCTCAACGGCCCGCTGCGCGACAAGCAGCACGGCGGCTGGTACGCCTGCGTAAACGATGAAGGCGTGATTGATGCCTCCAAGCAGGGTTACCAGCACTTCTTCGTGCTGCTGGGGGCGGCGAGCGCGGTGACCACCGGCCATCCGCAGGCGCGTCCTCTCCTCGACGAGGCGATTGCGGTGATCGAGCGCTACTTCTGGAGCGAAGAGGAGCAGATGTGCCTCGAGTCGTGGGACGAAGCGTTCAGCAAAACAGAGGATTACCGCGGGGGCAATGCCAATATGCACGCCGTGGAAGCGTTCCTCATCGTCTATGACGTCACCCATGACCGTAAATGGCTCGACCGCGCCCTGCGCATCGCCTCGGTCATTATTCACGACGTGGCCCGCAAAGGGGAATATCGCGTTAATGAGCATTTCGACACTAGCTGGAACCCGATCCGCGACTACAACATCGATAACCCCGCCCACCGCTTCCGCGCCTACGGCGGCACTCCAGGACACTGGATTGAGTGGGGCCGCCTGATGCTGCACCTGCGCGCCGCGCTGGAAGCCCGCTTTGAAACCCCGCCTGACTGGCTGCTGGAAGATGCAAAAGGCCTTTTCCACGCCACGATCCGTGATGCCTGGGCCCCGGACGGGGCGGATGGTTTTGTCTACTCGGTGGGCTGGGACGGCAAACCTATTGTGCGCGAACGTGTACGTTGGCCAATCGTCGAGGCGATGGGCACGGCCTATGCCCTCTACACCGTGACCGGCGAGGCGCAGTACGAAGCCTGGTATCAGAAATGGTGGGATTACTGCATCACGTACCTGATGGACTACGAAAACGGCTCGTGGTGGCAGGAGTTGGACACCAATAACAAAGTGACCACCAAAGTCTGGGACGGCAAGCAGGATATCTATCACCTGCTGCACTGTCTGGTGATCCCCCGCCTGCCGCTGGCACCGGGACTCGCCCCGGCTGTTGCCGCCGGTTTACTGGATAGCCAGGCCAAATAAGAAAGACGGAGTTTTTATGCGTACCCTACACAATATTGATCTGAAAAATAGTGAAAATGGTTTCACCCTACGCTGGCAGAACCGCCTGATTTTGTCCCACTCCACCGATGCGCCCTGCCTGTGGATCGGCGCGGGTGAGGCGGATATCGAGATGTTTCGCGGCAACTTCAGCATCAAAGACCGCCTGAACGAGAAGATCGCGCTGACCGAGGCTACGGTTACGCAGCAAGACGCGGGCTGGGCGATCCGCTTTACCCGCGGCGACGCGGTGAGCGCCACGCTGCGGGTGGGCGTGGATGCAGAGGGTCGACTGGAGCTCAAGCTGAAAAACGACGCCACCAGCCATAACCGCATCTGGCTGCGGCTGGCTGCGCAGCCGGAGGATCATATCTACGGCTGCGGCGAGCAGTTCTCGTATTTCGACCTGCGAGGCAAACCGTTCCCGCTGTGGACCAGCGAGCAGGGCGTGGGCCGTAATAAGCAGACCTATGTGACCTGGCAGGCCGACTGCAAAGAGAACGCGGGCGGTGACTACTATTGGACCTTCTTCCCGCAGCCGACCTTCGTCAGCACCCAGAAGTACTACTGCCACGTGGATAACAGCTGTTATATGAATTTCGACTTCAGCGCCCCGGATTTCCACGAGCTGGCCTTCTGGGAAGATAACGCCACGCTGCGCTTCGAATGTGCAGAAACCTACGTCGATCTGCTGGAAAAACTGACCGCGCTGCTGGGCCGCCAGCCAGAGCTGCCAGACTGGGTTTACGACGGCGTGACGCTGGGTATTCAAGGCGGCACCGACGTGTGTCAGCAGAAGCTGGATAAGCTGCGTAACGGCGGCGTGAAGGTGAACGGCATCTGGGCGCAGGACTGGTCCGGCATTCGCATGACCTCCTTCGGCAAACGCGTGATGTGGAACTGGAAGTGGAACAGTGAGCTATACCCGCAGCTGGATAAGCGCATTGCGCAGTGGAAACAGGAAGGTGTGCAGTTCCTCTCCTATATCAACCCGTATGTCGCCAGCGATCGCGATCTATGCGAAGAGGCGGCGGCGCGTGGCTATCTGACCAAAAATGCCAGCGGCGAGGATTATCACGTCGAGTTCGGTGAATTCTACGCGGGCGTTATCGACCTGACCAACCCTGAAGCCTACGACTGGTACAAAGAGGTCATTAAAAAGAACCTGATCGAACTGGGCTGCGGCGGCTGGATGGCCGATTTCGGTGAGTATCTGCCGACCGACACCTTCCTGCACAACGGCGTAAGCGCGGAGATCATGCATAACGCCTGGCCAGCGCTGTGGGCGAAATGTAACTACGAGGCGCTGGAGGAGACCGGTAAGCTCGGGGAGATCCTGTTCTTCATGCGTGCGGGCTATACCGGCAGCCAGAAACACTCCGTGATGATGTGGGCGGGCGATCAAAACGTCGACTGGAGCCTGGATGATGGGCTGGCCTCCGTGGTCCCTGCGGCGCTCTCTCTGGCGATGACCGGACATGGCCTGCACCACAGTGATATCGGTGGCTATACCACCCTGTTCGAGATGAAACGCAGTAAAGAGCTGCTGCTGCGCTGGTGCGACTTCAGCGCCTTCACGCCGATGATGCGCACCCATGAAGGAAACCGCCCTGGCGATAACTGGCAGTTTGACGGTGATGCCGAAACCATTGCGCATTTTGCACGTATGACCACCGTCTTCACCACCCTGAAGCCCTATATCAAAGATGCCGTGGCGCAGAACGCACAGCGTGGTCTGCCGGTGATGCGTCCGCTGTTCCTGCACTACGAGGACGACGCGAGCGCCTACTCGCTGAAGTATCAGTATCTGTTTGGCCGCGATCTGCTGGTGGCGCCTGTTTATGAAGAGGGCCGCAGCGAGTGGACGCTCTATTTGCCAGAGGACAGCTGGGTCAATGCCTGGACCGGGGAAATTTACCGTGGCGGTGACGTGACCGTTGATGCCCCGCTCGGCAAGCCACCGGTCTTCTATCGCCAGCAAAGCGAATGGGCAAATCTGTTTAGCACTCTGCGTCATATCTAATCAGGCTCGCCCGCGGGGCAACCTGCGGGCAGATGGAGAACAATAATGAGTCAACAATCATCTGACCCGGCAACCCTACGCCTGCCGTTTAAAGAAAAACTCGCTTACGGGATGGGCGATCTCGGCTCTAACATCCTGCTGGATATCGGCACGCTGTACCTGCTGAAGTTCTACACCGACGTGCTGGGTCTGCCCGGCACCTATGGCGGTATTATCTTCCTGATTGCCAAATTCTTTACCGCCTTTACCGATATGGGCACCGGCATCATGCTCGATTCGCGGCGCAAAATTGGCCCCAAGGGCAAGTTCCGTCCGTTCGTGCTCTATGCGGCGTTTCCGGTCACGCTGCTGGCGATTGCAAACTTCGTCGGCACGCCGTTTGAAATCACCGGCAAAACGGTGATGGCGACGGTGCTGTTCATGCTGTACGGCCTGTTCTTCAGCATGATGAACTGCTCTTACGGTGCGATGGTCCCCGCTATTACCAAAAACCCGGATGAGCGTGCGTCGCTGGCCGCCTGGCGTCAGGGCGGTGCCACGCTGGGTCTGCTGCTCTGTACCGTCGGGTTTGTGCCGGTAATGAACCTGATTGAAGGCAATGACCAGCTGGGTTACATCTTTGCCGCCACCCTCTTCTCGCTGTTCGGGCTGTTCTTTATGTGGTGGTGCTATAAGGGCGTGACCGAGCGTTACGTCGAGGCGCAGCCCGCCAGTGCGACGCATAAGCCCGGGCTGCTGCAGTCGTTTCGCGCCATCGCCGGTAACCGCCCGCTGTTTATTCTGTGTATCGCCAATCTATGCACGCTGGGCGCGTTTAACGTCAAACTGGCCATTCAGGTTTACTACACGCAGTATGTGCTTAACGATCCGATCCTGTTGTCGTATATGGGTTTTTTTAGCATGGGCTGCATTTTTATCGGCGTATTTATGATGCCCGGTGCGGTACGGCGCTTTGGTAAGAAAAAGGTCTATATCAGCGGGCTGATGATTTGGGTAGCAGGCGACCTGCTCAACTACTTCTTCGGCGGCGGCTCGGTGAGCTTTGTCGCATTCTCCTGCCTGGCGTTCTTCGGCTCGGCGTTTGTGAACAGCCTGAACTGGGCGCTGGTCTCCGACACGGTGGAGTATGGCGAATGGCGTACCGGCGTACGTTCGGAAGGAACGGTCTATACCGGATTCACCTTCTTTCGTAAGGTGTCGCAGGCGCTGGCGGGCTTCTTCCCAGGGATTATGCTCACGCAAATTGGCTATGTACCGAACGTGGTGCAGTCTACGGGAACGGTTGAAGGCCTGCGGCAGTTGATTTTCATCTACCCCAGTATTCTGGCGGTGATCACCATTGTAGCGATGGGATGCTTCTATAACCTTAACGAGAAGATGTATGTGCGCATCGTTAAGGAGATAGAACTGCGTAAGCGTCCAGCCTGAATAACTTGAGATAGCGCTCTTCAGGGCGCTATGAGGATCGACTATGAACCGCCTCCCTGATCCGTTGACCCTAAAACTAAGCCTGCGCGAAAAATGTGCCTATGGGATGGGCGATTTTGGCTCTAACCTCATGCTCTGTATTGGCACACTCTATTTGCTAAAGTTTTACACCGATGAGTTAGGTATGCCTGCATTTTACGGCGGGATTATCTTCCTGGTCGCAAAGTTTTTCACAGCGTTTACCGATATGCTGACCGGCGTAGTGCTGGACTCCCGACGTCATATCGGCGCGAGGGGAAAGTTCCGGCCATTCATTCTGTATGCCTCCGTGCCGGTGGCGCTGGTTGCCACGGCGCAGTTTATGGCCAACGATTTTAGCCTGACGGTGAAAACAGCCCTCGCCACCGTGCTCTTTATGATGTTCGGCCTGTGCTATAGCCTGATGAACTGCTCTTACGGCGCAATGGTCCCGGCCATGACCAAAAATCCGAACGAGCGGGCGCAGCTTGCGGCATGGCGCCAGGGCGGCGCGACGGTGGGGCTGTTACTCTGCACCGTCGGCTTTATGCCCATTCAGGCGCTGTTTGTCAGCCAGCCCTCCCTCGGCTATCTGGTGGCCGCACTGGTGTTTGTCACCGGCGGCTTATTCTGCATGTGGTGGTGCTACAGCGGCGTAAAAGAGCGGTATGTCGAGATCTCGCCCGATCACCATAAGCCCGGCATCCTGAAGTCCTTCTGCGCTATCTTCCGCAACCCACCGCTGCTGGTGCTGTGCATCGCGAACCTCTGCACCCTGGCAGCGTTTAACATCAAGCTGGCGATTCAGGTCTATTACACCCAGTACGTGCTCAACGATCTGCATTTGCTGTCGTGGATGGGCTTTTTCAGCATGGGTTGCATTCTGATTGGCGTGTTTCTGGTGCCCGGTGCGGTGAAGCGTTTTGGCAAGAAGCCGGTTTATCTGGGCGGGCTGGCGCTGTGGGCGGTGGGTGATGTGCTGAACTTCTTCTGGGGAACCAGCTCGCTGCTGTTCGTGCTCTTTTCCTGCATGGCCTTTTTCGGCACCGCCTTTGTGAATAGCCTGAACTGGGCCCTGGTACCGGATACCGTAGACTATGGCGAGTGGAAAACAGGTATCCGTGCAGAGGGGTCGGTCTATACGGGCTATACTTTCTCTCGCAAAATCTCTGCCGCGCTTGCCGGTTTCCTGCCGGGCATCATGCTGACGGAAATTGGTTATATTCCGAATGCCGTGCAAAGCGCCGCCACGCTACTAGGCTTGCGTCAGCTGATATTCCTCTGGCCTTGCTCCCTGGCGATAATGGCTGCCGTTATCATGGGGCTTTTCTATAAGCTCAGTGAACAACGTTTCGCCTTTATTATCGCTGAGATTGCGCAGCGCAAAAAATCCTCGTCCTCCGCCAGAGAGACCGAAGACAGAGAGAACACTCCTGCCAGCATTGCATAAAAAAAGCCGCTGATATTCAGCGGCTTTTATCGTCATGCGAAAAACAGATTACGCGTCGCGAGGACCACGCATCGCACGTTTACGGTCGTTCTCGGTCAGGTGACGTTTACGGATACGGACAGAGGTCGGGGTGACTTCTACCAGTTCGTCGTCATCGATGAACTCCAGCGCCTGCTCCAGGGACATCTTGATCGGCGGAACCAGAACCGTTGCTTCGTCGGTACCCGACGCACGCATGTTGGTCAGTTTCTTACCGGTCAAGCAGTTCACGGTCAGGTCGTTAGAACGGCTGTGAATACCGATGATCTGGCCTTCATACACTTCAGCACCGTGACCCAGGAAGAGCTTACCGCGATCCTGCAGGCTGAACAGCGCGAACGCGACTGCTTTGCCCTGGCCGTTGGAGATCAGCACGCCGTTGTTACGCTGGCCGATTTCGCCCGGACGCACGTCGTCGTAGTGGCTGAAGGTGGAGTACAGCAGACCAGTACCAGAGGTCATGGTCATGAACTCGGTACGGAAGCCGATCAGGCCACGCGCCGGGATCAGGTAGTCCAGACGAATACGGCCTTTGCCGTCAGGGATCATGTCTTTGACATCGCCCTTACGCTCGCCCATTGCCTGCATAACCGAGCCCTGATGCTGCTCTTCGATATCCAGGGTCACGTTCTCGAACGGCTCTTGCAGACGGCCGTCGATCATGCGGTTGATAACTTTCGGACGGGAAACCGCCAGCTCAAAGCCTTCACGACGCATGTTTTCGATCAGAACTGACAGGTGCAGCTCGCCACGACCGGATACGCGGAATGCGTCCGCATCTTCAGTCTCTTCTACGCGCAGCGCCACGTTGTGCACCAGCTCTTTGTTCAGACGGTCAAGGATCTGACGCGAGGTCACAAACTTACCTTCTTTACCGCAGAACGGTGAGGTGTTGACGTTGAAGAACATGGTCACGGTCGGCTCATCTACGGAGAGCGCCGGCAGCGCTTCGACGTTTTGCGGATCGCAAAGGGTGTCGGAGATGTTCAGCTCGCCCAGACCGGTGATCGCGATGATATCGCCCGCTTCAGCTTCGGTGGATTCAATACGCTCCAGACCGAGGTGGGTCAGTACTTTACCCACTTTACCGTTGCGTGTTTTACCTTCGCTGTCGATCAGGGTGATCTGCTGGTTCGGCTTAACCTTACCGCGCTTGATACGACCGATGCCGATAACGCCAACGTAGTTGTTGTAGTCCAGCTGAGAGATCTGCATCTGGAACGGACCGTCAAGGTCAACGTTCGGTGCCGGGACGTGGTCAACGATCGCCTGATACAGCGGGGTCATGTCTTCCGCCATGTCAGTGTGTTCGTTACCTGCGATACCCATCAGTGCAGATGCATAGATGATCGGGAAGTCCAGCTGCTCGTCGGTGGCGTCGAGGTTAACGAACAGATCGAAGACCTGATCCACAACCCAGTCAGGACGCGCGCCCGGACGGTCAACCTTGTTGATAACGACAATTGGCTTCAGGCCATGCGCAAACGCTTTTTTGGTTACAAAGCGGGTCTGCGGCATTGGGCCGTCCATAGCATCGACCACCAGCAGTACGGAGTCTACCATGGACATGACACGTTCAACTTCACCACCGAAGTCGGCGTGACCCGGGGTATCAACGATGTTGATACGGTAGTCATTCCATTTAATAGCGGTGTTTTTCGCGAGGATGGTAATCCCACGCTCTTTCTCCAAATCGTTGGAGTCCATCACGCGTTCGGTAGTCTCAGCACGCTCGCTGAAGGTACCAGACTGCTGCAGCAGCTTGTCAACCAGGGTCGTTTTACCATGGTCAACGTGCGCAATGATGGCGATGTTACGCAAATTTTCGATCACAACTTTGCCTCAGGCATTAGAAATAGCGCGTTATTGTACACGTATTAATCGCAGTACAGAACAGGATCACAAAGAACCTTTACAAACAATATAGAAAGTAGGGCTTTGTGATCGGTTTCACGAAGCGGTAGAGAGCCGCCTTAATGTAAATTGCACCAATAGAGTGCACTGCGACCGCGCATATGCACTATATTGATGCAAGATAACCATTATGGTGCAGCCCTTTTGCACTATGACGTGCATGATAGCGCCTTTTGGGGGTGTTTTAAAAGTTGGCACAGATTTCGCTTTATTTTAGGCAAGGCGATTGTGCCACTTATAAAGTGTAGAACCTCGTTACCACGACGACCAAAAATTCCGGGAGAGTTAAGTATGTCCGCTGAACACGTTTTGACGATGCTGAACGAACATGAAGTGAAGTTTATCGATCTGCGCTTCACTGATACCAAAGGTAAAGAGCAGCATGTCACTATCCCAGCCCATCAGGTTAACGCTGACTTCTTTGAAGAAGGCAAAATGTTTGATGGTTCTTCGATTGGTGGCTGGAAAGGCATCAACGAATCCGACATGGTGCTGATGCCGGACGCCTCTACCGCAGTTATTGATCCGTTCTTCGAAGAGACTACCCTGATCATCCGTTGCGATATTCTTGAGCCAGGCACGCTGCAGGGCTACGATCGCGACCCGCGCTCCATCGCGAAACGCGCTGAAGAGTACCTGCGCTCCACCGGCATCGCAGACACCGTTCTGTTCGGGCCAGAGCCAGAGTTCTTCCTGTTTGACGACGTTCGCTTTGGCGCCAACATTTCTGGTTCCCACGTGGCTATCGACGATATCGAAGGCGCATGGAACACCTCCACCAAATACGAAGGTGGTAACAAAGGTCACCGTCCGGCGGTGAAAGGCGGTTACTTCCCGGTTCCGCCGGTTGACTCCTCTCAGGACATCCGCTCTACCATGTGTCTGGTGATGGAAGAGATGGGCCTGGTCGTTGAAGCGCACCACCACGAAGTAGCGACCGCAGGTCAGAACGAAGTGGCGACCCGCTTCAACACCATGACCAAAAAAGCGGACGAAATTCAGATCTACAAATATGTCGTGCACAACGTCGCGCACCGCTTCGGCAAAACCGCGACCTTTATGCCAAAACCGATGTTTGGCGATAACGGCTCCGGTATGCACTGCCACATGTCTCTGTCCAAGAACGGCACCAACCTGTTCTCTGGCGACAAATATGCTGGCCTGTCTGAAGAAGCCCTGTACTACATTGGCGGCGTAATCAAACACGCTAAAGCGATCAACGCCCTGGCGAACCCGACCACTAACTCCTACAAGCGTCTGGTCCCGGGTTACGAAGCACCGGTTATGCTGGCCTACTCTGCGCGTAACCGCTCTGCCTCTATCCGTATTCCGGTAGTAACCTCGCCGAAAGCGCGCCGTATCGAAGTGCGCTTCCCGGACCCGGCGGCTAACCCGTACCTGTGCTTCGCTGCCCTGCTGATGGCGGGTCTTGACGGTATCAAGAACAAGATCCACCCGGGCGAAGCCATGGACAAAAACCTGTACGACCTGCCGCCGGAAGAGGCGAAAGAAGTTCCGCAGGTTGCTGGCTCCCTCGAAGAGGCCCTGCAGGCGCTTGATGCAGACCGCGAGTTCCTGACCGCAGGCGGCGTGTTCACTAACGATGCGATCGATGCCTACATCGCCCTGCGTATCGAAGAGAATGACCGCGTTCGTATGACGCCGCACCCGGTTGAGTTTGAACTCTACTACAGCGTTTAATTTAGTAATGCTCTGCGTGAAAGTGCAGAGAATTTTAGTTGCCGTGGAAACTTTAGCCCATCCCTGATGGGCTTTTTTCTCCACCAACGGCCTGATAATACGCGCTTTTTAGGTATAAAAAGCTATAATGCACTAAAACAGTGCACCTCATTTCAGGAGACTGCTTAATGGCAACTGGCACGCTGCCCGATGCTGGGCAGATCCTCAACGCTTTGATCAACAGCATCCTGCTGGTTGATGACGAGCTGGCGATTCACTACGCGAACCCTGCCGCTCAACAGCTGCTGGCACAAAGCTCACGCAAGCTGTTTGGTACACCTCTTCCGGAGCTGCTGAGCTATTTCTCCCTGAACGTCGCCCTGATGCAGGAGAGCCTGGAGGCCGGACAAGGCTTTACCGATAACGAAGTCACTCTGGTGATCGATGCCCGCTCGCACATTCTCTCCGTCACGGCACAACGACTGCCTGAGGGGCTGATCCTGCTGGAGATGGCACCAATGGATAACCAGCGACGCCTGAGCCAGGAGCAGCTTCAGCAGGCCCAGCAGGTCGCCGCACGCGATCTGGTACGTGGCCTCGCCCATGAGATTAAAAATCCGCTGGGCGGCCTGCGCGGCGCGGCGCAGCTGCTGAGCAAAGCGCTGCCCGATCCGGCGCTAACCGAATACACCAACGTCATTATTGAGCAGGCGGACCGGCTGCGTAACCTGGTGGATCGCCTGCTGGGGCCGCAGCATCCAGGTATGCACGTGACCGAGAGCATTCACAAAGTCGCGGAGCGCGTGGTGAAGCTGGTCTCAATGGAGCTGCCGGAGAACGTTACGCTGGTGCGTGATTACGATCCCAGCCTGCCAGAGTTACCGCACGATCCCGACCAGATTGAGCAGGTTTTGCTGAATATCGTACGCAATGCTCTGCAAGCGCTGGGACCAGAAGGCGGCGAAATTACGCTGCGCACCCGTACGGCTTTCCAGCTTACGCTGCACGGCGCACGCTATCGTCTGGCGGCGCGTATTGATATCGAAGATAACGGGCCGGGTATCCCATCGCATCTGCAGGACACGCTGTTTTACCCCATGGTAAGCGGACGCGAAGGTGGCACCGGGCTTGGGCTGTCAATTGCCCGCAGTTTGATTGATCAACACTCCGGCAAAATTGAATTTACCAGTTGGCCGGGTCATACCGAGTTTTCGGTTTACCTGCCAATTAAAAAATAAAGGTGACGATGATGCAACGAGGGATAGCATGGATTGTTGATGACGATAGTTCCATCCGCTGGGTGCTTGAACGTGCCCTTGCCGGGGCCGGCTTGAGTTGTACAACGTTTGAGAGTGGGAATGAGGTGCTCGATGCGCTGACCACTAAAACCCCGGACGTGCTGCTGTCGGATATCCGCATGCCGGGCATGGACGGTCTGGCACTGCTGAAGCAGATCAAACAGCGGCATCCCATGCTCCCGGTCATCATTATGACCGCGCACTCCGATCTCGATGCGGCCGTCAGCGCCTACCAGCAGGGTGCCTTTGATTACCTGCCTAAACCGTTCGATATCGACGAGGCGGTGGCGCTGGTTGAGCGAGCCATCAGCCACTATCAGGAGCAGCAGCAGCCGCGTAACGTGCAGGATTTTGGCCCGACTGCGGACATCATCGGCGAAGCGCCCGCCATGCAGGATGTGTTTCGCATCATTGGCCGCCTCTCCCGCTCGTCGATTAGCGTACTGATCAACGGCGAGTCCGGAACCGGTAAAGAGCTGGTTGCCCACGCGCTGCATCGCCATAGCCCGCGCGTTAAAGCGCCCTTTATCGCCCTCAACATGGCTGCTATCCCAAAGGATCTCATTGAGTCCGAGCTGTTTGGCCATGAGAAAGGGGCGTTTACCGGCGCAAATACCGTTCGCCAGGGGCGTTTTGAGCAGGCCGACGGCGGGACGCTGTTCCTGGACGAGATTGGCGATATGCCGCTGGATGTGCAGACGCGTCTGCTGCGCGTGCTGGCAGACGGGCAGTTTTACCGCGTCGGCGGCTATGCGCCGGTGAAGGTGGACGTGCGCATCATTGCCGCCACCCACCAGAATCTTGAGCTGCGGGTGCAGGAGGGCAAGTTCCGTGAGGATCTCTTCCACCGCCTGAACGTGATCCGCGTGCATCTCCCGCCCCTGCGTGAGCGGAGGGAAGATATCCCCCGCCTGGCGCGTCACTTCTTACAGGTGGCCGCCCGCGAGCTGGGGGTGGAAGCCAAGCAGCTGCATCCAGAGACCGAGGCGGCGCTGACCCGCGTTGCCTGGCCAGGCAACGTTCGCCAGCTGGAGAACACCTGCCGCTGGCTGACGGTGATGGCTGCGGGTCAGGAGGTGCTGATTCAGGATCTCCCCAGCGAGCTGTTTGAGACAACGGTGCCCGACAGCCCGACCCAGACGCTGCCGGACAACTGGGCTACGCTGCTGGCGCAGTGGGCGGATCGCGCCCTGCGTTCCGGTCATCAAAACCTGCTCTCTGAGGCGCAGCCGGAGATGGAGCGTACCCTGCTGACCACGGCCCTGCGTCATACTCAGGGACATAAGCAGGAAGCGGCAAGGCTGCTCGGCTGGGGACGCAATACCCTGACGCGCAAGCTGAAAGAGTTAGGGATGGAGTAGCGGGAAAACGCCCGGTAGCGCGATGCTTACCGGGCCTACCGATACCTGTCTATTAAATCACGCGAGAAAACTGCTGCAGTCGCGCCTTCTGGCGCAGATAGGCGTCAAAGCACATGCAGATATTGCGGATCAGCAGCCGGCCTTTCGCCGTTACTTGAATGCCATGCGCATCCACCGCCACCAGCCCATCTTTTGCCAGCGGGGCAAGCAGATTTAAATCTTCCGCAAAGTAGTCGGCGAAATCGAGATCCCACTGTTTTTCTACTGCGCTAAAATCCAGCCTGAAGTTGCAGATCAGCGACTTGATGACGTCCCGACGGATGCAGTCATCTCTGGTCAGGGCAATGCCCCGCCACAGCGCGTTACCGGTCTCATCCACCTGCTGATAATAGTGCTTCAGCTCTTTTTGGTTCTGCGCGTAGCAGTCGCCAATCATGCTGATAGCCGATACGCCCATGCCTAACAGGTCGCTATCGCCCTGGGTGGTGTAACCCTGAAAGTTGCGGTGCAGCACCCCTTCGCGCTGGGCCACAGCCAGCTCGTCATCCGGGCGCGCAAAGTGATCCATCCCGATAAACTGATAGCCCTCCTCGGTGAGCGAGGTAATCGTCTGCTGCAGAATATCCAGCTTCTGCTGCGCCGAAGGCAGATCGGCATCCTTAATCTTCCGCTGCGCGGCAAAGAGCGTTGGCAGGTGCGCATAGTTGAATACGCTCAGCCGATCCGGGTTGAGCTCCCCAACGCGTTTCAGGGTGAAGGCGAAGCTTTCCGGCGTCTGCTTCGGCAGGCCGTAGATCAGATCGATATTGGTCGAGGTGAAGCCGATCTCGCGCGCATGACGTAACAGCGCAAAGATAAATTCCTCATCCTGCTCGCGGTTGACCAGCCGCTGCACCTCTTTGTTGAAGTCCTGTACCCCCATGCTCAGGCGGTTAAAGCCCTCGGCGCGCAGGTGGTCGAGCACGTTCAGCTCTATTTCACGCGGATCGACCTCGATAGAGATCTCAGCGTCGGCGTTAAAATGGAAATGGTGGCGCAGAAGCCCCATCAGGCGGCTAATTTGCGCTTTGTTGAGATAGGTTGGCGTTCCGCCGCCCCAGTGCAGCTGGCTAACATGGCGACCGGCAAATAGCGGCGCACGGTGGATAATCTCCTGCTCAAGCGCATCAAGATACTGGTCTGCCTTATGCTGCTGGCGGGTGACGATCTTATTGCAGCCGCAGAAGTAGCACAGGCGATGGCAAAATGGGATATGCACGTAGAGCGACAGCGCACGCTCAGGATAGCGGGTCACGGCCTGCTGGAAATCTGCTTCGCCAAAGGTATCGGCGAACTCAAGGGCGGTCGGGTATGAGGTATAGCGCGGCCCAGAATAGTTATATTTCTGGATCAGGGCCAGATCCCAGTCGATTAACTGCGAAGACATGCTCACTCCTTCGGGTAGCGTCGCTGACGACGACGACGGCCTGGCCTGCCCCCATGACGAAGTGCAAGCCGGTTGCGCAGCCACTTTTGTCGCTGCGACAACCGGCGTAGTTTAACGAATAACCACGCCAGATAACACATAACCGGAAGGGTTATAAGCAGGACGAGCAAGCCCATGCTGTAAAGCGAGTAGTCCAGGGATTAGTTGCCACCTTTGAGCAGGCGCATCATATCCTCTTTTTCCTCTTCCTCTTCTTCGTCTTCATCGTCGTCATAGGAGAGACCGAGCTGCTGCATCAGCGCGTCAATGCGGTCCAGTTTAGCGTCAACCCATGCCTGATCTTCTGCGCTCAGGGTGTCGCCATTCTCCAGACGTTCCAGCAGCGCATCCAGGCGCTCATCAGTTTCCAGCAAATCCAGTTCAGCCTGCGGTGAAAGCATAGGTTTCTCGCTCTTGGGTTTGTGCTGACGGGTGACCGGAGTAGCGGTTACGCCCAACGGTACGGGAGTTTTACTGCCGATACGGGGATCTTTCTGCTGCTTCTGACCGCGCGAGCCGGATGCGCCATCGCTGCCGGTTGCACGGCTGCCTGCCGCATTGCCGCGATGCTTTTTATCACGCTTACGGTCGCGTGCTTCTTGATTGATTTCATCGCGCGTTTTGCGGTGCGCTTTTGCGGGGCCTTTGCCACGCGGAGACGATGCGGGTTTATTCATCATAGTTGGTCTTTGAGCCGTTTTATTCAGTATAGAATTGCGGCGGAATCTAGCAGAAAGCAAGCAAAGAAAAAAGGCGACAGAGTAAACTGTCGCCTTTTTTCTTGACCACCCACCCTCAGCGGGTTAACTATTCCGTGTTTGCTTACAACCGACCCTGTTTATCCCTTAGCATGAACGTTCCCTGTTGCGGTCCATTTCCCTGTGTATCACGTCTCCTGACGTTCGCCATCCTGGCTATCCAGCGTCTTCGCCTCCTGGCGCTCCTGACCCCTTTTCCCTAAGTCACGTTCCTCGGCGCTCCTCGCCTTTGCCCGCTACTTTACCGTGTTAGAAAAAAGTAACAAGACGCAAAGTGGCATAAAAAGCTAAATTCAGAAAATTCTAATCAGACATCTCCTTGATTTAAATAGATTTATACCTTTAGCAAACCTGCAATTACTCTGAAATATCGCAGATGTAAAGTAGCCAATCTCTTACAAGGTCACTAGGCAGTAAGGCCATGAAAGGGGTATGGCGAGAAAAGCCGCCTTTTTCCTGCGTTCAGGTATAATCCCCCAAAGCTTTACTTATGGAGACGACCGCTTTGACTAATTTGAATTATCAACAGACGCACTTTGTTACCAGTGCGCCTGATATTCGCCACTTACCTGCCGATACCGGAATAGAAGTGGCCTTTGCTGGCCGTTCCAATGCGGGTAAATCGAGCGCCCTGAATACCCTGACGCATCAGAAGAGCCTGGCGCGAACCTCCAAGACGCCGGGTCGTACCCAGCTTATCAACCTGTTTGAGGTCACAGAAGGCAAGCGTCTTGTTGACCTGCCCGGCTACGGCTACGCCGAAGTTCCGGAAGAGATGAAGATCAAATGGCAGCGCGCCTTGGGTGAGTATCTGGAGAAGCGCCAGTGCCTGCAGGGCGTGGTAATCCTGATGGACATTCGCCATCCGTTGAAAGATCTCGATCAGCAGATGATCCAGTGGGCGGTTGAGAGCGAAATTCAGGTGCTGGTGCTGCTGACCAAAGCCGACAAGCTGGCGAGCGGCGCGCGAAAGGCGCAGTTGAATATGGTGCGTGAGGCGGTGCTGGCGTTTAACGGTGACGTCCAGGTTGAGGCGTTCTCATCCCTGAAGAAGCTGGGCGTGGACAAGCTGAAGGCGAAGCTGGATAGCTGGTTTAGCGGTTTGACGCCGGTGACGGAAGCAGACGCCGAAGCGTGATCCAATAAAAAACGCCCCAGTCATTACTGACTGGGGCGGCTAAAATATTCAGCCAAATCCGATTACGTGAAGTAAAAGGTCTGAAAGATAGAACATCTTACCTCTGTACCCTACGTCTTTAACTCTACTCTTTTTTTAGACAGTTACAAACGCTTTTTGTAATTTTTTTTCATTCTTTACATAGGTAATTCTAATGATCATCACAAAAAGCTCTATCTTATGTTGCTTACTTACATAAAACTGCGTCATTACGCCAAAGGTTAGTGCGCCAGATCCCAGTTTTCACCACTGCCCACCTCCACCAGCAACGGCACATCCAACTGGGTGCTGTTCTCCATTAGCTCATGGATCTTCTGGGAAACCTGCTCCACATCATCTTTGTGCACTTCAAACACCAGCTCATCGTGAACCTGCATAATCATACGCACGCGCGGCTGCTCCGCCTGAAGCCAGGCATCTACGGCGATCATTGCCCGCTTGATGATATCTGCCGCCGTGCCCTGCATCGGGGCGTTAATCGCAGCACGCTCAGCGCCCGCCCGGCGCGCGGCGTTGCTGGATGTGATGTCCGGCAGGTAGAGGCGACGACCTTCTAACGTTTCAACGTAACCCTGCTCTTTTGCTTGTGCCCGGGTGCGTTCCATATACTCACGCACGCCCGGATAGCGCTCAAAGTAGAGATCCATATAACGCTGCGACTCTTTGCGCGGGATGTTCAGCTGGCGCGAGAGACCGAAGGCGCTCATGCCGTAGATCAGGCCAAAGTTAATGGCCTTCGCGCTGCGGCGTTGGTCGTTTGATACGCTCTCCAGCGGCATGCCAAATACCTCTGCCGCCGTGGCGCGGTGGATGTCCTGACCCTCGGCAAAGGCAGAGAGCAGCCCCCGATCGCGAGACAGGTGCGCCATGATGCGCAGCTCAATCTGCGAGTAGTCCGCAGAGACGATGACGTAATCCTCCGGCGCAATAAACGCCTGACGGATGCGCCGTCCCTCGTCGTTACGCACAGGAATATTCTGCAGGTTCGGATCGGTAGATGAGAGTCGTCCCGTTGCGGTGACCGCCTGGTGATAGGAGGTGTGCACGCGCCCGGTTTTAGGGTTGATCATCAGCGGTAGCTTATCGGTATAGGTCGATTTCAGCTTCGACAGACCGCGATGCTCCAGAATGACCTTCGGCAATGGATAGTCCAGCGCCAGCTCCTCCAGCACCTCTTCTGAGGTTGACGGTGCACCACCCGGCGTCTTCTTCAGCGGCTTAATGCCCTGCTTTTCAAACAGGATAACCTGCAGCTGTTTGGTTGAAGAGAGGTTAAACGCTTCGCCCGCGATCTCATGGGCCTTTTTCTCCAGCTCAGCCAGACGCAGCGTGATTTCGCCGGAGTGCTTGTGCAGCACCGCCGGATCGATCTTCACCCCGTTACGCTCGATGCGGGAGAGCACCGGCACCAGCGGCATTTCGATGTTCTGGAAAATATTCAGCGGGCCCGCATGCTTCTCCAGTTTTGGCCACATCTTGAGATGCAGCTGCAGCGTGACGTCAGCATCTTCCGCCGCATAGTGACCGGCCTCTTCCAGTGCGATCTGGTTAAAGGTCAGCTGGTTTTTACCCTTGCCGGCAATCTGCTCAAAGGTCACGGTCTGGTGCTTCAGCCAGCGAGCAGAGAGGCTGTCCATATCGTGACGTCCAGCGACGCTGTCGAGAATATAGGACTCAAGCATGGTGTCGAAGGCGATGCCACGCAGCTCAATGCCATAGTTCTGCAAAATGCCGCGATCGAACTTAAGGTTCTGTCCTACCTTCAGTGCTTTTTCATCTTCCAGAATCGGCTTCAGCAGTTCCAGGACACGATTGCGGGAGAGCTGCTCTGGCGCATCCAGGTAGTCATGTGCAACCGGCACATAGGCCGCCAGACCCGGCTCGGTAGCAAACGACAGGCCCACCAGCTGAGCGCTAACGTTATCCAGGCTATCCGTTTCCGTATCGAACGCAAACACCGGCGCTCTCTTCAGGCGCGCAATCCACTCGTTCAGCGTCGGCTCATCCAGAACGGTAACGTAATGCTCTGCGGAGAGCGGTGTCGCAGGTTCATCGTCTTCAACCTCAACGACAGGTGCCGCCTGCGGCTTCGCGGCCGGTTTCGCGCCTTTACCCTGCAACCAGGTTCCCGCTTCGACATCCGTCGTCCAGCGTTTGAATTCGTATCGTTTAAACAGGTTCAGCAGCTCATCTGCGGCAGGCTGCTGTACCGTCAGCTGTTCGCAGGAGAGATCCAGTTCAACGTCGGTCTTGATGGTCGCCAGCTGATAGGAGAGGCGAGCCACCTCTTTATTCTGCTCCAGCTTCGCCGCCATGGTTTTTGCCCCGCGGAAGCTGAGAGTGGCGATCTTATCAGACTCGTTTAGCAGCGTTTCCAGACCGCCAAGCCCCTGCAGCAGCGCCTGTGCGGTTTTTTCACCCACGCCCGGTACGCCGGGGATGTTATCTGAGGAGTCACCCATCAATGCCAGGAAATCGATGATCAGCTCAGGCGGCACGCCATATTTATTGATCACCTCTTCCGGACCGAGAATGGTGTTGGTCATGGTGTTAATCAGGGTCACGTTCGGCGTAACCAGCTGGGCCATATCTTTATCGCCGGTGCTAATCAGTACCGGGCGACCCATTTTTTCGGCCTCCAGCGCCAGCGTACCGATAACGTCATCCGCCTCAACGCCAGAAACAGCCATCAGCGGCAGGCCCATCGCTTTTACCATCGCATGCAGCGGCTCGATCTGCGAGCGCAGGTCGTCAGGCATCGGCGGTCGGTGGGATTTATAGTGCTCAAACAGTTCGTCACGGAACGTCTTCCCTTTGGCATCAAACACCACTGCGGCATGCGTGGGCTGATACTGCATGATCAAGCTTCTGAGCATGTTCAGCACCCCGTACATGGCGCCGGTTGGCTCTCCTGCGCTGTTAGTCAGCGGTGGAAACGCGTGGTAAGCGCGATAGAGATAGGAGGAGCCATCAACGAGGATTAGCGGGTTTTCTGGGATCTGAACCATGATATCCGTGCCTGTTTAATAATTTATGGTTAAAGGATGCCACATACCGGACGAAAACTTGAGTTTTTCACGGTAATTCGTGGAAAAGATTTCCGGATCGTCGGGATCGTTCGCATTATTATCCTGTGGATAACTTTGTGCATGCTTTTTTGCTGAAGAAATAATAGACCATGTGAATTTGGCGGGGCGGTTTATTTATCTATTTAAATCATATAAATAGAAAAAGGATCGCGATCCTTATGTCCATTAGGTGACAATTTACTCCATGTGGATATAAGCTTTGCTCCTGATACAGAACCTATAAAAAAGCCGGTCATTGACCGGCTTTCTGATTACTTCTGGCCAACCAGATATTTTACCGTTGCGGCATACTGCTGAACGAAGATATCCATGCTGCTGGCATCCATACCCTGCGGGTTAACCTGGTACTTACCGTTAACAAACATGGCTGGAACACCCTGCAGCTGCAGATCGGCGGCCGCTTTCTCCTGCTGAGCAACCAGGGACTTCACCACAAAGCTGTTCCACGCGGCGTCATAGTCTTCGCCTTTGATACCGGCATCAACAAACACTTTGCGAATATCGGCGACGGAAGTCACAGTCTGGGACTTCTGTACAGCTTCAAACATCGGGGCAGTGATCTTATCTTCTACGCCCAGCGCCATCGCGACAGCCCATGCCTGGGTCAGATCTTTACCCAATGGACCAAGGAACTCGACGTGATATTTCGTCATTTTAGTGCCTTCCGGCAGCTGCTGTTTCACCGTGTCAGAAACATGCCACACGCGTTCAAAATCGTAGCAGTGCGGGCAGTAGAAGGAGAAGAACTCCAACACCTGCGGCTCTCCCACCGCCGGTTTATCAAGGGCGATGTACTGTTTGCCCTCGGTGAACTGAGCCGCAGATGCGCTAAATGCCAGAATGAGACCTGCAAGCGCCAGCCAAATTTTCTTCATGGTTAATACTCTCCTGAACGTGTCAAATTAATACATCGGCGTAAGTTGCAAAGGCGGTTCTTGCAGAACCTTAACCTGCTCAATAAAGGTCAGAGTTTGCCTGTGCCAATAGTCTTCCCCGGTAAGCCACGGGAAATTTTTGGGGAATGCGGGATCGTCCCAGCGGCGGATCAGCCATGCCAGATAATAAACCATACGCATGGCACGTAAAGGTTCGATGAGCGCGATTTCATCGGTGTTGAACTCGCTAAACTCTTCATAGGCCTCAACGATCGTCTCAAGCTGCATACGCCGCTCGGCCTTATCGCCGTTGAGCAGCATCCACAGATCCTGAACGGCCGGACCGTTACGGGCATCGTCGAGATCGACAAACAGCGGTCCATCACGCCAGAGAATGTTCCCGGCATGGCAGTCGCCGTGCAGGCGCAGCAGATCGAAACGCGTATGCCAGTGCGCCATTACCGCCTCGATAAGAGAATCCGTGGCGTTAAGGAAAGCGGCTTTCAGGCCTGAGGGGATAAGCGTCGACCGTTCAAAGACGTGACGAGGCTCAATCAGGTACTCATTAACGTCGATGGAGGGGCGATGGGTGAAGCGTTTTTTACGCCCGGTTTGATGCAGGCGGCCGAGGTAACGCGCTACCCACTCCATCTGCTCCAGGCTATCGGCTTCGAACTGACGACCGCCAAGGCTGGGGAATACGGCATAGTAGTACCCCTGATGCGTCAGCAGCGTCTGGCCGTTGAATTCAAGCGGGGCAGCAACCGGTACCTCATCGTTCATTAGCTCATGGGCGAACTGGTGCTCTTCGCTGATTTGTTCTGCCGACCAGCGCTGCGGACGGTAAAACTTCACCACGTAACGGCGGCGATCTTCATCCTGAAACTGATAGACACGGTTTTCGTAACTGTTGAGCGGGGTAAGACCGGAATCCACCCGGATCCCCTGTTCGAACAGCGCATCCATGATGGTATCCGGGTGTAGCGTCTGGAAAGTAAAAGCGTTGTCGTTCATCCCATCATCCGGAAATTACTACGAATAGTTCAGGATATCATTTCGTAGCGTTTTCCGTTGCACCGCTTACAACCTTTTACTCTTTAATTACGCCCCGGGCACGCAGCAGAGCCGTTTTGAAATCCTCTTCATAATCTTTCTGGATCCCGGGAATAACCGCGTCCTTTGCCGAGTCGCGCATTTTGAGATGATAGATCAGGATATCGTCAGAAAGATCGGTTAGCTCACCGTCATAGCCTGACTCCTGCGCCAATTTTTGCAAGAATTGCATCAGGTTAAGCTCAGGCTCTTTTTGCCAGGCGGGCTGGAGGAGTTCAATTACTTCGTTCAGACGTTTACATTTCATGGGCAGTGCTCCTTACTCGTGATAGAGACACGTTAGCAGGGTCAAACCCACAATAAAAGAGGCGATATTGGTGAATAGTGGACTAGACATTACGGGTGTGGTGCTGGCTGGCGGTAGAGCGTCGCGTATGGGCGGAGAAGACAAAGGATTATTGCTGCTCAACGGCATTCCGCTCTGGCAGCACGTCGCTGACAGTCTGGCTAAACAGGTAGACCGTGTCGTACTGAGCGCTAACCGCAACCTCGATCGCTATCGGGCAAGCGGTCTGGCCGTTATTGAAGATACGCTGGATAACTTCCCTGGCCCATTGGCCGGTATGCTGGCCGTGATGAATCAGACGGCAGCCGACTGGTTTCTGTTCTGTCCGTGCGATACGCCGGGCATACCGTCCGATCTGGCAGAACGGCTGACCTCTGGGCGTAACGACGCGCCGGTAGTATGGGTGACGGATGGCGAACGCGATCACCCCACCGTTGCGCTAGTTCATCGCCAGGTGATCCCACAGCTTGCGGCATATCTAGCCGCCGGTGAACGGCGGGTGATGCTGTTTATGCGCCAGGTCGGAGGGCATGCCGTGGACTTTAGCGATTGCCGGTCGGCATTTATCAATATCAATACGCCGGACGATCTCATCGCCAGGCAGGAGAAACAATGAAACCGATCCTCGCCATAGCCGCCTGGAGCGGTACAGGTAAAACCACGCTGCTTAAGCGTCTGATCCCTGCTCTCTGTGAACGGGGTATTCGACCCGGCCTGATTAAGCATACGCATCACAATATGGATGTCGATAAGCCCGGCAAGGATAGTTATGAGTTACGTAAGGCAGGTGCAGCACAAACCCTCGTCGCCAGCCAGCAGCGGTGGGCCCTAATGACCGAAACGCCGGATGAAGCGCCGTTAGACTTAGCATTTCTCGCCAGCAGAATGGATCACGCTAAATTAGATCTGGTTCTGGTAGAGGGGTTCAAACATGAGCCGGTGGCGAAGATCCTGCTTTTTCGCGCAGATATCGGGCATCGGATAGAGGAGCTGGTGATTGACGATCACGTTATTGCGATCGCCAGTGATGTCGTGATTGACGCTGCCGTTCCGGTGTTAGATTTGAATGACGTGCCGAATATTGCCGACTTTATCGTGCAGTGGTTAAAGCGTCAGAGTTAGTAAGGTGGGATAGGCGTCATTTGTAGGCCCGGTAAGCGCAGCGCCACCGGGCGTTCAGCAACACAACGCAAAAAGGCCATCCTTACGGATGGCCTTCTGCTTGTTTGATGCCTGGCAGTTCCCTACTCTCGCATGGGGAGACCCCACACTACCATCGGCGCTACGGCGTTTCACTTCTGAGTTCGGCATGGGGTCAGGTGGGACCACCGCGCTAGTGCCGCCAGGCAAATTCTGTTATCACCCCGCTTTCGCGCAGTGATGTAATCTGTATCAGCTGAAAATCGTCACTCAAATCACGCCAAAACATCTTCGGCGTTGTAAGGTTAAGCCTCACGGTTCATTAGTACCGGTTAGCTCAACGCATCGCTGCGCTTACACACCCGGCCTATCAACGTCGTCGTCTTCAACGTTCCTTCAGGAGACCTAAAGTCTCAGGGAGAACTCATCTCGGGGCAAGTTTCGTGCTTAGATGCTTTCAGCACTTATCTCTTCCGCATTTAGCTACCGGGCAGTGCCATTGGCATGACAACCCGAACACCAGTGATGCGTCCACTCCGGTCCTCTCGTACTAGGAGCAGCCCCCCTCAATTCTCCAGCGCCCACGGCAGATAGGGACCGAACTGTCTCACGACGTTCTAAACCCAGCTCGCGTACCACTTTAAATGGCGAACAGCCATACCCTTGGGACCTACTTCAGCCCCAGGATGTGATGAGCCGACATCGAGGTGCCAAACACCGCCGTCGATATGAACTCTTGGGCGGTATCAGCCTGTTATCCCCGGAGTACCTTTTATCCGTTGAGCGATGGCCCTTCCATTCAGAACCACCGGATCACTATGACCTGCTTTCGCACCTGCTCGCGCCGTCACGCTCGCAGTCAAGCCAGCTTATGCCATTGCACTAACCTCCTGATGTCCGACCAGGATTAGCTGACCTTCGTGCTCCTCCGTTACGCTTTAGGAGGAGACCGCCCCAGTCAAACTACCCACCAGACACTGTCCGCAACCCGGATCACGGGTCCACGTTAGAACATCAAACATTAAAGGGTGGTATTTCAAGGTTGGCTCCACGCAGACTGGCGTCCACGCTTCAAAGCCTCCCACCTATCCTACACATCAAGGCTCAATGTTCAGTGTCAAGCTATAGTAAAGGTTCACGGGGTCTTTCCGTCTTGCCGCGGGTACACTGCATCTTCACAGCGATTTCAATTTCACTGAGTCTCGGGTGGAGACAGCCTGGCCATCATTACGCCATTCGTGCAGGTCGGAACTTACCCGACAAGGAATTTCGCTACCTTAGGACCGTTATAGTTACGGCCGCCGTTTACCGGGGCTTCGATCAAGAGCTTCTCCTTACGGATAACCCCATCAATTAACCTTCCGGCACCGGGCAGGCGTCACACCGTATACGTCCACTTTCGTGTTTGCACAGTGCTGTGTTTTTAATAAACAGTTGCAGCCAGCTGGTATCTTCGACTGGTTTCAGCTCCGTGAGCAAGTCACTTCACCTACGCACCAGCGTGCCTTCTCCCGAAGTTACGGCACCATTTTGCCTAGTTCCTTCACCCGAGTTCTCTCAAGCGCCTTGGTATTCTCTACCTGACCACCTGTGTCGGTTTGGGGTACGATTTCGTGTTACCTGATGCTTAGAGGCTTTTCCTGGAAGCAGGGCATTTGTTGCTTCAGCACCGTAGTGCCTCGTCATCACACCTCAGCGTTAGTAAACGACCGGATTTACCTAATCGTTCCGCCTACATGCTTAAACCGGGACAACCGTCGCCCGGCCAACATAGCCTTCTCCGTCCCCCCTTCGCAGTAACACCAAGTACAGGAATATTAACCTGTTTCCCATCGACTACGCCTTTCGGCCTCGCCTTAGGGGTCGACTCACCCTGCCCCGATTAACGTTGGACAGGAACCCTTGGTCTTCCGGCGAGCGGGTTTTTCACCCGCTTTATCGTTACTTATGTCAGCATTCGCACTTCTGATACCTCCAGCATGCCTCACAGCACACCTTCAACGGCTTACAGAACGCTCCCCTACCCAACAACACATAGTGTCGCTGCCGCAGCTTCGGTGCATGGTTTAGCCCGTTACATCTTCCGCGCAGGCCGACTCGACCAGTGAGCTATTACGCTTTCTTTAAATGATGGCTGCTTCTAAGCCAACATCCTGGCTGTCTGTGCCTTCCCACATCGTTTCCCACTTAACCATGACTTTGGGACCTTAGCTGGCGGTCTGGGTTGTTTCCCTCTTCACGACGGACGTTAGCACCCGCCGTGTGTCTCCCGTGATAACATTCTTCGGTATTCGCAGTTTGCATCGGGTTGGTAAGCCGGGATGGCCCCTAGCCGAAACAGTGCTCTACCCCGAAGATGAATTCACGAGGCGCTACCTAAATAGCTTTCGGGGAGAACCAGCTATCTCCCGGTTTGATTGGCCTTTCACCCCAGCCACAGGTCATCCGCTAATTTTTCAACATTAGTCGGTTCGGTCCTCCAGTTAGTGTTACCCAACCTTCAACCTGCCCATGGCTGAGATCACCGGGTTTCGGGTCTATACCCTGCAACTTAACGCCCAGTTAAGACTCGGTTTCCCTTCGGCTCCCCTATACGGTTAACCTTGCTACAGAATATAAGTCGCTGACCCATTATACAAAAGGTACGCAGTCACCTAACAAGTAGGCTCCCACTGCTTGTACGTACACGGTTTCAGGTTCTGTTTCACTCCCCTCGCCGGGGTTCTTTTCGCCTTTCCCTCACGGTACTGGTTCACTATCGGTCAGTCAGGAGTATTTAGCCTTGGAGGATGGTCCCCCCATATTCAGACAGGATACCACGTGTCCCGCCCTACTCTTCGAGTTCACAGCATGTGCATTTTTGTGTACGGGGCTATCACCCTGTATCGCCGGACTTTCCAGACCGTTCCACTAACACACACGCTGATTCAGACTCTGGGCTGTTCCCCGTTCGCTCGCCGCTACTGGGGGAATCTCGGTTGATTTCTTTTCCTCGGGGTACTTAGATGTTTCAGTTCCCCCGGTTCGCTTCATTACGCTATGTATTCACGTAATGATAGTGTGACGGATCACACTGGGTTTCCCCATTCGGAAATCGCCGGTTATAACGGTTCATATCACCTTACCGGCGCTTATCGCAGATTAGCACGTCCTTCATCGCCTCTGACTGCCAGGGCATCCACCGTGTACGCTTAGTCGCTTAACCTCACAACCCGAAGATGTTTCACTTCTGATTGCGAAAATTTGAGAGACTCGAACACACCGCATCTTCCTTTCTTATTACGGAGAAAGGAAACAGTGTGTCGTTTCAATTTTCAGCTTGATCCAGATTTTTAAAGAGCAAATATCTCAAACAAGACTCGTGAGTCTGTTTTGAGATACGGTCGGTTGTGCCTTTCACTCACAGCCAGCAAGTGGCGTCCCCTAGGGGATTCGAACCCCTGTTGCCGCCGTGAAAGGGCGGAGTCCTAACCGCTAGACGAAGGGGACAACGATGTTGTCTCGACTTCGCAGCCGTCTTGCTTCTCTACATCTATCAGACAATCTGTGTGGACACTGCGAAGCAGGTTCTTTCAGGTAAGGAGGTGATCCAACCGCAGGTTCCCCTACGGTTACCTTGTTACGACTTCACCCCAGTCATGAATCACAAAGTGGTAAGCGCCCTCCCGAAGGTTAAGCTACCTACTTCTTTTGCAACCCACTCCCATGGTGTGACGGGCGGTGTGTACAAGGCCCGGGAACGTATTCACCGTGGCATTCTGATCCACGATTACTAGCGATTCCGACTTCACGGAGTCGAGTTGCAGACTCCGATCCGGACTACGACGCACTTTATGAGGTCCGCTTGCTCTCGCGAGTTCGCTTCTCTTTGTATGCGCCATTGTAGCACGTGTGTAGCCCTACTCGTAAGGGCCATGATGACTTGACGTCATCCCCACCTTCCTCCAGTTTATCACTGGCAGTCTCCTTTGAGTTCCCGACCGAATCGCTGGCAACAAAGGATAAGGGTTGCGCTCGTTGCGGGACTTAACCCAACATTTCACAACACGAGCTGACGACAGCCATGCAGCACCTGTCTCACGGTTCCCGAAGGCACCAAGCCATCTCTGGCAAGTTCCGTGGATGTCAAGAGTAGGTAAGGTTCTTCGCGTTGCATCGAATTAAACCACATGCTCCACCGCTTGTGCGGGCCCCCCGTCAATTCATTTGAGTTTTAACCTTGCGGCCGTACTCCCCAGGCGGTCGACTTAACGCGTTAGCTCCGGAAGCCACGCCTCAAGGGCACAACCTCCAAGTCGACATCGTTTACAGCGTGGACTACCAGGGTATCTAATCCTGTTTGCTCCCCACGCTTTCGCACCTGAGCGTCAGTCTTTGTCCAGGGGGCCGCCTTCGCCACCGGTATTCCTCCAGATCTCTACGCATTTCACCGCTACACCTGGAATTCTACCCCCCTCTACAAGACTCTAGCCTGTCAGTTTCGAATGCAGTTCCCAGGTTGAGCCCGGGGATTTCACATCCGACTTGACAGACCGCCTGCGTGCGCTTTACGCCCAGTAATTCCGATTAACGCTTGCACCCTCCGTATTACCGCGGCTGCTGGCACGGAGTTAGCCGGTGCTTCTTCTGCGGGTAACGTCAATCACTGTGGTTATTAACCACAATGCCTTCCTCCCCGCTGAAAGTACTTTACAACCCGAAGGCCTTCTTCATACACGCGGCATGGCTGCATCAGGCTTGCGCCCATTGTGCAATATTCCCCACTGCTGCCTCCCGTAGGAGTCTGGACCGTGTCTCAGTTCCAGTGTGGCTGGTCATCCTCTCAGACCAGCTAGGGATCGTCGCCTAGGTGAGCCATTACCCCACCTACTAGCTAATCCCATCTGGGCACATCTGATGGCAAGAGGCCCGAAGGTCCCCCTCTTTGGTCTTGCGACATTATGCGGTATTAGCTACCGTTTCCAGTAGTTATCCCCCTCCATCAGGCAGTTTCCCAGACATTACTCACCCGTCCGCCACTCGTCACCCAAGGAGCAAGCTCCTCTGTGCTACCGTTCGACTTGCATGTGTTAGGCCTGCCGCCAGCGTTCAATCTGAGCCATGATCAAACTCTTCAATTTAAGTTTGATGCTCTTAGAATTAAACTTCGTAATGAATTACGTATGTTCACTCCAGAGACTTGGTATTCATTTAGCGTCTTGCGACGTTTAAGAATCCATGTCTTCGAGTGCCCACACAGATTGTCTGATAAATTGTTAAAGAGCAGTGCAACGTGGCTTTCAGCTCACCGTTGCGAGGTGGCGTATATTACGCTTTCCTCATTCAGAGTCAAGCGTTTATTTTCGCTTTTCTCTGCCGAAGTGCCCGGAGGCGCCTCGCTGACCGGCCGGCTTATTCGCCGTTGTTCCGTGTCAGTGGTGGCGCATTATAGGGAGTTATTCGGAGCTGACAAGGGTTAAATGCAAAAAACTTTTCAAGCGCACTATTTTTCATCAAGACGTATTAAAAACCACCACAATGGGCTGCATTTGTTGAATTTTGCACCGATAACCTGTGTCAGGTGGCATACTGAAAAAGATAAATAGAAGAAGGAATATGATATATGCCACTAAGCGCACAGCATTTAGCCGCTCAGAAAAACCTTTCTTATGTTCTGGCAGAGAAGCTGGCCCAGCGGATCTTAACCGGTGAGTATGCGCCAGGCTCAATTTTGCCTGCAGAGATGGAGCTAGGGGAGGAGTTTGGCGTAAGCCGAACGGCGGTTAGGGAAGCCGTAAAAACATTAACAGCGAAGGGAATGGTGCTACCACGTCCGCGTATCGGTACGCGTGTCATGCCCAAGGGAAGTTGGAACTTCCTTGATCAGGAGCTGCTCTCCTGGTGGATGACTGACGATAACTTCCAGGAAGTGATTAACCACTTTCTGGTTTTGCGCAGTACGCTGGAGCCTCAGGCCTGTAGACTGGCGGCCGAGTTGGGTAGCGCCGAGCAGAAAGCGCACCTGAATACGCTGATGGAAGAGATGGTAGCGTTAAACCAACATTTTCATCGCGAACGCTGGCTAGATGTGGATACCGCCTGGCATGAACATATCTATGCTATGAGCAGTAATCCCTTCCTTTCGTCGTTTGCCACGCTGTTTCACTCGGTTTATCACACCTACTTCAACTCTATTACCCATAATGAAGTGGTTAAACTTGAAAATCATCAGGCTATTGTGGATGCCATTCAGGATAGCGATGGTGAACGCGCCTTCAGCGCATGTCAGGCATTACTTAACACGCCTCACCCGCCGGAGACTAAATAACAGGACGCAGTATGACCAAGAAAAAAGCGCGCAGCATGGCGGGTTTGCCATGGATTGCGGCGATGGCCTTCTTTATGCAGGCGCTGGACGCCACTATTCTCAATACCGCGCTACCGGCTATAGCGCAAAGTCTTAACCGCTCCCCGCTGGCGATGCAGTCAGCGATTATCAGCTACACCCTGACTGTCGCTATGCTGATCCCGGTCAGCGGCTGGCTGGCGGACCGTTTCGGTACGCGACGCATCTTTATGCTGGCGGTTTCGCTTTTTACTCTGGGATCGCTGGCCTGCGCGCTATCAAATTCACTGGGGATGCTGGTTGTCTTTCGCATCGTGCAGGGGATAGGTGGCGCAATGATGATGCCGGTTGCCCGCCTTGCGTTGCTGCGAGCCTATCCGCGCAGTGAATTACTTCCGGTACTCAACTTTGTCACCATGCCTGGCCTGGTGGGCCCCATTCTTGGCCCGGTACTCGGCGGGGTACTGGTTACCTGGGCAAGCTGGCACTGGATATTCCTGATCAACATTCCGATTGGCATTGCCGGGCTGTTCTACGCGCGTAAATATATGCCGGACTTCACGACGCCGCGCCGCCGTTTCGACATGAGCGGTTTTCTGCTATTCGGCGTAAGCCTTGTGCTCTTCTCTATCGGCATTGAGTTGTTTGGTGAAAAACTGGTGGCCAGCTGGCTGGCGCTCACCATTATCTTCAGCAGCATAGTGCTGTTCTATGCCTATATCCGTCACGCTCGCCATCATCCCTCACCGCTGATTGCCCTGCCGATATTCAAGACCCGCACCTTCTCGGTGGGGATTGCGGGCAACATCGCCTCGCGCCTCGGTACCGGCTGCGTTCCTTTCCTGATGCCGCTGATGCTTCAGGTCGGCTTCGGCTATACGGCACTCATTGCGGGCTGCATGATTGCGCCTACCGCGATAGGGTCGATTCTGGCGAAATCCACCGTTACCCAAGTATTACGCTGGTTCGGCTACCGCAAAACGCTGTTTGGTGTGACGGTCATCATTGGCGTAATGATTGCGCAGTTTGCCCTTCAGTCGCCGTCGATGGAGGTGTGGTTGCTGATCCTGCCGCTCTTTATATTAGGCATGGCGATGTCCACGCAGTTCACGGCCATGAACACCATTACGCTCGCCGACCTGACCGACGAGAACGCCAGCAGCGGTAACAGCGTACTGGCAGTCACCCAGCAGCTATCGATTAGCCTTGGCGTTGCTGTCAGCGCGGCGGTACTGCGGTTTTATGAAGGCTTTGAAAGCGCCAATACCATTGAGCAGTTCCACTACACCTTTATTACCATGGGCATAATCACCCTAATATCGGCATCCGTCTTCCTGCTGCTTAAAGCGAAAGATGGGCGGAACCTGATCAAGGAGCGGCACAAGCCTTAAGCGGAGCCGCGCGTCATCAGCACCGGCGTCAACTGTAGCCGCTGCTGGGAGAGGGTTGGATCGGCAATGCGATGAGTCAGAACATCAATCGCTAGCTCACCCAGTTCATCCTTAGGCTGATGAACGGTGGTGAGCGGCGGCGTCATATAGCGCGCCAGCTCGATATCGTCGTAGCCGATAATAGCCATATCCTCCGGGACCTTGAGTCCCGCCTGATACAGCGCCTGATAAGCGCCAACGGCCATCGCATCGTTACCGATAAATACCGCCTGAGGCCGCTCCTGCTGCGCCAGCAGCGCCTGCATAGCGGCAACACCGCCGCCAAACTCAAAGTCACCGACGATCTCATCGCCTTCACGTACCGTCAGCCCTGCCCGGGCCATTGCCGCCCGATACCCCTCCAGACGTAACCGTGCAGGGGTTTTATCCAGCGGGCCGGTAATGCAGGCGATACGGGTAAAGCCTTTATCAATAAGATACTGGGTTGCCATATCACCACCCAGCAGCGAGTTGTCCTGAATGATATCGATATCACCCTCAAAAGGGGCCCAGTCCATCATCACGGTGGGAATAGAGGGATAGCGCTGAATAATCTCTCGCGAAAGCTGATGCGTCTCGGTACACAGCACCAGCAGCCCGTCGACGCGCTTTTGCATCAGCGTCTCCAGGTTACGGTTCATTCGCTCTTCATCGCCTTCGGTATTACAGAGCACCAGGCTATAGCCACGTTCGAAACAGCTGCGCTCAACGCCGCGCACCAGTTCAGAGAAGAAGGGGTTGGAGCTGGCGGTGATTAGCATCCCGATGGTGCGCGTCTGCTTAAGCTTGAGACTGCGCGCCAGTGCCGAAGGAGCGTAGTTAAGGCTTTTGATCGCCTCTTCCACCTTTTCCCGAATCGCATCGCTGACAAAGCGATCGTTATTAATGACGTGCGAAACCGTCGAGGTGGAAACGCCCGCCAGGCGGGCAACGTCCTTCATGGTGGCCACGCTTTACCCCTGCTGACTCAAGAAATCGTTGATCTCGTTACGCCATGGCACAGAGGGCTGCGCGCCTTTGCGCGTAACGGCAATCGCCGCCGCCGCATGGGCAAACACAATGGCCTCATCAAGCGGCTTATCCTCCAGCAGCGCGGTCACCAATGCGCCGTTAAAGGTATCACCCGCCGCAATCGTATCTATGGCATTGACCTTAAAGCCCGGCACCCGGCGGCCCTCACCGTTGACGCTGGCCCATACGCCGCGGCTGCCAAGGGTAATGATCACCGTACCGATACCTTTATCATGCAGTGCGAGCGCCGCTCGCTCGGCATCGCTGTCGCTCACTACGCGAATGCCCGTCAGCTTTTCCGCTTCGGTTTCATTGGGGGTGATAATGTCCACCAGCGCCAGCAGCTCGTCAGATAATACACGCGCCGGGGCCGGGTTCAGTACGACAGTGGTATGATTTTCATGGGCAATTTTCGCGGCAGCCAGCACGCTCTCTACCGGCGACTCCAGCTGCATCAGCAGCGCGTCCGCGTCGGTAATCAGCGCCTGCTGAGCGGCAACCCGCTCGGGAGAGAGCGCGGCGTTGGCTCCCGCATGAATACCGATGACATTCTCCCCTTCGCCGTTGACAAAGATCAACGCGACGCCGGTAGACTCTCCGTCAACCACGCTCACGGGCGCAACGTTGATGTTATCGTTGGCCAGCTGGGCGCGGATCCGATCGCCGGTATCGTCGCTGCCGGTGCAGGCGATAAACGCGATCTGCGCCCCGCTGCGCCCGGCGGCCACCGCCTGGTTTGCCCCTTTACCGCCAAAGGCGACCTGGTAGTGCGTACCGGTCACGGTTTCGCCCGGCATCGGGAAAGCGTCAAGGTTGAGAATGTGATCGGCATTGATGCTGCCAAGGACAACGAGCTTACCTGCTGTTTTCATGGTGGGATCTTCCTGTAAGGTACGCCACCCTGGGGTGGCGTAAGCCTTAAAACGTGATTACTGTTTAATAACCAGCTTCAGGTCAACCGGGTATTTCGCCTGAACCTTCTCGCCTTTCAGCACTTTATCAGCAGTTTCAACGCCTTTCGCGCCGATCTGCTCCGGCAGCTGGGCAATGGTCGCCGCCAGTTTGCCGTCGTTTACCGCTTTCTCACCGTCCGGCGTGCCGTCGAAGCCCACTACCATCACGTCGGATTTACCCGCCGTCTGCAGCGCGCGCAGCGCACCCAGCGCCATTTCATCGTTCTGAGCAAATACGGCCTGCACATCAGGATGCGCGGTCAGCAGGTTCTGCATCACGTTCAGACCTTTGGTGCGATCGAAATCTGCCGGCTGGCTAGCCAGCACGTTGAATTTATGCGCCGTCACGGCCTGCTGGAAGCCCTCGCCGCGTTCGCGAGCGGCGGAGGTGCCTGCAATACCCTGCAGCTCAATCACCTTCGCGCTTTCACCGGCTTTCTTCGCGATGTAATCGCCAGCAATTTTGCCGCCCAGCACGTTATCTGAAGCAATGTGGCTCACGACTTCACCTTTGGCCGCAACGCGGTCCAGGGTGATCACCGGGATTTTAGCCTGGTTCGCCATCTTCACGGCGTTACCGACTGCATCAGAATCTGTCGGGTTGATCAGCAGGATTTTCGTGCCGCGCACGGTCAGGTCCTGCACGTTAGCCAGCTCTTTCGCCGGGTTGTTCTGGGAATCCAGCACCACCAGGTTATAGCCCAGCTTGTCGGCTTCTTTCTGTGCGCCATCCTTCAGTGAAACAAAAAATGGGTTGTTCAGGGTAGAGACCACCAGCGCAATGGTGTCTTTCGCCATCGCGTTTGCGCTCACGGTTGCACTCAGTGCGACAGCAGAGACCAGAGTAGCCAGTTTTTTCATGTTCATAATCAGATGTCCTGTAATGTCATTTATTACTGCTTTTTGTTGTCTACCAGCACCGCCAGCAAAATTACCACTGCCTTAACGATCATCTGGTAATAGGAGGAAACACCCAGCAAGTTCAGTCCGTTGTTAAGGAAACCAAGGATCAGTGCACCGATCAGCGTGCCCACAATGCGCCCTTTACCGCCCGCGAGGCTGGTACCGCCCAATACGACCGCAGCGATGGCATCCAGCTCGTAGCCGGTACCGGCTGTGGGTTGTGCAGAGGAGAGACGCGCCACTTCAATGATGCCTGCCAGCGATGCCAGCAGGCCACTCAAGGAATAGACGATGATTTTGACTTTGTTAACGCTGATCCCGGAGAGGCGCGTGGCCGCTTCGTTACCGCCCAGGGCATAGATATAGCGGCCCAGGCGGGTATGGTGCAGCATATACCACGCGGCCAGGAAGACGATGCCCATGATCCAGACCGGCGTCGGGATACCCAGCGGACGGCCAATACCAAACCAGCCAAAGAGATCGGCGTTCTCGGTAAAGCCGGTATTCACCGGGCTGCCGTTGGTATAGACCATGGTCACACCGCGCAGCAGCAGCATCATCACCAGGGTGGCGATAAACGCCTGCACCCGACCTTTCGCGACAATGACCCCGGTCATGGCCCCTACCGCAGCGCCCAACGCCAGCGCGGCGGCAATGGCCACCAGGGCATTAACTTCCATACCGACAATCGAGGCTGCCACCGCGCCGGTGAGCGCCAGCAGCGAGCCCACGGAGAGATCGATCCCCGAGGTCAGGATCACCAGCGTCATCCCCACCGCCATAATGGCGTTTACCGAGGTCTGCTGCAGAATGTTAAACAGGTTATTGATGGTGAAAAAGTTAGGGCTCATCGTGGAGACAATCGCAATCAGCACCAGCAGGGCAATCAGCGATTTTTGTTCCATCAGCCACGCCTTATTAAAGTAGCGGCGGGGGGTAACGGTCTGGGTACTCATATCGTTGACTCCTGGGTCTCGCGATTTAGCTTGCCGACGGCGGCAGCCATCAGCACTTCCTGGGTTGCCTGCTCACGGGTGAACTCGCCACCCAACTCTCCTTCATGCATCACCATGATGCGATCGCTCATGCCAAGCACCTCTGGCATTTCTGACGACACCAGAATGATGCTCAGCCCATCCGCTTTAAACTGGTTGATGAGCTGATAGATCTCTTTTTTGGCACCGACGTCCACGCCGCGCGTGGGTTCGTCGAGGATGAGCACCTTCGGTCGCGTCATCAGCCCGCGGGCGATAGCGATTTTTTGCTGGTTGCCGCCGGAGAGCAGGCCGATAGGTTGCTCCATCGAGGGGGTTTTGACGTTAAACAGGCGGATAAAGTCGCTCACCGCCTGCTGCTCATCACTATGCTTCAGGCTACCGCCGCTGCGGCTGAAGTAGCGCAGCGCGGTCAGGGACATATTCTCTTTCACCGACATGCCCAGCACTAAGCCATCGCGCTTACGGTCTTCTGAGATGTAGACGATACCGTTAGCGAGGCCATCCTGCGGCGAACGGGTCACAACCTCGCGGCCATCAAGGGTAACGGTGCCGCCGGTACGCGACAGCGCGCCGTACAGCACCTTCATCAGCTCGGTACGTCCGGCACCCATCAGCCCGGCCACGCCGAGGATTTCCCCCTGGCGCAGGGTAAAGGAGACATCGTTCACCCCCGGTCCGCACAGGTTATCGACCTTCAGACGCATCTCACCCGGTGCTTTATCGAGATGTGGATACTGATCTTCCAGCTTGCGCCCCACCATCATCTCAATCAGCGTATCTTCAGTGAGCGAGCTAACCTCACGCTCGGCGATAAACTGCCCGTCACGGAAGACGGTCACGTCATCGCAGATCTCGAAGATCTCTTTCATGCGGTGGGAGATATAGACAATGCCGCGTCCCTGGGACTTCAGCTCGCGGATCACGCGAAACAGGGAGTCGGTTTCGGTATCGGTGAGGGCATCGGTCGGCTCATCCATCACGATAACCTTCGACTCAAAGCTCAGCACCTTGGCAATCTCGACCATCTGCTGATCGCCAATGGAGAGATCCCCTACCAGCCTGTCGCTCTTAAAGCGCAGGTTGAGTTTCGCCAGCAAAATGTCCGCTTCGGCATACATCTTTTTCCAGTCGATTTTGCCAAAGCGGTTAACAAACTCACGGCCTAAAAAGATGTTTTCGGCGATGGTCAGCTGCGGGATCAGGTTCAGCTCCTGATGGATAATGCCGATCCCCGCCTCCTGCGACGATTTTGGTCCATTAAAGGTCGTCTCCTGGCCCAGCCACAGCAGCGAACCGGCATCGCGAGTGTAGATACCGGTTAACACTTTCATCATGGTGGATTTGCCAGCGCCGTTCTCGCCCACCAGCGCCATCACGCGACCAGGGTAGACATTGAGCGCTGCGCCGGAGAGGGCTTTTACGCCGGGGAACGCTTTGTCGATCCCCTTAAGCTGAAGTAGTGCGTCCATGATGGCCTCAGAAGGTGACGCCAGCACAGAGAATGATATTCGCATACGGGGAGCACTCCCCGCTGCGAATAACCGCCTGGCTTGCTGCGGTGTGTTGTTTAAATGCTTCGTGCGTGGTGTAGCGCACTTCGATGGTATTTCCCTGGTGTTGTTGCAGCTGCTCAATATGGTTGAGCAACGCTTCGTGGAGCTGCGGATTATGCTGTTTGATTTCCGTAGCGAGAATGGCTGCCTCAACCTGCATCTCGGTGGTGACCACCTCAAGTACCTGCATAAACGAAGGTACGCCCTGGGTTAATGCCATATCGATGCGTTGCGTACTGTGGGGAACCGGCAACCCGGCGTCGCACACCACGAGCGTATCGGTATGCCCCAGACGGGAGATAACCGATGAGATTTCAGAGTTCAGTACAGATCCTTTCTTCATTTTTTCTGGCTCCACTAGCGAAACGTTTCGCTGAGGCCAGTGTATGCCGGATAGCGTTCATTTAACCATCACCACGTTAAAGATCTGTGATCGACATCGAAACGTTTCGCTAACGGAAATTGAGATGGAAAGAAGTAGGCCGGGTAAGCGAAGCGCCACCCGGCATGTGGCAGGTTTAGATTTCTACTTGCGTACCCAGTTCAATAACCCGGTTGGGCGGGATCTCGAACTGGTCCGGGGCGCGCAGGGCGTTACGCTGCAGCACTAGGTAGAGCTTGCCGCGCAGGCGCAGATACCAGGGACGTTTGCCCACGATCAGCGACTCGTGAGACATAAAGAACGAGGTCTCCATCATGCGACAGCTCAGTCCCTCTAGCCCGCAGCGGTGGAAGACCTCCTCTACGTTCGGCGTCTCGCGCCAGCCGTAGCTGGCTACCACGCGCCAGAAGGTCGGCGAAAGCTGCTCGATCTGTACCCGGCGGACGTTATGCACATAGGGTGCGTCCTCCGTGCGCAGGGTCAGCAGGATCACCCGCTCGTGCAGGACCTTGTTGTGCTTGAGGTTATGCAGCATCGCGAAAGGAATAACGTTTAGCGCCCGCGACATATAGACCGCCGTGCCCGGCACCCGCACCGGCGGGGATTTCTCCAGCGAGGCGATCATCGCCTCCAGAGAGTTACCGTGCTCATGCATACGCCGCAGCAGGCGGAAGCGCTCGCTTTTCCACGTCGTCATAATCAGGAACATCACGAGGCCGAGGCTCAGCGGCAGCCAGCCGCCAGAGAGCAGCTTGTCGAGGTTCGCCGAGAAGAGCGGAATGTCGATGCAGAGGAACGCCACCAGAATCAGCGCCACCAGGAACTTGTTCCAGTGCCAGTTTTTACGTGCCACAGTGGTGGAGAGGATAGAGGTCAGCACCATGGTGCCGGTCACCGCGATACCGTACGCCGCCGCCAGGTTGCTTGAACGCTCAAAGCTGACGATCACAATCACCACGGCAAAGTAGAGCAGCCAGTTAACAAAGGGGATGTAGATCTGGCCGGACTCCATCTCCGAGGTGTGAATAATGCGCATCGGCGACAGGTAGCCCAGACGCACCGCCTGACGCGTAAGCGAGAACACACCGGAGATCACCGCCTGGGAGGCAATAACCGTTGCCAGGGTGGCGATAAGCAGCATTGGGATCAGCGCCCACTCGGGGGCCAGCAGGAAGAACGGGTTCTTGATTGCCTCCGGGTTTTTCAGCAGCAACGCCCCTTGGCCGAAGTAGTTCAGCGCCAGCGACGGCAGCACCAGGCTAAACCACGCCAGGCGGATCGGCAATTTGCCGAAGTGTCCCATGTCGGCATACAGGGCCTCTACGCCGGTGATCGACAGCACCACCGCACCCAGCGCCACAAATGACACGGCTTTATATTCGAGGAAGAAGTGCACCGCCCACATCGGATTCAGCGCCTGCAACACCTCAGGATTAGCGATAATCCCGCGCAGGCCCAGCACGGCCAGAATGATAAACCAGGCCAGCATAATCGGCGCAAACAGCTTACCCACCAGCCCGGTGCCGTGTTTCTGGATCATAAACAGCAACGTCAGCACCACAATGGCCAACGGTACCACCCAACTATCTAACGAGGGCGCAATAATCTCCAGCCCCTCGATAGCCGACATCACCGAGATCGCAGGCGTGATCACCACTTCGCCATAGAAGAAGCTGCCGCCAATCAACCCCATGATCACCAGTATCGAGGTCATTCGCGCCGAGGTGTTGCGCCCCGCCAGCGACATCAGGGTCAAAATCCCCCCTTCCCCGGCGTTATCGGCCCGCATCACGAAGGTCAGATACTTAATCGAAACAACAAAAATCAGCAGCCAGAAGATGAGTGACAGAAAGCCAAACACCGCGTCTCGTTCGACGCCAAAACCAAACTGACCGGACAAACATTCACGAAGAGTATAAAGCGGGCTGGTTCCGATATCACCGTAGACAACCCCAATTGCTGCGAGGGTTACCGCAGACAATGATTGCTTATTATCAGTGCTCATAGACTAATCTTTTGTATGGATGACAAGTGTGCGCTTAGTCCCTTGGCCCACAAAAACGCACAGTATGCATGATTCTTCAATAAATCGAAGCCTTAAATGCGACAGGGTTATCCTGACGCAAAGAATGTGAAGGCATTATTCCGTCTATTACAAGCCCTTGTTGAAACGTATACTCACTTTTGTCCACCGACAGCGGCGAAAGGATGCAGAACAATTATGGCTCACTCACATTTATTAGCAGAAAGAATTTCCCGTCTCAGCGGCGCACTGGAAAAAGGCCTGTATGAGCGTAGCCACGCTATCCGCCTGTGCCTGCTGGCCGCGTTAAGCGGGGAGAGCGTATTTCTTCTTGGCCCGCCCGGGATTGCCAAAAGTCTTATTGCTCGCCGGCTAAAGTTTGCCTTTCAGCACGCTCGCGCCTTTGAATACCTGATGACCCGCTTTTCGACACCGGAAGAGGTTTTCGGCCCGCTGTCGATTCAGGCCTTGAAAGATGAAGGGCGCTACGAGCGCCTGACCGCAGGTTATCTTCCGGAGGCGGAGATCGTCTTTCTGGATGAAATCTGGAAAGCCGGCCCCGCTATCCTGAACACCCTGCTGACTGCCATTAACGAACGGCGGTTTCGCAACGGGGCGAGTGAAGAGAAGATCCCGATGCGCCTGCTGGTGGCAGCCTCTAACGAGCTGCCGGAAGCTGACAGCAGCCTGGAGGCGCTTTACGACCGTATGCTGATCCGCCTCTGGCTGGATAAGGTTCAGGATAAGGGAAACTTCCGTTCAATGCTGGTCAGCCAACAGGATGAGAACGATAACCCGGTTCCGGCCTCACTGCAGGTGACAGACGAGGAGTATCAGCAGTGGCAGCAGGAGATAGGCCACATCACCCTGCCTGACGCGGTATTCGAGCTGATCTATATGCTGCGTCAGCAGCTGGATAACCTTCCCAACGCCCCCTATGTCTCTGACAGACGTTGGAAAAAAGCCATCCGCCTGCTGCAGGCCAGCGCCTTCTTCTGCGGGCGCGATGCGGTCTCACCCATCGATCTTATCCTGCTGAAAGATTGCCTGTGGCATGACGCCCAGAGTCGGGAGCTGCTCGCCCAGCAGGTCGACATATTGATGACCGGACACGCCTGGCAGCAGCAGGCCATGCTGGTCCAGCTGGGAGCCATTGCCCAGCGGCGTATCCAGCTCCAGCAGCAGCAGAGCGATAAGACCGCCCTCAAAGTGCAGCGCCAGAGCGGTATGTTTAGCCGCCGTCCGCACTATGAGCTCCCCCCCGATATCAGCGACGATACACTGACCCTACTGCTCCAGCAGCCGCTTAAGCTGCACGATATGCAGGTCGTGCACATTACTCTCGAACGCGCTCCGCTGGAACAGTGGCTCATGAAGGGCGGGGAGATCCGCGGCAAGCTCAACGGGATTGGGTTTGCCCAGGTGCTTAATCTGGAAGTGGATGCCACCCTGCACCTGATCGTGCGCGATGTAAGTCTGCAGGCCTCCAGGCTGGCGCTGCCCGGATCCTCTCAGGAGAGCGTGCCAGAGGAGATCCGGCAGCAGCTTGAATCATTGGATAACACGTGGCACCAGCAGCATACGCGCTTCAGCGAACAGCAGAAGTGCCTGTTCATTCATAGCGACTGGTTAGGACGCATTGAAGCCAGCCTGCAGGACGTCGGCGCGCAGATCAAACAGGCCCGGCAATGATCACCCTCGACACGCTGAATGTGATGCTGGCGGTGGGCGAAGAGGGGCTCATTGAAGAGCTGATCGTCGCCCTGCTGGCCTCACCGCAGCTGGCGGTGTTCTTTGAAAAATTTCCCCGGCTCAGGCGCGCCATTACCGATGACGTCCCCCGCTGGCGAGAGGCGCTAAGAAGCCGGCTAAAGGAGACGGCGGTTCCGCCGGAGCTGACCGAAGAGTTTCTCTGCTACCAGCAGACTCAGCTGCTGGCGACGCCGCAGTTTATTGCCCAGCTTCCGCAGATCCTCACCCTGCTCGCAAAGGTGCACTCGCCCTATGCCGAACAGGCCAGCCAGCTGATCGCCGATAATCCAACCCTTACTCCCGCGCTGCACACGCTGTTTATACAGCGCTGGCGATTAAGCCTGGTGGTGCAGGCGACCACGCTCAACCAGCAACTGCTGGAGGAGGAGCGCGAGCAGCTCTTAAGCGAGGTTCAGGAGCGCATGAAGCTGAGCGGCCAGCTTGAGTCGGTGCTGATCGAAAATGAAAACGCAGCCGGACGGCTGTGGGACATGAGCGCCGGGCAGCTAAAACGCGGTGACTATCAGCTCATCGTCCGCTACGGCGACTTCCTTGCCGAGCAGCCGGAGCTGAAACAGCTGGCCGAACAGCTTGGCCGCTCCCGGGAGGCAAAATCGGTACCGAAAAAAGATTCGCCGATGGAGACCTTCCGCACGCTGGTACGCGAGCCAGCGTCGGTGCCGGAGCAGGTAGATGGCCTCCAGCAGAGCGATGATATTCTGCGCCTGCTGCCGCCCGAGCTTGCGACCCTCGGCATTACCGAGCTGGAGTATGAGTTCTACCGTCGGCTGGTGGAGAAGCAGCTTCTCACCTACCGCCTGCACGGTGAAGCCTGGCGGGAGAAGATCACCCAGCGCCCGGTGGTGCATCAAAGCGTTGATGAACAGCCGCGCGGGCCGTTTATTATCTGTGTCGATACCTCTGGCTCGATGGGCGGTTTTAACGAACAGTGTGCGAAGGCGTTCTGCCTGGCGCTAATGCGGGTGGCGCTGGCGGATAACCGGCGCTGCTATATCATGCTGTTTTCCAGCGAGGTGGTACGCTATGAGCTGTCGGGATCGCAAGGGCTAGAGGAGGCGATCCGCTTCCTGAGCCAGCGCTTTCGCGGCGGAACCGATCTCGCCAGCTGCTTCCGCGCCGTGATCGAGCGGATGCAGGGCGGTGAGTGGGCGGATGCCGACGCGGTGGTGATCTCAGACTTTATCGCCCAACGCCTGCCTGACGAGGTGGTGAATCAGATCAAAACGCTACAGCAGGTACATCAGCATCGCTTTCACGCGGTAGCGATGTCCGCTCACGGCAAGCCAGGGATCATGCGTATTTTCGATCATATCTGGCGCTTTGACACCGGTATGCGCAGCCGTCTGCTGCGTCGCTGGAAGCGTTAATCTCAACCCAATAGTGAACAATAACGGCTGAACATTATGGAAAGTTACCAGATCGACAACCTCGACCGGGGCATTCTGGAGGCGCTGATGGCCAATGCCCGCACGGCCTATGCTGAACTGGCGAAGCAGTTTGGCGTCAGCCCTGGCACCATCCACGTCCGCGTAGAGAAGATGAAACAGGCGGGCATCATCACTGGCGCGCGCATTGACGTCAGCCCGAAACAGCTCGGCTACGACGTCTGCTGCTTTATCGGCATCATTCTCAAGAGCGCCAAGGACTACCCGTCGGCGCTGGCCAAGCTGGAGAGTCTGGAGGAGGTCACCGAGGCCTACTACACCACCGGCCACTACAGCATCTTCATTAAGGTCATGTGCCGCTCGATCGACGCCCTCCAGCAGGTACTTATCAACAAGATCCAAACAATTGATGAGATCCAGTCCACCGAGACGCTGATCTCCCTGCAGAACCCGATCATGCGTACCATCCGCCCCTAGCCGGGAAAAATAATCACCACATTTTCCACAGGTAGATCCCAGCTGATTCACAGCGTACAATACCGCTCTTATTCATCGGAGCGGATCATCATGGCAGACATTACTCTCATCAGCGGCAGTACGCTGGGCGGCGCGGAATACGTTGCAGAACATCTGGCTGAGAAGCTGGAAGATGCCGGTTTCTCTACCAGCACGCTGCATGGGCCTCTGCTTGAGGATCTTCCCACCGATGGCGTATGGCTGCTGATCTCCTCTACCCATGGCGCAGGGGATCTGCCTGACAACATCCTGCCTTTATATGAAGAGTTGCAGGAGCAGCAGCCGGATCTCTCCCAGGTTCGTTTTGGTGCAGTGGGTCTCGGTAGCCGTGAGTACGATACTTTCTGTGGTGCCATTGAGAAGCTGGAAGAGGTATTGAAAGGCTGCCAGGCAAAACAGATCGGCGAAACGCTAAGGATCAACGTCCTCGAACATGAGATTCCGGAGGATCCGGCGGAAATTTGGCTGGGATCGTGGATCGATTTACTGAAAGAAGTGTAAAGATCGTGCGATCAGCTGTGGGTAACTCTGGTTAAAAGCATTGATCAACCGGTAGTTATCCACTGTATAAGGTTTGTTTAAAGTTTCACCTGTGCATAACCCGCCTTTTTGATCCCAGCTTATACGGTGTGGGATCACCGATCTTTCACAGCAAACGATCCTCAATAACGCATTGATCTTAATGAGAGGATCCGCCTTATCCACAGGAGAGGGCGATCCTAATAAGAGATCATAATAAAACAGATCTTAAATAAAAAAGATCTTCTTTTTAATAGTCAGGATCCCGGCACTTTCTCGATGGGCTAAAGTTGAGTAGAATCCACGGCCCGGACCCCAATCCACTTTCTAACCGCTCTGTGCGAGGCAAATCACCATGTTTTATCAGGATCCTTTTGACGTCATCATCATTGGCGGGGGTCATGCAGGTACCGAGGCTGCAATGGCCGCTGCACGTATGGGTCAGCAGACCCTCCTTCTGACACACAATATCGATACGCTAGGACAGATGTCCTGCAACCCCGCTATTGGCGGTATTGGGAAAGGACACCTGGTAAAAGAAGTGGACGCGCTGGGCGGGCTGATGGGCACCGCAATCGACCATGCAGGCATTCAGTTTAGGATACTAAACGCGAGCAAAGGCCCCGCCGTACGGGCGACCCGTGCTCAGGCGGATCGTGTGCTCTATCGCCAGGCGGTACGCACCGCGCTAGAGAACCAGCCGAACCTGATGATCTTCCAGCAGGCAGTTGAGGATCTGATCGTCGAAAACGATCGTGTGGTGGGTGCAGTGACCCAAATGGGTCTCAAATTCCGGGCGAAGTCGGTAGTGCTGACGGTGGGAACCTTCCTCGACGGCAAAATCCATATCGGGCTGGATAACTACAGCGGTGGCCGGGCGGGCGATCCACCGTCCATTTCACTCTCGCGCCGCCTGCGTGAACTGCCGCTGCGGGTAAACCGTCTGAAAACCGGTACGCCGCCGCGTATTGACGCCCGTACCATCGACTTCAGCGTTCTCGCCCAGCAGCATGGCGATAACCCGCTGCCGGTCTTCTCGTTCATGGGTAGCGTTGACCAGCACCCGCGTCAGGTGCCGTGCTACATCACCTACACCAACGAGAAAACCCATGACGTGATCCGCAATAACCTCGATCGCAGCCCGATGTACGCCGGCGTGATCGAAGGGATCGGGCCACGCTACTGCCCGTCGATCGAAGACAAGGTGATGCGCTTTGCCGATCGTAACCAGCACCAGATCTTCCTGGAGCCGGAAGGGCTGACCTCAAACGAAGTTTATCCGAACGGCATCTCTACCAGCCTGCCGTTCGACGTACAGATGCAGATCGTCCGTTCCATGCAGGGGATGGAGAACGCGAAGATTGTGCGTCCGGGCTATGCCATCGAGTATGACTTCTTCGATCCGCGTGATCTGAAGCCGACGCTGGAGAGCAAATTTATCCAGGGCCTGTTCTTTGCCGGACAGATCAACGGCACCACCGGCTACGAAGAGGCCGCTGCGCAGGGGCTGCTGGCGGGTCTTAACGCCGCCCGCTTCTCTGCCGAGAAAGAGGGCTGGGCACCGCGCCGCGACCAGGCCTACCTTGGCGTGCTGGTAGACGATCTCTGTACTCTGGGCACCAAAGAGCCGTACCGCATGTTTACTTCCCGTGCAGAGTACCGTCTGATGCTGCGTGAAGATAACGCCGACCTACGTCTGACGGCCGCTGGCCGTGAACTGGGCCTGGTAGACGACCAGCGTTGGGCACGCTTTAACGAGAAGCTGGAGCGTATTGAGCGTGAGCGTCAGCGTCTGAAGGATATTTGGGTGCACCCGCACTCTGAGCAGGTTGACGAAGTGAACGCTATCCTCAGCGCGCCGCTGTCACGCGAAGCCAACGGTGAAGATCTACTGCGTCGTCCGGAGATGACCTACAGCGGCATGGTGAACCTCTCGCCGTTTGCGCCGGGCCTTGACGATCCGCAGGCGGCTGAACAGGTCGAGATTCAGGTCAAATACGAAGGCTACATCGCCCGCCAGCAGGATGAGATTGAAAAGCAGCTGCGTAACGAAAGCGCTATCCTGCCAGCGACCCTGGACTACCGTCAGGTGAGCGGCCTCTCTAACGAGGTGATCGCCAAGCTTAACGATCACAAACCGTCGTCTATTGGTCAGGCGTCGCGCATCTCAGGCATTACCCCTGCGGCCATCTCCATTCTGCTGGTTTGGCTGAAAAAACAGGGTATGCTGCGCCGCAGCGCCTGATGTCAACTTTTGGCGGGTGGCGCTTCGCTAACCCGCCCTACGAATGTGTAGGCCCGGTAAGCGCAGCGCCACCGGGCAATTCAATTTTAGACAGGTAACTACCGTGCTCAACAAACTCTCTCGTCTGCTCAATGACGCAGGCATTTCGCTCACCGATCACCAGAAACAGCAGCTGGTGGCCTATGTCGATATGCTCCACAAATGGAACAAGGCGTACAACCTCACCTCGGTACGCGATCCGAACGAGATGCTGATTCGCCATATTCTGGACAGCGTGGTGGTTGCGCCTCATCTGACGGGAAACCGCTTTATCGACGTAGGAACAGGGCCAGGCCTGCCTGGCGTGCCGTTGGCCATCGTTCTGCCCCAGGCGCACTTCACGCTACTGGACAGCCTTGGCAAGCGTATTCGCTTCCTGCGTCAGGTGCAGCATGAGCTGAAGATTGACAACATCGCGCCGGTGCAGAGCCGCGTAGAGGAATTTCCAGCCGAGCCGCCGTTCGATGGCGTGATCAGCCGCGCCTTTGCCTCGCTCACTGATATGGTCAGCTGGTGTCATCACCTGCCAGCAGGGGAGGGGCGTTTTTACGCGTTGAAAGGCCAGCTGCCTGACGATGAGATTGCTCAGCTGCCGTCTGGGTTCAGCGTGGAGTCGGTGGTAAAACTGCGCGTTCCGCAGCTGGAAGGGGAACGTCATTTGGTGATCGTTAAGGTAAACTCGCTTTAATTTTTATCAAAAAATAGCAATTTTCCGCTGTAGATAATCTGTTAAAAAAAGCCAAACACAGCAGCGGAAGATTTTTCAGGATTTAACCTTAATTTTACTGTGACTTTCCCAACCGTTAACCTCCTATTTTGCTTAACCGTGAAAATAGTCAACAAGGAAAGTATCAGGCTGCTAAAAATCAGCAAAATCAATTTTACAGAGATGTTAAATATTTATTAAGAATGTCAATGAAAGGTTTTTATTGTATATCGTGCTTTTTTAGAAAGAGTGGATAAGATTCAGCAAAAATATCAAAAAGATGAGGCAACTTAATTTCTTGCCACGAATAATATGTTCCGAACGCAAATGCTCAATTTGTGATCTGATGCACGCTTTGACATCAGTGTTGGCGCGCAATACGCAAATTTGCACTAGCGCTCACAGTTTGTCAGAAAGTGAAAAAATAGCCCTCGGGAAATTTATTTAAACATTTATTCACCTTTTTGCTACTTATTGTTTGAAATCACGGGGCCGCACCGTATAATTTGCTCGCTTTTTGATGCTTGACTCTGAGCCGTAAAGAACGTTTTATACGACACGCGACATACCTCGAAGTGAGCAGGAGTAAAAACGTGATGTCTTTGTCGCTCTTGAGTAGAAACGTTGCTCGTAAGCTTCTGTTCATTCAGTTTCTGGCTGTGATAGTAAGTGGATTACTGTTTAGCCTCAAAGACCCCTTCTGGGGCGTCTCCGCATTATGCGGTGGACTGGCAGTCGTGCTGCCAAATATGTTGTTTATGATTTTTGCCTGGCGTCATCAGGCGCATACACCTGCTAAAGGCCGCATGGCCTGGTCCTTCGCCTTCGGTGAAGTGTTCAAGGTGTTGGCAACCTTCGTGTTGCTTGTGGTGGCGCTGGCGGTTTTGAAGGCGGTTTTTTTGCCGCTGATCGTGACGTGGGTTTCGGTGCTGGTTGTACAGATACTGGCACCCGCTGTAATTAACAACAAAGGGTAAGAGGCATCATGTCTGCAGGAGAAATCTCAACACCGCAGGACTACATCGGTCACCATCTGAACAACCTTCAGATTGACCTGCGTACGTTCTCGCTGGTGGATCCGCATAACCCCCCGGCCACATTCTGGACGCTGAACATCGACTCCATGTTCTTCTCGGTGGTTCTGGGCCTGTTGTTCCTGATGGTGTTCCGTAGCGTTGCCAAAAAGGCAACCAGCGGCGTCCCAGGAAAATTCCAGACGGCGATTGAGCTGGTCATTGGTTTTGTCCACGGTAGCGTGAAAGACATGTACCACGGCAAGAGCAAGGTGATCGCGCCGCTGGCCCTGACGATTTTCGTCTGGGTATTCCTGATGAACCTGATGGATCTGCTGCCTATCGACTTCCTGCCGTGGATTGGCGAGCACGTTCTCGGCCTGCCGGCGCTGCGCGTGGTTCCGTCTGCGGACGTGAACATCACCCTGTCGATGGCGCTGGGCGTATTTATCCTCATTCTGTTCTACAGCATCAAAATGAAAGGCATTGGCGGCTTCACGAAAGAGCTGACGCTGCAGCCGTTCAACCACTGGGCATTTATTCCTGTCAACTTAATCCTTGAAGGGGTAAGCCTGCTGTCTAAACCGGTTTCGCTCGGTCTGCGACTGTTCGGCAACATGTATGCCGGTGAGTTGATTTTCATTCTGATTGCTGGTCTGTTGCCGTGGTGGTCACAGTGGATCCTGAATGTGCCGTGGGCCATTTTCCACATCCTGATCATTACGCTGCAAGCCTTCATCTTCATGGTTCTGACGATCGTCTATCTGTCGATGGCGTCTGAAGAGCACTGATTTTTTTACCAACACTACTACGTTTTAACTGAAACAAACTGGAGACTGTCATGGAAAACCTGAATATGGATCTGCTGTACATGGCTGCCGCTGTGATGATGGGTCTGGCGGCAATCGGTGCTGCGATCGGTATCGGCATCCTCGGAGGTAAATTCCTGGAAGGCGCAGCGCGTCAACCGGATCTGATCCCTCTGCTGCGTACTCAGTTCTTTATCGTTATGGGTCTGGTGGATGCTATCCCAATGATCGCTGTAGGTCTGGGTCTGTACGTGATGTTTGCTGTCGCGTAGTAAGCGTTGCTTGATTTTTACGGGCAATATCAGAACGTTAACTAGATAAGAGGCATTGTGCTGTGAATCTTAACGCAACAATCCTCGGCCAGGCCATCGCGTTTGTCCTTTTCGTTCTGTTCTGCATGAAGTATGTATGGCCGCCGTTGATTGCTGCCATCGAAAAACGTCAAAAAGAGATTGCTGACGGTCTTGCTTCTGCTGAACGAGCTAAAAAGGATCTGGACCTTGCACAGGCCAACGCGACCGACCAGCTGAAAAAGGCGAAAGCGGAAGCCCAGGTAATCATTGAGCAGGCGAACAAACGCCGTGCCCAGATCCTGGACGAAGCCAAAACCGAAGCAGAGCAGGAACGTACTAAAATCGTGGCGCAGGCGCAGGCAGAAATTGATGCCGAACGTAAGCGCGCTCGCGAAGAGCTGCGTAAGCAGGTTGCGGTCCTGGCTGTTGCTGGCGCCGAGAAGATCATCGAACGTTCCGTGGATGAAGCTGCTAACAGCGACATCGTGGACAAACTTGTCGCTGAACTGTAAGGAGGGAGGGGCTGATGTCTGAATTTGTTACGGTAGCTCGCCCCTACGCCAAAGCAGCTTTTGACTTTGCCGTCGAACACCAGAGTGTAGAGCGCTGGCAGGATATGCTGGCGTTTGCCGCCGAGGTGACAAAAAACGAACAAATGGCAGAGCTTCTCTCCGGTGCGATAGCACCGGAAGCGCTCGCTAAGTCGTTTATCGCCGTATGTGGAGAGCAGCTGGACGCCAACGGCCAGAACCTGATTAAGGTGATGGCAGAGAACGGTCGTCTGAATGCGCTCCCTGATGTTCTTGAGCAGTTTATTCAATTGCGTGCAGCCAGCGAGGCTACCGCTGAGGTTGAAGTCACCTCGGCAACCGCACTGAGTGAAGAACAGCTTTCGAAAATCAGCGTCGCGATGGAAAAACGTCTGTCACGCAAAGTGAAGCTGAATTGCAAAATCGATAAGTCTGTGATGGCAGGCGTTATCATCCGTGCGGGTGATATGGTCATTGATGGCAGCGTACGCGGCCGTCTTGAACGCCTCGCAGACGTCTTGCAGTCTTAAGGGGACTGGAGCATGCAACTGAATTCCACCGAAATCAGCGAACTGATCAAGCAGCGCATTGCTCAGTTCAATGTTGTGAGTGAAGCTCACAACGAAGGTACTATTGTTTCTGTAAGTGACGGTGTTATCCGTATCCACGGTCTTGCTGACTGTATGCAGGGTGAGATGATCTCCCTGCCGGGTAACCGTTACGCTATCGCACTGAACCTGGAGCGCGACTCCGTAGGTGCAGTCGTGATGGGTCCGTACGCTGACCTCGCCGAAGGCACCAAGGTTAAGTGTACCGGCCGTATTCTGGAAGTGCCGGTCGGCCGTGGCCTGCTGGGCCGCGTGGTAAACACCCTGGGTGCGCCAATCGACGGTAAAGGTCCGGTAGAACACGATGGCTTCTCGCCAATCGAAGTTATCGCACCGGGCGTAATCGAACGTCAGTCCGTCGACCAGCCGGTGCAGACCGGTTATAAGTCTGTTGACGCCATGATCCCAATCGGCCGTGGCCAGCGTGAGCTGATCATCGGTGACCGTCAGACCGGTAAAACCGCGATGGCAATCGATGCGATCATCAACCAGCGTGACTCCGGCATCAAGTGCGTGTACGTGGCTATCGGCCAGAAAGCGTCCACCATTGCTAACGTGGTGCGTAAGCTGGAAGAGCACGGTGCGCTGTCCAACACTATCGTTGTGGTGGCTACCGCCTCTGAATCCGCTGCGCTGCAGTATCTCTCTCCGTATGCTGGCTGTGCGATGGGCGAATACTTCCGTGACCGCGGTGAAGATGCACTGATCGTGTACGATGACCTGTCCAAACAGGCCGTTGCTTACCGTCAGGTCTCCCTGCTGCTCCGTCGTCCGCCAGGACGTGAAGCATTCCCGGGCGACGTGTTCTACCTCCACTCCCGTCTGCTGGAGCGCGCATCCCGCGTAAACGCTGAGTACGTTGAGAACTTCACCAAAGGTGAAGTAAAAGGTAAAACCGGCTCCCTGACCGCGCTGCCGATCATCGAAACCCAGGCGGGTGACGTTTCCGCGTTCGTTCCGACCAACGTAATCTCGATTACCGACGGTCAGATCTTCCTGGAAACCAACCTGTTTAACTCCGGTATTCGTCCGGCGGTTAACCCGGGTATCTCCGTATCCCGTGTGGGTGGTGCTGCTCAGACCAAGATCATCAAGAAACTGTCCGGTGGTATCCGTACCGCGCTGGCACAGTATCGTGAACTGGCTGCGTTCTCTCAGTTCGCATCTGATCTGGATGAAGCAACCCGTAAACAGCTGAGCCACGGTCAGAAAGTGACCGAGCTCCTGAAGCAGAAACAGTACGCTCCAATGTCTGTTGCGCAGCAGGGTCTGGTGCTGTTCGCGGCTGAACGCGGTTACCTCGAAGATGTGGAACTGGCGAAAATCGGTAGCTTCGAAGCCGCTCTGCTGGCTTACGTTGACCGTGACCACGCTCCGCTGATGCAAGAGATCAACCAGTCCGGTGGCTATAACGACGAAATCGAAGGCAAGCTGAAAGGCATCCTCGATTCCTTCAAAGCAACCCAGTCCTGGTAACGTCTGGCGGTCTGTCTTAGGGCAGACCGCAAGGCATTGAGGAGAAGCTCATGGCCGGCGCAAAAGAGATACGTAGTAAGATCGCAAGCGTCCAGAACACGCAGAAGATCACTAAAGCGATGGAGATGGTCGCCGCTTCCAAAATGCGTAAATCGCAGGACAGAATGGCAGCCAGCCGTCCTTATGCAGACACCATGCGCAAAGTGATTGGTCACCTTGCACACGGTAATCTGGAATATAAGCACCCTTACCTGGAAGAACGCGACGTTAAGCGCGTGGGCTACCTGGTGGTGTCTACCGACCGTGGTCTGTGCGGTGGTTTGAACATTAACCTGTTCAAAAAACTGCTGGCGGATATGAAAGCGTGGTCCGACAAGGGCGTTCAGAGCGAACTCGCGATGATCGGCTCGAAAGGCGTCTCGTTCTTCAACTCCGTAGGCGGCAACGTTGTCGCTCAGGTAACCGGCATGGGGGATAACCCTTCCCTGTCCGAACTGATCGGCCCGGTAAAAGTGATGTTGCAGGCCTACGACGAAGGTCGTCTGGACAAGCTTTACATCGTCAGTAACAAATTTATCAACACCATGTCCCAGTCTCCGACCATCACCCAGCTGCTGCCGCTGCCGGCATCAGAGGATGACGATCTGAAACATAAAGCATGGGATTACCTGTACGAGCCCGATCCGAAAGCGCTGCTGGATACCCTGCTGCGTCGTTACGTCGAGTCGCAGGTGTATCAGGGTGTTGTAGAAAACCTGGCCAGCGAGCAGGCCGCGCGTATGGTGGCGATGAAAGCCGCAACCGATAACGGCGGTAGCCTGATTAAAGAGTTGCAGTTGGTTTACAACAAAGCTCGTCAGGCCAGCATAACTCAGGAACTCACCGAAATCGTCGGTGGCGCGTCTGCGGTTTAACCAGGTTTAGGAAATTCGTAGAGGATTCAAGATGGCTACTGGAAAAGTTGTCCAGGTAATCGGCGCCGTGGTGGACGTCGAGTTCCCGCAGGACGCCGTACCGAACGTGTACGACGCCCTCGAAGTGACAAATGGTAATGAGCGTCTGGTGCTGGAAGTTCAGCAGCAGCTCGGCGGCGGTATCGTACGTACCATCGCTATGGGTTCTTCTGACGGTCTGCGTCGTGGTCTGGAAGTTCAGGATCTCGAGCACCCGATCGAAGTGCCGGTAGGTAAAGCGACCCTGGGTCGTATCATGAACGTACTGGGTCAGCCGATCGATATGAAAGGCGACATCGGTGAAGAAGAGCGTTGGGCTATTCACCGTGCAGCACCGTCCTATGAAGAGCTCTCCAGCTCTCAGGAACTGCTGGAAACCGGCATCAAGGTTATCGACCTGATGTGTCCGTTCGCTAAGGGCGGTAAAGTCGGTCTGTTCGGTGGTGCGGGCGTAGGTAAGACCGTAAACATGATGGAGCTGATCCGTAACATCGCGATCGAGCACTCCGGTTACTCCGTGTTTGCAGGCGTGGGTGAGCGTACTCGTGAGGGTAACGACTTCTACCACGAGATGACCGACTCCAACGTTCTGGACAAAGTATCCCTGGTGTACGGCCAGATGAACGAGCCGCCGGGAAACCGTCTGCGCGTTGCACTGACCGGCCTGACCATGGCTGAGAAGTTCCGTGACGAAGGTCGTGACGTTCTGCTGTTCGTTGACAACATCTATCGTTACACCCTGGCCGGTACGGAAGTATCCGCACTGCTGGGCCGTATGCCTTCAGCGGTAGGCTACCAGCCGACGCTGGCGGAAGAGATGGGCGTTCTGCAGGAGCGTATCACCTCCACCAAAACCGGTTCTATCACCTCTGTACAGGCGGTATACGTACCTGCGGATGACTTGACTGACCCATCTCCAGCCACCACCTTTGCGCACCTTGACGCAACCGTGGTACTGAGCCGTCAGATCGCATCTCTGGGTATCTACCCGGCCGTTGACCCGCTGGACTCTACCAGCCGTCAGCTGGATCCGCTGGTAGTTGGCCAGGAGCACTACGACACCGCGCGTGGCGTACAGTCTATCCTGCAGCGTTACCAGGAGCTGAAAGACATCATCGCCATCCTGGGTATGGATGAGCTGTCTGAAGAAGACAAACTGGTGGTAGCACGCGCACGTAAGATCCAGCGCTTCCTGTCCCAGCCGTTCTTCGTGGCAGAAGTGTTTACCGGTTCTCCGGGCAAATACGTCTCCCTGAAAGACACTATCCGTGGCTTTAAAGGCATTATGGAAGGCGAGTACGATCACCTGCCGGAGCAGGCGTTCTACATGGTGGGTTCCATCGACGAAGCCGTGGAAAAAGCCAAAAAACTTTAACGCCTTAATCGGAGGGTGATATGGCAATGACTTACCACCTGGACGTGGTCAGCGCAGAGCAACAGATGTTCTCTGGTCTGGTCGAGAAAATCCAGGTAACGGGTAGCGAAGGTGAACTGGGGATTTTCCCGGGTCACGCCCCGCTGCTCACCGCCATTAAGCCTGGTATGATCCGCATCGTGAAACAGCACGGTCATGAAGAGTTTATCTACCTGTCTGGTGGCGTACTTGAAGTACAGCCGGGCACCGTGACCGTACTGGCTGATACCGCGATTCGTGGCCAGGATCTCGACGAAGCGCGAGCCCTGGAGTCGAAGCGTAAAGCAGAAGAGCACATTAAGAGCTCGCACGGCGACGTGGATTACGCTCAGGCGTCTGCAGAGCTGGCCAAAGCTATTGCGAAACTGCGCGTTATCGAGTTGACCAAAAAAGCGATGTAACACCGGCTTGAACGTACGAAGCCAGTCTGGTCTCCAGGCTGGCTTTTTTTATGCCTGCGTGTTGGCTTCGTGGGTTATTGAAAAGGTGTTTTATCTTTTTTGTGATTTTCATCACAAAAATGTTGATCGATTAATCAACGCGGCGTAGACTTATTTTTGTGAAGTAAGTCACATTAATGAATCCATCGACCGGGAAAACATCATGAAACTGATTAACAAAATCATCGCTTTCTTCAATAACATGAACGTTTCTTTTGGTACGTTTAATCTTTAATCACGCCTGATACCGCCGATTAGAGTCACCACCGCTGGCGGTATGAACAGAACATAACAAGGGCTGCCTGACGGGCGGCCTTTGTGTTTTATGTGGCTCAATCAATGTTGTTCAACCAATATCGCCCGATCGACCTGGATTCTCCTGTTCGGGATCCCCTTATACTCACCCTCAATTTACGCCGAAGCGGCAGCTGGTTTACTGCGCCCTCTTTATTCAGGCTACGAAAGAAACATAAAAACATCGGCATAGCGAGTACATGGGCAGCAATATGTACTCTTTATGCAGCAATTCGTTTTATGATGGGCCAAAATAAGGGGAGCAACGCGAATAAAAGATGCAAAAAGCACATTTTATACGCACCCCATTTCACGTTGAAAAAAATGTAGTAATTTCAACAGTAAACGGTAAAAATTCTTCTTCAAATCAGAGTCAGGACGCGTATGTTGAACAATAGCATGAGCGTGGTGATCCTTGCCGCTGGCAAGGGAACCCGCATGTATTCGGATCTTCCTAAAGTGCTTCATACTCTCGCCGGGAAAGCGATGGTACAGCATGTCATTGATGCCGCGAATAATCTCGGCGCACGTCACGTTCACCTGGTCTACGGCCACGGCGGGGATCTGCTTAAGCAGACGCTGCGTGACGACAACCTCAACTGGGTGCTGCAAGCGGAACAGCTGGGTACGGGCCATGCTATGCAGCAGGCTGCCCCGGGCTTTGCCGATGACGAAGATATCCTCATGCTCTACGGTGACGTACCGTTGATCTCCATTGAGACACTGCAGCGCCTGCGCGATGCCAAGCCGCAGGGCGGCATTGGGCTGTTAACGGTCAATCTTGACGATCCCACCGGCTATGGCCGCATCACCCGCCAGGACGGGAAGGTCACCGGCATCGTTGAGCATAAAGATGCGACCCCTGAACAGCATAAGATTCAGGAGATCAATACGGGCATCCTGATAGCCAACGGTGCGGATCTGAAGCGCTGGCTGAGCAAGCTCACCAACGACAATGCGCAGGGTGAGTACTACATCACCGATATTATCGAACTGGCCTACCTCGAAGGACGTGAGATCGCCGCGGTACATCCGCAGCGTCTGAGCGAAGTTGAGGGCGTGAATAACCGCCTGCAGCTTTCTCGTCTGGAACGCGTCTATCAGTCCGAGCAGGCAGAAAAGCTGCTGCTGGCTGGCGTGATGCTGCGCGATCCGGCACGTTTTGACCTGCGGGGTACCCTGAGCCACGGGCGTGATATCGAGATCGACACTAACGTTATTCTGGAAGGCAACGTCACGCTGGGCAACCGGGTCAAAATCGGCGCGGGCTGCGTGATAAAAAACAGTGTTATCGGCGACGACTGCGAAATCAGCCCCTACAGCGTGGTAGAAGATGCCACCCTGGAAGCCGCCTGCACCATCGGTCCGTTTGCTCGTCTGCGCCCTGGCGCAGAGCTGTTGGCCGGCGCGCACGTTGGCAACTTCGTCGAAATGAAAAAGGCGCGGCTGGGTAAAGGCTCGAAGGCAGGCCATCTCACCTATCTGGGCGACGCGGAGATTGGTGACAACGTTAACATCGGGGCCGGTACCATTACCTGCAACTACGACGGTGCCAACAAGCATAAAACTATTATCGGCGACGACGTTTTTGTCGGCTCCGATTCACAGTTTATCGCTCCAGTGAGCGTAGCCAGCGGCGTCACTATTGCTGCGGGTACCACGGTAACCCGTGATGTTGCCGAGGACGAGCTGGTAATCAGCCGAGTGAAACAGACCCATATCAAGGGCTGGAAACGTCCGGTCAAAAAGAAGTAAACCATTTTGTAGCCGGTCTGGCGTTCGCGTCGTCCGGCATACAGGGATGAGGCGGTCAATATAGATCGCCCGCCCACCAGCAGTAGCTATAAAAATAACCCCACTCTCTACAAGGCTCGGGGCGCCCGGAAAACGGGTAACGCAGGTTGACCGACAACGCATGGCTTACGCCATAATCAGGAAATCTAACTATGTGTGGAATTGTTGGCGCAGTTGCGCAGCGTGATATTGCTGAAATCCTTCTCGAAGGCTTACGTCGTCTCGAATACCGTGGCTATGACTCTGCCGGTCTGGCAGTAGTCGACAGTGAAGGGCATATGACCCGCCTGCGTCGTCTCGGTAAAGTCCAGATGCTCTCTCAGGCAGCGGAAGAGCATCCGCTGCATGGCGGAACCGGTATTGCCCATACCCGTTGGGCGACGCACGGTGAACCGTCTGAAGGCAACGCTCACCCGCATGTCTCTGAACATATTGTGGTGGTGCATAACGGCATTATTGAGAACCACGAGCCGCTGCGCGAAGAGTTAAGATCGCGCGGCTATGAATTTGTCTCCGAAACCGATACCGAAGTGATCGCTCACCTGGTGCACTGGGAGCTGGCAAAAGGCGGCTCGCTGCGTGATGCCGTTCTGCGCACTATCCCGCAGCTGCGCGGCGCGTACGGTACGGTTATCATGGATACCCGCGATCCGAGCACCCTGCTGGCCGCCCGCTCTGGTAGCCCGCTGGTTATCGGTCTTGGCATGGGTGAAAACTTCATCGCCTCTGACCAATTGGCCCTGCTGCCAGTGACCCGCCGCTTTATCTTCCTCGAAGAGGGTGACATTGCGGAAGTGACCCGCCGTAGCGTCGTGGTGTTTGACCGTGAAGGTCAGGAAGTGAAGCGCCCGGACATCGAATCTAATCTGCAATATGACGCGGGCGATAAGGGTATTTACCGCCACTACATGCAGAAAGAGATCTACGAGCAGCCGAACGCCATTAAAAACACCCTGACCGGGCGTATCAGCCACGGTGAGATCGATCTCAGCGAGCTGGGCGAGAAAGCCAACGAGATGCTCTCTCAGGTTGAACATATCCAGATCATCGCCTGCGGCACCTCCTACAACTCCGGGATGGTCTCTCGCTACTGGTTTGAATCGCTGGCCGGTATTCCGTGCGACGTGGAAATCGCCTCTGAATTCCGCTATCGTAAATCCGCCGTGCGCCGCAACAGCCTGATGATCACCCTCTCCCAGTCTGGTGAGACGGCGGACACCCTGGCCGCGCTGCGCCTCTCCAAAGAGCTGGGCTACCTCGGTTCGCTGGCGATCTGTAACGTGCCTGGCTCCTCGCTGGTGCGTGAATCCGATCTGGCGCTGATGACCAACGCTGGCACAGAGATCGGTGTGGCGTCGACCAAAGCCTTCACCACCCAGCTCACCGTGCTGCTGATGCTGGTGGCGAAGCTGAGCCGCCTGAAGGGTCTGGATGCCTCTATCGAGCAGGATATCGTGCATGGCCTGCAGGCGCTGCCGAACCGTATCGAGCAGATGCTCTCCCAGGACAAACGTATTGAAGCGCTGGCAGAGGACTTCTCTGAGAAGCACCACGCTCTGTTCCTGGGCCGTGGCGATCAGTACCCTATCGCTCTTGAAGGCGCGCTGAAGCTGAAAGAGATCTCCTACATCCACGCGGAAGCCTACGCCGCAGGCGAGCTGAAACACGGCCCGCTGGCGCTGATTGATGCCGATATGCCAGTTATCGTTGTGGCACCTAACAACGAACTGCTGGAAAAACTGAAGTCCAATATCGAAGAAGTTCGCGCCCGTAGCGGCGTGCTCTATGTCTTCGCCGGCCAGGATTCCGGTTTCACCAGCAGCGATAACATGCACATTATCGAGCTGCCGCACGTAGAAGAGGTGATTGCGCCGATCTTCTACACCGTGCCGCTGCAGCTGCTGGCCTACCACGTCGCGCTGATCAAAGGCACCGACGTTGACCAGCCGCGTAACCTCGCGAAATCTGTAACCGTAGAGTAATGTTCCTCTTACGTCCCGTCGCTACTGGCGGGACGTCTCTCCTCGTTGTGCTATTTTTAAACAATCCATAGACTATTTTCGGTCAAACAAGCGCCTGTCATAAAAATGTCATAATACGTACATTTAACTGTCACCTGGTTGTCCTATTTTGCATATCGTAGAAACCAAACAACGATTTACAATCCCTCAGGAGACATTATGAAAGTCATGCGTACCACTGTCGCTACTGTTGTCGCCGCGACCTTATCCCTGAGCGCTTTCGCTGTTAACGCAGCGGCAAGCCTGACCGGCGCGGGTGCAACTTTCCCAGCGCCAGTGTATGCCAAATGGGCGGATACCTATCAGAAAGCGACCGGTAGCAAAGTTAACTACCAGGGTATCGGCTCCTCCGGCGGCGTGAAGCAGATCACTGCTAACACCGTGGATTTTGGCGCGTCTGACGCTCCGCTGTCTGATGAGAAACTGAATCAGGAAGGCCTGTTCCAGTTCCCGACCGTTATCGGTGGCGTGGTGCTGGCGGTTAACCTGCCGGGCGTGAAATCCGGTGAGCTGGTGCTGGACGGTAAAACGCTGGGTGACATCTACCTGGGCAAAATCAAAAAATGGGATGACGAAGCGATCGCTAAACTCAACCCAGGCATGAAGCTGCCTTCACAGAACATCGCCGTAGTGCGTCGCGCTGACGGCTCCGGTACCTCCTTCGTCTTCACCAGCTACCTGGCGAAAGTAAACGAAGAGTGGAAGTCAAAAATTGGTTCTGGCTCTACCGTGAACTGGCCGACCGGCCTGGGCGGCAAAGGTAACGACGGTATCGCCGCGTTCGTACAGCGCCTGCCGGGCTCTATCGGCTACGTAGAGTACGCCTACGCTAAGCAGAACAACCTGGCCTACACCAAGCTGGTCTCTGCCGATGGCAAACCGGTTTCTCCAACCGAAGAGAGCTTCTCTAACGCCGCGAAAGGCGTGGACTGGAGCAAAACCTTCGCTCAGGACCTGACTAACCAGAAGGGTGACAACGCGTGGCCGATCACCTCTACCACCTTCATCCTGATCCATAAAGAGCAGAAGAAACCTGAGCAGGGGGCTGAAGTGCTGAAGTTCTTTGACTGGGCCTACAAAGACGGTGCGAAACAGGCTAACGATCTGGATTACGCAACTCTGCCGGACAGCGTGGTTGAGCAGGTTCGTGCTGCATGGAAAACCAACGTGAAAGATAGCAGCGGTAAAGCGCTGTACTAACAGGATCTTTTTGACGAAGATGGCGGGAGGCGTAGGCTTCCCGCCCTACGGATAAAAACTGTAGGCCCGGTAAGCGTTCGCGCCACCGGGCAAATTCGTAAGACGTACATAACAGAAGAGTAATTTATGGCTGCAACCAAGCCTGCTTTTAACCCACCGGGTAAACAAGGTGACATGATCTTCGGCGCGCTGGTCAAACTGGCTGCGCTGATTGTGCTATTGCTGCTTGGCGGCATCATCGTCTCCCTGATTGTCTCCTCCTGGCCAAGCATCCAGAAATTTGGTTTCTCTTTCCTGTGGACCAAAGAGTGGGACGCCCCTAACGATATCTACGGTGCGCTGGTGCCGATCTACGGTACGCTGGTGACCTCCTTTATTGCGCTGCTGATCGCCGTTCCGGTGAGTTTCGGTATCGCGCTGTTCCTGACGGAACTGGCTCCCGGCTGGCTGAAGCGTCCGCTGGGTATCGCTATTGAGCTGCTCGCCGCTATCCCCAGTATCGTTTACGGCATGTGGGGGCTGTTTATCTTCGCTCCACTGTTTGCCACCTATTTCCAGGAGCCGGTGGGCAACGTGCTCTCTACCATTCCGTTTGTGGGCGCGCTCTTCTCCGGCCCGGCGTTTGGTATCGGTATCCTCGCTGCGGGTATTATTCTCGCCATTATGATCATTCCGTACATCGCCTCGGTGATGCGCGACGTGTTTGAACAAACCCCGGTGATGATGAAAGAGTCAGCCTACGGCATCGGCTGCACCACCTGGGAGGTGATCTGGCGCATCGTGCTGCCGTTCACCAAAAACGGCGTTATCGGCGGGGTCATGCTTGGCCTGGGCCGCGCGCTGGGTGAGACCATGGCGGTGACCTTCATCATCGGTAACACCTACCAGCTCGACAGCGCCTCGCTCTATATGCCGGGCAACAGCATTACCTCTGCACTGGCTAACGAATTTGCTGAAGCGGAGTCTGGGCTGCACGTTGCCGCGCTGATGGAGCTGGGGCTGATCCTGTTTGTGATCACCTTTATCGTGCTGGCGATTTCGAAAGTGATGATCCTGCGTCTGGCGAAAAACGAGGGGGCACGCTGATGGCTACGCTCGAAATGCAAACCACGACGGCGCTGGCCGAGTCGCGCCGTAAAATGCAGGCGCGTCGCCGCATGAAAAACCGTCTCGCGCTGACGCTGTCGATGGTAACCATGGCGTTTGGCCTCTTCTGGCTGGTCTGGATCCTTTTCTCCACCGTGACGCGCGGTATCGACGGCATGTCGCTGGCGCTGTTCACCGAGATGACGCCGCCGCCGAACACCGCAGGCGGTGGGCTGGCAAACGCCCTGGCGGGCAGCGGCCTGCTGATCCTCTGGGCGACCGTATTTGGTACGCCGCTCGGCATTATGGCGGGCATCTACCTTGCCGAGTACGGGCGTAAATCCTGGCTGGCCGAGGTGATCCGCTTCATTAACGACATTCTGCTTTCTGCCCCCTCTATCGTGGTGGGCCTGTTTGTCTACACCATCGTGGTGGCGCAGATGGAGCACTTCTCCGGCTGGGCAGGCGTGATTGCACTGGCGCTGCTGCAGGTACCGATTGTTATCCGCACCACCGAGAACATGCTGAAGCTGGTTCCGGACAGCCTGCGCGAGGCCGCTTACGCACTGGGCACGCCGAAATGGAAGATGATCTCTGCGATTACGTTGAAGGCCTCTATCTCCGGCATCCTGACCGGCGTGCTGCTGGCAGTGGCGCGTATCGCTGGCGAAACCGCGCCGCTGCTCTTCACCTCCCTCTCCAACCAGTTCTGGAGCACGGATATGATGCAGCCTATCGCGAACCTGCCGGTCACCATATTTAAGTTTGCCATGAGCCCGTTTGCCGAGTGGCAACAGCTGGCCTGGGCTGGCGTATTGATTATCACCCTGTGCGTGCTGCTGCTGAACATCCTGGCTCGCGTCATCTTCGCGAAGAAGAACGGTTAAAATTTTGCGGCGTGGCTCCGGCCGCGCTCAGTTGAGGAAAAGAGTAAATGAGTATGGTTGACACCACCTCCGACAAGATTCAGGTTCGCGATTTGAACTTCTACTACGGGAAGTTCCACGCGCTGAAAAACATCAACCTGGATATTGCCAAGAATCAGGTAACGGCGTTTATCGGCCCGTCAGGCTGCGGTAAATCCACCCTGCTGCGTACTTTTAACAAAATGTACTCCCTCTATCCGGAGCAGCGCGCCGAGGGTGAAATTTTGCTGGATGGCGAGAACATCCTCACCCACAGCCAGGATATCGCTCTGCTGCGGGCTAAGGTGGGGATGGTGTTCCAGAAGCCGACGCCGTTCCCGATGTCTATCTATGACAACATCGCCTTCGGCGTGCGCCTGTTTGAAAAGCTCTCTCGCACCGATATGGACGAGCGCGTGCAGTGGGCGTTGACCAAGGCCGCACTCTGGAACGAAACCAAAGATAAACTGCACCAGAGCGGGTACTCTCTCTCTGGTGGTCAGCAGCAACGTCTGTGCATTGCGCGCGGTATTGCCATTCGCCCGGAAGTGCTGCTGCTGGATGAGCCGTGTTCAGCCCTCGACCCTATCTCTACCGGGCGTATTGAAGAGCTGATCACCGAGTTGAAGCAGGATTACACCGTGGTGATCGTGACCCACAACATGCAGCAGGCTGCACGTTGCTCCGACCATACGGCCTTTATGTACCTGGGCGAGTTGATTGAATTCAGCAACACGGACGATCTGTTCACCAAGCCCGCGAAGAAACAAACAGAAGACTATATCACCGGCCGTTACGGTTGATCGGGAGAGCACCGTGGATAACTTAAATCTTAATAAACATATCTCCGGCCAGTTTAACGCTGAGCTAGAGAGCATTCGCACCCAGGTGATGACCATGGGTGGGATGGTAGAGCAGCAGCTCTCTGACGCGATCACCGCCATGCACAACCAGGACAGCGAGCTGGCCAAGCGCGTTGTTGCCGGTGACCATCAGGTCAACATGATGGAAGTGGCGATCGACGAGGCCTGCGTACGCATTATTGCCAAGCGTCAGCCGACGGCGAGCGACCTGCGTCTGGTGATGGCGATCATCAAAACCATCGCCGAGCTAGAGCGCATCGGTGACGTCGCGGATAAAATCTGCCGCACCGCGCTGGAGAAGTTCTCCCAGCAGCACCAGCCGCTGCTGGTGAGCCTGGAGTCGCTGGGCCGTCACACGGTGCAGATGCTGCACGATGTGCTGGATGCCTTTGCCCGCATGGATCTTGATGAAGCGGTGCGTATCTACCGTGAAGACAAGAAGGTGGATCAGGAGTACGAAGGTATCGTGCGCCAGCTGATGACCTACATGATGGAAGACTCACGTACCATCCCAAGCGTGCTGACCGCGCTGTTCTGCGCCCGCTCTATCGAGCGTATCGGCGACCGCTGCCAGAACATCTGCGAGTACATCTTCTACTTCGTGAAGGGGCAGGATTTCCGCCACGTTGGCGGCGACGAGCTGGACAAGCTGCTTGCCGGGAAAGATCCGAAAGAGTAATCCTGTCATCTCATAATAACGCCAGTATTCACTGGCGTTATTATCTCTAACGCAATCACAATCACATTATTCTTCTCCATCCGTTGCCTGTCGTCTGAAACACGATAACGTGGGACGAAAACGGAAAAGGGGGAGATATGAAAAAATCGTTAGCGTGTCTGGCTTTGACTATCAGCATTGGGATCGGAGCGGGTACTGCAGTCAGAGCCGCACCGTTTCCGACCACACCTGACCAAACTACACCGGTCAGCCACTACGTGACGCAGGTAAATACGGATAAGAGCATCACCTTTCGCCTGTTTGCCCCTGCTGCCAGGCGGGTCTCTGTAGTGACAGGCTCTATGCCGGAATCCTGGGTCTCCCATGACATGACGAAAGATAAAGCTGGCGTCTGGTCATGGAAAAGCGAGCCAATGGCCCCGAATCTCTACGAGTATTTTTACGACATTGACGGTTTTCGCTCGGTCGATACGGGCAGCCGTTATCCCAAACCTCAGCGTCAGGTGAACACTAGCCTGATTCTGGTCTCGGGCAGTATTCTCGACGATCGTCCGGTACCGCATGGCGATCTGACTACCCTGACCTGGCATTCACAGGCGCTGAAGTCAGAGCGCCGCATCTATGTCTGGACTCCACCGGGCTATGACGGTAAAGGTGAGCCTTTGCCGGTACTCTATTTCTATCATGGTTTTGGCGATACTGGGCTTTCGGCAATCGATCAGGGTCGACTACCGCAAATTATGGATAACCTGATGGCCGAAGGCAAAATCAAACCGATGCTGGTGGTCGTACCCGACACCGAAACGGAGAGTGTTGAGGCCGTACCCGAGAACTTCCCGCCGGCCGAAAGACGAAAATCCTTCTATCCGCTCAATGCGAAAGCCGCAGACCGTGAACTCATGAGCGAGATTATTCCGCTAGTTGATAGGCGCTTTAATGTGCGTCAGGATGCTGGAGGTCGTGCGCTGGCGGGACTGTCCCAGGGAGGATACCAGGCGCTGGTGTCCGGTATGAATCATCTGGAGAGTTTCGGCTGGCTGGGGACATTCAGCGGCGTCACCACCACAACCGTCCCTGACGATGGCGTAGCAGCAAGGTTTAAGCAACCTGACGCTATTAACAAACAGCTACACAATTTTACGCTTGTCGTAGGGGAACGCGATTCGGTGACCGGAAAAGATATCGCCGGATTGAAAGCGGAGCTGGAAAAACAGGGCATCCATTTTGATTACGTAATGTATCCAGGGCTGAACCACGAAATGGATGTCTGGCGTCCGGCTTATGCCGAGTTTGTGCAGAAATTATTTAAGTAAGGATGCTACCCTCCCCACATCGGGGAGGGCATTGACTATTGGGTAATATTCCACCCACGCGCGTTCCACAATTCCGGCAGCTGCGATAACTCGGTAAAGGTGGTCACCTTCGGATGATCGATCGGCTTGTTGTGCGGATCGGCGCAGAAGTAGAACACCTCCATCCCGGCATCAATCCCTGACTGCGCCCCTGCTGCAGAGTCATCCACCAGAATGCACTTTGTTGGATCCACGTCCAGCGCGCTGGCGGCATGGAACATCAGGGCCGGATCCGGCTTCCAGCGCTGAATATCGTAGCCGCTGAACAGCAGATCGGGGAAATAGTGCAGCATCCCGAGCTTGCCAAGCGAGTGCTGCATTTTGCTCACCGGACCGTTTGATACCACACACATCGGCACGCTGACGGATGCCAGCAGCGCATCTGCCCCGGCAATCATCTCCAGCTCGGCATCGAACAGGCGTGCGACCTCGGCGCGGTAGATCGGCTCCAGCTCTGATTTTTCCAGGTTTACACCGTGCTCGGCGTTAATAATGTCGATAATTTCGTAGAGTTTAACGCCCTTAAAGCGCTTAAAAACCTCCGCCAGATCGAGCGTAATACCAAACTGCGCGAACATATGCACGTACGCGCGGGAACAGATCACCTCGCTGTCGACCAGCGTGCCATCACAGTCGAAAAAAATCGCTTCTATTTGGGACATGCCGTTTCCTGTTTTATTACAAGTTTAACGTTTACTTGCGGCAGATTCCTCCGCGCAATCGATGCCGTATAAGCAAACGCAATGAAAAAAAGTGTGTGATAACCGTCAATATTGTCGCATTTTGGTATAGGATAGCGACGAATTTTCCTTCCCTGTTCGGAAATAGATAATGAGCCAACAACACACTACCCAGGCCGCGGGCCAGGGGTTGCTCGACCGCGTGTTTAAACTGCGCGAGCATGGCACCACGGCACGCACCGAGGTGATCGCCGGTTTTACCACCTTCCTGACGATGGTGTATATCGTCTTTGTTAACCCACAGATTCTGGGTGTTGCTGGCATGGATACCAGCGCGGTATTCGTTACCACCTGTCTGATCGCCGCCTTTGGCAGCATTCTGATGGGGCTATTCGCTAACCTGCCGGTAGCGCTTGCGCCTGCGATGGGTCTGAACGCCTTCTTCGCCTTTGTGGTCGTTGGTGCAATGGGCCTGCCGTGGCAGGTCGGAATGGGGGCCATCTTCTGGGGCGCTATTGGCCTGCTGCTGCTGACCATCTTCCGCGTCCGCTACTGGATGATTGCTAACATCCCGGTGAGCCTGCGCGTTGGCATCACCAGCGGTATCGGCCTGTTCATCGGCATGATGGGTTTGAAAAACGCTGGCGTGATCGTGGCGAACCCGGAGACGCTGGTGACCATCGGCAACCTGACTTCCCATAGCGTGCTGCTGGGCGTGCTGGGCTTCTTTATCATCGCCATTCTGGCCTCGCGTAACGTTCACGCGGCAGTGTTGGTCTCTATCGTGGTGACCACCCTGCTGGGCTGGTGGCTGGGCGATGTGCACTACAGCGGGATTGTCTCCGCGCCGCCGAGCGTGACCAGCGTTGTCGGCCACGTTGATCTTGCCGGCTCGTTTAACCTTGGCCTCGCGGGCGTGATCTTCTCGTTTATGCTGGTCAACCTGTTCGACTCCTCCGGAACCCTGATTGGCGTCACCGATAAGGCCGGTCTGGCAGATGAGAAGGGTAAGTTCCCACGTATGAAGCAGGCTCTGTTTGTTGACAGCGTCTCCTCCGTAGCGGGCTCCTTTATCGGCACCTCGTCGGTCACTGCCTATATCGAATCCTCTTCCGGCGTCTCCGTCGGCGGGCGCACGGGTCTCACCGCCGTCGTGGTAGGCGTGCTGTTCCTGCTGGTGATTTTCCTGTCGCCGCTGGCCGGGATGGTACCGCCGTATGCCGCTGCGGGTGCGCTGATCTACGTTGGCGTGCTGATGACCTCCAGCCTCTCCCGCGTGAAGTGGGACGATCTGACCGAAGCCGTGCCGGCGTTTATCACCGCTGTGATGATGCCGTTCAGCTTCTCGATTACCGAAGGTATTGCGCTGGGCTTCATCTCCTACTGCATCATGAAGATTGGTACTGGACGCTTCCGCGACCTTAGCCCTTGCGTGATTATTGTTGCGCTGCTGTTTGTGTTGAAGATTGTGTTTATCGACGCGCATTAACAGCGAAAAACAGGCCCGGCAGGCTCTTAGCTGCCGGGCTTTTTTTATGCCCTGACTTTCTTGATGTAATCACCAAACGCCGTCAGCTGGCCGGTCAGATGGTCCAGCGTGCTCTGATCGATAACCTCGCCCGTCTGCGGATCCACCTTGTTCTGGATCACCCCGCCCATAAACTCCGGCTTGTTCATCACCATCGCGTCGAGGAACACCAGAATCTGTCGCAGATGATACTGGCAGCGCGCGCCGCCGATAGCGCCCATTGAGCTGGTCTGGATTAGCACCGGCTTACCGGCCAGCGGCTGCGCGGGCAGGCGTGACAGCCAGTCAATGGCGTTCTTCAGGCCGCCCGGTACGGAGTAGTTATATTCCGGCGTCACAATCACCACGCCGTCAGCGTTGCGGATCTGCTCGGCAATGGCCTCAACGCTCTGCGGGAAACCCTCTTCCTGCTGGATATCGGCGTCATACAGCGGAATATCGGCAATAGTCGGCAGCGGCGCAACCGTCATGCCTTCCGGCGCGATTTTCGGCAGCGTACGGGCCACCATTGCATTAAATGAGCCTTTACGCAGGCTGCCAAGTAACGTAACGACGTGCAGTGAATCAGACATCTTTACTCCTTACCGGTAAATGTAGTGAAGCGAGTTACGCAGGCAGGCTGGTAAAACGCATCAGGCGGGTAGCGGGATTGTTCGCTCGGGTTTGAATATCTGACAAGCCGCGCCACCCCCGCTTCGTATCAAACTCCCAAATCTTGAGGCTTTCAATGGCGGGCGAAACCGCCACGGACCAGATTAGCACGTCCTCCGCGTCGCAGAGCACCTCAATCGGTGCAAGCTGCGCTGCACGCAGCTTGCCGGATCCTGGCAGCAGCTGCAGAAAGCCTGGCGCGTCCTGAGTCTGACCGGCCATCTTCAGCACGCTCTGCCGCAGGGTCACGAGCTGCGACTGAGCCTCGTTGGGATCGCTCTGGTTATTGATCCACAGCCTTTCGTTGCTGGAAAAAACTAGCTGTTCCTGGGCGTGAGGGCTGTGAAAACCGCGCGTCGCTCGCTGTAACGCCATATTCAGACCGCACAGACCGCTGGTAGCGATCGCAACGCCGACCATGTTTCCGACATAGGCCAATGAAAAATGGGGCAGGCTGCGATCGGCAAAGACCGGGCGGCCATTGGACTGGATGATGATTTCAGGCAGCTCGCTTAACCCGTAGAGCATAAATACCAGCTCGGCGAGCAGGGCGCGGGAGGCTAAGTAGCGGGTACGGTGGTGTTCCGGCAGCGCCCGGGCCCGATCGTGACAGGACGAGGGCAGGCGGACGGAGACCAGCTGTCCATCGGTAAGGATCCCTCTTGCAAAATGTGTCGCCATTTTTCACTCCATGATAATGGTTAGCCCGCTCGCAACGGTAGAAGCAGTATGTCGTATTGTGTGCAGGTTTTAACACGGATAAAAGGGGGTAAAAAGCACTCTGCGGGACTTTTACAATTCGGGGTGATTTTTGGCTGTTTGTTGCCCGGCGGCGCTCCGCGTACACGGGCTTGGGGTCAGGCTGGTTTGGTAGGCCGGGCAAGCGGAGCGCTGCCCGGCGTTTAGCACTTACTTCCCGATACAGAAGCTTGAGAAGATCCGTCCTAACAGGTCGTCGGAGGTAAACTCGCCGGTGATCTCGCTCAGGCTTTGCTGGGCGAGGCGCAGCTCTTCCGCCAGCAGCTCGCCTGCCCACGCGCCGAGCAGCTGGGCTTTGCCCTGCTGCAGGTGCTCTGCCGCCAGCTCCAGCGCCTGCAGATGGCGGCGACGGGCCAGGAAGCCACCCTCCATCTGCGTATCAAAGCCCATGCTCTGCTTAAGATGGTTACGCAGCACGTCAATGCCTTCGCCGGTGTAGGCGGAGAGGCGGACAAGTGAGTGACCATTCACCTCGCTGAGCCCCAGCGTCTCGCCGGTCAGATCGGCTTTATTACGTACCACGGTGATCGGCAGCTTCGCGGGCAGGCGGGCGATAAAGTCCGGCCAGATATCGGCCGGATCTACGGCATCGGTGGTGGTGCCATCGACCATAAACAGTACCCGGTCGGCCTGCTCGATCTCCTGCCAGGCGCGCTCAATGCCGATGCGCTCGACTTCGTCACTGGCATCGCGCAGCCCGGCAGTATCGATGATATGCAGCGGCATGCCGTCAATATGGATATGCTCGCGCAGCACGTCACGGGTGGTGCCGGCAATATCGGTCACGATAGCCGCCTCGCGCCCGGCCAGGGCGTTCAGCAGGCTCGATTTCCCGGCGTTCGGGCGACCAGCGATAACCACCTTCATCCCTTCACGCAGCAGGCTGCCCTGGCGCGCTTCCGCCCGTACGGCATCGAGATCGGCCATCACACCGTTAAGCTGCGCTTCGATTTTGCCATCGGAGAGGAAGTCGATCTCCTCGTCGGGAAAATCAATCGCAGCCTCTACGTAGATCCGCAGGTGAGTGAGTGCTTCCACCAGATGATTAACACGGGCAGAGAAGGCACCCTGAAGCGAGTTCAGCGCCGAGCGTGCGGCCTGTTCCGAGCTGGCGTCGATTAGGTCAGCAATCGCTTCGGCCTGGGCCAGGTCCAGCTTGTCGTTGAGAAACGCGCGCTCGGAAAACTCGCCGGGACGGGCGATGCGCAGGCCGGGCAGGGTCAGGATGCGCTTTAACAGCAGGTCGAGGATCACCGGCCCGCCGTGTCCCTGCAGCTCCAGTACGTCTTCGCCGGTAAAGGAGTTCGGGCCGGGGAACCACAGGGCGATGCCCTGATCCAGCGCCGTGCCGTCCGCGTCGTTAAACGGCAGGTAGTCGGCGTAGCGCGGTTTCGGCAGCTTGCCCAGCAGGGCCTGCGCGACGTCGCGGGCCTTGTGACCAGAGATACGCAGAATGCCCACACCACCGCGTCCCGGTGGGGTTGCCTGGGCGACGATAGTGTCGTTATGGCTCATGATATGTCTCTATTGTTACCAATAAAAAGGGCGGTCATCTGACCGCCCTCTCTGTACTTTCCTTTGCCGGGTGGCGCTGTGCTAACCCGGCCTACAGCTTACGATTAGGAGCTTTTCTTCTCGCGGCTATGCAGGCCACGCTTCTCCAGACCGCGGTAGATCAGCTGCTGCTGCAGAATGGTCACCAGGTTGCTGACGATATAGTACAGCACCAGACCAGACGGGAACCACAGGAAGAAGACCGTAAAGATGACCGGCATAAAGGTCATGATCTTCTGCTGCATCGGGTCGGTCACGGTGGTCGGCGACATCTTCTGGATGAAGAACATCGTCACGCCCATCAGGATCGGCAGGATGTAGTACGGGTCCTGTGCAGACAAGTCATGGATCCACAGGGCGAACGGCGCATGGCGCAGCTCAATGGAGCCCATCAGCATGTAGTACAGCGCAAGGAAGATAGGCATCTGGATAACCAGCGGTAAGCAGCCGCCCAGCGGGTTAACCTTCTCAGCTTTATACAGGGCCATCATCTCCTGGCTCTGACGCTGTTTATCATCGCCCAGACGCTCACGCATGGCCTGAATCTTAGGCTGCAGCATACGCATCTTCGCCATGGAGGTGTACTGCGCTTTGGTCAGCGGGTACATGATGCCACGAACGATAAAGGTGATGATGATGATTGAGAAGCCCCAGTTACCCAGGAAGCTGTGGATCCACTTCAGCAGCTTGAACAGTGGCTGAGAGATAAACCACAGCCAGCCGTAGTCTACGGTCAGGTCCAGATGCGGCGCAACGGCAGCCATCTTGTCCTGAATTTCCGGGCCGACCCACAGGGTGCTGGTCAGCGCGGCGGTCTGGCCAGGCTGTACCACTACCGGTGCAGATTTGTAGCCAATAGCGGCCACGCCGTTGCCCAGGTTGCTGGTGTAGAAGTTGTTCGCGACGTCGCTGCGCGGGATCCATGCGGTGGCAAAGTACTGCTGCAGCATGGCGACCCAGCCGCCGTTAGAGGTCACGTTCAGGTTCTCGTTGTCGGCGATAGTATCGAATTTATATTTTTCGTACTTCTCGTCCGGCGTAGAGTAGGCCGCACCGCGGAAGGTATGCAGCGCAAAGTTGCTGCTGCCGGTGTCGCGATGGGCTGGCAGATTGATGGATTGCTTCAGCTGGCCGAAGGTCGCGATCTCCAGCGGCTTCGCGCTGCTGTTCGCCACGTTGTAGCCCACGTTCACCGCATACTCACCGCGTTTCAGAGTAAAGGTTTTGGTGAAGGTGTTGCCTGCGGCGTCGGTGTAGGTCAGCGGGATCGCCAGTTCGTTCTGGCCTTCGGCCATCACAAAGGTATCGCTGTTAACGTTATACAGCGGACGCGCGCCGTTTGCCGGGTTATCCGGGCCGTCGCGACCGGTCAGGCCGCTCTGTGCCTGATAGATGAACTCAGGCGTGGTTTCCAGCAGCTGGAACGGCTCGGTAGACTTCAGCTCTTTCGGGTAGCCCAACAGCAGCGCCTGCTCAACATCACCACCACGGGTGTTGATAACAAGCTCCAGCACGTCGGTCTTAACGGTAATGAGTTTCCCCTGGCCACTGGCCGGTACGCCCTGGTCTGCGGCACTACCCGCTGCGGTGGTCGTAGTCTGCGTGGTCTGCTGCGTCTGAGGCTGAGGATTTTTATCCTGCTCCCAGGCTTGCCAGATCATGAAAGACACGAACAACAAAGCGATGACAAAAAGATTGCGTTGCGAATCCATCGTTAGTGTTCTCTGGTATTAAAAGGTCCTGGCGGGACGGGGTCGTCGCCACCCGGGTGTAAAGGGTGGCATTTTAATACGCGTTTCACCGTCAACCAACTGCCTTTTATCACTCCGAACCTGCGCAATGCCTCAATTCCATATTGCGAACAGGTCGGTGTGAAACGACAGTGCGGCCCAAGCAGCGGACTGATCAGGCGCTGATAACCCCGAATGAGGGTTATCAGGAGCCGTGAGCCAGGCGACAGTGGCGGCGCCATAGTTTTTCCAACGCTTCCGTGAGAGCACGGTTATCGAGGTCAGCAACCCCCTTCTTCGCCACCACCACGAAATCCATTGCTGGCAGTTCATGCTGGCGTAAGCGGAAGCTTTCACGCGTCAGACGTTTGATCCGGTTGCGTTCATGCGCACGCTTAACATTTTTCTTGGCGACGGTAAGACCGATGCGGGGATGCCCCAGCGAATTCAGGCGGCCGAGGATGGTGATTTGCGGCGTGCCAGCCCGTTGTGGCTGCTGGAAGACGAATGTGAAATGATTGGGAGTTAACAAGCGTAACTCCCTGGGAAATGCGAGCTTAACCACTCAGGGTTAGCTTTATTACTTGGAAACGGTCAGACGAGAACGGCCTTTAGCACGACGACGTGCCAGAACCTGACGACCATTTTTAGTAGCCATACGAGCACGGAAGCCGTGAGAACGGTTGCGCTTCAGTACAGACGGTTGAAAAGTGCGTTTCATGGCGATTTCTACCTAAACTTGAATGAATTCACTGAATTTCGCGTCGGTCCGCTGGGCAGTGCCAACGTCTTACGCCTCAGTGTTGATGATTAAAGAGGCCGGATTGTAATAATTGTACACTCCAGAGTCAATTCTCTTTCCTTATATACCGCCTAAATTCTGCTGTTTTTGCTTGAAAAGTAGACGGCAGTCGACGCAAGAAATCGAGCAACGCGCGCCGGGTGGAGGATTATACGGGCTGAGGGACAAAGCGCAAGGATCCTTCAGGATCTTCATTAGATCGTTTCGGCCATTTTTTATCGATCCTCATTAATTTTTCCAATATGCGGCCTAAATCGTGCCGCACCGGCACCAGGATCGTTTACACTTAGCCGATTCGGATCGTCCTGTGGATAAATCGTGAAGAATCTGTGAGAAACAGAAGATCTCTTCGGCGGTTTACGTTATGATCCGCGGTCCCGATCCTGCATCCCGGATCCGGATCGGGGCAAAAAACCGCAAATAGCGGTTCGCACGTCACCCTTCAGGGGTCTTTTCGACGTGTGTCTACAATCATTAATTTCAGCTTTCGTCTTTTATTATCGACTTTTGTTCGAGTGGAGTCCGCC